>CAIWKE010000011.1 GCA_903913215.1 uncultured Holophagaceae bacterium
ACTTTCCCATCCACACCAGCCTGATCGAAGGCGTGAACAACAAGATCAAGCTCATCAAGCGCATTGGCTACGGCTACCGGGACGATGCCTACTTCTTCCTCAAAGTCCGCTCAGCCTTCCCCGGAATTCCCGGATGAACCCGAAATATTGGTCGTAAGTCTTCCGGTCGGCGCCATTGATGAGGTGCAGTAGGCGGATGCGCCAGTGGCCGTGGGTCACGATGGCTTCGTCGAAGTCCATGTCTCCTCCGGGGCTCCTGTGGGAATCGATGGATACGCGGAAAAGGCACGATCAGGGGCCAGGGGCCTTACTGATCGCGCCTTCGACTCACGGGACTCAAACCCGCCTGGCAAGCCATTCTGCCCCACGGGCGGAATTTGAAATCTGCTCTAGTGTTAAATATTCTGCTTATCGGCCCACCTCAGCCAAAATCAGGAGCTTCATGGGCATGGGTGGAGTGTGGGCCGATAAGCAGGAAATATTATCAAATAACTAAAAGTCAGTCTGAAATCTCGTGGCCTGGACAGTTCAGATCAGACCCGCCATGAGCGCTATTTTGACCAGAGACACGGAGTTGTGAAGGTTCAGTTTGGCCAGGATGTGGCTGCGGTGGACGTCCACTGTGCGGTGGCTGATGCCCAGCCGGGGGGCGATCTCTTTAGATGAGGCCCCATCGCCGATGAGCCGGAGGACGTCCATTTCCCGGCGCGTCAGGCGGGCTTCCAGGAGCTGCCCCAGGGCCGAGGGTTCCGGTCCGGCCCCCTCCTCCGCTGCCAGGGCCTCGCTCAGCTGGCGTCGCTGATCGGTCAACTGGATGTGCTGGATCAGAGCCTCATCCACCGCCTGCCGAATGACATCCCCGTGCACAGGCTTGGCCAGGAACCGGAATACCTGGCCCTGGTTGACGGCGCGGATGGCCATGGGCAGATCCCCCTGGCCCGTGAGCATGATCCGCACGGTATCCGGGACCAGCTCGCGGCAGTGAATCAGGAGGTCGATGCCGTTCATACCGGGCATCTGGTAATCGGCCACCAGCACGGCAGGCGCCCCCAGCTCGACGATTAGCTCCAGGGCCTGGGCACCGGAGGTGGCCGTGCGGATCCTGAACTGGTCGCAGAGGCTGCGCCGCAGGCTGTCCAGCAGGCGGGGCTCATCGTCCACGAAGAGCACCCAGGCGGACGGGGCGGACGGGATGGAAGCTGCCCCGGGGAGGACCTCCTGGACGGGGCTGAGGGTGCTGATCATGGGCGTCAGCATGGGGACGCCAAGGTGCGGGAGGTGGTGCGGTTGATGCGGGTCTTCTCCAGGAGGCGACCGCCCCCGGGCGCCGGAACCTTGAAACCCTCACGTCGATAGCTGTCGAGCTTGTTTCGCACCGTACGAAGCGCGATGCCCAGCCGTGCCGCGCACTGGCTGCGATTGCCCCGCAGGGCGTGCAGGGTGCTGAGGATCCAGAAACGCTCCAGCTTCTCCAGGCTGAGACCCAGGTTGAGGGAGACGGGGCGCCCCAGGGCCACCTCCGTGAGCGGCTGTTCTGGATCGGCCAGGTGGACCCGGGCCTGCAGGCTCTCCGCCAACAGCGCCGTGGAAGCCTGGATGACCTCCAGGTGCTTCTGGAAGGATTGCAGGTGAAAGGCCTCCTGAAACAGTTCGTTCCAGAGCAGGGCCTCGCCCTTCTGGCCAGGTAGGATCTCGCCCGAGGCGGCCACCACACGGCGCTGGTTCTCCTCCACCAGGCTGCGCAGCCGCTGGGTGGTGGCCTGGATCTGGGCCAGGGCCTCTTCGCCCAGGGCCAGGCTGTCCACCGGGCCTGGGAGTCGCGAGGTCGCCGTCGTTGGTTGCGGATTAGTCATGGTCTGCCTTCCTCCCGGTCTGCCGCCACAAGCCTCGACAGGTTCGGGTGATCATGATGAAGGCTAGTGGGTGCGAGGGTTTCCAGCCATAAGCTCGATCACCTAGCCGGTGACTTGACGGAGTCAGCGCTGCGCGAAAGGCTTTCGATGCAACGGCCTGGTGGCGCAATGGTGAATTATTCGGAGTTACCAGGACCTGGCCACGGTATCGTCTTCATGCCTCAGCCCGGCTCGGTCCGGGCCTCTGGAGCTCCCGTGTCTTCTGAACTCATCCCCAACGCCAAGCTCATCGCCTTGCTGCGACGGTTCATGATGGAGCACGCCAAGTCTGCCACGCGGTCCGTCTGCCTCTGTCCCATCTGCGTGGATGCCCGCAAACTGTTGGAGAAGGCCTACCCTCATAATCCTGGCCGCTGAGCGGGAGTTGAGCATGCGCTTCATCCTTGAGCAGGTGCGCACCGGCGGGGACCGGAACTTCGGCTACCTGCTGGGAGATCGGGAGGCAGGGGAGGGCGTTCTCATCGATCCCTCCTTCGACCCGGAGCTGCTGGTGGCCCGGGCTCGGGCCCAGGGCCTGCGCATCACGGCCATCCTCAACACCCACGGCCATGCGGACCACAGCAACGGCAATGCCCAGGCCCGGACCCTCACTGGGGCACCGGTGCTGGGGGGACCGGGCCATCCGGAGCCCCTGGATCGGGTGCTGGAGGACGGGGAGCGCCTGCCCTTCGGCGCCTTCCACCTTGGCGTGTGGCGGGTGCCTGGTCACTGCCCGGACCACCTGGCCTTCCTCGTGGAGGAATGGGCTGCGGGGATCACTGGGGACCTCCTCTTCGTGGGCAAGGTGGGTGGCACCACCAGCTCCGCGGATGCCCGCACCGAGTGGGTGAGCCTCCAGCGCCTGCTGCGGGACTGGCCTGAGCACACGACCCTCTGGCCGGGCCACGACTACGGCGCCCGACCCAGCTCCACCCTGGCCTGGGAGCGGGCCACCAACCCCTTCCTGCTCTGTGCCGATGTCGAGGCCTTCGTGCAGCTGAAGGCCGACTGGCCCGAATTCAAGGTCCGACACGGGTTGAGGTAGGCGTCTCGGCTATCCTTGGGGACGTCCCCGAAAGGCTAAGCCATGACTGAAACCGCCATCACCTTCGACGACGTGCTGCTCGTCCCTGCCTATAATCACCACGAGTCCCGACGCATCGTGGATATCGGCATGACGGACAAGACGGGTCGCCTGACGCTCGAACTGCCGATCATGACGGCCAACATGGACACCATCACCGAGGACGGCATGGCCAACTTTATCGGTGAGCGGGGGGGCATCGGCACCCTGCACCGGTTCTGCTCCGTGGAAGACAACCTGGCCATGTTCAAGCGCTGCACCACCAAGGCCTTCGTCTCAGTGGGCACCTCCGAGAAGGAGATGGAGCGCGTGGAAGCCTTGCGCGATGCTGGGGCCGAGTACTACTGTGTGGACGTGGCCCACGGCCACGCCAAGTATGTGGGGAAGATGGTCAAGCGCATGCGCCTCATGCTGCCCAATGCCTGCATCATGGTGGGCAACGTGGCCACCTACGCGGGCGCGGACTACCTGGCCTCGGTGAAGGCCGACATCATCAAGGTGGGCATCGGCCCTGGCAGCGTGTGCACCACCCGCATCAAGACGGGCTTCGGCGTGCCCCAGCTCACGGCCATCCGGGAATGCGCCCGGGCGGACCGTTCCATCGTGGCCGATGGCGGCCTCCGCCACCCCGGCGACATCGTGAAGGCCCTGGCCTTCGGTGCGGACTTCGTCATGGTGGGCGGCATGTTGGCGGGCACGCGGCCCACCCCCGGTGAGCCCCTCCTCGATGAGCAGGGCCAGCCCACCCACAAGAGCTACCGCGGCATGGCCAGCAAGGAGGCCGCGGATGACCACCTGGGCGGGCTGACGGGCTGGAAGACCGCCGAAGGCGTGTCCACCAAGGTGCCCTACCGGGAGGACGAGGAAGACATCATCGCCGACATTGTGGGCGGCCTGCGCTCGGGCCTCACCTACGCCGGCGCCAACACCATCCGCGAGCTGCAGCGCAAGCTGAACTACATGGTGATCTCCCAGGCCGCCCGTGTGGAAAGCTTGCCGCACAAGCTCATGCAGTAGTCATCCCAGTACAGGAAAAGGCCCCTCGATGAGGGGCCTTTTCCTTGGGTGGGGTACTACTAGAACTTCACGCGCACGCCGAACTGCATCTCGCGGGTGTTCTGGTCGAGGGTGTTGAGGTAGCCGTAGGTGGCAGAGCCGGCCGTGGTCTGGTTGGTGCTGAAGTTGGCCCAGTTGAGGACGTTGAAGATGTCGATGTTGGCTTCCACCTCGAACTTGGGGCCGATCTTCCAGCCGCGGGTGAAGCGGAGGCTGGAGGACTTGGTGGCAGGCTGGCGCTGGGCGTTCCGGCCGCCGTAGCCGGGGGCGTAGTCGTTGGTGCCGCCGTCCCCGTTGAGGTCGCTGGAAGCCAGGGTGGAGAAGGGCAGGCCGGTCTGGTAGGTGACCATGGCCATGCCGCGGACGCCCCAGTAGATGGGGAAGTAACCCGCGAAGACTCCGCGGAATTTCGCATCGTAGTCGCCGGGGGCCAGGTTGGCCTGGGGATCAGCGGGGTTGTTGCTGTTGGAGGCGGCAGACAGGCCGTTGGTGTTCCGCTCGTTGGAGTTGATGTCCTTGGCGCTGGCGAAGGACAGGCTGCTCTGGAAGCCGAAGCCGCTGTCAGACTGGCGGGCCGCCGTCAGCATTAAGGCCTTGTAGTTGCCCTTGCCGGCATTCTGGGACAGGAAAACATCGCCGAAGCCCGTGAGGTCCACGCGACGACCGCGCACGATGGCGAAGCCTGGGCGGGCCGTGGTGACACCGGCGCCGATCTTGTTCGTGAAGGAGTTCAAGGTGGTGGCGTAGCCGTCGTTGTAGTAGCCGTTGGGATTGATGGTGCCATCGGCGTTCTTCTGCCAGAGGTTGATGTCCCGGAAGTACTGCTCGTTCTCGAAATCGGCATAGGCGAGGCGGACGCCCAGCACCACGGCGTTCGGCAGCTTGTGCTCGAGGCCCAGGCTCGCGCGCTTGGCCTTGAACAGCTTGTTGTCGGGATCCCAGAGCTGGCCCGTGAGGGTGGGCGCGGCGGTCACCAGGCCCAGGAGGGAGGGCTGGTCCAGCTTGGTGAGGGTGGTCCCACCGGCCGTGCGGTTGGCATAGGAGAGCACACCGCTGTTCCAGGCCGCCAACTGAGACTGGGTGATGGTGTAGACGGAGATCGTCTTGCCATTGGAGGTCATGGTGTTGGAGACCGTCAGGCTGGGGTTTGGGCTGCTGAACCAGCCGTAGCCGCCCCGCAGCATCGTGGTGCCCTTGCCATCGAGGTCATAGGTGAAGCCGATGCGCGGATCGATGGCGGTGCTGCTGTTGGGGGCGTCCAGACCCACGAGCTGGGCGTTGGGACGCGGGTTGTCGGCCTGGTCCTCCTTGGTGGCGCGGAAGCCACCGGTGAGGGTCAGACGGTGGTCCAGGAGACCCGAGTACTGGGCCTGGAGGTAGCCGCCGAAGCGGCGGGAGCTATAGTCGATCCAGCCGCCGGTGGGGCTGATGGAGCCCTTGTAGGAGACCGTGTTCGCGGCGGTGAGGGTGCCAGTCTTCCAGGCGTTCGCCGTGGCGTAGTCATTGAACTGGAAGTAGCCGCCCAGGTACTGGGGGAACAGGTTCTGGTAGTGGAACCACTGCAGATCCGCGCCGGCCTTGAAGGTCCAGTCGCCCTTGGTGTAGGTGAGATTGTCGATGAGCTGCTTGGAGAACTCGTTCAGACCGCTGGGGCTGGCCCAGTACTGGCCGGCGGAGAAGCCGGTGAAGCCGCCACCGGAAACGATGATTTCCGGCGTGGCCATGGAAGCGGAGGCGCGGGGACGGCGCTCGGTGCCGATCTGCAGGCGGGCCTCGTTGGTCATGTTGGGGCTGAGCAGGCTGGTGAGCTCAGCGACCCAGGAGATGCTGCTGATGTCGTCAGTGTAGTTGCCGCTCTGGCCGATGGAGCCGACAGGGAAGGTGCCGTTCTCGTTCGTGAACTTCTGGGTATTCACACGGAAGTTGAAGCGGTGGTCCTCGTTGATGGTCCAGTCCAGGCGGGCGAAGACGGTGGTGTTCTTTTTGTCGTTGATGACGCCCAGGCCGTTCTCGGAGGCCAGGGTGTGACCGTTGGCGCCCACCGGGATGTTGCCGAAGTTGGTCATGAAGGTGCCGAACTGGGTCAGGGAGTTGTTGCCCGTGGCTCCCTGGTTCTGGAAGGCGGTAGTCGAATTCTGACTGTAGGTCTGCGTCTCCAGGCCCAGGAAGAAGTGCAGCTTGTCCTTGATGATCGGGCCACCGAAGGTGAAGTTGTACTGCTTCTGGGAGAACTCCCGGGTCCGGGAGGCGGTGGTGTTCGTCGTGGCGCTCGTCGGCTGAGGCACGGGCTTCATGAGGGCCACAAGGCTCGAGGGCCGGAACTGCATCAGGAGGGACCCGGCAAAGTCGTTGGTCCCGGTCTTGGAGACGGCGTTGATGATGCCGCCGACCGCATCACCATACTGGGGATCGAAGGCGTCCTGGATGACCTGGAGTTCCTTGATGGTGTCCAGACCGAAGGCGAAGGGGATCGCCACACCGCCGCGCTGCTCGCCGTAGAAGTTCGAGTTGTAGCTCGCCCCGTCAATGGTGAGGTTGTTCATGATGCCGCGTCCGCCCTCCATGAGCTGGCGGCCAGGGGTTGTGGGATCGGTCACGGCGCCAGGCGTCATGCGGACGAGGTCCGTGAAGTTGCGGCCGTTGAGGGGGATGCCCTGCACCATTTTCTCGTCGATGGTGGTCAGGGTGTTCACCTGGGTGGCATCGAGGCCCTGGGCGGAACCCAGCACCACGACCGTGGCGGCGGCCTCGGCCTTGTCCAGCGTGAAGGTGCTGGTGGTGGCCTGGCCCAGGCTGACCCGGAGCGAGGAGTCCTTCACGGAGGACATGCCCTTGGCCTGGACAGTCACATCGTAGGGGCCGATGGGCAGCAGGGAGAAGGTGAACTCACCCTGGGCATTGGTGCTGGTGGTCCGGCTGAGGCCGGTCTCCTGGTTGCGGATGGTAACGGTGGCCGAAGCCACCACACCGGCGCCCTTGACGCGGACGGTGCCCTTGAGGGCGCCAGACGTGAGACTGGACTGGGCCTGGGCCACGGTGGCACAAGTCAGGGCGGTGAGGAGGAGGAGGGGGGTTCGATAGCGCTGCATGCAAGGTCTCCTAGGCTCGGGGCCTGTTAGGGGGGAACCTCAAGGGTAGAACGGAGTGCCAGTCCTGGGCAGGGCCGGATTGCCCCGTCCCTGCTGCAAATTGCGTTCGGTTTCTCGATTTTGTCCAAACCCGGGGATCTTGGTCTCCAGGCTGTGAAAAGACAACCCGACGGCTCCCACCAAGGCGCTGAAGGCCCCTGGAAAGTGCGGCGTTTCCTTGTAGAATCAAGGGTTCCAGTGGAGTCGACCCATGCCCTTCCAGCCCCTGACCCAGGAACCCGAGATCCAGCGCCGCTGGCTCGAGTCCGGCGCCTTCCACGCCAAACGGGCTGCGGAACTGCTGCCGGGCTCCAAAACCTTTTACATGCTGGTCATGCTGCCGTATCCCAGCGGCCGCATCCACATGGGGCATGTGCGCAACTACACCCTGGGGGATGTCACGGCCCGGTTCCGCCGCATGCGGGGCTTCGAGGTCATGCACCCCCTGGGCTGGGACAGCTTCGGCCTCCCCGCCGAAAACGCCGCCATCAAGCACGGCATCCACCCAGCAATCTGGACCCGCTCCAACATTGAGGAGATGAAGGGGCAGATCCAGAAGATGGGCATCAGCTACGACTGGGAGCGCGAGATCGCCAGCTTCCAGGACGACTACTACCGTTGGAACCAGTGGCTCTTCCTGAAGATGTGGGAGCGTGGCGATGTGTTCCGCGCCATGCGCACCGTTAACTGGTGCGAGGCCCTGGGAACCGTGTTGGCCAACGAGCAGGTGGTGGACGGCAAGGATGAGCGCACGGGTCACCCCGTCACGCAAAAGCCCCTGGAGCAGTACTTCTTCAAGACCACCAAGTATGCGGACGAGTTGCTGGCCTGCATGGATGGCCTGGATTGGCCTGAGAACGTGAAGACCATGCAGAAGCACTGGATCGGCCGCTCCGAGGGGGCCCGCATGGCCTTCGACCTGGAACAGGGTGGCCAGGTCGAAGTGTTCACAACGCGCCTGGACACCCTCTTCGGCGTCACCTTCATGGCCCTCAGCACGGAGCACCCGGTCATCGAGGAGGCCGCCAAGACCGATCGCGCCCTCCAGGCCTTCTGCGACTCTGTGGCTGCCGTGAGTCGCGAGGACCGCCTCACCAACGATGTGAAGCTGGGCCACCGCACGGCCCTCTCGGTCATCCACCCCTTCACTGGTGAGAAGGTGCCAGTCTTCGCCGCCAACTACGTGCTCATGGACTACGGCACCGGCGCCGTCATGGGCGTGCCCGCCCACGACGAGCGGGACTTCGAGTTCGCCACCAAGTACGGCCTGCCCATCCCCAAGGTCATCGAGTCCGAGAGCGAATGGGATCTGGGCACTCTGGTGAACAGCGGCGAATTCACCGGAATGAAGAGCGAAGACGCGGTCACAGCCATGGTCGCCAAGCTGGGCGAGCGCGCCGCCAAGACCACCACCTACAAGCTCAAGGACTGGGGCCTCAGCCGCCAGCGCTACTGGGGCACGCCCATCCCCACCGTGCACTGCTCCAGCTGCGGCGTTGTCCCCGAGAAGCCCGAGAACCTCCCTGTGCGTCTCCCCGAGGATGTCGCCTTCCACGGCGTCGGTCCCAGCCCTCTTACGACATCCCATTCCTTCTTGGACACGAAGTGTCCAAGCTGTGGCGCGGCCGCTCGTCGTGAGACCGATACGATGGACACCTTCGTGGACAGCAGTTGGTACTGGCTGCGCTACCTGGATCCCAAGAACACCGAGCTGCCCTTCGCCAAGGCCGAAAGCGACGCCTGGATGCCCGTGGACCTCTACGTGGGCGGCATCGAGCACGCCACCATGCACCTCATCTACGCCCGCTATTTCTACAAAGTGCTGCGGGACCTGGGACTGGCCAGCGGCCCCGAGCCCTTCCAGAAGCTCATCTGCCAGGGCATGGTGCTGAAGGACGGCTCGAAGATGAGCAAGTCCAAGGGCAACATCGTGGATCCCGACGAAGTGATCTCGCGCTACGGCGCCGATGCCCTGCGCCTCTTCATGATCTTCGCGGCCCCCATTGAAAAGGAGATCGACTGGACCGGCTTTGAGGGCATCGAGGGTGCCAGCCGCTTCCTCAAGCGCGTCACGCGCATGGTGGACGATCATGCGGTCTCCACCGAGCCCCTGCCCACGAAGGAGCAACTTAGCGCTGAGGAGAAGACCTTACTCCTCAAGCTCAACCAGACCATCGCCCGCCTCACGGACGACCTGGAACGCCGCTACCAGTTCAATACCGTGGTCTCGGGCCTCATGGAGTTGTCCAACGCCCTGCTGGACCTGCCTGCCACGGCGCCTCATCGCGGGGCAGTCATGCAGCACGCCCTGGACGCCTTCGTACGCATGATGTCCCCGGTGGCGCCGCACCTCGCGGAACAGCTCTGGACCTCCCTGGGCCACCCCGGTCTCGTCATGAAGGCCGCCTGGCCCGAGGCGGACGCCGCCTTCCTTGAGGCTGACGAAGTGCTCGTGATCGTGCAGGTGAATGGCAAAGTGCGGGGTCGCCTGACTCTGCCCGCCAGCGCCACCGAGGACCAGCGCCGCGCAGCCGCCCTGGCCTGCCCCGAGGCTCAGTCCCACCTGGCGGGCAAAGAGATCGTCAAAGTCGTCCTGCCCCCGGGCGGGAAGCTCGTGAGCATCGTGGTCAAAGGCTGAACCACCGATTCAAAAAGAAGAACACCGATAAACACCGATAAAAGCTGATGAACACCACATGAAGAAGGTCCTAGGCAGCCCGGTCAGCCATTTCTCGTTCAATTTATTTTTATCATTTTTTTCATCAGTTATCTGTGTTTTTCGGTGTTCCCTGTCTTTTGGTTTTTCGTTGTTTCCAGGTTCTGGAGTTTCTATGTCCCTCTCCCCTGCTGATCTCGCTGGTTGTTTGTTGGAAGTGGGTGCGGTGCGGCTGCAGCCGCTGGATCCCTTCACCTGGGCCAGTGGTCTGAAGTCCCCGATCTATTGCGACAACCGGCAACTCTTGGGCTTTCCCGAGGTGCGGAACCAGATCATTGAGGCCCTGGTGGGCGCCTCGGCGGCACTGAGGCCCACGCTCATCGCGGGCGCGGCCACGGCGGGTGTGCCCTGGGCGGCCATGGTGGCGGATCGCATGGGGCTGCCCATGGCCTATGTGCGCCCCACGCCCAAGAACCACGGCATGGGCCGCCAGGTGGAGGGGCCCATGGCCAAGGGGCACCGTGTGGTGCTGATCGAAGACTTGATCTCCACGGGCATGTCCAGCCTTAAGTGCGCGGAGGCCCTGCGGGCTGAGGGCGCTGAGGTTCCCGCGGTGCTGGCCCTCTTCAGCTACGGCCTGCCCCAGGGCGTGGCAGCCTTCCAGGCGGCTGAGGTCGGTCTGGCCGTTCTCAGCTCCTTCGAGGTTCTAGCCGCCGTGGCCGAAGCCAAGGGCCTTCTGGATGCCGAGGGCCAGGCGGCCCTTCAGACTTGGTCCGCAGATACCGTGGCTTGGAGCCGCGCCCGCGGCGGGGCCTAGGTATTGATCTAGAATTGCGCAGAGGCCGCGCCGGGTGCGCTGTTTGGGAGTCCCCATGAAGCTCTACACACGCACCGGGGATGATGGCTCCTCAGGCCTCTTTGGCGGGGACCGCGTCAGCAAGTCCCACCTGCGCCTGGGGGCCTACGGCACCCTGGACGAGCTCAACAGCATCATGGGCCTCCTGCGCCTGCACGCCACGCCCGCCTGCGCCACGGATGAGGCTCTGCAGCGCGTTCAGCACGACCTCTTCGTGCTTGGCGCGATCCTGGCCACACCGGCGGACAAGCAGGCCCTCCTGGGCGCCCGCATGAGCACCCCCACCTGGGGGCTGGCAGACATGGAGCAGGACATCGACCGCCTCACGGCCCTGGCCCCGCCCATGACCGCCTTCGTGCTGCCCGGCGGCACCTCAGCTTCGGCCCACGCCCACCACGCCCGCACAGTCTGCCGCCGCGCTGAGCGCGAGGTGGTGACCCTCACCCAGAGCGAACCCATGAATCCCGTGGTGGTCTCCTACCTGAACCGACTCAGCGACTGGCTCTTCGCCCTGGCAAGAGCCGAGAACGCCGTGGCGGGGGTGGAGGATGTGATGTGGGTGGCGAAGGACTAGGTGCATTCCACGGCATGCATCCCGCACCCTGAATGGTGTGAACGGAAAGAGAAATCAATAGAAAAGGGGAGGCCAGCTGGCCTCCCCTTTTCTTAACTACTTCCAGTCAGCTTAGAACTGGAACTTGAAGCCCAGGCGGACCCGACGGGACTGCTGGTAGGCAAGGACGTTGCCGTAGTTGCCGTTGGCCACGCCGTATGACACATCCAGGTTCTGGTCGAACCGGGTGGCGGTGTGGGTGTTGAGGAAGTTGAAGATGTCAGCGCGGAAGGCGATGGACTTGGTGCCACCGAGCTTCATGAGGTACTGGGCGCTGTAATCAAAGGCGATGGTGTTGGGGGTGCGACCCTCAGCGCCACGGCCACCGGCAGGCAGTTCGCCGGAGTTGTCATAGTCCTGCAGGCCGTAGAAGGCGCTCAAGGGAGTGCCGGTCTGGAACTTGGCCAGGATGGTACTGCTGAATCCGCCGTCGAAGTTGTAGGTGAAGCCGGCGTTCATGATGACAGCACGATCGTTGGGCAGGGGGCCCCGGGCGTACTGTTCCTTGCCGGTGAGACCGCGGGTGTCCGCGTGTTCCTGCGCGGCGAGATACTCAAGGGAGAAATCGTAGAGCGAGGTAATGTTGGGGTCGCTCTGGCCATTGTCGTTGCGGAACAGGCCCTCGTAGTTACCCTCGAGGCGGGAGAGGCGCAGGTTGAAGAAGGCCGCGACCTTCTTCGAGCTGTAGTTGACGTCAACCTCGTAGGCCCAGTAATCGCGCACGGGCTTGGGCCAGGTGGCCTTCGTGCCGCTGCCCACCAGGGTGGGGTCGATCTTGAGGGACTCAGCGGCAATGCCAGCGGAGTTCTCGCCGGGGTTAGCGATGTAGTAGGGCAGGTTGTTGCCGCCATCCACACCCATGTCTTCCAGGGCGCGGCCGAGGGAGCGGAGGATCAGGCGGTTGCTCACCGTCAGGCCTTCACGGACCTGGGTGTCCCAGCCCAACACGTACTCGTTGGTGAAGGGGAGCTTGGTGCCGGGCATGACGGGGGTGAGGAAGCCGGCGCTGCCCGTGTAGTGGGAGAACGCAGAGGCGTTGGTGGAATTCAGGAAGCGGTTGGAGACTGTGCCAGTGGCCGCGTTGGGCCCGTTGTAAGGGTTGGCGGAGATGATGCCGGTGCCGGACTGGATGGGGTTCAGCAGGCGGCTGCCATCGGCGGAGAGGTTATACCAGTCGGAGCGGCTGGCGCCGATCTCCTGGGAGAGGGAGCGCACGGCCAGATCGAGGGGGACCTTCTCGAAGTACTTGCCGTAGAAGGCGTAGATCTTGTTCTTGCCATCGCCGGCGGGATCCCACGTGATGGAGATGCGGGGCGCCATGGCGTCGGAGGCCTTGAAGGTGTAAGTCTCCTGCTTGCCCTGCATGTCTTCCGTCTCCCAGCGGAGGCCGGCCTTGATGAAGAGGCGGTTGTTCCAGGAGTACTTGCCCTGGATGAAGTAGCCTTCCCAGGGAGCGGTGGTCTGCGTGAGGGGGGGCGTGAAGCGGGCCCGGCTGACACGGTAGTAGGGGGCGAGATTGGAGGTGGGCGTGGTGCCGCCGTTGCCGGTGGCGTTTGCCACGATCAGCGCAGGGTTGATTACGTAGAACAAACGAGAGACGAGAGCGCCCGTGGTGTAGGCGCCGCCATTGGCGCCGCCATTGCTGCTGGCGGAGGTGGCACCGGGCACAGTCCAGGTCTGGGCCGTGTGGGTATCCACCTGGCCGGCGAGCCCCTGGTAGGCGAAGCCCCCCGCGTGCTCCAGCTTCTGGGATTCGAAGCCAGCCTTGAACTCGAAGTCGCCGAAGGTCTTGGTGACCTTGATGTCGAACTGACGGTTCTTATCCTCGGCCGTCTCCATGGATCCGGGGCCGCCGAAGACGAAAGCGCCGTTGTTGGAGTCGATGACGCGGAAGTGGCTGTTGGCGCTGGGATCCAGAACGGCCTTGAACTTGGACTTGGCCTGGGAGATCTGGGCCTCCACCAGGAGGTCATTGAAGAAGATGCCGTTGTACTTCAAGCTGGCATTGGTTCCGCCGTATTCCAGGCCAACCCAGGTAGTGGGATCACCCTGATAGTCACGGTTCAGCTGGGGTGCAGTAGGATTCTTGCCGGGATCACCAAAGACGCTCATCTCGAGGCTCTGGTTGCTGGCGACAGCCCAGTTCAACTTCACGTAGTAGGTGTCGGTCTGGCTCTTGGTGGTGGACTGGCGGCCGTAGAAGGCGCGCTTGGGATCATCCTGGGACTTCTTGACTTCCTGGCGGATGGGGTTGTAGCCCACGAAGTAGAAGAGCTTGTCCTTGATGATGGGGCCGGCCACGGTGAAGCCGATTTCCGTGCGGCTGGAGCCGTCGAAAGAGGGTGCCAGGGTGAGGGTGGGATCCTGGATGGGGGGCACCTTGTCCCGGGACTGCAGGGCGTCGATGTCGAAGTAGCCGAAGACCTGGCCCTTGAAGGTGTTGTCGCCGGTCTTGGTGACGGCGTTCACGCGGCCACCGGTGGATCCGCCGTACTCGGCGTCCATGCCGAAGGTCTTCACCTGGACTTCAGAGATGAAGTCGGTGTTGATACCCGTGCCCAGGGAGCCGTAAGTGATGGAGTAGGCACCGTTGGCGCCGTAGCCGGTGCCGGTGGTGTTCACACCGTCAATGACGTAGGCGTTCTCCAGGCCGGAGGAGCCACCCATGGAGGGGTTGTTGGAGTCAATGCCGGAGCTGCTGACGCCGGGGGCGAGGTTCACCACGGACGAGAAGGAGCGGCCCAGGGGCAGGGCGGACACGGTCTCGGAGGAGAACGTGGTGCCGGAGGTCTGGGTGGTGGTGTCGATGACCTGGGCGGTGGAGATGACCTCGACCACCGTGCCGGCAGCCTTGGACATGGTCACGCGGACCGGGGTAAGTGTATTGATGGAGGCGGCGGCTGACAGCTTGGCAGCGGTCTCGTAGCCGGGGGCCACCACGGTGATGCTGTACTGGCCCGGGATGAGGCCCGAGGCCTTGAAGGCGCCGTTGGCGTCGGTCATGCGGACGATCTGGCCACGGCCGCCGTCCAGGATGACCTTCGCGCCTGCGACCAGGGCTCCGTTGGGACCGGAGACGGTCCCAGAGATGGCGCCGGTCGTAGAATCCTGGGCGTAGCCCATGATGCTGCTACCAGCCACCAAGGCCAGGGTGGTGAACCCCAACCGGTTAAAGATTCGACTCATAGAAACTCCTTTGGGAGGGTGCGGCGGGGGCCGCAAAAAACGGGAAAAAGTTCAATCGTACCAACCAGGGAGCCCCTCCAGGAGGGGGTCGAGGCGATTGACCAGGGGATGGACAAAGAGCGGACTAGTGTCGAAAGGATAGGACAGGTTCCCTGGACCTTACAATTTTTTTTTACCGCCCTCGAAAAACAACTGCCGCTAAATCAATTTATATAAACGATGACGGGGTCATTTTTAGACCTACAGGGGGCCATCCATGCATAAAAAAACGAGGCCCGTGAGGGCCTCGTTTTGGGTGGTACCGGGGTCGCTTAGAAGCGGAAGCCGGCGGACATGACCACGGTGCGGGGCGTGGCGAAGTTCAGGTAGCTGGTGGGCAGGCCGAAGCTGGAACCCTTGACCCAGGGGGAGTTCACACCCTGGCCAGCCACGCCGTAGGTGCCGGTCGCGGCGGCGTAGGACGTGTTGAAGGTGACCACCTGCTGGTGGTTCAGCACGTTGCCGATGTTCAGCTTGCCGAAGGCCGTCACGTTCTTGCTGCCCACCTTGAAGAGGGGGAAGTCGTGGGTGAGGGCCAGATCCAGGTAGGACTGAGCTTCGTAGACGCCTGCGCCGCGCGTCTGATCCTCGTACTGGGAGCCGCTGGCGCCCCACTGGGAGGACATGGCAGCGCCGCCGAGGCGGGCGCGGGTGATGGTGCGGGCGTTGCTGTAGTGGGCGCCGGAGTCAAAGCGGTAGACGAGGCCGATGGAGGTCTTGCCGTACTCGCTGAGGTAGGTGCGGCTGCCGGTGATGCGCGACCGGATGGGCTGGTGGCCCGTCAGGTAGCCGCTGGGGGCAGTGTCCAGGGGGTTGTAGTTGGTCACGCCGTTCTGGACATCAAAGTTGTGGATGCCTTCGCCGCGGGCGGGGCTGCTGGTGCCTTCACCCTCGTAGTTGCCCTTCAGCTGGCTCCAGGTGATGTTGCCCAGGAAGCTCCACTGATTGACGTTGTACTGGGATTCCAGTTCCAGGCCCTTGTAGGTGCGCTCGGCATCGGGATTGTTCGCCCAGACCTTGATGTAGACGGGGCCGGTGGCGGTGGCCACGGTGCCGTTGTTGCCGACACTGTAGTCGATGAGGTTCTTCCACTTCTTGTCGACGCCAGTGACCTTTAGGTAGCCGTCGCCCATGGGGCCGAAGTTGAAGGAGAAGGCGTAGCTGGCCTGGACCTCGTCCGTGGTGGGAGCCTTCAGGTTGCTGGCGAGCTTGATGTTCAGCTTGGGGTCGTTGTAGTACTGCACGCCAGCGGGCGTGAAGTCGTAGTTGGCCAGGTTCTGCAGGACGGCGAAGCTCTGGGGGCCGCCGGGTCCCTTGTAAGCGTAGTCGATCTCGGTGGGGTTGCCCTGGCTGGTGACGGAGTTGGTGATGCCTTCCAGGACCTTGGCGTTGTAACGGGCGAAGCTGGCACCGAAGATGTGCTTGCTGTCGCCGTTCAGATCGTACTTCACGCCCAGGCGGGGGCTGAGGCCACTGGCGCCAGCCGTCTGGCTGCCACTTTCATTCTTGGCGTTGTACTTGTCGTAGCGCAGGCCGGCCTGGAAGTTCCAGTGCTGGTCGACGCTCCACTTGTCGTTGACATAGAGACCGATGGAGTCGTTCTTGGCGGAGCCGGAGCCGTTCTGGTACGTCCAGATGGACTCGCCGAAGGCCACGCGGGCGCCCACGGTGGTGCCGGCGGGGTACTGGAGGGCGGGGCTCAGGTTGAGGCCGTAGACCTCAATGATGTAGCCCGAGGGGGTCTGGGAGTTCTTGGCCTTGCGGGTGCCCTCGTAGTAATCAACGCCGAAGTCGGTCTGGTGGCTACCGGCGGCATTCCAGAAGAGGCTGGCCTTGAGGTTCAGGGTCTGGTTGTCACGCTCGTCGCCGCCATCCGTGCTGTCGAAGATGCCGTTGTTGTAGTAGTAGCCGTTGTCATCGTTGTAGAAGGGGCTCTGACCGTTACCGGCGCCGCCTGCGGACAGGTTCTGGTGCTTCTTGCCGTAGCGCAGTTCTGTGGTCAGGTTGCTGGTCCAGGCAGAACGGAGCGCCATGTTGAAGAAGTCAGAGGTGCTGATCTGGGGAACCAGGGACAGCAGCTCACCGGCGGAGTAGTTGCGGTTGATCTGGTTGTTGGCATTCCGCATGTAGGAAGCCACCAGGGTGTGGTCCTGATTGATGGACCAGGTCAGCTTGGCCTGACGGCGAATTTCAGCCGAGGTCAGCGTGTAGCCGGCGTTGAGGCCAATGGCAGGATCGTTGAGGTTCTGGGCGGTAGGGGGCACACCAATCTTGGGGTAGTAGCCAGCGCCGGCGCTGAGGTCAGCGGCGATACCCGAGGTGGAGCCGCTGTTGGTCTTGAAGTAGGAACCCGCGAACCAGAGCTTGTCCTTGATGATGGGACCGCTCAAGTAGAGGGTCTTGGTCTCGTTCATGACGTTCAGGATCGCGGCACGATTCTGGGTGGGGGCGGTGGCATTCCAGGCGCCGTCGCTCAGTTCCCAACGCAGGGAGCCCGAGAACTCATTGCTGCCGGAACGAGTGATGGCGTTGATGACGCCGCCGTCCACATCGCCGTACTCGGCGGACATGGCACCGGTGACGACCTGGGTCTCTTCGATGGAGTCGTCGATGAGGGTGACGCCGCGGTTGTTGTAGGCGTTGTCAGCGATGTTCTGGCCGTCCAGCAGGTAGAGGTTGCCAGAGGTCTGGGCACCACGGATCTGGACGCGGCCGCCGACGCCGACGGTGACGCCGGGGGTGAGGAGGGCGACGCCTTCCATCGTGCGGGCGTTGGGCAGCATGTCGACGTTGTCGGCACGGTAGTTGGTGGCGGTCTTGATGTCCGTCTTGTCCACAGCGGGAGCGGCGGCGATCACTTCAACCACAGCGCCGCCAACCTTGGTGAGGGTCACCTTGGGGCTGAAGGTCTGGTCGATTCCGATCTGCTCGTTGATCTTGCGGGTCTCGAGGCCATCCTTGGTGTACTGGATGGTGTAGTAGCCGGGAGGCAGCAGGCGGGCGATGAATTTGCCGCTCACGTCCGTGGTGTAGGTGCGCACGCCCTGGAGGGCGGGGGAGCTGAGGCGGACAACCACACCAGCGAGGGGAGCGCCAGCGGCGTCCACGACCGTGCCAGTGATATTGGCGGTCTGGGTGCCCTGAGAGTAAAGAGCAGCCCCGCCCAGGGCGATGAGGGCCGTGATGCGGCCCAGGCGGTTGTTCAAGAGATGCATAGCATCCTCCAAAAGGTCGGGACGGGTAGTAGGGGGGGGTCCCGAAGGGAAAAGCGGCATTCAATCCGGGACGGGAATTGAGTCCTCAACGGCGGAAGAATTTTTTATAAATTCATGCCGGGATTGAAATGGGGTTGGGAAAGAGCTTTGGGACGAACGGGTAACAATACCAGGGGGGACAAGGAGATTTTGTAAGATTAACGAAATGTCAGGGAACTAAGTTCCCTGGATCGGCACCTGACTGGCCCGAATATCGTCCATATTTCGTCACTTTTCTCCAGCTCAGCCGCGATTACACGCTCCTAGCCCAGCTTTTAGGCCTGGACTTGATCGAAAAGGTGCGTCCGGAGGTGGTGGTCTGCGGTAGCAGTAGGGGATCGGGGTATTCTTGATCCAGGTTCCTGAATGTCCCAAGGCCCAAGAAACAGCGATCGAATTCGATGACGGGATTCACCTTTAGGGTAGCGCTCAGCAACCTATGCTGCCGAGCAACCACCCCTTCGCCTCGGCTGCCACCTCGCTCCAAGCCACCGTATCCTGGTAAAAAGCCGTGTTCACCTTGGCGCCTGTTTTGGCGTAGACGGTGAAAAGGGGATCACCCTTGTGCACCTTCTGCCCAACGGTCACCCGTACGCGGATGCCCACGCCCAGGTCCAGGACGTCGTTGCGATCCCGGCGCCCAGCGCCCAGGTCCATGGCGAGGATGCCCAGGGCGCGGCCGTCCATGGCGCAGATGTAGCCGTCGCGGGGGGCCAGTACCTCCAGGGCCTGTCCGGGCTGGGGCAGGCGGCTGAAGTCATCAAGGGCCGCGGCATCGCCGCCATTGAGCACCACAAAACGGCGCAGGGTGTCCAGGGCGGAGCCATCCTGGATGCTGGTCTGCACCCGAGCCAGGGCCTGTTCCAGCGTGCAGGCCACGCCGCCCATGATCAGCATCTCGGCGGCTAGGCGGAAGCTCATCTGGGCCAACTCAGAATCGCCGTGCTCGCCGCGCAGGATCTCCACGGACTCCATGACCTCCAGCGCGTTCCCGATGGCCCAGCCCAGGGGGGCGTCCATGCGGGTGATGAGGGCGCGGATCTGCATGCCGTGGGCGCCGCCCACATCCACCATGCTCTGGGCCAGGGTGGTGGAGTCCTCCAGGGTCTTCATGAAGGCCGTGGGGCCGCACTTCACGTCCAGCACCAGGGCGTCAGCGCCGCCCGCCAGCTTCTTGGACATGATGCTGGCGGTGATGAGAGGGATGCTCTCCACGGTGGCGGTGATGTCGCGCAGGGCGTAGAGCTTCTTGTCCGCCGGGGCGATGTCGGTGGTCTGGGCGGAGTTGGCGAAGCGGGTCTCAGCCAGGCTGCGCAAGAATTCCGCCTCACTCAGCTCGACCTTGAGGCCGGGGATGGCCGCGAACTTGTCCACGGTGCCGCCGGTGTGGCCCAGGCCGCGTCCGCTGAACATGGGGCAGGGCACGCCACAGGCCGCCACGATGGGCCCCAGGATGAGGGTGGTCTTATCGCCCACGCCGCCGGTGCTGTGCTTGTCCACCTTGAGGCCGGGCACGGAAGACAGATCCAGGCGCTTGCCGGAGTCGCGCATGGCCAGGGTGAGGGCCAGGGTCTCCTCAGTGGTCATGCCGCGCCAGCAGGTGGCCATGAGCAGCGAGGCGCTCTGCTCATCAGGGATGCTGCCGTCGGCGGCGCCCTTCACCCAGAAGGCAATCTGCTCGGGAGACAGGGCTCCGCCCAGCTTCTTGGTGTAGATCAGGTCGTACATCCGCATGGGATGACTCCTCTATGTGTGAGTTCAGATGCTCTGCAGGCGGGCTTCCAGGGCGGCAGCATCCCCGCGGCCCTTGAAGCGGGCCTTGTATTCCGCCAGGTCCTTGAGAGCCTGGGAGCGGTCCGAGGCCAGGGCATCGGCATCAAATTGGGCGGCCCAGTAGGCCTCAGCCCAGGCTTCGCCCGGGGTGGCCTTGGCGCGGAGGGGATCGAGCTGCGTGCGGGCCTCCTGGGTCTGACCCAGGGCGATGGCGCGCTGAGCCAGACGAATCTGGCCCCAGGCATCTTCAGCCTTGGTGGGGGCAGCGCCCTTGCCATCCAGGGCCAGGCGCCAGCTGGCCAACAGGCCGGCGGTGATCTCCCTGCGGGAGGAGGGCGCAGCGGTGACCAGAGCCTCTAAGCGGGGCAGGCGCTCACGCATGCGCTTCTCGGCTTCGGGGACGGCCACCGGGGTGACACCGTCGCCCTCAACTTCCATGACCAGGGCTGAGAGGGCGCTCTCATGCTTCTCGGCGGTGGAAGTCTGCCAAGCATTCCAGGCACCGAAGAGGATGCCGACGACCACGACGGAGGTGATGCCGATGAGGATGGGCTTCAACAGTCCGCCATCCTCCTCCTGCCCCTGGCCAAGCTTGGTCTGGAAGTGGGCCAAGCTCTGCGCGGGCTTCTGGACCTGGATCTCACGATGACTGCTGGGACGTGCCATGACGAACCTCGGCTGAACGAAGAATGCACCAAACCATTGAGGATGCACCAATCCGTCCATTCCTGGCACTTGAAAATGCGCCTCCGCCTGATATCCTTGTCCTTCCTGCCTGGGTAGCTCAGTTGGTAGAGCAATGGATTGAAAATCCATGTGTCGGCGGTTCGATTCCGTCTCCAGGCACCAGTAACCACGCACTTCTAGCCCCGGCAACCAACCGGGGCTTTTTGCTACTACGCCACTTTGGCGCCACTTTGGCTCCGTACGCCTAACCACCACCCATCAAGGAGGGAGGCCGGTCGCCTTGTGGGACTTCGGGAGCGCTCAATCCTGTCGCCCCTGAAAACCCCGTTCAACCGATCAGGCAGCGATGAGGGCCTACTAATGGTTAGAGTCGGCTTCGAGCAGGGCGATGAGGGCCTCGAACGCCTTCCGGGTTTCGCCCATAAGAAGGCGCAAAAGTGCACTGAAGTGAGCCAGGGACTTCCGCATGTTGTGGCCGGCATCGCAGAGGATGAAGTTTTGCGCGTTTCCGACCACTCACTCCCTTGTGTCAGTGGCCTGGCGTTTGAAATTCCAGCATGCAAGTGCACTTCAGATTGGGAGGTGCGGCCGTGTGAGGTTGCGATGGCCAGCGGCGGTTACCAACAGATTGTCTTCGATCCTTATACCTCCGAAGGGAGTCAATTCGTCAATTAGTCTCCAGTCAAACATTGCCTGATGCTCGCTTTCCCGGAAGGGACGCAAGAGCATGGGAATGAAGTAGAGTCCTGGTTCCACGGTAAACACCTGATTCTCCGCGGTGGTGCAGGTTGTGCGCAAGGTCGGGTGCTGCAAGGGCGGAGGAGCAAGTGTTCCATCAGGGGCGGCCTGCCGACCTGCAACATCGTGAACCTGGATGCCGAGATGGTGGCCTAGGCCATGGGGAAAGAAAGGGCGGCTGAGACCCTTCTCAACCGATTCTTCGGCGCTCTCTCTGAGGATCCCGCTATCCCTCAGCAAGCCAGCGATCAATATGTGGCCTTGGTGATGAAGGTCGCCATAGGGCATGCCGGGTTTTACAAGGTTGCAAAGCTGTGCTTGGATTTCCCCCATACCGGTGATGAGCGCCGTGAATCGGTTATCGCAATGGGGGGCAGGCATGGTGCGCGTTATATCTGAGGCATAGCCTCGCACCTGGGCCCCAGCATCGATTAGCAGGACGGCCCCATGCTTCTTCTTGCGCTTTCCTTCGTAGTGGAGGGTGGCGCCCATTTCGTTGAGGGCCACAATGCTGCCGTAGGGCATTTCGTGATCTACAATTCCGGCGGCCTGGATGTATGCAAAGTGAATTTCCAGCTCACTGCCGCCTCCCAGAAAAGTGGATCTCGCGGCCAAGTGTCCGCGGGCGGCGATGATGGTGGCCTCTTCGATGCATGCGACTTCGTAGGCGGATTTGGTTGTGCGGTGCCAGTCCAGGTGTGCCGTGATGAGACTCGGGTTAAGTTCAAGGCCGGCCAATTTGGCCCGATCAAACTCATTGCCGATATAGGCGGCACTTTGAGGGGTGCCCAGTTGCTTCCATACATCTTCGATGGTGCTAGCCTCTTCAATTTCAAATTCGGAAGCCCAGAATGGGCCCCCGAGCGGGGGCTGCTCATACCAGAAATCTTCGGGAGCAAAGCGGATCAAACGTGGGCGTTTGCCAGGCCGGATCACCAGCACATGATGTGGCCCGGGCATGGGGCACCAGTGGGCGAAGTGGGGCGTCGGGTGGAACGGAGCAACCTGATCATCAGCAAAATGGGTGTAGACCTGTCCGCTGGAGATCACTAGCGTCTCGAATCCTGTCTGGGCAAGAGCTTCTTCTGTTGTGCGCTGCCGGTCAGCGATGTGGGTTTGGAAAAGGGAGGCTAGATCAGTCATTTGGTAGTCCAGGCGAAAGCTCAGGGTGGCCAAGCCCCACTTCTGGGTCCCTGAGACTGGCCACCAGGAGGGTCCGTACAACTGCTTCTGCTTGGTCTACCAGGCAAAATCTCATGCAAGCTTCGGTGAGAGTGAGCATCCCGGTATGTTTCAAACATTCTGGGGTTATTGCGCCAAGGCTGCCCTTCCCACGGCTGAGACAACCGCGGAAAACTAGGCCGAGTGGTGTCTCAGGTAGGGTCCAGCAAAGGAACCCACCTGCGACACCACCAGGACTCACCGAAGGGCGAACAGCAGCGGTTTCCTCACCACCTAGAACTTCAGGCCAGCCGAAAGGGAAATGATGCGGGCGTCACCGTAGTCAGAGGAGGCCGTGGGCTGCCCGAAATTCGAGATGGGAACCCAGGGGGAGGCCAGGCTGCCTGCGGCTGTTTGGGGCACACCGTTATACCCGGTGCGGAAATAGATAACCTGCTGGTGATTGAAGACATTGCTGATGCCCATCTTCAGGAAGGCTTCGAGCTTCTTGTCACCCAACTGGTAAACCGGCAATGTGTGGGTGATGGCCAGATCGAGGAAGGCCGAACCGTTGTACACGCCCTGGCCGCGCGCCTCGTCTTTATACTGGCTTGTATATTGAAACGCGCTGGGGAGGCCCGGGTTTAGCTGCGCCGGATAGATGGTTCGGTAGTTCGAATAATGGGAACCCGAATCGAACCGGTAGACAAGGCCGACATTCGTACGACCATAGACGTTGTTGTACTCGCGGCTGGCCGTGAAGCGCATGCGGATGGGCACATCCCCGGTCAGGGGGCCGTAGCCATTGGTCGCCCTCCAATCGTACATCGTGGTGCCCTTGTAGACATCGTAGTAATGGATCGATTGGCCGCTGACGGGCGTCAACGCCTGTTCCCCCTCGTAATTTCCCTTCAGGGAACTCCAGGTAATGTTGCCTTGGACGGTCCAGTCCTGGACATGGTACTGGGCTTCCAATTCCAGGTCCTTGTACTCACGCGTGGCGTCCGGGTTGTTGCTCCAGTACTTCACGTCCACCTTGGTTTGCCAGTAGTCCGGAAGCGTGACCTGGCCGTTGTTGCCCACGCTCACGTCGATCAGGTTCTTCCACTTCTTGCTGACGGCGGTGAGTTTCAGGTACCCATTTCCATAGGCGCCGATATCGAAGGGATGGGACAGGCTGGCCTGCAATTCGTCCACGGAAGGGGGCTTAATCTTCGGATCCAGGCGCACATTGACGGTAGGATTGCTGTACCCGGCGACCCAGGAGGTGTCGTAATTCGCGGGATTCGTTATTGCCGAGAATGGAACACGGTTGTGGGGGTTTATGGAGTAACCGGCATATTCATAACTAGTCGCGTAGTACGTCGTGACGGTGGGATTGCCCTGGCTGGTCACCATATTGGTGAGCCCCTCCTGGACCTTGCCGTTGTAACGGGCCGCACTGAGGCCAGCGATCCAGGCCCCGTCTCCCTTGACATCGTAGGTGAGACCCAGGCGTGGGGACCAGTTGGAGGCGCTCGCCGATGTTGCGCCCGTATCGTTCTTGGCGCTGTATGTGTCCCAGCGCAGGCCCATTTGCAGACTCAAATGCCGGTTGACGGTCCACTTGTCGTTGACATAGAGTCCGTGAGAAAGGCTCTTAGCTTCGCCGCTTCCGCTTTGGTAGACATACATGGCATAGGGTATGCCGGAAGGACCGGGGTAGGCGGGGGTGCTGCTGGTGGCGGGGATGGTGGTGAGGTTGGTGTAGCCGTCGGAGAAAATGATATTATTCCGGCCCTGCTGGTTTCGGGAACTGCGAATGCCCTCCAGATAGTCCACCCCAAAATCGAGTGTATGTTCCCCAGCCAAGGAAAGGAAAAGGGTACCCTTGAGGTTGCCGGACTGGTTGTCGCGATGGTCCCCGCCGTCCAGGCTACCGACCCATGGTGTGGCGTTGTAATAGGCACCGGCGCTGTAATCCCAGATTGGGTCCCGAGTCGTGCTACCGGTGGTGGCGTTCACATATTGTTTCTTGCCAAACCGGAGTTCGCTCGTGAAATTGCTGGACCAGATGGAGCGCAAGGCGACGTTAATGAAATTCGAAGTGACGGTCTGAGAATACAGGGCATCCAGATTCCCAACTGTGGACGCGCCATCGACGGTGTCTCGCGCATTGCGCATATAGGATGCGACGAGGTTCTGGTCCTGCGTGATGGCCCAGGTGAGCTTGAGCTGGCGGCGGATGTCCTTGGTCCCAGTGGTAATGGATGAGTTGAGGCCTCCGGGGCCATTGCCGGCACCGTAGTACGAAGCATAAGGGACGGAGCCAAGGTCATAGCCGATGCTTTGAGACAAGTCTGAATCGGTGGTGAAAAAGGAGCCCGAGAACCAGAGCTTATCCTTGATGACGGGGCCACTCAGCGAGATCGTCTTCGTCTGCCCCAGGATATTCTTTACGCCCGCGCGATCCTGGAGGGGCTTCATGGCGCTCCATGCCGGATTGGCCAAGTCCCAGCGCAGGCTTCCCGCAAAGGCGTTGCTACCGGACCGGGTGATGGCGTTCATCACCCCCCCCTCCACGTTTCCATACTCGGCCGACATGGCGCCGGTCACCACCTGGACTTCATTTACCGAATCGTCGATGATGGCGACGCCGACCGATTGATAAAAGTTGTCGGTAATGTTCTGGCCGTCAAGAAGGTAGAGATTGGTCGTGGTCTGGGCGCCTCGGATCTGCGTCCTGCCGTTAACCCCAGTCGTTACCCCCGGGGTGAGCAGGGCGATGGCGTCCAAAGACCGACCCGTCGGCAGCTGATCAATGGAGTCCGCGCTGTAATTGGCGGCGCTTTTGACTTCATGCATATCCAGGGCCGCCGTCATGGCCACAACCTCGACCATCGCCTGGCTCACCGTTGTCATGACGATCCTTGGTGAGAAGGTCTGATCAATGCCGAGCTTTTCACTGATCTTGCGGGTCTCGAGGCCCTCCTTGGTGATCGTGAGGTTGTAGAAGCCGGGCGGCAACAAGCGAACGAAGAAATGACCGTCTTTGTCGGTGGTGCTGACCCGCACGCCCTGGAGCTCCTTGGCGGTCATGCGCACCGTCACGCCGGCAAGGGGAGCTCCCTGCCCGTCCACCACGGTGCCCGTTATGTTGGCGGTCTGGCTGCCTTGGGCGATCAGGGGGGATGAGCCCAGAACAAGGATGGTCAGGAGGCGGTTTGATAAACTGAACCGTGATTTCATTTCTGGCTCCTCGGTAGGTGCAGTGGGGTTTGGCGATGGTCCTGGGAGAGAGAAAGGCTCAATGTCTTCCCTGGGGTTCTGCGTAGTCAGAACTTTCGGGATGTGGTGAGAATTCTGCCCTCCGAGCGCGGGCCGCCACGCCTCCAGGTTCCCCGCACGGCTGAGCTGTATCGCCATACCGCGCAGCTGTCGCTCACATCCGCGCACCCGTCCTACTTCCCTTAACCAGGGCTCAACCGCATCCACATTCCTTGGTGAAGGTGCAGGGCTCGGAAGCTACCATGGTGGCCATGACCGCCTTGAGAATGGCCTTGATTGAAGACGAACCGGTGGCCCGGAGGAGGTTGGTGCGCCTGCTGGAAGATGCCGGTTGCGTTGTGGTCGGAGCCTACGAACACGGCGAGGCCTTTTTCGCCGACCAGGCCCGCATCGCCCCCCTCGACGGGCTGTTTCTGGATATACAACTCCCCGGAGCGAACGGCTTCGAGATCCTGGCGGAAATTCCAGATCCTCCCGCCATCATTTTCGTTACGGCCTTCTCCGATGAGGCGGTGCGGGGATTTGAGGTCCGTGCGGTAGATTATTTGGTAAAGCCGGTTTATGCGGACCGCCTGCAAGAGACCCTTGTCCGGGTGCAGGACTGGAAAGCGCGGCGGCACCTGCCCGGAAGGCCCCCCCACGACACCCCCAAAGCCACTCAACCCACCTTGGTGAGCCGAGTCATGGTCAAGGCCGGTGATGGGCGGTTGTTTCTGGAGATGCGCAGAATCACCCATTTCGAGGTCGAACAGGAAGTGGTCTGGTGCTGGTCCGGTGGGCAGCGTTACCGGACCCATTGGACCAACGCCCGGGAAGTTATAGAAGCCCTCCATGGGGTCGAACTCATTAAAATTCAGCGCAACTTGCTTCTTCGCCCAGAGGCTGTCCTTGGTTACAAACCCCTCATGGGTGGTCGCATCAAGGTCCGGCTCATCGATAACTTGGAACTAGAGGTGAGTCGGAGTGCCACGCCGCAACTGAGGGACTGGCTTTCCAATAAGCTGTAGCCACGTCCCGGAACGCGGTGAAAGGTGACAATTCGGCGGCTCTATGGTGCGTTGGTTTCGGTAAGCTCCCAAGGGTTAAGGGGCATGCGAGAATTTCGCATATGCATCAGGTTTCCTCTGCACCAACCAGTCCGGGGCCAGACCGTCCACTGGGACGAACCTCCACCCGCCCTACGTTTCCCCTGTGGGGCTTAATGACGGTCGTTGCGGTATCAACCTGGATCTGGTTCGACACGCTGAAAGCAGCTCTCCTATGTCCCTGGACCTGGCTTACAGGTATCTCTGCCTCACAGATCATTACCATAGGACTCGCATGGGTCAGCCGCCTGCCCTGGCCCTGGCTTTGTTCTGCATGGGGCTCACGTTTCTTCCTCAAACGGCTGGACACGGGCCATCTCGTTTGTGAAAACCTCGGGGGCCATCTCCCCGCTGTCCTAGCTACGACATTCATCCCCGGCGTTGGGATGTCGCCGAGTCCATGCATCCCAGGGCTGAGTTGGACACCGACCGGGACGAGTTGGGAATCGATGTCATCCATACTGCATGGGCACGGAACCTGCTCACACTTTGCCTCTGCCGCGACGAGTGGATCCTGAACGTGGCCCCGGGTGGCAGACCAATCCAGGATGTGCCTGACCACTTCAACTGTGTGCAGGAGCAATACCAGCATTGGACAGGGGAGGTGCCCGAAATGCACCACCGGTTAAAGCTCGATCCAGAATCAAGCTTGCGGACCCTGCAGGGCGAGGATGTCCTCCTTGTCATCGACCGCCCCAGGCGGTGGAGCGCGTGGCGCCCGGCTTGTCGACGGTGGTTTGGCATCTGGGTAAAGTCCACCCCGGTTCTGGACCCTTCATCGAGACCCTGGAAGTTATTAATCCGAATCGCCGGGTCGCTGGGTCGCCGGGGTCCAGTGGCACCCCGAATTCTCATCTGACTCAATGACCCTGTCGGCGATGCCGCGCGGGACCTCTTCGTCGGTTTCGTGTTGGGAGTAGATCGAAGCTGACCCACAACCTCCAAGGCTCTGCCCCACACTCCAAAGGAAAGCACCCATGAAACCCATTCAACTACTCCTTGCGATCGGCCTGCCGTTGCTCAGCCAGACCGCACCCATCCAGGTCAAATCCATGCCGGAATCTGCAACCGCAGTTCCTCAGGATCCCTACCTCTGGCTGGAGGATGTCACCGGCGAGAAGGCCCTGGCCTGGGTCAAGGAGCGGAATCTGGAATCTGCCCAGGAACTGGAGGGTACCTCCGCCTACCAGGCCTTGCAGGATGGCATCCTGAAGATCCTCGATTCCGAGGCCAAGATCCCCTACATCAGCAAGGAAGGGGCCTATTTCTACAATTTATGGCGGAACGCCAAACATCCCCGCGGCCTCTGGCGGCGCACCTCCCTCGCCGAATACCGGAAACCGGAACCGAAGTGGGAAGTGGTGCTCGATATTGATGCCCTGGGCACGGCCGAAAAGGAGAGCTGGGTTTTACATGGAACCAAATTCCTGAAGCCTGGCTTCACCCGTTGCCTGATCACCCTTTCCCGCGGCGGTTCAGACGCCGCCGTGGTGAGGGAATTTGATGTGACAACCAAGTCCTTCGTGAAGGAAGGCTTTCAGCTGCCGCAGGCAAAGAGTGAGGTGAGCTGGATCGACCGTGACAACCTCTTCGTGGGCACGGATTTCGGACCGGAGTCCCTGACCACCTCCGGCTACCCTCGGACCGCGAGGCGCTGGACGCGCGGAACGCCACTCTCCATGGCCAAGCAGGTGTTTGAGGGACAGGTCAAGGACGTGGCCGCCGGCGCTTACCATGACGCCACGCCTGGGTTCGAGCGCGACTTCGCCTTCCGTTCGCCCGATTACTTCACGCGCCAGACCTTCCTCCTGGACAAGGACGGCCACGCCCGGAAGCTCGACCTGCCTGACGATGCGGAGCCATCGGTCTGCCGCCAGTGGCTGCTGGTGAAACTCCGCACTGTCTGGACCGTGGGTGGTCACACCTACGCCGCAGGCTCCCTGGTTGCCACGGACTTCGACGCCTTCCTGGCCGGCGAGCGGGTGTTTACCGTGCTCTTCGAGCCCACTACCACCACATCCCTGGAGGCCTACACCTGGACCCGGCACCACCTCATCCTCAACCTGCTGGAGGATGTGAAGACCCGGCTTTATGTGCTCACGCCCGAAAAGGGCGTGTGGAAGCGGGCGGCCCTCAAGGGTGCGCCGGCCATTGGCACAGCTTCGGCCTGGGGCGTTGATCCGGATCACAGCGACGACTACTTCTTGCAGGTGAACGGCTTCCTCACCCCCGACACCCTCTACTACGGCACCCTCGGCAAAGACCCCGAAAAGCTGAAGGCCTCCCCTTCCTTCTTCGACACCAAGCGGCTGGAGGTCAGCCAGCACTTCGCCAAGTCCAAGGACGGTACTCGGATCCCCTACTTCCAGGTCTCCCGGAAAGGCCTCAAGCTCAATGGCTCGCACCCTACCCTACTCAATGGCTATGGAGGCTTCGAGGTATCCATGCTATCGAGCTATGCCGGCATCCGCGGCCTAGGCTGGCTCGACAGAGGTGGCGTATTCATTCTGGCCAACATCCGGGGCGGAGGAGAGTATGGACCAGAGTGGCATGGGGCTGCACTGAAGGCGAACCGGCATAAAGCCTATGAGGACTTCGCCGCTGTGGCGGTGGACCTAATCACCCGTAAAGTAACTTCATCCCAGCACCTGGGGTGCCTGGGCGGCAGCAATGGTGGGCTGCTGGTGGGCAACATGCTCACCCAGTACCCGCAGCTGTTCGGGAGCATCGTTTGCCAGGTGCCCCTGCTGGACATGAAGCGCTATACCCACCTGCTGGCGGGCGCTTCCTGGGAGGGTGAATACGGCGATCCCGACAAGCCAGAACAATGGACTTACATCAAGACCTTTTCGCCCTATCAGAACGTGAAGGCCGGGGTGAAATATCCCCCCACGCTCTTCATGACCACCACCCGGGATGACCGGGTGCATCCCGGACACGCCCGCAAAATGATGGCCAAGATGAAGGATCTGGGCTGCGATGTGCGCTACTTCGAGAACGTCGAAGGTGGCCACGGCGCCGGTGCCGACAACCACCAAAGTGCCCACTTCTGGAGCTTGGCCTACACCTTCCTGTGGCAAACGCTCAATTAGGAAGATGAACCAGCCTGAAATCTCACACGGAGTGAATCATGAATTTATTTAGAATGAGCCTGCTAGTTCTCATGGTTGTGCCTGCGATCCTGGCCCAGGAAACAGACTTGACCCTGAACGATGCCATGGCCGACCGTTTCGCCTCGATGGCCCTCAAGTGCGTCCGGCAGGAATTCCCCAACAGGCCTGATCATGTGTTGAATAAGTTGGAAGAGGTGAAGGCGCCCAGGTTGATGCATCCAGCTTTCTACGGTTGCTACGACTGGCACTCATCCGTGCATGGTCACTGGATGCTGATAAAGCTGCTGCGGGAACATCCCGGGATGGCCCGGGCTGCTGACATCCGAGCCGTACTGGACGAAAACCTCTCGCCAGACCGCATCGCGACTGAGGTGGCTTACCTACACCAGAACAATCGCAAAAGCTTTGAGCGCACCTATGGCTGGGCCTGGCTTCTGAAGCTTGAGGCCGAGTTGCTCACCTGGGAGGATACGGGTGCACAGCGCTGGTCCATGGCACTGAAGCCTCTGGCGGATGAGCTGGCCACCCAGTTCCAGGCCTTCCTTCTGAAACAAACCTACCCCATTCGCAACGGTATTCACCCCAACACGGCTTTCAGCTTGGAGTTGGCCCTGGAATACGCTCAGGTCAGTAAGAATACCCGTCTTGAAGATTTGATCCGCGACCGCGCCCGGACTTGGTTCTTACAGGACCGCAACGGTCCACTCAGCTGGGAGCCCGGGGGCGAGGACTTCCTGTCTCCCTGTCTGGAGGAGGCGGCCTTGATGGCGCGAGTGCTTCCCCATACAGCTTTCCGCCGCTGGTTCGACAAGTTCCTACCTGAGGCACCAAAGGGGATCGTACCTGCGGTGGTCTCGGACCGCACGGATTCTAGGATCGTACACCTGGATGGTTTGAACCTTAGTCGGGCCCGAGCCCTGCACAGCATAAGTAAGGCCCTCGGCCCCTCAGATCCAAGGAGATCCGCCCTGTTACAGAGCGCGGATTTCCACGCACGCGCCTCCCTTCCACATCTCGCTTCTGGTAGTTACGAGGGCGAGCATTGGCTGGCAACCTTTGCTGTGCGGATGTTAGCGGAGCGCCAGTCAATTACTTGGCCTGACAAAACACCTACAATGCAGAGATGAAGCCAGGGAGGCTGCACCACAAGGAAGGGCTCGAAGGACAAAGCGGTCCAGTCGCATGTGCCTACCACCTGTACCCAGGCTGGCCTAGTTGGTCACACCTTAGTGCGGCTTCCAATCCTCTTGATGGTTAAAGGCCTCCTTCACCATCCCACACTAGCTGTGTTGCAATGAAGCCATGAGGACGCCCCCTGCCAAGCCAAGCCAGATCCTGATTGTCGAGTATGAAACCCATGCATATCATCGAACGAGTATTCAAGGGTCTCTTGCTGAAAAGTGACGGCTCAGACCTAACTCCCCACCAATATCGACCCGACGTTATAACCGAGCGACCAATCGCACTGCCGTAGCCCAGTTGGGTGCCTGTGACTCACTGCGCTATCAGGGAGGGATCTTGCAGGACAACTGAGGGCCTGGCTTTCCAATAAGCTGCAGCTACATCCCGGAACGCGGTGAAAGGTGACAATTCGGCGGCTCTATGGTGCGTTGGTTTCGGGAAGCTCCCGAGGTTTCAGGGGCATGCGAGAATTTCGCATATGCACCAGGTTTCCTCCGCTCCAACCCGTCCGGGGCCGGGCCGTCCACTAGGACGACCCTCCACTCGCCTTACGTTTCTCCTATGGGGATTGACGACGGTCATTGCGTCATCGGTCTGGATTTGGTTCGATACGCGGAAAGCCCCTTTCCTGAGTCCCTGGATCTGGATTGCCGACATCTCTGCGGCACTGGTCATGACCACTGGGCTCGCCTGGGTCGCCCGCCTGCCCTGGTCCTGGTTCGGTTCTGAATGGGGCTTACGACCCTTCCTCAAACGGCTGGGCATGGGTTTACTTGTTTGTGAAGCCTGGGAGGTCATCCACGTCCTTGTGGGGGTCACCCTCAGGAGAAAGGCTGGACTTCCTGTCGAGGCATGGGACCTGCTCATTCTTCAACTGTGCATTTCCGGTCCTTTCATGGTGATGTTTGGCGGCCTGATTTGGGGGCAGGACCAGGCTGTTCAGGACCGTGAAGCCATCCGACAGGAAGCTGTTTCGGCTCAGCTCCAGGCGCTTCAAAGCCAGATCCAGCCCCATGCACTCATCAACAGTCTGAATGGTCTGGCGGAGCTGATCCACGAGGATCCGGTCCAAGCGTCCAATGTGGTTCGCGCCCTCACTCGGCTTCTACAAAATATCCATGGCTGCATCGAGAACATCACCATTCCACTCTCCAAGGAATTCCGGATCCTGGAGGATTACCTTTTCCTGGAAGGCATCAAATTGGGAGACCGGCTGCAAGTGCTTTGGGAAAGGGATCCCTCCCTTGAGCAGGTGTCCATTCCGCCCCTAGCACTGCAATGCCTCGTGGAAAATGCCCTGAAACATGGCATTGCCCCCTCGCCTCAAGGTGGTCAGGTCAGAATCCGGACGACCAGCCAGAGCGGGCGCGTCCTACTGGAAATCTGGAATACCACCGGCCCTGGCCACCAAAACGCCGGCCAGGGAACTGGACTCGGCAACCTCCGGGCGAGGCTGAACTTGATCTTTGGTGGAAGCGCCCAATTCTCTATGAGGCGTGAGGGTGATTGGACCGTTGCGACGATCGACCTAGAGCATCCGGAACCCTGAAGGAGGCTCTTTCCATCCCGCGCCTCATGCGCACCCATTAAGGGAGCTGAAACATGGAAATGAAGCAAGCCGTCCTGGATCTTATTCCCGGCAGGCTAGTGCGAATCTTTGCCTCGCCCTATGTGGCCGGGAAGGGCCTCATCAGTGGTATCCGGAAGGCCGAAGAGCTCCACCTCAAGCAAGGACTTTGTACCACCCTTGACCTCCTAGGCGAAGAAGTCGTCAAGGCCGAGGAGGTGAACGCGACCGTCGACCTCTATTATCGGATGATTGAAGAGGCCGCCAGCAAACCCTACATCACCATCAGCCTGAAACCCACCCAGCTCGGGATCCTCCAGGGGGAAGCCGAGTGCCAGCAAAATCTCAGGCGCATCGTGGCACTGGCAGCGCAAAAGGGCGTTCGGGTCACGCTTGACATGGAAGACCACCTACTTACTGACGTTACGCTGCGGATGTTCAAGGCCATTCGGAGTGAATTCGACAATTTTGGCATTGTTCTTCAAAGTCGCCTCTTCCGGACGCCTGAAGATATACAAGCTTTACACCTTCGTCCCTGCAGGGTCCGAATCTGCATAGGCATCTACCGGGAGCCCAGCGCAATCGCCTATCAAGATAAGCCGGTGATGAAACAGAAACTCCTGGAGTGTGTGAAATTGTTGCTCGACCACGGCCACTATCCGGAAATCGCGACTCACGATGAATCGCTGATTCGCAAATGCATCAACTACCTAGACAGCCTCGGTGTCCCCAAAGACGACTACGAATTCCAGATGCTCCTTGGCGTCCCACGAACGGCCTTACAACAGGAAATCGTCAAGCGCGGCCAGGTTATGCGGATCTATGTCCCTTTTGCGGAGGAATGGGAATTCGCCATCCACTATCTTAAACGCCGGCTAGGTGCCAACCCCTTCATGCTGGGGATGGTCGTTAGAAACATTTTCAGTCGTTGAATACTGCTTACTTCGTATTACCAAAAAAGTACCAATAACCAGAGGTGCCATTAGGTACCTCTAGCTATTGATTAAATATCTATAAAATCACCAATCATTCATGTTGAATCTTCGTTAAACTTCGAAGAATTTTCAGTCCAGGATGAGCCTCGGCCAACAAAAGAGGCTTACCGGACTCGCCCTGGGCCTAGTGCAGCAGAATGAAGGACTGGTTGTAACGGATGAGTCCGGGTTGAGCGGAGGGTCAGGCTGAATGAGCGACGGGTAAATTCATGCTTTAACTTCAAGTTCTATGACATTATTTCGAAAAATGGTCCTAAAAATGAATCTCACCAAAGGGCCAATGAAAAATATTTGTGTGAAAAATGCAAATGGGAAGTTAAAGACCATTTTTTGAAACCAATTCGAAATAATATTCACATTGATTCCATTATGAATGGCTGCTGCGATCAGACTCATTGCTGGACACATTATCGCAACGTTCATGGACGTTATTGCCAGAATAATTAACTCAGGTCGATCTTTTTTGGGATCGACAAACTGGAAAGCTAGTCTCAGGGCGGCTTTATAGACGAAGGCTACCTCAAGTGAAAAAGCAAAAATGAACTCAATAGGTATTTCTTTTATCGCTACAGGGAATACGTCATTACTCATTGATCCCATAGAAATTGCTACATTGTATATAGCAAAGGCGGTGACTGATATTGTCACCGTTATAAACATGAAAACGATCTTTTCGAACCTTGATTGCGGCATACAATACTCCTGTGGTTATGTGAGTACTGGTGCCGTGATCAGATTTACGTGCTATGCACTACGTGTGTCGTTTTCCAGTTAACCAAATATAGCTAGTGGCTTTAAATCTGTCAATCGATGAGCCTCTTCATGCTGAGGGGAGAGCCTAACGGAGGAAGCTGACCTGACGTCAATCGGCGTCCCCCATCAGCCACCAATCGTCGTCCAAAGTGATGCCACATCCCAAGGCTTGACATGGAACAGCCTATATCAGGCGAACAACAATGTGCCCCATTTGCAGAACTGCCATCCCCACGAGTGGAGCCTCAGGAATGTTAAGGCTTGAACAAGCAGTGACCTAGCAGCCTGCTCCGTCTGGGTCCCAGCCATCACCCCCCTTTTGTGAGGGGCGACGGCTGGGACCCAGACGGAGCAGGCTAAGAAGAAGGCCGGCGACCGCGTCGTCGGCCTTGGCCGTATAAAGCCGGGGGGCTCAAGCTTCCCCACCGGAGCGGGCAGTTGTTTCGAAGCATCCAAAGTTACTGAGGTTCTGGCATCCGGCTGCCGATAGGCATGACCTGTGTCCAATCAAAGGGGGCTTCAATGTTCGTGGTGGAGATGCACCGATTGCCGCGGCCAAAATCAGGGCGGGACAACTTCGATTGCCCCATCTCCCATTGGGAAGAGCTGAAAGATCTCGGAATGGCCTTCGGTTGGGTGCCGGCTGGTGCCATGAGAAAGGATTCAGTCATCCAGGGGGATCGGGACTACGACTATCGCCCCGGAGACTACGGAGCTACTATGCCGATCGTAGAAGCCACAGATGCCGCAGATTGGGCCAAGGCGCTTGAGCGTGCCAGCTTTCACCTGAATGAGTTGAAGGTAGATCTTCCTCCCCGTGGACCCCTTGTCCTCAACCTAGGCGAACATGAGGCCCTGAATGCCTTGGCCAACGGTGGTTTGACCCGGGGCTTTGCAGAGGAATTCAGGGCCTACCTGCAGCGGGGTGCCTTCGACTTCGCCTGGGACGATTAGATTGGACGGCTGGAATTTCGAGGGCCTGGATCGCCATCAGGCCTGATCCAGCATCCTCGATACCCTTGCCAGCATTGCATCCGAATCCGCCATGGTCTGGTAGATCATGGCGAGTTGCATTTCAACGCTACGCCGTTGTTCTCGCATGAGTTCTTGGGCCAACCCCAGGGTATCGGTGAGTTCCCCGATGGGGGAACCCGGCTCAAGGGCGTGCTGAATTTCGCAATGCTGACTGTGGCCCTCCTTCTCATGCCCTCCACAGAATGGACACCCCAGGGGCAGGGTGCCGCCCCATTGAATGAAGCGAAGAATGGACTCCATTCGGTGTAACCTCGTCGCTACCTGCAACAACACCCTTGCCTGGCTCGCATGAGGTCCCCTTTCCAACAGAGGAAGAACAAGATCCTCGCGAGGCTCATCCATGGGTATCCCTCCAGGCCGTTAAGACTGCACCCATCCGCTGGAAGAGGGAGCCCCCTAAATCAATTCGGAATCGGAATCTTCATCAGGTTCCCAAGGGGTAAACAGGTAGCCTGCCCAGGCCGCAGCGAAGGCCCAGGATCGCACCTGCCCTTCCGGCAGAGCGGCAAATCCACCCTGGATCTCGGCGCCGGTTACCTGCTCAAAACGGGTGTTCCCATCCATCTGAAGGGGATTCAGGATTACCAGCGGGCCCCTGCCGAGGGCTGTCATCAATGCGCTAAATTTCGCGTGGACAAATATCAACCCCATCGAGCTCGGGCAAGCGAAGAGCTGGCATCTTCGATCCCCGGGAAACCCTCGGAGGCAGGAGAGTCGAATTCGCTTGATCAGATCCTCTACTGCTTGCCGCTCTGCTGCCTTTCGGAAGCCTTCCCGGTGGCGCTGCAGAAGGACCTTTAGCTCTCGAAGACGCTCGACCTGGTGTTGATGGGTCAGCTCCTGCTGTTCAATCCAAGACCAAAGCTCGTCCCATCGTTGCTGCACATCAGGGTGAATCCCCGGGGCCATGCACTGAGGCAGTGGTCGAGGCTCAGCCCCCGGTCCGATGAGCTTCCTCTCCAGATACACGCCGACCGGCCACGGGGCGGTATCGCGGATCAAGCCCGCGAAGAACCCCTTGCCAGTGGCGGTCGAAGTCGAATGGCTTGATCCGTTCAGGATCGACGATTCTGCTGCCGCCGGTGTACTCCCCATCCAGACCTCCAATCAAGGCAAAGAAGCGCTTACCCGAGAGTTCTTTGACACCCAAGCGGCTGGCCGGAATCGTGAATCCTGTGCTCACCTCCCGCCAGCACACACCAATCGGATGCCCATCCCGCCACGTTGTGTTCGGCTCCCATCCCCGCCGATTCATTTCCAAGAGGACCCCCCCCTTTCGGAAGCCCGCAGCCAGCACAGCCTTAAGTTCCTCACGGAGGGCCTGCTTTCGCGTCGCCTTGCCGCGCTGGGCCACCTTCTTTTCCCGGTTGGTAGCCTTTGGGCCTTCCGATCTTCCATGGACCGACCGTGGCCGCCGCGGCGATTCGACACGGCGGTACCCATACTGAATTTCCATGCTCCTGAGGATTTTCTCAATGCGACGGAATTCCCTGAGATGTTCACGGGAAACCCGGCCATCCGGGTGGACTCGAGTGCCGATCATATGAAAATGTGAGTTGGCCGAGTCCTGATGCTTGACGACCACATAGGCACCCCAGCCCTTGGTCTCGGCAAAGGTGGCAGCCATTTCCAGTTCCCTGGAGGGATCTGCCCATTCTCCCGGAGCCAGGGAAATCCACCCATGTTCGATGGGATTCCGGACATCCGGTCGCAGGCGGCACAGCCAGTCGAAATGGGCGATCAGGTCTTCCTCACCCCCCACCACCAGAGTGCCCCCCAGGATGTAGCCACGCCATTCCCCTGATCCTGATTTTGCACGCAGGAGGTAGCGCACCAAGGGGGCGGCCTCGGCCATTTTGGTCAGCCCGGCGATCATGGCACCTGCTCCAACACCTGCCGAATCTCGACGACCGCCCGAAGGGTGTCCTCCACAGCAGCACAGGACGCGCCTTCGGAATGAAGCCGACGAATGGCCTGGTTGAGGTTCACCCCCACCCTGTTGAGTTCCCTGGCCAGGGCCATGTGCCCCTCGGATGGCAAGGGGCGACCTGCCTGTGCTCTCAGCCAGATGGCCCGCGAGAGGCTGATGCCCATCCGCCCAGCCTCTTCCGACCATTGACTGTAGTCTACGGGCCTGAGGGTGATCGTGACCTGGATGGTGCGAGCTTCTTCACGGTTTACTCGGCGCGGTGACACGGACTCTGCCTTCCTTCCTGTTTGGAGTTCCCTGAGGTATCGAAAACGCCGATTCCTCAACCCCTTGCAGCAGCCTGCCGTCGCCATGCGAACACGTCCAGGCAAACTCAGGGGCTTGGCATGGTCCACCAGGTGGAGGACGGATTTGGAGTTTGCACTTCGAGAGGGGATGCAGAAAGGGCAAGCAGGGCAAACCCATCCAGTGGCACCCCCTGACGGGTGTGGCCATGGGGGTTGCGCAGGGCGCCACGGATAGGCGGGGAATGTCTAGTCACTCGCCGCATCTCCCCTGGTACCCTCGAGAAATTCATCCAACCAAGGAGCAGAAATGGACCTACCAGGGCTTCAAACGCATTTGACGGCTGACAGGCGTCATAACGGGAGGCTTGAAAAATCGCCGAGAGATTCAGCGCTCAACTGCACTGACCAACTGCTGGCCATAGGCCTTGAATATTCGATGCGAAAAGCTGAAGCCGATGGCAAGGAAATTCAAATTGGAAAGGTCGAACAAGAATTGCAATGGATCGTGACTGCGTTTGAGGAAGCCCCCAGGCGAATCATGAAAATGACGAATGAACTGCGAGGCCTTCTGGTGAAGATGTCAGCCGATATGGATGTCGCACTCGGGCATGCCTCCTACAAGGAAGCGAGTGGAGACGATATAGAGGACTGGCCAGAATTCAGCCCAGAATTCAGGAAGGCTTGGGTCCAATCACGGGCACCTGAATGGCTCGGCATTGCATCCAAAGCGATGGCTGCCAGCGATGATCAAAGCCCCATGGCTGTTGAATCAGATCAGGCATCCAAGGCAGCCATGATGGTTGCATTCTCAGCCTGCATGGGATTGGCTCTTGAAGACCTAAAAGCCCTGAAAATGGTACGCGCCAAGCAGGGTGTAAAAACGATCAGTCCTCCTCTCGATCACACAGGCTGGCTTGTGCACAGTGTTGCCACGAGCGTCGTGGGATCGGGGGGAAAGCGTTCCCATGTGCTACCCATTGCCCAAGTGATCGCCGAATGGGCTGATCCTTCATGCGAATTGGGAGATCAATGGGGCAAATCCGCTTTGGCAAGGGTCAAATAAATAGTAATATTTTCAACAAGTTGCACGATATTTTAAGTCGATACCCAGATCGTCCACCCTCCCGCCTTCTGGTCGAGGGGGGGGGGGGACGGTAGGACCCTGCCCCCCTCAAATCCAGGAGGGCGGGCGTGCCTTCCGATTCCCTCCATTGCAGACTCCATTTGTGGCTGATGGAACAGCCCACAACGGAGACAAGATGATCGCTTCCAACCACCCCTTCCCCATCCGCTCACCGAGCCCGGCGGCACCCATTGGCCCGCTCCTTCCACGGTTGTTTGGGCCTGGCCAGGCCATCCACCATCGATACTCACCGGGTCCTGCGTAAAGACCCCACCCAATCTAGTTCATCGAGATGCTCCAAGGCAGGCCTTGAAGGGCTGATCCCTTAGGAGCCTCGAAATCCCACCGCATGTCATCAGGCCATCGGCCTGGGGCGGGATTCCTTTGCCTACATGAAAGGAAACATGTCCCTGAAAAACGTTTTGATCGTTCCCCGGAGCCACACCGGACTCCCGCCCTTCGGTATCCACCAGGGGGAAGCCTACCCCATCCCACCCCCCAGCGGGATGCAGATGGTCAGCCTGGAGTCTTATGTGGATGGCTCAACCATGGTCATGAATGTCTGCCTGAACACCCCGAGTTCCTCGATGTTGCGCGCCTTTCGCAGCAGCATTCGCCTGGCGCTCTACGAAGGTCCGGAGTTGCGGGGCGGCCTCCTGCTTTTCCGCATGACGCACACCAGGGGGCTGCTTGGGATGGTGCTGGCCTGCCCCTTCAACCCGCCGAAACACGAGCAGGCGTGGCCCAAGACCCTTGATGCCTTCTACACCACCAGCCGGGTGGCGCTCCTCACCATTCTGACCGATACGGGCGTCGCTCCCCCGGTGGTTAAGGGTATCCGGCTGCTGGAATTGCCCGAGGCCTTGCGTGACCACCTGCGGGTGTTGTGGAAGGATTCCGGCGCCTACTCGAATTACGAAAAGGAATTCTGCGATGTCGTGAAGGAAAAGCCCCTGCAACAGCTCTGGCGCGAGGCGAGCAAGTTCTGATCCCCGCCGCAACCCGCAACCGGACCTGAATCCAGGTCCGGTGGTTGCAGGGCGGTTTCACTCAACCCAATTCAGACTCCCGAACATCTGGCGGCTTGCCGTTCGGGATCGGTCTGCCCATTCATATGAGGATCCCAATGGATCTGTCCAAGTACCGTCTGCTCACCGTCGACCAATTCTGCGATTTGGCGAACATCACGCGTTCTCAGTTCGACGTGGAACGCCGTGCGGGTCGCCTCAAACCCATCATCCTTGGCATCCGGGCGCTCCGGATCACCTTCGAGGATTACCTGGATTGGGTGATGCTGCACAAAGCTGGAACTGCCCGCACCCCTGCGAGCAAAGGGGGCGCGCAGTGAACCGACCCTTGCTCATTCCCATCGCCGAGGCGGTGATCGAAACCTTCCGATGCCTCACCACCTCACCTGGTGATGTCCGAGAAGTCCGCATCCTCGATGCGGTGGAAGGGTCCAATCCCCGGGCTGCCGACTTCCCCCGAACCTTGGCCGGGTATTTCGATAACGCGGAGGAACTGGCCAAAGCCCTGGCGACCGTGACCCATGCCAAGGGCTGGTACATCACCCTCAACCCGGTCATCTCCGATGCGCTCAGCCGAGCCTGCAACCGCCTGATCAAGGCGCAGGGTGGTGGCCTTACGAAGGCTGATGAGGTCCTTCGCCGGGAGTGGCTCCCCGTGGATCTCGACCCGATCCGCGTCAGCGGGGTGTCCAGTTCGGAGGAGGAACATCAGGCGGCCCTTCAGATGGCTCAGAAGATTGCTGAAGACTTGCGGGACCTCGGATTCCCCGAGCCTGTGGTTGCCGACAGTGGCAATGGTGCCCACTTGATGTACCCGCTGAATCTGCCCTGGAATGACCGAGGCCTGGTTGAAGAATTCTTGAAGGCCTTGGCCGCCAAGTACTCGGACGATAAGGTCGAAGTGGACACGGCAGTTCACGACCCCGGCCGTATCTGGAAACTCTACGGGACGCCTGCCTGCAAAGGCTCCGACACCGCGAAACGGCCTCACCGGATGTCGCAAATCTTGTCAAACCCGGTGCGCGCTGATGTGCTCGGAAGCCATCTGTTGAAGTCGATTCTGGCGAGTTGGGGTCACCACTTGGGCGGGAGCGCCTCCTGCCTGCCCGGCGACGATTCGCGCCACGGGTGCACGCCCGGGATGGGACCTATCGATCAGGCTTTGATGAGGCACTGGGACGATGGTGATGGCCAGGGCTACGCTGCGTTCCCTCGTGCTGCGAAATCGCCCTCCGTGGCAGAAGTGATGGCGTGCCATTTCCCGAATGCGATGGCGACCGTGAAGGACGATGGTGCGCGGGTCTGGAGCATCGACTGCCCCTGGTGTCACAAACGCCAGAAGGCCTATGTCATCGAATTCCCCGACCATCGCGGATTCGCAAGCTGTCACTCGACGCATTGCAAAGGACACGGCAAGGAGGGCAAGGGCTGGGTGGACCTTCTCAAGCTGTTCGCCCCGGTCACGGAGGTTCACGACCAGCCACGGCCCACGAACCGGGCTGGATCGAGCCAGGGGATCTTCGATTGCCATTCCTGGAGCGACCTGGCAGCCATGCCAGATGAGGATCAGGAATACGTCCTTGAAACCATGATCCCGAAGGGTTACGCCGGGATCATGGCGGCCCCCCCGGGCCTCGGTAAGACGATGTGGGCCATTCAGGTCATGGTGGCCAAGGCGACTGGCTTGCCCGCCTTCGGCCTGGAAACCGGGACTCCCGAAGGATGCCTTCTCGTTGAGTTCGAGCAGAGCCCCCTTTCGATCAAGAACCGCATCAAGTCGAGCATCTGTCTGTATGGTGATGCCTGGACCGACCAGCACACCAAGCTGCTTGAAGCCAATTTCCAACTGCTGACCCTGGCCTGCCCTGATGCAGATGATCAGATCATGTCCATGGATACCTACCTGGAAGGGTGTCTGCCTGCCATCGAAAATGTCACGAAAGAGCTGGGACGGGTGGCGTGGGTGGCTGTTGATACCCTGGCCTGGGTGTCCAACGGAAACGCGGAAACTGATCACTTGGCCAGTCGCCCCCTCTGGGGGATGGCCCTGCAGTTCTCGAGGAAGTACGGTTGTGCCCTCACCTTCATCCATCACACCCGAAAATCCAACAAGGACCAGAAACTCCCTGACCGGATGTCCCCTGAGATGCTGCGTGGCGCGAACAGCCAGGAGGGCAATGCCCGGGTGATCAATCAGATCGGCTGGCTCACTGGTGAGGAACTGGACATCTTGGGCCTTCCCCATGGCATCAACCCCACCCGCGAATACGGAGTGTTCGGGTTGACCAAGTTCAACGACGGCCCCCTCTCGGAGGCCTGGCTCCTGCTCCGAAAATCGGATAAGGACGGTTGCGGGGGTTGCTGGGAGGAAGTGCCCAAGGGCAGCGAACTGATGGCCCAGTTGCTTGGCGCAACGATCGTCCCGCGCAAACCGACGCAGAAGTCCCTCATTTTGAATGTGGCTCAAGAAGCCATCAAAACCGGTGCTGCGATCACCTATCGCGAGATCGCCGAAAAGGTTCTGGGTGACCCCGAGAAGGACAACAATGTGCGAGTGGTGATCGGACGCCTGAAAAAGGATGGCATTCTGCCGAACGACTGGACTCCCGAGCGTCCGGGAACTTCGGAGCAACCCTAGCGCGATCGGAATCGGCGCAACCTGTTGCGTGTGTTGCGAAAGTGTTGCGATGACCCTGTTGGCCTAAGACTGCAACACCCCCCTTGTGGGGGTGTTGCAGTCTTAGGCCAACATCCCGCAACAACGCAACATCCCCCCTTTAGGGGGGAGGCTGTTGCAGTTCGGTTGGCGATGAAAATCCGCTTTCAAAGGTTCCCCGCCAATGCCTCTCACTTCCAGATCCGTGCGTGCCGATTCGCATGCTCCATCCCTCCGATGATGGTCAGTGCTTCGCCCTCCGTCGCCAAGGCGCCGCATGGGTCGCGCCCGATCCGTCTACCCGCTCATCTCTGGCCAACGGTGGACCTGCCAGAAATTCCCGGTCCAACTGGACTCGGGAGGTCCCCGGGCTCGCTTTTCTTCTGCCCCATCACCAGAGGGCTTGGAGGAACGATGAACGATGACACTTGGATCCCGGCCGTGAACGAGTCAGAGGTGGTGGTCCCCGATCTTTTCTGGCCCCAGGCCCTCGGGGTTGATCCCGATGTTTGGGCAGAGGCTCAGGCCGCCAATGCTCAGACCTCGGTGCCCAGTCTGGAGGGCGCTGAGCTCGATCAGGGGCAACCGTGAAGCTATTCCTTTGGAATGCCTCGATGGATCTCCTCTGTGGGGATTGGAAAGGCTATGAGCGGGCCTATGATCCGGGTCATAGACTTGCTCATAGAAATTCGTAAGAGACTCTATTTCAATCGATATATGGTCCAACGGCGTTGGCCTTCCTGGACCAGATGTCCCTGGTCGACCAACCGCCCCAACAGGGTGCTCGCCTGCTTTTCCGTCAGCCCGCAGAGCTCGACGGCATCGCTTCTCTTGATACTGCCCTTGGTCTTGGCCAGCTTCAGAACCATGGCCTCATGGTGGATCATCTCGACACCTGTCTGGCGCACATAGGCGGCACTTTGGCCAAGTTCGCGATAGACCCGGGCCCCAAGGGTAAAGGTCCGGTCCCGGTTGGAGCCGTGGGCTTCCACCAGGCCAATCTCTACCAAACGCTCCAGCACACTTCGAGCAGAAGCCTCCGTTCGCTGGACCGCCAACGCGAGATCGCCAAACCCAAGGCGGCGCTCTCGGCGAAGGCAGGAAAGCACGATCAGGGCGTCCAGGGACAAAGGTTCCCCACGGCGCTTTTCTTCTGCGAGGACAACCCGCAGGAAATCAAGATCGGCCTGCCCGCCAAAGAGTTTGACGACCACGGAGGATCCGGTGGATCCGCCGTAGTCAGGAGCGGGCCTACCGAAGCGCAGGAGGCCCTCGTAGATGCGATCTACTCCACGGCCCGTCCGTTCCGCCAAGCCAATGCGCTTGAGGGCATCGGCGAGAACCGGGTTGCGTGGGGTCGGATCCACGGTCAGTAGATTGGCCGTGGTGACTCCATCAGGGAAGGGACCTGGGCTGCTGATCCGGATGCCATCCGATTCCCATAGCACCCGGACCATCCCAAGTCGTGTGTAGTCTCGATGGACCAAGGCATTCACGAAGGCCTCTCGGAAGCCGCGTCGGTCGAAGTTCGGTACGGGCACCCTGAAGAGTCCAGATTCCATCTCCTCTTCGCGGTAGCGCACATCGAACTGCTCTTCGACATGTTCGAACCATCTGAGCAGGGGCCATCGTTCGATGCGATTCACGAGAACATTGGTTCCCTCCATGACCTGGAAGGCGACCTCATGCGTGGGAAGATGGCTGGCGAGGGCCGAGGCCTTCCCGAGCAAGAGAAGCCCAGCAGCCGTAGGAACACGCGTGCCCGTGCGAGATTGGACCAGGCCCAAGGCGCCATCGAGTTCCTCGTCCCCAAGGAAAAGCAGCGCCTGGTCTCCGCGGTAGCGTTCGATCATTTGCCGAAGCCGCGCTCGTTCGAAAGGGTCAAAATCCGAGATTGTCGCGGATTCCATCGGCAAGGCGGAGTAGTCCAGAAGACCGAGATCGCCCTGGCGGGTTATCATCTCGGTGGGGAACACCGGAATGTCTTCGGGGGTGCCATCCTCTCGGAGCCGTCGGCGGAGAACTCGCCCATCGGAAGTGGCCACAAGAACCCTACTCTTCGGGACCAGGAGTTGAGCAATGGTCATGCCCCCAAGGTCGATGCGCTCGACCCTAACGCTGAGGGGTGGACGCGTCCGGTTTGCCACCATGGCGGGAAGCCCCTCCAACTGGGCATGGGCAGCATGGAGTCCTGTCGGAGTTCCATCGTCTTCAACCCCGAGGTACAAGTCCCCACCCTCTGCATTCGTCATTCCGACAAGGGATTCTACGAGGTCCCGGTCGGGAATTCGGGATCTGTCGGATTTGAACTCGCAGACGAGAGTTTCGGTGGTGGGCAGGGTGGGCATAGGCCTTTCAATTCCTAGAAGAGGAAGGGACCAGTATCTCTCATCGGTTGCCGGTAGATCTCCCTCTCTTCCGCTGGGCAGCATTTGAGGTCCTCGGTTTGACCCGTTCACCAACCTTTGGCTTGCCTCCCTTCATGGCTTTTGCCATCCAATCCGCCGCGGCCTGGGAAGCCTCGCCAAGGATTCCTTCAGGTCCATATTGGATATAAGTGTCCTTAACCTTCCCTAGACTGTGACCAAGCAGGGTTTCTCCCACGCTGTCTGGAAAACCAAGTTCGCCGCAATGGCTGCGAAAGCTGCGCCGAAGATCATGAAGCGTAAGCACCTCACCGTTGAGCGGCTCCAACTCTGCCTTTTCGCGGATGCGATCCCAGCATTTCCCCATGCCCTTGAACCGCCCGTCGGTGATCGCACTCGGGAAAACATAGTCGCTGGTCTTAACTTCCTTACGCCGTTTGAGGATGGCCCGCAGGTGACTGTTGAGTGGGAGGACCTTGGGCCTGGTGCCGCCCTTGTCGGTCTTATGGGCATCGAATCGCATCAAATTGCGGCTCTCCCCTACGGCACCCCAGGTGAGGTCAAGGGCCTCGCCGCTGCGGAGCCCGGAAAAGGCGATGAACCGCACAAGGTCGGCAACGCTGGCGTCCAACTCCTTCGCTGCGACCAGCTCGGTGAGCGCTTTCTCCAGGCGTTCAAGTTCATTCACCGTGAAGGTCCGCTGCTTGCTCTTTTCGGTCGGTCTGGTGAACTTGTGGCAGGGATTGGTGGTCTCACGCCATCCTTCATTGATGGCAATGGTGATGAGGCGGCTCAAGATGGCTACAGCCCTGTTTGCCTGTGTGGGCGTGTCCTTCAATGCTTTGTGGAAGGCTCGGACATCCTCCAGGGATAGGTCCTTCACGAGCCGTTTACCGAGCCTCGGCAGGATGCAGGTCTTGAGAACAGAATTGTAGCTGTCCAAAGTGCTGGGCTTCAGATTGGGAGCGTAATCCTGCTCCCAAGTCTTCACCACGGAGGTGATGTCCTTTGCGGAATTTTTTTCGGTGAGATGCGCCAAGATGTCCACGCCATCATCGTGAAGATCCCGGAGCTTCTTGGCCTTCTTCCTCGCATCGCCATCGTTCATGGTCTCCAGCGAGCCGAGCGTGGCGTTCACCTTTTTCCCGCCCCGATCGAACTGTACGATCCAGGATTTAACCCCCTTGGGGGTGACCCGGATGCCGAAGCCAGGGAGGTCGGCATCCCAGACCTTCACATCCCGGGTTCCAGGTTTCAGGCGTTGAACGAAAAAGTCGCTCAGGCGTTGTCGGCTTCGGTTGGACATGTCTTCCTCGTCACGGCACTTTCACGACACTTTGCCACGAGGTCCAACCTTTGACAAGGATTCCCAAGAATTCATAATTATCTTAAAAACAAATGACTTAGAATCATGGTTGGGAATCCTGATGAATCGACATAATGGATTGAAAATCCATGTGTCGGCGGTTCGATTCCGTCTCCAGGCACCAAAACAAAGGCCCCCATTCAGGGGGCCTAATTGTTGCTGAAGAACAGTCTCTATGGATCTCAGGCGGTCACATTGAGGTTGTTGCCCTTGTCCTTGTCGATGGCGCCGGCCTTGTCCACATCACCGTCGTGGTCCTTATCTTTCGGCGCGGCAGCGGTGAAAGTCTGGGGTGGGAGATAGCTCTGGGTGGGGGCTGACGAAAGACCACTGATGGAACTCATTGCATCCTCCTTGATGCGAGGAAAAGGCGTCCTTGCCTCTCTCGATGCATCTTCATCGGATCGGGGTGGAGGAAACATTAAGAAAATGTTTCAACATCTTGTTGAGAACTACGTGGGTGCCTTCTGCTCGGCCGAATCCTGATCTGAAAACCGAAACACAAAGAAGCGTAAGGGCAATATTCGCCCTGTAATTCGTATGGTTTCCCTGTCGAACCCGGCACCTAATGTTGTCCAGGAGTGCCACCGGCCCAACCACCCAGATTGCTGGGAGCTTACAAGGGCTAGGGCAAGCCGGAGGCTTACATCTAGAGGCTCACCATTTAGGGGACTGGAAGGATCACGTGCGGCCTACCGAATGCGCAAGCCGCGCCCACCACCGCGGGCGGCGCCTCGCCAAGGGGCGATCAGGCCCCGAGAGCCCCGGAAGGCTTCGTGGTGCCAAGTGCCGCCGTGGTAGACACCCCAGCCCCCGTGGCCCCAGCGACCCCAGCGGCCTTCGAAGCCGTACCAATGGCCGAAGCCAACACCCCACCACCCGAACCCGACGGGCCCGAGGAGGCCGAAATAGGGCCGGGGGCCCCAGCCCCAGATCCAGGGCGCCACGACCCAGCACCAGCCGGCGTCGGGGTAGTAGACGTACATGCTGGGCGTTCCGCCGCCGTCGGGCACGTGAGTGAACTTGTCATCCTTGGGCATCCAGACCCATCCGTACTGTTCCGTATAGACCCACTGTCCCGAGGGGAGCTGCTGGTCCGGCGCGGCTTGGGGCCGAGTGGGGGGTGGGGCGGGAATCCGGTCTGGAGGCGGCGGCGGTGGCTGGTCCGGCGACTTTTCCGCGGGCCGCGGCGCCTGAGCTTCTTCAGCGCCTGGGCGGGTGCGGGGCTCTGCGGCCGGAGCCTGGGCCAAGGCGGTGAACGACATGGAACCGAGCGTGGCAAGCAGCGCGAGGGTGGCTGGACGGAATGACATGGGGCACCTCCACAGGATTAGACACCGGACGGGGAAATTGGTTGGTGGCTTTCTGCCCGACCCAACATATCCCGAGACTGCGGCTGGTAGCTCAGACCGTGGCCAGGGCGACCAGGTAGGGGCGGCCTTCCAGAGTCATTTCCTGGACGCTCAGGTGCCAACCCCGGGCCAGGGCCTCACTACCCCCCAGGCGCCTCAGGACCAGGGCACCGGAGCTGTCAAGGCCGAGCTCGACTTGATCCAGACCGAAGGCGAAACCCTGGCCCAGGGCCTTCAGGACGGCTTCCTTGGCCACCCAGAGCGCCAGATGCCGACGCCAGTGCAGGGCGGAGGGGAGTTCCTCCGCCCAGGCCCGTTCCGAAGGCAGCAGCAGTTCTGAGGCTCGCAGGAGTGACTCGGTCGGACGCAGGGCTTCCAGATCCAGGCCCACGCGGCATAGAGGACTCTGGGCGCTGAAGCAGAACCCGTCGGCATGGGAGCGGCTCTTGGACCAGGCTCGGCCCACGTCATCCACGCAGCGGGGCCGACCCTGCAGATCAGCGCCCAGGTCGTGGAGGGGTTTGGCAGCGCGGACTTTCTCCGGGTCCGCCGCGGCGGACCTGGGTAGGGTCAGGGGCCCGCCGCTGGAGGGCAGGTTGGCAAGGGGCTGTACCAAGGGCTGGGAGGGACGGGCCGGGGAGCCTTCCCAGCGGGTGCCGGCGGGCAGGCTCTCGCCCTTCATGAGCAGGGACAGGTCGCCCAGCACGGAGCCCGCCTCCATGCGGGAGCCGTAGAGCACCACCGAGTCCGTTCCCACAGCGCAGCCATCGCCGATATCCACGCGATCCTGCTTCATGACCCGGTCCTCGAAGAGGTGGGTCTGCACGGTGCAGTCAGCGTTGAGGCAGACATCGTCGCCCAGGCGCACCAAGTCATATTCCGTGAGCCAGGTGCTCTCCAGGCAGGCGCGGCGGCCGATGCGTGCGCCCAGTAGGCGGAAATACAGGGGGACGAAGGGCGTGCCATGCAGCATGCGGAGCAGCCAGGCATCTGCAAGGTTCTCGTGGAGGCCGCTGACCAGTTCCGTGCGCCACACAAAGCCGCACCAGAGGGGGTGTTCGCCGATCCGGTAGACGCCCATGAGCAGCCACTTGACGGCGATCACGAACAGGCAACTCGCCAAGCCCGCGACCAGGTAGAGGAAGGGCAGGGTGGCGGCGGCGAAGCCCAGGGAGGTGTAGGTTTCGATTTCCGTGAGGGCCGTGAGCAGGAGGCTGGTGAGCACCACGAAGCCCGTGGCAGGGAGCAGGACGCGGAAGTGCTCGATAAAGGCCCGATGGAGGACCAGGCGGCGGGGCGGGCGGAAGGTGGCCTCCTCGCCAAAGGCCGTGCTGGTCTGGCGCCGGGGCAGGTAGATGGCCGGTGAGCCCAGCCAGCTGCCGTCCACGCGGGCAGCTTCTTCGGGCGCCGTGGGCGGCAGGGACAGCACGCCCACCAGGACGCTGTCGCCCAGCACCGTGCCACCGGGTACCAGCGCGCTGTTGCCCACGAAGGCCCGGGCGCCCACCTTCACGCCGTCGAGGGTGATGCGGCCCAGGTCCACCCGGGGCGGGCCGAAGGAGACACAGTCGGCAATGAAACTATCTTCGCCCACGTCCAAAAGATCCGGCATGCCCGCCCCCGCCGTGGAGACCTCAGCCCAGGCCCCCATCTTGGCGCCCAGGAGACGGAACCAGGGGGGCAGGTACACCGTGGCGTAGAGCGGTGCCAGCAGGTCCAGGCCCATGCTCATTAGGCGGTCCACGTACCACTTACGCAGCGCGAAGCCGCCATGCAGGTCGTAGGTGCCGGGCCGGACGCGGCCCAGCAGGAGCCACTTGGCCGCAGTGATCTCCAGGGCCAGCAGGACAATGAAGGAGAGGGCCACCAGGGGGGCCACCACCAGGTAGGCGAAGTAGCCGTTGGTAATGGAATACAGTTCGTTGATGAAGATGAGGCCGGGGAAAATGGCAGCCAGGAAGGCCACGGGCACCATGAGCACACCGAAGCCCTGGGCCATGGCCACCAGCAGTCGCTGCGGGAAGGACACGTGCGGCGTCGGAGTGTTGGCCCGCAGCCGGTCGGCCTCTGTGGGCGGCAGGGGTCTTGCCGGCGAGCCGGTCCAGCGGTGGCCTGCCGGAATCCGCCCTCCGGTTGGAAGGAGGCTCAGATCCTCCAGCACCGCGCCGTCCTCCAGCTCAGTGTCCAGGCCCAGGATGCAGCGGGAGCCCACGTAGCAGCGCCGGCCGATGCGGATGGGACCCACCACCAGCCAGCCCCCCTCCAAGGTATAGCCCGCGAGGCGGGCATCCACGCCGATGCTGCTGCTGTCGCCGATCTCCAGAAGGTCGAAGGCGTCCACGGAGGTGCTGCCCAGGTGCACGCCGGAACCGATGCGGGCCCCCATGAGGCGGAGATACAGGACCAGCCAGGGTGTCTCCACCAGATAGTCCAGGGGCGTGGCGGCCAGCAGCCGGTGAGTCAGCCACCAGCGCCAGTAGTAGAAGCCCCAAAGGCGGTGGCGGCCAGGGCGGATGCGGCCCAGGAGCAGCCACTTCGCAGCGATGGAGAGCAGGAACATGGCCGGGTAGAGCAGGGTCAGGGCGCCCAGGGCCCAGATGAGGCCTGTGCTGCGTTTGAAGTCATGGTCCTGGCTCCAGCTGTAGACCAGGTAGGGCGTGAGCCACTGGAGGGCGAAGTAGCCCAACAGGGGATAGAGCGACATGGTCTGGGCCAGGGCGCAGAGCCGATGCCGCCAGGGCGAGGGTGGGGCCGGTTGCACCAGAAAGGAGGGGGCCTGGACCCGGGCGGCGCGGGCATCAAATTCCGCAGCCAGGGCCCGGGCCGTGGGAAAGGCGTAGACATCGGGCACGGCCAGGCCCTCGAAGAGGGGCAGCCGCCGCAGTTCGGAGACCATGCCCGCCGCCAGGAGGGAGTGGCCGCCCAGATCCCGGAAGAAGTCCTCGTCCAGACCCGGCTGGCGGCCCTGGAAGAGCCTGGTCCAGCAGGCCCGCAGGCAGCCCTCGCGCTCTGTGGCGCCCTCCTCATCCTGGCCTGGCGCCATCACCCGTGGCGGGGGCGCGGGGAGCCGCGGGCGGTCCACCTTGCCACTGGGCAGGGTGGGCAGGGCGGACAGGAACACCACCTCCGAGGGCACCATGTAGGCGGGCAGACGCAGGCGCAAGGTGCGGAGCAGGGCCGCTTCATCAGTTCCGGCGCCATCCCCCGCGCCACCTCGAGGCACCACGTAGGCCACCAGGCGTTCCAGCGTCTCGTCTTTGCACAGGGCCACGGCCGCCATCTGCACGGCGGGTTCCGCCATGAGCGCGGCCTCGATCTCCCCCAGCTCGATGCGGAAGCCCCGCAGCTTCACCTGGGCGTCGATGCGCCCCAGGAACTCCAGCTCACCTTCCGGGTTGAAGCGCACCAGATCCCCGGTGCGGTAGAGGCGCTCGGTGTACGGGCCATCCATAAAGGGGTTCGGAATGAAGCGCTCCGCCGTGAGCTCTGGGCGGCCCAGGTAGCCCCGTGACAAGCCCACGCCCGAGAGGTGCAGTTCACCGGCTACGCCAGGCGCACAGAGCTGGCCCGCCGCGTCCAGCACGTAGACCCGGTCCTTGGGCACGGCCCTGCCGATGGTGACGGGGCGGTCCGGCAGCAGCTCGGCCCAGGTGGAGATGACCGTGGCTTCCGTGGGGCCGTAGGTGTTCACCATCCTAAGGCCGGGGCGGCTCCAGCGCTTCACCAGCTCCGCAGGACAGGCCTCGCCCCCCAGGATCAGGAGGCGGAGGGTGGGCAAGGCGCCCTCCATCATCCCGAGGAGGGTGGGCACCGTGGAGAAGATGCTGACCTGGGCTTCGGTCAAGCGCAGGCCCAGGTCCGGGCCAGACTGGAAGAAGCGGGGCGTGCCCGCCACCAGGCAGGCGCCGCTGGCCAGGGCCAGCCAGAGTTCCTCCACGGAGGCGTCGAAGGCCAGGGAAAAGCCCTGGAAGACCCGGTCCTCGGGCTGTGGTCCGAAGAGCCGTGCCTCGGCCCGCACGAGGGTACAGACGGAGCGGTGGCTCACGGGCACACCCTTGGGCGTGCCCGTGGAGCCCGAGGTGTAGATCACATAGGCCAGATCCTCTACGCCGCTCTGGGCTGGCAGAGCCTCGGGTGAGGAGGAGGCCAGTTCGTCCGGGAGGGCCTCCAGATCCAGGGTCGGGCAGGGCAGTTCCTCCCCGAGGGGCAGTCGGCTGGAGCTGAGCAGCAGGGCCATCCCGCAGTCCTGGGCCACGGTGCGCACCCGGGCCCCCGGGAATTCGGGATCCAGGGGCACGTAGGCCGCGCCGGCCTTCAGGATGGCCAGCAGGGCTGTGTAAGTGCCCAGGCCCCGGGGGAGTCGCAGGCCCACGAAGGAGCCCCGGCCTACGCCCCGAGTCTGGAGCAACCGGGCCAGGCGGTTCGCTCGGGCCTCCAGCTCGGCATAGGTGCAGACCCGGCCCTCCTCGTCCACGGCGGGGCGCTGGGGATGCCGGTGAGCTGCGGCCTCGAAGCGTTCCTGGAGGGTCTCGTCCCGGCTGAGGTCGGGGTCGTGGGCGGCCCCAGACCAGGGCCCCAGGAGCAGGTCTCGGGCTTCCCGGCTGAGGACCGTGCACCCTGACGCGGGGTCCGGCAGGAGGCTGGGGCTGGCTTCAGGTGCGGACATGGCTGCCTTGGGATCGGAAGACCGGACGAGATGGCCACGACCCGTTGCCGCACTCCGCTCCTACCCACTGACCCATCATGGACCTAGTACGTTTAAGAAGGGCCCTCGCGGGGAGGCGTTAATCTGGTGGTTTCTGTTTCGGAGTGACCATGTCCCTGCTGCTCGTCCTGCCCGCCCTCATCGCCCAGGCGCCCCCGGCCCAGGCTCCTGCTTCCCTGGAAACGCTCCAGGCCCAACTGGCCGCCATTCCCGAGGCCCTGGTGGCCGGCAAGGCCGGCTCCATGAAGGGCCTGGTGGCCAAGACCAAAGCCGAGTGGGACAAGGCGAAGCCGGGCCTGGCCAAGACCATGCCCGAGGCCGAACAGGTCTTCGTGGACAAGCAGCTGAAGGCCATGCAGAAGATGAAGCCCACGGAGCAGGCCGCTGGGGCCCTGGGCATTGCCAACACCCTCTCCCGGTTCCAGCCCAAGCCCAAGGACCAGGGCTTGATCCAGGCTCGGCGCGCCACCCTCCTGGCCTGGTGCAGTGTCGATGCGGCCCAGTGGGAGCCCATGCCCCGGGTGGGGGAGGCCCTCAAGCTGGCCGTGGACCAGGACCAGGGGCGTCACACCTTGGCAGCCATCGGTGCCCAGGATGCTCTGAAGCGCTTCGAGGAGAGCCGGAAGAAGAAGCAGGCCGTCCCCACCAAGAAGGCCCTCAAGGATCTGCTGGGCTTCCTCGATGTGCTGGCCAAGCCCTGAATCAGGCCGATGGACATGGCGAGGCCCCCGGTTGGGGGCCTCTGGTTGTTTGCAGCTGAAGCTACTCGCCTGCGGGGCGGTAGTCGTCGGCCAGAGTGACGGGCACCTTGGCCTTGACCTCCTTCAGGATCTCCTCGCTGAGGGTGGCCATGCGTTGCTGCTTATAGCCTTCCGCCAACTGGCCCTTGACGGCCTCGAAGGGGGGGACGCCCTTGGCCTGGCCTGATGCTTTCAGGCGCTCGACTTGCTGGTTGTAGTAGCCCCGCAGCTGCTCTTCAGTGGGGTCCACGGTGGTGGTGCGCTGCTTGGCCAGTTCCTGGAAAAAGACGCTGGCCTGCTGCTGCTCCAGCTGGCGCTTCACGGCGGGCTTCTGGTCCAGGCCGGTCTGCTTGGCATAGGCGGTGATGGCCCGGGACATGGCGATGCGGCTGGCCAGTTGGGCGCGGTCATCGCGGGCCGCAGGGTCCGTGAGGAAGGACTGGGCGGCCTTGGGATCCGCGGACAGGGATCTCACCATGTCCTGGAACTCGGCCTCGGTGATCTTGTCGCCGCCCACGTTGGCGATGACCCGGCTGGAATCGGGCTTGCTGGTCTTGCAGGCCAGGGAGAAAACAAGGGCTGCGCCCAAGAGAAGGGCGGCGCTGGGGGTCAGCTTGGGCATGGAATCTCCACGAAGGGCATCAAAGGATCCAGAATGACAGCATCTGGAGGTTCTTATGACCCGAATTGATGACCTGGAGGGGCTGGATCTGGCCGTCTACAGCGCGACTTGGTGCCCGGATTGCCGGCGCCTGGAGGCTTGGCTGGCGGAGCACAAGATCGCCCATACAAAGGTGGACATCGAGACAGCACCCGGCGCTGCGGAAAAACTCGAGACCGAGACCGGCAAGCGAGCCATTCCGTTTGTGCTGGTGGGGGGGAGGCGCTGGGTCCGGGGCTACCACAAGGAGCTGCCCCAGCGGTTCAGCGGGGATTTGTTTGTTGAGGAATTGGTGGCGGCGGGGGAGTAACCCGCCCCGAACACAGAAGAACTTCTTCTGTGCAGATCGTGGACGCTCTTCCCAGGATCTGCACAGCCTCGCTGGCTGTTCTGCCCCATTCATGGCACCCTAAGGGGTTCCCGTGGAGTCCCCTGTGGCCAGTATTTTTTCCAGCCAGTTCTGGTCCAATCTGTTCAATTCAGACTTGGCCATCGACCTGGGCACCGCCTCGACCCTGATTCACACGAAGCAGGCCGGGCGCATCGTCATCTATGAACCCTCGATCGTGGCCGTGAACACCGTCACGCATGAGGTGGAGGCTGTGGGCGACGAGGCCAAGCAGTTGCTGGGCCGCGCTCCCCAGGGCGTCCGCACCATCCGTCCCATGAAGGACGGCATGATTTTCGAGGTGGACGCCGCCGAGAAGATGCTGGCCCAGTTCATCGCCAAGGCCCGGCCCAACCGCGGCATTGCCCGGACCCGCATCGTGGTCAGTGTGCCTCCCCGGGCCCACCAGGTGGCCCGCCGTGCCGTCAAGCAGGTCTGCTATGACGCCAAGGCCGGCGAGGTGTTCCTCGTGGACCAGACCATGGTGGCCGCCATCGGCGCCGGGCTCGCTATCAACGAAAAGCGCGGCTGCATGATCGTGGACATCGGCGGTGGCACCACGGATGTGGCTGTCATCAGCTACAACGGCAAGGTCTTCTCGGATTCCATCCTCATCGCCGGCGACGAGATGGATGAGGCTGTGATCAAGTACATCCGCGAGAAGTACAACGTGCTCATCTCCGAGGCCTCCGCCGAAGAGGTGAAGTGGACTCTGGGTTCGGCCTCGCCCTCGGAGCTCACCCGCACCATGGAAGTGAGCGGCCGCGACCAGTTCGAGGGCCTGCCCAAGACCCTCACCCTCAACGACGCGGAGATCCGCGAGGCCCTCGCCGAGCCCATCAACGCCATCATCGATCTGGTCCGCAAGGCCCTGAACGAGACGCCGCCCCAGTTGGCGGCGGACCTCATCGACCGCGGCATCTGCCTGACGGGCGGCGGCTCCCTGATCCAGGGCCTGGACGAGCGGCTCCGCAAGGAGACCCACCTGCCGGTCTTCCGCGCAGAGGATCCGCAGACCGCCGTTGTGCGCGGCACCGCCCTGTTGCTGGAGAACATCCCCCTCCTCCGCCGCATCCAGATTCTCGATTAGGGGAGTCCCCGCATGCCCGTCCGCGCCTCCAGATGGAGATGGAACCGTGCGGGCTGGGAACGCTTGGCCCTGGTTCTGCTCTGGCTGGGCCACGGCACCTGGGTGCTCCTGGGCACGAATCCGGGCCGCCACTGGACCCGCGCTGCGGGGCTCCTCTCCCGGCCCAGCCAGGGCCTGGCCACCCGCTGGGAGGCTTGGCGGAGCTCCCGTCGGGAGGCCGGTCGCACCCTGACTACCCTTCGTGCGGAAAACGAGCGGTTGGCGGCGGAGTTGGGCCAACTCAAGTTGGCGGAGGCCAAGGAGGCCCCACGCCGGGTCGATGCCGATGCCGCTGTCCACCTGCTGGGCCTCAAGCAGCAAATCCCCCTGGAGCTGAAGGCGGCCCGGGTCATCTTCACCACGCGACCCGCCACCTTCGGCGGCCTCATCCTCGATCGGGGCCAGGACCTGGGCCTGGTGCCGGACCAGGGCGTGCTGGCGCCCGAGGGCATCGTGGGCCGCCTCTGGTCCGTGGGCCCCACTCAGGCCAAGGTGCTGCCCGTGGACGCGCCCAATGCCTCTGTGGGCGTCATGCTCATGCGCAGCCGGGCCACGGGCGTGCTTCAGGGGCTGGGCTCGGGGCAGGCGCAGATCCGCTACGTCAGCAACCAGGAAGTGGTACAGGTGGGCGAGGCGGTGCTAACCAGCGGCTTGGACCGTGTCTTCCCCCGGGGCTTGCTCGTGGGTTACGTGGCCGCCGTGGTCAAGGGCGAGCTGGAGCTGCGCGTGACCGTGAATCTTTCGGCTCCCCTGGACCGCTTGAGCCTCGTGCTCGTGTTGCCGACTCAGCCGCCCCTGGAAGTGCAGCCGCCTTTCGTGGCTCCCGATGAAAAGCCGCAGCGGAAGAAGGGGACGCCATGAGACTGCCCGCCCCCTCCGCCACCCGCCAGCAACTCCTCTGCGCTGCGACCCTGGGCCTGATCTTCCTCAGCGCGCCCTTCCCCTGGGTGCAGGCCATCCTGCACACCACCCTGGTCCTGGCCCTGGCTCCCCGCCCCGGGAAGCCCCTGCCGGCGGCGCTTTGGGCTGTGGCCGCAGGCTGGGTGGTGGAGGGCACCCTGCGCCTCTATCCCCACATGGGTGGCACCGCCTGGGCGAACCTGACCCTCACGCTGCTGGCGGGGGGCCTGGCCAGCCGCTGGCCCCTGGAGGGCCTGAGGACTTGGCTGGGACGCCTGGCCCTGCTGAGCCTCCTGCACATCCTCCTGCTCCACGGCGCCGTGCGCCTGGCCGCAGGACCCCATCCCTGGGGCTGGAGCTGGCTCGGGGTGCTGCTCAGCCTGCCCCTCTGGGGCTGGGCCACCTGGCGCCTGCTGCACGGCGCCCAGCCCGGGCGGCGCTGAACTATGGATCCCCGGCAACGGCCCTTGTTGCGCCGGAGGCTTGAAGTCCTTCGGGCCTTCACTTGGAGCCTGGTGGCCGTCCTGATCCTGGTCTACGCCCTGCTGCAGATCGTGCGACATGCGGAGTTCAAGCAGATCGCCATGCAGCAGGCCGTGAAGGTGCGGCCCATCGCGGCGCCCCGGGGGCTGGTGCTGGACCGCAGCGGGCAGCGCCTGGTGGACAACCGCCGCGCCCTGCACCTGGTCATCCAACGGGAGGACCTGCCCTCGAAGCCCGAGGTCATGAGCCAGCTGGCCGCGGCCCTGGAACTGGATCCGGCAGCCCTGGCGCGTAAGATCCAGAGCTACCGCCTGGCAGGCAAGGGCCGGCCCCTGGTCCTCAAGGAGAACCTCGATGAGGCGGGCATCGCCGTGGCCGAGCGGGTCCGTTCGCGCTTCCCCTTCCTCAGCGTGGAAGTAGCGCCACGCCGCGTCTACCTGGGCGATGAACTCGCGGGCCACATCCTGGGCTACGTGGGGGAAGTGGACGAGCCTCTCATGAAGGCCAAGCCGGATCTCTTCCACTTGGGTGAGACCATCGGCAAGGAGGGCTTCGAGGCCAGCGGCAATGACAAGCTCAAGGGCGTGGACGGACAGAAGCGCATCCTGGTGGACCAACTCGGCACGGAAGTGGCGAACTTCGGCCAGGTGGATGCCACTGCGGGCCGTAGCATCTACCTGACCCTGGACGCGGGTCTGCAGAAGATCGCCCAGGAGGCCATGGGTGAGGAGGCCGGGGCCGTGGTGGTGCTGGACCTCCGGGACGGTGGCGTCCTGGCCATGTACTCCAGCCCCTCCTATGATCCGAACCTCTTCCTCAACCGCCTCAGCCAGGACATGGTCGACAAATACCTGGCCAACAACCTCACGCGGCCCATGGTGAACCGGCCGATCCAGGGCATCTACGCACCTGGCTCCACCTTCAAGCTCCTCATCGCCCTAGCGGCCCTGGAGAAGGGCATCGCCACGCCGCAAACCGCCATTTTCTGCGGCGGAAAGAAAAACTACTACGGCCGCGATTTCCGCTGCGACAAGGCCTCGGGCCACGGCACCCTGAGCATGGTGCAGGCCATCGCCCAGAGCTGCGATGTCTACTTCTACGAGCTGGCCTCCCGCCTAGACATCGACGACATCCACGCCACGGCCGAGAAATACGGACTCACGGAGCGCACGGGCATCGACCTCCCCCAGGAGAAGCGGACCCGCATCCCCAGCCGGGCCTGGAAGAAGAAGGCCGCGCCACGGGATCCCAAGTGGTACGCAGGCGAGACCATCAGCGTCGGCATTGGGCAGGGTGCCGTGGGCGTTACGCCCATCGGCCTGGCCCGTTTCTATGCCCTGCTGGCCACCAAGGGCAAGCTGCTCACGCCCCACCTCTTCTACGGCTTCCGCAACGACCAGAGCAACCAGCTGGAGGCGGCGGCCTACCCGCCCCCGAAGGACACGCCCCTGGATCCCAAGCACTGGGCGACCCTGGACGAGGGGCTCGCGGAGGTGGTGCAGAACGGCACGGCGGCGGCCAACCCCTTCATCCGTGAGATCGCCAAGCTCGTGCCGTTCTCAGGGAAGACCGGCACGGCCCAGGTGGCCACCTTCGTGGACAAGGCGCACTACGCACGACAGGCCAAGTTCCTCAAGGACCATGCCCTCTTCGCGGGCTATGCGCCCAGGGACAAGCCCCAGATCGCCTATGCCGTGGTAGTGGAGAATGCGGGCTTCGGCTCCACTGCCGCCGCCCCCGTGGCCGCCAAGCTCGTGAAGTACTGGTTCGTGGACCGCCTCAAGAATCCCCTGCCGCCCCCCCGCGGCAAGCTGGTGGACCCCTTCCTGCCGCCCCCGGCACCCGCGGTGCCGGAATGAAGGAGCGCTTCCGCGCCCTGGACAAGCGCCTGCTCTGGGTGCTGTTGATGCTCATCGCCCTGGGCACGCTGACGCTCTACTCGGCGGGGCGCAACACCTCCCAGGCGAACATCTGGCTCAAGCAGAGCCTCTGGAACGGCCTGGGTCTCGGCCTGATCCTGCTGCTGGCCACCACGGATCCCCGGCGCCTCTTCCGCTACAGTTTCCCCGCCTACCTGCTGGGCCTCCTCGCCCTCATGGCGGTGCTGGTGGTGGGCAAAAAGATCGGTGGCTCTACCCGCTGGTTCGTCATCGCGGGCCAGACCTTCCAGCCCTCGGAACTCATGAAGTGGGTGACGCTCCTGTATCTCTCGCAGCGCCTGGGCTCCCGCCCCGCAGAAACCGTCGGTCGCCTGGAATTGCTGGGGGCCGTGGGGCTGGTGGTCTTCCCCATGCTGCTCATCCAGCGCCAGCCGGACCTGGGCATGGCCCTCAGCTTCCTGCCCATCCTGCTCATCATCCCGCTCATGAAGGGGCTCAAGGCGCGCTGGATCATTGCACTCATCCTCTTCATCTCCGTGGGCGGCTTCACGGCCTGGAAATTCGTCCTGAAGCCCTACCAGAAGCAGCGGGTCATGATCTTCCTGGATCCTTCCAGCGACCTCCAGGGCAAGGGCTACCAGGTGAACCAGAGCCGCATCGCCATCGGCTCGGGAGGCCTCATCGGCAAGGGCTTCACCAGCGGCTCCCAGACCCAGCTGAACTTCCTTCCCGTGAAGACCACGGACTTCGCCTTCAGTGTCTGGGCCGAAGAGCGCGGCTTCATCGGCGTGCTGCTGGCCCTGGGCCTTTTCGGACTGCTGCTGGACCGCATCATCGACGCGGCCCGGGCCGCCCACACCAATGCCGAGGCCTACTTCTGCGCTGGGGCAGCGGGTATCTTCGCCCTGCACCTGCTGGTGAACGTGGGCATGGTGGCCGGGGCCCTGCCCAACAAGGGGATGGTGTTGCCCTTCTTCAGTGCCGGGGGCAGCAGTACTCTCAGCTTTTTTCTGGCCCTGGGCCTCATCATGGGCAGCCTCCACCGGTCGAGGGTGAAATGAGTTCTGAGGGTGACATGACGGACCTGCGGCAGCGCATGAAGGATCTGGCCGACGCACTGCGCCTTCACCGCCACCGATACTACGTGCTGGACCAGCCCACGGTTTCGGACACCGAATACGACCGGCTGGAGCGAGAGTTGCTGGATCTGGAGGCGGCCCACCCGGACCTGGCGGATCCCAACAGCCCCACCCGCCGCGTGGGTGCCACGCCCATCGAGGCCTTCGAGAAGCGCCGCCACGCAGTGCCCATGCTGAGCCTGGACAACACGTATTCGGTGAGTGAACTGGAGGACTGGGAGACCCGCTGGCGGAAGCTGGCGCCAGATGCGGAGCCCCGCTATGCCGCGGAGCTGAAGGTGGACGGACTTTCGCTGTCGCTGCGCTACGAGGGCCGCGAACTGGTGGAGGCCCTCACCCGGGGCGATGGCGAGACCGGCGAGCTGGTGACGGAAAACGCCCGCACCATCGCCGACATCCCCCTGCGCCTGCCCAGTGATGCGCCCGAGGCCTGCACGATCCGCGGCGAGGTCTTCCTGTCCCGCAAGCGCTGGGAGGAGCTGAACCGCCAGCGGGATGCCCGGGGCGAGGCGCGCTTCGCCAATCCCCGCAATGCCGCCAGCGGCACCATGAAGCTACTGGACAGCCGCGAGGTGGCCGCGCGGGCCCTCTCCTTCTTGCCTTGGCAGGCCCTGGGTCTCGAGGACGTCGGTCACGCGGAGGCCATGGCGCGCCTGGGCGCCTGGGGTTTCGGCGTCATGCCCTCCCATGCGAGCGGCGATCTGGCGCAGATGCAGACCTTCATCTCCGAGCAGGCAGAGGGGCGACTGCGGCTCCCCTTCGATACGGATGGTGTGGTCCTGAAGCTCCTGGATCCCGCCCTGCAGCAGCGCCTGGGGGCCACGGACCGCGTGCCGCGCTGGGCCATCGCCTTTAAGTATCCCGCCACCCAGGTGACCACCACCGTGCTGGGCATCACCTGGCAGGTGGGCCGCTCGGGCAAGCTGACGCCCGTGGCGGAGCTGGAGGCTGTGGAGGTGGCGGGCTCCACCGTGCGCCGAGCCACCCTGCACAATGCCGACGAACTGGGCCGCCTGGGCCTCAGCGTAGGCCACCGCGTGTTCATCGAAAAAGGCGGCGAGGTGATTCCAAAGGTGGTGGCCCTGGTGCCTGGCGAAGCGGAGCGGGGTTTGCCCCCGGCGCCGGTGCCCAGGGCCTGCCCCGTTTGCGCGGGGGAGGTGGGCAAGGCTGACGATGCGGAGGTGGCCATCCGCTGCCTCAATCCCGAGTGCCCGGCCAAGTTGGCGGGCCGCATGCTGCATTTCGGCGGGCGTGCCTCCCTGGACATCGAGGGTATGGGAGAGGCCCTGGTCGAGCAGGTCGTGGCTTCAAATCGATTTGACCAGCCCTGGGAGTTGCTGAGCCTGCTCCAGGATCCGCGCCAGGGCCTGGCCTACCTTTCGGGCCTGGAGCGCATGGCGGAGAAGTCCGCTCAGAACCTCCTGGTGGCCTTCCAGGTGGCCCAGACCCGCCCCCTGGCCCGCTGGATCCACGCCCTGGGCATCCCCATGGTGGGGGTTCGCACCGCGGAGCTGGTGGCCGAGGCCTATCCGTCCCTGGAGCAGCTCTGGGAGGCCGATGAACAGCGCCTGCAGGCCGTGGAAGAGGTGGGCCCCAAAGTGGCCGCGGCCCTGCGCGCTTTTGCGGCCCTGCATCCGGATCTGCCCGCCCGCCTGGCGGAGCTGGGTGTGCGCCCCCTGCCGCCGCTGCTGCGCGATAAGGGCGGCCTGCCGCTGTCCGGTGAGGTGGCGGTCGTGACCGGCACCCTGCCAACCCTGGGCCGGGAGGAGGCCGAGGCTTGGCTCAAGCGCCTAGGCGCCAAGGTCACAGGCAGCGTATCCGCCAAGACCACCCTCCTGCTGGCGGGAGAAAAGGCGGGCTCGAAACTGGACAAGGCCCAGGCTCTGGGAATCCCCGTGCGTGATGAGGCCTGGCTGCGGGCCATTGAGGGCTGAACCTGGATGGACTGCGGGATTGGGAGAAACACCTGGACTGGGCCCCTGCCCAGGTCAGAATGAACCAACTTGACGACCCTGGAACCTCCGTGTTGATGCGCCTTGGCAAGTTCGAGATCCTCCGGCTCCTCGCCCAGGGCAGCATGGGGGAGGTCTATGTGGGACGGGATCCCATGCTGGGTCGGGACGTGGCCATCAAGGTCATCCACACCGCCTCGGGCATGAGTCCCGGGGCCCGAGAGCGCTTCGCCACGGAGGCTCGCGCCGCGGCCGTACTCAACCACCCCAATATCGTCACCGTCCACGAACTGGGCGAGGAGCAGGGCGTGCTCTTCCTGGCCATGGAGCTGGTGAAGGGCGAGGATATGGGCACGCTGATCCGCGCGGGTACCCTCAGTCCCCGGGACACCCTGGAAGTGCTGGCCCAGGTCTGCGACGGACTGGCCGTGGCCCACCGCCACCAGATCCTCCACCGCGATATCAAGCCCTCCAACATCCGTGTGGTGTGGGACGGCAAGAACCTCCAGGCGAAGATCCTGGACTTCGGCGTAGCGAAGGTCATCAACTCGGACAGCACCGACGAGGGCACGGTCTTCGGCACCGTGAACTACATGGCCCCGGAATACCTCCAAAGCGGCCACCCGGATGCCCGCAGCGACCTCTTCGCGGTGGGCGTACTCCTCTACGAGGCCCTGGCAGGTGTGCCGCCCTTCGATGGCCCCAGCCCCGGCTCGGTCATCTACCGTCTCCTGCACGAGACACCGGCGCCCCTACCGCCCACTGCCTTCCAGGGGGTCAGTCGCGACGTCCAGGGATTGCTCAATCACGCGCTCTCCAAGGATCCCTCCAACCGCTTTCAGACAGCTGAGGACTTTGCAGGAGCGCTGCGGGCCGCCAAGGATACCTCGTGGCGCTGGCGTCAGGACCACCCCACGGTGGCTATCCAAATCAAGCGGCCAAAGGGGCGAGGGGTGGACAGCCCCACACCGCCCCGGGGCATGCCCGTCGTCTCCGCCAGCCCCAAGGCCGCACCGGAGCCTGCGCGGAGCTCGGTCCCGCCGGCCAAGGCCCCCAGCGAGCAGCCCAGCGGTCGCAGCGAGGTCCGCCGGGATCTGCTGGAGACCACCCGTGCCCAGCTCATGCAGGCCCTGGAGATCGATCCCACCAATCCGCGGGTCCACGCGCTGCTCCTGGTCACGCTCTACCAGCTGGGCCTGCTGGAGTCCGTCATCTGGATCATCCGCTCGGCCCGGGAGAAGGGGCTCTCTGCCCAGGATCTGCTCGCCGTGCCCCGATGTGAGCAGGTGGTCCAGGAAGAAGTCAGGGCCGCCCGCTTGTCCCACAAGGCCCACGCCGAGTTCATGGAGTTCTTCAGGCTCTGATGGGGCTCAGCCGGGCAGCAACTCCCGCAGCAGCCAGTGGGCGCCCTCCTTCCGCCAGCGCAGGTGATAGCTGCGGCGTGAGGCCTCCCCGGTGAGGAGGCTTCCGCTGCGGCTGGTGATGAGCAGATCGACATCCTGGTCTGCTTCAAGGCGGCGCACGAGCACCTCGCTGCGCAGCAGGGTCACGCTCACCTTTTCCTGCCGGAGGGTGCCCAGGAGGAAGAGCCGGGCCGTGGCCCGGTCCATGCCTTCGGGGCCCCGAAAGGCGGGATCCAGGGCCGCTGTGGCGGCGCCCGCATCCCCCGCCTCCACAGCGGCACGGCAGGTCTCGAAGGCCTTCCGCACCTGGGCCTCCGGGGACTCGGTCCGGCAGCCGCCCAGGAGCGCCAGGGCGAGGAGTGCGGTCTGGGCGATGGCTCGCATGGGGCCTCCTAGCTCAGCCCTGCCTCCCGGTACAGTTCCGGGTAGCTGCGGGTCTCGGCGGTTTCGGTGCCGAGCCCCAGGCCTGCCAGGGCCACGTGGATGGCCTCGGGCTCACCCTCCAGCTCCAGGAAGCAGCCGAAGGGGGTCTCGTCCAGGCAGGCTTCCAGGTCTTGCCTCTGCCAGACGGCCCGCACCTTCTCCATGCGCAGGGTGGGCTCGAAGCCCAGGGCCAGCAGGATGGCCTCCAGGGCGGGTCCGTCCTCGACCCCGGTTTCCAGTTCGGGCCGGATCTTCAAGAGCGCATCCGGCACCCGGGGGCCCTTCCAGGTGAGGCGGCAGCGACCCGCGAAGGAGCGCGTACGCAGGGCGGAGTTCTCCGAGCGCAGCCGGTCCTCGCGATCCCACAGGGTGCTTTGCTCGGTCTGGGCGGGCGTGACCTCGCGGAATCCCAGGTCCGCCAAGCGGGCGCGAAGGGGCGCCGTGGCGGGGATGCGCAGCTTCAGTTCGGTTTCCACCGTGGATTTCTGTTTCATCTGGATCCAGTCTCCCGCCGGGGATGGGGCATCATGGGTACGAACGCCACAGGCCACCCGTGATCCCCCAACGGTACATCATCGCCACCCTCTTCATCGCCGCCATGCTGCTGCTCTTTGCGGTGGTACAGGCGCCGCGTCCGGTGTCCGCAGGCGGCGTCACGGCCACGGAGGCTCCGGCCCTCATGAATCTGGGCAGCTTCGAACTGCTGGCCGAATTCCGCATGGAGGAGGCCTGGTCGCCCCGCTTTCAGGGGGCCCAGGACCCGGATCAGTCCGAAGCCTGGCCCTTTGAGGGTGGCTTTGGAACCCCTTGGGAACCCGCCTCCCCCTACCTGTCGGACCAGGGGCTGGCCCTTAACGGTCCCCAGGGCCACAGCGAGGTGGTGCTTTGGCGGGGGCTGGAGTGGCGCCACTACCGCTTCGATGCGCCGCTCTGCTCGGCCCGGCTCGATCCAGTCAAGGGCAACCGCCTCCTGGTGACCCTGCAGATGGGCCCCGCCCGCTTCGAGACCCGCCTGCTGGAGGTGCCCGAGGGCCGGGTGCTCTGGTCCACCCAGTCAGGCCCCTGGAGCCGCTTCAGCTGGGACGGGAAGGCGGCCCTCCTGGGGTTCTTCGAACCCGTCGAGGGTCGGGGCGAAAGCAGGGAGGCGCGGCTTCTCCTGAGTGTGCTGCCCCTGGATGGGGACCCCGGCGAGCCCAGCCTGGCTGCCTGGGATGAGGCGGACCTGCCCGGCCCACCCCGTGGTCTCGCCACCAAGGCCGAGGCCCTGTCTGAAGATGGCCAGGATCTGCCCGGGGCCCGCCTGGTGATCCCCTGGCACGCGGGGGACCGGCTCTGGTTCTCCCGTCGGGACTGGCTCTGGCACAGCGGCCTCGGGGGCTGGACGGCCTGGGCCCTGGAGCGGGGCCAGTGGCGCCGCCAGGGCCAGGGCCCCGGCCTCCTGAGCGCCCACCCCCCCCAGGAGATGGCGCTGGTGGAGCCGCTGAATGCCGACACCATGACCCGGAAGCTCAGCCCCGTGGATCGCCTGGCCTGGCAGCCCGTGCCCGATGCGACCCAGCCCTGGCCCGCCTGGGATCCCGCCTGGGTTTGGCACGAGGAGGGGGCCTTTGACGCCTGGGACCAGCGCTGGAGCGACACAAAATTGCCCCCGGAGCGGCAGCGCAAGTCCCTGCTCGAGGCCTACCGCTCAGACTGGCGTGCGGCCACGGGACTGCGGGTCTCCGTGAAGGGCTGGCTGCCCCGGGGCCCTGAGGTGGCCCTGCGTGAGCCGGCAGGCGCCGCCTGGATCTGGGTGGGGGACCGCGTCCTGCTGGTCCGGCTGGTGGAGGTGGAGCGCGTGCGCTTTCTCCGAAAGCTGTTGCGCTGATCTTTGCAAGGGAAGTACACATTTCTGGTAGCGTTGTGCCCAGCCACTCTTCTTACCATCCGGCTTCCCGAGGTACCCGATGCCACGTCTCCTCCTCGTGGACGACAATCCAAGCATTCACCGCATTGCCGAATCCCTCCTGGCTCCCACGGATGTGGAGTTGGTGTGCGTGGACTCGGCGGCGGAAGCTCTGGATCGCATCGGACAGGGCGAGCGCTTCGACGTGGCCCTGGTGGACACGGCCATGCCGGGCATGGACGGCTGGACCCTGCTGGAGCGCCTGCGGGCCATGGAGGCCACGGCTCAGATGCCCATCGCCCTCATGGCGGGCGTGCTTGATCCCGTGGACCCCGCCAAGCTGGCCAGGGCCTCGATCCAGGGCTTTCTGAAGAAGCCCATCGAGCTCCGGGAGCTGGGCGACCGCGTCAAGGCCCTGCTGGCCACTCCCGTCCCGCCGCCGGCCCTCTCCCCCTTCGCCACCGCGCCCGCCATGCCCGCCAAGGATCTGGTCAAGCGCGCCGAGGCCGCCCTGCCAGAGCTCCGCCCTGAGGCCCTGCCCGTCAGCGCCCAGCATTCCGTTGATGAGGACCTCCTGGACTCGGCCTTTGCCGACCTGGACTTCCTGGATGAGGCTGTTCCTGAGGTTCCGGCCAGCTCCACACCCGCGCCCACACCCACGCCTGGGCCCAGCGCCGAGTTGGAGGCGGACCTGCTCCTGCTCAGCGTGGAGGATCTCTGGCCCGAAGAGACGGTGCCCACAGAGCCGGAAGCGGTGGTGGCCCTCCCGGAGCCGGCCCTCCCGGAGCCGGCCCTGCCGGACATGCACCTGGAGCTGGAGGAGCTGGACCTGGACAGTCTCCAGGACCTCACCGACGACCTCCCCGGGGAGCCTGCTGAAGAGCCGTTCTCCCATAGCCTTGCGGACCTGGAGCCCCTGGATGCCCAGGCGGAGGATTTTGCCCCCATCCCGGTACCGGCCCTTGAACCCTTGCCGGAACCCCTGCCGGAACCGGTGGTGGAGCAGGAGTTCCACGCCCTGCCCGCTGCGGCCCTGGCTGCTGGTGCTGCGGGCGCTGCCAGCCTGGCGGCCTTGGCCCTGCTGGGCCAGGACGAGCCTGCGGAACCCGCACATCCTGAACCCGCACATCCTGAACCCGCACCCCTGCCGGTCCCTGTCGTGGCCGAGGCCCCCGCCCCCGCGATGCCCGTCGAGGCTGCCGCAGGTGGTCATCCGCCTGCCGCGCCTGGGCAGGCGGGTCTTGTGTCCCATGACCAGGCCCAGGCCCTCGTCCAGGCTCTGCTGGCGGATCCCGTGCTGGTGGACGCCCTGGTGAAGGCAGTGGTGGCCCGAATGGGCGATCAGGTCATTCGCGAGATCGCCTGGGAAGTCATGCCCGACTTGGCTGGAAGATTGCAGCGGTAGAGCATGCCTCACCTTGAAGCCCTTTCCCCCGAGTCCCCCTCATGATCACCGGCTACAATACCGATGTTCGCCACGGGAACCGCGTCTTCCATGTCCAGACCGAGGACAAGGGCTTCAGTAATCCCAAGATTGAGACCCTCATCTATGTGGGCGGGGAGATCCTGGACAGCTACCGCTCCTCCTACGAGGACCTGATTGCGGCTCCACCGGTGGTGGAGACGGAGATCCAGAGCCGCATGGACGAGCAGCACCGGGCGGTCATCCGGGATATCAAGAACGGGAAATACGACCTCACGCCCCCGGACATGCTGGAGCACCAGGCCTTCAATGACCGTCCCCTGGATCAGGCCATCCTGGAGTTCCTGCAGCAAGAGGGGGATGTGGACACCCTGGAACTGGTTCTGGACCAGCCCTTGAAGCCCGCCTTCGGCAGCCTCTTCCGGATCCAGTTGCTGGCGCGCCTCTGCCAGAGCCAGAGCCCCGTGGCGGGAGCTGAGGTGACCGTGAAGCTCATTTCCAGCCTCAAGAAGGCCACCAGTCTGCTGTCTGGGAAGACCGGCTCCGATGGTCAGTTCAGGGGCGAGGTCCAATTGCCACCCAGCCAGCCCGGCCAGTGCGCCGTGGTGGTGGGTTGCTCCTGCGATCAGGGCTTTGACGAGGTCAAGGCCGTGGTGACAACCGGCTGATTGACCGGATTTAAATCTCGACAATTTTCTCCATAGATCCTAGGTTTAACCTCATCAGATCGGATGGGGTGCATGACCAAGGCAGGGCCGGCTTTGCTGAGCATCGGGGATATCTGTGAGGAGACAGGTCTCTCTGCGGACCTCATCCGTGTCTGGGAGCGGCGCTATGGCTTCCCTCAGCCCGTGCGCCTGCCCTCGGGGCACCGGCGCTACCGGCGGGGGGACTTGCACCAGCTGCGCCTCATGGCCGAGGCTGTGGCACAGGGGCATCGGCCGGGCCTGGTGGTCCGGGCCACGGAAGCGGAGCTGCGGAAGCTGCTGTTGCCCCAGGAAAATCCCAGGGTGGAGACCCTCTTCCGGGCTGTGGCCGCCATGGACACGGATCGCATGCGCAGCCTGCTCAAGGAGGGCTTGACCCAGCTAGGTTGGAAGGCTTTCCTGCAGCAGGTGGTCTCGCCACTCCTGGATCGGGTGGGGATGGCCTGGGCCGACGGCAGCATTGGCATCCACCACGAGCATCTGGTAACTGAGGTGCTGGAGGACGGCCTGCGGGAGCTGCGCCTGGAGTTCCGCGTGGCCCCCGCTCAGGGGCTGGTGTTGCTCTGCACGCTGCCGGGGGAGCGGCATCGCCTGGGGCTGCTCATGGCAGCCTTGGCCTACGAGGCCCAGGGCGTGCGCACAGAGCTGCTGGGTGTGGACCTGCCCGTGGCCAGCATCGCCGCGGCAGCCCGGACCCTCAAGGTGGCCAGCGTGGCTGTGAGTCTCTCCATCCAGAGCTCAGGGGAGCCCACCCGGCGCCTGCTCATGGATCTCAAGGAGCGCCTGCCCGCGGGCTGCCGTCTCCTCATCGGGGGTCAGGGCGCCACCCGCACGCGCAAGGTCGAGGGCATCGAGCGCATGGCGGGGCTGGAAGTCATGTAGGTCTGGGTTAGCAAGCCCAGGAGCGGCTTGGCCGCGAGTGGGTGCGGGGGTTCGGGGCTGTGCGCGCAGCGCGGAGCCCCCGGATATCATTAGCTATCGAAGCTCGGGCCGTCATCCTCGGTGGCGAACTGCTTGCGGACCCGGCGCAGCAGAAGCATCAGCTCCACGATGATGGGGCGGGCGGCCAGGAAACAGAGGAAGCCAGCCAGAGGCACCGTCAGTTTGAAGCCGATGTGCTTGAAGCCCAGGGCCCCCACCACGCCGCCCCCCAGGAAGCTGGCGAGGATCAGGAGTAGGAGGGTCAGCTTCTGACGGTTGGCTACGATGCGCTCGCGGCCGTGGTGATTGTGGACATTCACATAGGCGAGGCGGCTCAGCTCGATGCCGATGTCCGTGACTGTGCCCGTGAGATGTGTGGTGCGCACCGCTGCACCCGAGATGATGGAAGTTACGGCATTGTGCAGGCCCATGATGAAGCAGAGCAGCATCACGGTGAGGGGCAGGGTGAACTTGACCTCCTCCTGGAGCTTGCTGCCCATGAACCCGAAGATCAGCATGAGGGCTGCTTCCAGCACCAAGGTGAGCGCGTAGCGGCTGCGCATGCGCCGCCGCTGGCCGAAGCTGATGAGGGTGGTGCAGACGAAAGCCCCGCCCAGGAAGCTGAGCATCATGGCGAGCGCGGCCCCGGCGGTGACCAGGTCGCCTTCCGCCACCTCGTCTGCCATGGAGGAGACCACGCCGGTCATGTGGGACGTGTAGTGGGACACCGCCAGGTACCCGCCCGCGTTCACGGCCCCTGCCACGAAGGCCATGGCCCAGGCCAGCTGCCGGTTGAGAGTCTCGGAGCGCAGCGCCCCCTCCCGCACCAGGAGCTTCTCCTGGATGGGCAGGGTGGCCAAGGCCCGGTCCACCACGGCCTGCAACTGCTGCCCATCCAGGCGGTTCCTGAGCAGCCGGCGGAGGTAGCGGGCCACGATGAGCTGGATGGTGCGGGGAATGCGACGCATGGGGAGTCTTTAGTGTACCGGGTCAGTGCCTGTAAACTCGAGTGATGCCAAAGATCCTTCTCCTCCACACCGGCGGTACGCTCGGCATGGCGCCCAGCGGGGAACCCGCGGCCCTGGCGCCGGGGCGCTTTCTCAACGACCTGCTGCTGCAGGTGCCGGAACTGGCCAAGTTGGCGGAATTGGCCGTGGAGGTGCCCTTCAACCAGGACTCCGCCTGCCTGGAGCCGGAGCACATCCTGGTGCTGGCGGAGCGCATCAGGAAGGCGGCGGCGGATTTCGACGGGTTCGTGGTCATCCATGGCACGGACACCATGGCCTTCTCGGCCTCCATGCTGGGGTTCCTTCTGGCCGATCTGGGTAAGCCCGTGGTGCTCACGGGGAGCCAAAGGCCCTTGGCCTTCGTGCGCAGCGACGCCCGCAGCAACGTGGTCAACGCCGTGGACCTGGCCTGCCGCGCCATCCCCGAGGTGGGCATCTGCTTCGGCACCCACTGGCTGCGGGGCGTGGCCGCCGACAAGCTGAGCGTGAGCCAGTTCGAGGCCTTCGAAAGCCCGAACCTGGCCCCCCTGGCTGAGATCGGCGCCGAGATCCGCCTGCACCCGGAGGCTGGCCATTTTGAGCGCTGCGTCCCCAGGGACCTGGGTCGGGCCTTGAACCTCGCGGTCAACACCGTCACGCCTCATCCAGGAATGAGCTGGAGCTCTGCCCCCGAGGGCAGCGCCGCCGTGCTCATCCAGGCCTTCGGCGCCGGGAACCTGCCCATGGCGCGGCCCGACCTCAACGCCTTCCTGGGGGACTGCCGCCGCCGCCACCTACCCGTGGTGGTCATCTCCCAGTGTCCCCGCGGTGGCGTGGACCTCTCCGCCTACGAGATGGGTCGCAAGGTCGAGGAGCTGGGCGCCATCTCCGGCGGCCTCCACACCCGCTGGACCGCCCTGGCCAAGCTGGGCCTGGTGCTGGGCGCCGGAGGCGGCGTGGATCAGGTGCAGCAGGCGTTTGCGAGCCAATGGGCTGGAGAGCCCTTCCTTGATGGGGCCTGGCCGCAGTCCTGACTGCCGAAGGCTGACTCTAGACGTGCCGCAGGCGCGTCTAGAGCCAGCTAGACTGGAAGACACGGAGCACCCACCCCCATGATCGATGCCAGCCTCCTCCGCAACGACCTCGACGCCGTGGCGGCGCGCCTGTCTGAGCGGGGCTACACGCTGGACCGGGCCCGCTACCAGGACCTCGACCAACGGCGACGCTCGGCGCTGCAGGAGGCGGAGCTGCTCAAGGCTGAGCGCAACCGCGTCAGTGAGGAAGTGGGCCGGCTCAAGCGGGCCAAGGAGAACGCGGACCATCTCATCGCCCAGCAGCGCGAGGTGGGCGACAAGTTGAAGGGCCTGGAGGCCGCCGAGCGCGACATCGAGGCCGAGTTCAAGGACTTCCTGGCGGGCCTGCCCAACCCGCCCCACGCCAGCGTGCCCAGCGGGCGCGACGAGCACGGCAACGTGGAGATCAAGCGCTGGGGCACCCAGCCCACCATCGAGGCCCCCAAGGATCACATGGAGCTGGGCACCGCCCTGGGCATCCTGGATCTGGACCGGGCCGCCAAGCTCAGTGGCGCCCGCTTCGCGGTGCTGAAGGGGCTGGGCGCCAAGCTGGAGCGGGCTCTCATCTCCTTCATGCTGGACCGCCAGACCGGCGCGGGCTACGGGGAAGTCATCCCGCCCTACCTGGTGAACGCCGAGAGCATGTACGGCACGGGCCAGCTCCCCAAGTTCGAGCAGGACCTCTTCAAAACAGGCCACAGCGGCGGCGCCCTCTATCTCATCCCCACGGCGGAGGTGCCTGTCACCAACCTCTATCGGGACGAGATCCTTCCTGCCGAAGCCCTGCCCCTGCGCCACTGCGCCTTCACGCCCTGCTTCCGCAGCGAGGCGGGCAGCTATGGGCGGGATACCAAGGGCATCATCCGCCAGCACCAGTTCCACAAGGTGGAGCTGGTGACCTTTGCCGCTGCCGATGCGGCCGAGGCGGAGCTCGAGCGCCTCACAGCGGATGCGGAAGCGATCCTCGAGGCCCTGGAACTTCCCTACCGCCGCGTGCTGCTCTGCACCGGCGACATGGGCTTCAGCAGCCAGAAGACCTATGACCTGGAGGTCTGGCTGCCCTCCCAGAACACCTACCGCGAGATCAGCTCCTGCAGCTGGTTTGGGGACTTCCAGGCGCGCCGCGCCAACATACGGGCCAAGGGCAAAGAGGGCAAGCCCGTCTTCGCGCACACGCTCAACGGCAGCGGCCTCGCCGTGGGCCGCACCTGGGTGGCCGTGCTGGAGAACTACCAGCAGCCCGACGGCAGCATCCGTGTGCCCGAAGTGCTGCGCCCCTTCCTGGGGGTTGAGGTGATTCGCTGACGAAGGGGTCCGTTCTCTGCGCTGAATGCTTGTGCTTTCAGCGGGGGGAAAAGACTGTGCTGGAGGACCTCTCGTTTTCCATCGCCCCGGGCGAGGCCTGGGGTCTGGTGGGTGAGAGTGGGTCCGGCAAGACCACCCTGCTGCACCTGGCGCTGGGACTGTTGGAGCCCACGGCAGGACGCCTGTGGCTGGAGGACGCGCCCTGGTCGCCCCTGCCCGAGCGGGCGCGCCGACGGCGGCGGCCGCGGATCCAGGCGGTGTTCCAGGAGCCCCTGGCCAGCCTGCCGCCCCATCGCAGCGGCTGGGAGATCCTCGCGGAGCCCCTGGAGGCCTGGGGGCGGGGCAGCGCCCCGGCACGCCGCGAGGCTGCGGCCCGCATGGCGGCGCGAGTGAAGTTTCCCGAGGCGGCCCTGGCGCAGCGACCCGAGGCCTGGTCCGGCGGCCTGGCCCAGCGCCTTTGCCTGGGCCGCGCCCTCATGCTGGAACCCGCCCTGCTGGTATTGGACGAGCCCTGTTCCGCCCTCGACGCCACCCAGGCCAGCCACCTGCTGGCCCTGCTTCTGGACCTGAAGACCGCGGGCACGGCCCTGCTCTTCGCCAGCCACGACCTGCTAATGGTGCAGCAGTTGTGCGATCAAGGGTTGGTGCTGGAAGCAGGCCGACCCGTTGCCCAGGGGCCGATAGATGCCGTAATGGCTGAGCCCGTGCATCCAACCTTGAAGGCACTGCTGGACGCGACGTTCACCTTCCCCTGATCCAAAAGAAAATCGCAGCGCCAAAGCGCTGCGATTTTCTCAGGCTGGATGACTGGTCGGGGATGACCCGATCACTCGTCCCCGGTGGCCTTTACGGCATCGGGATTGATGTAGATGCCGCTGAGGTGGCCCCAGAAGCTGCTGAGGCCGGGGCGCAGGCGACCCTGCTGGTCCAGGGACTGCAACTCGGCCGAGAGGAGCTTTTGCGCCTCGGCGGTCTGGGTCTCCTGGATGAGGGTGCGGCGGGCTTCAAAACTGAGGGCCGGGGCGGGCTCGCGGGAGCCGATGCGGGCTACCCACAGCTTGCCGTCCTGGGTCCAGAGGATGGGCGTGGTCTGACCCACGGCGGTATCCAGCAGGGCCTTGCGGATGGCGGGCTGGGCCACGAGTTCCTTCTGGGCGGCCAGAGGGGCCGCGGCCTGGTCTGTGACGGGACCCACGGCGGCCAGACCACCCTTGAGAGCCTGCTGGGCCTTGGCCACGGCCTGCTTGCGGGCCTCTTCCAGGCGGTAGGCAGCCAGCACCTTGGTGCGGATCTCCTTGAAGGGGGGCACGGCCTCGGGCAACTCTTCCTGGACCCGGAAGAGCAGGTGGTGTTGGGGGAAGGGCGTGGGCTTGGAGACCTCGCCCACCTTCATGCGGAAGACCTCGTTGCTGATCTGGCTCAGCTCCGGCAGGCCATCGATCTGGGCCGTGCCGTCATTGGTGAAGGGCAGGCTCAGCTGGGCGGGGCTGCCCAGACTCTTGGCGGCGGCGGCCAGGTCGCCCCCATTGGCCCGCTTGCGGATCTGCTCCAGGCGCTCCTGGGCCTTGGTGGTGAAGCGGCTGTCGGCGATCTCCGGGGCCAGCGTGGCCTTGGCCTCTTCATAGGTCTTTTCGCGGCGGCCTTCCAGCTTGATGAGGTGGATGCCGAAGGTTGTGCGCACGGGCTGGCTGATCTCGCCCACCTTCAGGGTGGCGGCGGCATCAGAGAAGGGCTTGACCATCTTGGAGGCATTGAACCAGCCCAGGTCGCCGCCGTTGCCCTTGGCGCTGGGATCCTCGCTCAACTCCTCGGCGGCCTTGGCGAAGTCCTGGCCCTTGACCAGGCGCTCGCGCAGCAGCTGGGCCTTGGCCGTGGCTTCCTGGATCTGGGTCTCGCCCTCGGCCTTGAACAGGATGTGGCGGGCCTTGAACTCGGAGTAGTCGCTCTTGCGGGCCTGGTAGGCCGCCTTGAGGGCCGCTTCGTCGGGCTGCAGGTCCTTGCCGAAGGCGGCGCGGTCCACGGCCACGTACTGGATCACGCGGCGGGGGGTGGACAGGAAGCGCTCGCCGGAGGTCTTGTAGAAGGCCTCTAGAGGGACGTCGCCAGGGTCGGCTACGGTGGCGGTGTCCACGGGCAGGCTCACCTGCTGGAAGGCCACCTTTTCATTCTTGAGGCGGTTCTCCTGGGCCAGCCAGAGCTCATCCAAGGGCACCTGCACGGCGGCCTGCTGGATCAGCTTGGTCCGGAGCAGTTCGCTGCGGATGGCCCGTTCCTGCATGGCGGGGTTGAAGCCCGTGTTCTGGAACACTTCCTTCATGTCAGCATTGGACTTGAGGTTGCCCTTGGCATCCAGGAAGACCGGGTATTGGCGCAGGAAGGCCCGGAGGCGGGCTCCCACCTCCTCGTCGGTCACCACCACGTGGTGCCGCTCGGCCAGTTCCTCCATGAGCTTCTGGTTGACCAGATCCCGCATGGCCTGGGACTGGATGAAGGGCCGGAGGGCCTCGGGACTGGCCTGCTTGCCATAGCGCTGGAACAGCTCCTGCATGTGCTCGGAGACTTCCCGCATGAGGATTTCCTTGCCATAGACCCGCGCCGCCACAGTGTCTGCTGAGATGGCACCCCCCGTCGGCGCCAGATAGGCCACCATGCCCAGGAGGACAATGATCATGACCGCCGCCATGGGCGTGCGGTTGGATTTGAAGACAGAACGGAAAGAACGAAGCATGCAGGGCTCCAGACGGACCCCCCAGATTAACAAGGGAACGCGCTTGGATTACACTGGAATGCTGGAGAGGTTGAATGGCTGTCTTACCCGTGCTCACCTGGGGGGATCCCCACCTGAAGATCAATAGTGCGGATGTCGGGCAGTGGACGCCCGAGCTGGAGCAGCTCGTTGCGGACATGTTCGAGACCACCTTGGACGAGGAGGGCCTGGGCCTGGCCGCGCCCCAGGTGGGGGTGAACCTCAACCTGGCGGTCATCGACTGCTCCTGCGGCGAGGACCCGGCCCAGCAGATCATCCTCATCAATCCCGAGATCACCAGGGAGGAGGGCGTCCAGTACGGCACCGAGGGCTGTCTATCCATTCCGGGCATCCGGGAGGAGCTGGAGCGGCCCCAAAAGGTCTGGATCCGCAATCGCACCAAGGAGGGCGCCTGGGTCGAGCTGGAAGGCGAAGACCTCCTGGCCAGGGCCTTCTGCCATGAAATTGACCACCTGCGGGGCCGGCTCTTCGTGGAATACTTCGGCCCTGTGAAGCGCTCTGTCCTTCAGAGGAAATACCAGAAGCAGCTGAAAGGGTAGCCATGACCCGCATCGCCTTCCTTGGCACCCCCCGTGCGGCTGTTCCGGCCCTCCGGGCTCTGGCTGAAGAAGGCGTCGAAGCGGTGTTCTGCAACCCGGACCGGCCCGCGGGCCGAGGGCGCCACCTGGAGGCCCCCCCCGTAAAGGTGGCAGCCCTGGAGCTGGGTCTGCCGCTCCACCAACCCCTGAGCTGGAAGACCCCCGAGGCCCGGGAGCTCTGGGAGGGCCTGCACATCGACCTGGCGGTGGTGGTGGCCTACGGCCACCTGCTGCCCCGGTGGCTGCTGGATGCCTGCCCCCTGGGGGTCTGGAACCTGCATTTCTCCCTGCTGCCCCGCTGGCGCGGTGCGGCCCCTGTGAACCACGCCCTCCTGGCCGGGGACGAGGAGTCAGGGGTCAGCCTCATGCGCCTCACGCCAGGCTTGGACGAAGGGCCTGTGCTGGCCCAGAGCCACCGGCCCCTCGGCTCGGAGACCACGGCCGAAGGGCTCTTGGAGATCCTGGCCCAGGACGCCGCAGAGCTCCTCATGGACCAGTTGCCCCTGTTGCTCAGCGGCAGTGGCCAACCCCGGGAACAGGAGCACGGCCTGGCCACCCATGCTGCCAAGCTCCACAAGGACATGGCCCGCCTGGACTGGCGCCGCTCCGCCGCGGAGCTGCACCGGCAGGTGCGGGCCCTCTGGCCCTGGCCCGGCTCCGAGCTGCACTTGGAGGGTCAGACCCTCAAGGTCTGCGGGGTGGGCTCGCTTCGCACCTGCTACCGCGAGCCTGGTCAGTTGATCTGGGGCAAAGAGGAAGGCGCCTGGCTCGTCACCGCCGAAGGCTCCCTGGAACTCACCCTGCTCCAGCGTCCCGGCAAGCCCGTCCAGCCCGCCCTGCAGGCCCTGCAGCCCTGGGGCGTCAGCGGCAGCCGCGCAGTGGAATGACTCGGCGGGGATTCAGCCTTTCTGGAAGGACTTGATCTCGGCCCGGATGGGGGCCAGGCGGCTCTGCTCCAGACCATCGCGGTAGAAGAGGTTGTAGGTGTCGAAGGGGATGATGCGGCCATCGGGGTGGGCGATGTGGACGCAGCTCTTGCGCACGCTGCGCAGGTCGAAGCTCTCGGCGTCGATGAACTGCATGAAGATCAGGCGGAACACGTCGCGGTAGCCGATGTCGCCGGGCACGGCCACCTTGGGCAGGCAGCAGAGCAGCTCCGAGAGGCTGGTCGCGGCTCCCTCGGGGCCGTGGTTGGTGGCCAGCATCTGGAAGAGCCGGGCCTGAAGCTCTGGATCTTTCTCGAACTGGATGGTGTTGCGGCCGCCCTCGATGAGCCACTGGGGCTCCACGAAGCGGGTGAGGGGCTGCAGGCGACCCTCCACCTTGAGGGCGTAGGCCATGGCCAGGCTGTCCGGGTGGCAGGGCACCGGAAGGATGTCCTCGGGGGCGAAGAGGCTCGTCTGCTCCAGCACCTTGCGGCGCAGCTCTGTGAGGGTGAGGCGGTCCCGGCCGGGGTCGTAGCCCTCGGTGCGGCCCGCGTGCTGGATGGGCTGGAAGGTCACGCCCCGCACGCAGCGCTGCTGGGCGGCGAACTCCACGAGGCGGCCCAGCTCGCCGTCATTGCAGCCCTTTTTCACCGTGACCACCAGGGAAGTGCTGAGGTCCAGCTCGTTGAGGGTCTCCAGGGCCTTGAGCCGCGTGGCTCTCAGGTCGGCGCCCCGCAGCTCCAGGAGGGGCGCGGCCTCCAGGGAGTCGAACTGAAGGTACAGCTCGAAGGCGGGCTGGTAGCTGGCGAGCCGTTCGGCAAAGGCGCGGTCCTGGGCGATGCGCAGGCCGTTGGTGTTGACCATGAGGTGGCGGATGGGGCGGCGGCGGCAGGCGTCCAGGATCTCGAAGAACTGGGGGTGCAAGGTGGGCTCACCGCCGCTGAGCTGCACCACGTCCGGTTCGCCCTCGTTGGCCACGATGGCGTCAAGCATGCGCTCCAGGGTGGCCAAGTCCCGCATGCCGCCGCGCTCGGGGCCGCTCTCGGCATAGCAGACGGGGCAGCGCAGGTTGCAGTGGTCCGTGACCTCCAGCAGAGTCAGGCAGCTGTGCTGCTCATGGTCCGGGCAGAGGCCGCAGTCGTAGGGGCAGCCGTGCTCCACAGCGGTGTTGTTCCGGCAGGGCTGCTCGGGCACCTTGAGGAAGACCTCCCGGCAGCGGCGGTAGTAGTCCACATCGTCGGCGATGAGCACCCGCTCGGGGCCGTGGCGCGGGCAGCGCTTCAGCAGGTAGACGCAGCCCTCCTGGAACACGATCTTGGCGTCCACCCGGCGGTAGCAAGTGGAGCAGATGGACACGGCCGTGTCGTAGAAGAGGTACGGGCGGGTGGGGGTGGGCATGGCTACCTCGCCTGGCGAGCGGGATCGGTGCTCAACGGATCACCAAGGGTTGATTCGCAAAATAGCCAAAACAGAGCAATGGGGGGGTGAGCAGCAGCAGTCCTGTGAAGAGCAGAGCACCGATGATGAGCCCGGACCGGTAAGGGGAGTCTTCCAGTCCCAGCACCCTGGAACGCAGGACGATCACCCAGGCCCAATGGGCCACGGGGATGGCCAGCAGGACGTAGATGCTCATGCCACCGAAATTGGCCTTGAACAGGAGCAGAGCCGGGAGGCCGGCGAGCACCGCGCAGAGGAGCCCCGTGCCGATCCCAGTGAGGCAGCCTCGACCCTGGGAGCGGGGGGCTAGGGGGGAACCGGCATCCGGGGGCAGCTCACTCATTCGGAACCTCCTGGCAGGGCTTAGGGGACTTTCTCAGGCGAGGCGGGCAAAGGCAATCAGAGCCCCCCTCAGCGGGGGCCCCAGGCTGCCAGTCCGAAACAGAGCAGCAGGGGTGAGAGCAGCAGCAGGCCGGAGATGAGGACCGAGCCGAGGATCAGCCCTGAGCGGTAGGAGCTGCCCTCGGGCAGTGGGGTCTTGAGGAAGCGGTAGATTGTCCAGCCCCAGTGGCAGCAGGGGATGGCGAGGAGCAGCAGGTAGCCCAGGCTGTTGCGGGCGTGGTTGAACAGGAGTACGGCCAGGAAGCCGCCACCCAGGGCGCAGGCCAGGCCCATGCCCATGCCCGCGAAGCAGCCCTGGAGCTGGGTGCGGGGAGAGGGGGCGGAATCCCCTTCCGGGGGCGGAGGCAAGTCAGGCATGGGGTGTCTCCTGGCGGTGTTCTCTGGTACGTTCCCAGACGAGGAGGATCAACGCGAGCATGGCCGCCCATTGGATGGGATTCAAACCCAGCATGCGGGGATAGGGTTTGACGGCGTCGATGAGCAGCCGCCAGAAGGAATAGGCGCCCAGGAAAAGGCGCCAGAGGTCACCCTCCCGGGCCAGGCGGCGCCGCAGCCAGAGCGCAGCCAGAAGGAAGACCGACAGGACCAGAGCCTCATAGAGCTGAGCTGGGTGGCGGGGGATGCCATCGCCGAAGTCCACGCCCCAGGGCAGGGTGGTGGGCCCGCCGTGGGTGCCGTCCGCCAGGCCCGTGAGGAAGCAGCCGATGCGCCCCAGGAGCATGCCCACCAGGAGGGGGATCACGAAGAGGTCCCCGGTGCGCCGGGGTTCGTGGATCTGGGCCTTGGCCACCTCCACGCCGAGGTGGCCGCCCAGCAGGGCCCCCAGCACGCTCTTGCCCCCCAGCACCGCGCCCCAACCCACGGCGGACAGGACCGGCAGGAGGGTGGCGACGTGCAGGAGCTTGGCGCCGAGGCCTGCACCAAGGATGGCGCCTGCCACCACTGGGAGCCGGATGGAGCCCTGGAGGGGATCGCCCCAGTGTCGGCGCAGGAACCAGAAGAGATGGGCCCCCACCAGGTAGGCCAGGGTTTCGAAAAAGACGTGGGGATGCACCTGCCAGGGGCCCAGGGGCACGAAATACGGGAAGGTCATGGGACTATCTCTGGGCCTTGGCGGCTAGGCCAATCGAGCGGCCACATCCCGGTAGTCGGGATCCATCTCCTGGACGGCCTTGAACTCTTCCGTGGCCATGCCCAGGTGGCCCTGCTGGAGGTAGATCTCGGCGAGGTCGTAGCGGAGGCCGATGCTGTCCTCGGGGGGGAAGCCCGGAGCCAGAACGCCCTTGCGGAGCCACTCCACGGCGGAATCCAGGTCGCCCCGGGCCTGCTCGCAGATGCTCAGCATGGAGCAGCACTCCAGCGTGCGCTCGGGGTCTCCCATGGCCACCTTGAACTCCTCGATGGCGGGCTCGATGAGCATCATCTCCTTGTAGGCGATGCCCAGGTTGTAGTGGGTGTCGTAGTCGTCGCCCTTGACCTGCTTTTCCACGCCCTCGCGGAAGGCGCTGAAGAGTTCATCGACGCTCTGGATCTTCTCCACCACGTGGGTGGCGTCGTGCATTTCCTCGCCTTCACCCGAGTCCATGAGGGCCGTGCCCAGCACATCCGTGAGGTCAAAGAAGGAGTTGGCGAAGTCGCTTTCATCCAGAGCGCCGGCTTTGGCCACGAGCCCCAGCTTCTGCAGGATGCCCTCGGCGCGGTCGAGGCGCTCCTGCAGCTCCGGGTGGTTCGGGAACTGGCGGAGAGCGGTCTCGATCTCGATCTTGGCTTCGTCGGGGCTGCCGTAGTCGAGCTGGAAGTCGATGTCGCTGAGCAGGCTCGAGAGCTCCTCGGGGATCGCGGCGGGCGCAGGTTCCGGCTGGGGCTCAGGCGCCGCGGGAAGAGGTGCAGGCGCTGGGGGCTGGACCGGCGGCAGGGCCGCAAAGTGGGCATCCAGGGCCGTGGGATCCAGGTGGGCGGTGGGCATGGGCGGAAGTTCCGCCGTGGGGGCCGAGGCCAGCTGCTCCGGTTCAGTACCGGGGACCAGATCTGTGAGGGTGACGTCCATCCAGCCGAGATCCGAGTCCTCGGCGGCATAGGGATCGCGAGGGGCTGGGAGGGGGGTCGGGGCGGGCGGCTGCGCCAAGGGCGCGAAGGGATCCACCGCGAAGGGATCCACCGCGAAGGGCTCCGTGGTGAAGGGCTCAAGGGGCGGCGGCACGTAGGCGGCGGCCGGAAGGGGGGGCGGGGCGAAGGGATCCGGGGGCAGGGTGTCGAGATCCCCCAGCAGGGGGAGCCCATCCCCGAGGGCGATGGGCTCGGCGGGTTTGGGTGGCGCCCAGGCAGGCTCTGGGGCCTGATAGCCAGAGGTGTCCAGGCTGATGGGCAGTTCCTCTGTGGGCGTTTGAGTCGGTTGGGGCGCGAGCGGCACAGCTGCGGGTGTCAGGGGGGGCGTGACCCCAGGGTCCGGCAGGCCCATGGAGCGGCGGTGGATGCGGGTGGAGCCAGGGAAGAGCTGCTCGGCCAGGTCCAGCAGCTGGGTGGCCTCTCGCTTCCGGCCCAGTTGGGCGAGGACCTGGGCGCTTTGGGAGTACTGCATCTGCACCTGGGTCAGGCGGCCCGTACTGCGGTGCACGGCGACGATGGACTCGATGATGGCGAGGTCCGCGGGATCCAGCTCCAGGGCCTTCTTGTAGGACTCCACGGCCCGCTCGGGACTGCCGCTGCGGACGAAGGCCTCGGCCTCCCGCAAGAACTGCTCGATGCGCAGCCGCTTGACGGGATCCACCTCAGTCTCGCCGCCGCTGCGGGTGGACTCCTGGGGACTCGGTGACTCGAAGCCGCCCGAGGCGCTCACGGCCGCAAAGGCCTGTGGGGCTGTGGGGGCAGTGCCCGGCACCACGCCCAGGGCCTGGAGCTGGCCCGAGAGGTGGCCCAGCAGGGTCTGGTCGTTGTTCTGATAGGCCAGACCATAGGCGCTCTGGAGGGCATTGACCTGGTCGGCGCGGTTGCCGCTCTGGTGGGCGATTTCCGCCAGCAGCACCCAGGCCTCGGCACCGATGCTGCCCTGGAGGGCCGAGCGCAGGCTGCGGCTGACGATGTCCCCGGAGCCACGGCGGGACAATTCGCGGGCGATGGGGGCGAAGAGGCGCAGGCCCTCCTCGGCCCGATCCGCCTGGACCAGGTTCCGCAGGGCCTTCTCGCAAAGGGGCAGCAACTTCTCGGGCAGCTGGGCCACGTCCGCCAGGGCCTCCAGGGCCCGGTCCGGGTGGCCGCTGCGCAGCTCGATTTCGGCCAGGGCTTCGAGCAGTTCAGTGTTACGGGGATTGCTCGTCAGGCCCTCGCGCAGGTGCTCCGCAGCCGTGGTGTAGTCGCCTTGGATCACGCCCAGCCGGCTCTGGGTCAGGAAGACCTGGGGCGTGGAGATCATGGATTTGGCGCGCTCGAGGATCTGGTTCGCTTCGCCGTGCATCTGCTCCATGGCCAGGGACTCGGCCACCTCGAGGTAGATGCCCGCCGCGCGGTCCTTCATGCCCTCCTTGTTGTAGAGGTCCGCCAGCTTGACCTTCATCTTCAGGTTCTTGGGGTCCAGATCCACGACCTTGTTGAACTCTTCCAGGGCCCGCTTGATGAGCCCCTTCTTCTGGAAGTGCTCCGCCACCTGCAGGTGCACCCGCACGGCGTCCGTGGTCTTGTTCATCTGGCGGTATAGGTCCGCCAGGCGCTGGGCTGCGTCGATGTCGTCCGGAGCGTTGCGCACGACCTTCTGGAAGATGGCCGCCGCGCGGGCGTGGAAGCCATCCCGCTCATAGGCGGAGCCCAGGCGCTTGTGGATGTCATTCGCCTCTTTGACCCGACCCACCTGCATGCAGAGGTCGCCGATCTGATTGAGGGTGTTGTAGTCCTTCGGATTGTCATCGACGATCTTCTGGAATTCGTCGATGGCCCTTTCGATCTTCCCCGCCGTCAAGAGCTTGTCGGCTTCCTTCTTGACTTTGACGCGATCAATGGCCATTCAGCTGCCTCGGGGTGTCCATCTTGGTTGCAAAAGTGTAGGCGGGGCAAGAAGCCTTGGATAGGGCTAGAGGAAGTGGCTGCCCGTGAAGCTGTGGGGCAGCAGGTCTTCCAGGCGGTGCAACTCCCGGTTCTGGCGGTTGGCCAGCAGCACTGGCAGCCGGGCCGTGAACTCCACCAGGGCCTGGCGGCAGGCGCCACAGGGCGGGGTCAGCTGCGGGACATCCGTGACCACCACCGCCGCCACCAGGCCGCCGGGCTTCAGGCCCAGGGCCACTGCAGCGCTGAGGGCACCCCGCTCGGCGCAGAGGGTGACGGGATAGGCGGCGTTCTCCACGTTGCACCCGCCCACCACGGCGCCGCTGGTCGTGAGCAGGGCCGCGCCCACGTGAAAGTGCGAGTACGGCGCGTGGGCCTGCTCCCGGGCCTTCCAGGCCGCCTCCAGCAGGGGCGTCCACTCCGGGGCTTGGGGATTATCGAACACCAGTACCTCCACGCAAGGATCCAATCCTTCAGCTTATCGGAGCCGGAGCCTCGAGGCTGATTCCAACTGGTTCCGGGTCCCGGCCAGCCGCCTGGGCCTGGGCCAGGGCCCGCCAGCAGGGGGTGTGGCCGCGGGTTTCGTGGGTGCCCTCGATGCCGTGCAACTCCAGGCTCACCTCCCGCTTTTGGAGCCGGGCCTGGAGGATGGCCCCGGAGAGGCGCTCCAGCTCCCGCTCGAAGGGCCGTCCCGGGGCCCAGGCCGTCAGGTCCAGGCGCAGGTGCAGGCCCAGGGGCCGCTCCTCCTCGAAGGTACGGACCCAGGGCTGGCTGCGCTGGGCGGTGCGCTTCCAGTGGACGCGGCCCGGGGCGTCGCCCAGGCGCAGGGGGCGGGCCCCTTCGGGGCTGCTGGTGCCCTCCACGGCCTGGGTACGATGCCCTTCGCCCCGCCAGCCCGAGGGCGCCGCTGGGGGGGTGCGGGGATGGGGCAGCACCAGCAGGGACTGGTCCAGAGCCAGGAAGCGGGACTTCTCCATGAGGCCGAAGGGAAAGCGGGTGCGCAACTCCAGTTGCTCGAGCCGGACCCAGCCCCGGTGGCCGGCCCGGGCGTGGAGGACCACCAGGGTCTCGCCGCTGCGGCTGGCGGTGCCCAGGAAGCCAGGCTCAACGGTACTGTCCGACAGGCTGAGGTGCAGCTCCAGGCCTCGCAGGCGACCGCGGCCCGGGTCGGCCAGCTTCAGCCTGAGGCCGCCCCGCACCCGGGCGAAGAGGTTGCCCTCCTCCAGGCCCAGGACGCGGATGCCCTGGAGGGCCCGGCGGCTCAGGATGCCCGAGACCAGAAACAGGCCCAGCATCATGGCGAAGACGAGATAGAGCAGGTTGTTCCCGGTGTTCACGGAGAAGAGGCCCACGGCCATCAGGGCCACCAGGTACTGGCCGCCCAGTCCCGTGAGGGACAGGCGCAGGCGGGGGTCGTTCCAGAGTCTCACAGGCCCAGGGTAGCGCCGGTGCCGCCTGCTAGCATGGTCCTTCTCCCCAAGGCCGCCGATGCTGAACCGACTCTTCCGAACCAAGTCCCTGGAGCAGCTGCGGGCCAGCGCCGAGGAGCCGGAGCACCAACTGAAGAAGAACCTGGGGGCCTTTGACCTGACCATGTTCGGCATCGGCGCCATCATTGGCGCCGGCATCTTCTCCAGCATCGGCACCGCCGCCGCGGGCAACATGGCCGACGGCCGTTACCCGGCTGGGCCCTCCCTGGTCCTCAGCATCCTCATCGTGGCGCTCATCTGCGGCTTCACGGCCCTGGCCTACGCGGAGCTGGCCTCCATGATCCCAGTCTCGGGCAGCGCCTACACCTATGCCTACGCCACGCTGGGCGAGCTCATGGCCTGGATCATCGGCTGGGACCTGCTGCTGGAATACGCCATCTCCAACGTGGCCGTGGCCATCTCCTGGGGCGACTACGCCCGCAGTTTCCTGTCCTCGGTCTTCCACGTGAACATCCCAGGTTGGCTGGGCATGGATCCCCGCTCGGCCTTGAAGCTGGTGGACGGTGTGCCCGTCTTGGAGCTGTCCTCCAAGCTGCATGCGCTGGCCCAGGCCAAGGCGGGGCTGCTGAACGGTGCCACCCTCTTTGCCAATTGGGAGACGGTGCGCTCCGCGCCCACGGTGGCGGGCTTCCCCATCACCATCAACCTCCTGGCCGTGATCATCACGGGCCTCATCACCTGGCTCTGCTACATCGGCATCAAGGAGAGCGCCCGGGTCAACAGCGTCATGGTGGTAGTCAAGGTGCTGATCCTCCTGGCCGTGGTCGGCCTCGGCATCAAGTTCATCAACACGGACAACTGGCACCCCTTCGTGCCCCATGGCTTCAAGGGCATCCAGGCGGGGGCCGCCATCATCTTCTTCGCCTTCATCGGCTTCGATGCTGTGAGCACCACGGCGGAGGAATGCCGCGACCCGGGCAAGGACCTGCCCCGGGGCATCCTGGGCTCCCTGCTCATCTGCACCTTCATCTACGCCGCCGTGGCCCTGGTGGTGACGGGCATGATCCACTACACCCGCCTGGGCGGCATCGCGGACCCATTGGCCTACATCTTCAGCGAGCACAAGATGACCGCCATCGCCGGTGTCATTAGCTTCGGCGCCGTCATCGCCACCACGGCGGCCCTGCTGGTCTACCAGGTGGGCCAGCCCCGCATCTTCATGAGCATGAGCCGCGACGGACTCCTGGGTGCCTGGTTCGGCAAGGTCCATCCCAAGTACAAGACCCCTGCCCAGGCCACGGTGCTCACGGGCTTCCTGGTGGCCATTCCGGCTGCCCTGCTGAACATCGACGAGGTGGTGGAACTGGCCAACATCGGCACCCTGTTCGCCTTCGTCATCGTCTGTATCGCCGTGCTGATCCTGCGATATCGCCGCCCCGAGGCCCCCCGCAAGTTCACCATGCCCCTGGCCTGGGTCGTGGCCCCGGCGGGCATCGTGGGCTGTTTCTGGATCGCCAAGGGCCTGCCCGCCCTCACTTGGTACCGCTTTTTCATCTGGCTGGGCATTGGGCTCGTCATCTACGCCTTCTTCGGCTCCAGGAACAGCCGCCTGGAGAAGCCGGCCGCGTCATAATGGAAGCACCATGTTCACCGGTCTGATTCGCCACCTTGGCACCCTCGAAGCCCGCTCTTCCCGCCCCGGCGGGGCGCGGCTGCGCATCGCGGCTGCACCAGAGTTGCTGGCCCGGGCAGAACTGGGGGCCAGCATCGCGGTGAACGGCGTCTGCCTCACCAGCGTGGCTGTGGATGGCCGGGCCTGGGAGGCGGAGCTGAGCGAGGAGACCCTGGCGAAGACAACGCTGGGGCGGCTCACCCTGGGATCTCGGGTGCACCTGGAGCCCGCCCTGCGCGTGGGCGAGCCTCTGGATGGACACCTGGTTTCGGGCCATGTGGACGGTCTTGGACAACTGCTGTCGCGACCTCAGGGCCAGGCTGGCGTGGATGAGGGGCTCTGGCGCTTCAGCCTGCCTGAGCTTCTCGCGCCCCTGATCGCACCCAAGGGCTCAGTGGCCGTGGATGGCATCTCGCTTACGGTGGTGGACTGCGGGCCCGACTGGTTCAGCGTGGCCCTCATCCCCGAGACCGTCATGCGCACGGCCCTGGATCTCCTGCGGCCCGGAGCCTCCGTGAACCTGGAGGGCGACCCCGTGGGCCGCTTCGTGGCCCGGGCTCTGGCCCTGCGCAGCTCCGACGCCAAATTGGCGGACTTCGCCCGGCATGGCTGGGCTTCAAGGGGCTGAGGTTTGGGTCAGCCAAACACCCGGGTTGGTGCGATTTTTTGATGTCAAGATTTTGGCGTTCTGGTTGTTAAAGTATTGTAAGAATTGAGCAGTCATTAGAAAAAACATTCATTAATTAATTTATTTTGTTATTCGATGTGAAAACAAACATTTCTGAATTCAAGAAGCCGATCACGTTGCCGTTGAACAGTTCCAAGTGACCGCCCCTTCGGTTTGTTGGGTGCGGCAGAATTGAGGAGCGTCTCATGCGCAATGGAATTCGGGGGACCAGCGTTCTGGCTGTGTTGATCGTCTGCCTGCCGGCCCTCGCCCAGGACGTGGGGCAGGACATGTTCAAGGTGCGGGGCTTCGGCACCCTGGCCGCCACCAAGTCCAGCGAGAAGAACGCGGACTTCACCTCCACCGCCGTCCAGTTCAATGGCCCCGGTTTCAGCAAGAGTGTGGACTTCGGGGTGGATTCCCGCCTCGGTGCCCAGGTCGACGCCAAATTCAACGAGATGTTCTCGGCCGCAGTGCAGGTCATCGCCGACCACCGCTATGACGATACCTACACGCCCTACCTCAACATGGCGCATCTGAAAGCCCAGGTGACCCCGGACCTCTCCATTCGCATTGGACGCATGCCCTTCTCGGCCTACCTCATCTCGGACTACCGGATGGTGGGCTACTCGATGCCCTGGGTCCGCCCCCCGGTGGAGGTCTACCAATTCAACCCCATCACCTCCTTCGACGGCATGGACATCGGCTTCCAGCAGAATGTTGGAGCTGTGGCACTCCTCTGGCAACTCGGGGGAGGCTCCTCCAAGGTGAAGACTGCCGGCGCGCACAGCACCGCCCAGTTCAAGGGCACGGGCGCCGCGCTCTCCCTCACGGTCACTGCGGGCTCCTCCACCTTCCGCGCCTACTACACCAGTCTGAAGAGCACCTACGACAACGCGGGCATCGACCAGTCCAGCGACCCCTTCTCCCCCTTCAACCTGCTGCGCGCCCAGACTGTGAACGTGGGCTTCGGGCCCATGCCGAATCCCTACTACGACCCGGCCATGGCGGCCAAGTACCAGATCAAGGACAAGACCATCACCTACACGAGTCTTGGTTACACCTATGATCCCGGGGGATGGTTCGTGACGGGCGAGTTGGCCCGAAATGCGGGTGACGAGATCATGCTGCCTCAGGCCACGGCGGGCTACATCACTGCCGGCGTCCGGTTCGGATCCTGGACACCCTACCTGACCGTGGCCCAGCGGAAGAACGACACCCACATCTCGAATCCCCCCCCCGCCATCGACTTCGGCCTGGGAGGCGGCACGCCCAAGCCCTACGACGTCATCGCGAACATCCTGGCCAACACCAACCAGGCCCAGTCGAGTCATGCCCTGGGCCTCCGCTGGGACTTCTACACCAACATGGCGCTCAAGGCCCAGGTGGACTGGATGAAGAACGACACCGGCTCCTACGGGGCCCTGATCAACACCCAGCCCAATTTCAAGGATGGCCAGAGCTACACCGTGTCCACCATCAGCCTCGACTTTGTGTTCTAGGGGGGAGCCATGAAGACCATCACCGCTTTCACCTCGCTCACGTTCGCCGCCCTCCTGGCCCTGCCTGCCCAGGCCCAGGCGGTGGTGATCATCTCTGCCAAGAATCCCATCTCCAAGCTCACGCCGGATCAGGTCTCCCAGATCTTCCTGGGCCAGGCCAAGACCTTCTACTCCGGTGGCCAGGCCGAGCCCCTGGACCTGGCTGAAGGGGCCGCAGCCCGCAATGACTTCTACCAGAAGGTGACGGGAAAGAATGCCGCCCAGCTCAAGGGCTACTGGGCGAAGCTCACCTTCTCCGGCAAGGCCCAGCCGCCCCAGGTTCTGGCTGACAGCCACGCCGCCGTCAAGAAGGTGGCTGAGAATCCCAAATACATCGCCTACGTGGACAAGGCCGCTGTGGACGCCAGTGTGAAGGTGGTGCTGGTTCCATAAAGTACAAACGCCAACCGCGGAGAACGCAGAGAACGCTGAGAACGCTGAGAACGCGGAGAAATGCAGGGCTTGCTCTGCGCTCTCTGTGTTCTCTGCGGTGGATCAACTGGGGCGGCGGGCCGCAACCTAGAGGTTATTCCCGGGCGCCCTTCCTGATCCGATCCATCTCGCGCTTCTGCTCGCGCTCTTTGAGGGCCTCGCGCTTGTCGCCTACGGCCTTGCCCTCGGCCAGGGCCACCTTGATCTTGATCATTCCTTTGGCGTTGAGGTAGATGGCCAGGGGGATGATGGTGAGGCCCTTGCGGATGACCTTGGTGGTGATCTTGGTGATCTCCGCCTTGTGCAGCAGGAGCTTGCGGGCCCGCAGGGGGTCGTGGTTGGCGTAGGTGCCGAACTCGTAGGGGGAGATGTGGGCCTGCTTCAGCCAGAGTTCGCCTTCCACGGCATCCACGTAGGCGTCCTGGAGCTGGCCCAGGCCCGCCCGGAGCGACTTCACCTCGGTGCCCTGCAGGGCGATGCCCGCCTCCCAGGTCTCGAGGACATGGTAGTTGTGGAAGGCTTTGCGGTTGCGGACGAGATCTTCACCCATAGGACCAGTGTAACCCCCCCGGTAGACTGATCCTTTTGGGATGGCCGATGCTGCAGAAGATCCTCGCTCCGATCGTCGCCTGGATGGTGGCCGTTATGGCCGCCATGGGCCCCCTGGGCGTGATGTTGCTCATGGCCATCGAAAGCGCCTGCATCCCCCTGCCCAGCGAGGTGATCATGCCCTTCGCCGGTTATCTGGCTTTCAAGGGCCAACTCACCTTCTTTGGCCTGGGGGCCGGGAACCCCGTGGCCCAGATCTGGATCGCGGGGCTCTTCGGCGCTCTGGGCTGCAACCTGGGCAGCATTCCGGCCTACGAGGTGGGTGCCTGGGGCGGGCGCCGGGCCGTGGAGAAATACGGTCGCTACATCTGGCTGCACACGGGCCACCTGGACCAGGCCCACCGCTTCTTCGAGCGCTTCGGCACCGCCGCCATCTTCATCGGCCGCCTGTTGCCCGTGGTGCGCACCTTCATCGCCCTGCCAGCCGGCATCGCCCGAATGAACCGCACCCGCTTCCACATCTACACCTTCCTGGGCAGCCTCCCCTGGTGCCTCTGCCTCGCCTGGGTCGGCTTCAAGCTGGGTGAGAAGTGGAACACCCTCGGCGTCTACTTCCACAAGCTGGATGCCGTCATCGGCGTCCTCCTCCTCGCCGGCGTCGCGTGGTTCGTTTACGACCACTTCAAGCACCGGGGAAAAGATTAAAAGATTCAACACGAAGATGCGAAGACACAAAAAAAACAAAGAAAAGAATGAAAAATAAGTAAGACCGAAAGAGGGTTCGGCTTCGGCAAGCCGGCCCATGATGACAACCCTTCAGTCTTGATCTTTCTTCTTCCTTCCTTCGAGTCTTCGTGTTGATCAGTTGCTCTTTAGGCGAACCGGTCGGTGGCAGCGACGAGGGCGCGGGAGATGCCGGGGTCGTAGGCGCTGTGACCCGCGTCGGGGACGATAATCAGTTCGGCTTCGGGCCAGGCCTTGGAGAGGGCCCAGGCACTTTCGATGGGGCAGACCATGTCATAGCGGCCCTGGATGATGGCGCCGGGGATGCCCTTCAACTTCGGTGCGTCCCGCAGCAGTTGAGCCTCCTCCATCCAGCCCCGGTTCAGGAAGTAGTTGCACTCGATGCGGGCGAAAGCCAGGGTGGTGGCCTCGTCGCCGTAGGAGGCGATGAAGTCGGCATCGGGGATGAGCTTGCTGGTGGCGCCCTCCCAGATGCTCCAGGTCTTGGCCGCAGGTAGGTTCACAGTGGGATCCTCGCTCAGCAGGCGTTTGGCGTAGGCCCGCAGGAAGTCGCCGCGCTCGGCCTCGGGAATCGCATCCCGGTAGGGCTCCCAGGCATCCGGGAAGATGCGGCTGGCGCCCTCCTGATAGAGCCAGTCCACCTCCCGCTGGCGCAGGAGGAAGATGCCGCGCAGCAGCAACTCCGTCACCCGCTGGGGATGCTTTTCCCCGTAGGCCAATCCCAAGGTGGCGCCCCAGGAGCCTCCGAAGACCATCCATCGCTCGATGCCCAGGTGCTCTCGGATGCGCTCGATGTCGTCCACCAGATCCCAGGTGCTGTTCTCGCGCACCTCCGCGTAGGGCGTGCTCTGGCCGCAGCCCCGCTGGTCGAAGAGGATGATGCGGTACCGCTCCGGATCGAAGTAGCGGCGGTGCTTGGGGCTGGTCCCTCCACCGGGCCCGCCGTGGAGGAAGACCACCGGCTTCCCCGCCGGGTTGCCGCTTTCCTCGACATACAGCTCATGCAAGTCGGACACCTTCAGCCGATGGATTTGAGTGGGCTCGATGGCTGGGTAGAGCCAGCTGATAGGATCCTTGCGCAGCGACATGGAGACTCCTAGACGGGAACAGACCAACCACTCTCGCAGAGATCACTGAGAAAAAGCATTCAACCGCAGAGGACATAGAGGGCGCAGAGAGGGACCTCTCTTTTCCTCTGCGCTCTCTGCGGTTAACTTCGCATTTGGTTCCTAGACAAAGAACAACGCCGCCGCTCCCGCCAGGGCGAGCAGGGTGCCCAGGATGGCGTGGCCGCCCACCTTCTCCTTGAAGACGAAGTGGGAGACAGGCAGCAGCAGGATGGGCGAAAGGGACATCAGCGTGGCGGCCACGCCCAGGGGGGCCTTGGCGATGGCTACGAGGGAGAGCACCACACCCAGCACAGGCCCCGTGAGGGCGCCGAGGCCGATGAAGTCCGTGGCCCGGCCGTCGCGCAGGGTGGCCAACGTGGTGCGGATCTGCCCACGGACGCCGAAGTAGAGCAGAAGGCCCACCAGCCCTGCCGTGACGCGGATGAGGTTGGCGGAGATGGGCGGGAAGCCCCCGGCCAGTCCGTATTTGCTGCAGAGCAGACCCACAGACTGCCCCAGAGCCCCGCCGATGCCCAACAGGATGCCGCGCCGAAGCTGGGGGTGCGCCTCCGAGTCGCCATCGCCCCAGACCACCCAGGCGATGCCACCCAAGGTGATCGCCATGGCCAGCAGCTTGGGCAGGCTCAGGCTCTGGCCCAGGAAGACCCAGGCCAGCAGGGCGCTGAAGAGGGGCGAGAGGGTCATGAGCAGCATGGTGAGCCGGGCCCCCAGCAGCACGAAGGCCTCGAAGAGTACCGCGTCGCCCAGGGCGAAGCCGATGAGGCCGGAGACCCCCAGCCAGCCCAGCCGTGCGCCCCCCGCCTGCAGGGGGAAGAGGCTGCCGTAGACCACGAGATGGACCACCACCATGGCGAGCCAGGCCATGATCAGACGCCCCAGATTCACTGAGGCCGAGCCCACCCGCCGCCCCGCCACCGTGAAGCAGACGGAGTTCAGGGACCAGCAGAGGGACGTGAGAAGGGCGGCGCCTTCGCCGAGGTAGAGCAAGGGGACTCCGAGTCCCCGCGGAGCTGGGGCCAGCCTCAAACCTAACCGATCGCCTGGCTCCAACGGGGTCAAAACCCGAACAGGCACATTGTCTGCTTCCGATTCCATAGAAACTCTGAGGTGGTTTTTGACAACTCATATGACCGAGGGGGATCGCCCATGCTTCGACTGCGTCGTTGCCTATTCGCTGTGCTGGCCAGTGTGGCCATGGCCCAGACCTCCCCGTCTGAGGTGGCGGCCCGCCTCCAGCCCCTGGACGCCTACATGGCCCAGGTCATGAAGGACTTCAACAGCCCGGGCATCGGCATCGCCGTGGTCTCCGGCGACCAACTGGTCTTTGCCAAGGGCTACGGCTACCGCGACTACGGGAGGAAGCTGCCCTTCACGCCTAGGACGCTCTTCCAGATCGCGTCCAATTCGAAGCTCTTCACCGCCGTATCCGCGGGGATGCTGGTGGAGGAGGGCAAGCTCAGCTGGGACCAGCCCATCAAGGGAGCCGTCCCCTCCATCAAGTTCTACGACGAGAACCTCAACGCTCGCGTCACCCTGCGCGACATGCTGGCCCACCGCACGGGCATCACGCGCCACGACACCATCTGGTACAAGTCCGAGGACCCCCGGGCCCTGCTCTTCCAGAAGCTCCAGTACATGGAGCCCAAGGAGCCCCTGCGCCAGCTCTTCCTCTACAACAACATGATGTACGCGGCCGTGGGCCAGGTCATCGAGCTGAAGTCCGGCAGGACCTGGGAGGACTTTGTCCGCCAGCGCATCTTCGGGCCCCTGGACATGAAGCAGAGCTGCTACAGCATCACCGACATGCTCAAGCAGCCGGACTTCGGCGTGGGCTTCACCGAGAAGCGGGACAGCTTCGAGCTCTACGCCGCTCCCTACTACGAGGACACGGCGGGCATGGCCCCCTGCGGTGCCATCATCTCCAACCTGGAGGAGATGTCGCACTGGCTCTCGGCCCTCATGAATGACGGCCGCTACAAGGGCCAGCAGGTGCTGCCCGCCTCGGTGCTGAAGGCGACCATGGAGCCCGCCATCAGCCTCAGCAATGCCAATGCGGAGTCCCGCGGCTGGTGGGAGCTGCTCAATCCGGCCTATGGCATGGCGAGGGAGACCGCCAGCTACCGCGGCCACCTGCTGACCTTCCACGGGGGCGACCTGCCGGGCTTCCACTCCCAGGTCTCCTTCATGCCCCGAGAGCGCCTGGGCGTGCTGGTCTTCGTCCTGGGCGACCACGATGCGATGCTCTACAACACCATCTCCTACAACGTGTATGAATACCTGCTGGGCCTCGACCAGACCCCCTGGCCCGCGCGCATGCTGGAGCGCCGCCTGAAGGGCAAGCAGGAGGGCACGGCCGCCCGGGCCAAGGCCGGGGCCGATCAAGTGAAGGGCACCCGCCCCTCCCATGCCCTGGAGGATTTCCTCGGCGACTTCGAGCACCCGGCCTATGGGTTCCTGCGCATCGCCAAGGGCGGCGAACAGCTTCAGTTCGACTTCCACAAGATGAAGCTGCCCCTCACGCACTTCCACTACGATCGCTTCGACACCCCCAATGACGAACTGGACGGCAAGTGGTCCGTGAACTTCCAGACCAGCCCCCAGGGCGATGTGGATCGGGCGGTCATGAGCCTGGACGAGGCGGAGGCGGTCTTCGTGCGCCGGGCCCCCACGCTGGACCCGGCCCTGGCCGCGAAGCTGGTGGGCACCTACGAGACCGTCACGGGCTTCAAGCTGCAGGTGGTGCTGCGGGAGGGCCTGGTCATGGTGGCACCCGGGGATTCGGACACAAAGCTGGTCCCCTACAAGGGCCTGAAGTTCCGGTCGCCGGAGTTCTCGGACCTGCTCTTCGAGTTCGTCCTGGAGAACGGCGTCGTCAAGAGCCTCAAGCAGACGGATCCCTCGGGGGAATACACGCTCACGAGGAAGTGAGGGCGAGGTCCCTGCCGCACCGTTCCGCCATCGGGGCAGCCTGCGTTGCAGTGATCCGCCGCAGCGCCCACAGACCAAGCCCCACGAGGGCACAAACCAGTGTCCCCATCCCCACGAGGGGATGGTGGTGTTTCGCCAGGAGCACTCCCGGGACGCACAGCATGCTGAACGATTGATAGACCTACAGGATCAGCAGGACCTAGGCAAAGCTCCGATAAGGTCTGGGTGGGGCCACGGGGGTGGGCGCGGGATCGCTCAGGATGTTCGCCGCGGGGCATTAGGTGCCCAATGCTTCCACCCTATCCGATCACACGAACATCTGCAGGATCCCATTGCTCATCAGCATGCCCCTGGCGCTGAGGGCCACGCGGTCCCTATCCCAGAGAACAAGACCTTCCTTGGCCAGGCCCCGCAGCTTCCCCTCCCAGGCATCGCAGATGGGCCGCAGATTCACGGCGTCGGCCCGGTGCCGCAGGTCGGCCCAGTCGAGGCCCCGGTGCAGGCGCAGGCCCAGGAGTGGGATCTCTGAAAGGGCTTCGAGGCCGTCCAATATCTGCCAGTCCAGCTCGCCGCGGCCCTCTGCCCAGGCGGGGATGACGGCGGACTCGATCCAGCGGAGATCGCCCAATTGGGAGGCGGCGCTGGGGCCCAGGCCCAGGTAGGGGCGGCGGATCCAGTAGCGGGTGTTGTGGATCGACTCGGCGCCGGGCTTGGCGTAGTTGCTTATCTCGTAGGGGGCGAGGCCCAGCCGGGGCAGCTCCACCTGGAGGGCCTCGAAGACATCGGCGACTTCATCCTCGGAGGGCAGGGCCAGGCGCCCTGCGTCGATCTCGGCGCGGAGGGGACAGGCCTTGTCCAAGTCCAGCAGGTAGACGCTCAGGTGCTCGATGCCTGTTTCAGCCAGGCGGCGGGCATCGTGGATCACCTTGGACAGCGACTGTCCAGGGATGCCCACCATGAGGTCCGCGCTGCGGCGGCTGAAGCCCGCGCGCTCTGCCAGGTCCAGGGCCTCCAGGGCCTGGGCGGCGCCATGGATGCGGCCCAGCCGGGCCAGGAGGGTGTCATCCAGGGCCTGGATGCCCAGACTGATGCGGTCCCAGCCCAGGCGACGGGCACCCTGGAGCCAGGCCAGGTCCACGGTGCCGGGGTTGGCCTCCAGGGTGGCTTCCACGAGGGGGCCCAGGTCGAAGGCCCCCCGGGCCGCCTGGGTGAGGTCGCCCAGTTCCTCCAGAGTCAGCAGCGAGGGGGTGCCGCCGCCCAGATAGAGGGTGTCCACAGCGGGCCGCTCCAGGGCCGCGCCCCAGGATTCAACCTCGGCGCTCAGGCGCTGGATGGTGGGTGTCTGGAGGCTGTGATCCCGGGTGGTGGTGAAGGAGCAGTAGGTGCAGCGGTCCAGGCAAAAGGGCACATGCAGGTAAAGGCCCAGAGGTTGGGCGTGAGCAGCGGTACGCAGGGCTTCGCGGTGGCCTGCCAGCTCAGGGTTCAAACATCACGCGGTTCATCTCCTGGCGGAGGCTCCTCACTTCAGCGGGGAAGCGCCAGGGCACCTGGGAGAACTCCGCAGCCTGCTCCACAGCCAGATAGCGCTTCTGCAGCAGGGCCTGCTGGTCGCGTCGGAGGGCGTGACCGCTGCCATTGTGGGCCTCCAGCAGTTCCAGGTTCTGCCGCAGGCGGATGGCCTGGGGGTGGTAGAGATAGATCGTGAGGAGGAGCTGGCCCAGGCCCAGGCCCATGAGGACGAAGCAACCGATCACCGGCAGGCGTAATCCCGCGCCCAGGCCATAGGCCAGCCACCAACCCAGGAGGCCCATGAGCGCCACTGCGAGGAAGGGGGCTAGGGTGAGGATCCAGAGCCCATTGCCCCAGAGGCAGGTCTGGATCAGGGAATCTGTCACCGCCGCCACCGTGCGGCCATCGTATTCGGCCCGGGCCCTGGCCAGGGTCCGGTCGAGGTTGCTCCAGGCCTGCTGCTGGGCCGGGTTCAGTACCACCTTCTGGTGACCACCCTGGCTCTCGCTCTGGCGGACCACTTCGAGCCGACCGGCCCGGCCAGGTTCCACGGCCAGGGGTGGCGGCGGCTCCAGGATCTCGGCATCTGCGGGGGGCGGCGTGTTGGTGAAGTGAGTCTGGCCCGCCGCGTCACGCCAGTAGTAGGTATGGGGCTGCGGCTGGCTCAGGAGGGCCAGGGCCAGGAGGCCGGGGGCCAGGGTCAAGGCCAGGCCTCAGAACTGGGCATCGAGCACCTCACACCAGAAGTGGTAGATCATCTGGTGGGTTTCCTGGATACGGGCGGTCACCGTGGAGGGCACCACCAGTGCCTCGTCCATGAGGCCCGCCAGCTTTCCGCCATCCCGCCCCAGGAGGCCCAGGGTGCGGACCCCCAGTTCCCTGGCGGAGGCCACGGCGCGGATGACGTTCGGGCTGTTGCCGCTGGTGCTGATGCCGATGAGCAGGTCGCCGGGGCGGCCCAGGGCCTCCACCTGACGGGAGAAGACCTGATCGAAGCCGTAGTCGTTGCCGATGGCGGTGAGGGCGGAGGTGTCCGTGGTGAGGGCGATGCCCGCCAAGGCCTTACGTTCCTTCACATAGCGGCCGCTCAGCTCCGCCGCCAGGTGCTGGGCGTCGGCGGCGCTGCCTCCGTTGCCGCAGATGAGGATCCGGCCGCCGCGGCGCAGCCGCTCGCCCATGTCCTCGGCCTGGGCCACGATCCGGCCCACTTCAGCCTGGAAAAAGGCCTGTTTGAGTTCCACGGCGGCCTGGACGTGTTGGAGGAGGATCTGTTTCATGGCAGCGATTGTGACAGGAAAACCCTTCCCGGGTTTCTCCTAGGGGTGGCAGACTGCGGGGATACTTTGCATTCATCAGGTCTGGATCCCATGGATTGGATTGCCTTCAAACATCCGCTGCTCTCCCACCTGCCCGTGGCGGTGGGGCTGCTGCTGCCCTGGGCCCTCTTTGCGGCCCAGCGGCCCGGCCGGGGCATCCGTCCCTGGTGGACCGTGGCCCGCTACCTGAGCCTGATGGGTGGCCTGGGCCTGCTCGGGGCCCTGCTTAGCGGCCTGGCAGCGGCGCACCAACTCGGGCTCATCCCCGCCCATCACCTCCTGCCCCGGGTCGCCCTGGGCGGTGGTTCCGAGGGCCTCCTCTTCCGCCACGCCCTGTTTGGGGTCGTGGCCTTCCTCACTGGGGCCGGGGCCCTTTGGGCCATGAATCGCAATCGGCAGGATCACCAGAGCCTGGGCATCCTGGCACTTAGTTTAGGCCTGCTCTGGTGCGCTGCCCTGCTGTTAGCGGGCGAGAACGGCTACCGTCTGGCCCACGGCCGATCCTTGCTCGTGGCGCCGACCGTCGCGCCAGCGCCGCTGCCGGTCGCTGTGGCCCCCGTCGCGCCCCCGCCGGTCCGTGTGGTGGCGGATCCCGAAGCCCACTTGCCGGTCCGAGCTCTGGACTTCGCGTCCCTGGAACCCATCCATGGGGAGCCCGTGAAGTCCCTGGCCCATGGGGGCCGTTGGATCCGGGCTTGGGCCAGCCCCAGCGCCGCCGCGGCCTATCGTGCGGGCCAGTCCCTGCCCCAGGGAGCCCTGGTGGTGCTCAGCTCCGTGGATGACCGCTGGGGGCGCCCCGGCACTGATCTGGGCCCGCTCTACGCCCTGGAGATGCTGGCCTCGGGTCCCTCTCTCACGCTCTACTGGCCCCGCATTCCCGTGGAACAGCGCAAGGCCTTCAACGGTGAAGCCGCCGTCTACTGGCGGGGGAGCGATCCCCACCTGGAGAGCTGCCGCAGCTGCCACGCCGCAGGCATGGCGGAACTCAGCCAGCGCAGCCGGTGGCGCGCCAAGAAGATCCTGACCACGGAGTAGCTATTCCGCCTGGGCGAACACTTCCCGGGGCTTTCCTGCCCCCCGGTCCGGCCCAACAATGCCCTCTTCCTCCATGCGGTCAATGAGCCGGGCGGCACGGCCATAGCCCAGGTTCAGCTTGCGCTGGAGAAGGCTCGTGCTGGCCTTGCGCTCGCGGGTGACCACGGCCACAGCGCGCTGGTAGATGTCGTCGCTGCCCAGGTCGCCGTCCTCGAAGAGGGCCGTTTCTTCTTCGGTCTCCATGGCGCTGACCAGGGACTGGTTGTAGTCGGGGCGGCCCCGCTCCCGCAGCCAGGTGACCAGGCGGAGGGTCTCCTCTTCGCTGAGGAAGGGCGCGTGGATGCGCTTGGGATGGCTGGCGCCGTTGGGCAGGAAGAGGGCATCGCCGGCACCCAGCAACTGCTCGCCGCCCCCACAGTCGAGGATGGTGCGGCTGTCGATCTTGGTTCGCACGCGGTAGCTGAGGCGGCTGGGGAGGTTGGCCTTGATGACGCCCGTGACCACGTCCACGCTGGGCCGCTGGGTGGCCAGGATGAGGTGGATGCCCACGGCCCGGGCCTTCTGGGCGATGCGGGCGATGCTGTCCTCCACCTCGCTGCGGGCCACCATCATGAGGTCCGCCAGCTCGTCGATGACCACCAGCACGTAGGGCAGGTGCTGCAGCACCGCGGGGCGGTCCGGCCAACGGGGGTTGGGCGTGCGGTCCGTGAGATCGATCAGGCCGCCGGCATCGGCCACCTTGGCGTTGAAGCCCTTGAGGTCGCGCACGCTGAGCAGGGCCAGGCGCCGGTAGCGGTCTTCCATCTGGGCCACCACCCACTTGAGGACGCGGCCCGCCTCCTTCATGTCCGTGACCACCGGGGCCCAGAGGTGTGGGATGTCTTCGTAGACGCCCAGCTCCACCATCTTGGGATCCACCAGGATGAGCTTCACCTCGTCGGGCAGGGCCCGCACCAGGCAGGAGCAGATCATGGCGTTGACGCCCACGCTCTTGCCGCTGCCGGTGCTGCCGCCGATGAGCAGGTGGGGCATCTTGTTGAGGTCCGCCACCACGGGGCGTCCGGCAATGTCCTTGCCCAGGGCCAGGTGCAGCAGGCCCCCGGCGTCGCGGAAGGAGGGGCTGTCGATGACTTCGCGGAAGGTGATGATCTCGCGCTTGGGGTTGGGCACCTCGATGCCCACGAGGTTCTTCCCGGGGATGCGGTCCATGCGCACGGCCTCGGCCTGCAGGGCCAGGGCCAGATCCTCCTCCATGCCCAGGATGCGCGACAGGGGGATGCCTGCGTCCGGCTGGAACTCGAAGACCGTCACCACGGGGCCCGGCTGCATGCCCGTGACCACGCCCTTGATCTTGAACTCGGACAGTTTCTGTCCAATCAGCTCTTTGATGTGCTCCAGAACGGCCAGGTCCACCTTGGCGTGCTGCCCAGGGGGATCGAAGAGTCGCCGCGGGGGCAGGGACTCCCGGTCGGTCACGGAGGGCTCCACCGGCACGGGCGGCAGGGAAACTGGCGGCAGGGTCGGCATGGGAGGCAGTGGCTGGTTGGGGGTGGGCTCCATCAGGGGCAGGGGAGGCTGGACGATCTCGCGGCCATAGCGGTCCTTGGCCACCTGGGCCTTGGCCACCGTGGGGCGGGGCTTGGGCGGCGGCGGGGCTTCCGCCAGCAGCTTGGTGCGGAAGGGGGCATTGCCTGGCAGCTCGGAAGCGGACCCCGTGACCCGCTGGGGCGTGGAGAGCGGCTGGGCGTCGAGGATGGCAGAGCTGGCGTCCAGGTTCATGGAATGGATGGCCGGGAGCAGATCCTCCGGGGCAATGAATGGCTGCTTCTTCTTGGCCTCCACGGTTTCCAGCTCGGCCTTCAGCAGGGCCTCCCGTTGGTCCTCCAGCGCCTGCTGGCGGGCGGCCAGGGCCTGGAGGCCCACCGCGTCGCTGGCATCCAGGTCCGGCTGCTGGGCATTCCGGAACCGCAGAAAGGGCCGCCGCACCATGCCGATGAAGCGTTGGAGACCCTTGGCTGGCATGGGCTTCATCCAGGGCCAGGCCTTCTCGCCCAGCCAGCGGACCAGCAGGCGCCCCATGGCCCGGGGCAGAGCCGGGGCCAGGGCCATGACGCCCACCAACAGTAGGACGAAGAGGAAGAGGGGTAGGCCCACAGGGCCCAGGAAGTGGCGCTCCAGGGGCCAGACCTCGCTGCCGACCCAGCCGCCCCAGCGCCACTGCAAGGTGCCGCCGGCGGGCAGGCCGGTCCAGGTGCGGTTGCCGAAGGCGCCCAGGGTGGTCCAGATGGAAAAGGCCAGGCAGATCCAGGCCAGGCGACCAGGCCAGCGCGCCCCGTTCCGGGGCCAGGCCTCCCAGAGCAGGTAGGGCGGCACGAGCCAAGCCCCCACGCCCATGAGGGTCTGCAACAAGCCCGCCAAGGTGGCGCCCACGGTGCCGCAGAGGTTCTGCACGGCGGCCACGGTGGAGCCTTGCGTGAAGGGGTTGGGATCCAGGGGATGGAAGCTGCCCAGGGAGAGCAGCAGTACCAAGGCCGTGAAGCCCAGTCCCGCCCTCAGCGCCCAGCGGCCCATCTCCCCCTTCAACATGCCTCCCTATGATCTAGTTCCAGTGTAGCCCAGCGGCTGCGCGAGCAGCGGCCTGGCTCAGTGGCTGGGTGTGGGGGAACTGTTGAGCAGGGCCAGCCGCTGATGGGGATCCCAGGTGGGTTTGCCTAGATCATGGAGGAGGCTCCCCGCGGATACGAATGTCCAGCCTTCCTGGAGGGCGCGGTCCATGAAGGCGCCCAGACCATCCGTGGGGCGGTCGCCGCTGACCCGCGCTGAGCCCAGGTGCATCAGCACGATGAGGCCATCGCCATCTTTGGTCAGCCGCTGCTGGAGCCGCTGGACGATGGCGTCGCCCGTGCGGTAGAGGCGCCGCTCCTTGGGGGTGGCCCAGTCCAGGGTGTCGGCGCCTTCGCTCCAGCCCACGTGGCGGTAGCCCAGCTCTTCGGCCCACTTGCGGATCTCCGCCGTCTGCTCGCCGTAGGGGGCGCGCCAGTAGGGATCCATGGGGCGCCCGGTGAGGCGCATGAGTGCCTTGTCCGCGTCCAGCAGCTCGCGCTGGATCTTTTCGCGGGTCCACTTGGGATCGCGCTTCATGCCTGGCGCGAAGTGGGGGTGGTCCATGGTGTGATTGCCGATCTCGTGGCCCTCGGCCACCATGCGCTTCACCAGGGCGGGGAAGCGCTGGATGAAGGCCCCCGTGAGGAAGAGCGTCGTGTGGACGCCCCGAGCCCGGAGCAGGTCGAGCACTTCCGTGGCGACCTCGGCACTGGAGCCACCATCGAAGCTGAGCACCAGGCGCTTGTGGCCCTTGGGGCCACGGGTGAGGTTCAGGGCCTCGCCCATGCCGGGCCAGACCATCGGATTGCCGCTGGGCGCTGTGGACGTCATGGGACGGGGTGGGACGGTCTCCAGGTGCAGGGCGGGGGACCGGTTGGAGGCCATGGTGGGCGCTTCGGACACGCTGGGCAGGGCCAGGGGCTTGCGACCCTGGAGGGGCGGCACGGTCGAAGGGGAGGAGCGGGCCTCAGTGCGCACGCTGGGGGGCAGCACGGGGGCCTCGGCGGCGCTGGGCAGAGCCTGGGGCTTGCGACCCTGGAGCGGGGCCACGGGCTGCTGAGAGGGCCGGACCTCGGTGCGCACAGTGGGCGGCAGGACCGGGGCCACGGCGGCGCTGGGCAGGGCCGGGGCCGGGTGCGATGGCAGGGGGGCCAAGCGAGGGTTGGGGAGCCGGGCCTCGGAGCGCACCTGAGGTGGCGGCGCTGGAGGCGGGGGTTTCGGGGCAGCTGGAGCCGGGCTTGTCGGCTCGGCCTGGCGGGCCAGTCTGGGCGGGGCCGGAGCGGGCTTCGCCTGGCCATCAGGGGCCGAGAAGTCGAACCGGGCCAGGACGACACCCTTTTCCGTGCGCAGCACCGCCACCTCGCCCACGGGGGGCCGGAACAGCTCCCAGCGCACGGGACCGACCTCGGCGTAGCGGTGCTCCTGGATGGAGCGGCCCTCCAGAATCAGCTCCGTAGGCTCCGCCACCTCGCCTTCGATGACCGCCAGGCTCCCCAGGCTGTGCCAGGACCAGGCTTCGAGCGGGGTCGGGGCTCCGGTTTGAACGACCGTCGGGGCGTCTGGCCGGGGCTGCCCGGTCCGGTCGCAGGCCAGCAGGGTCAGCAGCAGGATCAGAGCCAGGGGTGGCTTGGAGCGCAGCCTCATGCCGGGGCTCCAGCCCGGCAGAGTGCCCAGTAGTTGGCCTTCTCGCGGATCTTGACGGTCAGAGGCTTCAAGGCTGCGCCTTGAAGCGAGAGAAAAGCGCACTCGGCCAGCACCTCGGCCGTGGGGTTGCGGCCGCGGAGCGGTGCCAGCTCGTTCAGGAGTTGGTAGTCCACGCTGGCTACCCAGGTATCCAGGGCGGCGGCAAAGGTGGCTTCCTGGACCTCGGAGTCCAGCTCCGCCGTGGCCTCGATCTCCCAGTTGTGACCATGCCGGTCCTCCTGGAAACCAGGCAGGTCATGGAAGTGGTCCGCCACAAAGGGGCGCCGGAGGGAGAGGGTGAATGCCATGGCGAAGTATATCCGCCCTAGTTCCCGCGGAACTCCACGTCGAGCTCAAGGCGCAAGGCCTTCAGAAAGACCTCCATGGTGGCCTCGCGGGCCTCGGCCATGCGGCGCCCCGTGGGGGTCTTCATGAGGGCGGGTAGCTTCTGGAGCTTCTTCTCGAAGTGATCCAGGGTCCAAGCCTTGTCGTTCAGGTCCCGGTTCCGGGCGAAGGGGTCCAGCGGATGCCAGAGCCCGGCGCCAAAACTGCCCCCCGTGGCGAAGACCCGGGCCACGCCGATGGCCCCCAGGGCTTCCAGGCGATCCGCGTCCTGCACGACGGCGGCCTCCAGGCTGAGGGGCTTGCCGCCCCCGCTCCAGCTGTGGCTGGCCACGGCGGCGGCCACGGCCTCGGCCTTGGCCTCCAGGCCCGGAGTCTCCCCGCACCAGAGGGGCACCAGTTCGGCGGCCATGGCGGCGGTCTTGGAGGATTCGGGATGGTTCTTGGGGCGGTAGACCAGGTCGTGGAGCAGGGCCGCCGCCAGGCAGACCTCCTGGTCCGCTCCTTCGGCCACGGCCAGGGTCTGGGCCAGGGTGGCCGTGCGGAGGATGTGGCCCAGGTCGTGGGCCGCATCCCGGGGGGCGGGCTCTGAAGCCAGATGGGCCTTCAGGCGGGCGATGAGCGGCACGTACCAGGGGAAGGCAAACGGAGTGGCCATGCCTATAGGATAACTCTGTCCGGGGGTTCCGCGCTGCGCACACACCCCCGTGCCCGCTCGCGGCAAAGCCGCTCGGGGGCTTCCCTGTCCGGGGGTTCCTCGCCAGGCGGTCCTAGCATGGGTCTCCGGGGCGCTACCATGGTGGTTTCCTGGCCCGGAGTACCCATGCGCTTGCTGTCCCCGATCTTCCTGAGCCTCTGCCTGGCGCTGCCGGCCCTGGCCCAGCGGGCGGATCCGACCTTCAGCCCCACCAAGGACATCAGCCTGGCTTTCGAGAAGGGCGCCGTGGTGCTGAACGTGCCCGATGGCGCCCACCTGAAGGCCTCCTTCATGGCCATCGAAAAGAAGGCTGGTCCGGGCACCCTCAAGGTGGGCAAGCTCCCCCCCACGGACGCCAAGGACGAGCTGGGCGACGGTATCTGGCATGGCACCGTGAAGGTGCCCGTCAGCGGCTCTGGCCTCTCGGGCACCGTGACCCTCCAGGTGACCTACCAGCCCTGCACTGAGGGGATCGGTGGCGTGTGCTATCCACCGACGACGCGGGCGTTGGAGGTGAAGGCTGGGGAGATTCCCGCTGTAGATTCGGCGAAAAAGCTGCCGAATCTACAGGTAGAAAAAAAGGCAGAGGCACTGAAGGTTGAGCTGGTGGTGACGGCAGCTCCTGTGGCGGCTGCGTCTGCTCCGGTGGTGTCGTCTCCGGCTGCCCCGCGTTCCAGCCTGCCTTGGGCATTACTGCTGGTCTTCCTGGCCGGCATGGCAGCCTCGCTGACGCCCTGTGTTTATCCCATGATCCCCATCACCATGGCCATCGTGGGCGCCAAGGGGGGTGGGAAGGCCCGGGGTTTCGCGCTCTCGGCGGTGCTGGTGCTGGGCATGGCCGTGACCTACACGACCTTGGGCGTCCTGGCGGCCAAGAGTGGCGGGGCCTTCGGGGCCTTCGCCCAGCGGCCCGGTTTCCTCATCCCCGTGTCGATCCTGTTCGCGGCCTTCGCGCTGTCCCTCTTCGGCGCCTTCGAAATCGCGCTGCCCTCGGGCCTGGCCATGAGGCTCCAAGGTGACGGCTCCCGTAAGGGCTACGGCGGTGCCTTCCTCATGGGCCTGGTGCTGGGGCCCCTCTCGGCGCCCTGCGTGGGGCCCGTCATCGGCGCTGTGCTGGTGGGTATCGCCCAGCAGGGGGACGTGCTCCTGGGTGGCCTGCAGCTCTTTGTCTTCGCCCTGGGCATGGGCGTGCTCTTCATGGTGGTGGGCACCTTCTCCGCGGGCCTGCCCCGCAGCGGCGAGTGGCTCACGCGCTTCAAGCACGTCATGGGCCTCGTGGTCCTGGGCTTTGCCGCCTGGAACGTGCGGCTGGTGGTACCCGAGTGGCTCAACTACGGCATGTGGACACTGGTGCTGCTCGCCGGGGCTGCCGTCTTCGGGGCCTTCGAAGCCGCTGCGGGCCTGGTGGCCCAGCTCCGCAGGGGTGCCGCGATTCTACTGCTGGTCCTCGGTATCCTGTGCGGGATGAAGGCCGTGGAAACCGGCCTGAACATCACCCTGCTAAGCAGTTCCCCCAGCAGAATCGCCACAGGCGATTCTGCTCCCGCCAAGGTCTGGCTGGAACAAGACCTGGAAGGCGCCCTGGCCAAGGCCAAGGCCGAGCACAAAGTGGTGCTGGTGGACATCTACGCCGAGTGGTGCGCCCAGTGCAAGGAGCTGGACGAGAAGACCTGGCCCGAGGCCTCGGTCCAGCAATGGATCGGACAGAACGCCGTGGCCGTCCGCATCGACACCGACGCCCGCCGCAAGGACCTGGCCACGCAGCTGAAGATCGCCAGCTACCCCACGGTGCTGGTGCTGAATGCTGACGGGAAGGAACTGCGACGCAGCCTGGGCTTCCAGAAGGCCGAGGAGATGCGCGCCTTTCTTCAAGGTGGGGCCGACCAAGTCCGATAGGACAGCACTCGGCCCAACCAGGTCTGAGCAGGATCTGGAGGGCTCATGCAGAAGCTGAAGGTTCCGAGGGAAATCGAGGCTTATTACGAGGCTTTTTTCGCGGCTGACATGGAGGGCATCCTGGCCTGTTTCACGCCGGATGCGGAAGTTCGATCTACCGGGCTGGAGCATCCGGCCCGGGGACCAGCGCAGATCAGGGCCTATTTCGAAGCCATGCTCGATTTGTCCCGGGACATGAAGGCGCATCGCCACCGCTTCCTGGTCCTGCCCCAGGCGGTCACCGCCACCTCCGAGATCACCATGCCCCTGCCGGGGCGGGGACCGACCCCCTACCTGTTCACCTCCATTCAGGTCTACGAGCTGGACGAAGCCGGCCTGATCTTCCGTTTGCTCACCTTCACGGACCTGGATGGGGCCGTGCCGATGGGGTGAGGGTGCGAGGTGCTGATCCAGCCTGCCGAACGACTACTTCCCGAGAAACCGCTCGAGCGTCTTCGCCAGCTCCTCACCCCGCAACTGGGCGCCGTTGGCTACGATCTTGCCGTCGGGGCCGATGAGCAGGGGCTTGGGGATGCCCTTCACGCCATAGGCCAGGCTGAGGGGGTTCTGGAAGCCGCCCTCCAGGAAGGTGTGCTTCCAGGGCATGGGGGTGGCGGCCTGCTTGCGGAAGGGTGCGATGTGCTCAATCTGGCGGTCGAAGGAGAGCGAAAGGATGTCGAAGGGCTTGCCCTGGAACTTGGCCCAGGCGGCGTGCATGTTGGGCATCTCGGCGCGGCAGGGGCCGCACCAGGTGGCCCAGAAGTCCACCAGTAGGTAGCGGCCCTTGAAGGTGTCGAGGGTATACGTGGTCTTGGGATCGCCCAGGGCTGTGACGCTGAAGGCCGGGGCCGGGTGGCCGATCGCGGTGAGCTGCTCGGCCTGGAAGAGCTCCTTGGCCTTCTGGGCCTGGCGGGTCTCGGCGAACTGGGACTGGAGCGTGTCATAGACCGGCTTCCAGGCCGCCTCGTCATGGGCATCCAGGCGGTCCCAGAAGTACTCGAAGAGCAGCAGGGCCCGCACACCCGGGTCCGGGTGCTTGGCCCGGGCCTCGGTCACATAGGGGCCCCAGCCTGGCTGCTTCTCGTCGCCCAGTTCGAGAATGAGGCTGGGATCCAGGCCCCAGGCGGAACTGGTGGGGGGCACTTCCTTCCGCACCTGGTCCAGCAGGGCCGGGGGAGCCACGGTGCGGGCCAGGTCCAGGTGGAAGAGCTTGCTGACCAGGAGGGCGTGGCGGATCTCCAGGCGTTTCTCGGTGTGGAGGCGGGCATCCAGCTCCGCCAGCTCCCGGCCGCAGTCGCCCTTGAAGTCGCGGGTGTTCTTGCCGGCCTTCTTCCAGGCGGCCACATCCTTGGCGACGTCCTGGGCCTTGAGTCGGGCCGCTTCGAGGATGGCCATGGACTCGGTGGTGGGCGCCGGGGCCTGGAGGGCGGGCAGGGCCGTCAGCAGGCAGATGAGGGGCAGGGACATAGATCCTCCGACGGGGTGCTTCGAGCCTTCCATGATACATCGGGTGCTGAGGCCTACCTGGAGCCCGTCTTTGTCCCAGGTCACGAATGGACGGAGGGCCCGGCATGGGACGCAACAGAACGCCCGGGTTGTGGCATTGTTTGAGGCACAACCCCCGGCCCGAACACTCTGCCATCCCACCCCAATTCGGAGGAGGAGTTCCATGCGCGCCACCCATGCCCCGACCAGCCCAAAGTCCACCCTTGCGCCCGCACCCCGCGTCTCCCGCCAGGAACTGAGCCCCATCCACCTGCTGGAGCGGGCTGGCGATATCTACGCGGATGTGAAGGCCGCCACGGATGGTCCGAACACCTACACCTGGCGGGAACTGCGGGCCCGGGCCCGGCGCCTGGCCTCGGCCCTGCGCCGGGACGGCCTGAAGAAAGGGGAGCGGGTGGCCTTCCTGGCCTTCAACTCCGAGCCATTGCTGACCGCTCACTTTGGCGTGCCCCAGGCGGGTGGCGTACTGGTGGCCATCAACACGCGCCTCAACGCTGAGGAGGTCGCCTACATCGTCCAGCACAGCGGCGCCACCCGGGTCTTTGTGTCGCCGGAGCTGCTGCCCACGCTGGCGGAGGTGCCCGCCACCATCCAGCGCATCGTGCTGGGACCGGACTTCGAGGCCCTGCTGGCCAAAGGCTCCGAAGAGCCCATCGAGCTCTGGCTGGAGAGCGAGGACGAGCCCATCACCATCAACTACACCTCGGGCACCACGGGCCGCCCCAAGGGTGTGGTCTACCACCACCGCGGTGCCTACCTGAATGCCCTGGCCATGGTCATCGACCACAAGCTGGTGCGGGAGTCGCGCCTGCTCTGGACCCTGCCCATGTTCCACTGCAACGGCTGGTGCTTCCCCTGGGCTGTGGCCGCCGTGGGCGCTGAGAGCGTCTGCATCCCCCGCATCGAGCCCGGTCCCACCTGGCAGCTCTTCGACGAGGGCGTCACCCACTTCTGCGCGGCCCCCACGGTCTGCACCATGCTGGTGACCGATCCTGCGGCCCACCGCCTAGCTTCCCCCGTGCGGCTCTTCGCGGCGGGCGCCCCGCCCTCACCCACCCTCATCGCCCGCATGACTGAGCTGAACTTCCAGCTGGAGCACGTCTACGGCCTGACCGAAGTCTACGGCCCCTTCACCATCAACGTGGCGAAGCCGGGCCAGGACCAGCTGCCGCCCCAGGAGCAGGCCAACCTGCGCGCTCGCCAGGGCATGCCCAACGTCTGCGCGGGACAGGTCCGCATCGTGGACCTGGACATGAACGACGTGCCCCGGGACAGCGCCACCATGGGCGAAGTGGTCATGCGTGGCAACGTGGTCATGACCGGCTACTTCGAGGACGAGGAGGCCACCACGCGGGCTTTCCACGGGGGCTGGTTCCACTCCGGCGACCTGGGCGTCATGCACCCGGACGGCTCCATCGAGCTGCGGGACCGCAAGAAGGACATCATCATCTCCGGCGGCGAGAACATCTCCACCATCGAGGTGGAGCAGGCTGTGGTCTCCCACCCGGCCGTGCTGGAGTGTGCCGTCATCGCCGTACCTGATGAGAAGTGGGGCGAGGTGCCCAAGGCCTTCGTGACCCTGAAGCCCGGCGTGGAGTTGACGGTCGAAGAGCTGGTGGCCCACTGCCGCACCAAGCTGGCCAACTTCAAGGTGCCCCGCCAGATCGAGTTCGGTGGTCTGCCCAAGACCTCCACCGGCAAGATCCAGAAGTTCCTGCTGCGCGCCAAGGAGTGGGAAGGTCGCGAGCGGCGGATCAACTAGGGACGCAGGGCTCTCACCAGCTCCAGGCCGGCCTCTGTTCGGCTGAGGTACCAGGTGAGGGCCTGGCCGTCCACGAGGCGCACGTCGGCCTTTGGGAAGCGCTTCTGTAGTTCCGCCTGATGCCGCTTGTTGAAGCGGTAGGGCTCCGTGGGCAGGAGGATCAGCTCCGGGGCCAGGGCCTCCAGTTCGGTGTCGGTGAAGCTGGGATAGCGATCGGGGCCCACGGGCGTCAGGCCGCCCTGGCGCAGCAGATCACCGATGTAGGTATCCGGGCCGGAGCTCATCCAGGGGTCTCGCCAGATGAGCGCCAAGGTGCGTGGTCCCTTACACTTCCTGCTCTTCAGCAGCGCCTCCAGGGCCTGGGCCCGGGCCTCGGCCACCTCGGCCACGCCCAGGTGCCCGCCCAGCAGGCGCAGGGCGGCCACGCAGTCCTTGAGGGTGCGGATCTCCAGGGCCAGCCAGGGGATGCCCAGGGTGTCCAGGGCCTCCACTACGGCCTTGGGGTTCTCGTCCTTTTCGAGGATCACGAGGTCCGGCGCCAGGGCCCGGATGCGCTCTAGGTTTGGATCCTTGGTGCCGCCCACTTCGGGGACGGTGTTGCGGATCCAGCGGGGCTCGATGCAGTAGCGGGAGCGCCCTGCCAGCTGCGAGGCCAGACCCCACTGCACGAGCAGCTCCGTGATTGAGGGGACGAGGCTGATGATGCGCAGGGGCTTGATGGGCTGGGGGCTGTGGGAGGTGGGGCGGGGGTCATGAGTGAGGTGCCTACCCGAGGGCGGAGCGGCGAACTTGGTGCCGGAGTGGGGATCCTTGATCCGACCCTGGCCCGTTGGACATAGGTCCAGCAGGGGACAGCCCTGGCAGTCCGGGCGGCGGGCATCGCAGGTGCGGCGGCCGTGGAAGATGAGCTGGTGGTGTAGGTCGATCCATTCGTCGCGGGGGAAGAGGCGGCAGAGATCCGCCTCCACCTTTTCGGGCGTCGTCGCCTTGGAGAGGCCCAGGCGCTTGGCCACGCGGAAGATGTGGGTGTCCACGGGCAGGGCGGGCACGCCGAAGGCATTCGACAGCACCACATTGGCGGTCTTCTGGCCCACACCGGGCAGGGCCGTGAGCGAGGCCAGGTCATCGGGCACCACACCCTCGTAGCGTGCCATCAGGGCCTGGCCCAGGCCGATGAGGTTGCGGGCCTTGTTGTGGAAGAAGCCCGTGGATTTAATGAGCGCCTCCAGCGCCTCCAGCGGGGCCGCCGCCAGGCTGGCCGCGTCCGGGAAGCGGGCAAAGAGGGCCGGGGTGGTGAGGTTCACCCGGGCGTCCGTGCACTGGGCGCTGAGGATGGTGGCCACCACCAGCTGGAAGGGATCCTGGTGGTCCAGAGCGCAGCGGGCGTCCGGGTAGGTGGTGCGGAGGCGGCGCTGCAGCTCGATGGAATTGGACTTCGGTGTTCGCATGAAATCAGGATAGGAGGCCTTCCTGCCGATATCAGAGACAGATTCGCTAAACTGCATCCGAGGTGCTCCATGCCCATGACGCTCACGGGAAGGCTCGACTGCCAGGAAACGGCCCGGCACTACCTGGAGCTGGTGAAGGCCAACGTGAAGAAGTTGGGCTTCTCGCCTGGTCTGGGCGTGATCCTGGGCAGCCAGGACGCGGGCAGTGTCACCTACCAGCACTGGCTCATGAAGGACTGCGAGGATCTGGGCATCAATGCCGCCGAGCTGCGGGTGGAGAACGGCATGCAGCTGGTGAAGCTGGTGGCCCGGCTCAACCAGGATGAGAAGACCCATGGCGTCTTCATCTTCTACCCGCTGCGTTACACGGAGATCAAGGACGACGAGGTCATGGATCTGGTGGACCCGGGCAAGGACATCGAGGGCCTGCACGCCATCAACATTGGCTATCTGAACAAGTACCGGAAGCGCCTGGAGGATGGCAGCCAGAACCGCTGCATGACGCCGTGCACCGCCCGGGCCATCGTGAAGACCCTCAAGCGGGGCTTCGGCGAGAACTGGCTCACGGGCAAGACCGTGCTGGTGATCAACGACAGCCTGCGCATCGGCCGCCCCCTCACGGCCATGGTGGCCAACCTCAAGGCCACGCCCATCCTCTGCCATGCGGCCACCAACAAGGAGCACCTGGAGGGCTTCATCCGGATGGCGGATGTCATCGTCAGCGCCGTGCCTGCGGCGGGCTACCAGATCAACACGGACTGGATCAAGGACGGGGCCCTCTGCTTCGACCTCAGCGGCGAAGGCAACTTCGACTACGAGGCCCTGACTCGCCGCGGCATCCCGTACACGGACACCACCAAGAACAGTGTGGGCAAGGTCACGCGGGCCATGGCGCTGCTGAACCTGACCTATGCGGCGGGTGTGGAGTAGATCAGAAGCTGCAGGTGAGGGTCAGGCCCAGGCTGCTCCTGCGGCGGACGCTGAGGCCCGGGGCGAAGGAGCGCTCCAGGTGCTCGCCCTCCAAGCTGAGCGCCCAGCTGGGGTGGAAGGCCCAGCCCACGCGGAGGCGGGGGCCCAGGAAGGCGCCCTCGCCGGGGGGCACTTCGGCCACGGCGCCGAAGCCCACAAAGAACTCCTTCACCGTGGCGTTGGCGTCGGCCACGAAGCGCAGGGCATTGTCCCCGTCATCCCAGTGCCGGGCCCCCAGGCCGATACCCAGGTGGAGGCGGCTCAGGTCCCCCTGGTCCTTCAGTTGGATCTCCGTGATGGGCACGGTGAACTCCGCCGCCGTGGCCCGGGGTTGTCGGATGAGCGAGACCATGGCGTGCTGGGCCGCGAGGGGCAGCGTGACCAGGAGCAAGGTGGGGAACAGGAGGAGGGGTTTGACAGGTCGCATGGCCGGTTTACCGGGCAGGGGTGGACCGGTTTAGCGCCGTCGCCACTCTACGGCCAGCAGTCCATAGACGGCGTGGTCCACGGTGCGGCCCGCCAGGCGCTCGGCCTGACGCAAGGTGCCCTCGTGGCGGAAGCCCAGGCGCTTGGGGATGGCGCGGCTGCGGTGGTTGCGCACACCGGCGCGAATCTCGATACGGTTGAGGCCCAGGCTGCGGAAGCCGTGGCGCAGCAGGGCCTCTACGGCCCGGGTCATGAGGCCGTGGCCCTCGGCCTCCTGGGCCAGCCAGTAGCCGATGCCGGCGCTGGCGTTGAGGGCATCGAGCCACACAAAGCCCGCCACGCCAACCAGCTCCTCTTTCCACCAGAGCCCGAAGGAGAGGCCCCGGCCTGCTTTGGCCAGGGCGCGCATGCGCAGGATGTAGGCCCGCGAGTCCTGGACGCTGCGGTTGGCGTCGGGCCAGGGCAGCCAGGTGCGCAGGCGCTCGCGGTTGGATTCCACCAAGGCGAAAAGGGCCCGGGCATCCCGCAGCTTCAGGGGCCTCAGGGCCAGGTCGCGACCTGCCTTCAGGGCCTCGGCCATCACCGGGCTGCGGGATCCTGCAGGGCCGCGGCGCGGCCCGCGCGCCAGAGCACCAGCAGTTGGTCCAGCAGCGCGCCGAACTGGTCCAGGGGCATGGCATTGGGGCCGTCGCTGTGGGCCTTGGCGGGGCAGTCGTGGACCTCGAAGAAGAAGCCGTCCACGGCAGTGGCCGCCGCCCGTGCCAGGGTGGGGATCATCTCCCGGGCGCCGCCGGTGGCATTGCCCAGGGCGCCAGGCTTCTGCACGCTGTGGGTGGCGTCAAAGATGATCGGGCAGCCGGTCTTGCGCAGGTGGGGGAAGCTCTGGAAGTCCACCACCAGGTTGCCGTAGCCGAAACTGGAGCCGCGCTCGGTCACCCACACAGGGCCGTGGCCGGGGACGGACTGGAGCTTCTCCACGCCGTGCTTGAGATCCCAGGGCGCCAGGAACTGGCCCTTCTTCAGGTTCACCGTGCGACCCGTGGCCGCGGCGGCCAAGAGGAGGTCGGTCTGGCGGCAGAGAAAGGCGGGAATCTGCAGCACGTCCACAGCACGCGCCACGGCCTCGCACTGGGCGCTCTCGTGGACATCCGTGAGCACCGGTACGCCATAGCGGCTGCGGACCTCCGCGAGGATGTCGAGGCCCTCAGCCATGCCGGGGCCGCGGTGCGCCTCGGCGGAAGTGCGGTTGGCCTTGTCGAAGCTGGCCTTGAAGATGAAGGGTATGCCCCGGTCTTCGGCCAGATCCCGCAGGCTGGAGGCCATGAGGTGGGTGTGTTCCCGGCTCTCGATGACACAGGGCCCCGCGATGAGGAAAAAGCTCTGGTCGGTGAAGGGTCGGGTGAAGTTCATGGGCGCCTCGGGGCCTCAGTTTAGGGGCTGTTACGGAATAATCAGAGCAATGTATTGCCATTCCGTTACAGCCCCTTAGGTTGCCGGTGCCTCAGAATGAAACAGATTTATTTAACAGCGGCTTGACGTCCCCGGACAGCGTTGACGGGTTGTCATTACATGAGATGAAACCACTGGCATACTGTTCAAGGACCACTCAACCCTTTTTGCCTGGAGCCTGCAATGGCGAAGCTGCTGATGGAGGATGACCTCAACCGCCGCCTGGTGGCGATGCTGCAGGCGGATGGCCGCATGAGCCATGCGGAGCTTGCGGAGCGCCTGGGCGTGAGCCGGCCCACCATCATCGACCGCGTGAAGCGCCTGGAGGCCGACGGCATCCTCAATGGCTACGCCGCACGCGTCAGCCCGGCGGCGGTGAACAAGCCCACGGTGGCCTTCGTGGCCGTGCGGTACAAGGACAACAACGAGGCCATCGAGCAGCGCTTCATCAAGGCCCTGGAAGACGAGCCCGACATCCTGGAGGCCCACACCATCGCTGGCGAGGACGCCCTGCTGCTGAAGATCGTGGCGGACACTCCCGCGGGCATCGCCGAGCGGCTGCGCCGCATCCGGGTGCTGGGTCCCATGGTGACCACGCGCACGACGGTGGTGCTGGAGACCCACTGGGAGAAGGCCGGTCCCAGCCCCTTCCCCATTGACGGTTCCGCCAAGAAGCCCAAGAAGTGATGCAGGTCCGCAGCTGATGCTGGGGTGGCTCGCCTACCTAACCGTTGCCGTTGTCTGGGGTTCCACCTACTTCGCCATCGCCCTGGGCCTGGAGTCCTTCACCCCTTACGGCATGGTGGCCCTGCGCTTCTCTCTCTCGGCGGTCCTGGCCCTGGGATTGGGCCGTGTGCGCCGGGAAGCTTGGCCCGCTGCCCGGGAAGTCCCACACCTGCTGATTGTGGGGGCACTTCTGCTGGGCGGCGCCAATGCCCTGGTCTCCTACGCGGAACTGCATGTCTCCTCGGGGCTGGCGGCGGTGCTGGGCGGCCTGGTGCCACTCTGGCTGGCGGTCTTCACCATGGCCAAGGAGCCCCTGGGCCCCAAGGGCTGGGCGGGGCTGGTGCTAGGCCTGGCGGGTGTGGCCGTGCTGGTCTGGCCCACCCAGGGGCTGCGGCTGCATGGGGGCGGTCTGGCGGCCATGATGCTGGCACCCCTGCTCTGGTCCTGGGGCACCCTGCACGGCAAGCAACATGTCCATGGCGGCGGCCTCATGACCAACGTGGGCATCCAGATGAGCATGGCGGCCCTCATGGGCCTGGTGGTGGCGCCCCTCTCGGGGGGTTACCTGCGCGGCCCCGTCACCCATAGGGCGCTCTTCGCTGTGGCCTACCTGGCCCTCTTCGGCTCCCTGCTGGCCTTCTCCGCCTACATCTACCTGGCCAAGGCCTGGCCGCCCGCCAAGATGGGCACCTATGCCTACCTGAACCCCCTGGTGGCGGTGCTCCTGGGGGGCCTCGTGCTGCACGAGCCCTTTGGTCCCCGCGGCTTCCTGGGCATGGTGATCATCCTGGCGGCGGTGGCCCTGGTGCAGCTGAGGCCCAAGGCCGTCGTGGCCGAAGGCTGAGGGGCACCCGCTCATGGAACGAATCCTGCGGCTGGCCACGGCGTCCCAATCTATGCTTATGAAGGCCCATCTGCTGGCCGGGAAAGGTCGACCTTGACGCTTCCGATGATCATTCAAGGTGGTATGGGTGTGGGGATCTCGAACTGGACCCTCGCGAATGCGGTGTCGCGCCTCGGCCAGCTCGGGGTGGTCTCAGGCACGGTGCTGGATGTGATGCTGTCGCGCCGCCTTCAGGACGGTGACGAGGGGGGCCACATGCGGCGGGCGCTGAGCCACTTCCCGTTCCCGGCCATGGCCCAGCGTGTGCTTGAACGCCATTTTGTGGAGGGCGGTCGGCCTGCCGATGCACCCTACAAGGCCCTGCCGATGTACTCCAGGACTGGGTCGGCCCGGGAGCTGATGGAGCTCTGCATCGCCGGCAACTTCGTGGAGGTCTTCCTGGCCCGTGAAGGGCACGGGGGGCCGGTTGGCATCAACTACCTCGAGAAGATCCAGCTGCCCATCCTGCCCTCGATCTACGGCGCCATGCTCGCGGGCGTAGCGGTGGTCATCATGGGCGCAGGGATTCCCATCCGGATCCCTGGTGTGCTCGATGCCTTCGCACACCAGGCGGCGGCGGAGTACCCGCTGACCGTGACGGGCTCTGTCCCGGGCGAGGACACGCAAATGCGCTTCGACCCGGCGGACTGGAATGAAGGGGCCACCCCCGAGCTGCAGCGGCCCGCCTTCCTGCCGATCATCTCCTCCAACTCCCTGGCGCACACCCTCAGCCGCAAGGCGAACGGGCGCATCGATGGCTTCATCGTGGAGGCCCCCACCGCCGGCGGTCACAATGCCCCGCCGCGCGGCAACCCTCCTCTCTCCGCAGAAGGCATGCCCGTCTACGGGGCGCGCGACATGGTGGACCTGGCCAAGCTGCGGGAGCTGGGGCTGCCCTTCTGGTTGGCCGGAAGCCGGGGCACGGCCGAGGGCCTGCGCGAGGCCCTGGAGCTGGGCGCCGCGGGCATCCAGGTGGGTACCGCCTTCGCCTACTGCAATGAATCAGGACTGGAGCCCAGCACCCGGGCGCGGGTCCTGCGGCTCGCCGCTGCTGGTGGGGCGCGGGTGTTCACAGATCCCGTGGCTTCGCCCACGGGCTTTCCCTTCAAGGTCGTGCAGCTCGAGGGCACCCTGTCCAGCGAGGCGGAATACCTCGCCCGCACCCGCATCTGCGACCTGGGCTACCTGCGGGAGCCTTATCGCAAGGAGGATGGCAGCATCGGCTACCGCTGCGCCTCCGAGCCCATCCACCACTTCGTGGCCAAGGGCGGGCTGGAGGAAGGCGCCCTGGGACGGAAGTGCCTGTGCAACGCCCTCATGGCGGACGTGGGCATGCCGCAGATCCGCAAGGGGATCGCGGAAAAGACCCTGGTCACCTCCGGCGATGACGTGGCCGATATCGCCCGGTTCCTGCGGCCCGGCGCCGAGTCCTACAGCGCCGCGGATGTCATTGCGCGGCTGCTGGAGCCCGCTGTTCCCTGCTGAGCACGTGTCCCCGCGGGAACTCCGGCATGGCCTCCAAGTCCTTGAACAGTTCCTTCCGGACCTTGTGCAGGCTGGCCTGGAGCTGCACTTCTCGACGCTCCTGATCGGACTTGGGGTACTCAGCCAGTTCCTGTCTGGCCCAGAGCACGTAGTAGGTCTCCTCCCAGAGGGGTTTCTCCACACCGCGGCGGCGCAGCTGCGCCTCTACCACGGCCGGGGAGGACCAGCGGCCCATGAGCAGGGAACCGCCGATCCAGAAGGCGCTCTCCTCCACGAGTTCGTAGGCGCCCAGGCCCAGGGCCAACCGCGGGTTGTGGGCAATCAGGCCCGTGCCCACACCCCAGGCCACGCCGCTGAGGATGCCCAGGGCGATGTATTTGGCCCGCACCTCGCCGAGGCTGCTGACCTTCAGGTCGAGGCTCAGCCCGACTGCGGGATCCAGGGCCAAGCCCCGAGCTGCAGCCTCCCGGCGCAGGTCCGCCTCGAATGTGGCGCGGTGGCGTTCCAGGGCCTGGCTGCGCGCCTCCGGAGAATTCGCCTCTGAGCCAGACCAGAGCTGGCTCAGCCTGTGGCTGTGGTCCTCCATCTGCACCGCCAGCTGGAGGGCCGGGCGACTTCGATCCAGGGGCAGGTCTGCCAGGGGCGAGCGGCAGGCCAGGCCCAGCAGGGCCAGGAGAATTAGGCAGAGTGGCGCTGTACGGTGAGAAGGGTTCATGGCCGAGGCGCCAGAGCCTGGGCGGGCCGGACGCCCCAAGAGTCGGGCGAAGAGGAAATCCATGAGCAGCATGAGACTGAGCATGATGGCGCTGAAGGCGAAGCGGTAGTCCCAGTTGCCCGGGAAGTGTCGCTGCAGCCTGCCAGAGCAACTCCGGCAGGCTTCGGCGGAGCTCAGGTCGCGGGGTCCGCTGGCTGCTGGAAGAGCTTCCAGGCCACGGCTCCCAGCGCCAGCACTGCCAGCCCCGCGACCCAGGGCATCCAGGGCCGCGCCCGCTCATCGGCGCGCAACGGGCGGAGCAGACCCTGCGGATCAGGCTCCGCAGGCCCCAGGCTCAGGGGAGCGCTGCGAACCAGGCTGCTGAGGGAGGGCAGGGCGCCCAGGTTGCCCGGTGCGAGCTTGGGTTCACCACCGAGGTGCAGGACATAGACCTGGCCCGCTTCTATGGGGATGAGAAGGGTCTGGCGCCGCACCAGGATGCGGGCCGACTGAGGCGTGGCCCCCGGGGGCAGGTGGATCTTGAGGCTCCGGGCCAGGAGGGGCTGGAGGGCGATGCGCGAGGCGCGGCTGCCCAGGGCCGGGAGGTTCCACACCAAGTCCGCAGAGGGCCAGACACGGCCCGACTCGGGGCCATCTCCTGCCTGGATCTCCGGTTGGATTGGCGCGGCAGGGGGCGTCAGTTCCAGGTCCAGGCCCACGATCCGCTGGGTTTCCGGCAGGCTCAGGCGCCAGGTCTGGGGCTGGCCGGGCTCAGGCGCGAGTACCGTGTCCAGGGCCAGCTCGGCTTCCAAGGCCTCGGGCCGGGTCTCCGCCTGCACCCGCAGTCCCCGGATGCGCGGCGCCGTGCCTTGGGTGGCCACCAGGCTGAGGCGGTAGCGGTCCCCGTCCCAGGGCAGCTGCAGGGTGCTGCGGGAGCCGGCGCTGCCCAGGTTGTAGAGGTGGAAGGGGGCGGGCGGATCCAGGGCCACGAAGGCCCCACCCGGGCGTTGGCGATCGGCACGGACCTGGACAACCCAAGGCGCTTCGCCTTCCAGATCCAAGTCCAGGGCCAGGGCCTCCCGCTCGCCCACCTGCCAGCCCTCGGGCAGGCGGAGGCTGAACTCCACGGTGGGATGGCCCAGGGCGTCCCTGCCCGTGAGCAGATGTTCCAGGGGCAGAGAGCGCGTGTCCCAGAGACCTTCGCGTACCAGGGAGAAGGGCACGCTGCGACCGCTCCCGTCGCTGATCCAGGCTCCCTCCAGCTGCCGCTGGGCGGCGGCATCCAGGGGCAGGCGGGCCCAGCCACTGGTGGGGCTGGGGCTGATGGGGCGACGCTGCAGGGTGGAGCGATCCTCCCGGGTGCAGGCCAGGCTCAGGAGGAGGAGCAAGGGCAGGGCGGCCTTCATGAAGGCTCCTGAGTCCGCCGTCGGTTGGCGAGGATGGCCGCGGCCATGCCGATGCCGCCCACGCCCAGGAAGGCCAGGGCCCGCAGGGGCGTGTCCGCACCGTCCAGGTCTGCGGCGATGAGCTTGAAGCTGGCCAGGCCCATCCAGGCGTAGCCGGCGATCATCCATGCCTTCCGCGTCTCGTCCCGCAGTCTGAGGCTGCGCATCCACTGCCAGGCGCCCGAGAGTGCCAGCACCAGGGTGATGGACACCGAAGCGCCCCGGGAGAAGCCGTAGGAGTGGCCTGCGGGGACCTGGAGTCGTTGCACCAGGTGGGCCGCCTCCAGGGCCAGGGTGAGGTTCGCGGTGAGCTCCAGCGCCAGGAAGGAGATCCCCCGCAAGGGACCACCGCCCCGGAGCAGAAGGAACCAGGCCAGAGAGACCAGGGCCCCCTCGGCGAAGGAGCTGTTGAAGAAGGGCAGGGCGCCGCTGTAAGAGCTGCCGATCAGGCCATCGACATGGTGGAAGGCCCAACGCAGGCTGGTCAGGAGGGCCAGGGCGGCGCCCAGCCAGCGCAGCGAAGTGGCCTCCTCCGTGTGCTCCGCTGTCCGGGCGCGATCCGCGGCCCAGGCCAGGCTGAGGGCGAAGATGCCCCACACGGGTCCCACCCAGCGCCAGGCCAAGGCCACGGGCACGGCCAGGCTCAGGTGGCCCGCCGCCAGGGCCAGCAGGCCCCAGTCCGCGCGGCGGTTGCCCAGGCGGTCCCGCAGGGGCTTCACCAAGACCAGGTTCAGGGCCGCCAGGGCCAGCACCGGCAGGGCAAAGGTCTCCACGCTGAGGTCGCCCCGCTTCCAGAGCAGCCAGCCGTAGGCGGTGGTCAGCACCGAGGCCACCAGCCAGAGGGCCGTGGGTGTACCGGGCTTTTCTTCGGTGTGGGGCAGCCAGGCCCAGAGGCCCGCCAACAGCAGGTGAAGGAGCAGCAGGCCGCCCAGGGTGGGCAGATCCGCGCGGGTCGATTCGAGGCAGGCGGCCAGGAGCCACAGCCACACGCCCAGCAGGGCGGTCCAGCGGGCCCCATGCCAGGCCCCGCCGCTGCGGGCCAGGTAGGGCACGGCCAGGGCGGCGGTCATGAGCACCGCCAGGTAGAGGGCCAGGGCCACTTCGTGGTGGCCGCCCTGGCTGAAGACCAAGGGCGCCACCAGGCCCGAGACGAGGGCCACCGTGAGTGCGGCGCCGCTCCTGACCCGGGCGGCCAGGGCCCCAGCTACGAGCGTCAGGAGAGCCGTCGCCGCGAGGCCCAGGACGGCAGGGAAAAAGTGGTAGCTCATGGCCCCGGCCCGGAAGGCGAACTGCAGGGTTCCCAGACCCGCCAGGAGCAGAGCCACGCCCAGCCTGGGTGTGCCGCGCAGCATCAGGCGGGCCGCGAAGGCCGCGATGCCACCGCCCGCCAGCAGGCCCAGGACAAAGCGCAGTTCCGGCTCCACCCAGCCTTGCTGAACCGCCCAGTGGAAGAAGAAGATGGCGCCGATGAGGAAGATGGAAGCAGCGATGCCCGCGATCCAGACCACGGGGGAGATCTCCCGGCCTGGCGCCGCGGGCTTCGGGATGGGTGGCGGCAGGCGGGGCGGGGTCGCGGCAGGGCGCTGGCCCGCACCCTGCTGGAGGAGCCAGGCTACCTGGGCTTCCAGGCGGGTGACGCGCTCGGCCAGATCCTGAGGTTCTTGGGATTCCATGGCAACTCCATACGGAAGCGTATGGAATCATGCGGACCTTGCCCGGCCCTGTCAAGCGATGCAATTGATGGGGTGCGCGTCAAACCCGAGCGCGGCTTTGCCGCGAGTGGGCGCCTGGGAGCAGCGCCTAGCGTTGCGTCAGCTGGAGGCTCGCAGCGCGCCCCGAGGTCCTGGCGGCGCATGCGCCGCTAGGGGAACCCCCGGACTAGAGGCAAGCCCGCGAGCAGCTTTGCTGCGAGTGGGCGCGGGGGCCCGGGGGTGTGCGCGCAGCGCGGAACCCCCGGACTAGATTTACCCCACGACGCGGTTGCGACCCTGGGCCTTGGCGAGATAGAGAGCCTTGTCCGAGCGGGACATGAGCTGCTCGATGCTGTCTTCGGGGCCGTTCCAGGAGGCGAGGCCGATGCTGAGGGTCACGCGGTCCCCAGCGGGCAGGCCTGGGACGGAGTCCAGGATGACATCCTCGCGCAGGCGTTCGGCCATGGCGCGGGCTCCTTCCATATCGGTCTGGGGGCAGTAGATGAGGAATTCCTCGCCGCCGATACGGCCCAGCTGGTCAACCTTGCGCAGCCCGAAGGACATGCGCTGGGCCATGACGCTGAGTACCTGATCGCCCACTGGATGGCCATAGCGGTCATTCACGGCCTTGAAGTGGTCTAGGTCTACCAGCATGATGGCCAGCCCCTGCTTGAAGCGCCCGCACTGGTCCAGCTCCATGGCGAGCATGTCGAGGATGTGCTTGCGATTGAAGAGGCCCGTGAGGGGATCCCGGATGGCCTGATGGTAGAGGCGCAGGCGGGAGTCCTCGAGGCTGAGCAGGCGCCCCAGCTCTTCGGCGGCGATCTCAAAGAGCCGCTCGAACTCATCCGCGGAGCGGCGCTCGGTGATGAAGCCCAGGGCCCCCAGCACGGGGTAGCCCGGTGTGGTGGCCTGGTAGATGCGGAGGGTCGGATCCCGCAGGCTGCGGCGGCGTTCATCGTCATCCGAGGCGGGGTGCCACTGGCAGCCGGCGGAGAGGTGGAAGCAACTCTGCTCCTGAAGCGCCTTTTCCAAGTCCAGCCGATCTTCCTCGGAGACCGAAGAACCATGGACGCCCCGGCACCAGACGCCGTCCTCGCCCAGGTAGTTCACCATCAGGGCGCCAGGCAGCACCAGTTCCTGCAGGATCTCAACGAAGCCCTGGATGAGGCGGGCGGTGTCGTGTTCAGCGGTGTAGAGCCGGGCGATGGAGTCACGCAGGGCGGTCTCCAGCAGGCGCTGCTCCAGGGCCGAGGCCAGGCGGTGCTGGATGGCCTCCACGCCGAAGTTGTCCTGGGCCAGCTTGGGCACCGCGTGGGCGGCCCGGGGCTTGTCGGACTGAGCGGCCAGTGCTGCGGCGACCTCGACCACGTGGTCCAGGTCGCGTCCCTTGACGAGGAAGCGGTCTGCACCGCAGGTCTTGGCCCAGAACCGGGCCAGGCCAGCCCCCTGGGCGGTCAGCAGCAGGACCGGCAGGTGGCGTGTGGCGCGGTCATCTTTTACGAGGCGGCAGAACTGATAGCCGTCCAGCAAGGGCATGACGCAATCGCTGACCACCACGTCCGGGAACTCTGTGGCCAGGACGATGAGGGCCTCGGCGCCATTGCGGGCCTCAATGGTGAGGTGACCGTGACGCTGGAAGAGATGTCGCAGCAAGCTCAGCTGGATGGGGTTGTCATCCACCAAGAGGACCAGAAGCTGCTGAGCATTCTTCGGTACAGGAATTGTCATAGAGGTCGCTTATCGAATCGATCTGGCCCGGGCATGAGTCCAGAACCCTGCGTCGAGATTCCGGGAGCATGGGAAGCTGAAACCCGGAGGTACTTCCATCATGGGGCCGGGACACGGAAAAAGACAAGGGATGCACCCTTGAACCAGGAGCTTGGATAGCCATGGACGGTCCGCTACTGCTCGCCCTGAGCCGCGCCTGGCTGACCCAGCGCGGCGAGGTCCCGGTGGATGCTGCCTGGGCTTCAGGTCGGGCCCTCGGCCTCAAGTGGGCCGGGCGCCGGGAGGCCCTGGGCTGGGTTCTGCTCCTGCAGCCCAGGCCCGAGCTCTGGCTGTTGGGCCTGGATCATCCTGCCTGGGTACGCCTGCAGGGAGAGGCCCCCAAGGACAGCGCCAAGCTCTGGGGGCCCTGGCTCCAGGGGGCCCGGCTGCGCGCGGTGGAAGGGGATCCCAGGGAGCGCTGGCTGGGGCTGGTGCTCCAGCGCAGGGCCATCACGGGGCGCCTGGAGACCCTGCGCCTCAGCTTCCAGGCCATTCCGGGCCGGGCGGGCATCCGCGTGGACGGCCAGGACGTGCAGCTGCCCCGGCTGGGCCTGGGCGTGCCCTTTCCTGCGACCCAGCCCGAGCCCTTCGAGGATCCACCCCCCCTGCGCCGCTGGCGGGAGCGCTGGGGTGAGGGTCTGGACCGGGCCCTGGCTGGCCTGGAACCCGATGTGCTGGAAGGCGAGGGCGACCTGCTGGCCCGGCACCGGGCCTGGTCCGAGGCCCGGGCTGAAGCCCTTGTGCTGGGGCCTGCCCTAGCTGCGGTGGCGCGGAAGCTCCAGGCCGAGTCCGCCCGTCTGGAGCGCCTGGGCCAGGCCCTGGCCCGAGACCGGGCGCGGCACTTGGAGCAGCTGCCCCTGAAGGTCCAGGCCAGCCGACTTTCGGCCGAACTCTACCGCCTCAAGGGGGCCACGGGTGAGGCGCTCCTGTTGGATGGCAGCCGCCTGGAACTGCCCCACGGCACCAGCGCTGAGCAGGCCGTCCAGGTCTGGTTCAAGATCGCCAAGAAGGCCGAGCGGGGCCTGGTCAGGGTCGCGGAGCTGGAGGCCGAGCTGGCCCGGGAGCGGGCCGCCTGGGCGCGGCGCCAGGAGGAGGGCGGACTTGCACTGCCGCCCCCCTTCACGAGACAAACAAAGGGGCAGGCGAAGGGGGAGGCTGGAGCCGGGACCAAGGGGACCAAACGCATGCAGGACGAAGGCTCGAAGGGGAAGGGCAAGCGCCAGGACGGCAAGGGTCAGGCGTTCCGCAGTGTCATGGTGGATGGCTTCGAGGTGCTCATCGGCAAGGGTGACGCCGAGAACGATCAGCTCACCTTCAAGGTGGCCGACAATACCGACTTCTGGCTGCACGTCGCCAGCGTGCCCGGCAGCCACGTGGTCATCCGCAACCCGGACAAGCTGAGCGAGCTGCCCCGCCCGGTGCTGGAGCGGGCCGCGGAGCTGGCCGCTTTCCACAGCAAGGCCCGGGACGGCGGCAAGGTGGAGGTCCACCTGGCCCGCATCGCCGATATCAGCAAGCCCCGCGGCTTTGCGCCGGGCAAGGTGATTCTCAAAAAGTGGATCGGGATCCGGGTCTATCCCAAGCCCTGATCTATTCCACCTTTATCGGGAAGGGCTTGATGCCGGCCTTCTTGAGTTTCTCAGCGGCCTTGTCGATGGTGGTGCGGTCGGCGCTGTGGAGGCGGATCTTCAGCTGGCCCTTTTCCTTGACGGTGACGGTGCTGAATCCCTCGGCCTTGGCCTTGTCGGCGATGCGCTTGGCCTCGGCGGCGTCCGCCGTGGCGACCAGTTGCAGGGTCCAAAGCTCAGCGGTGGCTTCCGCTGGTTTCTCCGCGGGCTTCTCCTCGGGCTTGGGGGCCGCGGCTTCAGGTTTGACCGCCTCAACCTTGGCGACGGGCACGAGCTTGTCGCTGCCCTCCCCCTCGAAGAGCTTCAGCTGATCCACCAGGGGCTCGGGCAGATCCTTGAGGTTCTCCTCTGTGCCCCGCTGGGAGGGGCGATGCAGGGCCGCGCTCTGCTTGCCCACCTGCACGCCCAGCACGAAGGCCATGGTGAGCAGGGCCACGCCCACACCACCCACCCAGAGGATGGATTGGCTGCTGATGCTGATCTGGTCGCGCTGATTCATCGTACTTCCAGCCTAAGCCGCCGTGCCGAAATCGGCATTTCATTTTGAGCCATGAGCGGCATGAGGGGCTGTAACGGAACACCGATCCTAATCACTGATGATTCCGTAACGGCCGCTAACCTCTTCAAGCAAGGCCGCGAACTGGGTCCCCGCGCTGGCCGGGGCGGTGATGAGAACCTGCGGAGAAGCTTCCAGGAGGGCCGCCGCCAGGAGTTGGCCGCCGGAGCCCGCGAACTCGCCCCAGAGCTGCTTGGGGTGCAGGGCGGCGGGCCACTGGGGCTGCCGGGCGGCCAGGCGGGCTTCGGCAATATCCAGGTTCGGCCGGCCGTTGCCGCCGCCGATGCGGCGCTGCGGGGAAGTAACCATCAGAGACTCCGCGCTGGCTGCCAGGGCCTCGGCCCGGTCCTCGCGCCCATCGCCTGCGGCGGAGCGGCACGCCAGTCCCGCCAGGGTGGCCCGGGGGCGGATGCCTCGGCCTGCGACCGAGGCGCGAGTTTCCACCAGGAAGGCCTGCGCTCCCTCGCCGGGCAGGAAGCCGGTGCCCGCGTCCACCACGGGATCCCCGTGCCGGGCCAGGAAACCTGCCCGGCCGCAGAGGTCCAGCAGCAGCGGGAAGAGCCCGTCCGTGCCCACCACCAGGGCCGCGTCCACGAGGCCCAGGCGCAGCCAGCGGCAGGCCTGCTCCAGGGCGCCGAAGGTGGCATTCTCCCGGTCGACGAAGGTGGCGCTGGGGCCCTTCAGTCCGAAGGCCAGGGCCAGGTGGCCACTGGCAGCATTCGCTACGGTGTTGGGAAAGATCAGGGGCGACGCGCCCTCGGGGCCGCGCAGCAGGTAGGGGCGCATGAAGGCCTCGCTGGCTTCGCTGCCCCCGCTCTGGGTCCCCACGGCCACGGCGATGCGGTCGCCCAGGCTTCGGGGCTCCAGGCCCGCGTCCAGGAAGGCCTGGTGGGCGGCGCCCCAGGCATAGCGGCAGGCCCGGTCCAGGCGCCGCAGCTGCATGGGTGGGATGATGCCCGTGGGATTGAAGGCTGTGCAGGCGGCACCCCGCCCTGGGCCCAGGGCCTCGGGCAACTCCGCGAAGCAGGGCCTCCCGGAAGCCAGGCTGGCGCGGGCCGCCTCGATCCCGTCTCCGCAGGGGAACACCAGGCCGAGGCCAGAGATGACGAGGTCGGTTGGACCATGGGGTGTCGGCTGTGGAGTCATGCGCCACTCCAACGGCCCAGCAGGAGGCTCACGTTGTTGCCCCCAAAGGCAAACGCGTTCACCAGGGCCGCGCGGAGGCGCCGCTGTTTGGCCACCAGCGGTGTGCAGTCCAGGTCACAGAGGGGGTCGGGGTCATCCAGCCGGAGGGTGGGGCTGACCACCTGGTCCCGCAGGGCCAGGATGGCGGCGGCGGCACCGAAGGCTCCGGCGGCTCCCAAGGTGTGCCCGAACTGGCTCTTGGTGCTGGTGACGGAGACGGCGTCGGCGGCAGGCCCCAGGGCCCGGCGGATGGCCAGGCACTCAGCCCCGTCATTGGCAGGAGTCGCGGTGCCGTGGGCGGAGACCAGGTCCACCTGGTCCGCGTCCAGGCGGCCTTGGCGCAGGGCCATGGCCAGGGCCCTGGCGGCGCCTTCGCCTTCTGGATGGGGGGCCGTGGGGTGGTGGGCGTCCATGCTGGCGCCGTAACCCAGGACCTCCGCGAAGATGGTGGCGCCCCGGGCCTGGGCGCGGTCCAGGGGCTCCAGCAGGAGTTGGACGGCGCCTTCGCCCAGGTTCAGGCCCGCCCGGTCCCGGCTGAAGGGGCGGCACTTCCGGGGATCTACGGCCTTGAGGCAAGAGAAGCCCCCGTAGGTGGTTCGGCATAGGCTTTCGGCGCCCCCGGCCACGGCGACGTCTAGTTCGCCCGCGACAATGCGCTCCCAGGCCTGGCCCAGGGCCAGGAGACTGGAGGAGCAGGCGTTCATGAGAGTGGCCCGGGGCCCGCAGGCGCCCAGGCGCCGGGCCAGGGCGTCCGCCACATTGCAGGGGGTCTGGTAGGCAGGCTCCAGGGCCCGGCCTCGGCCTCCGGCCAGGCGCTCCTCCAGGTACGCCTCAGCCACGGGCAGGCCGCTGGTGCCCGCGCCCTGGAAGACGCCGATGCGCCCCGGATCGCCCGGGGGCGTGAAGCCGTCCAGGGCCTCCTCCAGGGCCAGCAGGGCCATGCGCTCACAGAGGGTCTGGTGCCGCAGGGCTGCCAGGGGCACTTGGCCGGCGATCTGGGCTGGTTCCAGGGGCAGGTTCAGGCGGGTGAGGGGCCCCAGGCCATCCCGGCCCTCCAGCATGGCCGCCCAGGTGGTCTCCCGGCCCGGAGCCAGGGAGGAGACCATGCCGAAACCCGTGACCACCACCCGCCGATTCATAGGCGCTTCACCAGCAGGGTGGCGGTGCAGAGGTCCCGGTCCTCGCAGCGCACGGTGCCTTTGACCTTCATGAGGCCCCCAAAACTGCCCTCGGCGCTGACTTCCAGGCGGAGGCGGTCCCCCGGGAAGGCTGGAGCCTTGAAGCGGGCATCCTGGACCCCAGCCAGGAAGATGGCGGCGCCATGCAGGGATTCCGCCTCCAGGAAGCCCCCGGCCTGGGCCAGCATCTCCAGCAGGAGGACGCCGGGGACCAGGGGGCGGCCCTCGAAGTGACCCTGGAGGTAGGGCTCGCCGAAGGTGACCAACTTCTCCGCCAGCACCCGCACCCCGGGTTCGCGCTCCAGGACCCGATCCACCAGGAGGAAGGGGTAGCGGTGCGGCAGGTGGCCTGGGATATCGGTCATGAAGCGCCTAGGCCTTGGCGTGCTCGGCGATGAAGTCCGTCAGGGCCTGGACTGACTTGAAGGCCTTGAGGCCCGCGGCCTCGTCCTCAATCTTCACGCCGAAGACCTGCTCGATGCCCAGGACCAGCTCCAGGGCATCGATGGAATCCAGGCCCAGGCCGTCCCCGAAGAGGGGGGCCCCGTCCTCGATGTCGTCGGGGGCCATGTCCTCAAGCTTGAGCCGCTCGATGATCATCTCTTTGACGCGCAGCTTGAGGTCGCTCATGGGTTTCCTGGAAAAAAGGGGTCAAAGGGATTCTATCCTGGGAGGGCTCCCGAAGCCTTGTGATCTTGACACGATAGCGGTCCCGCCAAAGGGCGCTAAGCTGGTGGATCGCGGAATCCTCCGCCCGAGAGCGCCATGGCCAATCCCGCATCGCCCTTCCTGTCGGTCCTCATCCTCATGCTGGTCGCCGCCGTGACGGCTGTCGCCATCCTTATCCTGTCCGGCAAGCTGCTGACGATCTGGAAGCCGAAGAACGCCCAGGCGGCCAAGCTGCGGGTCTACGAGTGCGGCGTGCCGCCCGTCCAGACCGGGGCCCGGCACAAGTACTCGGTGAAATTCTATCTGACCGCCATGCTCTTCATCCTGTTCGACGTGGAAGCGGCCTTCCTGCTCCCCTGGGCGGTGAACTACAAGCAGGCCCTATGGACCTTCGGGGCCATGCTGAGCTTCATGGCCACCCTCCTCGTGGGCTTTGTCTACGCCTGGGGCAAGGGTGCCTTCGAGTGGGAGCGCTGAGATGTCCGAACTGAACATCAACGATGCGGTGATGACGACGCGCCTGGATGCGGTGGTCAACTGGGGCCGCAAGAACAGCCTCTGGCCCATGCCCTTCGGCGTGGCCTGCTGCGCCATCGAGTTCATGAGCATGATGTCCTCGAAATACGATCTCAGCCGCTTCGGCGCCGAGGCCATGCGCTTCAGTCCCCGGCAGAGCGACATGATGCTGATCCTAGGCACCATCACCAACAAGATGGCCCCGGTGCTGCGCACGATCTACGCACAGATGGCCGAGCCCAAGTGGGTCATCTCCGTGGGGGTCTGCGCCTCCTCCGGTGGCATGTATCGCACCTACGCCACCCTACAAGGTGTGGATCGCATCATCCCCGTGGACGTCTACGTGCCCGGCTGCCCGCCCCGGCCTGAGAGCATGATCTACGGGGTCATGAAGCTGCAGGAGAAGATCGAGAAGGAATCCATGTCCATGCGCAAGGATCACATCCAGCGCTTCTACGACAGCCTGGCCCGCCAGGAGGGCATCCAGGCGGAGAAGGGCCTCACCAGCCAGCAGACCATCCGCGAGATGCTGATGGATGCCGCCGACCACGGCGTCGGCACGATCTTCTAGGCGGAGCAGCCATGGTCATCGAGCACATCGACGCACAGATCCCCGGCGCCATCACGGATCGCCACGCCTTCCGGGGCGACCAGACCATCGTCATCGCCAAGGAGAACCTCCTCGCCGTGGTGGACCTGCTGTACTGCGAGGGCTTCCAGTTGCTGGTGGACATCACCGCCGTGGACTGGCCCGAGCGGGCGGATAGATTCGACGTGGTCTACCACTGGCTCAACCTGGCCAGCCAGGAGCGCCTGCGTGTGAAGGTCCCCGTGGCCGACGGGGTTGCCGTGCCCACCCTTACCGGCACCTACAAGACGGCGGACTGGTTTGAGCGGGAGGTCTTCGACCTCTTCGGCATCCGTTTCGAGGGCCACCCTGATCTGCGGCGCCTGCTCACCTGGGAGGACTTCCCGGGCCATGCCCTGCGGAAGGACTTCCCGCTGGATGGCGGCGACGCCTTCTGCATGGAAGGCTGCACCGCCCCCTACAACAATGGCTCGAGGGGTTAGGACATGACCATGGAATCCATCGCCATGACCCGCCAGATGCTCGACGGCGACAAGATGATCGTCAACATGGGGCCCTCGCACCCCACCACTCACGGCACCCTGCGCATCGTGCTGGAACTGGAGGGCGAGACCATCACCAAGGCCACCCCGGAGATGGGCTACCTCCACCGCGGCGTGGAGAAGCTGGCTGAGAGCCTCAGCTACCAGCAGTTCATCCCCCTCACGGACCGCCTGAACTACTGCAGCGCCATCATGAACAACGTGGGCTACGCCATGGCGGTGGAAAAGCTGCTCGGCATCGAGATTCCCGAGCGGGCCCGGGCGCTGCGGGTGCTGCTTTCCGAGCTGTCCCGTGTGGCGGACCACATTGTCTGCGTGGGCGTGAACGCCGTGGACATCGGGGCCTTCACGGCCTTCCTCTACCTCTTCAAGCAGCGCGAGTCTGCCTACGACCTCTTCGAACTGGCGGCTGGTCAGCGCCTCCACACCAGCTTCACCCGCATCGGCGGCCTCTACCGGGACGTGCCCGAAAGCTTCGTGCCCAAGACTGAGCAGTTCCTGGTGGAATGCAGCGCGGCCATCGACGAACTGGAGCGCCTGCTCACCCACAACCCCATCTGGCATGACCGTACCAAGGGCATCGGCGCCATCAGTGCCGAGGACGCCGTGAACTGGGGCTGGACGGGCCCCAGCCTCCGCGCCGCGGGCGTCCCCCAGGATCTGCGCAAGGCCCAGCCCTACATGGGCTACGAGACCTACGACTTCGACATCCCCATCGGCACCACCGGCGATGTGTTCGACCGCTACATTGTCCGCGTTGAGGAAATGCGCCAGAGCCTGCGGATCATCCGCCAGGTGCTGGACCGCCTCGAGCCCGGTCCCGTGATGATCGACGACCCCAAGGTGGCCCTGCCGCCCAAGGAGAAGGTCTACACCCGCATGGAGAGTCTCATCCACCACTTCAAGCTGGTGATGCATGGCATGGAGATGCCCGTGGGCGAGGTCTACAGCGCCACCGAAGCCGCCAACGGCGAGCTGGGCTTCTACATCGTCAGCGATGGCGGCAAGAACCCCTACCGCATCCGGGTCCGTCCCCCCTGCCTCCCCATCTTCAGCAGCTTCGAGAGCCAGGTGAAGGGCGGGCTGATCGCCGACGCCGTCGCCGTCCTCGGCGCCATGAATATCATTGCGGGCGAGCTGGATCGCTAAAGCGCCGAGGACGGCCAGCGGGCGAAGCCCGCTGCCGGACTGGGGGCATGAGGCCGAAGCAGGGAGGCTCCAGCTCCATGAGCCTGCGAGCGGGAAGGCGCTCGGGGAGCGCCGAGCGCACAGCTCCCTGTCTGCGCTTGACCCAGGTGCTGGTGCAGGCTGCCATCAGCCTGGGGGCGACACAGGTGTCTCCTGCCTGATCCAGAGGAAGGGGATCCCATCCGAGTAGGCACCCACGACTTCAATTGCACGCGTCGCGGACCCTTGAAGTAAACCGTATCTTGCACTGCCAATATGGCGATCTGGTAGCCTGATAAATACATAAAATGCCGCAACAAGAAAATGTGCATCCATCTTTATTTTAAAGATGATCGTGGAAAAAACAGAACCTACATTTTGTCCAACATCCCCAGGAGGTTGACTTTGTCTGTTCGCGTTGTGTTGTTCTCCGCCGGGTGCTTGCTTGGGGCAACCCTCTCTGTCCCAGCCTGGGCCGAGGACTGCCGGTCGGAGTACAACCGGAGGATTGATCACATCGAACACAATCTTGCGAAGGAACGCGATGAGGCCCGCAGGGACCATGACCTTCTGGAGCGTGTCTATCGTGAGCATCGCGGTGGCCCTGCACTCAAGGAAGAGCTTCGCAAAGACCTGGAGCGCGCCAAGGAAGAACTGGCTCGAATCGAGCGGGTCATGGTGGAGAAACGCGAAGAGGCGCGACGCCAGCTCCATGAATGTGAGGAGCGGCAGCGCCGCCGCCACTAGGTCCGGTCCGGCCACCTGATTGCCGCCCGGGACCCATGCCATGTCAGGTCACGGTTTACATTGATTCAACTTCAAGAGAGGAAGCGCCCATGCCAGCTCCCAAGTCTCTCCGAATGACCCATCTCAGCTTGCCGTTGGCCGGGGCGCGACTCGCCATGGCGCTTCTGGCGGTCAATGCCCTGGCGCTGCACGCCGACGACAAAGAAAAGGATAAGGAGAAGAGCAAGAAGCAGGAGCCAGCGCACACCGCCCCGGCCCCGAAACCCCAACCAGCCCCGGCCCCGAAACCCCAGCAGGCGCCTGCCCAGCCAGTCGCTCCGCGTCCTTCGGCTCCCCCGGCCACAGCTCCGGCCCCGAGACCTCAGCCGGCGCCGACGCCACAGCCCGCTGCTCCGCGCCCCTCGACGCCTCCGACCACGGGGGCTCCGGTCCATCCCAGCCCAGGAGCACCGGTTGCTGGGGCACCGGGCCGCCCAGGTCCCGCGCCGACGCAGGTCCCTCCGGGTGGGCCAACATCTCTAGGGCATCCCGGAGCCGTCCCCGCCACACCCAGCCCATCTGGTCGCCCAGGTGCGGCTCCCGCGACCCCCAACCCTGCCGGCCGCCCCGTTCTCACACCGACTCCAACCAGTCCCACTGGCCCTTCCGGCACTTCTCATCCAGGTGGCCGACCTGCGCCGTACCCGGGCCCGGCTGGCCGCCCTGAGCCATCGCACGGGGCCCCGGCCCCAGGCGCCCGACCTGGCGACCATGCTGCCGCCCCAAGTCGGCCCGGTCCAGAGCGCCAGGTGGTCCACACCAGAGGGGGTGGCGAAATCCATCGGACTGCCAGCGGGGCCATTCGTGAGGTCCGGACCCCCAGCGGGGCCATCATCCACCACGCTCCAAGCGGGGTCCGGCACGTGGAGGTGGTTCGCCCCGGCGGGCGCGTCATTGTGGCCAATGCCACGGGTCGCTCCGGCTATGTCCAGCGCCCACTGCAGTCCCACGGGCATGTCTATGTGCAACGGACCTTCATCTACAACGGGGTGGCGCATGCGTCGATCTACCGCCCCTGGTCCCATGGCGGCCGCGAGTACCACGTGTTCATGCCGAACCACTACTACCACCCCGGTTTCTATTCCTGGGTCTACTCGCCCTGGGCCGTGCCGGTGAGCTACAGCTGGGGCTGGTCCGCCCGCCCCTGGTACGGCTATTACGGAGGGTACTTCTCGCCCTATCGCACCTATGCGAGTCCGGCCTTCTGGTTGGCCGATTTCGCCATCGCGGCCACGCTCGAAACCGCCTATCTCGCTCAGAATGCCTCCACCAGCGCGCCGCCCGTAACCTACAGTGCCGCCACGGGCATGTCTCCTGAAGTGAAGGAAGCCATCGCCCAGGAGGTCCGGCGGCAGATGGATCAGGCCAAGGCGGACCAGGCCTACGCCCAGAGTTCCGGGCAGCCCAGCGCGCCACCGCCCCTTTTCTCTCCTGACGGTCCCAAGGTGTTCCTCGTCTCCAACAGCCTGATGGCCAATGCGGGCGATCTGGAGTGCCCGCTGGTTGAAGGTGATGTCCTGCGGGTGACCCAGACGCCTTCCCAGGATGCCGAGTGGACCGAGGTGAGGGTGCTGGCCAGTCGCGGCTCAAGCTGTCGAGCGGGCAGCTACCTATCCGTGAAGACCATGGATCTCCAGGAGATGCAGAACAGCATGCAGGCCACCATCGAGCGGGGCATGGTCAAGCTCCAGTCAGACCAGGGCAGGGATGGCATTCCGGCCCTTCCGTCCCAGGCCATGGGAACGGTCAAGGCTTCCTATACGGATGACATCCGGCCCGACGCGAGTGCCCAGGCCGAACTGAGCCAGGCGGTGGGCGAGGCCAATCGGTCGGAACAGGCCATCATCAGTGAGGGTGGGCAGCTTCCCGCGGAGCCCGGCTCAGGGGCGACCGTCTCGTTGGGGATGAGCATTGCCGAGGTGGAATCGGCCCTCGGGAAACCCAAGAGCAGGGTCGATCTCGGAGCCAAGAAGATCCACGTCTACCAGGATCTGAAGGTCACGTTCCTGAATGGCAGGGTGAGCGACGTGCAGTAGCGCCTGCTCTGGCCCCCGGTTGGTCACCCTGGCGGTGGCGAGCCGGGGGCGAGACGTTACCAGGAATGGCGGCGAATCTCGAAATCACGCGCCCTGCAACGCCTCCAACTGGATGCGATGGTCATTGCGGACCCGCTCCAGCAGGCTGAGGAGGGTCTCCCGCTCCTCGGTGCTGAGACAGCGGGCCACCTGGCTGCACAGGGTGTCGTGCTGACCGTGCATCTTGGCTTCCAGGGCCAGGCCCTTGGGAGTGATCTGCACGCGACTGCCCCGGCGATCGGCGGGGTTCTCGCAGCGTTTCACCAGCCCCCGGGCCTCCAGGCGGTTCACCAGGCGGGGCACGTCCGCGAACCGGTAGATCATGCGGCAGCGGATGTCCTTCACCAGGTAGCCGTCCTTGGAGCCGCCCTTGAGGATGCGGAGCACGTTGAACTGCTGGTCAGAGACGCCCTCGGGTTCGTAGAGGCCCTGATCAAAGAGCCGGGCCACGTATTCCCGGGTGAGGAGCAGGGCCAGGGCCACCTCGTGGCCGGGCTCCAGGGGGCGGTTGATCTGAAGTTCCTCGCGGATGTGCATGGGGGCTCCTGCCTGGCCAGGATGGCAGAAAATCCAAAAAAAAGGTGTTGCAACTCAGAAAAACAGGACTAGACTTCAATGCATGGTGAAACACCTATTTTATGGAGTCCACATGCGCCACCCCCTTCGTGCCCTGTTCGCCACCCTGGCTCTGGCCGCCCTTCCGGTCCTGGCCCAGGACACCTACAAGATCGACCCCGTCCACAGCGAAGTCAGCTTCAAGATCCGCCACACCCTGGCCAAGGTCAGCGGCCGCTTCGCCAAGTTCTCCGGCGAGATCACCGTGGACAACAAGGACATCAGCAAGTCCTCGGTGAACGTCACCATCGATGCCGCCAGCGTCAACACCGACAACGAGATGCGCGATGCCCACCTGCGCAAGGCCGATTTCTTCGATGTGGCCCAGTTCCCCACCATCACCTTCAAGAGCACCTCGGTGAAGGAAGTGGCCAAGGGCAAGCTGGAGATCACCGGCGACTTCACCATGCACGGGGTGACCAAGCGCATCACCTTCCCCATCACCAATGCGGGCACCCAGGCCGGCGGCAAGCCTGGTTCCGTGGTGGCGGGCTTCATTGACGGCGCCCTCACGGTCAACCGCAGCGAGTACGGCATCAAGTACGGCCTGGGTATGGTGGGCGACGAGGTCGCCATCAGCCTCAACGTTGAAGCCAGCAAGTAAGCAGTCGCAGGTTCTGGCCAGCAGCCAGAGGCGGTCGTGATGGGGGGCACCGGGTTTACCGGCGCCCCCCACCTGCTTTTCTGGATAAACTGGCCAATCATGCGAGTGCGCCCATGAACCATCCCCAATCCCCCGAGACTTCCAAGGAACCCCTGGCCCCGGGCCAGCGGCTGCCGGAATCCGAGCGCAAGGAGTTCAGCGCCGAGGCCTTGGCCGAGATCCAGGGCATCATGGCCAAGTACCCGGAGAAGCTCGCGGCCACCCTGCCTGCCCTGCACATCGCCCAGCGCGAGTTCGGCTTTGTGAGCCTGGCGGCCATGAAGGCGGTGGCCAAGGCCATCGGCATCCCCGAGGGACATGTCTTCGGGGTCGCCACTTTCTACACCATGTATCAGAAGGCCCCGGTGGGTAAGTACCACTTTTCGGTCTGCACCAACATCAGCTGCGCCTTGCGCGGGGCCGCTCAATTGCTGGAGAAAGTCTGCGAAAAGACAGGTGTGAAGCCCGGCGCAGGCCCCAGCCCTGATGGCATGTGGAGCGTGGAAGAGGTGGAGTGCCTGGCCGGCTGCGGTGTCGCCCCTTGTGTCCAGGTGAACCACGATGTGTACGACGAGCTGGTTGATGAGCAGAAGCTGATCGAAGTGATGGAAGCCTGCAAGCGCGGTGAATACCGCCCTTGGGCACAGTGAGCGGGGGAAGAATCATGGTCGCCATCCGCACCAAGCCTGATCACCACACCTACACCTTCCCGGGCTTCGGCTCGGAGAAGTTCCCAAACCTCCTGCTCCGGGGCGCGGGCGACCTGAACAACTGGCACCTGAACGTCTACGAGCAGCAGCACGAGGGCTACGTGGCCATGAAGGCCGCCCTGAAGATGGAGCCTGTGGCCGTCACCGACGAGGTCAAGGCTTCGGGCCTGCGCGGCCGCGGTGGCGCGGGCTTCCCCGCGGGCCTCAAGTGGTCCTTCATGCCCAAGGACAGTGCGGACCGCAAGTTCACCCGCTACCTGGTGTGCAACGCCGACGAAGGCGAGCCTGGCACCTTCAAAGATCGCGTCATCCTCGAGTACAACCCCCATCAGCTGATCGAGGGCATGATCATCGGCGGCTGGGCCATGCAGTGTGTCACCGGCTACGTCTACATCCGTGGCGAGTTCCTCTGGCTCATCGAGAAGCTCGAGGCCGCCATCCAGGAAGCCCGCGATGCGGGCTACCTCGGCAAGAACATCCTCGGCACCGGCTGGGACTACGACATCCTCGTCCACCGTGGCGCGGGCGCCTACATCTGCGGCGAGGAGACGGCCCTGCTGAACTCCCTGGAAGGCCGTCGGGGCGAGCCCCGTGTGAAGCCGCCCTTCCCGGCGGCCAAGGGCGCCTTCGGCCAGCCCACGACGATCAACAACGTGGAGACCCTGGCGGCAGTGCCCCCCATCATGCGCATGGGCGGCGCCGAGTACGCCAAGATCGGTTCGCCCAAGAACTCCGGCACCCGCATCTTCGGCGTCAGCGGCCATGTGAAGCGGCCTGGCATCTACGAGCTGCCCATGGGCACGCCCATGAACTTCCTGGTGGAAGAGCTCTGCGGCGGTTCCAGCACCGGCAAGAAGATCAAGGCCATCATCCCCGGTGGCGCCAGCTGCCCCATGCTGGATGAGAAGGACTTCGACGTGCCCATGGACTTCGACAACCTGAGGGCCCGGGGCTCCATGGGCGGCTCCGGGGGCCTCATCGTCATGGACGAGAGCGTCTGTATCGTGCAGGCCACCCTACGCCTGATCAAGTTCTACGCCCACGAGAGCTGCGGCCAGTGCACACCCTGCCGCGAAGGCTGCAACTGGATGGAGATGATCCTCCATCGCATCGAGCATGGCGAAGGCCGTCCCGGTGACCTAGAGCTCCTGTCCAGCCTCACGCCCCGCATCGCCGGGCGCACGCTCTGCCCCCTGGGTGACGCGGCCTGCGGCCCCATGGACTCGGCCCTGCAGAAGTTCCGACACGAGTTCGAGCATCACATTACTCACAAGACCTGCTACGTCCAGGGTTCGCGCCTGCTCTCGACGGTGGGCGCCCACTAGTGCCCATCACTGGAATCGGGCTGGTCTTCACGCTCATCGGGGCCCTCTCCTGGGCCCTGTTTGATGCCACCCGCAAGCGCCTCTCGCGGGAGATCTCCCCGGTCTACCTGGGGCTCCTGCTGCCCCTGGTGCAAGCCCCACTGCTGGCCCTCTGGGCCGCCTCGCGGGAGCCCCTGGGGCTGCCTGCGGCTTGCCTGCTGCCCCTGGTGACCTCGGCCCTGGTGAATGGCGTGGCCCTGGTGCTCTTCCTGGATGCCCTGCGCCTCTCACCCATGAGCCTCACCATCCCGCTGCTGAGCTTTACGCCGGTGATCTCGACCACCCTGGCCTGGATCTTCCGGGGCCAGGCCCCGGGCGCCGCCCAGTACGCGGGCGCCGTGCTGGTGGTGTCCGGGGCCGTGGTGCTGGGCATGGGTGGCGGCGCCTGGCGCAGCCTGGCCAGTTCCGTGCGGGAACCCGGCGTGCGGCGCATGGCCCTGGTGGCCTTGCTCTGGAGCCTCACTTCCGTCCTGGATCAGACAGCCGTTTCGCGCGGCGCCGGTGCCTGGTACGCCCCGGCCGTGACGGCGGCTGTGGCCCTGCTCATGCTGGCCTGGACCCTGGCCCGGGGCCAGTTCCGGGCCTTCCTGAGCGCAGCCAAGCCCCTGGCCACCCACCCCCTGCTGACGGGCACCGCCATCGTCATTGGCGCCACGGCCCTGGCCGTGCAGATCGAGTCCTTCCGTTATGCCCCGGTGGGCTTCATCGAGGTGGTCAAACGCGGCACGGGCATGGCCAGCGCCGTGCTCCTGGGCCGCTTCCTCTTCGGCGAGCCCCTCAACCGCTCCAAGGGCCTGGCCGTGCTGCTGCTGACCCTGGGTGTGGCCCTGGTGGTGGGACTGCGCTAAGGCTGGCCTGACCTAACGCAATAGGGAAATGGAACCCCCAAAGGCGCGAAAAGGGCGGGGAATAAACCCACTTTCGTGTGCCCGAAGGGCTTTCGCGGCTTTCGCGGCTTTAGCGGTTGCCCTTCTCCTGCCACCCGGACAGCACCAACCCCATGCAGGCCTGGGCGATACTCTCGACGCTCTGGCGCTCGTTGTTGAAGATGGCGTCATACCAGCGCGAGGCGGTGATATCCACCTGCAGGGCCTTGCTGATGAACTTCTCCCGGAGTTTGGACTGGGCGCGGACCAGGTTCTCGGCTTCGGCCAAGGGCAGGTCCAGGCGGCGGGCCATGCTGTGGGCGCGGAACTCGAAGCTGCCCACTAGGCGGACGTGGAAGCAGTTCTTCAGATCCTGGCAGACCACGGCGGCGCCCCGGCCCACGATGATGGCGCGGCCCTCCATGGCGATGGGGATCAGGTGGCGCACCAACCGAGCGTAGGCCACATCGTGGGTCAATGAGCCGATGTGGCTCAAGATCAGATCCTGGGCGTGGCTCTCGTCGCCCAGGCGGTGGAGGAGATCCCGGGAGAGCTGCTCATCTGAGGCCACCTTGTCCAGGAGGGTCTTGTCGAAGATGGTCCAGGCCGACCCACTGGCCTTGCCCAGGAGTTCTTGCAGGCGCAGGGCCAGGGGAAAGCCCTCGCAGCCGTACTCCCGGGAAATGGTGACGGAGGGCTGGGCCAGGGGCTTGGGGGCCGGTGCCTGGCGGGCGCGCACCTGGATCCAGGCCGCCTCCCGCTGTTCGATGCTGGGGATGAGGGAAACATAGGTCTTGGCCATACAGCCTCCAGGGCTTGGGTGCAGGGCGACGACACCCTGAAGCTAGGGCCTTCTGGGGGCCTGGCAAGGCTTCCGTGCATAGAAGATTCGCAGATCTTTCTATCTGGGCTGCCCCGGCTCGCAGGTGCCCGGGACCGAGGCTAGGCTGGAGGCATGCGTCTCCTTGCCTCCTTCCTTCTGTTCTCGCTGCTTCAGGCCCAGGATGCCTTCCTGGTGAAGCCCTACCTGCAGTTGGGTGACGCGCCCCGGATCACCAAGTTCGAGCGCCTGGATCTGCTCTGGCAGACCGAGGACCGCGATGGGGCCTGGGTCGTGGAGGTGCAGGGCCCCAGGGGCTGGCAACCCCAGGCCGTGCCCACCTTCCGAACCCTGAACGCCCCGCCCCTGGCGGCCCACCGCATCTACCGCAGCGTGCTACGACAACTGCCCCCGGGCCAGCGCCTGCCCTACCGCCTGAAGCTGGGCGGGCAGGTGGTCTTTGAGTCCACGGCTCAGGCCCGCAAGGCAGGCGCCCACCGGCTGGTGGTCTTCGGCGATGCGGCCAATGGCAGCAAAGAACAGAGCGCCATCGCCCAGGCCGTGGCCGCCACGCAACCGGATGCGGTGTTCATCACGGGAGACCTCGTCTACGGCCGGGGTCGGGCGTCTGAATACCGGGACCACTTCTTCCCGGTCTACAACAGCGAGGCGGCGCCGCTGCTGCGCAGCATCCCCTTCATCGGGGTCGTGGGCAACCATGATGTGCCCTGGGCGCAGTTGCCCGATGCTTCGGCCTTTTTCGCCTACTGGTCCCTGCCCCTGAACGGGCCCGCCCTGAAGGCCGGCGAGCCCAACGCGGCCCCAGCGAAGGCGGGTGTCCACGATGCCATGGTGGCTGCCGCAGGCCCGGCCTTCCCGAGCATGGGAAGCTTCAGCTTCGACTATGGCCAGGTGCACTGGACCGTGCTGGATTCCAACCGCTACGCGGACTGGGAGAGCCCCGCCCTGAAGGCCTGGCTGGAGGCGGACCTCAAGGCCGCCCAGCACGCCACCTGGCGCATTGTGGCCCTGCACCACCCCCTCTTCCAGAGCGCCAAGAGCCACGAAGAAGACCAGTGGATGCGCCCCATCAGCCCCCTCCTGGAGAGATACCACGTTGATCTGGTGCTCGCGGGCCACGTGCACAACTACCAGCGCACGGCCCCCCTCCGCTTCCAGCCCACCAAGATCGGCGAGCGGGGCAGGCCGGTGGAGGGCAGCTTCCAGGTGGACGAGGCCTTCGACGGCCAGACCCACACCCGCGCCCAGGGCATCATCCACATCGTCACAGGCGCCGGTGGTGCTGAGCTCTACGACCCCTGGCAGACCGACGCCAAGACCAGCTGGCAGCACTGGACCCGGGCCTTCGTGTCCGACCAGCACTCCTTCACCGTGCTGGACGTGGACGGCAAGACTCTGAAGCTACGCCAGCTGAACGCCGCAGGGCGGGAGCTGGATGCCATCACGATGACAAAGTAGGGCTGGGCGCTCAGGCGCTGGCTGTGCCTGAATGCGCGCCCCGCGTCATGGAGGCCCAAGCCCCCAGCAGGGCCAGCCCGGCGCCGGTGGCCATGGCGCTGCGGTAGCCCAGGGCGAAGGCGGCGGCAGCCTGGGGGGAGCCACCCACGCGCAACAGCAGGCGCCAACCGCCGGGGCCCAGGTGGCTGGCGGCGATGCCGCCCAGGATGGCCACGCTGAGGGCCTGGCCCGTGACGCGCATGGTGCCCAGAAAGGCGCTGGCTACGCTGAGCTGGCTGCGGTCCACGCTGCCCATGATGGCACTGGTGTTGGGGGCGCTGAAGGCGGCCATGCCCACCCCCACGATGGCCAGAGCCGAGGCGATGGGCAGGATGGACTGGCTGGCGCCCAGGACGCTCAGGAGGCCCATGCCCAGGGCGGTGAGCAGCATGCCTGTGGTGCTCAGGAGACGGGAGCCCACGCGGTCGCTGAGGCGGCCTGCGAGGGGGCTGAGGCAGGCCTGCATGAGGGGCTGGCCCAGCATGATCCAGCCCGCCACCTTGGCGGACCTTCCCTGCACCAACTGCAGGTGCACGGCCGTGAGGATGGCGATGGCGTAGAGGGCCATGTAGTTGAGCAGGGCCGCGAGATTGGCGGCGGCGAAGAGGCGGTTCTTTCGCAAGAGGTCCAGGTCCACCAGGGGCAGGGTCGCGTGGGTCTCGCGCTGCCAGAAGGCCAGGGCTGAGAAGGCCGACAGCGTCAGCAGGGACCAGACCCGCGCCGAGTGCCAGCCCCACTCGGAGGCGAAGGTCAGGGGCACCAGCAGGCCCAACAGGAGCGAGGCCAGCAGCGCCGCGCCGGGGAGGTCCATCCGGCCCGCAGCCAGGGGCGCGACGGCCTTTCGGGTGACTTCGGTGCGGGGCAGGATGCGCCAGCCCCAAACGAAAACCACCAGGCCCACGGGCAGGTTCACCAGGAAGATCCAGGGCCAGCCGAAGTGGTCCACGAGAAAGCCGCCCAGCGGTGGCCCCACGCTGAGGCCCAGGTAGACGGCCATGACGTTGATGCCCAGTGCCCGACCCCGCTCGTGGCCCGGAAAGACTGAGGTGACGATGGCCGAGGAGGTGGCATAGAGCAGGGCCCCGCCCACGCCCTGGAGGATGCGGCTGAGGATGAGCGTGCTGCCATTCCAGCTGAGGGCCGCTGCCAGGGAGGCCACCGTGAAGATGGCGATGCCGCCCAGGTAGAAGTGCACACGGCTGCGCTGGTCCGCCAGGCGCCCCAGTGGGATGAGCAGGATGGCGATGCTCAGCAGGTAGGCCGCCTGCACCCAGAGCGACGTGGCGAAGCTGAGGTTCAGCAGGGGGCCCATTTTCGGCAGAGCCACCGCGACGATGGAGGCATCCAGGGGCGTCATGAAGGCGCCCACACTGGTCAGGGCCAGCAGGGCCCAGCGGTGGTGGCCGAGGTGGGATTCCTGATCTGGGGGCAGAGCCATGAACAGCCTCGTGTGCGGACCTGCCGACGATACTCGATCTTCACCGACAAAGAGCGCCGCCGCCAGCGTGAGCCGGGGAGGAATGTGTGGCTGCTGCGCTTTTCGCGGTTGCCCTCATAAGAGCTGATCAGGCCCGATTTTCAGTGAAACAAAATGGCCGGGGATGGACGGTGATGGACGGGGATGTGATCAGTCATCCCCGTCCATCACCGTCCATCCCCGGCCAAAGAAAATCCAGGCTTCAGCCCGCTCTCTCCTATCGTCCGAAGCTGATGGAGTAGGTCAAGTCCTTGGGCAGGGACGCGCTCTTAACCGTGACGGAGACGCTCAGCTTGCCGTCCGCGCCCACCTGCCAGAGGTTCGTCCGCTCGCCCTCTTCGTTCTTGAAGGTCTGGACAAGCCGGTTGCCATCAACCTTGGCGGTGACCTGGAAGACCTTGCCATCCTCCCGGGTCCAGGGCACAGCCTTGCCGCTGGCCGGGGTCTTGATGGGTGTGCGGGCGTCGTACTGGATCGAAATCTCCTGGGCCCCCGTGATCATGGTGACCTTCTGGTAGGCGGGGTTGGTCTCCTTCAGCCGCCCCCGGGCGATGGGCCGTTTGATGAAGTTCATGTCCTTCACCGTGGCCTCAATGGCCGCCTCGATGCCGGAGTTGGAGACATGCTTCCACACACCGCTGAAGGCGGAATCCTGGGCCATGAGCGACATGGCCGCAAAGGCGGGTACAAGGAAGAGCCGGACTGAGTGCATTGGAACTCCAGGGGATCGGTGTCCCACCTTAGCAGGGTTGAGGAGGCACACCGGGGCCAGGCCCTTCCGGGGCATCCCCTTTGAGATGCCGTACCTCTACACTCGGGGCTGGGCGGTGATTCGATGCGGTGGATCCATTCCTGGCTGGTGGGCGCACTGTTGCTGAGCGCGGGTCTGTCCCTGGGAGCCGCTCCCGAGACTCAGGCCGCTCTGATCCGCGCCTTGGGGGATTCCAATCCAAGCGTGCGCGAGCGGGCTGCGGCGGACCTTGGCCGGCTGAGCCCCCCGAGCCCCGAGGCCATTGCGGCCCTGGTGGCGGCCCTGGGCAACGGGGACCTCTACCTGCGCGGCGCGGCCGCCGTGGCGCTCGGTCAGCTGGGGAGACCCGCCGTCCCGGCCCTGGCGCTGGCGTTGCAGGGCCCGAACGCCGAACTGCGCTTTTCCGCGGCCATCGCCCTGGGGCGCTGTGGCAGTGCCGCCCGGAGCGCTCAAACCGAGCTGAGGAAGGCCCTGATGGATGCCAGCGCCCAGGTGCGCGGTGCGGCAGCGGTGGCCCTCGGAGGACTCGGGCCTGAGGCGCGCCTTGCCGTGCCCGGCCTCACGGACCTGCTCCATGACCAGGATCAGGTCGTGCGCCGCGCTGCGGCCCAGGCTCTGCGCCAGATCGCTCCCGAGGCCCGGGCCAGCCAGCTCCAGCCCGAGGCGCTGCAGGCCACCCTGGATGCGCTCCTGCCCACCCTGATGCAGGAACATCAGGTGCCCGGCGTTTCCATCGCGCTGATCCGGGATCGGAAGGTGGTGTGGACCCAGGCCTACGGGGTGCTCAACGTCCAGACCCGGGAGCCGGTCAGGCCGGACACCGTCTTCGAGGCGGCCTCCATGAGCAAGCCGATCTTCGCCTTGCTGGCCATGCGTCTGGTGGAAGCGAAGCGCCTGGACCTCGACCGGCCCCTGGTGGCCTACGGGGCCGAACTACAAGTCCCTGACCAGCCCTGGCGGAAGCAGGTCACCGCCCGCATGGTGCTGTCCCACACCGCCGGCTTTCCCAACTGGCGCCCGGGCGGCGAGGAATGCGAGGGGCCTCTGCCCCTGCTCTTCGAGCCCGGGACCCGGTTCTGGTATTCCGGTGAGGGGATCTTCTACTTGCAGCGCCAGGTGGAGCGGATCACGGGCCTGCCCCTGGACCGCTTGGCCGAGCGGGCCCTCTTCCAGCCCCTGGGGCTCCGGCTGACCGGCTTCGCTTGGACCCCGGAGCTGGGGGCGCAGCAGGCCAGCGGGCACCGGGAGGATGGCGCGGTGCTCAGCGCGTCGAAATATGTCCACCCCAACGCGGCCTACACGCTCTACACCACCGCCGGCGAATTCGCGCGCCTGCTGGTGGAGGTGCTGGTGGCAGAGCAGGGCGGCTCGGCGGTGGTCTCCCAGAAAGGGGTCCGGGAAATGCTCCGGCACCAGGTCAGCGTAGGGGCCCGGGAACCCGTGGAACGCCCTGGCGCCGCCCAGGGCCTGGCGGTCCACTGGGGCCTGGGCTGGTCCATCAATGAGACGCCCCAGGGAGACATCGCTCACCACAGCGGGGCCAATCAGACCGGCTTCCGCTGTTTCTCCCAGTTCTCCCCCAGCCGTGGCACAGGGATCGTCATCCTTACCAACAGCCTCGGAGGCGGCGACCTCTGGACCCGCGTCATCGCCGCCCTCGGGGATTATTGATCTATCTCAGACATGGCCCCGAACGGGGCCATGTCTGAGCAGGTGCAGAACCCTACCCGATGGTCGCCACCATGATGGCCTTGATGGTGTGCATGCGGTTCTCCGCCTCGTCGAAGACCACGCTGTGGCGGCTGCGGAAGACTTCGTCAGTCACTTCGCGGATGTCGAAGCCCAGGGCCTTCTGATCCTTGGCCAGTTTGGTTTCGAAGTCGTGGAAGGCGGGCAGGCAGTGGAGGAACTTCAGGTCGGGGTTGCCGGTCTTCGCCACCATCTCCATTGTGATCTTGAAAGGCGTGAGCAGCTTCACGCGGGCTGGGATCTGATCCTCCTCGCCCATGCTGGCCCAGACGTCCGTGTAGAGCACATCCGCGCCCCGGACGGCCTCGTCCACGTTGTCCGTCACTTCGATGGTGGCGCCGGTGGCCTTGGCGGCCTCGCGGGCGGCCTTGAGCACCTTGGGATCCGGGGCCAGTTCCTTGGGCCCCAGGGCCACCATGTGCATGCCGGTCTTGGCGGCGCCGTACATCAGGGCGTAGCTCATGTTGTTGCGGATGTCACCGCAGAACACGAGCTTCACCTTGTGCAGGGGCTTGGCCACGTGCTCCTCGATGGTGAGGAAGTCCGCCAGGATCTGGGTGGGGTGGTCCGTGTCCGTGAGGCCATTCCACACGGGCACGCCGCTGTGCTTCGCCAGGGCTTCGACCACTTCCTGCTTGTAGCCGCGGTACTCGATGCCGTCATAGAAGCGGCCCAGCACCTTGGCGCTGTCCTCGATGGATTCCTTCTTCCCGATCTGGGAACTGGCAGAGTCCAGGAAGGTGACGTGGGCGCCCTCCTCCAGGGCGCCCACCTCGAAGGCGCAGCGGGTGCGGGTGCTGGTCTTCTCAAAGAGCAGCACGATGTTCTTGCCCTTGAGCAGATCATTGAAGACGCCCATGCGCTTCTTGGCCTTCAGGTCGCGGGACAGGTCCAGCAGGAAGCGGACCTCCGCGGGCGAGAAGTCCATGAGGGTGAGGAAACTACGCCCTTTGAGGTTGACGGCCATGATGTGCTCCCGGATGTGCTGACAAAGGGTACTCAGAATGCCGAGATGTCCACAAGGACAAGGGGTTTTTGGCAGCCTTTCCTTGACGGTTTGTCGAGAATGAACCCTTGGATGCCCTATTTCCGGCGCCAGGCATCGAAAGGTCGGGCCCCCAACAGGAAGGAGACCCGCTTCTCGCGCTGGGAGGCATCCCCAAGGTGCAGATGGACCCAGCCCGCGGACAGCTCCAGGAAGAAATCTCGGAGCACAGTCCTTGCCACCAGGCCAAGACCCTGGATCCGCAGCCCCCCACTCAAGTCGGACGGGTTGAGCGCGGCACGGCCCAGGTCGTAGCGGGGCCCGATCTGCCAGCCGGTGCCCAGGATAGAGGCTTGGGTGTAGGGCAGGCCAATTTTAAAGGCGACCATGCTAGGCATCAGGTAGGCGGCGCTGCGGGTGCCGATGAAGGAGTCGCTGCCCCCACCCACCCACCAGCGGTCCGCAGGGGCGTCCTGAGTGAGGGCGACCTCTGCGTCCATCATGAGGCCCCAGGCGGAACCCAGTGGCTGTTGCCGCTGAAGCCGGCCATAGCCGCGCCAGTAGGGCTTGCCGCTTTCCACTGAAAGGCTACGATCCGCGCTCAGGCGCAGGAGGGTGCCCTCCGTGGGCAGGGTGTGGAAGTCCAGGTCGTCCCACTCCAGCCAAGAGCGGGCCACGGTGGCCTTGGGGGTGTCGGACTGCGCGCCAGCGATGGAGAAGGTGCCCTGATGCTGGAAAGCTGCCAGCCCGATGCGACCGCGTTCTTCGCGGCCCCAGCGCAGGACCGCCTCCAGGCCCAGTTCCTGGCGGGTGAACTGGAGGCCCAGCTGGCTGGTCTCCTGGAGGAACAGTACGCCGCCCTGAACGTCCTGCTTGGACCAGGTACCGAAGGCCCCCAGGGACAGGGCCGGGAAGGCGTTCAGGCTCCAGCCCAGGTGGCCATCCAGGTGTTTCTGCAGGCTGTCCGCCGAGGCCTCCAGAGAGCCGCCCAGGCCGCTGCCGAAGAGGTTCCGACCCCGCACCAGGACCCCGCCATGAATGCCCCAGTCCGTCTCGTAGGCCAGGGTGAGGTTCAGCAGGGCGGGCTCGATGCCCACGGGGCGCAGCTTGAGGACCAGACCATCCTCCTGCTCCTCAAGACGGGTCTCAAGGCGGCGGAAGCCCAGGTGGTCCCGGGTGCGTCCCAGCACCTCCTCCAGTTCCGCGGCGCGAAGCACCTGCCCCTCCAGGCTCTGGGCGGCCCGATGGGTGGCGTGGGCCAGAGGACCGGGTTCCACCTCGACCCGCATCAGGACAGGCTCATGCACCACCAGCAGCAGTTCGCCATCGCGGAAGCCGCTGCCCCGCAGATCCAGCACCGTGGCGCCCTTGCCCACGCCCTCGCCGATGAGCTCCTGCTCCAGCTGGCCGAAGCGGGCGGCATGGAAGGGCTGACCCGGCTCCAGGCCCCGCTCGCGCAGGAGGCTGGCGATCCGCCCGGGCACGTCGGCGGGCCAGTCTTTAGGCAGATCCAGGCGGACCCGCTGGATGGGGGCCGCGGCCTCCCAGTGGAAAATGGCGGTGCCCGTGACTTCCGCGGGCAGGTCCACCCAGGCCCGCGCTAGGGGCAGGCGCCGGTGGGCCCGGCGCAGCAGGCGCCATAGCTCAGCCCGCTTCCAGGGACCTGCACCCGGTCTAGTCTCCGCCAGGAGGGCCTGGAGCTCCGGTGGCTCGGGGCCGTCGACTGTAACCTTGGTTGCCGCCGGGGCCTCGACTCCATCCACCAGCAGGACCTCCAGCTGGGGCAGGGCCTGGGTCAGGGCTTTGGCGCCAGCGGTGAAGAGGATGGCCTCGCTGCCCTTGTAGGCGAACTCGTCGACGGAGTCCGTTTCGGGCCGCAGCACCAGATCCGAGGCCGCTTCGCTGCGGAACTCCGTGACGCGCATGGCCAGGTCCAGGCTGCGGTTGAGGAGGCTCAGAATGTCCGTGGGTGCCGAGGCATCCCAGCTGCGTCCGATGTTGACCCCCACGATGCGGGCGCCGGGGAAGGCCGTGCGGGCGGCCATGGCCGGGAGGTTCTCCACCAGCCCGCCATCCACCAGGCGCTCCTCACCGATGGATACCGGAGCCAGCAGGCCCGGGATGGACATGGAGGCCTTCACCGCATCCACCAGATCCCCCTGGGCCAGCACCCGCGCCTCGCCACGTGTGAGGCTTGAAGTGACGATGCGCAGCCGGGAGCCCAGTCGGTCGAAGCTCGTGCCACTCAGGGCCTGGGCCCGGGCCAGGGTTTCGAAGAGGGCGATGCGGAGACGGCGGGCGCGGTCCTCGCCGGGCACCAGCATGAGCCGCCCCTGGGAGAAGGCCAGGCCCATGAGGGTGCCGTGCAGATCTTCGTCCTCGGTGGCGCTAAGGCCCGGGGTGCGCCGCCGGTCATCCAGGACCAGGGCGAAATCACGGCGCAGGAATACCCGCTCACTGCCGGCGCCCCCGAAGCCGCTGGCGAAGAGGGCGCCCGCCAGGCTGCCGGCGCTGGTGCCCACCAGGCCTTGGGGATGCCAGCCCTCCTCCTCCAGGCGGCGCAGCAGGCCCGCGTGGGCCAGACCCTTGGCGCTGCCCCCCCGCAGGGCCAGGACCAGCGGCCGTTCCCCGGGGGCGTGCAATTCCGACAGGAACTGGAAGCGCTGATCTGGGGGCCGTACGCTGAGTTCCATGCGCTCTTGGGCTCCTGCGGCCAGGCAGAGTCCAAGCAGGGGGAGAAGCAGGCGGCGGCGCATAATTGTTCGCCAGCATAGCCCAGGATCGGCAGGCCCGGAATTTCCGGATTCCCACTCTCCGAGTTCAGCCCTATAGTCAGGGCCACGGTTCCAACACCCATTTCAACAAGGCCCTATGGGCTGCGGAGGCAAGGATGAGGCCACTCAATCAGCTGATCGCCGAGAAGAAGTCCCTGCTGTCGGTGGGACCGGATGACACGGTCTTCACGGCCCTGACGCTCCTGTCCCAGTACGAGATCGGCGCCCTGCCGGTGGTGGATGGCGGTCGCCTGGTGGGCATTTTCTCGGAGCGCGACTATGCCCGGAAGATCGTCCTCAAGGGCAAGACCTCCAAGGACACCCCAGTACGGGAGATCATGAGCGAGAAGGTCAGCTGTGTGACCCTCGCCCAGTCCATCGAGGAGTGCATGGCCCTCATGACAGATAAGCGCGTGCGCCATCTGCCCGTGATCGGCGACCACAACGAGCTGTTGGGCATCCTCTCCATCGGCGACCTGGTGAAGGAAGTCATCTCCGACCAGAAGTTCACCATCGACCAGCTGGTGCATTACATCCACAGCTGAACAAGGATCGGGGGAAAGCTCAGCGCTGCTGAGGCTGCGACCGATACCAGAGGCTTCGACGTCGCGCTGAGCTGGATTAAACAATCCCCAAAATGAAGGGTGTGCGGTTCTACTGGCCCTCAGTGGGATCGGTAATCAGGACAGTCGCGGGGTCCACGGCTTTGCCATCGCGGCGGACCTCGAAGTGGAGGTGGGACCCCGTGGCCCTGCCGGCGGAACCGACCTGGGCGATGGTTTCGTGGGAGGCCACCTCGTCCCCCACCTTCACCAGGGATTTGGAGACATGGCCGTACACGCTCTCCAGGCCATCCGGGTGGCGGAGGATCACGGTGTTGCCGTAGCCGGACTTCCACCCAGAATAGACCACGCTGCCTGCGGCGAAAGCCGCGATGGGGGAACCGGAGGGCGCCGCCACATCGACACCCTCGTGCTGGGCCAGGTGCCCGGTGAAGGGATCCTTCCGGCGGCCGAATTCCGACGTCACTGTCACCGCGCCGTCCACCAGGGTCCTCCACTTGGCGGCGGAGGCCTGGCTTGCGGTTTGGACTGGGCTGCTTTCCGTGGTGAGGGTGCCCAGCACGGAGAGGTCCAGCTTCTGGCCCACGTAGATCTTGTTGGGGTTGGCGATCTGGTTGGCCTTGGCCACGGCCTGGACGGCGGCGTGCAATTCCCGCTGGGAATAGCGGCCCTGCTTCGCCCGGAGGGCCTCCGCACAGATCTTCGAGAGGCAGTCGCCCCGGCTGACGACGGCCTTCAGGACCGGGGGCGCGGCGGGCGCAGGGTCTGCGGCGCTCACGGCGGCCAGGAGATCCTGGAAGGAGGCCGTGTGCGGCTTACGGGTGGGGGGCAGGGCTGTTTCCAGCGCCACCGTCCCAAGGTTGCCAATCGCCAAGTCACCCATGTCGATATCCCAGCTGAAAAGGACTGCTGGGCACTGGACTGCAATAAGCAGGCCAGGGGCTCAAGAGAGCCGTTCCAGTCGGGCCCCCTTGTGCTGGTCATCGCAGGTCAGGCGGAAGTTGCCGTGGATGCCGGAGGGGCTCACGAAGGCCTTCAGGAGGCCTGCCGGGAACTGGACCGTCTGCCCGTTCCGGCAGCGCACCACCACGTCCCGGACCAGGCCCTGGTAATAGGCCAGGTAGCGGTCCGGGGACAGGTCCAGCTGGAATTCGAACTGTTTCATCGCAACGGGGAAAGACTCAGCCCTTGGGCTGGGAGGCACGCCAGGCGGCGATGAGTTTGGTCTCCTGCTCGGCGCTCGGGCCCGCCAGCTTCGTGCGGCCCTTTTCGGCCTTCTCCTGGGTCTTGTACCAGGCCAGGGTGTCGCGCACGGTCTCAGCGGCGGGGCGGAACTTCAGGCCCGCCTTCACGGCGCGGTCATTGCGCCAGGTGTGGAAGCCCTTGGTCTCACCTGCATAGGGGGCCCAGATGGAGAAGTCGATGCCCTCCTGCTTGACCAGGAAATCCGTGGGGATCCACACGGGCTTGGCGGTGGGGCTGCCGAACTTCTGGAAGGCGGCCACCAGGTCGCCCCAGGGCAGGCGCTTCTCGGGGCCGCAGGCGTTGAACACGCCCGTGGTGCCCTGCTCTACCAGGTGCACCAGCCAGGCCGCCAGGTCGCGCACATCGATGATCTCCACGGGATCCGTGGTCGCGCCGGGGACGGCGATGTCGCCGCCCTTGTCGAACCGCACGGGCCAGTAGGTGAAGCGGCCTGAGGGGTCATCGGGCCCTACGATGTAGCCGGGGCGGATGATGGTGGTGCGGCCGGACATGGCCTTTTGCGCAGCCTGTTCGCAGAGGGCCTTGAGGCCGCCGTAGTTCTGATACTCCTTGCCCATGTCCTCCACGGTGGGGTCCGCGAGGGTGGCCAGGGCCGCATCCTCGGTGCCGTTCTCGGGGTTGGGCTCTTTGTAGGCGCTGATGCTGGAGATGTAGAGGTACTGCTTGGTCCGGGGCGCCAGCAGGGCCGCCGAAGCACCGACCATCCGAGGGTAGTAGCCGCTGTTGTCGATGACTGCATCCCAGGTGCCGGTCTCCAGGGCCTTCAGTCCCTCATCCTTCTTGGGGTCGCGGTCCCCGTGGAGCTTCTCCACGCCGGGGAAGAGGTCGGGCCGCGTCTTGCCCCGGTTGAACATGGTCACCGAATGGCCCCGGGCCTGGGCCAGTTCGATGGTGGCGGGGCCCAGGTAGCCGGTGCCGCCCAGAATGAGGATCTTCTTGGGGCTCACCTTGGCGGGGGCGGCGGAGAGGTCCAGACCCGTGGCCGCAAGGGCGCTAGCCGTGGCGGACCACTGGAGGAAGTCGCGACGGGAGACGGTCATGGGAGCTCCGGCAGGTTGGAGGGTGATGCCTCGTGAATTGATATAAACTCCCCTGAGTCCATCCCGCAACACCTTTCTGGATCGCCCATGACCCCTGCCCGCCTGCTCCGCCGCCTCGTGCTGCTCGACGAGGGCGAGGCCCCGGCCCTGCTGTGGTCCACCTTCTACTTCTTCCTGCTGCTCTTCGGCTTCTACCTGCTGCGCCCGGTGCGGGAGGCCATTGGCATCGCCCGGGGCGCCGACAAGCTGCCCTGGCTCATGACCGGCACCCTCTTGGCCATGGTGCTGGTGAACCCCGCCTTTGCCACCCTGGTCTCAAAGCTTCCCCGGCGCCGCTTCATCCCGCTCACCTACCGCGGCTTTGCGCTCTGCATGCTGGCCTTCTTCCTGGCCTTCCGCTTCCTCCCTCACCACGGCGGCGCGGCCCTGGGCTATGGCTTCTACATCTGGCTGAGCGTATTCAACCTCTTCGTGGTGTCCGTGTTCTGGGGCCTCATGACGGATGTCTGGAGCGAGGTCCAGGGCAAGCGGCTTTTCGGCTTCATCGCCACGGGCGGCACCCTGGGTGCCATTGCGGGGGCGGCACTCACGGGGCTGCTCACCAAGGGCTTCGCGCTGGGTGCGCTGCGCGTGAAGGTGGACCCCCTCTCCCTGCTGCTGCTCTCGGCCCTCACGCTGGAGCTGGCCGTGCAGTGTGTGCGGCGCCTCGCCACGATTTTCCAACTGGGCCACGTGGCCCATGGCGAGCGGGAGCCGGGTCCCGGGCCCCTGGAGGGCCTGCGCCTCATCGCCACTTCGCGCTACCTGCAGCTCATCTGCATCTACATGCTGCTCTTCACCATCACCAGCACCTTCCTCTACCTGCAGCAGGGGAGCATCGTGGAGCGCAGCTTCGTGGGCACCGCCGCCCGCACGACGGCCTTCGCCCGCATCGACCTCTATGTGAACGTGCTCACCCTGCTCACCCAGGTCTTTCTTACTGGCCGGCTGCTGACGCGTCTGGGCATCCCCGTGGTGCTCTCCATTCTGCCAGTGCTGACCCTGGGCGGCTTCGGTGCGCTGCTGGTCTGGCCCACCTTCGGCGTCATGGCTCTGGTCCAGGTGCTGCGCCGGGGCCTCCACTACGCCGTGGACCGCCCCGCCCGGGAGATCCTCTACATTCCGTTGGGTCCCGAGGAACGCTACAAGTCAAAACCCTTCATCGATACCTTTGTGTATCGGGGCGGGGATCTCCTGGGCGTTTGGGCGCCCACGGTCCTGGTGGCTCTGGCAATCCCGGTGGGCCTCGCGGCCCTGGGCTGTTCGGGCCTCTGGCTGGGCAGCAGCCTCGCACTGGGACGGCGGGCGGGGAAAGCGGGTTGACCTTTGCCCGGCCATCCACGATGATATTTCTCATGCATTTGCCTGTGGATCAGCTCTCCTGCGCCGCGCGGAACTCCGTGCTGGGCGAGAGCCTGTCCCGGTCCATGAACACCAATACCACTGGTCACATTACGCTCACCGATCCGCGGGGCGCCTGACCTGATTTCGAACCTCAGACTCGGCCCCGCGGTAACCCCGCGGGGCCTTTTCGCATAGAGCCTTCCAGACCCTTCCAGACCCTTCCAAAATCAACGGAGCTCCCATGTCATCCAACGCCATCCGCGTCATGAAATTCGGCGGCACCAGCCTGGCCGGGGCTGAGCGCCTGCGGGCCACCGCCGACCTGGTGGCGGCGGCCAGACTGGAGCGCCGGGTCTGCGTGGTGGCCTCCGCCATGGCGGGCATCACCAACCTGTTGCTGCACGGCGGTCGGGTTCCGGATCGCCCCGAAGCGGACCTCCTGCTGCAGAGCTACCGGGAGCGCCACGAGGAGGTGGTGGTGGCCCTGGCGCCGGACCTGGGCGACGAGGCCGGCCCGTTGCGGGAGGAACTGGCCACCCTGGAGGCCCTGGGCCGCCGTCTGCTGCACGGCATGGCCCTGCTGGAGGAGGGCCCACCCTCGGTGCTGGCGCAGGTCTCCAGCCTCGGTGAGCGGGCCTCCTGCGCCATTCTGATGGCCATCCTCAAGGCCCGGGGCTTGGCACCCCGCTACCTGGATCCGGTGGAATTCGTGCGCGTGGAGGGCGATCCCCTCCAGGCCCGGCCCTGCATGGCTGAGATCGAGGCCGGCTTCCAGGCGCTGAAGGCTGGACCCGACCAGCTCTGGGTGCTGCCGGGCTTCTTCGGCGGTGATGGCCATGGGCGCATCCTGTCCCTGGGGCGGGGCGGCTCGGATCACAGCGCGGCTCTGGCCGCCGCCGCCTTCGGCGCAGACATGCTGGAGATCTGGACCGATGTGGCGGGCCTCTACAGTGCCGACCCGGGCCTGGTGCCCGAGGCCTTCCCTCTGCCCGAGGCCAGCTTCGAGGAGGCCATGGAGCTCTCCTTCTTCGGCGCCAAGGTGCTCCATCCCAAGACCATCCCGCCGGTGCGGGAGCGGGGCATCCCTGTGCGGGTCTGCAGCAGCTTCGATCCGGCCCACCCGGGCACCGTCATCCGCGAGCAGGTGCCGCCGCCGCCCAGCGGTGTGCGGGGCCTCTCCTTCCTGCGGGACCTCTCGGTGGTGAACCTCACTGGGCCCGGCATGCCCGGCGTGCCCGGCATCGCGGGCCGCGTCTTCAGCGCCCTGGCCCGCAAGGGCATTTCCGTGGTGCTCATCACCCAGAGCTCCTCCGAGCTGTCCATCTGCTTCGCCGTCCGGCGGGCGGACGGGCCCGGGGCCGTGGCCGCCATCCAGGAGGCCTTTCCCATGGAGCTGTCGGCGGGCTTCATCGATCCCGTAAGCCTGCAGCCGAATCTGGCGGTGCTGAGCATTGTGGGCGACGGCATGCGCACCCGGGCCGGTGTGGCGGGCACCTTTTTTGATGCCCTGGCCGAGGTGGGCTGCAACGTGGTGGCCATCGCCCAGGGGGCCAGCGAGCGCATCATCTCCGCGGTGGTGGAGGAGGCCGTGGGCGCCGCTGCCATGGCCCACATCCACCGCCGCTTCTTCCGGGCCCATGTGGTGGTGGACATCCACCTGTTGGGCGCGGGCAATGTGGGGGGCAGCCTGCTGGGCCAGATTCAGCGTCAGAAGGCCCAGCTGGCCACTCAGGGCCTGGAGCTGCGGGTGGTGACCATCGCCACCAGCAAGCGCATGAAGATGGATCCCAAGGGGCTCGACCTCAGTCGCTGGCGTGAAGAGCTGCCCCAGGCGGGGCCCATGGACCTGGACCAGCTCATGGGCACCGTGCGCCATGGGCCGCCAGCCCTATCGGTGCTGGTGGACTGCACCACCAGCGGCGAGCTGGCGGGCCGCTACCCGGAACTCTTCGACGCGGGCTTCCACATCGTGACCGCCAACAAGAAGGCCAACAGCAGCAGCCAGGCCTTCTACCGCGAACTGCGGCAGAGCGCCGCCCGGCGCGGCCGGCGTTTCCTCTACGAAGCCAACGTGGGCGCGGGCCTGCCGATCATCGACACCGTGAAGAACCTGGTCCTCACCGGGGACCGCGTGCTGCGCGGCGAGGGCATCCTGTCCGGCTCCATGTCCTACATCCTGGGCCTGCTGGGCGAGGGCGTGGACCTCTCCCAGGCCGTGCGCTCCGCCAAGGAGAGTGGCTTCACGGAGCCGGATCCCCGGGACGACCTCAGCGGCATGGACGTGGCCCGCAAGCTCATCATCTTGGCCCGGGAGCTGGGCATGGAACTGGAACTGGCGGACGTGGTGGTGGAGGGCCTGCTGCCCGCGGACTTCGATGCCAGCGGCGACATCCCCGCCTTCATGGACCGCCTGCCCACCCTGGACGCCAGCTTCCGGGCGCGCCTCGCGGCCCTCAAGGCTGCGGGCAAGTCCCTGCGCTACGTGGGGAGCCTCTCGGATGAGGGTTGCCGCGTGGGGCTTCTGGAGGTCGACGCGGAACACCCCTTCAGCGCCATCAAGGGCGGCGAGAACGCCCTGGCCCTGCTCACCGAGCGCTACCAGCCCCATCCCATGGTCATTCGCGGCTATGGCGCCGGGGCCGAGGTCACGGCCGCGGGCGTGCTGGCGGATGTGCTGCGCCTGGTGCCCCCCGGCTCCCGACCCGGGGTGCGGAGGTTCTCATGAGCGCCATGGCTTCGTCTCCGGGCGTAGTCGCCTACGCACCAGCCAGCGTGGGCAACTTTGCGGCGGGCTTCGATCTGCTGGGCGCCTGCCTGGCCCCTCTGGATGGCAGCCTCCTGGGGGACCTCCTGGAGGCCCGCCCCGCCGAGCGCGATGAGTTCCACCTGGTGGGGCCCTATGCCTCCCTCCTGAGCGGTGACAGCCGCCCCAATCTGGTGGTGCGGGCGGCGGGGCTGTATGCCGAGGCCCTGGCGGCCAAGGGGCTCAAGTGCGGTCCCTTCCGCCTCACCTTGGAGAAGCGCCTGCCGGTCTCCAGCGGCCTGGGTTCCAGCGCCAGTTCCATCGTGGCGGCCCTGGTGGCCCTCCAGGCCCTCTGCGGCGATCCGCTCACCCAGGGTGAACTGCTGGAGATGGCGGGCCGCGCCGAGTCCCACGCCAGCAACGGTCTCCACCTCGACAATGTGGCGCCCTGCCTGCTGGGCGGTCTGCAGCTCATGGTGCCCGGCTCCCAGCGGGCCCAGTCCACGCGGCGCCTGCCCTGGCCCGAGGACCTGCTGGTGGTCGTGGTGCACCCGGACTACAGCCTGCCCACGGCTGAGAGCCGGGCCGTGTTGCCACCCACGCTGAGCTGGTCCGACACCCTGGGCTTTGCGGGCAACCTCGCAGGCTTCGTCCAGGGCGTGCAGAGCGGCGATCGGGCCCTGCTGGGCCGCTGCCTGCGGGATCCGCTGGTGGAGCCCCACCGCGCGCGGCTCGTGCCCGGCTTTCTCAAGACCAAGGCTGCGGCCCTGGCCGCGGGGGCCGTGGGTTGCAGCCTGGCGGGCTCGGGCCCGTCCATTTTCGCCGTGGCGGAATCCGAGGCCGTCGCGGCCCAAATCCTGGATGCCATCCAATGCGGCTTCCGCGCCGAAGGCCTCAAGAACCGGGGCTGGGTCTGCTGCCTGGATCCCCGGGGCGCGCGATTGGTCGATGCACAGATCCAGGTTCCCAGCCTGGCAGGAGAGGTGAAGTCATGAAGCTCGTCAGCACCCGCACACCGTCCCTGGAAGCCACTTTCCTGGAGGCCGTCCAGGCCGGGCTCGCCCCCGATGGCGGCCTCTACATTCCCACGGAGATCCCCCGCTTCGCCGATGCGGCGGAGCTGTTGAAGGTGGACTTCCAGACTCGCTCGGCGGAGGTCCTGCATCGCCTCATCGGCGCCGAGATCCCCCGCGCGGACCTGGACGCCCTGGTGCGCCGCACGTTCACCTTCGGGGCCCCAGTGGTGCCGGTCGTGGGAAACATCTCCGCCCTGGAGCTGTTCCATGGGCCCACGCTGGCCTTCAAGGACTTCGGTGCCCGCTTCCTGGCCCAGGTCATGGCCTATGCCACCACGGGGCACCGCCGCACCGTTCTGACCGCCACCTCCGGCGACACCGGGGCCGCCGTCGCCCAGGCCTTCTGGGGCCTGCCCGGTGTGCAGGTGGTGGTGCTCTATCCCAAGGGCCGCGTCTCGCCCCTGCAGGAGCGGCAGTTCGCCACCTGTAGCGGCAACGTGCTGGCCCTGGCCGTGGAGGGCGCCTTCGATGACTGCCAGCGCCTGGTGAAGGCCGCCTTCGAGGACGCGGAGCTGGTCTCGAGCCTGGGCCTCACCTCCGCCAACAGCATCAACATTGCGCGGCTCCTGGCCCAGACCCTCTACTACTTCGAGGCGGCCGCGCAGCTGCCCGGCGACGCGCCCCTGGTGGCGTCCGTGCCCAGCGGCAACTTCGGCAACCTCTATGCGGGCCTGCTGGCCCAGCGCTGCGGGGCGCCCATCTCACGCTTCGTGGTGGCCACCAATGCCAACCGCGTGGTGCCTGAGTATCTAGAGACTGGTACCTACCTGCCCCGGCCCAGCGTGGCCACGCTGTCGAATGCCATGGACGTGGGGGCGCCCAGTAACTGGGAGCGCATCCACTCGCTGTTCCACGGCGACCACGACGCCATGGCTTCAGAGCTGCGATGGGGCAGCTGCACCGATGCGGAGACCAGTGCCACGGTGCTGGAGCTGGACCAGAAGGGTTACCTGGCGGATCCGCACGGTGCTGTGGCCTGCCACGTGCTGCGCCGTCACCTGCGCGCGGGCGAGCAGGGCCTCTTCCTGGCCACGGCCCATCCGGCCAAGTTCAGCGAAGCCCTGGTGCCCACCCTGGGCCGCGAGATCCCCCTGCCCAAGGCCCTCAGCGAGCTGCTGGACCTGCCCCTCCTCTGCGAGCCCCTGCCCGCAGACCAGGCGGCACTGAAGCGGCGGCTGCTGTAGGGGCGGCCGAAACGTGCGTGAACTATAGCCAGGGATGACCGGGCAACAACAAGAGAGAGACGTTGCGTTAATTACTCGCGCTGTCTGACCTGCATCCCGATGAGGAAGCAGGTTCAACTGTTCGGGGGTGTTCAGATGGTTCACATCCAATGGAAAGACCGTTACAACATCGACTACAAGGAAATCGACGCGCAGCATAAGGTGCTCTTGGATCTGCTCAACGAGCTGATCGATCTGGCGGGGGGCAGTGGGCACCCGGAACAGATCACGGGCATCTTCCATCGGCTATACGAATACGTCCTTACGCACTTCTCCACGGAGGAGGGGTACATGAGGGCCTGCAATTACCCGCGCCTGGCTGAGCATGAAGCACTCCATGCCTCTTTCATCCAGAAGATGGTCGAGCTCAACAATGCCTTCGATCCAGAGGATCCGCACCTCCTGGACGAGACCCTCGATTTCATCAAGACCTGGTACATCGACCACATCCTCAAGGCCGACCTGGACTACGCGCCCACCTTGAAGCATTACCATAGCGAGGCGCCCATCCGGGCCGTGCTGTTCGACTTCGACAATGTCCTCTGCGCCTTCGACCAGGCGAAATTCCTTGAGGGCCTGGCCAAGCTCTGCGGCGTGCAGGCCAAGGATCTGGAGGGACGGCTGTTCCACGATTCGACGCTGACCCAGGACTACGAGCGTGGAGAGCTCAACTCGGACGGCTTCCTGGCGGGGGTCGCAGCGCTCTTCGGGGCGGACCTGCCCGAGGAGGCCTTCATCCAGGCTTATACGGATGGCTTCTCACCCACGCCGGCCATGTTCGACCTGGTCCAGCGGATCAAACGCCGGTACCGGGTGGGGCTCATCGCCAACACCACGCCCTGGCACTTTGACCATGTCATCACCAAGACCGACATCTTCTCGGTCTTCGACAGCGTGTCGTTGTCCTACGAGGTGGGAGCCATCAAGCCCGATCCCCGGCTCTTCGAGGACGCCCTGCACAAGCTGGACCTCATGGCAGAGGAATGCCTCTACATCGATGACAGGCCAGCCTTCGCCCAATCGGCGACGGAACATCTGCTGCATGGCATCACCTACACCACGCCCATCGCCCTGATGGCGGAACTGCGAAGGCATAAGGTCACCTTCTGACCCCCCGCTCGCCGAAGCGAGCGGGGCATGGGTGGCCGCTGCCAGCAATGAAAATTCGGCCCCAGACCTACTTGACCTGCAGGGTCTCGATGTAGGCGGTGAGGTTGGCCACCCGGGTCTGGATGACGGGTTCCTGGGCGTGGTTCATGCTCAGGAAGAAGGGGCCCCAGACTGCCATCTCGCGGCGACCGTGGGTCTTGACGTCCGCCTCACCCCTGATGACCTGGGCCACGCGCTGGGCGGGGTAGGTCCCCCCGTTCTGGATGCTGAGCTGAGTCAGGTCGGGTATGGTCCCCTTCAGGTAGGGCGCCACGCCGCCATCGCCTCTGCCCTTGAGTCCGTGGCAGCTGGCGCAGTAGTACTCGAACATCACGGGGCCGGAAACCTGGGGTTCCGGGGCGGGCTTCTTGGCGGAGCCCCCAGCCAGGGCGGGCAGGGCCAGCAGGGTGATGATGAGGAGCGGAGCAACTGAGTGGATCATGGGACCTCCTGGGGGCGGCGGGGGCCGAGAGGCTTTCCACCCACCGGGGAGAACCCGGGGGTGGCTCTCCGAAACCGCTCACGGCTCGGCAGCCTGATGAAGGTTAGGTCCAGATTGGGGCTCAAACAAGACTTCGCCATCATCTTTAAATGATCTGTGGCCCGGATTCGCCAAACGCCTCACAAATCGTCAAGCCCTTAAAGGCCATCCACGATCAGTACGGCGGGTTGGAAGGGCAGGCCTGCGGCCTCGGCGGGGGTCTTCATGCCCCAGACGGCCAGGCGGCTGGCATAGGGAGCCCAGAGCTCAGGCCGGGCCTTGACGGCCTTGAGGGGGGGGTGGAGCCAGAGGGCCTCGGGCAGGTCCGCCAGCTCCTCGGCGCTGAGGTCCAGGGCCTCGTCGGTCTCCCAGAGGAAGCCGCAGCGAGCGGTTTCACAGGCGGCCCAGAGTTGCAGCACCTCGCTGGGCTCGAAGCTGCTGAAGAGAACCCGGTCCAGGGCCTCGGCGGCTTCCACCGTGGCCAGGGCCTGCTGCCAGCCGGGCTCGCCCTTCAGCTCCACGTTGATGAGCTGGGCGGGGAGTTCCAGGGCGTCTGCCAGGCGGGGCAGAGGCTCGCCGTTCTTGAGGGGGGGCAGCTCCGCCGCCTTCATCTGGCGCAGGAGGCCCGTGCCCTGGGCCGTGCGGGCCAGGTCTTCGTCGTGAAGCACCATGCAGACGCCGTCCCGGGTGGGCTGCACATCCAGCTCGAAGCCCGCCATGCCCGCGGCCAGGGCAGCCTGGAAGGCCTCCATGGAGTTCTCCAGGTGGCGGGAGGAGAGGCCACGGTGGCCGAGGATGAGGGGCGAGGGCGAGGGTGAGGACATGGCGACTCCGGGTTCGGGCTTGATTTTGACTCAAGCGGGCCCATCCCTCGCCGGATTCGTCTTTTCGTCCATTTGGCCGATGAGAAGGTATCGCGCGAGGCTGATGAAGAGGGGGCGTTCGACATGCGGATCCTGCTGGTGGGACAAGACGCCAACCTACTTGCGGAGACCCGTCGCGCCTTCTGGCGGGACCACCGGGGCTGGGAGACGCTCTTTGCCGCCTCGGGCGCTGAGGCCCTCCAGCTCCTGGGCCGTGACCCAGTGGACATCCTCGTCAGTGACATGCGGCTCCCGGACATGAGCGGGGCCGAGCTCTTCCATGAGGTGCGGGGCATCGAGCCCGGCACGGTGCGCATCGCCCTGGCGGACCACGCCACCGCCGAGTGGGAGGAGAAGGCCGAGGGGGACCTGCATCGGCTCCTCGTTAAGCCCGTGAGCGCAGCCTTCCTGCAAGGCGTGATTGAAAGCCTCTGCATCGAGGACGATGACACCAGCGTCCGCGCCGTGCGGGCCTTTGTGGGGGGCCTGGACCGCATCCCCAGCCTGCCCAGCCTCTACTCTGAGCTGCTGGCCCTGCTGCAGCGCCAGGACGTGGGCATGGGCGAAGTGGCCCGGCTCATCCGCAAGGACCTGGGGATCGCCAGCCAGGTGCTCAAGGTGGCGAACTCGGTCCACTGCTCCGCGGATCGCCCCGTGAGGGAGATCGGCCAGGCCGCCGCCATGCTGGGCATCGACTCCCTGCGCTCCCTGGTCCTCTTCCGTGGCCTCATCTCGGGCATCGACTCGCCCCGGCCGCAGGGGCTGGATCTGGAGCAGCTCTGGCACCACTCCTTCCAGGTGGCCACGGGCGTGCGCAAGTTGACCGTGCTGGAAGGCGAGACCCAGCTGGCGGACCTGGCCTTTTCCGTGGGCCTCCTGCATGACATCGGCCTGGTGGTGCTGGCCACGGATCCCAGCGGTCGCTACCACAAGGTTCTGACCCAGGCTCAGTCCACCCGGATCCCCTTGGCGGTGCTGGAGCAGGAGGTGTACGGCGTCGACCACACCCAGGTGGGGGCCCATCTGCTGAGCCTCTGGGGCCTGCCGCCCAGTTTCTGCCGTCCTGTCCGGGAGCACCACGCGCCGCCCCTGGTGGAGACGGGCTTCCCCCTTTCGGCGGCCCTGCATCTGGCGGATGTGCGCCACGGCGGGGGCACCCAGGTCGGCCTTTTTGCCGACGGCCGCTGGGGCCTGCATCCCCACGTGCTGGCCGACGCTGAGCGCTTCGCCCGCTGGAAGGCCTGCCTGAGTGGGGACACCGGTTCTGATTCCTAAAGCACCTTCCCAGGATTGAAGATTCCGCACGGATCCATGGCCCGTTTGAGGGCGCGCAGGACCTGGATGTGGCCTGGATGGGACAGGGCCAGGAAGGCCTCCCGCTTGGCGAGGCCGATGCCGTGCTCGCCGCTGAGGGTGCCGCCCAGGTCCAGCGCCAGGCGGAAGAGGTCGTACAGCTGGCGCTCCAGCTCCTCCGGGGCCGTCTCACCGGCGGCCAGCAGGTTCACGTGCAGGTTGCCGTCCCCCAGGTGGCCGTAGCTGACGCTGGGGATGTCGAGCTGCTCAAGTCGCTGGAAGAAATCCTTCAGTCGGCTGCGGGGCACGACGATGTCCTCGCTCACCTTCCTGGGATGGCGCTCCTTCAGGAAGGCACTGGTGAGGCGGCGCACGGCCCAGATGTCCTGGCGCTGCCGCTCGTCGGTGGCCATCTCCAGGCCCTCGGTCAAGGGCCCCAACAGGTCCAGCAGGCCCTCCAGAAAGGTCTCGCTGCCGCAGCCCCGGTCATCGAACTCGAGGATGGCCAGGGCCTCTCCGGGCAGGCGCCGGGCCGCCTCGGGCCCATGGGCTCGCAACTCTGCCAGCACGGCGGGATCAAAGAACTCGAAGGCGCTGGGCAGGTAGCCGGCGGCACAGAGGCGGCCCGGAAGGTCCAGCAGGTCCGCCCAGTGACGCGTCGGCAGCAGGAGGGTGGTGAACTCCCGGGGCTTGGGCATGAGCCGCAGGGTGGCGCCGAGGATGAGGCCGAAGATCCCCTCGCTGCCGACCAGGAGCTGGGTCAGGTTGGGCCCCGCGTTGGCCTTCACGCTGGGGATGCCGAATGTGTGGATCTCGCCGTCCTCCAGGAGGGCCTCCACGGCCAGCACCCAGTTCCGGGTCATGCCGTACTTGCAGGCGTTGGGACCGCCGGCGTTGGTGGCCAGGGTGCCGCCCAGGGCGCAGCTTTCCCAGGAGTTGGGATCCGGCGGATAGAAGAAGCCCTCGGCCTCTGCCGCGGCCTTCACGTCCCGCAGCGAGGCACTGGCCGGGGCCTGGAGGCTGAGGTCCTGGGCCGAGACCTGGAGGCTGCCCGGCCAGGCGGAGAGGTCCACCACCACGCTCCGCTCGGTGGGCACGCAGCCCCCGGCCTTGCCGGTGCCAGCGCCCCGGGGCACGAGGCCGAAGCCCTCGGCCTTGGCCCGCCGCACCAGTTCCCGCAGGGCTGCGGGTCCGTGGGGCCGCACCACGGCCAGCGGCCGGGGACCTTGGACGTGGGACTCGTCCCTGCGGAAGGGTTCCAGGTCACTCGGCTCCCGAAGGACGGTGGCCTCGGGCAGGTCCCTGAGAACGTCCATGGCTGCTAGCCCACCAGGGTGCCGACAGCCTCGCCCTTGACGGCGGCGATGAGGTTGCCGGGCTTGTTCATGTCGAAGACGAGGATGGGCAGCTTGTTGTCCATGCAGAGCGCGATGGCGGCGGCGTCCATGACCTTCAGCCCCTTTTCCAGAACCTCCTGGAAGCTGATGCGGTCGAAGCGGGTGGCGCTGGGATCCTTCTTGGGGTCCGCTGAATAAATGCCGTCCACGTTGGTGGCCTTCATGACCACCTCGGCGCTGATCTCGTTGCCGCGCAGCGCAGCGGCGGTGTCGGTGGTGAAGTAGGGATTGCCCGTGCCGGCGCCGAAGATGACCACACGGCCCTTCTCCAGGTGGCGGCTGGCCCGGCGGCGGATGTAGGTCTCGGTGACCTTGGGCATCTCCAGGCCCGACATGGTGCGGGTCACGACGCCCTTGTGCTCCAGCGCGTCCTGGAGGGCCAGGGCGTTAATCATGGTGGCCAGCATGCCCATGTGATCGGCGGTGGTGCGGTCCATGCCCTTGGTGGCGCCCACGACGCCGCGGAAGATGTTGCCCCCGCCGATGACCAGGGCCACCTCCACACCCATCTCCCGGATAGCCTTCACCTGGTCCGCGATCATGGAAACCACGGCGGGGTCGATGCCGTATTTCTGGTCGCCCATGAGGGCTTCGCCGGAGAGCTTGAGGAGGATGCGCTTGAACTTCATGGGGACTCCGTCTGGGACCTTTTGGATCTGATGCTACCTACAAAAGGGGCGGCCAAGACGGCCGCCCCTTTTGTAGCAGAGAAAAGCACTACTTGGCGGCGGCCACTTCGGCGGCGAAGTTCTCGCTGCGCTTCTCGAGGCCCTCGCCCATGATGTACTTCGTGAAGCGGCGGATGATGAGCTTCTCGCCGATCTCCGCAGTCTTCGAGGACAGATACTGCTGGATGGTGAGGTCGGGGTTCATGATGAAGGGCTGCTCCAGGAGGCAGACCTCCTTGAAGATGCTGTTCATCTTGCCCTCGACGATGCGCTCGACGATGTTGGCGGGCTTGCCGGTGGCCAGGGCCTGCTCCATGGCGATGCGCTTCTCGGTCTCCAGGAAGTCCTGGGTGACCTCTTCCTTGGTGACGAAGCGGGGTGCGGGGTCGGCGGCCGCGATGTGCATCGCAATCTCCTTGACCATGCGCTGGAAGGCCTCGTTGCGGGCCACGAAGTCAGTCTCGGAATTGACCTCGACCAGCACGCCCACGCGGCCGCCGGGGTGGATGTAGGCCTCGACGATGCCCTCGGCGGCGATGCGGTCGGCCTTCTTGGCGGAAGCCGCCAGGCCCTTCTTGCGCAGCCACTCGTTGGCCTGCTCCATGTTCCCGTCGTTCTCTTCCAGGGCCTTCTTGCAGTCCATCATGCCGAGGCCGGTCTTCTCGCGAAGCGCCTTCACGTCCAGTGCTGTGAATGCCATGTCATCTCCTAAAAATCAATGTTTCAAGCATGAAAACACCCGTCGATGTTCGCAGAGAGGGCGGAGGCTCGCAGGGAATGAACCAGGGGTCACCTGTTCTCCGCGATCTCCGCCTCCTCAGTGTCTTCAGCGAGTGTGGTTGTCTCTAGCCTTCGACTTCCATCTTCTCGGCCATCATCTTCTTCATGTCATCGGTGTCGCCCTTGTCCTTGAAGGACTGGCGCCCCTCGAGGATGGAGTCGGCCACGCGCTCGGAGAAGAGCAGGATGGAGCGGATCGCATCGTCATTGGCGGGGATCACGTAGTCCACCATGTCGGGATCGCAGTTGGTATCAACGATACCCACGACCTTGATGCCCAGCTTCTTGGCTTCGGTGACGGCGATGTCCTCGCGATGGGGATCGATGACGAAGATGACGTCAGGCAGCGAGCGCATGTCGCGGATGCCGTGGAAGGAGGCTTCCAGCTTCAGGCGGGTGCGGTTCAGGGTAAGGAGTTCCTTCTTGGAGAGCAGCGCCGTGCGGGCGGGGTCCGCCAGGGTGGCTTCGATCTCGCGGAACTTCTCGAGGCTCTTCTTGATGGTGGAGAAGTTGGTCAGCATGCCGCCCAGCCAGCGGTTGTTGACGTAGAAGGCGCCGCAGCGGCCGGCCTGCTCAGCGATGAGGTCCTGGGCCTGGGGCTTGGTGGCCACGAAGAGGAAGTTCTTCCCCTCGCCAGCGCACTTGGTGAGGTAGTTGGCGGCGGTGTTCCAGAGGCGCAGGGTCTTCTGGAGGTCGATGATGTAGATGCTGTTGCGGGCGCCGAAGATGTACTGCTTCATCTTGGGGTTCCAACGCTTGGTCTGGTGTCCGAAATGGGCACCGGCCTCGAGGAGTTCCTTCATTTGGATGGCAGCCATGCTGGCCTCCCTGTTCAAGCGGCGCATCGAGTGAAGGGCGCCGCGGGTGGGATGAAAGGCGAAAGGTTGAATCCCTGCGCCCGAATCGTCCGGGCCAGCAGCGCTGGGCGGACCGGAAAAGCAGAAGGGGGATCCGAGGATCCCCCTTCCAAGAACGGATTAGCGCTTGCTGAACTGGAAGCGACGACGGGCGGCCTTGCGACCGGGCTTCTTACGTTCCTTCATGCGGGGGTCGCGGGTCAGGAGACCGGCGCCGCGCAGCATGGACTTCAACTGGTCGTTGTAGCTCAGGAGGGCGCGGGAGATGCCCATGCGGATGGCCGAAGCCTGGCCGGCAGGGCCGCCGCCGCTGACGCTGATGATCATGTCGAACTTGCCATCGAGATCGGCCAGCACGAGGGGCTGGTGAACCATCATGCGAAGCACGGCATTGGGGAAGTAGCTCTCCAGGGTGCGGCCGTTGACAGTGATCTTGCCGGTGCCGGGGCGGAGGAAGGCACGGGCAGCCGCGCTCTTGCGGCGGCCGGTTCCATAGTTCTGGGTAATAGCCATGGGTTCCTCGCCTCTACTTCTGGATGTTCAGGATCTGGGGCTGCTGGGCGCTCTGCTCGTGCTCGGGGCCGGCATAGACCTTCAGCTTGCGATACATGGCGCGACCCAGGGGGCCCTTGGGCAGCATGCCCTTGACGGCGCTCTCGATGATGCGCTCGGGGAAGGTCGCCTTCAGCACCTCGGCACGGACTTCCTTCATGGAGCCGGGCTGGGTGGTGGTGCGACGGTAGATCTTCTGCACGCCCTTCTTGCCGGTCAGTACTGCCTTCTCGGCGTTGATCACGATCACATGGTCGCCGGTGTCGAGGAAGGGCGTCCAAGTCGGCTTGTTCTTGCCGGACAGGACATCCGCGACGGCGGTGCTCAGGCGGCCGACGGGAATGCCCGTCGCGTCCACCAGGAACCACTGGCGCTTGAGTTCATTGGCTTTCGGGAAGTACGTGCTCATGGCCTGCTCCGGAATCTCAATCGGGCTGTGCAGACGCCACCCCAGAGGTGGTGAATTCACAGAAGGGAAAGCTTATCGTTGACGGCCTGGGGGGTCAAGCCGAGATTTCTCAGCAGGCGCCGAGCTGGCCATCAAGGCAGCCCCCACCCATAACTTGGAGGGCCTCCTAGCCCAGCCGCGCCAGTTCCTGGACGATGCGGCTGGCCGCCATGCCGTCCACCAGGGCCATGCCATCGCGCACCTGCTCCTGCCGGTTGTCCTGCCCCTCGGGCCCCAGCCACTGGGCCAGGGCCTCGCGCACGATGCCGAGGTCCGCTTCGGGGCCCACGCCCAGGTCGAAGCAGCCGTTGGCCATGCCCAGATCAGAGAGGATGAGGTGCTGGCGTTCGTTCTGGGCCCACACCGTGGCGGGGATGCCCATGCAGAGGGACTCGGCCAGGGTCACGCCCGCTGAGCACCAGATGGCGTCGTAGTCGGGGATGCGGCGGGTGAGGGCGGGCAGGCCCTTCAGCACAGTGCAGCCGGGGAAGGGCTCACCCTGGATGCCATTGGGAGCCAGCAGGGTGCAGGTACCCCGCCAGCGGTCCTCCGCCGCCAGCTGCTTCAGCGTGTCGAAGGCCTTCTGGGCCAGGTTGGGGCCATCGCTGCCCCCGAACGTGATGAGCAGCTTGTGGACCGCCAGGGGCTGGAGGGGCATGCGCTTGGGGCGCAGCTCCAGGGCGGTCTTGTCCACCACGATGAAGCTGGAGCCGCGCAGCACTCGGCATTGTCCCGCACGGGACTCGAAGGGACGCACCTTGCGGCCGTCCACCACCTTCACGGGATGGTCCGCCCAGCGCACGCCCTCAAGGAAGGGCTGGAAAAGGAGGTCCGCAACTTCGTGGGCCTCGGTGTCGTCCTCCATCACCGCCACCTTGAGGGGGCGGAGGGCCTCCAGGAAGGCCGTGGTGGTATCCCACTGGTCCACGAGGACCAGGGCGGCGCCGGCCTTGAGGTCATCGGGCAGGGGGGCATGCAGGGCCTCACCCAGGTCGCGAGTCTCGCAGGGCAGGGGCTGGTCCAGGAAGGGGTGGACGCCGCTGCCCACGCGGCGGGCCCGCTCGTCGCCAGAGACGGCGATGCAGACCTGGCCGCCCAGGGCGCGCCAGGATTCCTGGAGGGCCAGGGCCCGGGCCACATGGCCCAGCCCAAGGCGCTGATCGGCGTGAACGCGGAGGATCAAGTTGGGGGTCATGGTGCGGAGAGTCTAACCGTGCAGAACATGTAAGGGGAAGGGTGATCCTGCCGGAGATATGATGCTCCCAGTCTGTCCCCCGGCCCCGCCATTGGAGATGCCCATGTCCGACACGTACCCCGCGCCTGCGCTGAGCCAGGCCCCCGGCGCCCGGGCTGCCAAGATCTGCGGCATTCTCGCCATCGGGTTCGCGCTCACCTGCGCCGGGATTCCGATCGCCATCATTCTGGGCATCGTGGCCCTGGTGAAGCAGGGCAAGGCCAAGCGGGTGGCCAGGGCGGCGCCATACCAGTACGAGCCCGTGCCGGCCACGGCCCTGGTCACGGGCATCATCGGCCTGGCCCTGTCCGCCATCATGATTCCAGTTGGGGGCATCGTCAGCGCCGTCGCCATACCGGCATTCTTGATTCAGCGAGAGCGGGCCCGGGAAGCGGCCGTCCAGTCCAATCTGGAGGTGGTCCAGAAGCAGGCCCAGACGCTCCTGGCGGACCTTCAGGTCCGGCAGCCAGCCCGGGCGCCCTTCCAGGACGCCCTACTGGAGGCCCTGACCAGGGATCCCGTGGTGAAGGCCCTCAAGAACCCCGTCAGCCCGGAGCTGCCGGGTTTCATGATGGGGACCGCCGCCCGGGGTGCGACCATCCCGCTGGGCACCGTGGTGGGCTGGGCTGCGGAAGAGACGAATGCAGGCGTCACCACATCCCTGCTCCAGTTCAAGGCCATGGTGCGCCAGGGGCGGGAGGACAAGGCGCTGGAGGCAGAGGTGGTCACTCACACCCAGGAGCGGGTGCAGCGGCAGACCGAGGACGGCTGGCAGGTCGTGGAGGGCGAAGGCCCCAAGCCCAACCTGGAGCCCCCGGCCGAAGCGCCCGCGCCGGAAGCGCCGAAGCGTTGAGTCCCGGCGACATCAAGGATAGGGATGCCCCTCGGCGAAGCCGGGCTGAGGCTGGTCGATCTTGGGCGCCTCGGCAAGGGGCCAGCCGTCCAGGAAGTAGGCCTCCTTGTAGCGCACGTAGCGTGTCCACACGCTGCCCACCAGCTCGCGCTGACCCTCGCTGAGGGGGCCCTTCACCACGGCGGGCCAGCCCGCCACCAGGCTGTGGGGCGGGGCCTTGAAGCCCTCGCGCACCAGGCTCCCCGCGGCCACGAGGCAGCCCTCGCCGATGTCGGCGCCGTCCATGATGGTGGTGCTCATGCCAATGAGGACGCCCTTGCGGATGGTGCAGCCATGAAGCATCACGTTGTGAGCGATGCTCACCTCCTCCTCGATGAGCAGGGGCCACTTGTGGTTCGTGACATGGAGGCAGCAGCCATCCTGGATGTTGGTGCGGGCGCCGATGCGGATCCAGTTCACATCACCCCGGATGGCGCAGTTGAACCAGATGCTGGCATCGTCCCCCACGCTGACATCCCCGAGGATGAGGGCGCTGTCGGGAATGAAGACCCGGGAGCCGATTTTGGGAACCATGCCTTGAAATGGACGGATCATCCGCACCTCAACATTCAGCTCCCAGTATCAGGCCAAGGGCGAGCAAGCTGGAACCGCGAAAACACGCGAAAGGGTTGCCAGGCGTCACTTCAGCCCACCGTGAGCCACCCCATTTTCACAGCCCCCAGGCCCAGGCTGGCCACCAGCAGCCACAGCACCAGGCCCTGAAGCAAGGGGCGTAGGCCCACGCTGCGCAGAGCTTCACGGCTGAGACCGGCGCCGATGAGGAAGAGGGTGAGCACCAGCAGGCGCCGGGCGCCGAAGGCCACGGCCTGGCCCGCCCCGTGGAGCGCGGGCACAAAGGTCACCAGCGCCGCCATGGCCAGAAAGCCGGCGATGAACCAAGGCTGCTTCAGGGGCGGGGCGTCCGGGGCGACCGTGGCCCGACGTGCCACCAGCCAGCCGATGCCCAGGGTGAGGGGCACGATCCAGAGGGCCCGGGCCAGCTTCACGGTGGTCGCCACCTCCAGGGCCCTGGGGCCATAGGCCAGCCCGGCGCCCACCACGGAGCTGGTGTCGTGGATGGCCAGGGCCGCCCAGAGGCCGAAACCGTCCTGGCTCAGGCCCGCTGCATGGCCGATGGGCGGGAAGAGCAGCAGAGCGGCGGCATTGAGGAGGAACACTGTGGCCAGGGCCACAGAAATCTCCTGCTCCTTGGCCCTCAGCACTGGCGCCACGGCAGCGATGGCGCTGCCGCCGCAGATGGCCGTGCCCACGGAGATGAGCAGGCCCGCATCCCGCTCGACTTTGAAGAGGCGGGCCAGCCACCAACCCAGGGCCAGCACCAGGCTCAGACTCAGGGCCGTGTACCCCAGTCCGTGCAGCCCAGCCCGGGCCACGGCGCGGAGGTTCATGTCCGCCCCCAGACCGACCACGGCCAGGGGGAGTAGGTGGTGAGTCCAGGCCTGGGTGCGCTCCTGATGGGGGTTGCCTAGGCCCAGGGCCAATGCGGCTCCGCCCACCAGGGCCGCAGCTGAGGGTGTGAAGGGTGCCAGGGCCAGCAGACCCCCCAGCAGGAGCAGGAGGGTGGCGAATCGTGGTTTAGAGGCGGTCCTGGTCATGGCTTCAGGGTACCCTTGCCTGATGACTGAGCAGCTCATCCCCACCCGGCGTGCCTTTCCAGCGGACGATCCCATCTTCGCGCTCAATGCCGAGGCCCAGGGGCGCAAGGCCCAGGGAGAATCCATCCTCAATGCCACTGTGGGTGCCCTCCTGGATGACTCGGGGCAGCTGGTGGTGCTGGAGTCCGTCATGGATCTCTGGCGGGAGCTGGGTGCGCTGGATGTGGCGCCCTACGCGCCCATCGCCGGGGATCCGGCCTTCCTAAAGGCCCTGGTGCAGCGCCACTGGCCCAGCCTGGGCTCGGCCGGTTCCGCCTGCGCCACGCCCGGGGGCAGCGGCGCCATCTCGCTCTCCATGCGCAATTTCCTGGAAGTGGGCCAGCAGGTGCTCACCACGGCACCATTCTGGGGGCCCTACGCCACCATGGCGGCGGAAAACGGCCTGGGTTTGGTGACGGTCCCCTGGCCGGAAGTGGACCAGCCCCTGGATGCCGCTGCCTGGGCGCAGGCCCTGCACACCCTGCTGAAGACCCAGGGGCGGGTGCTGCTGCTGCTGAACGATCCCTGCCACAACCCCTCGGGGCGCAGCCTCTCCCCCGCAGATCGCCAGGCGTTGGCGGGAGTGCTGCGGGAGGCTTCGGCCCTGGGGCCCATCACCCTGCTGCTGGATTTCGCCTACCTGGACTACACCCGGGATCCGGCCTTCGTGGCGGCGGCCCTGGCGGATTACGCAAAGCTTGGGGCTGAGGGCTGCGTGCTGGTGGGGGCCTCCATGTCCCTTTCCAAGTCCATGACCCTCTACGGTGCCCGCTGCGGCGCCATCGCCTTCCCCTGGTGCGCGGATCCGGCCCTGCAGGCGGCCCTCACCCAGTCTTGCCGGGGCACCTGGTCCAACTGCGCCCGGGCCCCCCAGGCCCTGCTCCTGCGCCTGGCCCAGGACGGCAAGGCCCAGGCCCGGCTCGCCGCTGAGCACCGCCACTGGTCCGACCGGCTGGCCTCCCGCGCGACGGCCCTGGACGCGGCCCTGGAGGCCGAGGGCATGGCGCCTCTCCACTGGCAGGGCGGCTTCTTCGTCACGGTGCCCGCAGAGGATCCCGAGGCTGTGGGGGCCCGGCTGCGGGCCGAGGGCGTATTCACGGTGCCCCTGCCCGAAGGCCTGCGCGTGGGGATCTGCGGCATGAAGGCTACGGAGGCGCCCCGCCTGGCCCAGGCGCTGCGCAGGGGCCTGCGATGATTCGGGCTTGGAAATGGCACCTTCCTGAGCTAATCTGATCGACCGCGGGCGTATAACTCAGCGGTAGAGTGCTACCTTCACACGGTAGAAGTCCCAGGTTCGAATCCTGGTACGCCCACCACTGAAAGTTAAGGCCCTGATCGTGATCGGGGCCTTTTCTTCTTCCCAGCCAGTTCTCCGGGAGTCTCCCATGCCACTGATCCTCGCCACCCAGGTTCGCGCCGGAATGATCGTGAACTTCGAGAACGAGCTCTGCCGCGTCATCAGCACGGAGCACCAGACCCCCGGCAACCTGCCGGCCCGCGTGCAGGTGAAGATGAAGCGCCTCAAGGACGGCATCAACCGCGAGAACCGCTTCGGCAGCTCCGACAAGGTGGACAAGGCCAGCCTCGAGCAGCACATGCTGGAATACCTCTACGAGGACGGCCCCAGCCTGGTCTTCATGAACAACGAGACCTACGAGCAGGTGGAAGTCGGCAAGGACATCCTGGGCGATGACCTGGTCTTCCTCGAGGCCAACATGCAGGTGGAGATTGAGTTCTATGAGGGGCAGCCCATGGGCGCCACCCTGCCGCCCAGCGTAGTGCTCGAGATCCTGGAGACGGACCCCGTCATGAAGAATGCCAATGCCACGGGTTCCTACAAGCCCGCCAAGATGAGCAACGGCATCACCGTGGGCGTTCCCCCCTACATGGAAGCGGGACAGAAGATCCGTGTGAACACGGTCGATCGCACCTTCATGGAACGGGTGAAGTAGCCTTTTTCCTAGAAGCAGCAGGCCCGGGGCTGATGAGGTTCCGGGCCTGCTGCTTGAATGGGCAGAACGCGCCGGGACTTGGCCCTTGTGATTTTGGCCAGACGAAATTCCAACCGCGCGGTAAAGTACTGGTTTCCTAGTTACTGAGTGAGTGATCCGGATCACAATCCGTGATGAACTGTGAGATAACTGACCCAACCCCCGGTGGAGTCCCATGCCTCAAGCAGTCCTCAATCTGAGACGGATCGAGTTCCTGGCCGGACTGCCGATGAGTGCGGCCGAGGAACTGGCCAGCATCGCCGAGCTTCGCCGCTTTCCGGACGGCGCCCGGGTCTATACCCAGGGTGACCAGGTCCCGGGTGTCTACGTCGTCGTCAAGGGCGGACTGAAGGTCTTCCGCACCGACGGCCGGGGGCGGGTTCAGGTACTCCAGTTCCTCAAGATCGGGGACTGCGTGGGCGAGGTGGCCGTGTTCGACGGCGCTCCCATTGCCTCCAGTGCGGAATCCCACGGCGAGACCGAGTGTTGGCTCATCCCCGCCGCTCACCTCCGCCAGATCGTCCACCGCCATCCCGAAGTGGCCGAGATGATGATCCACCACTTCTCCGCCAAGGTGCGCCACCTGGTGACCCTCGTGGAGACCCTCAGCCTGCACAGCGTGCCCGAGCGCGTGGCCCAGCTGCTGCTGGAAGCCCACGAGTCCAATCCCATGCGCTCTCTGGTGGAATTCCAGGAGACGCAGGAGGATCTGGCCCAGTGCATCGGCGCCAGCCGCGAAGCTTTCAGCCGCGCCCTGCGCCTGCTCACGGACCTGGGTCTGATCCAGAGCACCTTCCCGGTGGTTCGCATCTTGGATCTGGGGAAGCTGCAGCGCTACGCCAAGGGCTGACGCGCTCCAAACATGCTGCGCATGTTTGGAGGTAGATAAAGACCTTTTGCTCCCTCCAAAACGCGAAGCGTTTTGGAGGCGTGCTACACGACCGGCAGGTAACGGACCTTAGCCCCCTCCTGGGCGCCTCCGGGTTCGATCCAGGCGCAGGCGTCGGCTTGGGCGAGGGTGACGAGATCCGCGGAGCCTTTGCCGTGCAGAGGCTCCAGGCGGCCTTCCACGAGGCGGCAAGGGTGGAGCAGGGGGCGATCCCCCTTATGCTTCACGGGGGCATCCAGGCGCGTGCGGCGCCAGGGATCGGGGAACGCGCGGCCTTCCAGGCGGGCCAGGGCCACGGGCAGGAAGAGCTGGGCGTTGATGTAGGCGGAGACGGGGTTGCCGGGGAGGCCCAGCACCAGCAGGTCCCCCAGCAGGGCCGCCAGCATGGGCTTGCCGGGCTTGAGGCGGATCTTGTGGAAGAGCAGGGTGGCGCCCAGATCCTTCAGCACGGCGGGCAGGTGGTCGTGCTCGCCCATGCTCACGCCGCCAGAGGTGAGCAGGATGCGGATGTTCCCGGGCTCGCGCAGGGCGTGGGCCAGGGTCGGGGGATCGTCCGGCAGGGAGGGGCGCAGCTCCACCTCGGCGCCCAGGGCCTGGGCCAGGGCCGCCAGCATGGGGCCGTTGGAGTCGCGGATCTGATAGGGGGCCGGGTGGGCCACCAGCTCATTGCCCGTGGAGGCCACGGCCACGCGGATGCGCGCGCCCAGCGGGAGCGCCCGGCCCTCCTGGGCCATGAGGGCCCGGCGGGCGGCGTTGAGCGGCGTGCCACCCGGCAGCAGCAGGTCTCCGGCCCGGGCCTGCACTCCCTGTGGCCGCACATGGTCGCCGGCCTCGGCCAGGATCAGAGGGCGGACCGAGTCCCCTTCCACATCCAACTGCTCCACGGGCACGATGGCATCGGCGCCCTTTGGCAGGGCGGCCCCGGTCATGATGCGCACGGCGGTGCCCGGCAAGACCGTGAAGGCGGCCGGGTCATCCCCGGCGAAGAGGGTGCCCAGCAGGCGCCGCGGCGCACTGCCCTCGGCACTGCGCAGGGCCACCCCGTCCATGGAGGCGCGGGCCGTGGCCGGGTCGTCGCGCTCGGCCCGCAGCTCCGCCAGCGCGGGCGCAGGCAGCGCCTCCCAGAGCCGTTGCAGCGCCTCCTCCAGGGGAAGCAGGTCCGGGTGATCGCAGCTCATGGCCATGCCTCGATCCTACCCCGGCCCAGGGGAGGTTCCGGCTCAGGCGTGCCGAAGGGGGCGGATTTCCGTGTCCTTGCCGTGCCGGAAGCCGATGATCTGCAGATCCCGGATGGTGGCCTCGGTCATGGAGCTGGCGACCTGCTTCTTCACGGCGCTCCAGGCCTCGTGCAGCGGGCAGGGATGGTCGCAGTTGCAGGAGGGGAACCCCATGATGCAGCCTTCCAGCGAGTCCGGGCCTTCCATGGCCGTGACCACCTCACCCACCGTGATGTGGTGCGAGGCGCGGGTGAGACGGAAGCCGCCCTTGGGGCCGCGCACGGATTCCAGGATGTCGGCCTGCACAAGACCCTGGAGGATCTTGGCGAGGTAGGGGCCTGGCAATTCCAGGCGCGCGGCCAGGTCCTTGGCCAGACTGTAGGTCCCATCCTCGGGAAGGGCCGCGAGTGCGCGGAGTGCGTAGCCGGTGGCGGTCGAGAAGAGCATATTCGGATCCTTTAGTTGCCCCAGCATCGTGGCGAAGTGCGGTGCCGTCCACCCCTTTTTTGACCAACATCAGCATTGGTAATTCTTACAATATCTAAATTAGGGCCCTCCAAAGCAGCAACAGGCCCGTGGCGCTGAGTCCACCCTCTCTCCAACCCAGAGACTTTGCAGGAATTGCCCGAAAGGGCATCACGGCGCGTACATAGAGCAGTAAGGTCCATAATGTCCAGATTTTTCCAGCGGTTCCAAGGCTTGCCAGCAGCATCGTGGAGCCAATGAACAGTAGGCCGTGGAGCAGGTGGACGGGAATATTCCGTTGCTGAAGTTCCGCGGCGGGGAGTTGGTGGGCCTGGCCCAGCCTGCGGCGCACGTGCGCCAGGTTCGCCCCGCCCACCAGGGTGATGAAGAGCCAGGCGCGGCCCGCTTCCCCTAGGCTGCTGCCTCCGGCCATGAGCATGGTGGCCGCCAATCCCGCAAAGGCGCCCTGGGCGGCAAGCTCCACCCACAGCGAGCGCACCGCGCGCTGCTGATCCGCCCAGAGGGCCACGAACACCAGGGGGCTGAGGCAGGCCAGGGGAATGAGGATCTGCGGCCCCGCAAGCCGGAGGGCCCCCAGGCCGAGGGTGCCGGCCAGTCCGATGAAGAGGACCAGGGCGCGGAGCTGGGCGTCGCGCTGACCACTCAGTACCCGGCGCAAGGGTGGCCGGGCCAGGAACAGGGTCAGGGCCGCCAGGCCCAGGAGCAGACCGGCCCAGGTCGGTCGCAACAGCAGACCCAGCACCAGGGGAAAGCCCAGCATGAACCAACTGCCGTGCTCGGGCGGGAGCAGGGTGCGCCAGGGGGGGAGGACTCGGCTCATTTCGGCTTCCTTTGTCCGAAATATAGTCTGCGCCCCTTTCGGCCCTGTGGCCATGCGTCGGGTCACATTTCGGTGGCGATGACCCGCAGGCCCTCCAAGGCTTCTTCCATGGTGAGGAAGAGGGGCAGGCCCGCGTCGCGCAGGCCCTGGCGGTAATCGTCGTAGAGGGGACCGCCCTCCACGGCCACGCCCACCCACTTGCCGCTGCTCAGGGCCAGGGTCTTCAGGGCCGAGGCGAAGGCGCCATAGGCTTCGGGGTTCACGGTGTCCAGGCGCTTGGTGAGGGGCACCAGGCCCACCACCACCACATCCGCCTCGGTGCCCAGCAGCAGTTCCACGGCGGCCAGGTAGGCGGCCTCATCGGCCATGGGGGTGAGGTCCAGGGGCAGGCGAGCGCTGACCAGGCCGGTGAGCTGGTGGGCCGCGATGGTGGCCGTGAGGGCAGCGGTCTCGGCCTCGCTGAGCCGTGAGCCCCGGAAGGGCCCCGTGAGCAGGTCCGCCGAGGCCACGGACTCAAAGCCCGCATTGGTCATGATGGCCACGGCCTGGGGTCGGCCCTTGGGGTAGGCCCCCAGCCAGGCCAAAGCGGCGTCGAAGGCCTCGATGCGCTCGGCCAGCAGGACGCCCGCACGTCGCAGCAGGCTGGCCTGGAGGGCATGGTCCCCGGCCAGGGCGCCGGTGTGGCTGCTGGCGGCGGCCATGCCTTCCTGGCTGCGGCCCCCCTTATAGAGGAGGACCCGGCGCCCGGTGGCGCACAGATCCCTGGCGGCCTGGGCCGTGGCCTGCAGGTCCCCGGGAGCGAAGCCCTCCAGGTAGGCGCCCACCACCTGCACGGCCGGATCCGAGCCGAAGCCCCACAGGAAGTCCGAGCAGCGCAGGTCCATCTGGTTGCCAATGGCCACGGCGGCCCGCAGACCCAGCTCTGTGCGGCGGCTCAGGCGGGTGATGAGGAAGGCGCCGCTCTGGCTCAACAGGGCCACGTGGCCGGGCTTGGCGCGGAGGGGCAGCTTCTCCTCGGGGATGAAGAGCGTGTTGAGGCCCAGGTCGGGGCTGAAGAGGCCGAGGCCGTTGGGCCCCACCAAGGCGGGCGTCCACTGGCCCGCTCGCCGGTGCTGCTCCAGGCAGGCCACCAGGCGCTGACCCAGGCCTTCTGTGTCGGCGCCATCGCCTAGGCCGCCGGCCACCAGGTAGACCACCGTGGCGCCGCCACCCTGGCGGCAGAGCTGCTCTACGGCCTCCAGGGTCTGGGGGGCGGGCAGGGAGAGGATGAGCTGGTCCGTGGGTGCCGCGGCGAGTTGGGCCACGGAGTCCAGGCAGGGCAGGCCCAGGAATTCCGTGCTGCCAGGCTTGATGAGGCGCAGGGCGCCGCTCGGCAGCTGCGAGGTCTGGATGTTCTCAAGGATGATGCGGCCCACGGTGCCCGGGCGGCTGGAGACCCCGGCCAGAACGAGGCTGCGTGGGCTCAGCAGCGCCTGGTACCAGGTGGGATCCGGTGGAAAGACAGCCGGGGACTGGGCGCCGCCCAGCGTGCCCACGCCATCCAGGGCTGTGGGCAGGCCCTCACTATCCAGTACCACGGGGTTCAGCTCCAGCAACGTGACCCCCTCGGCTTCCAGGGCGGCTACGGCGCGCCAGAGCCCCTGGAGGAAGGTCAGGAGCTTCGCTTCGTCCGTGAGGGCCGTGGTGCCCCGCTGGCGGCCCAGCCAGGTGCGACCCAGCCAGTGCTCACGCAGCTCCGCCAGGGCCTGCTCCGGGGTCGTGAAGGCGATGGGCCAGAGCAGCGGCGGAGCCAAGGCCGCCCAGGCGTCTGCCTGGAGGCCGCCGATGCCGCAGACCGCGAGCCAGCCGCCGTCAGGATCCCGCTTGAGGGACACGAGGGCCTCCGTGGGTAGGCCAGACAGCTTCTGGAAGGCGACCTTCTCGCAGACCAGGCCGCCAATCCAGGGATGCTCAGGCACCCGGGTCTGCATGGCGGCGGCCTCCGCTTCCAGGGCCGCCCGGTCGAAGGGGCCGAAGTGAACGGCGCCGCGATCGGACTTGTGCCAGAGCTGGTCCGCGATGCCCTTGAGGACGATGGGCTCACCAGGGCTGAAGGGGAGCGGGCCTTTGCCCCGAAGCTCACCGTCGATGAATCCGTGGCGGGGCACCCGCAGGCCTGCGGCGGCGAGCAGGCCGTAGGCCCGCCCCTCGTGGAGGAATCCAGAGGCGCTCTGCATGTCAGACTCCCACAGTGGCCTGGACCAGGCCCTGCCCGGCCTCGAAGGCCTCGATGTTCTTTTCGATGACGCGCTGGCCCTTGGCCTCGAAGCGCTGGGTGATGACTTCGCGCCAGATGCCATCGGCCACAGGCAGGAACCTGGAGGCCATACCCAGGAGGGCCATGCCGCCCGCCTGCTTGTGGCTGAGGCGCCGGGCCAGGTCCTCGGTGTCCACCAGGTGGCAGCCGCGCACGGCCTTCAGGGCCCCGTAGACCTGTTCCAGGGGGGGGTAGCCCTCCATGTCGCTCTGGGGCTCTTCCGAGACCACCAGGTGGCCGTTCATCTTGAGCATGGCCACGTAGCGCAGGGCCTCCAGGGGCTCCAGGGCGATGAGCAGGTCGGCGCAGCCTTCGTCGATGATGGGGGAGCTCAGGGGCACCTCGGCGAAGCAGACCATGGCGTGGACGCTGCCGCCCCGCTGGCTCATGCCGTGGATCTCGGATTGCAGGGCGTGGAAGCCGCTGCGGCGGAGGGCCTCCAGGACGATCTGGGCCAGGGAGAGGACACCCTGGCCGCCCACGCCGCAGAGGACGATGCCGTGAATGCGGGCTGAGGTCATGAGTGGCTCTCCTGGCAGGCGGCCAGCGCGGTGCAGGCCTTCAATTCACGGTCGTGGTCCCGGAGCACGCCGCGGCGCAGGGATTGGATGCACTCGCGCCGGAAGACCAGCACGGAGGGGCCCGGGTGCCGCAGGGCGGCCTCCAGGGCCTGGACATTGGCCTCGTGCTGCCGGGGCAGGGGGGTGAGCACCTGGAGCTGGGCTTCGGGGATGCCCAGACCAAGCACCATGCGCTCCACCTGGTCCAGGGCCATGCTGGGCTGCTGGCCGGTCATGCCCACCACCCGGTTGTCCAGGATGAGGACGGTGACGTTGGCGCCGGAGGCCGCAGCCGTGAGCAGGGCGGGCATGCCGCTGTGGCCGAAGGTGGAGTCCCCGATGACGGCCACGGAGGGGGACTGGCCCGCCAGGGCGGCGCCCGCGGCCATGCTGATGCTGGCGCCCATCTCCACCACCGCATGGATGGCGTTCATGGGCTCCTGGGCCGCCAGGGTGTAGCAGCCGATATCACCGAAGACGCGGGCGTCCGCAGCGCCCACGTTCTTGAGCGCCTCACGCAGGGCCTCAAAGGCGTCCGTGTGGCCGCAACCCTCGCAAAGGCGGGGCGCACGCAGGGGCAGTTGCAGGTCCGAGGCGGCTTTGGCCTCGGCGGTCTTGAGGCCCAGGGCCTTCTTCAGGAGGCGGGGCGTCAGTTCGCCGGTGCGGGGCAGGGCCCCGTCCAGCTTGCCGTGGATGGCGACGTTGCCGCGCAGGAAGGTCAGCCGCTCCTCCAGGACCGGGTAGGCCTCCTCGAAGACGAAGATTTCGTCCACCTGGGCCAGGAGGTCCTTCTCCAGAGAGGGCTCCATGGGATAGGCGGCGATCTCCAGGCGGGGAAGGCTGAGTAGTTCCGGGTATTCCAGGCTCAGCTGCTCGAAGTAGGCGCGGCCCATGCCCGCCAGGGCCACGCCCCGGCGCGAGGTGCCCGGGATAAGGCGGTTCAGGGGGGCCACCTGCTGGGCCATGAGGGGCAGCTTGGCCAGGAGGTCCAGGTAGCGGCGGCGAGCGTTGGACGGGATGAGCACCCAGTCCTGGATGGTGTCCTGGGGCGCGACGCCCAGGCCAGTGGGGGTCAGCACATCCCGGCGGGCCATGAGGCCGCGGCAGTGGGCCAGGCGGGTGACCACGCGGATCATGACGGGAACCTGGAGGCTCTCGGAGAGATCGAAGGCCCGCCAGGTGAAGTCGTAGCATTCCTGGACGGTGCTGGGCTCCAGCACCGGCAGCCAGGCGAACTTGGCCAGGCGGCGGCTGTCCTGCTCGTTCTGGCTGCTGTGCATGCCCGGGTCGTCCGCCACCAGGAGGACCAGACCACCCCGAACTCCAGTGAGAGCGGAGTTGGCATAGGCGTCCATGGCCACGTTCAGGCCCACATGCTTCATGGTCACCAGGCTGCGCTGCCCGGCGTAGCTCATGCCCAGGGCCAGGTCATAGGCCACCTTCTCATTGGCGGCCCATTGGGCCACCCGGCCCGTAGGCTCGGCGTGGATCATGGCCTCGACATACTCGAAGCCCTCAGTAGAAGGTGTGCCGGGATACCCGAAGGCCCCCTTGATGCCAGCGTCGAAGGCAGCACAACCCACCGCTTCAACGCCCAACGCCAGGCTGGTCTGTGCCATGCGAATCTCCCACCTTGTCAAGAACAAGGATTATGGTGGGCGCGGTCAGTGGCACGGATCACACGGGGCATCCAGGACCCGGTGTGTGCCCCCCATCACAGGCCTCCGAGGCAGGGGGGGGAAGGGGCTGATTTCCGGGAACCTTTTCCAGTGCCCCAAGTCACAACTCTGTACCAAAACGGGGACCACAAATATTCAATTTTTGAATTCTATCCATGTTTTTTCATGTTATTGTTTTTTACAAAATTATTGTTTCTAATATTTAATTAACGAGCTGGCTCTGTCACAGATAAAAATAAAATCACCCTATACAACCATACAAGAATCCATAAAGCAGTATTCACGCTATTGAGGTCGGCTTTGTTCGGGCCTACTGTCGTTCCAGACCCGAGGATTACCCAACGCGGTTTTGATTTTTCGCACGACCGGTGGATGCAGACATCGGAATTACATTCATTCGTCTTCTAGATCAACGAAACGCAGCACGAATTGCGAGACGAGGCGAAACATGAAACGACACACCCAAGTGGCGGTGCTAGCCACCCTGATGTCAGCGACAGCCTGGGGCCAGGAGGTCAGCCTGTACGGGACCACCATGGCGCAGATGTGGAAGCAGGAGACGCCGGGCTTCAACAAGGCGACGGCGACCTACACGCCTGCGACTCAGTTCCTGGGCATCGACGCGACGAGCCTGGGCTCGAGCAACCTGTCGCTGCACCTGGCCGGGTGGGGCAAGACCGACCTCTCCGACGCGAGTTCCTATGACGGAACGAAGTCGGCGGGCTACCTGAACACGGGCTACCTGCAGTATCAGTTCGCCCAGGCCAATGCCGACATCAAGGCTGGTCGTTTCACCATCAACCAGACGACGGGCTGGGAGCAGGTGGACGGCGTGAGCGCGCGGACCGACCTGAAGGGCGGCTTCGCGATTTCGGCCTTTGCCGGCAAGCCAGTGCTCTACAAGACCGTGGATCTGACCTCGCAGCACAACTACGACTTCCAGCGGGACCTGATTTTCGGATCCCGGCTGAGCTGGCGGAACACGTCCTTCGGCGAACTGGGCCTGTCCTACCTGCAGGACGGCACGAAGGCGGCCAAGGATCTGACGATCCCCCTGAACGTGGACTACACGCGCAAACAGCTGGGTGTGGACGTGCTGTTCGCGCCCACCAGCAACTTCGACCTGCGCGGCCGGACGGTGGCGGATGTCCGGAATGAGCGGACCAACGTGGCCGAGCACGACTACACCGCGTCGGTGAAGCTGGGCAATGGAATCACGCTGTCGGGGAACTTTGCCGAGCGCAACTTCCTCTACTACTTCGCGGGCACCAACCTGCCCTCCCTGTTCCGCCCTGACGAGAACGACATGTTCCGCGGCTTCGGCTTCAAGGCAAGCTGGATCACGGCAGCCAATGTCGTGCTGGTGGCCGACTACAAGCACACCCACCGCGAGAGCTTCGGCGACACGAACCGGGCCGGCGGCGAAGCGCGCTGGGCCTTCAGTGATCGTGCGGTGATGTTCGGCTTCAGCGGGCACGTGGTGAACGCGACGGACACGATGTTCGTGGATCCCGCGAGTCCCTCCAAGAGCCTGAGCCACCGCGAAGGTCGGGGCTGGGTGATGCTGACGAAGGGCAAGTTCTCCTGCAGCCTGGACGGGATCCTGCAGCGCTACGACGAGGGTAATCCTTACCTGGCCGGGCTGAAGAGCGTGTATGAAGTGGTGGGTTCCCTGGGCTACCAGGCGAGCACCAACGTGAAAGTGTCCGGGGATCTCAGTTACGGCAGCACGCCCGTCGCGAAGCACGAGACGCGCGGATTGCTGCGGGCCGAGTACCGCTTCGGCATGGCTAGCAAGGGAGGTCGCTAATGGCCCGGAAGACGATTGCACTGAAGGTCCTCGGGATCGTGCTGGGACTTGGCGCGCTGATGGCGTGCAGCCTGGTGTCTCCAGAGGCGAGCTTCGCCCGGACTCACCCCCAGGAACTGGGCGCTGGGCGTCCGGCCTGCTCGGAATGCCACACGACGGATGTGTCGAAGGGTGCCCTGAAGCCCTACGCGTCCTTCGACCACACGCCGACCTTCGTCAAGGACCACAAGTTCCAGGCGAACCAGGACGCGAACACCTGTGCCTCCTGCCACGCGCAGTCCTTCTGTGTGGACTGCCACGGCGGCAAGGTGCCCATGAAGCCCTCGCTGAAGCTGAGCGACCGTCCTGACCGCGAGACGCCGCACCGGGGTGACTTCATGACGCTGCACCGGATGGAGGGAAAGATGGACCCCTCCAGCTGCTACGCGTGCCACGGGCGTGCGAATAACGACAAGTGCCGCGCGTGCCACCGGTAGGAACCAGAGAAGACTCGAAGGGGAACATCATGAACAGAACAAAATGGATGGCGGCGAGTTGCTTCGCGATGGTGCTGGCGCTGGTCGGACTCGGCTGTTCGGGCAAGGCCGGGAGCGCGGTGCCGGTGAGCGCGGTGACGGGTCAGCACCCGACGACGTGGCTGGCGGATCACTGGGCGGACTTCGTGCAGACGCCTGACCAGTGCCGGACCTGCCACGGCTCGACCTCGGACCCTGCGTCGACGGGAGGCATCTCGAAGGTGAGCTGCTTCAGCTGCCACACGAAGGGCGTGGAGCATCCCGGGAACTGGGCGGATGCCGCGCAGCACGGCGCCCTGGGCGCAGAGCTGGCGCCGGTGGCTAACGTGGTGGGCGTGCCCCCCGCGATGGCGGGCTTCGCGCACTGCTCGAAGTGCCACGGCTCGACCTATGACAACGGCCCGGCCGTGTCCTGCAAGAGCTGCCACACGAAGGCACCGCACCCCGACAAGCCCTGGATCGCCAGCAGCACCAAGGCGACCAGCCACGTGAACGCGGCCCTGGGGAATGCGCCTGAGTGCGCCAAGTGCCACACGGCCGGTGCGAACTCGCACATCAAGCCCCTGGTCACCCCGCCCGCCGGCACCACCCCTGGCTGCTTCAACAACACCCTCTGCCACGGCATGGGCATTCCCGCTGGCGCCTGAAACAAGTCAGGCCAGGAACCTGGCGAGCGCCAGGTGAGGCCCGGAGGCGCAACCCCGATCAGCCTCAGCCACGACAACCAATCCCGGCACAAAATTTAAGTGATTGGATGTATCACAGCCAAGACCCCAAGGAGGTGCGCTATCGAGAGCCAAGAGATACGCACTGACACCCCCCCGAACCAAATCCCTCAACCCCGCTTCACCACCTCAATTCAAGGAGCACGGACCATGAAGCAAAGACCTCTCAAACAGCTCTGCGGGCTCATCGCCACCGCAGCGATCGCGCTCGTGCTGATCGGTTGTAACGGGAAGGCCGGCCAGAACGGCATCGACGGCACGAACGGCACCAACGGCACGAACGGGACCAACGGCACCAACGGCACCAATGGTGCTCAGGGCGTCGTCACCCTCAACGCTGCTGCCCTCACCCCTGACGAGTGGGCTGCCCTGCACCTGACGGGCACCGTCCAGAGCGTGGCCGTTTCCGCCACCTCCGGCAAGCCAGTGGTGAAGTTCACGGTCACCGACACCAACGGCATGCCCGTGGTCGGTCTGGCCAAGTTCACCACCAAGGCCGCGACGGACGTGTACACCAAGTACGCCAACTTCGCGTTCACCATCGCCAAGCTTGTTCCCGGCGCCAACGGCAGCCCCAGCTACTGGGTGAACTACTGCATGAACAGCGTCCCGTCCCAGACGGCCGCTGGCGTTGCGGTGCCTTCCATCCCCGGCAAGCCCAGCACCGACAACCAGGGCACCCTGGTCGACAACAACGATGGCACCTACAGCTACACCTTCTACCGCGACATCACCGCCGTCCAGGCCTTCCTTGATGGCTACACGGGCTACGATGCTGCTGGCCTGGCCACGGGCAAGAACTTCCGCGCCGACCTCGGTGACGTGACCTTCGCTCCCGCCCTGACCCACCGCCTGGTGATCCAGCTCGGCGGCAACGCCCGCGGCACCAGCACCAACACCCCTGATGGCTCCAACACCGGCATCCTGGCGGTGCCCATCGGCGGCCCCACCAACGCCATCTACGACTTCATTCCCGCCACTGGCAAGCCTGTCACCGCCACGGACACCCAGCGCCAGATCGTCGACATAGACGCCTGCAACCGCTGCCACTCCAAGCTCGGCCCCCACGGTGGCTCGCGCATCGACACCCAGTACTGCGTGATCTGCCACACCGATCAGCGCAAGTACGGCAACGTCGAAGCCACCACCACGCCCGTCGTGGCTGGCACCAGCCCCTACGGTGGCTACTCCGGCTCCACCAGCCGCATCAACGGCTTGGCCGCTGGCAACCTGGTGGCCTTCCTGCACCGCCTGCACATGGGCGAAGAGCTGCAGAAGACCGGCTACAACTACGGTGGCCTGGCCTTCAACGACATCACCTACCCCCAGCACATCGGCAACTGCCAGATGTGCCACACCGGCACCGCCACTTCGCCTTATGTCCAGGCCCAGGGCGACAACTGGAAGAACGTCCCCAGCCGCCTGGCCTGCGGCGCCTGCCACGACAGCGTCAACTTCGTCACCGGCGTCAACCATGGTGATGGCGCCCTCAACGGCGGCCCCCAGCTGGACGACAAGAGCTGCGTGAACTGCCATGCCGCCGGCGCTGTCGCCGTCGTGCACACCCCCGTGGCCGGTCCTGACCTCACCAACGGCGGCATCCCCACCGCACAGGGTGGCGTCGCTTCCAACACCCACACCAACGCGTCCTTCGTGGCCGCCGACCTCACCAACCTGCCCGCCGGCGCCCACTGGTTCAAGTGGGACATCAAGTCCGTGTCCGTGGATGCCACGACGCGCCTGCCCAAGTGGGTCTTCCGCTTCCTGCAGGACGGCACCACCCCCGTGGTCTTCAATACCTGGGTTGCTGCTCAGACCCCCGCGACTGAGATGATGACCGGTTATGCCGGCAGCCCCAATCTCTACATGGCCTTCTCGGTTCCCCAGGACGGCATCCTCAAGCCTGCCGACTGGAACTCCAGCGTCAGCATCAACCTCCGCAAACTCTGGCGCGGTGGTGCTGCCACCGGTTCCACCCTCACCTATGACGCCACCACTGGCTACTACACGGCCGTCCTCGGCGGTGTCACTGTGCCCGCCAACGCCACCAACATCACGGGCGGCGTGGGCTACTTCTATGGTGTGGTCGCCGCCGGCACCACCGGTGATGCTGCCACGGATTCCCTGCAGCTCACCCAGACCAACCTGGCTGCCTATCCCTTCAACAAGGTCACCCTTGGTGGCGTCAGCACCGCCATTCCCTTCCAGGGCGGCCTCTGCGTTCCCAACCCCAACATGTATATGGCCGTTGGCAGCACCACCCCCAACGCCTCGCCCCGCCGCGCCATCGTCGCCACTGCCAAGTGCAACGAGTGCCACCTGAACCTGGGTGTCTTCACCGGCAGCGTCTTCCACGACGGCCAGCGCAACGACGCCCCCACCTGCACCTTCTGCCACAACGTCAACGGCGTGAACTCGGGCTGGGGCTACAACATCAAGGAAGCCGTGCACTCCATCCACGCCGGCTCCAAGCGCACCACCCCCTACACCTGGCAGGCCGCTCACACCTACTGGGATGTGACCTACCCCGCCATCCTCAACAACTGCGAAGCCTGCCACGTGGCCGGTTCCTATGACTTCAGCGCCAGCGCCAGCACTTCCGCTGTCCCGAACCTCCTCTGGACGACCATCGCCAGCGGCACCATGAGCGCGACCGGCATCAAGCTGACCGATCCCGCCCTCTTCGACGCGACGAAGACCTACATTTCTCCCTTCGTCACGGCCGGTGTGAACTACGGCCAGGGCCTCCAGGTGAACAGCACGACGGCCATCAAGGCCGCCACCACCTGGAACGGGGTTGTTACCCCGATCGCGATCGGCGGAACGCTCGAGCCCGAGCCGACCTCCCTCGTGAACTCCCCGATCACCTCTGCTTGCTACGCCTGCCATGACACTGCGATCGCCAAGGCTCACATGCTCGGCAATGGCGGTTCCATCGGTGTGGCCCGCAGCACCGTCACCACTGCGGTGGCCGGTGTCACCACGGTGCCCATCGTCCAGAACGAGCAGTGCTTGATCTGCCACGGCAATGGCAAGGTTGCGGACATCCGCGCCATGCACATGACCTGGAAGTAACAGTCCCACCCTGGGACCCGGCTCGCCGGGTCCCGCGGATCACCACCTAAGAGGGACCCGGACGCCTCCTGGCAACCGGGTCCCTTTTCTATGCGGGTGGCGTGGTTGACACTCTCCCTGGAAAGGCCTGAAAATGGAACTTAGTATTTTGAGGTAAACCATGAATAAAAAATTAGTTAGAATCGCACTGACCGTCGCCTTCGGGCTCATGGTGGCTGGTGGCCTCCGGGCCCAGGATGAGGCGCCTGCCGCACCCAGGAAGCCCATCTCCAAGGGGGCCCAGGAGGCCAAGGCCAAGAAGGCCGCTGCCAAGGCCAAGGCCAAGGCGGAGGAGCGGGCCAAGGCTCTCAGCCTCAACACGGCCACCAAGGACCAGCTCAAGCAGCTGCCGGGACTCACCCCGGCCCAGGTGGACGCCATCGTGGCCAAGCGTCCCTACCACTCCAAGGCGGACCTGGTGGTGAAGGGCATCATCACCGCGGAACAGTACCGGGCCATCAGCAAGAACATCGCCATCAAGTAGCCCAGATAGCCCTGAAACTCCGACCTCAGGCCCCCGCTCCAGCGGGGGCCTGACTTTTTTGCCCAGCAATGGTGACGTAGATCACAAGGGTGGTTGACCTAATAGATTACCGGAGCATCTTCATTTATAAGACTTGTTACAGCAGGTTCTATCAGGGGGATTCCATGCTTCCACTGTCCCAGACCACGGGTTATGCGGTGCGAGCTTTGCGGTGCCTTCAGGAACCGGGCGGCCACCCGATGCTGGTGGAGGAGGTCGCGGAGTTCACCGGGATCCCCAGATCCTACTTATCCAAGCTGATCCACAAGCTCGCCAAGAAGGGGCTGGTGGTGGCCCGGCGCGGTCACCATGGCGGCGTGGTCCTGGCCCGGCCCGCCACGGAGATCACCCTGGAAGACCTCTCCGAGGCCATCGACGGGGTCGCCTGGCGCAAGCGGTGCCTCATGGGCCTCATGGGCTGCACCTCCGAGAATCCCTGCGTGCTGCACCACTTCTGGGAAGAAACCCTGGAGCAGATCCTGGCCCGGCTCCGCTCTGTGAGTCTGGCCGACCTGGCCCAGAACTATGACCCGGGTGTAGACCGCTTCCGCGAAAGCCACGGGATGCTCGCCTCGGCTTCGGGCCCGGCCCATTCGGAGATGGTGGAGCATTAGGTCCACACCATCCTGGGGGTTCCCCTCGCGGCGCATGCACCGCGAGGACCTATGGACGCACTGCGCGCCCAGCCAAGGCCCCCCGCGCTCGAGGGCTAACGGCCTAAGCTTGAACTGAAGAGGCCGCCCTGGGGCGGCCTCTTCCATTGGGGAGCTGAGAATAGCTAGACCTTCTTGACCGCGGGCTTCTTGGCTGCGGCAGGCTTCTTCGCGGCGGGCTTGGCAGCCTTCTTGACCCGGGGCTTGAGCTTCTTCTCGGGCAGGGCATCGGCGAGACGCCAGGTGCGGCTGTTCTGCTCGAAGGTGCGGATCTCCTCGAGGGAGATGTCCTTCAGGCATCGGTGGATGTGGTCGCGCTCAGCCTTCCAGAAGGTGTGGGAGGGGCAGGCCCGCTCGTCCGTGCAGTCCTTGAAACCAAGCAGGCACTGGTTCCGCCACTCGGAGCCGTCCACGGCCTCGGCGATGAGGTCCAGGGTGATCTCCTTGGCCGCCAAGGACAGCACCACGCCGCCCTTGTTGCCGCGCTTGGCCATCACGAGGCCCACCTTGGCGAGCTTGTGGATCATCTTGGAGAGATAGGGGCGGGGGAAGCCGGTGCGGGCCGCCACATCCACCACAAGGGTGGGCTTGCCGCCTGGATCTTCAAGGCAGCTCATGGCCAAGACCGCATAACCGGAGGACTGGGACAGTGGGAGCATGGTCACCTGCGTTGAAATGGGGGGATTGGACGTTCCAAATAATAGACGATCTTGAGGTCAAACACACCCAAAGAGTCGGAAATTGGATAATTTAAAAAAATCCCCGGTCACCCGGGGATTTTTGCCGTGGACTGGGTTGTTCAGGGCTTCCAGCCGTTCAGGATTCGCATGTAGTTCGCGCGGGTGAAGGCCTGGGGGTTCGGAGACTTCAGCAGGCTCATGCTGCCCCGGGCCTGGGCCAGGGATTCGTACTCGTGCTCTTCCAGCCACTCGGCCATGGTGGTGCGGGCCTGGGCCAGGCGCTCGGGGCCGTGGATGAGGAGGGCGGAGACCATCTGCACGGCGTCTGCACCGGCCATGACGGCCTTGAGGGCGCCGATGCCGTCGTGGACACCACCGGTGACCGCGAGGCTGCCCTTGACGTGTCCGTGAAGCACCGCGAGCCAGCGCAGGCGCAGGAGCAGGTCCGAGGGGCTGGAGAGTTGGAGGGTGGGCTCGGCCAGCAGGTCCTCGATGTTGATGTCGGGCTGGAAGAAGCGGTTGAAGAGCACGAGGCCGTCGGCGCCCGCCGCTTCCAGTTCCACGGCGAAGTGGGCCAGGGCGGAGAAGAAGGGCGAGAGCTTCACGGACACGGGGATCGACACTTCAGTCTTCACGGCCTTCACGATGTCGAGGGTGCGCTTCTCGACGTCGGCGGTGCTCTCTTTGGCATCTGTGGGGATGTAGTAGACGTTGAGTTCCAGCGCGTCGGCGCCGGCGTCCTGCATGAGCTTGCCGTGGTGCAGCCAGCCTGCGGGGGTGATGCCGTTGAGGGAGGCGATGACGGGGACGGAGACAGCCGCCTTCACCCGCTGGATCTGCTCCAGGTACTTCTCGGGGCCGAGGCGGAACTCGTCGGGCTTGGGGAAGTAGGAGATGGCCTCGGCACTGTTATGCGCATGCAGCTCCATGTCCATGATGGTGCCCAGCTCTTCGCGGGTGATCTGCTCTTCGAAGAGGGAGTGCATCACGATGGCGGAGGCGCCAGCGTCTTCAAGGCGCTTGACCATGCCCATGTCATCGACCATGGGCGAGGCGCCCGCAATCAGGGGGTGGGCGAGCTGGAGGCCGAGGTAGGTGGTTGAGAGGTTCATGGAGTCACCCGTCCCTTCACTTGGCGGTCACGGACAGCTTGGCCAGCTGTTCGTAGACGGAGTAACGATTGGTGACGTCGAGCTGGGCCTGATCCAGGAGGTGCTTGAAGCGCTCAGGGTTCTGCTGCTCGATCATGCGGTAGCGGGTCTCGTTGCGGACGTAGGTCCCCAGGGGGATCTTCGGCGCGGGGGAGTCCATCTGGAGGGGCGCTTCACCCTTCTCGAGGCGGCGGGGGTCGAAGCGGAACAGGGGCCAGTGGCCGGAGTCCACAGCCAGCTTCTGCTGGTCGCACCCGTGGGAGAGATCGTAGCCGTGGGCGATGCAGTGGCTGTAGGCCAGGATGAGGCTGGGGCCGTTGTAGGACTCGGCTTCCTGGAAGGCCTTCACCGTCTGCGCGTCGCGGAAGCCGAAGGCGACCTTGGCCACGTAGATGCCGCCGTAGGTCATGGCGATCATGCTCATGTCCTTCTTGGGCATGCTCTTGCCGGCTGTGGCGAACTTGGCGCCGGCGCCCATGGGGGTGGACTTGGAGGCCTGACCACCGGTGTTCGAGTAGACCTCAGTGTCGAGGACCAGGACATTCACGTTGCGCCCGGAGGCGAGGACGTGGTCAAGGCCGCCGTAGCCGATGTCGTAGGCCCAGCCGTCACCACCGACGATCCAGACGCTCTTGTTGACCAGGTAGTCGGCCACATCGTAGAGCATCTTGGCTTCGGGCTTCTTGCTGTGGGCCAGCTTCTGCTTAAGGGTCTCGACCCGCTCGCGCTGGGCCTTGATGCCGGCTTCCGTCGTCTGGTCAGCGGTGGCCAGGCCAGCCACCAGTTCGTCGCCCAACTCGGAACTGAGGCGGTGCATCAGTTCGAGGCCGAACTCCTGGTGCTTGTCCACGGAGAGGCGCATGCCCAGACCGAACTCGGCATTGTCCTCGAAGAGGCTGTTGGCCCAGGCGGGACCGCGACCATCCTTGTTGGTGGTGTAGGGCGTGGTGGGCAGGTTGCCGCCGTAGATGCTGGAGCAGCCCGTGGCGTTGGCGATGAGGGTGCGGTCGCCGAATAGCTGGGTGAGCAGCTTGACGTAGGGGGTCTCGCCGCAGCCGGAGCAGGCGCCGCTGTATTCGAAGAGGGGCTCGAGGAACTGGGTCCCCTTCACGTCCATCTTCACCGTGGTGCGATCCACCTCAGGCAGATCGAGGAAGAAGTTGTAGTTGGCGACTTCGGCATCGCGGATGGGCGCCTGGGCGACCATGTCGATGGCCTTGTGCTTGGGGTTGCTCTTGTCCTTGGCGGGGCAGACTTCCACACAGAGGGTGCAGCCGGTGCAGTCCTCGGGGGCCACCTGGATGGTGTACTTCTGGCCCTTGTACTCGGCGCCCTTGTAGTCCACGGACTTGTAGGTGCCGGGCGCGCCTGCCAGCTCAGAGGGCTGGTAGACCTTCGCGCGGATGGCGGCGTGGGGGCAGGCCAGCACACACTTGTTGCACTGGATGCAGATGCCGCTGTCCCACTCGGGGATCTCCAGGGCGATGTTGCGCTTCTCCCACTTGGTGGTGCCTGTGGGCCAGGTGCCATCGATGGGGAAGGCGCTGACGGGAAGCAGGTCGCCCTTACCTTCCATCATGACGGCCGTGACGCGCTGAACGAAGTCGGGAGCCTCCGTGGACACCGTGGGGGGCCGCACGCGAGTGGAGCTGACGACGGTGGGCACTTCCACTTCGTAGAGGTGGGCCAGGGTCTCGTCCACGGCCAGGAAGTTCTGCTTGACGACGGCGTCGCCCTTCTTGCCGTAGGTCTTCTTGATGGCGTGCTTGATGTGGTCGATGGCCTCTGCGCGGGGCAGGACGCCGCTGATGGCGAAGAAACAGGTCTGCATGATGGTGTTGATGCGGACCCCCATGCCGGTGTTCTTGGCGACCTCATAGGCATCGATCACGTAGAACTTGAGCTTCTTCGCGACGATGGCCTCCTGCACTTCCTGGGGCAGGGTCTCCCACACGTTCTCCCGGTTGTGGGGCGTGTTCAGGAGGAAGGTGGCGCCGGGACCGGCGGCCTCGAGCATTTCGTATTTCTCAAGGAAGCTGGTCTGGTGGCAGGCGATGAAGTTGGCCTTGGTCACCAGGTAGGCGCTCTTGATGGGCCGGGGGCCGAAGCGCAGGTGGCTGATGGTGATGGCGCCAGACTTCTTGGAGTCATAGACGAAGTAGCCCTGGCCGTAGTTCGGGGTCTCCTCGGCGATGATCTTGATGGAGTTCTTGTTGGCACCCACGGTGCCGTCAGCACCGAGACCGTAGAAGAGGGCGCGGGTGACGTCCGCCGGCTCCACATCGAAGTCAGCGTTGTAGGTCAGCGAGCTGTGGCTGATGTCATCCATGATGCCCACGGTGAAGTGGTTCTTGGGCGTGGGCTTGGCCAGGTTCTCGTAGATGGCCTGGACCATGGCCGGGGTGAACTCCTTGGAGGAGAGGCCGTAGCGGCCGCCCACCACGATGGGATCCAGCTTGGTGTGGCCCTCTTCGCGACCTTCGCGCAGGGCGGCGATGACGTCCAGGTGCATGGGATCCGCGGGGGAGCCGGGCTCCTTGCAGCGGTCCATGACGGCGATCTTCTTGACGGAGGCGGGCAGGGCGCGGACGAACTCTTCGATGGCGAAGGGCCGGTAGAGGCGCACCTTGAGGACGCCGACCTTCTCACCCTGCTTGACGGCCCAGTCCACGTACTCGTGGGTGGTGTCGCAGCCGGAGCCCATGATCACCACGACGCGCTCGGCCTCGGGGTGGCCGTAGTAGTCGTAGAGGCGGTACTGGCGGCCGGTCAGGGCGGCGAAGCGGTCCATCTCCTGCTGCACGATGGCCGGGAAGGCCTTGTAGTAGGGGGTGCAGGCTTCGCGGGCCTGGAAGAAGGTGTCGGGGTTCTGGGCGGTGCCGCGGATGACCGGATGGTCGGGCGTCAGAGCCATCTTGCGGAAGCCGGCCACCAGCTCGTCGGGGACCATGTGGCGCAGGTCGCCGTCCGTGAGGATCTCGATCTTGGCGACTTCGTGGCTGGTGCGGAAGCCGTCGAAGAAGTGCATGATGGGCACCCGGCTGCGCAGGGTGGCCGAGTGGCAGATGGCCGCGAAGTCATGGGCGTGCTGGACGCTCTCGGAGGAGAGCATGGCAAAGCCGGTCATGCGACAGGACATCACGTCCGAGTGGTCGCCGAAGATGCTGAGGGCGTGGGCGGCCAGGGTACGGGCCGTGACGTGCATGCAGAAGGGCGTCAGTTCCCCGGCGATCTTGTACATGTTGGGGATCATCAGCAGCAGGCCCTGGGACGCCGTGAAGGTCGTCGTGAGGCTGCCGGCCTGCAGGGCGCCGTGGACCGCGCCAGCGGCGCCGCCCTCGGACTGCATCTCGATCACCGAGGGGATGGTCTTCCAGACATTGGTCTTCCCCTGGGAGCTCCACTCATCCGCCCACTCGCCCATGTTGGAGGAGGGCGTGATGGGGTAGATGGCGATGACCTCGCTGAGGCGATGGGCCACCGAGGCGGTGGCCTCGTTCCCATCAAGGGTTTTCATCACACGCTGGCTCATGGTTCGCTCCTTCCGGTGGCCTTTGGGGCGTCCGGTCATGGGGATCAAGGCAGAACACATCCCGAAGGATTATGATACGCGATCAGTGGGTCACATTCGTCACAATGGTCCAGTGGTCAGACCGCCGCCAAGGGGGCTCCGGAGAGGCGGGCATGGATGGCTGCCGCCGCCCGGCGTCCCTGACCCATGGCCAGGATGACCGTGGCGCCGCCGGTGATGACATCGCCACCGGCGTAGACGCCCGGCAGGGAGGTTTCGCCGGTTTCGTTGTCAACCACAACAACACCCCCCTTGAGGGTCCGGAGGCCCTTGTCGGTCATGGCGATGAGGGGGTTCACGTCGAAGCCCAGGGCCACGATAAGGGTCTCGCAGGGGATCATGATCCGCTCGTCCGTCATCTTGGGGCTGCGCCGGCCATCGGGACCGGGCTCGCCCAGCTCCATGACGGCGCACTCGGCGTGGGTCATCCAGCCCTTCTCATTGCCGTGGAGCTGCACGGGCGTGGTGAGGAACTTGAACTCGACGCCCTCCTCGTGGGCGTGCTCGAGCTCTTCCTTGCGGGCCGTGGATTCCTTCACGGTGCGGCGGTAGACCACGGTGACGTGCTCGGCGCCCATGCGGCGGGCGGCCCGGGCTGCGTCCATGGCGGTGTTGCCGGCGCCCACGATGATGACGTTCTTCCCGACGGTGACGGGGGTGCCGTACTCGGGGAACAGGTCGGCGCGCATGAGGTTGACGCGGGTGAGGAACTCGTTGGCGGTGTAGACGCCCTTAAACTCCTCGCCGGGGATGCCCATCATCTTGGGGAGGCCGGCGCCGGTGCCCATGAAGAGAGCATCGTTCTCCTTGCGGAGATCCTCCAGGGTCATGCTGCGGCCCACAAGGGTGTTCATGACGAACTTCACGCCCAGGCCGCGGAGGGTGGAGACTTCCTGGTCCACGATCTTGTTGGGCAGGCGGAACTCGGGGATGCCATAGAGCATCACGCCGCCTGGCTTGTGGAAGGCGTCGTAGACGGTGACGGTGTGGCCCTTCTTGACCAGCTCGCCGGCCACGGTGAGGCCTGCGGGGCCCGCGCCGATGACGGCCACCTTCTTGCCGGTGGGGGGCTCGACGGGGGGCAACTCTGAGGAGCCGAGCATGGAGTCAGCGGCGAAGCGCTCCAGGCGGCCGATGGAGACAGGATCACCCTTGATGCCGACCACGCACTTGATCTCGCACTGCTTCTCCTGGGGGCAGACCCGGCCGCAGACGGAGCCCAGGGAGGAGCTCTCCTTGATGACGCGGGCGGCGGCCTGCGGATCGCCATTGACGATCTGCTGGAGGAAGGCCGGAATGTTGATGCTCACCGGGCAGCCGTCGATGCAGGCAGGGTGCTTGCACATGATGCAGCGGGCGGCCTCCAGCTTGGCCTGCTCGGCGGAAAGGCCGAGGCTCACCTCGTCGAAGTTGCACACGCGCAGCGCGGGAGGCTGGCAGGCCATCTCCTGGCGGGGGATCTTCATCTTCTGGCTGGGCTTGATGGCGCCCAGGTCCAGGTTCTTCCAGTCCAGGTCCGTGACCGGGGGGTTCAGGTACTTGGAGTAGTCCACAGGACCCGTGGCCGCCACGCGACCGATCTTGCAGTCGGTGGGATCGCACTGCTCCTCAGTCTTGTACCAGTCCTGGCGGTTGCGGAGCATGTTGAAGTCGACCTTGTGGCCGTCGAAGTCCGGGCCGTCGAAGCAGGCAAACTTGACCTCGCCGCCCACGCTCACACGGCAGCCGCCGCACATGCCCGTGCCGTCCACCATGATGGCGTTGAGGCTCACCAGGGTGAAGATGCCGTGGGGCTTCGTGAGGTCCGAGACAGCGCGCATCATGGGCAGGGGGCCCACGGCCACAACTTCCGCCACGGGTTCGCGGGCGATGATGTCCTTGAGGGCGTCGGTCACCAGGCCCTTGCGGCCCAGGGTGCCATCATCCGTGGTGACGATCAGCTCGGCCGAGGCCGCGCCCAGTTCGTCCGCCAGGAGCACGCGCTCCTTGTTGCGGCCGCCCAGAATGGTGATGACCCGGCGGCCCTGGGAGTGGAGCAGTTCCGCGGCGGGCAGGATGGCGGCAGAGCCGTAGCCCCCGGCCATGAGGACGATGGTGCCCTCCTCCACCAGCTCTGTGGGGGTGCCCATGGGGCCGGCCACAGCGTAGAGGCGGTCCCCGGCGCTGAGCTTGCCCATGGCCTGGGTGGTGGAACCGACTTCCTGCATGATGAAGTGGATGTAGCCCTTACGGGCATCGCCGCCGGCCAGGGTGAGGGGGATGCGCTCGCTCTCGGGGAAGGGCGCCACCATGAAGAACTGGCCGGGCTTGCGGCCGCGGGCCACCTGGGGGGCCTGGACGATGAAGGACCAGGTCTCCGGGGCGATGAGTTTCTTCTCGAGGATGAGGTAGCCGTCCTGGGTCTCGTCATCTGAGCAGTAGAGGGACTTGCCCTTGAGCAGGGGCAGCATGAGCTGCTCTTCCGCGTCGATGTGGTCGCGGATGAGGTCAACCAGACGTTGGCCCAGCATGGTCAGGGAGCGCGGAGCGCGGACCTGGCCCTCGTTGATCTCCGAGAGCAGCTGCAGAGTCAGATCCCACATCTGGCGGTGGTCGTCATGGAGGCGCTGGTAGAGGTTCTCAGCCCCCAGTTCCTCGAGCAGGGGGAAGAGCTCCCGCTCCTCCGCCTCATTGTGGGGACGCAGGACCTCGTAGATCCACTTCGCACCCTTGTCCACCGCCTGCCAGTCCGAAGTCCCGAGGGCCCCCGCCATCAGGGTCAGCCGATTAAGGGCCTCCTCATGGGTGACATGCCAGTTGGGGGTGGGCAGGTTGCCGGAACTGATCGACTTTGTGGCCGAGTCGGACATGGACGCCTCCAGAATCTGTCCAGCATGAGGCGTCCTGGCGCTGATTTCTCTGTTTAAAAACCTATTGTGGAACAGTTGTGATCCATGGCACAGGAGCCTGTTATCGCAAGGACTTAGCTTCGATAAATCGAATTACTGAATGCGCATTAAATATTGAATTTATCCCCGGGTTCCCGGAGCAGATCCCGCACGCGGTTGACCAGCTCCTTGATGCGGAAGGGCTTCTGGAGGAAGCCGTCCGGGGGCAGGTCCGCCAGGGATTCCAGGGATTCCCGCTGGGTGTAACCGCTGGTGAGGAGCACCTTCACATTGGGCGCCAGGTCCCGGATGAGGCGGAAGGCTTCCGCACCCCCCATGCGGGGCATGGTCATGTCCAGGAGGACCAGGTCCACGGCTTGCCCGGCCTGGAAGAGCTCCACGGCCTCCAGCCCATCCCTGGCTTCCAGCACCTTGAACCCGGAAGCCTCTAGGGCGCTTCGGGCCAGATCCCGGATGATGCCCTCGTCGTCCACCACGAGGATGGTGCCGGTCATGCGCTGCTCGGATTCGGGCCGGGTCGTCGGCATGGTCACTGTGACGTCGCCAGCCGGGAAGAGCAGGATGAAGGTGGTGCCCTTGCCGGGGAGGCTCTCCACCCGGATGCCCGCCCGGTGACCGCGCACGATGCCCAGCATGGCGGACAGGCCCAGGCCGCGACCCGTGAACTTGGTGGTGAAGAAGGGGTCGAAGATGCGACCGATGGTTTCGGCATCCATGCCGCAGCCGTCGTCCTCCACCTCCAGGCGCACATAGGTTCCGGGTTCCAGCACCTGGCCCGGGAAGGTGGCCACCAGGTCCGCCTTCGTGTAGGTCAGGCACCGAGTCCGCAGGCTCACGGTGCCGGTCTTGTCCCCGATGGCCTCCGAGGCGTTGATCACCAGGTTCATGACCACCTGCTGGACCTGGGCGCTGTCCGCCTCCACCGGGGGCAGGTCCGGCTGCAGGTCCGTGCGGATGGCCACCTTCTTGGAGATGGACACCGAGAGCAGGTCGCCCATCTCGAGGATGATCTGGTTGAGGTCCAGAGGGCGGATGGCGAAGTGGGCCTTGCCCGCATAGGCCAGGAGCTGGCGGGCCAGGTCTGAGCCCCGCTGGGTGGTGGCCTCGATGCGCTGGAGGGCGACCCGCAGCTGCACATTGTCCTGGACGAGGCTCAGGGCCACCTCGGTATTGCCGAGGATGGCGGTGAGCAGGTTGTTGAAGTCATGGGCGATGCCCCCGGACAGCACGCCAAGGCTCTCGAGCTTCTGCGCCTGGCGCAGGGCGTCCTCGGCCTGGCGCCGCTCGGTCACGTCGTCCGCGAGGAAGATGGCGCCGATGAAGCGCCCCTGCTCGTCCTTCAGGGCTGTGTTGTACCAGTCACATTGGATGCGCTCCCCGGTCCTGGTGACGTTCTCCATGCTGGTGCGGTTGCCGACCTCGTTCTGGCGGAGAACGAGGCGGCGCACGGTGACGTCGTTCTGACTGTCCGGCGGCTGGAGCATGCGCGGATCCTTGCCCAGCGCCTCCTCGCGGGTGTAGCCAAAGATCCGCTCGGCAGCGTTATTCCACTCCCGAATGCGGAAATCCGCATCCGTTTCCACCACAGCCAGGGGTGTGTAGAGCAGGTGGCTGCGGTTCCGTTGCAGGGCTTCGTGCAGGGAGGCGGTCATGGTCTCCGCCACCCGCAGGGCATGGAGGCGTCGCCCAACCTGGGACCAGACCAGGGCTGCCAGGCAGAGGCTGATGCTGATGCCGCCAACCAGGATGGTCCCGGCCATGCCCCGGCCCTCCACGTTGTAGAAGTTGGGCTTGATGGCATAGCGTACCTGCCAACTGCGCCCGGCGATGTCGATCCCCCGTTGGGTGTTGGCACTGGCGCCCTTGGGCCAGCCCGGACTGGTATAGAGCCGCTGGGGACCCTGACTGGCGTAGCTGTCCACCAGCTCGATGGCGACTCCGTCATCCTCGCCCCGGAGGAGATCCTCCATCATGGGTTGGATGAGGATGCCTGCGGATACCCAGCCGACCAGGGACTCGCGGCGGCTGGCGGCATCGGTGGGGTTCCCGGCGAAGACTGGCGTGTGGATGGTCACGGCCTCATGCCGTTCACCCGAAATCGAGAAGTAGACCAGGCCCGAGAGGGTGGGCAGGCCCGTCTCCGCGGCTCGTTCTGAGGCCATGCGCTGGGTGTGGCTGGTGCCCATATCCAGTCCCAGGGTTTGGATGGCGCTGGGGCCCGGCTCGCAGAGCTCGATGATGAGCCGGTCACCCGACTGGCTGGGCTCTTCGCTGGGCCTGGGATCGGCGGCGGCCAGGTGATAGCGGCCCACCAGTTGTTCACGGGCACCCATGAAGGTGTCCAACTCGCTCTTGGGAACACGCCGGATGAAGGCCAGGCTGGTCACCCCCGGGTGGTGGGTGGACAGATCCAATCGGCCCACATACTCCCGCCAGAGGGCAGGGGAGGGGTGCTCCGCGCCCTGGGCGAAGAACCCCAGGGCGCCGCGAGTGAGGTCCTCGTAGCGTCCCAGCCGGTTCTTGAGGCTCAGTTGGACCCGCCCCACGACCCGCTCCAGGCGGGCCTGGTCTCGCTGGCCCTGCTGTCGGAGGGCGGCCAGCCAAGTAAGCACACTGAGACCCAGGCAGGCCACCAGGACCACCAGGGTGAGGAGCCAGGGGCCGCGCTGGCGGCCCTGATCGAAGGGCTTGAAATGGGGGAGCAATGACATGGGGATTCGCGGGGAACGAACCCATGGTAGCGATGTTTCCCCCTATGAGGGTTGGGGATCACCAGCAGGGGGGCATCGGTGGGCTAGTATGGAGTTCCACCCGGAGGCCCCACGTTGGAACTGCTCGAGGAATTCCTGCCCTATGCCAAGGGCTGCCTGAAGCACGTCTCGGAGCGGGCGCGCCTCGAGGTCATCCTGGGCCAGTGGGCCGCCAAGTGGACCGGAAAGCAGCGGCTCTTTGACTATTCCCGCAGCCATCACGGCGCTTTCCTGCACTTCAACCAGCTCATGGGCGGCAAGTGGGTCCAGGCCTTCACCTTCGTGGCCACGCGCCGGGAGGGGGTCTGCCTGCGGGGGCCTGAGCCGGATCGGGATCGCAAGGCCCACAAGTTTCGCCACAATCCGCTTGATGCGGCCCCCCTCGATGCCCTCTTCGAGGCCTGGTCCCTGCACCCCGAGGCCCGGCCCTGCGGCCACGCCCTGGAGTTCTTCCTGGAGGAGACCCCGGACGAGGTCTGGGCGGCCTGCCTGGCCGAGGCCCTGGTCCACCTGGGCAAGTGATCCTTGCGCCTGTCATTCAAATAGGGCAGAGTTTCAGAACCATGAGCACCTCGGCCCGCTTCTTTTTCTTTAGCTTTCGCACCTCGGGTGCGAGGGTAAGCGGCGTCTAGATCCCACCGCTTCCGCCATCGCCCCCGAGACCTCACGGCTCGGGGGCTTTCGTTTGGAGACCCCATGACCCCCTCCGACCTCTCCAGCCTTCGGCAGGCCATCGATGCCGTGGATGATCAGGTGCTGGCCCTGTTGAACCACCGGGCCGGTCTGGCCGCAGAGGTTGGCCGCCTCAAGGCCGTCTCGGCGCCGGAGGCGCCCTTCCATGTGCCTCGTCGGGAGCGGGAGGTGCTGGCCCGCCTGGAGGCCGCCAACCCTGGCCCCTTCCCCTCGGCGGCGGTGCGGACGGTCTTCCAGGAGGTCATGAGCGCCTGTCTCAGCCTGGAGAAGCCGTTGCGGGTGGCCTTCCTGGGGCCCGAGGGCACCTTCACGCACCTGGCGGCCCGGCAGCAGTTCGGCGGCTCCAGCCAGGCGCTGCCCCAAGGCACCATCGCGGCCGTGTTCCAGGCCGTGGAGCGCCAGCGGGCGGACTACGGCGTGGTGCCCGTGGAGAACGCCACCGAGGGGGCCGTGGAGTCCACCTTGGACGCCTTCCTGGATAGCCCCGTCCGTATCTGCGCCGAGATCCTCCTGCCCGTCGACCAGGCCCTGCTGCTGCGCCCGGACTTGGACCTGGGCTCCGTGCGCCGGGTCTATTCCCACCCCCAGGCCCTGGGCCAGTGCCGCCGCTGGCTGGAGACAAACCTGCCCCACGCGGACCGGGTGGAGGCCCCCTCGACGTCTGAAGCCGCCCGCCTGGCCCGGGAGGACGCCGAAGGCGCCGCCGTGGCCTCGGAGATGGCCGCGGAGCTCTTCGGCCTCAAGGTGGCCGAGACCAAGATCCAGGATCTGGCCGCCAACGCCACCCGCTTCATCGTGCTGGGACCCAAGGCCTCGGAGCCCACGGGCCGGGACCGCACCACCCTGCTGGCCATGGCCCAGGACGGGCCCGGCGCCCTGTTGCGCCTGCTGGAGCCCCTGGCCCGGCGGGGCCTGAACCTGAGCCGCATCCAGAGCCGGCCCACCCGCCGCAAGCTCTGGGAGTACGCCTTCTTCCTGGATGTCGAGGGCCACGAAGCCGATCCGCTCATGGCCGAGGCCCTGACCGATCTGCGAGACGCCTGTGCCTCCCTCAAGGTGCTGGGGAGCTACCCCCAGGCCACCATGCAGCCCCTTGCCGAAGGTGCGAAATGACCGTCGCGATCCCGACCTGGACCCCAGACAGCTGGAAGTCCCACCGAGCGGCCCAGCAGCCCACTTACCGCGACCCGCAGGCGCTGCAGACGGTGCTGACCGAGCTGGGCGAGCTGCCCCCCCTGGTGGTGGCCGAGGAGATTGATCACCTGAACGGCCTTTTGGCAGAGGCCGTCGCGGGGAAGCGCTTCCTGCTCCAGGGCGGGGACTGCGCCGAGGCCTTCGGCGACTGCCGGGGCGGGCTCATCCAGGACAAGCTGCGGGTGCTGCTCCAGATGTCCGTGCTCATCACCCACGGCGGGCGCACCGGCGTCATCCACCTGGGGCGCATCGCGGGCCAGTATGCCAAGCCCCGCAGCGGCATGACCGAAGTGGTCGATGGCCGCGAAGTGCCGGTCTACCGCGGCGACCTGATCAATGGCCTGGACCCCGGGCAGCGGGAGGCGGACCCCAAGCGGCTGATGGAGGCCTATCACCGCTCGGCCGTGACCCTCAACCATCTGCGGGCTCTGGTGGATGGTGGCTTCGCCGACCTGCACCACCCGGAGCACTGGGACCTGCCCTGGAGCCGCGAGGACGCGGGTCACTACCTGGAGACCCTGGATCAGGTGCGGGCCTCTCTGGACTTCGTCCAGCGCCTGGGCGGCCTGCCCGAGAACCTCCGCACCGGTGAGCTGTTCACCAGCCACGAGGCCCTGCACCTGCCCTTCGAGACGGCCTTGACCCGCTGGGTGCCGGACAAGGGCGCCCACTACAACCTGGGCGCCCACTTCCTGTGGATCGGCGAGCGGACCCGCCAGCTGGACGGTGCCCACCTGGAATACATCCGCGGTCTCGCCAACCCCATCGGCCTCAAGGTGGGCGCCACCATGAGCCCCGATGAGCTGAAACAGGTGCTGGCCAAGCTGGACCCCCAGCGGGTGCCGGGGCGCCTGACCCTCATAACCCGCTTCGGCGCCGGCAAGGCGGCGGCGGTGCTGCCGGGCCTGGTGGAGGCCGCCCGGGCCGAGGGCCATCCCGTGCTCTGGAGCAGCGACCCCATGCACGGCAACGGCCGCACCACGCCCGGGGGCCTCAAGACCCGCTTCTTCGGGGACATCCTCCAGGAGCTGCAGGAGGTCGCGGAACTGCACCGGACCCTGGGCTCCCGCCTGGGGGCCGTCCACTTCGAGCTGACGGGCGAGCCCGTGACCGAGTGCACCGGCGGCGTCGAGGGCCTGGTGGAGGCGGACCTCCTGCGGGCCTACAAGAGCGGCTGCGACCCCCGCCTCAACCGTAGCCAGAGCCTGGAGATGGCCTTCCTCCTGGCCAAGATGATCCGGGAGGGGTAGGGAGCTTAGACCTTCCCTCAACTTGTGGCCCCCGGTGCCGAAAAAGGGGGGGTGGGGTTGCGATGACCCCGGCCCGGAGTTTGCTAACAATAATCAATACGGTCAAATATTAGGCATTTTCCGCTATCGTGCGTAGGTAACATTAGGCTCGGCACCATATTCCGATCTCCGGGGGTAGTTTATGAATCAAGGGAAGCTTGGGCTCCTTGGTCTGGTATTCGCGGCAGCGCTCCTGGGGCCCCTGGGTTGCGGTGGGGGAGGCTCCTCCTCCGGGGGCAACAACTCCCTGCCCCAGACCAGCATCCCGCCGACGGCCAGCTTCGACAGCTGGACGCCCAATGACGCGTCCCTCCTTCAGTACAAGGTCTATACATTCAACGCCAGCGCCACGGACCCCAACATCGGCGGGTCCATCACCCAGTTCCAGTGGGACATGGGCGATGGCACGGTCACGACGACCCCCGTGGTCCTGGCCGGGGGCAAGGCCACGACCACCTATGCCTATGCCTACGTGACCGCGGGCACCCCCACCCTGAAGGTCCTGGCCAAGAATGCCGCGGGCCTGTCCTCCCCGGCCATCTCCAAGGCCTTCACCGTAACGGCCTCCCCCTCGCCCCTGACGGTGGCCTTCACTTCGCCCACCACCGCCACGCCCCTCAATCCCTCCATCGGCGGCAGCGTTTCCATCACCTTCAGCGTGAGCGTGGTGAACACGGGCACGGGCACCATCAGTGCCAGCGGGATCCTTCTGGATCCAGGCGACCCCACGGCCACGGTCCTCACGCCCACGAGCCTGGGCGGCGGCATCTGGAACATCGTTGCCACCTACCCGGCCGCTGCCCTCACCGGGACCCGCACGGTCACCCCCACGGTCAAGGTCAGCGACTCCAACGGCATTAGCAGTGATCTAGTCACGGGCGTGGCCATCACCGTCCGTACCGTCTCCTCCATCGACAATGCTCCGGTGGTCGATATGGTGCCCACGCCGAAGATTATTGCCGGTACCAACGCCACTTACCAAAACGTGGCCATCGACTTCAAAGCCACGGCGACGGATCCCGATGGTGACACCCTCACCTACACGTGGACCTTCGGGGACACCGCTGGCAGCGGGGATGTGACGGCCACCCAGGACGCCGCCGCCCTCAGCCAGACCCACACCTACGCCAAGGCCGGGGTCTATCCCGTGACCTTCACGGCCAACGATGGCCGGGGGGCCGTGGGCATCAAATCGATCACAAAGAACCTGAATATCCTCGCCAACGGAGCCCCGACACTCACTGTGACCCAGGCTCCGACTAGCCCAATCTATGCCAACGTGCCCATCACCTTTGCGGCCACAGTGTCGGATCCGGACGGCGATGTGCCCACCCTCAGTTGGGACTTCGGTGACGGCTCAGTTGTTGTCACGGGCCCCAGCCCCATGGTGCACAGTTTCGCCGCAGCCGGTTCCACCACCGTGAAGGTGACCGCTGATGATGCCAAGGGCGGCGTGAGCAGCTGGACCAACACCCTGAACGTCCTCCTGAACCGGCCACCGGTCAGCCAGGTCACCACCCCCGTGGCAAGCCTGTTCCAGAACAAGGTCTACATCTTTACCGCCACGGCCACCGATCCCGATGCCGCCGATACCATCACCCAGTTCCAGTGGGATTTCGGTGATGGCACCGCCATCCAGACTTCCGCCACGGGCACCACCACCCACACCTACGCCTCCACTTTCAGCGGCAACGCCAAGGTGGCCGTGCGCTCCGTGGACAACCACGGCAGCACCGGCGACTTCTCGCCGGCCGTGGTGTTCCCGGTCACGGCGACCTCCCTGCCCGTGAGCAGCTTCCTCAATCCTGTCGGCACCGCCACCTACAATACGGAAACCGGCGCTGCGGGTGTGACCATCGCCTACATCGTCTCCGCGACGAACCCCAACGGGACGGGCTTCCTGCCTCTCTCTGCCCTGACCTTCAGCCCTGGCGAGGCTGCGGCCACAGCCACGATCCTCAGTTCCGTCGCCAATGGCGACGGCACATACACTTACCAGGTCCAGTACAAACCCACGGCTGCCGTAGGTACTCGCAGCGTGACCCCCAGCCTGATCACCACGGACCTGCAGGGCATCACGGGGCTCCTCAAGTCGGGCGGCCCGGTGACCATCAACACCCAGGCCTCCAACAACCCACCCGTTGTGACCTTCACCTCGGCCTCGACTCCCTCGGCGGGCACCAATGCCAGCTGGCAGGGGGTACCGTTCACCTTCTCGGGCACGGCAACGGATGCCGACAATGATCCCATGACCTACACCGTGACCTTCGGTGATGCCGGCGCTGTCGGGGACATCAGCACCACGCCTGTGGCAACCGGCGGTGCCATCACCTCCACGCACACCTACGCCGCAGCGGGCGTCTACACGGCCAAGCTGACCGTGAGCGATGGCCGCACCAACGGCATCAAGAGCATCACGCTGAACATGAACGTGCAGGCCAATGCCGCCCCCGTGGTGACCGTGGCCAATGCGCCCGCAGGCACCAGCCAATACGCCAATGTGCCCGTCACCTTCACGGCCACCGTGACGGATGCCAATGGGGACGTGCCCACCCTCACCTGGAATTTCGGGGATGGCTCGGCCCTGGTCGTCGGCCAGAATCCCGTGACCCACAGTTTCGCGGCCGCCGGATCGACGACCGTCAAGGCCATCGTCGACGATGGCAAGGGTGGCGTAACCACTGCCAACGTGGCGCTGACCATCCTGCCGAACCTGCCCCCGGTCTCGAGCCTGACCACTCCCACGGCCAGCCTGTTCCAGAATAAGGCCTACACCTTCACAGCCACGGCCACCGATCCCAATGCTGGCGACACCATCAGCCAGTACCAGTGGGACTTCGGCGATGCTACGGCCATCCAGACCACGGTCGCTGCCACCACCACGCACAGCTATGCCTCGACCTTCACGGGCAACGCCTCGGTGAAAGTGCGCGCCACGGACAACCATGGCAGCACCGGCGACTGGAGCCCCGCCGTGGTGTTCCCTGTGGTGGCCACACCTCTGCCGGCGGTCACTTTCCTGACCCCGTCCGCCACCTCGCTCAACCTGGATCTGAGCCCGGCCAGCGTCACCCAGACGTTCACCTTCTCCGCGACCAATCCCCGGGCGGGCACTGTCCCTCTCACCATCCACTTCGATACCAATGATGCCCTGGGCACCGCAGGCGCGGTCAGCTACTCGGCCGGCACCTACAGTGTCACCGTCACCTACACAGGAGCTGCCACAGCGGGGACCCGGACCTCTACTCCCTCCGCCTATGCCACCGACTCCCTGGGCATCGTGGGCCTGCCTGCGAATGGCCCGCTTATGACCCTCAAGACTCTGGGAACCAACCACGCCCCCAGCATTGTCATCACGAACCCGGCCTCGCCCACGGCTTCTGCCTACACCTCAAAGCCGATCTCCCTTGGCTTCACGTTGAATGACCCTGACAATGATCCAGTCTCCTACACCGTGGCGTGGGGGGATGGATTCACGGATCCCCAGGCAACACCCACGGGGGATTTCGTTGCCGGCGTGGCCGTCTCACTCAACCATACCTATGCAGATACGTTCACAGGACCGGCGACCATCACGGTGACCGCCACGGACAACCGCTCATCTAATTTCCAGGCGGTTCCCCAGACCCGCGCCTTCACAGTGGTTTTCAATACCCTTCCCACTGCAGTCATTAACTCGCCCCAGGATAGTGGGTCCGCGCCCACAGGTTATACGCCGACGACCCTGCCTGCCGGCACGGTGGTGGTGCCTCTGAACGGGAAGCTTACCTTCGCGGGGACTTCGACTCCGCCCGCGAGCCAGGACGCGGTTACGTCCTCCTGGACCTTCCCCGGCGGCACCCCCAGTTCTGCGTCTGTGGATGCACCGGGAGATGTGATTTTCACGGGAACGCCCGGGGTCATCACTTCGAATACCGTGACCTACACCGTGACGGATGCCTTTGGTCGGAAGGCCATTCAGCACAAGACTGTGCTGGTGGATGGCATCAACACTCAGCTGTTCAACCTCTCCTTCCAATACCGCCTGAAGAGCGACAACAACGGGACGCCCACCCTGGCCACCGCAGTGACGAGCTCCAATGGCCTGGGGGCACTGGTTCAGATCTACCAGGACGGCCAGTCCAACAGCTATGCGGTGCAGAACCAGGCACAGCTCCTGGGGGCCCAGGCCGTGGTGGACATCCCTGTCCGTTCGGACCTGCCCTTCTACATCAAGGTTCCTGATTTCGGCAACGACACCACATCGTATCTGATGCGCATTCCCAATGCGCCGACCGGAGCCTACGCCGATGCCTCCCTGGTGGCCACCCCCACGGCTGATTCCAGGTTCTATTTCAAGAACAATGCGGCACCCTATGACCCGACCCTTCAGATCGTGACGGCCCAGGGCTTCGCCACGGAGACGTCGGCCGCCCCCCAGCGCCGGCTGGATGGCTATACGGATCTAGTCATTGGTACCACCCCTCTGAACGAGCGTTGGCTGGATCGGCTGTCTGTCCCAATCCCCAATGTGATTCCTCCGGCTGGCGATCCCTCTATGCCCTTCCAGTGGATCCAAAGTTCAAATGCAGCTGGGCCACTCTTCGGGATTCCTGCCTACCAGGAGTTTGCGGAATGGCCCATTCTGATCCTTTCACAGGGCACCATCACTCTTGCTGAGACACCTGCTGATGCGACTTCGGCCGCCGGCTCCCACACGGACCTGGGCTTCGTCCTGGATTACCCCACCTACACGGTCACCCCGCCCAAGAGTGACACCTTCGCTGCGTTCAGCCTGCAGGCAACCCGGGTGCCCGGCGGCGTGACGGATCCCTATCACATGTCCCCCGTTTGGCAGACTCCTTATGTCAATCCCTCCACACCCTTTGCCGAATTTACCGACACCTACTCAGATACCCACGCGGGGCTGAATCCAACCAAGGTGGGTGCCGGGCAGTCTACCTTCCTGCAGAACCTGATTAACGGGAACCCCGGCAGCACCCAACTCACGGGCGGCATAGGCAGTGTGCCCATGCCCTACGACTCCAATGACCCCAACCGGACTCCGGTGGCGGGTGTCTTCGGGACTCGCACCTACTCGGGTATCAGGAGCGTGTTCTCCTATTCCGAATACCTCTGGTCCACAGTCTGGGCCCGCCCCCTGGTGCTCAACAGTGCGCGGCCTTCCTTTGGTTATGCCACGGCACTTAATACATTCAACTGGTTCCGGTACAGCAATCCTGGGGCCTGGCCCAACATGTCGGGCATCACTCCTGATAACAGCGCCTTCAATCTGACGGCAAGAGGGGGAGGGGCCTTTGACGGCCAGGCTCCAGTGGCCGTTGGCGGGGGCGTTGCTCCTGCCACTGGTGTGGGGCGCTTCTTCTGGACGGCCTACACCCCCAGCTATACCGGGGATGCCAACCAGGGGATCGCCATCAGCCGCACCTGGCTGTCCGATGATTCGACGAAGCAGATCCCAACAGCCTTCCCGCTCGCTTCGCCCACGGGTGATGCCACTGTCGCCTTCGGCATGATGACCCCCCAGGACACCATCGTTGACAAGCGTGGCCGTACCGCCACGGGCGCCCTCAATGGCAACAACCTCGGTGGGTATCGGGTCACCTGGTACAACCCCACCAAGGATGCCAGCGGCAATCCTGTGCCCCCTGATTTCTGGGTGGTGGAACTCTCCAATGGCACCACGAAAACCCACTTCATGCTGCCGGCCAACTACCCTGCCGCCCAGAGCACCTCGAATCTGATCCTCACGGATGCGCGGACCTACCTGCCCTCTGGAAATATCCCAACGGCTGGTCCCAACCTCACGGTTGCACCCTTCGATCAGGTTGGACCGGGCTACTGCTGGTTTGATATCCCAGTGGAACTGCGCCCCACGGCGGGCGTCACCTTGATGGTCTTTGGCGTGAAATCGATCCTGAAGAACCATGCTGTTGCCAATGCACGGCCCCTGAACCGCCCGGACTGGATGGACGCCATCAAGACGGCGACCGCAACCATCAAGGTCCTCTCCACCAACAGCACCACCCTGGACCTCTCCTACGCCCACAAGATTCCATTCAACTACGACTGGGATATCGTGGTGGTCAACGGTCCCTCCACCTATGTGGCACCCTGATCATTCATGACCAACCCTTGCTCTACCCTGTTCTCGGGGTGCCCTTTCTGGGCACCCCGAACTTGAATCCGTCCTAGGAGGACCCGTGAAATCCATCAGCATTCTGGCTGCGATCCTCGCCACTGGCGCGCTGTCTGCCCAGGGGCGGCCCGATGAACTGAGCGCGCGGGTCATTCTGTTCGGCGAGAATACCCAGACTTCCAGCGTCCAGATGGGTCCTGGTGCGAGTGACCAGGCCAACCGCCAGACGGGGCCTGGCATCCGCATCATGGGTCAGCTGGGCGACGAGTCTCGCTGGAACTGGGAGCTGGGCGGCCGTTTCTCCAGCTCCGCCCACATGGTCACCAACCGTGACATCGCCACGCCTCCTGCCACGCCCAACATCCTCAATGCCACCCAGGTGAAGGTCAACTACAGCTACTGGCTGCTGGGCGCGGCCTACATGCTGCCCCTTGGGTCGGCGGCGGACCTGGGCCTGCACCTGGAGGGCCGGGGCGAGACCATCAACCCCAAGGGCCAATACTCCACGACCAATGGCGGGTCGGGCTTCATTGATGCCCACTCCGTCTACTTCCGCCCCTGGGCGCGCCTCAGCCTTGAGGTCAAGATCCCCGTTGGCGGCACGCGCTTCCTGGTGGGTGCCGATGTCGCCGGGGCCCTCATCAAGACCAAGCAGCATGCCATCGTGCCCATGTCCCAGCTGGACAGCAACACCCTGAACTCAATGGCCCCCACCAGTTCCTTCTCGTTCTTCGGCGGGTTCCAGTTCTAGGCGATTCCCCGGAAAGGCGCCATGCGCCGACGCGACAAGGTCTTCGTGGCCGTGGCCTGGGCCGCCCTCTTGGGAGGGCTGGCCTGGGCCATGGCCACGCAGTTCCGCTGGGTCCAGGAGGCCAAGCCCATCCAGCTCCCGAAGCCCGCCAAGGGGCCGGAAGCCAAGGACGGCAAGGATGAAGAGGGGGGCGGTCCGCCCGCCTCCGCCACGGGCGTGGTGGGCAGCGTCAGCGACGACACCCGGGCCTCCATGGCCAAGGGCCTGGGGCGGAAGCCGCCCAAGTCCGCACCGGGGCCCGCGCCGAAGCCCTGAGCTGAGGCCTACTGGCCCAGGCTCCAGGCCATCTGGTTACGGTAGTCGGTGACGAATTTCTTCTGCTCCGCAGAGTAGTTGCAGCCGCCCCCGGCGCTGGTCGGGCCGATGGCCACCAGGCCCAGGTCGATGTTGGCCGGGAAGGCGGCCAGGGTCTGATCCACGGCCTCCTGGGCGCTGAGCCCCTTGGCCAGCAGGTCGTAGGTGCCCTTGGCCACCAGGTGGCGGATGATGTCCTCGCCATTGCCCGTGCAGGCCACGGCGCCCTTGGGGCCCGCGTAGATGCCCGCGCCGAACATGGGCACATCGCCCACCCGACCGTAGAAGGTGATGGTGGTTCCTCCGGTGCTGATGGCGGCGGCGAAGCGGCCTTGGGCGTCGCGGCTCACGCAGCCCACGGTGTCTGGGCTGCCCAGGGCTTCTTTCAGGGACGTGGGGAAGTTCCAGCCCTGCTTCCAGTCGTAGTTCTTCCAGGCCTGGAGCTGGCGGGGATCGGTGCCCTTGAGAATCGTTTGGACTCGCTGGAAGCGCGCCTTGTTCTCGGGGCAGGTGGGGTCGTAGTCCGGGAAGCCCATGGCCCGGGCGAAGCGGGTAGCCCCCTCGCCCACGATGAGGAGGTGGGGCGTGGTCATGACCTTCTGGGCCACCAGCACGGGGTTCTTCACCCGCTCGATGGCGGCCACGGCGCCGAAGGTACCGCTCGCGCCATCCATGCAGGCGGCGTCCATCTGGATGGTCTTGCCGTCCAGGCGGATGTTGGCGCCGGTGCCGGCGTTGAAGCGGGGATCGTCCTCCAGCACCACCACCGCCGCCAGGGCGCCATCCAGGGCGCTGGCGCCCGAGCGCAGCACCGCCATGGCCTTGACCGCGGCCTTGTCGGTGCCGTCCATGCGGGCGCGGGGGCTGCCGGCGCCGCCGTGGACCACCGCCGCGGGAGGTGCGGCCGGGGGTGCGGCGGCGAGGCCGACGGTGAGGGCAAGGCTGAGCAGGGCGTTCAGGCTGGTCATGGGCTTCCTTGGGCTATCCGCCGATGTGGGACATCTCGATCTTGGGCAGGCCCGGCGTGTCGGCGCGGCGCAATTCCGAGTAGCGGTCCTCGCGGCGGCGCCAATGGGAGGCCAGCAGGGCGGCCACGTCGGCATCGCTGTGGCCGCTGCGGAGGAAGCCCTTGAGGTCCAGGCCCTGACCCGCGAAGAGGCAGGTGTAGAGGTGGCCGTCGGCGGAGAGCCGGGCCCGGTCGCAGCCCCGGCAGAAGGGTGCTGTCACCGAGGCGATGAGGCCCACTTCGCCGCGGCCGTCACGGTAGCGCCACTCCCGGGCCACATCGCCTTCCTTGGGTGGCAGGGGCTCCAGAGGCCATTGGGCATGAAGGCGGCGATGGATCTCATCGGCTGGGATCACGGCATCCAGGCGCCAGCCATTGGTGGTGCCCACGTCCATGAACTCGATGAAGCGGAGGATGTGGCCCTGCTCCCGGGCGAAGGCGGCCAGGTCCAGGATCTCGTCCTCGTTCACGCCCCGCTGCAACACGCAGTTCAGCTTGATGGGCCCGTAGCCCGCGGCCCGCGCGGCTTCCAGGCCCTCGAGGACCCTGGAGAGGGGCAGGTCCGTGTCGCTGAGTTTTTGGAACCGCTCTGGCCGCAGGGTGTCCAGGCTCACGGTGAGGCGGCGCAGTCCTGCCACGCGCAGGGAGGGGGCCAGCTCCGGCAGCAGGACGCCATTGCTGGTGAGGGCCAGGTCCTGGAGGCCGGGCAGGGCCGCCAGCATCTGGACCAGGGTGGGCAGGTCGCGGCGCAGGAGGGGTTCGCCCCCCGTGAGCCGGAGCTTGGTCACGCCCAGGCCCACGAAGATGGCTGCCAGGCGCGCTAGCTCCTCGAAGCTGAGCAGGGCCTCGCGGGGCAGGAACGCGTAGTCCGGGCCGAAGACCTCCCGGGGCATGCAGTAGCCGCAACGAAAGTTGCAGCGGTCAGTGACCGACATGCGGAGGGCCTTGAGGGGGCGGCCGAGGGTGTCGCGCAGTTCCATATCTCTCCAGCATAAATCCCATTCCTGCGTCACAATGGATTGTTTGGATGGACTTGCAGATATGGGCTTTTTTGATCGATTTCTCACACGCGCCGAGGCGGCGCCCCTGCCGGAACTGAACGTTCTGCTGGAGGCTCGCGGTTTAGGGACCGATCTGCCGGGACTGGCAGCCCTGGTGCCCGGTTTTGAGCTGCACCGCAAGGCTGAGGAGCGGGAGGCCTGGGTGGCCGCCGTGGCGGAGCTGCAGGCTGCGGGCCTGCCCCTGCCGGAGCCCTGGATCGATGCCCAGGATCACCTGCTGCCCGAGCTGGTGCCGACCTGGCAGGCGGAGCGGGACGGCTTCTGGAACCGCAGCTTCATCGAGGGCCTCAGCCAGCGCATCTGCGTCAGCTCCCAGCCCATGCCCAGCGCCTGGCTCACCCTCTGGGACCAGTCCGCAGACGAGGTCATGGGCCTGGCCCTGGACCACCTGAGCCGCCGCAGCGAAGGCAGCTTCGAGCGCCTGCCCTCCGGCATCTACCGCTCTCCCTGGCGGGACGGCCTGGATGCGGCGCGCCTGCTCCTGCCGGAGATCTGGCACGGCCTCTTCAAGGACCAGCACCCCTTCCTGGCCATCCCCACCGCGGACACGCTGCTGGCCACGCCCCAGATCCTCCTGCCCAAGCTGATGGACGAGGTGGGCCGCAGCATCCAGGCCGGCGCCAAACCCTTGCAACTGGCCGTGCTGGAGCGCATCGACGACCAGCTTATGACCGCCCGGCTCCAGGATCCCCATCCCATGTCCACCACCCAGCGGGAGCTGAAGCACATGGACCTCATGGAGGCCCTGCGCCAGCAGGAGTCGGCCCTGGATCCTGCCCTGGGCCGTCCGGCCACTGTGGCCATGCTGAAGACCAGCCAGGGCAAGCCCATGACTCTGGCCGTGTGGAACGAAGGCACGCCTGTGCTGTTGCCTGAGACGGACCTCATCGGCTTCACCCGGGCCAGCGGCGAGCCTCTGGGGATCTACGCCCGCCAGACCCTGCCGCGCATCCACGAGATGCGAGGCCAGGCCGTGGACATCTGGGGACCCCGCCGGGTCCGCTACGACACCTTCCCCAGCCTGGAGCAGATCGGGCGCCTGGAGCAGTTCGCCACCGCCGAGCAGATGAAGAATCTGGCGGCCCAGGGCGCCGGGAAACCCGGCGGTCAGCGCCCCGGCGCACCCAGCGGCTCACCTTCTGGTGGCCCGCAGTTCAACCAGGGCGGCCTGCCCAAGCACCTGCAGGGCGCGGGGCTGGGCGTGCAGGGCTCGGAGTAGTTCGGGAACTGGACACGAAATAAGGCGGAAGGCGTGGAAGCAATGCACCTGCATTCCGCTTCCTTCCCCGGAAAAGCGCGATGAGCCAAAAAACGGCGGCGGCCCTTGGGGGACCGCCGCCGTCTGCCGACCCCTTCCAAGGGCGCGCAGCTTGCGAAACTGATTTAGGTTAGACGGCCGCGGGCACGCGCAGGCCCAGGCGCTCGCGGATGAGGCCTTCGACCTCGTCGGCCAGTTCGGGGTTGTCGTTGAAGAGCTTCTTCACGTTCTCGGCGCCCTGGCCCAGGCGGCTGTCCTTGTAGCTGTACCAGGAACCGCTCTTCTGGATGATCTCCAGCTGGGTGCCCAGTTCCACCAGCTCGCTGGTGCGGCTGATGCCCTCGCCATACATGATGTCGAAGGTGGCGACCTTGAGGGGCGGGGCGACCTTGTTCTTCACGACCTTGACCTTGGTCTTCTTACCGATGACGGAGGAATCCTCGTCCTTGGCGGCCACCAGGGGGTCGTTGGTGTTGCCCTTGATGCTCTGGATGCTGCGCACGTCGAGCCGCACGGAAGCGTAGAACTTGAGCGCGTTGCCGCCGGTGGTGGTCTCGGGGCTGCCGAACATGACACCGATCTTCATGCGGATCTGGTTGATGAAGACCACGCAGGTGTGGGTCTTGCTGATGGTGCCGGTCATCTTGCGGAGGGCCTGGCTCATGAGACGGGCCTGGAGGCCCACATGGCTGTCGCCCATCTCGCCGTCGATTTCGGCCTTGGGCACCAGGGCGGCCACGGAGTCCACCACGATGATGTCCAGGGCGCCGCTGCGCACCAGCTGGTCGCAGATCTCCAGGGCCTGTTCGCCGCTGTCCGGCTGGCTGATGAAGAGGTTCTCCACATCCACGCCCAGTTTCTTGGCGTACTCGGGGTCCAGGGCGTGCTCGGCGTCGATGTAGGCGGCCAGGCCACCCTTTTTCTGGGCCTGGGCCACCATATGCAGGGCCAGGGTGGTCTTGCCGCTGGCTTCAGGGCCATAGACTTCCACCACGCGGCCCTTGGGCACGCCGCCCACGCCCAGGGCGGAGTCCAGGGCGATGGAGCCGGTGCTGATGACCTCGATGCCCTCAGCGGGGCTCATGCGATCGCCCAGCTTCATGATGGAGCCCTTGCCGAAGGCCCGCTCGATGTCGGCCACGGTCCGGGCGAGGGCTTTCAGTCGGTCGTCTTGCTCGTTCGCGGCCACGGGGTCCTCCAGATGGATGTGTTCAGGATGATTCAAAAAGCGAAAAAAACAAGAAATCTTTTTCCGGGGGGCTCCTCAAAACCGACCCCCCAATTCTTGGACAGAGACCCCTTCCCACCGAAGAGGAAAGTGCATGCCGATGGAATCCTCCCTCTCCCCAGTCCCTGATGACCTCGCCTCACTGCGGGTGGAGCTGGCCTCTGCCCGGGCGGAAGCTGATCGTTTCAAGGCACTTCTGGGTGATCTCAAAGAGGTTGTCTTCCAGATCGACCGCCAGGGCCAGTGGGCCTTCCTCAACCCGGCCTGGGTGGAGCTGACCGGCTACAGCGTCGAGGAGCGCCTGGGCTGCCCTTTTCTGGACTCGCTACTGCCTGCGGACAACGCCCGTTACCTGAACCTGCTCACCTACGCCGTGGACACGGGCCAGGCGGTCTTCGAGGGCGAGTTCCGGGTGCCCACCAAGACCGGCGACGTGAAGTGGGTGGAGACCCACCAGCGCATCGCCTACGACGGGTCCGGCATGGTGCTGGGGGTCTCGGGCACCCTCAACGACATCACGGACCGGAAACACTCGGAGATCGTCCTCCGCATGGCCACCAGCCGCCTGCGAGCCCTGATCGAGAACATGCAGGCAGGCATCCTGGTGGAGACCGAGGGGCGTCGAATCGCTCTGCTCAACGAGACCTTCTGCCAGATGTTCCAGGTGCCGGTGCCGGCCCACGTCCTGGTGGAGGGTGAGAGCCGTGACCTGCTGGAGGAGTGCCTGCCCCTCATGCTGGACCCGGCCACGTTCCTCATCCGTCAGGATGAGGTGGCCTCGGCCCGCAGCACGGTGCTGGGTGATGAGATCGCCCTGGTGGACGGGCGCATCCTCTCCCGCGACTTTGTGCCCATCCTGGTGGGCGAAGAGTATCTGGGCCACCTCTGGCAGTACCACGACATCACAGAGCGTCGCTGGGCCGAGATCAAGCTGGAGGAGGCTGCCCGTGAGCTGGCCCTAGCCCGGGACCGGGCTCTGGAGCTGTCGGGCCTCAAGAGTGAGTTCCTGGCCAACATGAGCCACGAGATCCGCACGCCCATGAACGGCATCATCGGCATGACCGGCCTGCTGTTGGACACGCCCCTGGGCGAGGAGCAGCGCCAGTACGCCGAGACGGTCCGCTCCTGTGGCGAGGCCCTGCTCACCCTCATCAACGACATCCTGGACTTCTCCAAGATCGAGGCGGGGAAGCTCGTCTTCGAAACCCTGGACTTCGACCTCCTGTCGGTGGTGGAGGATGTGCAGGCCGTGCTGGGCGTGAAAGCCCAGGCCAAGGGGGTGGAACTGGGCATCTTCGTGGATCCGGCTACGCCCCTGGCCGTGGCTGGAGATCCCACGCGGGTGCGGCAGATCCTCACCAACCTCATGGACAACGCCCTCAAGTTCACTCACGAGGGCTCCGTGGAAGTGCGCCTCCGGCCTGAGGTGGTGGAGGCGGACTACGCGCTGGTGCGCGTGGAGATCAACGACACGGGCATCGGCATGAAGCCCGAGGTGGTTGAGCGGCTCTTCTCCTCCTTCTTCCAGGGCGACAGCTCCACCACCCGCAAGTACGGCGGTACGGGGCTGGGCCTCACCATCTGCAAGCGCCTGGCCGAGCTCATGGGCGGCGACACCGGCGTCAGCAGCGTCTACGGCCAGGGCAGCAGCTTCTGGTTCACCATGCGCCTCGGTGTGCGTGGGTTGCCGGTCCCGGTGCCGCCGGTCCAGCGGACCCTGCTGCTGGCGGGCCTCTCCACCGAAGTCACCCGCATGGCCACGGGGCAGCTGCAGGCCTGGGGCCTGCAGCCCGCCACGGCACCGACTGAGGATCCTGCCCTCTGGCTGGCCCGACAGGCCGGTCCCGGTGTCATCATCCTGGCTTCGTCCGAAATGCTGGACACGGCCTTGGAGGCCGCCGGGGAAGCCACCGTGGTGCTGGTGAGCCCCCTCTACCGGCCCGAGCTGCGGGAGGCGGCCCTGCGCAAAGGGGTCCAGACCCACCTCACGCTGCCCCTGCGCCCGAGCCACCTGCGGAACCTCATCGACCCCAAGGATCCCACCAAGGTGGGCTCCGCCTCTGAGGTGGCCGTGCTGTCCGCCGACGGGCCCACCCAGGTGCGCGTACTGCTGGCTGAGGACAACCTGGTGAATCAGAAGGTGGCCATGATCATGCTGCAGAAGCTGGGTCTGGAGGCTGACGTGGTGGCCAATGGCCTGGAGGCCCTGGACGCCCTGGTGGGCGTGGCCTACGACCTGGTGCTCATGGACTGCCAGATGCCCGAGATGGACGGCTTCGAGGCCACCCAGCGCATCCGGGAGCGGGAGCGGGGCACCCGCCGCATCCCCATCGTGGCCATGACCGCCAACGCCATGGTGGGCGATCGGGAACAGTGTCTGGAAGCGGGCATGGACGACCACATTCCCAAGCCGGTCCGCATGGAAGAGCTGAAGCGCATCCTCTCTCGCTGGCTGCCGGCGGGAGCCATGCCGGACACGGGTAGGGGGGCTTGATGGCGCGCAGCAGCGGCATCCTCGAGGACGCCACGGCCATCCGCATGGCCCTGCAAAGGCTTTGTGCTGCCGGGGCCACGCTGGAAGTGGCCTACAAATCCCAGCGGGCTGCCTTCCCCATCCTCACGGAGGACGGGGATCGCCTGGCCTTCCGCATGGCCTTCGAGGACATGGGGGCCTGGGGCCTGAAGGTCGGCGAGAACCTCGCGGTCAAGCTGAAGGACCGGGGTCTGGATTACGAATGCGTGATCGCCCAGGTGGGCCAGGACACCATCGAGGGGGTGGAGGCCTGCCTGGCCAACATCCCGCGAGTCCTGCGCCGCTCGGACATGCACCGTCTGGCGGACTTCATCCCCGATCATCTGCACGCCCCGGCCCACGCCGCGACCTTCACCAATTCCCGCAATGCGCTCCTCGACGGCACCGTCCAGAGCTTCGGCGAGGAGGGCCTGGAGCTGGTCCTGCGCAATACCAAGCAGGACATCCGGGAGTTGCTGCGCATGGGGGAGGAGTCCCTGCTGGACATCCCCCTGGACCACGGCCTGCGCCTCCAGGCGCCCACCACCGTGGCCTACTTCGGCGACAACCTCGTGGGCCTGCGCTTCACCAAACAGGCGGATCCCAAGGTCCTGGACCGGTACCGCACCTGGGTGCAGGACCAGCAGGTCCTCCAGGCCCAGCAGGACAAGGAAGAGTTCTCCCCCCGCGGCTTCCAGGAGGCCACGGCCCGCATCAACCGCGCTGCGGCCCTGCCCACGGTGAAGGTGCTGGTGGATCGCGAGCCCATGCTCCTGCTCCTCAGCGAGAAGGAGGAGTTCGCCCGGCGTCTGGCCGAGGCCCTCAGCCGCAAGTTCGGGCTCGCCTGGCTGGATCACATCAAGGGGCCTGTGAAGACCCAGCTCAAGGACATCGGCGTGGGGGACACGGACTGGGGTCGGGTGAGCATGGTGCTCATCCACAACCAGCTGCGCCTAGCCAGCCCCCTGGAGCTGAGCAAGCAACTGACCGATTCCGAAGGCTGCCCCGTGCCCATCATCCTTGTGGGCACGGAGGAGGATGAGGAGAAGAAGCGCCACCACGCCATGACCATGGGCGCCGTGGACTACGTGGCCGTGGAGCCCTTCCGCATCCTCGCCATCCTGCGGCGGCTGGATGAGACACGGAAGCTCTTCTACGGGGCCTGAGTCAGCGGAGGGACACGTCCCGCCCACGCCAGTGGTTCACGCCGCGCAGGCGGTCGCCGAGGGCCCAGGCGGTGCCGGTGGCAAAGACCAGGATGTTGAGGGGCCAGAGCGCCCAGAGCAGGTCCATGGGGCGGCCGCTGAGGCGCTGCTGCACATCGCCGGAGAGGGCGGGCACCAGCAGCCAGAGCAGGAGAGCCAACACCGGGTGTCCGGCGAAAGGCAGCCAGAGCGGCGCCAGCCCGACCCCCAAGGCGCAGGGGATGAGCGGAGGGAGGAGCCACCAGCCGGGCAGGGCGGCGGCGTTCTTTCGCATGGCCCGCACCAGCTCGCCCAGGCCGTGGTACATGCGCAGGTGCAGATCAGGACCGCCGCAGGCCACGCGGTTCGTGAAGCCTGCAGCTTTTACGCGCCGGGCCAGCATCATGTCGTCGATGGCCTCCAGGGGTGCTGCGGCGTGGCCCCCTGCGCCCTCATAGACCTCGCGGCGCACCAGCGTGAAGGCACCCACGCCACAGAAGGCCAGCCGGCGGGGATTGGGCACTTGGTGGGGCGGAACCAGCACCAGGAAGGCCGAGGCCGCCAACGGGAGCACCAGGCGCTCGGCGGGGCTGACGGCGTCGATGGCGGGCAGCAGGGCCAGGATGTCCGTGGGCTGGGCCAGGGCGAAAGCCAGGGCACGACGCAACAGGGAAGGCGAGGCATGCACATCCCCGTCGGCGAAGAGCAGCCACTGGGCCGCCTTGGCTTCCGGTTGGCGGGAGGCCAGGTCCAGGGCATGGTTCTTCCCCAGCCACCCAGGCGGCAGCTCCTCGTTGCGCAGCACACGCAGACGCCCGGGATGGGCGGCCTCGCGCTGGCGGAGCAGCTCGGAGCTGCCATCGGTGGACCCGTCATCCACCACCAGGATCCGCAGGTTCGGATAGTCCTGGGCCAGCCAGGAGTCGAGGGCCGGGCCCACCTCCAGCACCTCGTCGCGTACGGGGATGCAGAGGCAGATGGACGGCAACTCATCGGGCAGGGCAGGGTCGGGTTCCAGCTGGGGCAGGCGATTCCAGTGCCGGCGCAGCATGATCAGTCCCAGAAGGATCAGGGTCGTGGAACCCCAGGCGGCGTAGGTCAGGAAGCTCATTCGTTCCGCGTGCCCTGGAAGGCGACCACCGTCGCCACCAGGGCGGGGACCACCAGGGCGGCCTGGCCCGTGGTTTCTGCCAGGAAGACCACGGGGGTGATGAGGTTCCGGTGAACCGCTCCGGTGAAGGCGCTGGAGCCCACCAGCACGAATAGACCCGGCTGGCCCAGGCCGGCCCAGCTGTCGAAGGCCGCACCGATGGCGGCCCCCATGGCCACGGAGGGGAGCCAGGTCCCGCCCACCCCGGCGCCCGCAAACGTGAGCGCCGTGGCCAGAAGCTTCAGCACCAGGAAGGCGAGGGCCTGGGCGGGCAGCACCCCGCCCTTGAGCAAGTGGGAGACGAGATCCGATCCGCCCCCCTGGGTGATGGCCAGACCCGGGCAGAGCCAGGCGCCGGGTAGGGCCAGGAAGACTAGGCCCAGCCCCGCCAAGGCACCGCGCAGGGGCAGGGGCAGGACCCGGAGGTGCTGCCGACCCAGGCGAAGCAGCCGGCGGAAGATCGAGGCCCCCAGGGCGCAGGCAAGGCCGAGGGGCAGGGCCCAGAACACCTCTCGGGCCCGGAGCTGGAAGAGGGCGGGCACGCCCAACAGGGGCGCCGGGCCCCGCAGGGCGATGAAGGCAAGATAGCCCGAAGCGGAGGCCACCAGGGCTGGAGCCGCCTGGGCTGCGGTGAGCTCACCCTCATGCTCCACAGCCAGCAGGGCGCCCGACAGCGGGGCCCGGAACACGGCCGCCAGGGCGGCGGCGGATCCCGAAGTCACCACGACGCCCGGTTGGGCCAGGAGGCGCCTCAATTGGGGCCAGTGGCGCGCAAGCTGCCGAAGCCACTGGTGGAACTGCGCTCCCACCGCAGCGCCGAGCCACTTGGCGGGGCCCTCGATGCCTGCGCTCCCGCCAAAGCCGATGGTCAGGATGCAGGCAAGGGCCTTGCCGCAAGTGGGCCAGAAGCGGAAGGTCGCCAGAGGGTGGGTCTTGGCCTGCACGAGGTCCTTGACCAGCGAGACCTCACCCAACCCTGAAATCCATAGCCAGATCCCCGTGAGGCTGAGACCCACCAGGGGCATGAGTATCAGGGCGGCGGCCTTCCAGCTCTGGAGCGCCAGGTGCCCCTCAAGCTTTTCCAAGCCCGACAGGGCAAGGGCCACCACCAGGCCGATGGCGGCGCCCATGGGCAGCACGGCCAAGGCCAGGCGCCGCGCTTGGGCCACCATCCGGAGGCTGCGCAGTCGAGAGGGCAACGCAAGCGGGTGCCCCTGGGATCTGCGGTCAGGCTTCGACGCACCAGTCATAGACCCAGTGTGTGGGACCACCACCAGGGCTGTCCAGGAAGCAGTCCCCGGTTGGATGCTTAAATGAGAGCACCCACCGCGTCTGGAGTCCCATGCCCTTCGCCCTGCTCATGCACGATCCCCTGGCTGGGAGCCTCATGCTGCTGGCCCTGCTCTGGCTATCGGCGAAGGTGGGCGGGGAGCTGGCCCTGCGCCTGCGCCTGCCTGCGGTCACCGGCGAACTGGCCGTGGGCCTCGTCCTGGCGGGGCTGCACAAGGCCTGGCCCGGTTTCCCGGAGGTGGCAGCCTCGCCGGGCATGGAGCTGCTGGGGGGGCTGGGCGTGGTGGTGCTCATGTTCGCTGTGGGACTGGAGTCCACGGTGCCCCAGATGCTGAAGGTGGGCATGGCCTCCCTGCGGGTGGCCGTCATCGGCGTGGTGCTGCCCATGACCGCGGGGCTGGCCGGGGCCTGGCTCCTGCTGCCCAAGGGCACGCCCTTCGTGCTGGACCTCTTCATCGGCGCCTGCCTGTGCGCCACCAGCATCGGCATTTCGGCGCAGGTGCTGCGGGAACAGGGGGCGGGGGATTCCGTCGCAGGGCGCATCATCGTGGGCGCCGCTGTGGTGGATGATGTGCTTGGGCTGTTGGTGCTGGTGGCTGTGTCCGGCTGGGTGGCAGCCGCCTCCGGCTCTGGAGGCGCGGGTCCGGCGCTGACGCGCACCCTGTTGCTGGCTCTGGGCTTCCTGGCGGCGGCCTTCACTCTGGGTCGCTGGGGTACGCCCCATCTCTTCCGTCTCGCCAACCGCTTCCGCAGCGAGCAACTCCTGCTGCCTCTGGGGCTGGGCTTCGCCTTCCTGCTGGCTTGGCTGGGCAACCTGGCGGGTCTGGCCTCCATCGTGGGCGCCTACGCAGCGGGCCTCATCCTGGAGCCCGCGCACATCGAGGATCTGGAGCGCAGGGAGCAGCACACGCTGGAAGAATTGGTGCGGCCCCTGGTGACCGTACTGTCTCCGTTGTTCTTTGTACTCATGGGCGCCAAGGTGGATCCCATCGCCCTGTTCCAGCCCGCCACCCTGGGCTTCGCCGCCGTTCTGGCCCTGCTGGGCGTGGCCGGGAAGTACCTGGCAGGCTATGGGGCCGGGCGGGGCCAGCAGGTGCCCGTGGTGGGCTGGGGCATGGTGCCCCGGGGTGAGGTGGGCCTAATCTTCGTGGCGGCTGGCGCCCAGCTCCAGTGGCAGGGCGCCCCGCTCCTCACCCCGGCCATCCAGGCGGGCATCATCGGCGCCCTGCTGCTCACCACCGTGGCCGGACCCATCGGGTTGGGGTGGGCCCTGGGCAGGGCGAAGCGGGGCTGAGGGGCTAGTTCACAGGCAGCTCTGGCACCAGCGATTCCACGAAGGTGGCCTCGACGCGGAAGACCTCGCGGATGAGGGGGGCCGTGAGCACGTCGTGGGGCCCGCCGTTGCCCACGAGGCGGCCGCCGTCCAGCACCAGCACGCGGTCGAAGCGGTAGGCGGCGCGGAGGTCGTGGAGGGTCACCACCACGGTGCCGCCCGCAGTGGCCAGGCGGCGGGCCAGGCGCATGACCTCCAGAGCGTGACGCACGTCCAGTTGGGCCACGGGCTCGTCCCACAGTTGTATCGGAGCGCCTGTGGCCAGGGCCCGAGCCAGGCCCACCCGGTGGCGTTCTCCGCCGGACAGCTGGGTGGCTGGGCGCTCAGCCAGGTGGCCCAGATCCAGTTCCGCCAATGCCTGAGCCACGCCGCTGAGATCATCCCCCCAGGCGAAGCGCCCCTGGGCCACCACCTCCCGCACCGGGAAGGCGAACTCGAAGAGGGCCTCCTGGGCCACCCAGGCCAGGCGCCGTCCCCGCTCCATGACGGCCACCTGCGACAGCGGTTGTCCACTCCACTGCACGACCCCCTCGCAGGGCAGCAGTCCCGCCAGGGCTTGGAGCAGCGTGGACTTGCCGGCCCCGTTGGGGCCTACCACGGCCACCAGCTCCCCAGGCCCCAGGTCCAGGGACACCTCTGTCAGGCGGCCGGGGACCGTGAGGGCGCGAGCGTGGAGGGCAGGAGACTTCATCGCGCCCTCCTCAACAGCCACAGGAAGAACGGCCCCCCGATGAGCGAGGTGACGACACCGAGACGGAGGCCGATGGGGAAGGTGCGGGTCACGAGGTCGCAGGCCAGGAGGAAGCTGGCGCCGCCCAGCATGGAGTAGGGCAGGAGGCGCCGGTGGTCAGGGCCGAAGGTCAGGCGCAGCATCTGGGGAACCACCAGGCCGACGAAGCCGACGATACCCGCCACGGCGGTGGCGATGGCCGTGAGGATGGTGGACAGCAGGATGAGCTGCCAGCGGAGGCGGCGCACATCCACGCCCAGGCTTTGGGCGCTTTGCTCGCCGAGGCTGAGCAGGTTCATGGCGCGGCCCATGGGCAGCAGGAGCAGGCAGGCCACAGTGATGAGCGGAACGCCCATCCACACGTGCTCCCAGCTGCGACTTTCCAGCCCGCCCATGAGCCAGAAGAGGATCTGGGCGTTCACCTCGAAGTGGCCAGCGGTGAGGGTGAGCAGGAAGCTGGTGCCGGCGCCCAGGAGGGCGTTGAGGGCCACACCGGAAAGCAGCAGCCGTTCGGCGCCGGCGCCCCGCTGAGCCAGGATGAGCACGGCCCCCGTGGCGGCGAAGGCGCCCAGGATGGAGGCCAGGGGCAGCAGCCAGAGGCTGGCGGCGGCGAAGCCCAGGGCCGGGCCCAGGGCCAGCACGGCCACGGCGCCCAGGGCCCCGCCGCTGCTGACGCCCAGGAGGCCGGGGCTGGCCAGGGGGTTGCGGAAGAAGGCCTGCATCACCACGCCGCTGGCGCTGAGCGCCGCGCCCACGGCCACGCCCACCAGGGCCCGGGGCAGCCGGAAGTCGCGGACCACCGTGCGGGCAATCTCATCGCCGCCGCTACCGCTGAGCGCGCCCAGCACTTGACTGAAGGAGAGCCGCAGTTCCCCGAAGGCCAACGAAGCCAGAAAGGTGAGCACCAGCAGCGCCACCAGGATGGGAACCGCAAAGCGGGACCTCATGGCTGGCACCACAGAGAAAAAGGAAAAGATTCAGCCACAAAGAACACAAAGGGCACAAAGAAAAGCCGGGTGCTGAACCCAGTCCTCTTTGTGCTCTTTGTGCTCTTTGTGTTCTTTGTGGCCATAGTATTTTCTTTTTGTAGTTTTCAGTTTTAGCGTTCTTTCGCGCCTTTAGCGGTTTCTTTTCCTTCGCGGTCTATCTGAACCGTTCTGGGTGCAGCGCTCGGGCGAGGGTTTCGTAGCCGTCGATGCGGTGGTGGGAGAGGCTGGACATCAGGGGGCCGGGGACCACCACCACGTGGCCGGCCTTGAGGGCGGGCAGGGCGCGGTAGTGGGGGATGCCACTGAGGTGTTCGCGGATACCCGCTTCCTCGCCCGAGGCCACGAGCACCTCCACGTTCCAGGTGAGCAGCTTCTCAGTGGGGGTCGGGGCGTGCCCCTTCAGGCCCGCTTCGGCAGCCACATTGAGGGCCCCAGCGTGATCGCAGAGATCCTGGAAGGTGGTGCCACTACCGGAGGTGAAGGGGAAACTCCCGGCGCTGAGGACACGCGTGGGTCGCAGGCCCTTGAGCCTGGCTGCCAGCGCGTCCACGCGGGTCCGGCAGCGGCTGATGAGGGCCTGGGCGCGGGCCTCCTGCCCGAGTTCACGACCCAGGATCCCCAGGCTCGTATAGACGTCCTCCAGGCTTTCGAAGTGGTCCAGCACCACCAGACGCACGCCTGAGCGCCGCAGCAGGGTGAGGGTTTCCGGGCGGGTGAAGCTGGCGGCAAGCACCAGGTCGGGGCGGAAGCGCAGCACACTTTCGGCATCGCTGTCCTTGATGGCGGGAAAGGCCTCGGCCTCGGCGGCCACGGGGCTGAAGCGCGTGTCCCTGGCGATGTGGCTGAGGGCCGCGATCTGACCCGGATCCGCCAGGGCCAGCAGCAGCTCATCCGTGCCCACCGATTGACTCACGACCCGCATGGGCCGCGCCGCCGACAATGGCAGCGCAGTGATGGCTAAGAAAAGAAAACTTCTCACCACCAAGGCACCAAGAGCGCCAAGAAAGAAGAAAGCCCTTTGTTCTTTTTTCCTTGGTGTCTTGGTGTCTTGGTGGTGATCTCTTGTCTTTCTGGATTGGATGAGGCCCATCACCACCTCCAGGTGGCGGCAAGGGACACCCGGGGGCCGGCGGCGGGGAAGCCGTAGACTAGGGCGGCGTCGCCGTTGGTGTCGTAGCGCCCGCGCAGCCAGTCCTGCACGCCCTGTCGGGGCTGCAGCAGGTGCTCGCCGCGCAGGGTCAGGCTGAGGCCAGGGAGAGGTTCGTGGGAGAGCCCGACGCTGAGGTCCCGGAAGGGGTGGCCCGTGGAGAGCACCTGGTAGGTGGTGTCGCTCAGGTCATAGCGGGAGCCCACCTGGTCCAGGCGCAGATCCGCCCGCCAGGCCTTGGTCTGGACGAAGGCCGAGGCCGCCGCCGTGAAGAAGGGGTGTCGCACGATGGCCGAATTCTGCTGACCGAAGGCCTGCCCGGGCGTGTTGTGGTCCAGGTCCCGGGTCTCCTGGCTGTGGAGGATGAGGTCCCAGCCGTAGGCGAGGTCCGTACCGCCGCGCCAGCCCAGGGCGCCCTCCAGGCTCTGGGCGCGGATACGGCCCTGGTTTGTGTAGTGGGAGGTGAAGAGGGGCGGGTAGGCGAAGCTGGTGTCGTAGACGTAGGCCAGCAGATCCTGGATGGTGGTGCGCTGGGCCTCCAGGCGGTAATCCCAGTGCTCGGCCAGCAGGCCCGTGGCGCCCAGCTGCACCGTGCGGCTGCGCTCTGGCGTGATGGCATAGGCTTTCCGGTCCTGGCTTTCGGCCTGGGCGTTGAGGGCGAACTCAGTGGTGTTGGGCATGCGGAAGCCCTGCCCGGCGCTGAGGTAGAGCCGCAGCTCCGGGCGCAGCACCCAGTTCAGACCCGTGCGCCAGGTGCCCGCCTCGGCACTGCCGGCGCGGCTGCGCTGGCCGGTGTCCGAGCGGTCCAGGTCGCGGTGACCGGCGTCCCGGCGCAGGCCCGCCACCCAGTCCAGCCCCTCCGCCAGGGTCCAGCGGCTTTCCAGGGCCGCGGCTAGGTCGTGGCCCTCACCCCGGTAGCGCACGGCGGCATAGGTGTTCGGGTCGTAATAATTCCGGGCATGGCTGGTGTCTTCAAGTCCCTCCAAGCGACCCGAAAGGCGAAAGCTGGTGGCCGGGGTCCAGTGCAGGGTGAACTGGTCTTCCACGCGCCGGAAGTCCCGGTCCGTCTGCTGGCGCAGAGGACCATTGGGATCGCCGGATAGCCCGGACAGGGCCTGGAGCGTGTCCTCCAGCACGAGGTTCGGGGCCAGGGTCCAGCGCAAGCTGGCGCCCCAGGACTCCTGGCGGTCGCGGGATTCGCGGCCCGGCTGGTAGGCGCGGACCGCTGGGTAGCCGGTGGTGGTGAAGGGCACGGCGGTGTTCTGGCCACTGTTGCGGTAGAAGCCCGTGAGTTCGGCTTCGCCCAGCTTTGTCCCCAGGCGCAGGAAGCCCCCGGACTGGTGGAACTCGGCACCCGGGAAGGTGCTGCCCTGTTTCAGGGCCTCAGCCCCGGCGGCGATCCAGCTCTGGCCCTTGGTGAATTGGGTCTGGGCGGTGGCACCCACCTGACCGTCGGTGCCCAGCTTCAGGCCCACCTGGCCGTGGCTGCCTTCGGCCCCGTGCCCGAGGCTGCTGAGCGAGATGACGCCGCCGATGGCGTCACTGCCGTAGAGCACGGAAGAAGGCCCCAGCACCAGTTCCACCCGGGCGATGCCGACCAGGCTGAGGGCCCCCAGATCGGGGCTGATGGCCGTGGGGTTGTTGAGGCGCAGGCCGTCCAGCAGCACCACCACGTTTTTGCTGAGCGTGCCGTTGAGGAAGGCCGAGGCCTGGCTCCCGGCGCCGCCGGTGCCCATGACGGCACCGGGTTGCAGCACTTCCAGCAACTCCGCCAGGGTGCGGCTGCCCAGGCGGGCCAGCTCTTCGGCCTCCACGACGCGCACGGGGGCCGGGGTGCGGGTGACCACCACGGGCTGGGCCTCGGCGCTCACGGTGACCGTGGCCGCCAGGGGCTTGCCATCCGGCTCGCCAGTGGCGGCGGAAAGGGCGGACACGGCCGCCAGAGAAAAGAGAATCCGGGAATGACCCATCATGCCTCCACGCATGAAGTCGTGGAAGCGGGGCGGATTTCCTGAGGGGAAACCATGGCCCTGCCCGTGCCCACGACGGGGGGTGAGGTGGTGGACCGGTCTCCGGGCTCGCACGCGACAGGGGCCTTTCAGCTCCCCTCAGACCTTCCCAGGAAAACCCCAGTGGTCTGAGCTTTAAGTCTCACGCCGGACTGGCTTGGCGTGGTGCATACCGTTGCGGGGCAGCGCAGGATTCAAACCTGCTTCCCGAACATCCAACACAGGAATGTAAGAACCCCAGAGAACCACAACGGGGGAACCCCAGGCAAGTAGAATGGTTCTATGCGAGCACCCATCGGCATCATCGGCGGCAGCGGTCTCTACCGGATGGAGGGCCTGGCTCTCGACCGGGCCGTGGAGGTGGTGACCCCCTTCGGGGAGCCCTCGGGTCCGGTCCACCTGGGCAGCCTGGATGGGGCCCCCGTAGCCTTTCTCGCCCGCCACGGGGAGGGGCATCGTTTTACGCCCAGCGAGGTGAACTACCGAGCCAACATCTGGGCCCTGAAGTCCCTGGGCGTCGAGCGGCTGATCAGCGTTTCGGCGGTGGGCAGCCTCCAGTCCCGCCACCGGCCCGGTGAGCTGCGCCTTGTGGGTCAGTTCATCGACAAGACCCGGCACCGGCATGACACCTTCTTCGGAGAGGGGCTGGTGGCCCACGTGAGCTTCGCGGAGCCCACCTGTGCCCACGTCGCTGATGCCCTGCTGGCCGCGGGCCGCGCGCTGGCCCTGCCCCTCGAGGGCGATTCGCTTTACGTGTGCATGGAGGGGCCAGCCTTCTCCACGCGCGCCGAAAGCCGCCTGCACCAGAGCTGGGGTGCGGATCTCATCGGCATGACCCAGGTGACCGAGGCCCGCCTGGCCCGGGAGGCCGAGCTCTGCTACGCCTGCATCGCCCTGGTGACGGACTACGATGCCTGGCGCGAGGAGGAGGCCGGTGTGGATGCCACCTCAGTGTTGGAGGTCATGCACGCCAACGTGGACAAGGCCCAGGCCCTGCTTCGGCAAGTGATACCCGGGCTCTCTACCGCGCCGCGGTCCTGCGCCTGCGGGGAAGCCCTCAAGGCGGCGCTCTTCACGGCGCCCGAGCTGGTGCCGGCCGCAGCGCGGGCCCGGCTGGACCTGCTGGTGGCCAAGTACGGATTCGGCGTGGGGGACTGATGGCACTCCCAGTTCCAAGCCCCAAGCTCCAGGCGCTGCTGAAGGACTTCCAGCAGATCGCCAGCATGTCGGGCTACCTGAACCATGCCTTTGATCCCCCTCAGCTGCGGCTCTTCTTCACCCTCTACGGGCGCGTCATGACGGTCTCTCCGGCCGAGGCACTGGCCATCTCCCCCCGCCTGCAGGGCTGGTGTGAAGAGCTGTCCAATCGCCTGCGCGAGGGCAGCTCAGGCACCATCCTCCAGCCCCAGGTGCAGGTCAGCGCACCCCTGACCATGCCGGATGGGCGGGACTACATCGTGGCGACCCTCACCTTTGCCACGAAGGTGACTGAGACCTCGTACCTTCGTATCCGAACGGCGATCCTGGCGGCCTATCAGGATGCGGTGCGGATGCGGGAGGCGGGCTTTCCGGCGCTGCCCGCAGGCGAGCCCAGTGCAAGCCCGGTCGTCGAACCAAGCCCGGCCCCTGTCGCTCAGCCTGCCGTTGACCCCCCGCCCAGCCCTGCCGACGGCTGGCTGCTGTGAGCCCGGAAGCCGGGGGCCCCGTTTCGGACCTGACCCTGCTGCTCCGTTCGTTGGAGCCAGAGCTGCATCCGGGTGTGTACGTGTTTGCGGTGCTGCCTGCGGGCCGGGAGCTGGGCTCCCTGCCGGTGGTGGCGACCTTCCTTGAACGGGAGGGCCTCACGGTGGTGGTGGAGGAGGGGGCCGCGCAGCAGGCGGGCCTGTCGAGCCTGTTTCGGGCGGCCTGGATCACCCTGACCGTGCATTCGGACCTGGAGGCCGTGGGCCTAACGGCTGCCTTCTCGGGCGCCCTGGCCGACGCAGGCATCAGTTGCAACGTCCTCGCCGGGGCCTACCACGACCACCTCTTCGTGCCCGTGGCACGGGCCCAGGAGGCCCTGGGTCTGCTGCGGAACTTGGGGCGACAATAGGTCATCTGGACGGATCGATATGGGTCCCATCGTTGGTTAGGATGAAGGCCACCCCCCGGGGTCAGCTTCAGGAGTTTTATGCGGGTTCGCTGCGAGCAGTTGGTCGAAGAATTGGGTTACCTCTTTCACCGGACCCGGGGCGAGCTGCAGGTGTGCGTGAACCAGGCTGTGCCCCCCGAGCGAGCCAGCGCCAACAGCCTGGTCTTCGCCGGAGACGCGGCCATGCTGTCGCTGGCCTTGGAGCGGGGCGCTGGGGCCGTGGTGCTGCCCCTGAAGTTGGAGGCCGCCATTCCCGCAGACGCCACCGCCACCTTCCTGTTTGCCAAGAACCTGAAGCTGGCCATGGCCCACATCCTCCAGCGCTACTTCGATGAGGCCCGGGCCAAGTTCCGCCAGGCCCAGCCCATCGATCCCCGGGCCTTTGTGGCCCCGGACGCCACGGTGGAAGCAGGCGCCATCATCGCCGCCGGGGCCTATGTCGGTGCCCGGGCCTTCATCGGCAAGGGGGCGCTCATCGGCCCCGGTTGTGTCATCGAGGAGGAGGCCCGCGTGGGTGCCGATTCCCTGCTGCACGCCCTGGTCTTCCTGGGACGGCGCTGCGAGGTGGGTGAGCGCTGCGAGATCCACCCCCACACCACCATCGGCTGCGATGGCTATGCCTACGCCCAGGACGAGCAGAACCATCATCACAAGGTGCCCCAGCTGGGCATCGTCGTGGTGGAGGACGATGTTGAGATCCAGTCCAACTGCGCCATTGACCGTGCCGCCTTCGATGTCACCCGCATTGGCCGCGGCACCAAGATCGACAACCTCTGTCACATCGCCCACAACTGCCGGGTGGGCGAGCATGTGCTGCTCACGGGGGGCTTCTTCATGGCGGGCTCCAGCAGCGTGGGCGATCACTGCATGACCGGTGGCCGCACCACCCTCACAGACCACGTGGACGTCTGTGCCGGTGTGCAGCTGGGCGGCCTCAGCGCCGTCACCAAGGATGTCACCGAGCCCGGCGCCTACAGCGGCTACCCCCTGCAGCCCATGAAAAAATTCCTCCGCACGACCAGCAGCCTCGCCCACCTGCCTGACATGCGCAAGCGCCTGGCGGACCTGGAGCGGAAACTGGAGGCCCTGGTGGCCGCCCAGGTCGCCCCTTGAGGCGAGTCGCCGCCCTTCCCGCTGTGCTGGCTTTGCTGGGCGGGGCCAGTGCTTGGTCCGCCCCTGCCCCGCTGCCGTTCAGGGTCTCGCCCGTGCCCGGGGGCGTGGTCGTGGTTCCCATCCAGGGCGGGAATGAGGCCCCCAAGGCGACCTACCATGGCGAGCCCCTGCTGGTGCGTCGCGGCGGGTCGGGCTGGGTGGCCGTGGTGGGCATCCCGCTCAGCGCCAAGCCTGGGCCGGATGCGGTGGAAGTGGAGGGCCGTTCGGTGGCCTTCACGGTGCAGCCCAAGCGCTACCCGGAGCAGCGCATCCGCCTGGAGAACAAGCACCAGGTCAACCCAGACCCGACGGATGAGGTCCGCATCGCCAAGGAGCAGGCCCTCATTGGACCGGCCTGGAAGGCCTGGCCTGAAGGCCTGGTGCCCTCACTCGGCTTCCGCCAGCCCACACCGGGCGGGCTCACCAGCTCCTTTGGCCTGCGCCGCGTATTCAACGGCGAGCCCCGGGCGCCCCACTCGGGCCTGGATATCAAGGCCCCTTCTGGCCAGGCCGTGCGCGCCCCGGCGGCGGGCACCGTGGTGCTCACAGGCAACTTCTTCTTCAGCGGCAACGCGGTGTTCCTGGCCCATGGCGAAGGCGTGGTGAGCCTCCTATGCCACCTCTCTAAGATCGCCGTGAAGGAGGGCCAGGTGCTCAAGGCCGGGGACCTCGTGGGCGAGGTGGGGAAGACCGGGCGTGCCACGGGTCCGCACCTGCACTGGTCCCTGAGCCTCAACAATGCGCGGGTGGATCCAAGGCTGTTCCTGAAACCATAGGGAGCTGGTGCCAACTGGCTGAAAGAAATTCGGGCAGCTGGGAAGTGTGAATTTATATTTGATCCAGTCATCCTTTTTCGAGATCTTCCCATGTGGCCCGTCGCACGCGTGTTCTGCTTGGCGATTCCCTTGACCCTCGCAGGGACGGAACCCGCCTTGGAACGGATCCAGTCGATCCAGCTGGGGCTGGAGGCCAATCCGGCGGGGTTGGAGCTGCTTTGGAGTCGCTCCCTGCGGAAGACCCTGGCCTGGCGCAGCCCGGGCGAATCCTGGGCCTCGCTGGAGGGTGGCATGGTGATGGCCCTCACTCCCGCCTTAGGCAGGGTGGGACTTTTCGGTGAGTGGCAGCCTCTGCCGGTGCTGATCCTGAGGGCGGAGGCTGACCAGTTGCGCTATACGGGGCAGCATGGCGGGGTGCTCTCGTTCGAGCGCAGCAGCCTGCCTTTCGGGCAGCCGGTGCTCGACGCTCGGCGGGGCGACGAGGAATCCGCCTCGGCGCGGCGGGTTCAGGCTCAGGCGACGCTCCAGTACAGGGCGGGGCCGCTGGTCTTTCGGGCACCCCTGAACCTGGTCTGGACCCGAAATGCCGGACGGGGTCCCTGGTTCTATGATCCTCAGTACGACACCCTCCTGCGTGACGGCGACCGTTTGCAGGACACTTCCCTGCAAGTGGGGTGGGCCGGAGGGACTGGCCTAGGCGAATTGGTCGTGGGGCCGTCCTACGAGGTCACTCGCACGAGGGAGGCGGGTCTGGAGCGGCGACGGGCGGGCCTATTCGGTCTCCTTCGCCGTGCCAGTCCAGCAGGGTGGCTCGTCGAGCCGTATCTCGCCTTCCAGGTGGGGCGAGATCTCCGGGACCCCAACCGGCGGGGCCAGATCAATACCCAGTTGGCACTGGGTGGCCGATTTTAGGCGGCCCGCTGCCCCTTGGTCTGCACGAGGATCACGCCCAGGATGGAAACGACGCCGCCCACCAAGGTGAGCAGGGAGGGCACCTCGCCCAGCCAGAGCCAGGCGATGAAGCAGGCCAGCACTGGGGACAGGTAGAGGAAGCTGGAGAGCAACGAGGCGGGCAGCCGGGCCAGGGCATAGTTCCACAGCACGTAGGCGATGGCGGCCGGGAAGATGCCCAGGTAGACCACGGCGAGGGTGGCGGAGGGCACCGCCGTGGGCAGCCGGCGCAGCAGGCCCGGCAGGAAGACGAGCATGGGCAGGGTGCCCGCCCAGATGGAGTAGCAGGTGAACTCAATGGCCTTGTAGCTGCGCAGGCTCTGCTTGGACAGGATGGAATAGCCGGCTGCCACGAAGGCGGCCAGCAAGATGAGCAGGGCGCCGGGTGTGAAGTGCAGGCCCCGCCCGCCGCTGAGGGCGATGAGAGAGACGCCCCCGAAGGCCAGGGAGACGCCGCCCCAGCCGAGCGGGGTCAGGCGCTCCTTCAGAAAGACCATGGACAGCAGGGCCGTGAATACGGGGCCTGCGGAGATGAGCAGTGAGGCGGCTCCGGCATTGACGGTCACCTCGCCGTAGTTGAGGGCCAAGTGGTAGATGGTGATGCCCAGGCAGCCTGCCAGGCCCAGGCGGGGCAGATCGGCCCGTTCCGGCAGGCGCATACGGGTGATGAGGGCGAAGAGGCCCAGGACGATGGAGGCCGTGCCAAAGCGGAGCAGGGCCAGCTGGCCGGGGGCGTAGCCGTCCGGCCCCAAGGTTCCATCGGGGCCCAGGCGCAGGCCCGCGCGGATCCCCGCAAAGGCTGAGGCCCACAGCAGCAACACACCGGCGATGGCCAGCCAGGTTCTGGGTTCACGTTTCCAAGTCATTGCTTCAACGATAGCAGTGGGAGCGATTTGTCTCGGAAGCCACCCATGGTTGTGCGACTCCGGTCAGAATAAACAGGCGTTTTTCCGAGGTGTTCCCATGATTCTCAGGCTGTCCGAGTTGGTCCCTGAATCCAAGCGCGATATCCGAGGCGGCACCGGCTTGGCCGAGGGCGTGGACCTGCTGAAGCTCGGCGACATGGATGGCATCCTCAGCATGGGACGCATGACCCTGGAACCTGGCACCACCATCGGCGAGCACGCGCACCCCAATACCGAGGATCTCTACCTCATCCTCGAGGGCCATGGCAGGGGGGTGCTCAATGGTGAGTCCTTCCCCCTCGGCCCCGGCGACCTCTTCTTGGTGAAGGCGGGAGGCAGCCATGGGCTCATCAACGATTCCAAGGAGCCGCTCACCTTCCTGGGCCTCCTCACACGGCAGGCCGCGCAGGCCTGAACTCCGTCGGTGTTCGTTCCATTGAAAGGATCTCCCATGCGCCGTTTCGCCCTGGCCGCCCTTCCCGCCTTGCTCATCGCGGCCCCGGCGCCGCCTGCCGCAGCCGCGAAGGGGGCCTTCCCGTTCAAGATCCACCAGAAGACCCTGCCCAATGGGTTGCGAGTGGTGGTGATCCCTACCGGCATGCCCAACCTGGTGAGCCTGCAGATCCCGGTCAGCACTGGTTCCCGCAACGAGGTGGAGCCGGGCAGGTCAGGCTTCGCCCACTTCTTTGAGCACATGATGTTCCGGGGCACGCCCAGTACCACGCCAGAGCAGTGGAATGCCCAGTTGCAGAAGAGCGGGGCCAGCCAGAACGCCTTCACCAGCGACGACCTCACCAACTATCACACGCTCTTCGCCAAGGAGGATCTGGAGACCTGGCTCCGCCTGGAGTCAGACCGCTTTCAGCACCTGAGCTACAGCGAGGCGGCCTTCAAGACCGAGTCTCGGGCAGTGCTGGGCGAGTACAACAAGAACGCGGCGAACCCCGTGGGCAAGCTCTTCGAGGTCCAGCGCGAGGCTGCCTACACCACCCACACCTACAAGCACACCACCATGGGCTTCCTCCGGGACATCGAGGACATGCCCAACCAGTACGCCTACTCAAAGCAGTTCTTCCAGCGCTGGTACAAACCCGAGAACGTCACGGTGATCCTCACGGGTGATGTGGATCCAGTCCGGACGTTTGCCTTGGTCGAGAAGCACTTCGGGGCCTGGCAGCGGGGCACCGCCAAGCCGCCCGTGATTCCCGCAGAACCTGAGGCGACGGGCCCCGTGACGACGCACGTGGCCTGGGAGACGCCCACGTTGCCCTGGATGACCGTGGCCTTTCATACGCCCGCCCACTTCAGCACCCGGGACAAGGCCGCCAGCGCCCTGGAATTCGCCGCCACGGAGCTGTTCGGAGAGCGCTCGGAACTCTACCAGCGCCTGGTGGTGAAGGAGCAGAAGGTGGACCAGCTCTTCAGCACCGGTGGCGAGGCCAAGGATCCGGGTCTCTTCACCATCGGCGCCCGGCTGAAGGACAGTGCTGACCTGGCCTACGTGCGGGACCTCATCCTGGACACCTGCGCCAAGGCCGTGGCCCTGCCGTTCAGTGCCACCAAGTTGGAGGAGGCCAAGATCGAGGCCCGGCTGGCCTTCCAGCGGAGCCTGGATTCCACCAACACCATCGCATCTGTTGTGGCCCGGCTGACCAGCTACGATCGGGATCCCGAAGCCGTGAACAAGGTCCTGGCCCTCCACGAGACCATCACGGTCGAGGATCTCGCCCGCATCGCCCAGGCCACCTTCAAGGACCGGGCCCGGGTCATCACCACCCTGGCCCACGGAGCCTTGCCTGAGAACCTGCAGGCCCCCTTCCAGGGCGTGGACGCCCGGGCAGCCCAGCTGGCCACCCTGCCGGACCTGCCCCTGCTGGAGGAACCCAACCCTGCTTCGCCCCTGGTCAACGTGCGCGTGGCTTTCCGGGTTGGGTCGCTGCACGATCCCAAGGGCAAGGAGGGCCTGGCCCAGCTCACGGCCTCCCTCATCAGCAACGCGGCCACCCAGCAGCGCAGCCTGCCAGAGCTGACCAAGGCCTATGGCGCCACCGGCGGCCGGCTGGGGAGTCTGGTGGACAAGGAGCGCACCAGCTTCACGCTGAACGTGCCGCGGCTCAAGGCCACCGAGGCCCTGGAGCTGATGCTGGAGCAACTCAGCCAGGCGGGCTTCAAGCCCGAGGATTTCCGGCGCCTCAAGACCCAGCAGCAGAACGCCCTCAAGGTCGGGTTGAAGGCGAACAACGACGAGGAGCTGGGCAAGGTGGCCCTGGAGGCGCGCATGTATGCGGGGCCCCTGGGGACGCCGGTGCTGGGCACCGAGAGCGGCCTGGAGGCCATCACCCTGGAGGACGTCCAGAGCTTCGCCCGCACCTATTACACCCGCTCGCGCCTGAACCTGGGGCTGGGGGGCGGCTTCGAGCCCAGCCACAAGGCCGCGCTGCTGCGGGGCCTGGGCCGCTTGCCCGATACGGCGGCTCCCAAGGTGATGGTGAGCGAGGCAGAGCACCTGGACCGCAGCCATCTGCAGATCATCAGCAAAGACACGCGCGCCACGGCCATCTCCATCGGCCTGCCCCTGCGGGAGCGCGGCCCGAAGGGCGAGCTGCTGGACGCCCGGGTGAATCGGGCGCATCCGGACTTCCCGGCCCTGTGGATCGCCACCAGCCACCTGGGGCAGCACCGGGACAGCACTGGGGTGCTCTACCAGCGCCTGCGGGAACTCCGCGGCCTCAACTATGGGAACTACGCCTACCTGGAGGCCTTCCCCAACGGCATGTTCCAGTTCCAGCCCAACCCCGGCGTGGCGCGCACCTACAACCACTGGCAGGTGTGGATCCGCCCCGTGCCCCCAGCCAGCGCCGCCTTCGCCATCAAGGGGGCCCTCTTCGAGTTGGACAAGTTGATCAAGCAGGGCCTCAGTGAGGGGGAATTCCAGGCGGCCCGCACCTTCCTGGTGAAGTTCATGGACCACCTCACGGATACCGGCGCCAAGCGCCTGGGCCACGACATGGACAACGCCGCCTTCGGCCTCGGTCCCTACGCCGGGACCATGAAGGAACGCCTGGCCAAGGTCAGCCGGGAGGATGTGAACCGCGTCATCCACAAGTACCTGCGCACCACGGCCCTGGACTTGGTGGTCATCACCAAGGATGCGGCGGTCTTCCAGCAGGAGCTCCTGGCAGATGCCAGCCCCCTCCCGGTCTACACCGCACCCAAGCCGGAGCTGGCGGCCGAGGACGAGGCCATCCGCCATTTCAAGCTGGACCTGGATCCCAAGGACATCATGGTGGTGCCGGTGGGGGAGTTGTTTAAGTAGGGGCGTCATCCTTCGTTGCGCAGGCTCAGGAAGTCCCCGCTGCACAGGGACTTTCTGAGTCAGAACAAGCAGGGGAGCGGCACTCAGGCCCTCAGCAGGTGCGCCCGCAGGGCGGCGCTGGCGCGGGCGCGGTGGCTGAGGGTGTGCTTGAGGGCTGCGGGCAGCTCGCCGAAGGTCTGGTCGTAGCCGTCGGGGATGAAGATGGGGTCGTAGCCGAAGCCGCCCTCGCCGCGGTGTTCGAAGGCCAGGCTGCCCTCCACGGCACCGCTGAAGGTGTGGGGTTCGCCCTTGGCGGGCACCAGGGCCAGGACGCACACGAAGCGGGCCGCCCGGTCGGCGCCCTCGGGCAGCATGGCCAGGAGGCGGCGGTTCTTGGCGGGGTAGTCCGGCAGGTCCGCGGCGAAGCGGGCGCTGAGCACGCCGGGGCCGCCCCAGAGGGCGTCCACACAGAGGCCCGAATCATCGGCCAGGGCGCCGTCCACGGGCTCGCGCCCCTGCTCCCGCCACCAGGCCAGGGCGCCTTCGGCCTTCTGCAGGGCGTTGTCCTGGAAGAAGGCGCCGGTCTCCGGCAGCTCCGGCGCTTCCGACGGCCAGAGCACGAAGTCGAATTCCGGCAGCAGCGCCGAGAACTCCCGGAGCTTGCCAGCGTTGCGGGAGGCGAGGAGTAGCTTCAGCATGGGAATCCACCAGATTGAAAAAAGCTAACCGCAGAGAGCGCAGAGGGCGCAAAGGAAAAGCACGCCGACCGCTGAGAACGCTGAGAATGCGCAGGAAAACAGTCGGCCACAGAGAAAGACTTGGGCCCCTCTGCGCTCTCAGCGTCCTCTGCGGTTAAATCACCGATGGGTGCTTCCTCGCAAAAGGGAAGAAAGCCCATTGCCCCTCTGCGCTCTCCGCATTCATTGCGGTGAAACAACCGATGGTTGCCGACTCGCCGCTCGTTCAGCACCCGATGACCTCGGTGTACCAGCTGCGGGCACGCTCGGGGCTCATGGGGCCGTGGACCAGGGCGCGGCCATCGGCGAAGAGGGTGATCTCGTCGGCGCCCTCCTGGCCCCGCAGCATCAGGCCCGCCAGCTTCCAGGGGCTGTGGGTGCGGGTCTCCAGGCGGACCTTGAGCTGGGCCAGGTCCAGCTTCCCGGGCGGGTTCACGCGGATCTGCACGCCCTCCAGGCCGCAGAGGGGGCTGGCCTTGAGGGTCCAGCGGGCATCCAGGAATTCTGTGATCTTCTGGGTGCAGAAGACGCAGCGAGTCTTGGGCGGCTTCAGGAACTGGCGCTCGTCCTGCCAGAAGTCAAAGCGGGCGAGATCGGCCTGCGGGGTCTTGCCGCTGAGGATTTTAAGGGCCTCCAAGGCCGCCCAGCTCCCGATGATCCCCACGGTGGGGCCCAGCACGCCAGCGCTGTCGCAGGTATCCACGTCGCCGCCCGCGGGGGGCTCCTCGATGAGGCAGCGAAGGCAGGGGGTGTGGGGCGGATGGAGCGGCCAGACCAGGCCCTCGCCACCAATGGCCCCTGCGTAGATCCAGGGGGTGCCCGTGAGGATGGCCACATCGTTGATGAGGAAGCGGGCCTCGAAGTTGTCGGTGCCGTCACAGATGAGGTCGAAGCCCGAAAGCAGCTCCCGCGCATTGCCGCTGGTGAGGTCCGCCACCACGGGCACCAGCTCGATGCTGGAGTTGGCTTTGCGGAGCTGGGCCACGGCCACGTCGGCCTTGGGGCGGCCCAGGTCCGACTCGTCGTAGAGCAGCTGGCGCTGGAGGTTGGACAGCTCCACCAGGTCCCGGTCGATGAGGGTCATGTGCCCCACGCCCGCCCGGGCCAACCAGGGCGCGATGACCGAGCCCGTGGCGCCAAGCCCGAGCACCGCCACCCGCTTCGTACGCAGCCCCGCGTCAGCCTCGCGGCCGAGAAAGATGCGCTGCTTCGAGTAGCGGTCAAGGGGCATGGCCATGCCCCCAGAATACCCGGCGCGGCTTTTCTGCAGCTCCTACCAACTGCAAATCGGCGCCCGAATGGGCGCCGATTTGCATGGCTTGATATTGGTGCGTGAAGGACCTGACGCTTAGTTGCCGGCCTGGCCAGACTCGGCCATGGCCTTCTCATACTCGGCCTGGAGGCGGCCGGCGTCGGAGATGGCGAACTTGTAGACGTATTCAAAGCGGTCGGCACCCTTGGTGAGGGCGATGATCACTTCGTAGACGCCTTCGCTGGTCACTTCGAAGGGGCTGGCGATGACGTTGAAGGTGCCTTCCTTGGCGCCATCGGGGATCTGCACGTCGCTGTCCCGGATCACGTCCTTGCGGTCGCCGGTGGGGCTCACGATGGAGAAGCCGAACTTGAACTGGCCGTCCATACGGGAGAAGCGGGTGTAGAAGCACACCTTGGGCAGGGTGAAGGGGACCTGGGGCACCACGATGTGGTGGTCGTACAGGCCCATCAGCGAGGTCTTCCCGCCTACTTCCTGACGGATGTCGTCGCAAAGCAGCGTGAATTCGTGCTTGGGGGCCTTGATCTGGACTTCTTGCATGGGGGGCTCCGAAAGAGGGGGCATCCTTGGGTGAAGGGAAAGTTTACCCTTGAAGTGGGCCCCTTCCAACCACGCGTTGTGGGGAGGTCGCAGGAGGAAGCATGAAACGTTGGGTGTGGGTGCTCTTGATTGCCCTGGGTCTGCAGGCCCAAGAGGCCCGGATTCAGATCCTTGGAACCACGGACCTGCACGGGCACGTGCTGGCGCAGGACACCTATAGTTTGCAGCCCGCGAGCCAAGGCTGGGCAAAGGTCACAACCCTCATCCGCCAACAGAAGGCCCTGAACCCCAACACCATCCTGGTGGATTGCGGCGACACCCTCCAGGGCGAGCCCATCAATTACGTGTGCAATGTCCTGCACCGGGAACTGCCGGAGCCAAGCATCGCCATCATGAACTCCCTGGGCTACGCCGCCATGGCCGTGGGCAACCATGACTTCGACTTTGGTCTACCCGTCTTGCGGGCAGCGGAGAAGCAGGCCACTTTCCCCCTGCTTTCGGCCAACAGCCAGGATGCCAAGGGCAAGGCCGGCTTCCCCACGCACGTGGTGGTGATGGTCGCCGGGGTGCGGGTGGCCATCGTGGGGTTCACCACCCCCGGAGTGCCGAGCATGACCGAGCCTGGCAACTACGCGGGCCTGGCCTTCAAGGACATCGTCGCCGTGGCCAAGGTTCTGGTGCCCCAGCTGCGGACCAAGGAGAAGGCCGACGTGGTCATCGCCATCATGCACTCGGGGCTGGGCGATCTGAACGGCCATGAGGGTGACGAGAACGCCGCCCTGCGTCTGGCGGACCAGGTGCCGGGGTTGGATGCCATTCTCACGGGCCACACCCACATTGCAGTCCAGACCCAGCACAAGGGCATCCCCATCCTTCAGGCCCAGGTCTTCGGACGGGCCCTGGCCGTGGTGGATCTGACTCTGCGCTACGACCAGGGTCACTGGCGGGTGGCGACCAACAGCGGCCGGTTGCTGAAGGTGGATGACCAGACTGCGGCGGACCCCGAGGTGGTTCAGCTCACCCGCACCCAGCGGGCGGCCACAGAGGCCTACCTGGACACAGCCGCCACCAACCTGCTGGTGGACCTGGACAGCCGCTGGTCACGCATGGAGGACACGCCCCTCATGCAGCTGCTGCACCAGGTGCAACGCCAGGCCACGGGCGCCCAGCTCTCGGCGGCATCCTGCCCCGGGACCCGGCTCTTCATCCCGAAAGGGCCCACCAGCATCCGCCAGTTCTGGGCCCTCTCGTCCTACGAGAGCCAGGTGGCCCGCATCCGCATCACCGGCGACCAGCTCAAGCGCTACCTGGAGCACGCGGCCAGGCACTACACCTACAGCTGGGAGCCGGAGCTCTACCAGAAGGACGTCCCCTTCTACAACTTCGACGTGGTGGACGGCGTGAGCTATGCCCTGAACCTGGGCAAGCCCGTGGGCAGCCGGGTCCAGAACCTCAGCTTCCAGGGGCGGCCCGTGAAGCCTGAGCAGCCCTTCACCCTGGCCATCAGCACCTACCGCCTGCGGGGTGGAGGCGGCTACCTGGCGGCCATGGGCTTCAAGGGCGAAGCCGATCTGATCTCCAAAGCCAGCCTGCGCAACCTGCTCTTCGACTACGTACTGAGCCGCCCCAGCCTCAACCCCACGGCCACCCAGACATGGCGAACCATCCCCTACCTGGACCGGGAGCGCGTGCAGAATCTGGCGCGCTGAGACCAGCTTCTACTTCAGTTTCACCAGCAAAAGCCCGCCTTTGGGGCTCACGAAGACCGCGTCAGAATCCAGGACACCGATGAGGATGTGAGTCTCGTCCAGCCCTGTGGGGAAGAATTCCACCCGGGAGCGGCTGAGGTCGATGCGGGCTAGGGCCAGGCCGGTAGTGGTTTCCCGTAGGGCGGCGGGAATCTGACTGGCCTTCAGAGCCGCCAGGACGATGCTCTTGCCGGGCCAGGTGACGATGGGGCCGCGATCGGTGGGGGAGCCTTCCAGGGCCGGGGCCGGCTGGCCGCTGGGCAGCATCAGGGCCGTCTCCCGCAGCTTCTTGCCGGTATCGCCATCTATGACCGAGAGGTTCAGCGAAGGGCCATCGGCCATGGCCACGAGGCCCTGGTCGTCCGTGACCACCGGGCGGCGGAAGCGAGGGGAAGTATCGCTGTTCCGGGTGGGCTTGGCCCCGAAGGACCAGAGCAGGTTGCCTTTGAAGTCGCGCTTCTCCAGGTAGGGCTCGACAGTGCGGTAGGAGAGCACAAAGCCCTTCACGTCCCAGCAGAGGTCACCCACTTCGGCGGGCAGCTTCAGGGTGGTGACGATGCGGCCAGTGCGATCCAGTTGGGTGAGCGTGGTGCCGCTGACCACCCAGGCGTCATTGCGGGGATCCAGCAGCCAGCGCTCGGGGCTGCCCTCCAGCTTGGTCAGGGGCACGTTGCCCATGAGGCCACCGTCCCGCATCCAGGTGTACAGCGTCCGCGTGGCGGGATCGGCGAAGGTGAAGGAGTCGTCCTTGTCCTGCTTGGCCCAGCTGGTCGCCTTGGTCGCAGCATCCCAGCCCTGAGCGCTGAGATTCAGGCTGGACAGTGCAAAAAAAGCCCCCAGCAGGGAAGCGCGGATAGGGGTTGTCCTCACAGAGTCCTCAAGAAAGGTCCAATGCCAACAGGGGTTGGACCAACCATAGGAATTCTGGACCTATTTCGCAAGGCAATACTTACAAAGCCTTGGCGAATTCCCGAATGCGAATTTCCAAAAGGTGGGGGCTGAGGCCCTCATCTTCCAGCAGCAGCTTGGGATCCCCATGGGAGACCAGATGGTCAGGTACCGCGCAGCGGAGCAGGGGGCGCAGGAGGCGCGCATCGGCCAGAGCCTCGGCCACAGCCCCGCTGAAGCCACCCGGATCGCAGCCTTCCTCCAGGGTGACGACGCCCCGGCAGCGGGCGGCCCACTCCAGCAGCAGGGGCGCATCCAGAGGCTTCACGAAGCGGGCATTGAGGACGGCGCAGGAGAGGCCCTCCGCTTGTAGCTTGTCGGCCAGCTTCAGGGCGGGATCCACCATGGAGCCCAGGGCGCAGAGCAGGAGATCGCTGCCTTCGCGCAGCAGCTCGCCCTTGCCGATGGGCAGGGCCGTGAGCGGTTCCTCCATCACCACGCCCAGGCCGTTGCCGCGGGGGTAGCGGATGGCGGCGGGATGCCCGCAGTAGACGGCGGTCATGATCATGCGCCGCAGCTCGTTCTCGTCCTTGGGGGCCATGAGGATGATGTTGGGCAGGCAGCGCAGGAAGGCCAGATCATACAGGCCGTGGTGGGTGGGGCCGTCGGCGCCAACGATGCCGGCCCGATCCAGGCCGAACGTCACGGGCAGATCCTGGATGCAGACATCGTGGGCCACCTGGTCGAAGCCACGCTGGAGGAAGGTGCTGTAGATGGCCGCGACCGGGCGCATGCCCTGGGCCGCCAAGCCCGCGGCAAAGGTGACGGCGTGCTGCTCGGCGATGCCCACATCGAAGCACCGCTCCGGGAAAGCCTTCTGGAAGAGGTTCATCCCCGTGCCATCCAGCATGGCCGCCGTGATGCCCACGATCTTGTCGTCGGTCTTGGCCAGCTCCACGAGGGTCTTGCCGAACACCGTGGTGTAGCTGGGGGCGGCAGGCTTCAGGGGATCCACCACGACCTTGATGATCTCGCCGGCCTCGGCGTCGAAGGCCGTGACGCCGTGCCACTTCAGGGGATCCTGGACGGCGGGTTCATAGCCGTAGCCCTTCTTGGTCTGTACGTGCAGCAGTACGGGACCGTCCTTCATCTTCTCCCGGGCCTCCAGGAGGGCCTTGGAGGTGGCATTCACATCGTGGCCGTTCACGGGGCCCAGGTAGCGGAAGCCCAGATCCTCGAAGAGGAGGCCCGGCACCATGAGCCGCTTGAAGCTGTCTTCGCTCCAGCGGGCGGCCTTGGCCACGCCCTTGCTGACGGATTCCAGGGGGATGGCCTTGATGGCGTGTTCGATGCGGTCCCGCCAGCGGTGGTAGTACTGGCCCGACATGATCTGGTTGAGGTAGCCCTGGAGCGAACCCACGTTGGGGTTGATGCTCATGTCGTTGTCGTTGAGGATCACCAGGAAGTTCTTGGTCTGGAGGTAGCCCGCCTGGTTGAGGGCCTCGAAGGCCATGCCGGCGGTCATGGAACCATCGCCGATGACGGCGATGCAGGTGTGGTCCTGGTTCTGCAGATCCCGCGCCTTGGCCATGCCCAGGGCCGCGGAGATGCTGGTGCTGGCGTGGCCGGCGCCGAAGTGGTCGTAGGGGCTCTCGTCCCGTTTGAGGAAGCCCGAAAGGCCATGATGCTGGCGCAGGGTCGGGAAGCGCTTCATCCGGCCCGTGAGGATCTTGTGGGGATAGGCCTGGTGGCCCACGTCCCAGATGATCCGGTCCTTGAGGAAGTCGAAGTGGTGGAACAGGGCCACGGTCAGCTCGACGGTGCCGAGGTTGGAGCTGAAGTGACCGCCCGTCTCGGACACGGAGGCGATGAGGAAGGCACGCACCTCCAGGGCCAGGTCTTCCAGCTGACTGGGGGTGAAATGCTTCACCTGCTGGGGCGCCGCCAGGGAGTCCAGGAGGGGGTAGGGGCTGATGGGGGTCGTCACGCGGCTACCTACTTGGCCCGCTGGGCCAGATACCGCGCCCAGGCTGCCAAGGAATTCCGGTTGGGTAGGATTGCTAGCTGACATAGGGCGGTCTCGGTTGCCTCGGCGAGGGCTGTGCGGGCGCCCTCCAAGCCGAGGAGAGAGGGGTAGGTGATCTTACCCCTGCCTGCGTCTTTTCCGGTCCGTTTGCCCAGGGCCGCGTCTGTGGCGGTGGCATCCAGGATGTCGTCCTGGATCTGGAACGCCAGGCCGATGGCTTCACCATAGGCCCTCAGAGCCTGGCGTTCCGCCCCCGAGGCACCCCCCAGCACGGCCCCGATTTCCAGGGAGCAGCGGAGCAGGGCACCGGTCTTCAGGCGGTGGATGAGGCGGAGGTGGTCCAGGTCGTAGGTCTTGATCTGCTCACCCTCAAGGTCCAGAGCCTGGCCTCCGGCCATGCCGCGCCAGCCAGCGCCTTCGGCCAGCAGGGTCAGGGCCTCGGCCCGGCGGATGGGGTCCAGATCCGAGGCAGCCAGCACGCCGAAGGCCTCGGTCAGCAGGGCGTCGCCCGCGAGGATGGCGTGGCCCTCGCCAAAGACCTTGTGGTTGGTGGGGCGGCCCCGGCGCAGGTCGTCGTCATCCATGGCCGGCAGGTCGTCGTGGATGAGGGAGTAGGTGTGGACGTATTCCAGGGCCAGGGCCCCGGGCAGGGCCTGGGCCGCGCTGCCACCCACGGCCTCTGCGGCCAGGAGGCAGAGCACCGGGCGCACCCGTTTGCCACCGGCCTCCAGGCTGTAGCGCACGGCCTCAGCCAAACGCAGGGCCTCGCCGCCCTGGAAGGGCCGGACCAGCTCCGCATCCAGCAGGGGCAGGAGGCGCTGGAGGTCTGCCTGAACCTGGGTCTCGGCTCCGCTCATCGGGAGCCTTTGGGCTCGTCCAGGGGCTCGGCCCGATACTCGCCACCCAGGCCGGCCTTGAGGACTTCCACCCGGCGCTGGGCCTCGGCGAGCTGCTTCTGCAGACCCTGGCTCAGCTGGACGCCCTCCTCGAAGCGGGCCAGACCCTCCTCCAGGCTGAGGTTGCCGGACTCCAGCTGCTGGACCAAGGCCTCCAGCCGGTCAAGACCATCATCAAAGGAGGGTTGGGCGCTCATGGGGAATCCAGGGGAAGGGGCCCCGGAGGGCCCCGACCAGTCTAGCTCAGTGCTTGCCCTTCAGCTCCTTGCCGCCATCCTTCAGGGCGTAGTCCGCAGGCAGCACCCAGGTGGCATCGGGGATCGGGGCCGTGGACACGGCTGTGGCTTCGGTGATCATGTCCATGCCCATGAGCCCGGAGACGTGGGTGCGGAGGGAAACGCCCTTGAGCCGGGCCATCTCCTCATACATTCGCTTGAAGAGCAGGCCGGCCTGGCCGGGCATGCGGTTCAGCATGGACATGGCCTTGCCGTAGTCCCTGATGGGCATCTGGAGGGTTGGGTCCAGGCTGATCTCCTGGACCATCTTCCCCAGGGTGATCCGGACCTTCTTGCAGGGGCGGCCCATGACCGTGTCGGGCCCCAGTTGCTCCACTTTCACATCAGCGATGTCGCCGAACATCATCTTCGTGACCATCTCGGGCATGCCGGCCATCTGGTCCTCCAGGGCCTGCATGGCCTCCTGCATGTCCTTGAAGGTCAGCCTGGTGACCACCTTCTTCCCGTGATCGATGGTGTAGATGACCTCCTGGCCGTAGTCCACAAAGCTGTCGATCTTGGTACCCGCCTGGTTGAGGCGCATTTTGGTGGCGCTGAGGTATTGCACCTGGGTGCTGTCCTTGGCGAAGGCCCCCTTGCCCTTGACCTGGCTGTGGATGGTGAGGTCCGCTGCCAGCAGGTTGGCGGCCGAAAAAAGAAGGATAAAGGCTGTTATCCAAAGGCTGCGCATGGGATTTCTCCGTGATGAGTGTTTTGGAGCATACGCCCTTCCCGGGCACTTTGGGATACCTTCATGAAAGGGGGAATCATGGCCCGCGTGCTTGTGGTGGATGACAGCAAGGAGACCTGCGAGTTCCTGGAGGAACTCCTGGGCTCCATGGGGCTGGAGGTGGTCAAGGCCACCCACCCGGACCGGGCCATCGAACTGCTGCATGGGGAGGCCTTCGACCTGCTGCTGTCGGACATCAACCTGGAGGCCAAGAAGGACGGCCTGGATCTGCTGCGGGAGGCCAAGCCCCTGGGGGTGGACACGATCCTGCTCTCGGGCTTCGGCACCCTGGAGACCGCCATCGAGGCCGTGCGGGAGGGGGCCTTCGACTTCCTCAGCAAGCCCTGGAACAACGAGGAGCTGAAGGCCCTGGTGAGCCGGGCCCTGGCCCGCCGCCAGAGCAGCGGCCATGGCACGGTCCCGGGCAGCTCCCCCAAGGCCAAGCGGAGCCTCATGATCGGCTCCAGTCCCAAGATGATGGCGGTCTACAAGACCATCGCCAGCCTCCAGAACAGCCGTGCCACCGTGCTCATCACCGGCGAGAGCGGCACCGGCAAGGAACTGGTGGCCCGCAGCATCCACATGTCCAGTGAGCGGCGGGACCGGGCCTTCGTGGCCGTGAACTGCGGGGCCCTCACAGAGACCCTGCTGGAATCGGAGCTCTTCGGCCACGTGAAGGGCTCCTTCACCGGCGCCGTGGGTGAGAAACCGGGACTCTTCGAGGAGGCTTCCGGGGGGACCATCTTCCTGGACGAGATCGGCGAGACCAGCCAGAGCTTCCAGGTGCGCCTGTTGCGGGTGCTCCAGGAGCAGGAGATCCGCCGGGTGGGCGGCAACAGGACCATCAAGGTGGACTCCCGGGTCATTGCGGCCACCAACCGGGATCTCCAGGCGATGGTGAAGGCTGGCACCTTCCGGGAGGACCTCTACTACCGCCTGGGCGTTGTGGAGCTGGCCGTGCCTGCTCTGCGGGAGCGTCGGGAGGACATTCCAGCGCTCCTGGACCATTTCCTCTCGGAGTTTGGCCGGAAGGACGACCAGGCCTACCAGCTCCATCCAGAAGCCCGCCGGGTGCTGGAGGCCTATTCCTGGCCGGGGAACGTCCGGGAGCTGAGCAACGCCGTGGAGAACCTCACCCAGCTCAGCCGGGGCCGGGAGATCACCGTGGATGACCTGCCGGCGAAGATCCAGGCGGATGTCCTCAAGAAGACCCTCCGGCGCCCCGAGGGGGGCGAGGGGCTCCCCAGCCTCATCGAGGACTGGCCCTCCCTGGACGAACTGGAACACCGTTACATACAGATCCTGGTGACCCGGCATAAGGAAAAACAGAGAATTGCCGAGATTCTGGGCGTCGACCGGACCACCTTGTATCGAAAACTGAAGCGGTATGGCTTCCAGGACGCCGAATAGCCTACCCAGAAGGTGAAATTCGTCGCAGGCTGCCACAGGATGCAGAACGCAACAGTGAAATTCGAAAGTCAAAATATTTAACCATTGATTTGTTTAATTTTAGCAATTGGCCCAAAGTGTGCATTCTGTTCTCCGCTTCCGGCCGTGCCGGATACCCAATGGAGAACTCCCATGAAGAAGCTTGCCGCTCTGCTGATTGCTGCCGCCCTGATCAGCCCCGTCTTCGCCGAAGAGACCAAGAAGCCCGAAGTGAAGAAGGCTGAGAAGGTCGAGAAGGTCGAGAAGAAGGCCGAGAAGAAGGCCGAGAAGAAGACTGAGAAGAAGGCCGAGGCCAAGAAGGAAGAAGTGAAGAAGGCCCTCGTCGCCGACGAGAAGAAGGCTGAGCCCAAGGCCGAGAAGAAGGCTGAAGCCGCCGCCCCCAAGGCCGAGAAGAAGGCCAAGAAGGCTGCCAAGAAGGCTGTCAAGGCTGAAGCTCCTGCCGCCGAGGCCAAGAAGGCCCTGACCGCCGACGAGAAGAAGGCTGAGCCCAAGACCGAGAAGAAGGCTGACGCCGCCGCCCCCAAGGCCGAGAAGAAGGCCAAGAAGGCTGCCAAGAAGGCCGACAAGAAGGCTGAAGCTCCTGCCGAGAAGAAGTAAGACCTTTCATTCGATCTAGAAGAAGCGGGCTTCGGCCCGCTTTTTCATGCCTGGATGGGCGCCGGACTGCTTATGAAAGTGCGGTATCCTCCAATGGCAGTCCCCCGGAGGCACTTGTGGCAAAACTTGATCTCATGCTGTTCGAGGAGGAGTACACGCTCCTCACGGAGATCATCAACCGCCTGGAAAAGGACGCCTCCGCCAAGGTCGTCTTCCTGGTGGACAAGAACGGTCAGCAGATCGCCGCTGCCGGGGATGTGAAGAGCATCGACGCCACGAGCCTTGCCTCGCTCACCGCCGGCAATGTGGCCGCCACGGACGGGCTGGCCAAGCTCATCGGCGAGAAGGAATTCAGCCTCCTCTTCCACGAGGGCGAGAAGGACAACCTGCACATCTCCATCGTGGGCAAGCGCGGCATTCTGGTGGTGATCTTCGACCAGAATTCTAGCTTGGCCCTGGTCCGCCTGCGGGTGAAGAAGGCCAGCAAGGAACTGCAGGAGATATTCGACCAGGTGGAGAACCGCGCCCAGCGCGAATCGGACAGTGGCAGCCGCTTCGAGAGCCCCTTCTCCGAGATCACTGACGAAGACATCGACCGACTCTTCGGCGACTAGGCCAGGGCCCGCCATGACCTTCATCAACTACGCATCGCGCGAGATCAACTGCAAGATCGTCTACTACGGTCCCGGCCTCTGCGGGAAGACCACGAACATCCAGTGGATCTTCGAGCAGGCCAACCCTGAGAAGCGCGGCAAGCTGGTGAGCCTGGCCACCGAGACGGACCGCACCCTGTTCTTCGACTTCCTGCCCCTCGACATGGGCACGGTCAAGGGCTTCAAGGTGCGCTTCCACCTCTACACCGTGCCCGGCCAGGTCTTCTACGACGCCAGCCGCAAGCTCATCCTGCGTGGTTGCGATGGCATCATCTTCGTGGCGGACAGCCAGAAGGCCCGCATGGAAGCCAACATCGAGTCCATCGCGAACCTGGCCACCAACCTCAAGGAAAACGGCTTCGACATCCGGACGATTCCCTACGTCCTCCAGCTCAACAAGCGGGACATGCCCTCCGCTGTGGGCGTCACGGAGATCGAACGCCTCCTCCGCTTCCGCAACGAGCCCATGATCGAGGCCGTGGCCAACAAAGGCACGGGCGTCATCGACACCCTCAAGGCCTCTGCCCGGCAGATCCTGATGGAACTGCAGCGGGCTTGATACTCTCCGGGGGACCCGCGCTGCGCGCACACCCCCGGACCCCCGCGCAGAAGCCCGGCAGAGCCGGGCTTCTGCTTGTACTCCTCGGTGGTCCCCCCCGCCACGCATGGGTGGCAGGGGTCCTTGGACGCGCTGTGCGCTTCCATCTGACGCCATGCCTTGCGTGGCTCCCACTCGCCTCGCTCGCGGAGTTGGAGACTCCCCCCCGGACCCCCGCGCAGGCGCCGCAAGGGGCTCTGGAGGTGCTGTGCGCGCCTTGTGACGCCATACGGGCGTAGCCTCGCCCCCGGCGGCCCGTGGACCTAGAGCCTCCCTCCAGGACCCCGGATGACATCCGCCACTTGTCGCGCCCAGCGTATCCAGTGGCCCCAAGGCGGACGCGGGTCACAGCCTCCAAGCCCAATGCTTGAATCCTCAGCGGCCTCAGGTAGAATAGTCCTTTGCCCTTCCGGAGTAGCTCAGGGGTCAGAGCGGGTGACTGTTAATCACTAGGTCGGGGGTTCAAATCCCTCCTCCGGAGCCAGACAAAAGCCGCGTAACCACTAGGTTTCGCGGCTTTTTTAATGCCTTAGCTAACCAGAAACAGTGCCCTGTTTTTGCTGATTTTTCATGCTTTTTCACCGTTTTTCGGGGATCAGCCAGTACAAAATCCGATACAGTCCTCTCCGCACTCATGGATACAACATGGCTGGTAGTCGGGGGCCTGGTCGGAATGGCTATTGCGACCAGTCCACTACACCTTCAGGGCCACCACTGTCATGTCGTCCGCCCTGCCCGACCTCCCAGCTTCATCGAGGATCATGGCTGGGAACTCGGAGAAATGAAGGGACAAGGACTTGCTCCAGAGGTTTCGGAGCTTAGGGAGATTGAGCGGGGTCCAAGCTCCGTCGGACATCAACAGCAGAATGTCCCCACGATTGATCCGCTGGTGGATAGGAAATGGAACAACCTCCCCACTTCCTAGGCGAAATTTAGAGGCTTCCTCGGTGAGGATCTGGATCTCACCCCCGAAGGGAAGATGGTAGAGGCGGGAATCGCCAACACATACCCCAACGGCCCTATCCTTTATCGCTGCCACAGCCACGAAGGTGCTCTGGGGACCACCAAGGAGTGCTGAGTCCATGAGCCGGGTCCAGTTCACCCATGTGGGGAAAAGCTCGATCTCCTCAATCGAAGCCTGGGCAAGCAGGCCCTCTAGGATCTTGAGGGCTCGCTTAGCGATTTGCCCTGCGTTGCCAGAACCATCGCAGAGGGCCGCATAAGGCATCGAGCCTCTTCCAACCAGGTATGCGTCCTCGTTCGATGTTCGGCCGTCTTGCGTTCTAGAACTCGAAAATAATTCCATGGGGCCTTCCTAGGCGCCAGTAGAAGATCGGAAAGACGATCGGATGTTTCGTGCCAAGGCTGGTCGGTGATGGGTTAGCGTAATTCACCTATCGTCGGAAGATCAGCAATAGGGCCAGGACCACAATCACCCCCCAAAGCAGGCTTCTGGTTCGGTCGATGCTTGCAGCCATTCCCATGAGTTGGAGGGGCAGCCCCCGCAGGATGGTGTCTTCCTGCGGTGTCTCTGCCGCGTCCTCCGGCGCGGAACAGAGGTCCTTGGGGATTGGGAGCCCGAAGTCGGAGTAAGGTATGTTTTTCTGGATGGCGACCTTCAAGGCCCTGCCTGGCGTGTCGTAACTCCGGGCATTACCAATCGCATCCTTTAGTCGTTGGTAGCTCTCCCAGGGGTTCCCCGGTACGAAGTGCGCCTTGAATTCGTCGGGGCATCGACCCTTGATTTCCTCACCGAAAGGCACCAAACCCCACACCATTTCAAGGAGTTGCAGATCCCTGAACTCTGCTTCTAACCTGTCACGGCCCAGAGTCTTCACTCGCCTCTCACAGATTATGTGGCCGTAGTGCTGGCTGAAACTCCTGGAATCAGTCACCTCTTTGGGTGCTGCCTTGATGATCTTCGAAATGGCAGATGACTGCGCCATTGTCGCGCCGTAATATCCATCGGCTAAGTCTCCAAGTTCGTCGAACTTCCTCAGACCTTCCTCAAGCGACTCACCCGGCTGAAAGACCAGGGCCGAGATGACAGAATCGTTCAGGTGGAAATTAGGATGTGAAAGCGCCGCAATACGGGTGTCCTTGTTCGTGGCTTTCTCGAAAATCTCTGCACGCCAGCCGAACAACCTGAAGTCGTCTCGATGCAGAAGTGCTCTCTTTTGGTATTCATCTAGGGTGTCCAGGACATTCCCACCGACGCCTCCGCTAAGGCCGCCTTCCTCGGGCAAGTGCTGTAGCAGGGCGAAGGCGACCTGCCGTGGCACTTTTGGGACGATTTCCCACAGGGCAGAAAGGCTCTTCCCTGCCTGGTAGTCTGCCCATCCGTCGCTGAAAGACACCGAATAACCCTCGGTCTTCTTTAACCGATTCGCCACGGTATCCCAGGTCAGGTACTGCAAGGTCACATCGACCATCTCCTGCTCCGATACCTTCGCCTCGGGGAATAAATTTTCAGTCGCATATACCAGGAGTTTTGAGAATTCTTCGCCGTCGTGCTCGATACCGGTAACTGCGGCCAGCCGCCAGCTCTGTGCTGCGGCCCAGAATGCCTCTGGCTTGTAGTTAAGCCACTTCATTACTGCGAATTCGGTCCGATTTAATCTCACCAGGGGTGAGACATCGCTCAGGATCTTCGCGTACCTCGCCAGTTCATCCGCTTCCGCCCCTTCACTAGGTTCATACACATGCCGAGCTGCGAGATAGCGGACGAAGCTGTTGTCGTCCGCCAGGGCCAAGTCGAGGAGTCGGTTACGGTGGCTTGCGTAGTTCAAGGCTCCACGCTTCTCCAGCAAGAAGGGCAGCAGGGTGGTCTTCTCCATGACCGTGAGCCCCGGCCAGATGGCCGCGACTCGCTCAACCGCAAGAGGTGTCCCGTCAAACAAGGCCTTCAGGTCTTCGACTTGACTCATAGCGGCTCCGGTTCTGAGCGTTATTTACCCATAGGTTATCTGGAATCGTTACCATTATTGGAATCAACGCCATCTTCAGCCAACCAAGCTACCTTTGTTCGCTAGGCTCCTCATCAAAGGTGAAAGCATCATGGATCACTCAAAGAACCTTGAGATAACGAATCCAAACCATGCCTGGGTGGCATCGGAATTAGACAAGCTTTTCCTTGAGTGGTCGGATTGGCAGCAAGAGGTCATACAAATTGTCGATCGACCGTACGATCGGAACCGTCAGAGTGAAGTTTTCGCAGACGGGGAAGAAATGATGCTGAGGCACAAAATTATCCAGGCAAAGACCCTGACCTTTCTAAACAACAACATTGAGGGTCATGGATTCCTTGGGTTCGATCGCACTGATTTACGATTGAATGTGCGCGTAAAACACCGGGTGGAAGAACTGGAAATCCTTAAGGCATGCCTCCAATACGCGAGGGTTCCTGAGAGTTATTGGAAGCAGAAAGGCAAAGAGCTTGTCGAGAACTTGGCAAAGAAAACCGGCGATTCTGCAATTGATATCGCTGCAAGCTATCTTAAAAATCCAATGAGCATCGGGTCAAACTAACTTCCGCTCAAGCGTGGTCAGCAGGCTCACATCAACCGCAACCAAGCCCACGGCTGGGCCGGTTACCCTTTGGCACCTCGGTTGATTCATTGGCGAATTCCCTGGTATCGGGCCCCAAGTAGATCTATCCAAGTGCTAGATTAGTGGTATGTTAGCTTATTTTTAAAAAAGTACGGCAATTGCCGTTGACAAGAACGGCGGGAATCGTACGATGTAAGCCGTAGATCAAGGAGTCCTCATGTCTCTCTATCCTTCTGAGGGCCTGCCCATGCCCACAGATGCAGAGCTTTCGGTTCTTCGCCTGCTTTGGGCTAAGGGACCTCTGACCGTCCGTCAACTGCATGAGGGCTTGTCCAAGGAACGCGACCTTGGATACACCACGGTTCTGAAGGCCGTGCAGGTGATGATGGAAAAAGGTCTAGTGGACCGGGATGACTCAGAACGCAGCCATGTTTACCGGGCGGCTGTGGCTGAAGGGGAGACCAAGGGAAAGTTGGTGTCAGATCTGTTGGCAAAGGCCTTCGCCGGATCTGCCAGTGACCTCCTAGTTCACGCCCTGAAGGCGGGAAAGGCCAGCCCTGCTGACCTTGATGCCATCCAGGAGCTTCTTGACGAGGCACGGCGGGGTCGGTCATGAGCGGCTTCCTGCATGCCTCGTGGCTCCCTGCGGTGGGGTGGGTTCTTCTGCACACCCTATGGGAAGGGGCTCTTGTGGCCCTCGCGGCAGCCGCAGTCCTTCGAGTCCTCAGGGGATCTTCTCCCAGGGTGCGATATGTCGTGGCAGTCACGGCTCTCTTCCTCATGGCGGGGATGCCTTTTCGACACTTGGCCTCTTTTCAACCAGGTCCGCCTCGCGTGGTTTTAGCTCAGGGTGGCTCGGTCTCTGAAGGGAAGTCCTTAACTCGGGTTGCTCCAACTCCAACTCCGACTCCAACTCTGCGGACGCGCATGGTGATGGGCCTGGAGCGGGGTTTGCCCTGGGCCGCAGTGTTTTGGGCATTAGGCGTGTGTTGTAGCCTCCTGCGTTTGGCGGGGGGCTGGGTATGGCTCCAAAGACTGCGCTGGGGGAAAGCGGAACTGGCACCAGATGAACTCCAGCGTAAGCTGTTGGATCTGTGCCGCCGTGCTGGATTGAAAAGGGCGGTCACCCTCCTGACCTGTGATGGGCTTGCGGGGCCTAGCGTGGTTGGGGTGTTGCGCCCCGCGATCCTGGTTCCTGCAGGATGGTTCCTCAATCTTCCGCCTGATCAAGTGGAAGCCCTCCTCGCCCACGAGCTAGCTCATGTCCTCCGCTATGACTACTCCGTGAATCTTTTGCAGTCCCTTCTTGAAGTTGTCATGTTCTACCATCCGGGTGTTTGGTGGCTCTCCCGCAGAATTCGTGTAGAGCGGGAACTCGCCTGCGACACCTTCGCCGCCAGCCTCATCGGAGACGCACTGCCTCTGGCTGAGGCTCTAACAACCTTGGAATTGCGTGGCCTTGGCCGCGCTTCATTTGACCTCGCACCTGCAGCCCATGGAGGCTCACTCATGGAACGAATCTCTCATCTACTCCTGCCACCCCGCCGCACTTCGAGCGCCCCGGCCTTTGGAGCAATGGCGGTAATGGCTGTGCTGCTTGTCTCGGGCCTTCATATGGTCGCCCAAACGCCTGACCCTACGCTGGTGCAGCCATCCCCAAATGCTCGGCTTATCAAAGTTCCCAAGGTCACAGGAGTGAATGCTGATCATTCCAGGCTATATATATTTTCTAGAAGTGCCAAAGATGCTGAAGGTAAGGACATTCCGAATACACAGCTTCTTGATATTAAGGCCAACCAGGTTCCACTAAACCAGCTATGGAAGGACTTTGCTATAGTTGTGAAGGATCCAAGCCAAACCAAAGATAGTCAGATTTGGGAAGGGCGAGATGATCAGGTTAGTGGTCCCCTAGTAGACATAAACCTGACCGCAGTTAAGGCTGATGAAGTGCTAGCAATCCTTCATCGACTGGCCAAACAGTTCGGTGTGAGTGCATACCAACCACCAAGCTCCACTGAGCTTCGCATTGTTAAGGTGACCTTGGCACCAGTCCCTACGAACCCACTAGCTGTAATTTGCAGTGCGGAAATCAGGGATCCAGCGACCGGGATACTTGTATTTGCGCCCCGGATTTTGATCGACAAGGGTAATGTAGGTCGAGTGTCGGCCGGGGATAGTAATTCATCGACAATATTCGAGGTCACTGTGGATAAGACAGGGTCTTCTGGGGAATTTACAATGACCTACAGTAGGGCCGGAGAGGTTGTGAGTATCCAGAAAGGAAAGGTCCCAAACTAGTAAGATCAGAAATCCCAAAAGGAATCTCACCAACCCAGACTCGGCCCCGCTCATTATTTCGATGCTGGCGGGGCCGATTTTCCTAATTCGCCAGGTGATTCCATGAAGAGGCGTGACCAAAAACTGGAGATGTTCCTCTTTGTATTGCTTCTCCTGCGGTTCTCCATATTTATCCCACATGTATTTTGGATTTATATCATCACGACAGGCATAACAACCTATTTCGCGATAAAGTTAGTATGGTCAGAAAGAGCCGATTTCCATATTCAGGTTCCAAGTAGGTATGACCTATGGATATGGGGTGGCGCATTAGGATTGGCAGCTGCTGGAACCAACATCTGGATTCGCTGGAAATATACCGGAGTCGCTCCAGTATTGGATCAAGGTTGGTATCTCCAGATTGTTTTTTTGCCAATAATTCAATTTTTAGTTGCTGCCACTGCCGAAGAGCCCTTGTTTCGAGGATTGCTTTGGGGATACCTAAAGCGGCTAGGGCGGCCTGACTGGCTCATTCTAGTGGTCCAAGCTTTATTGTTTTTTGTTGGCCATGCCTATTATGCACGACCAGGATTATATTCAAACTGGGGCAGCACTCTGCTCATGGGCTTTGTTTTCGGAATTGCTGCGTGGAAAACGCGTTCAATTCTTCCAAGCATGATCGCCCACGCTCTCGTGAATGGTTTAACACAAGCCTTCACTTCATCAATAAAGCAATGACCATAAAGGGCATGCTAAATCTTCCACTCATTTCGGGGACCATCTGCACGGCATTCTTGTTTCGAGTAAGAGAAAGAGCTTCGCAGTACGGTCATAGATGGATGTCTTAGAAGCAGCATCATTACCGGGACTACAAATCACAAACCCAATGTGCGCTGAATCTCCTCCAGCCTGCGTTTTGCCACTGAGATCCTACCGGTTGGAAGAACGAGTTCATCTGCCTCACTGAGGCCAACAACCGCTTCCAAGCGAACCAAGGCGTTCCTGTGTGCTCGGGTGAAGCCATGAGCTGCCAACCGTCCTTCCCAGTGGGTCAGTGTGCCCTCCACTCGCAGGGTTCCCTCCTTGGTCCAGGCAAGGCAATCACCAAGATCGGCTACAAGAGCATCAATTTCCTCTGGGCGGAGTAGCCTTCTCTGGCCCTTCATCCTCACGGGTAATCTCAACCACTCTTCCTGGAGGGGGTCTTGGTGTGGCCTGATCCTAGAAAGCGCCTGGGCAACTCCAATCCTGCTGATGGGCTTCAGCAAGTAATGGACTGCACCGCCATCGAAAGCATCGAGTGCATGGTCTTTATGAGCTGTCGTGAACACGAGAGCGGGCCGAGGCTCCGGCAGCAGTTGCATTAGCTCGATGCCATCTAGGCCGGGCATCCGAATGTCCAGAAAAACAGCATCAGGTCTCAGTTCTGAGATCTTCGCCAACCCCTCCACACCATTGACGGCCTCACCCACAACCAGGACCCCAGGAAGCTCTGAGAGCATCTTCACTAAATGCCGCAGGGCATGCGGCTCATCCTCGATGGCAACAATTCGAATCATGAGACATGTTATCGGGAAAGTGGGTAGGTGAAGGTGGCACTGAAGCCAGCGTCTATTGGGCCAACAGCCAGATCCGCGGGTCGCGCCAATCGAGCACGAAGGTTGGCTAATGCCTTTCCATTGCCGTTCCCTACTCCGACTTTCCCTTCCCCGGTATCTGTTACAGTTACCCGAATAAATTTATTGATAATGGACGCACTTATGCGAATCTCGCCTCCTGAGAGACTGGGTTCGATCCCATGCTTTATGGCGTTCTCGACCAGGATCTGTAGGCCGAAGACCGGGATGTGCGCACCGGCCACCAACTCCGGTATATCAACGATGACTCTTAACCGGTCTCCTAGGCGCTCCCTTTCAATGCCGAGATAGTCTTCCACGAAGGCCAGCTCTTGTTTGAGAGGTATCGTCGTTTGCTCCGAAACTTCTAAGACTTGCCGGAAGATTCCCGCGAGGCGTTCTGTGGTTTGCTGGGCCTCACTCGGGTCTGACTCAATTTGAGCGTGAAGGGTATTCAAAGCATTGAACAGAAAGTGTGGAGCCATGCGTGAACGCAAGGCACCCTGCTGTGCTTCTGCAAAGAGGACTCTGCCCTGGGAGAGGATCACCAAGAACTCTGCCAGAAAGAGGATTAGGTTCGCGAAGTGCCATGTTTCGGGAACCTTCATATAGGTGGACATCCACCCTCCAACCACCGGCACCAAGGGTGGGAAGAATACAAATGTGCCAGGCACGGATTTCATCCAAACTTCTAGCCCAACCGCCAGAAGCAGCCCGCAGAGCAACAGTGTTCCAAGCACAGTCAAGTTAGGGCCGTATTTGTTGACCATTCGATGGCGAAACCGCCCCAACAGATACCAGATTCCGGTAAGGGCCAAAATCGTAAGGATGTGCCTTGTCCACACTCCAAACACTGTTGGAAGCACAGCCGAATCCAATCGGCCAAGGTCTTTGAGGTGGCCTAATGCCCATACGGAACGATCTGAGCCATTAAGTAAGAAGGGCCTCAACCCATGGGTTGCAGCAAAATCCAAGAGGGCCTGTACTGAGCTGTCCGTCGGGACTTGCGCCTCTAGAAATCGGTTGTGCCAGATCCGAGAACAGGCCACCACTAACAACAGTCGCCATAGGAAGGCCACCCAGGGGTTCTGGTCCAGGTCATTAACGCGGCGTTGAAGCAAAAGGCTAAGTCCCCTCATCATCTTCCTCCTGGGACTAGGCTGCTGAAGTAGCCGTGGACCATCCAGGCCCAATCGGACCAGCGTACTCCAGGGGCGGCTGAGCGTACCCGAATGCTAGTTGAGGTTCTTCCCTCGCCGCCTATGGGTGCCTCAATAACGGTGGTTATCAAGAAGGCACCGTCCCCCGGACTGCCCTCACGCAAAATCAGGCCCTTTGGGTTCTCGAAAACTATTCTGGAATGATCATTCTCGATTCCTAGTATAATAATGAGTATCGAGAAGGAGCAAACCTGCGACTTGGTTATGCGCGTGTATCAACTGATCTCCAATCCTTGGAGCTTCAGACCCAGGCCCTTGAGCAAGCCGGTTGTGGGCGGATCTTCACTGACCGGATGTCCGGTGCTCGCTCAGATCGCCCTGGCCTTCAAGAGGCGAAGTCTCACCTGAGGGAGGGAGACACTCTGGTGGTCTGGAAGCTGGACCGCCTTGGCCGGTCGGTGAAGGGCCTGGTCGATTTCGTAACGGACCTGGCCAAAGAAGAGATCCACTTCGCCAGCCTCACAGATCAGATCGACACCTCAACCCCGGCAGGACGGTTCTTTTTTCATGTGATGGCCTCACTGGCGCAAATGGAACGCGAGCTGATCATAGAGCGCACCCAGGCTGGCCTTCAGGCTGCTCGTCGCCTCGGGAAGATCGGTGGTCGTAAGAGGAAGATGGACGCTGGGAAGATCGAGGCCGCCAAACAGCTGCTCTCCTCCGGTGCTCTTCCTAAAGAGGTGGCCAAGAACCTGGGAGTTTCAATTCCTACGCTGTACCGTTGGGTTCCAGCGACGACAAGGAGCTAACTCCAGAGGTTCGTGAGACCGGAATCCCTAGCAACTGATGGGTTCACGGACGCCTCATTTCCTTGGGGGAAGAAGCAGTTTGGCCGTGAAATCCAGGATGCCAATTGATGGCATATCTTCCCCGTTATCTATTGTTATAGGTGCCTTTTGATCTTGGATCTTGGCCAGGTCAGGTCTCTGATGGTTTCTCGGACGAATTCTTACTTGTGGCTGTTCTGAAATGTTCATGTGGCGCATAGCGAAGTCCCTCTAATTAGGACTTGGGAATTCCAGATTTGAAATCGGGGTCAGGTTTCTAAGCCATATCTGAGGTGGTAACTGGTTGGAGATCGGGAAATGTCCATCTAGGGTCAACATAAAATCTTATTTTGATATCACTTATAGGAGATTCGGAGTGGATCTCCATAGGAGTGATATGTCAGGGCCAGGTCAGAGATTTGGGTATGTAAGGACAAGCAGCGTCAGTCAGAACACTTCCCACCAATTGGAGGGGCAGACGCTGGATCGAATTTTCGAGGAGAAGGTCAGTGGGAAGACCATGGACCGTCCTGAGCTGGAGGCCATGCTCTTCATCCTCCGCGAAGGTGATGAGGTCGTGGTTCAGTCGATGGATCGGTTGGCTCGCAACCTGGGCCACCTCCGCCAGGTCGTCCAGCGCATGACCGCCAAGGGGGTGAAGGTGACCTTCGTAAAGGAGGGGATGAGCTTCATGGGTGAAGACTCCCCCATAGCCACCCTGATGCTCTCCCTGCTGGGAAGCCTCGCTGAATTTGAGCGTTCCCGCATCCTCGAACGCCAACGCGAAGGGATCGACCTTGCGAAAGGGTGTGGCGTTTACAAGGGACGAAAGCCCTCCCTCAATGAGGAGCAGGTGAGGATGATCCGTTGGAGAGTTTCTGCTGGTGAGAAGAAGGCTCAGCTCGCTCGCGAGTATTGTGTCAGCCGCGAAACACTGTATGCCTACCTTCGTCTCAACCCGGATGGTACGCTGCCGCCGAACCCAGCGACTGCGATGGCTCCGGACATTGCAGCGTATTGGAATCGCCCAAGGCGCAGGGGTGGGAAGGCTACTCCCCGTTGATGATCACGATTTCTAAAGGTCGGGCCGGAGAAGGCAAGCTGGGTGCGAGATCAGTGGTATATCAGTTAGTCTGCATACCCAGCTGATACTGCCATTTTGTTAAGTTTCTCTTTTGTAACCCCTAGGCGATCAAGAGCGAGGAGATCGTTTGAGTGTGTCTTGAGATACTCTTCCAAAAATCTGACCTCTGCTTGTTTCAACACCACCGACAGGTCCGTGCAAGTGTTCGTAACTGCCAAGGCGTGATATTCCCAATTCCTGTTAAAAAATGGGTTATCGTAATATGGCACAGAATTGTATCGAGTAAGATCATACCCGAGGGAGCCAAAGAACTTCTTAATCTCTTCATTCAAAGCCTCGTCACTTTTGGCAAACTCCCCAAGTAATTCAAGGACTCTATCAAAGGACTTGTAGATTTCTAAAAACTGATCTGTAGCTGGAATACCAGTGTGAATTGGGACGGCAAAGTCTTGAACCACATGAGCAGATTGATTATTCACGGCTAGATCGGACCAATAGGCTGCCATCTCAGATTCAAGTCGATGAAGGAATGCCTCGTTGACCTTGAAAGGTTTCTGGCCAAAATTTGATTCATGTTGGAGTTTCATTCTCCTAAGATCCAGAGTATTAAATGCTTCGACATCATCGGTTTCTCGATGATGTCTATAGCAAAGGAGCATTAGATTACTAAAGGAGCGGCGGTCTTCGTCTGTTGATGATGGGTTGAATCGCTGACCCCCAGGATTTGCAGCCTCGATATGACAAATTTGACCAACGAAGAGGTTTCGATTTGTTACCAGCTCCTGGTTACATCCGGGGAACGCACATATATTCCCTGATTTCGCAAAAAGGGCCTGAAGAGTTTCCCTGCTTATCGCTAGACGGGCCATATGAGGACACCTGCCAGTGGATGCTGATGGGCCGTCCGTTCAACGAATTGCTGAGCGGAACGGAGAAAATGAAGTGTCGAGCAAGTGAAGAAGTGCTCAAGGTAAGCTGGAGATTACCCTTCATTTCTTAGGCAATCCAGGGTCGAGAAGAAGGGACAAGAAGCAGGCGAGCCTTCAGGACAAAGAGCGGGATACGGATCTTGCTCCCTTGGCCCGGGGTAATTACAACTTGAAGATCCCCCTCAGGGTCGGACCAGGAGGCTACATCCTCAGAGGCAATCTCTCCACCTACCATTAATTTGTATGCATCTCTGTCGTTTCGCATTGTGAACTCCTACCAAAGATCCGAGAATTCCAGATATTCGGAGCTTGCCTAGGGGGAGTCCCAGAAGTTGCCATGCTCCACCATTCGGGCCATCTCCAAGACCTGGCTGTCGCCTTGTTCCCATTCGATCAAGGCATACCCAGTGGCCATGTTCACGATGGTGGTGTTCCCGATCTCCTCTGTACCGAAGCTTCGGTGAACATGGCCGCATAGCACCAGGGCTTGAGGCCAGTCACGATCTTGGAGGTGGTGGAATAGAGGCCGATGACCAATGTGGTCTCCCATCCCTGTCCTGTCGCAGCTCCCGTAGGGTGGAGCATGGCTGAGATAGATGTGGGGTTCCGGTCTGAGTCGGAGCTGGTCCTGAAGATCCTCGGCAAGTTCGTCCTCGGGTAGGCCATGAACGAAGCTGAAGGGTCCGAACTCGCGTGGAATTCTTTCCAACTTCACGACCCGATCCTCGAACCCAGGTGGAAGGCTGTTCATTCCTGGGAATCGGAACCCAGGGAGTTCGTGGTTTCCCACGATCATGGTGGTGATGGCACCCTCACGGATGAATAGGTCTCGGTGGTCTCGCCAGTACTCCTGCTGGGCTCTCAGCCTTGAATTGGGTGGCCTCTGCTGGAAATCCGGGAGCATGTCCCCGCAGGTAACGATCCAATCGGGCCGATGTCTATCTATCAGGGCCGATGCCTCCATGAACCCTCCTCCATGGAGGTCCGAGAAGGCCAGGATTCGCACGGACTGGCTGCTCTCATCCATTGTTGGCTCCAGCTGTGGCAGGAATGACGGGAGCTGTATCGACCGAGGCAGCCAAGTCGAGGGTGTCAGGTCCCTGAAAGCTGGTGCCAAGGTCCTCGTAGAAGATCCCCAGGCATTCACCCGTTTCCAGATCGTTGAATTGGCACCAGGTCCTCGGACCGAAGTTACGCTCCATGAAAGGGCCGACTGCCTGAATCACCCTCGCCAGAGACAGGGTGAACTCGAAGGTAACTGAGGCACCGTGGCCCCTCATTCGGATAAGTCCCGAGTCCATGGCTACTCGAAGAATGGCCTTTCGACCATTTGAATTGAAGTCCCATGGGATGGAGCAAAGCTTGGCCTGTTCTTCATCGGGGATGCCCAACGATTTCGCGTTCTCAGTCCTCTGAACCCAGGAGGCATGTTCAGAGATCCAGCTCCATTCTCCGTCCGCATTGAACCAGGCACCCTCACGCATGGGCCAGATCCTCACGGAGAAAGGCCGTCGAATCGAGGTTGTTCAGCCAAAGCACCTCCCGGGTGTCCCGGTGCATGGACTCGGTGGTAGCGTCAGTTCCCTTCGACAGTGCTTTCCGATGCCATTCATCCAGTCGGTGATTCGGCCCAAGAATCAGGATTTCCGGGTGGCCATGCCACTTCTCGGACATGCGAAGAATCGGCTCGCTGAAGTTCGGCCAGACATTTCCGGAGAAACCATGTTCCTGGACCACGAGCCCACGAGGAGCTGAGGCCGGGAAGAGTGCCTCAATGCTTTGGATGGCTTCCGTACTGAGGAACAGGAAGCTGAATCGCTCGGCAGGACCCGAGCCAATGGTCTCGTAGACAGCCCAGATGGCGAATGGAGACTTGGCTCCGTTCTCCTTCGACTTGCGGTTGATGAAGCGCGGGTCTGCCTTGGCGATCAAGTTTGTTGGGTCGAATTCCACCAGACCGATCAGGTGATGGTGAGCAAATCCAGTCCCCGTCTTGCGCTGCTTGGTCAACGCGGCAAGCACCTCGGTCTTGGGTGTGCCGTAATCGAGGTAGATGAAGCTGTGAAGTGCGCCGTTGCACTGGCGAACCGGTGAGCCATCCAGCCCGGAGCCGGGATAGACCAGGGCATCCTCGACCAAGTGCTTCATCCAGGGACCAGGGCCCTGCTCAATGTCAGTGGGATGGAGTGTCGTTAGCCAAGCAGGAGTGGCATGAGCGAGGTGTTTCAGCGTGGGATGCATCGTTCTCCAGGGAAGTGATTTCGCGGTCTATCGGTAGAAGAGGTAACTGAATCGGTCTGGGCTTAGCGGGTCTTCAGGCCCAGGCGGCGACCGGGAAAGTCGAAAGTCACGCGGAAGGCTCGGAGCAGATCGCTCCCCAGAATCCACCTGGCACCCATGGCCTCGAACAAGGCGGGGGCAGGGTCGGGAACTCGGCCAAAGCGGATTGGGATGAGGTATCCACCGATCTCAAGGTGGTCCTCCCAAACGGGTGTCACGAACATCCCAAGGAAGGGGTTGAAGTCGTAGGTTCTCCCGACGAGTCGGGCTGTGGCTGGGGGATCACCCACCCGGTAGGAAAGTCGAGCCCCTGTGTCGAGGAGCGCAACCTCAAGGCCCTTGTTCACCCGGCAGGTGGGGCAGGAGGAAGACATTCGGCGGCTGGGAGGCATTCCTACCCAGGTGGTGTTTGACTCGTCGGGAAGGTGCAAGGCCACCTCTGCGGTGCTGGTGGCCCAATCGAGACGCCAGGCAAGTTCAGACATGAGGTCTCCGCCTAGCAGCACATCGAAGTGGAAGTTTAGGAGGTCCGAGCCTGCCTCCATGACGCCAGGGGCTGAGGGAACGCTCCGGAGGGTCATCTTTCGGCCAAGGATGGCAACCCGGGCCGGTCCCCTGGGATGCCGGTGGGTTCGGGGCGAACCGGTATCCAGGAAGTAGCGAACGCCATCCAATGGGACCACTGGGTGGTTACCGTCATTGATCAGGTCGAAACGATAGGTTGGATTGCGGCGTTTCAAACAGTCTTCCTTCCGTGAGCGGCGAATCCATGGATGGTGCGGAGGGCCGGGGAACTAAGGGCCGACTTCTGCTCTTCATGGCAGGCAGCGAGCAAAAGCTCCTGGCTGATGGCTCCGGCTACGGCAGCTCGCTGGCAGGCATCCACGAAGGCATTACGGATACGACCACCGCTGAAGGCGAAGCCCTCGGCAATTTGAGCGAAATCGAGTGATTCGCGGCCCGGAATTGGTGCCTCTCCGAGGAGTGCCTTCCAGATCTGAACTCGAACCTCAGCCGAGGGGGACTCAAATCCCATTCGAAACTGAATCCTGCGCTCGATGGCTGGGTCTAGGCCCTCCGCATGGTTCGTGGTGAGGACAAGGACACCCTCGAAGCGGTCCAGTTCCCGCAGCCAGGTATTCACGAGGTTGTTCTGATACCGCTGGGTGCTGCCGGTCGTCTTGCCACGGTCCATGAGCACGGTGTCGGCTTCGTCCAGCAGGAGCACAGCGGGTTTGCCTTTCACGCTGGCGAAAAAGCTGTGGAGGCGTTGCTCACTCTCTCCGACGAAGGGGCTTTCAAGCTCCGCAGCCTCTAGACGCCAAAGAGGGAGGCCCAATTCGTGAGCCAGCACCTCTGCGGCCATGCTCTTACCCGTCCCGCTAGGTCCGTGGAAGAGGAGGACGCCCTGAGCCTGACCGACAAGGCCGGGATCAAGCTTCCACTTGGAGAGAATCTCCTTGCGGCCACGGATGGCCTGGATGATCCGTTTGAAACGGGCCATGGCCTCGGCAGGGAGGCACAACTCATCCAGGCGTCGGACCGGTTTCAGCTTCTCCATGTAGGTGGCTTCTGATTCCTCGGGTTTGTCCTGAGAGAGAGCACCTTTGAGGGCCTCCAGAGCGGACTCCTGATTGAATTCCTCCCAGGCTGAGCTGCGAGACACCCGACGAACGGCCTCCACAATGCGTCCAGGAGGTGCGTCGATCAGGACTAGGTCCGAGATGTCCATCGCTGCGAAGGCCGGGCCTGCTTCCTCTAGCTGACGGGTCCAGAGCAGGGACCGATCCTTATTTGAGAGTGGTCCGAGGTCCAATATGAGGTCAGCCCGAGACTCCGGATCGAAGGTCATGTCCTTCTGCATAGGCTTCAAGAAGATCCAGCCGGGATGGGCTTTTACCTGGTTCCAATCGTCGAAATCGAAGTGGCACGGCAGCTCGACTAGGATGAAGGAACCAGGTTGGTGTCCTTCGCTTGGCCTAACGGGTTTCAAGGCCCTGTTGAAATGCCGGGCCAGCCAGCTGGCCAGGGTGCGCCTGCCGCTCTGGTCGGAGCCTTTCAGGTAGATCTTGAAGGGCTGATCGAGCGGGGGAGGGCTCTGAAGTAGGCGTCCAAGCTTGGTTCGAACCGCCTCGGGAAGGGCCAGCGATTCTAGGGAAGGGAGGGGGTCTTCCTCCTGTAGCTTCTCCAATCCAAGCAGGAATCCAAGGGAGCCCATGCTCAGGGACAGCTCCGTCTGGAGGAACCGCGTCACGCTAATTGAGCCCCCCCCATGTCGCTTCCGACGAGTGGACCAGTCCCCTTGCACCTCCAGGAAGCCACGAGAGCGAAGTGGAGCATCGGCAGCCAGGCACTTAGCCAGTTCCCAGACACCAAAAGGCAGCGGCAGCGAGAGGAGCCGCAGCAGGTGGCCTCCATCCAAGTCTCCACCGGCTTCAAAAGGCGAATTCTCCAAGCCACCCTGAATATGGACCAGGTGCGCCAGGGATAGGGCCAGTACCCGGTGGCTGAGGTCGTCCTGTAGGCCAAGGACTTCAGGTTTCAGCCAGGTTGGGGCTCCAGGCTCGTCCTTGCGGGTGAGCAGCGAGGACCAGATCGAAGCCTGACAACCTCCAGCCACCCACCCGATCAACTCTGCGGTGTAGGTATCCAAGGCTTCCCCTCGCTTGAGGCGGATACGGCTCAAACGGGTAGTTGGACGAGGAGGATTGCGTTTCTTAGGGCCCTCCGGCTTCGCCGGGTTGAAGGGAGTAACAGACCCTGAATCCTGTTTGGGCTCCTGCTTCTCCTTTAGGCCAAGAAATTCGTCGATATGGACGCTGTGAACACGGGCCAATGGTTCTCCTGGTGAGGGCGGGATTACCCCCAGGAGTATTATACTGGGCGACTTTTCATTTCCTACCAAAGTCGCGATTCAGCATGTTCATTCTTACAGTGGTATGCGTCAGATGTATTAGATAAGAGCTTAAATAATAGCTATTACGGACATCGGATGTCGATCTCAAATACCCTGTGTTTTTGGCTTAACTTCGGGATCAAAAAAGTCATTTGTAAAGTTGCGAAGGAAATCGAATATCGGAGTCCCCTTCTAAAGGCATAAAAAATTATTAGATTTCCCATTTTGTTGAGTATTAAACGAAAGTCAGCAAGCCATTCATGCGAGGAGTCACCGAAGTGAAGATCTCTAGACCATATAGAAGACGCAACCTCCCCAAAGAGCTGGAGGAGAGGAATCGCACCCTGGAGAAACTACAGGAGCTTGTATCAAGAGCCACAGCCTTTGTCGGGGTCCAGAACTCATTGGAAATCGGAATCGAGTGCTTTCAGACCCAGGAGGTCGCGGTTTGGTTATCCCAGAACAGTCCAGAGTTCTCTCTGCTACCTGATCTCGGACGCAACGCACTGGTTTGGGCGATTAGGAAGTGTGGTTGGAAGAAGAAGACTCGTAGACCGATGTACGGGTTACCCATGGCCCTTTGGGTCAGGGAGGATTCGGTCAAAGAGCCAGCGAGGGCCAGAGTCCACTCTTCAGGCTCTGATCAGGTGGAACCATGAGGCAAGATCGAAGAAATATCCTATCCCTGGCGATCCAGCGACCTGAAGTGTGTCAATTGCCTGGTGGCACTCCGCAGAGATTCCAGATCCGCCACCCTCTACTGCAATTCACGGGCGATTGGGACGAAGTGGAGGCTGCGAAGCAAGAGCTAGAGGAAAGGGTCGCCCTATTCCTCGGTGCAGCCCGTAAGGAGGATTGGCTGGTATGTGTCGGCCTACTCCGACCCAGGTACAGAGTGAATTTCCTGAATGCTATTCGCCACAAGTTCAGCTTGAAGAAATTTTGCGAACTACTAAAGTTCGTGCTGACGGAGGGAAGCCTGCTGAGGCCGCAGGCAACATTAATTCATAGAACATTTAAACGACTTCAGGGCGGAAAAGCAGATGGTCAGGATTACCAGCCCTTGATCATGTCCTCAAAGGAACTGGCTCGATTCAATGCTCTACCAGACCTTATTGAGGTATGGCGTGGCTCAGGCGACTGCGACTTGGGATGGACCTGGACCTTAGATCCTTACACAGCTCGTTGGTATGCCAGCCAGTACGCCAAGATGAATCCAAGGCGACAAGGGTTTGTCCAGAAGGCCAGGGTCAGGAAGGACCAGATACTCGCCCTTCTGAGCGATCTACCTGTCGGACAGGAGACTGTGGTCATCGACCCCGGAACCCTCACGGTGATCTCATCAAAGCCTTTTGGAGTGGAATGCCGCTACCGAAGCCCCGAGAAGAGGTATCTGGACAAGGTGAAATCCAATAAAGTCCCCAGTGAGACCAAACCCATAACGGTTGAGATTTCGAAGCCTTGTAGCGATGAAGATCGACAGGCGGTATTGCAATGGGCTCAGAAGTGCCTGGAAGAACAGGCCAGGAGACCAAGGCACCAGGAAAGTTTCCGCCATAGCCGTTGTTCCCAGACTGGAAGGTAGGGGAAGACATGCCCTTCCGCCCTTCAAATGACCGCTTCCTCTTGGCCCCAGGCCCGAGAAAACAGCAGGGAAGCTCCTTCCAGCTTTCCGGTTTTCCGGCATTGAGAGACTGTCGATGGCAGGTCGCAGAACGAATGGCGAATCTTCAGGCCATGTCGCTCCACCGCGAGCGCCTCTTCAATCTTGCCCAGTATCTTTCCCCGTCAATGCTGTATGTAGCCGGAATGGGTCTTCGTCGTAGAGCTGCTCGCGGCGTCGACGGGGTTACCCCGCGTAAGTATCTAAGGCATCTCGCGTCCAACATTACCAAACTCATCCAGGAGGTGAAACACAAGTCCTATCAGCCAAAACCATCACGCCAGGTCCTGTTCGACAAAGATGATGGCTCCCCGCGACCCATCTCTTTACCAACGATTCGGGATAAGCACCTACAACGCGCCGTGATGATGATTCTGGAGGCAATATACGAACCGCATTTCTACACCCACTCCTACGGATTCCGACCCCACCGTTCGGGAAGGATGGCCGTGAAGGTCCTCATGGACTGGCTATCCCAACATAACGGCGGCTGGATTCTGGAGATCGACCTTAGTAAGTTCTTCGATACCATTCCCCACGACCAACTGCTCGAAGTCATATCCCAGAGGATCGGGGACAAGGTAATACTTCACCTGATTTTATCCTGGCTCAAGGCTGGGATACTCGTGGATGGCCAAGTCAGAACCTCTGATATAGGAGCACCTCAAGGTGGGGTCATCAGCCCCCTATGTGCCAATGTCTACATGGATATGGCACTGGACCAATGGTTCGTCAGAGAACTCCAACCCAAACTGAAAGGGGAATCCCTTTTGGTCAGATACGCGGACGACTTCGTCTTGGCCTTCAATGATCAGGACGACATGGAATCCGTTGAGAAGGCGATCAAACCGAGGCTGGAACATTACGGCCTCACCGTGAATACCGAGAAATCGAGAACTGTCGACCTGAGGGCACCAGAAGGAGATATCCCCAACCTCCTCGACACCCACATTGACTTCTTGGGATTCACCTATTACTGGAAACCCTGCCCGTACTCTGGGTGGAAACTCGCAGTTAAGACTTCAGGTAAGAGCATTAAGAGGTTCACCAACAGGCTTGTAGCAATGGTTAATGACAACGGGGACATCGCATCTGATGAACTCGAAGTCGCCATTCAATCCATGGTTAAGGGTCACAAGGGGTACTTCGATGTTGAAGGTAATGAGGACATGCTTGACCACATCGAGCAGATTGCGTTCTCGTATCTCGACCTTCACCATGGCTCTTTCAATGTCGAAATGAACGAGGCCACAACACTAGGATGCATCTGACTCCAAGAGAATCAGAGCACTTGATGCCAGAACATGCAGTGACGAATTTGAATGGTATGAATTATAATAAGTATGGCGGGAGTCTACGACCGCGTGTTGGCTAATCCATTGAAGGCATTACTCCAGAGCCCCCAACCGATAGCTCCCGCCAAATACTTACCGAGTATCAAAATTTTCGACTCCTATTCACCTCAGGTAGTTGGGCTATAGCTGGGCTTGATCGAGCCAGAGTTTACGAGTTTCAAGATCGGCACATCTAAGTAGACCGATAGCTCAACATTGTCGGACCTGAAAAACGCCGTGCTGGTTATTAGGCTGCTATGTGGGCCGCTGAAGCACTTGAGGAGGTCCCGGGAATCCTGGTTGAGCCCTCCGGCATCGTTCTGCTTTTGACCCCGCTTGGCGATGCCTGCTCGGGTGGGATGCGATAGACGCCCTACCTCAATTTGTTCTCGGCAATCTGGTAGAGACTGCGATGACGGTCAGTATATTAATGATGAGGGCACTGTCGAGCCACTCCAATAAGACTACCCAAGACAAAACCGGTATCGTCCCGCCGCCGAGTGGACCTAATGGGAATTATCATGAAGAGGAAAGGCAAGTTAAGGGCAGTCGGTTTACACCCTTCGGAAAATGTAATTCATGAAATTGAAAGGACTATTGAGTTAATTGCCAGCGATGCACTAGGCAGTTTGAACTCTCAGTCGATCTTAAACGCGTCATCTGGCCTTGCCTGCGACTCCAAGTCGTTGCTCATTGAGCCTGTGAACCCTCGAATCGAAGGGCAGGGGGATCTGACTTCTGGGTTTGAGGAGCAGCGATGATCCTCTCTCAGCAAAAGCTCATCCAGCAGCTTCGGGACCATGACATCTGTGTTTCCAGCACGACCATCCATGCCTGGGTTCGGTCCGGATGCCCCATTGTTCCGGGCTGGAAGAATCCAAAGTTCATCTTGGCGAAGGTACTGGAATGGATTCAGGCCGCCCACGAAGTTGATCCCCTCGTCATGGAAGTAAGGGATAGGGTGTTCAAGCGCCGCCTAAAGAGGTCTGCATGACGCAGTGGCTCTTTAAGCGCGGGAAGGTCTATCACTACCGATTCGAGATCAATGGTGTCCTTCACTCAGGCACCACCAAGGCTCGGGACTTAGAGACGGCCAAGCGGGTGCTGGAGATTGTTCGCCAGGATTGCATCCTTGGAGGGCACGGCATTCGTGTGGCCCCCACTCTTGGAGCGGTGATTGATAAGTGGCTCGACACCCGTGGTCGCTCGGTCTCGGACGAGCATCGTATTGCCGCCGAGAAGAGCCGTGAGAACTTAAAGTCGCTGCTCAAGCTACCACTCCCACAGGTCACCACAGCACGGGTCGAGGACTGGCGTTCGGACTATCTAAAGGGTCGAAGCCCAGCCACTGTCAATCTGGCCATGCGCTACCTGAAGCTATTCTGCCGCTGGGCTATGAAAGACAAGCTGATCAAGGAGATGCCTTACTCCGTCAAGATGCTCAAGGAAGAGGAGAAGGCTCGGCCAATCGTAGAAAAGGACCAGCGGGAAATCTTCTTCACCGCCTTGACTAGGCTAAATGCCCAAATTCCAGCCGCCGCGACCTTCGCCATGACCCTCGGTGTCCGAGAGGCTGAAATGCTCAATGCCCATTGGGAGTGGCTGACCGCCGAGGAATACGATGTGAGGAGCCGCACCAAAGGAAAGAAACACCGGGTCATTGCCACGCCTCCCATCCTGCACACGACCCTTGGCTGGATGCTCACCCACCAAGCCCTGGCCAGGAAGGAACCACTTCCGGTCCACCGGCCAGAATCGGGCCTGATCTTCCCAGGCGAAAAGGGGAAGGTTCATAGCCGTGGTTGGCTCAATAAGGCTCTGAAGCGTGGAGCCAAGGCTATCGGTGTCCCGACCCTGGGAATCCATCGCCTTCGGGCCACCTTCGCCACCCTGCACCTGCGCAATAAGGCCCCACTGAAGGAGGTTCAGACCATGTGTGGCCACCAAAGTGCTTTGACCACTCTTCGTTACCAGGAAACCTCTACGGTGGAGCAGAAGAAGCACCAGGATGAACTTTGGGGGTAAAGGGGAAGGAGAAGTCTTCTGATCCCCTGGCTCGACTTGCAGGAAGATAACTCTGGGGATAGCCCCCAAAGGGGGGCGTAAACTCGGTTGAATGGACATCGGGCGAAAGTTCGGTTGCCAGGTCCGAAGGATCTATGGAACCCTTTCAGGCAATCGGTAAAAAATTTTCAGGTATCTGGACTCACACATCGCCTTCCTGGTAACGGTGCAAGCGTGAATAAATCAGCAGAAGCACCTTCCAGTGGCTCAAGGGGGCGGGCGTGACGGATGTCACCTGTCAAGAATTGGGCGTTGCTGCCGAAAAATACTGTGGTACTAATTTAGGATTGCGGGGGAAGGTGTGAGCCATCCCACCCCCAACCTTCACATCTCCCAGGAGATTGAAGACAAAATCTTTCACAAGCACGGGGTGACAAAAGACAAGGCTCGGCAGATTTTCGAAGCCAACTGGTTGAACGCTACGCTTCATCCGATCGACCCGAATGACCCTCCTCCCGAAGGATCGGACCCCAGATTTGTCATCCAGCAGTGGGATATCTCAGAAGCTTCCTACTGGTTTCTAGTGTTCGTGCTTTTCAGTCTTGAAGAAGCAGAACTGGTTACCTGCTTCCGTAGGGCAGAAAAGAAAAGATGGCCAAAGTTTTGGAGAACCAAATGAGCGAGCAGCGCAAGAAGCAGACCCTCGGGGAATTGCTCAATGCGGGTGAGCGTCCTTTTGTAGAGCGTGAGAAATTTCGAGAAAACCGCCTTGCCATCTCTGAGCATTCGGAGCGTGTGCTTCGAAACCTTCCGTTACCGGCCGCTCCCGGCAGGCCAAGAAAGGACCAAGTTGTATGCGATACGGATGCGGTGACGATCCGTATGCCAATCCAAACCATCGAACTTGCAACACGCCAAGCCGATGAGATGGGTATCTCCCGAAACCGTTGGTTTAATATCGCCGCTAGGCGACAAATCCAGGACCCAGTTACGGAGGCAGAACTGAAGCCCGCCATGGCTTCGAATATCGTGATGTTTCACGGTTGCGATGTCCCAATGACGGAGGCGGCAACGGCTTCCGGGCGCGGTTATCAAGCTGTCACCCAAGATAGTCTGGTGACCCACACTACCAAAGTCAGTCCAGCCTATTTTGAAATGGCCATGGCAGTGGGGCCACGGTGAGCGAAACTATCAACCCATTCGAAATCGCTTGTGACACAGCCACAGCCTCTAAATCCTCTGCCGTATCCAAGAGACTTGAACTTGGAACCCTGTGTCTTGCCGATTCTATCGCCCGCCTTCATCTCCCATTAAGCAGACTACAGGGCGCGACCATCGCCATGGAGATGGGGTTCGAGACTGGTTTTGGATTCGACGATGCCTCGAAGCAGTTCACCTGCATTGTGAAGATCCACTGCAAAGGAAAAATCCCCGAGTCTAACGGCACCGGGGTAGAGGTGGGTGCCGAAGCCTTCACCGTAACGGCCACTTACGCTCTTGAGATGGTCCTGAAGCAGGATTTTGAGTCCCCCGAAGAGAGAGACTCCCACCTTGCTTCATTTGCTGCGACTAATGCGCCTATGGCGGCATGGCCTTGTTGGCGGGATTTCCTTCAGAGTGCAACTGGCCGCATGGGACTGGTTCCAGTTACTGCTCCCTTCCTGCGGGTAGATGTAAGGAAAGAAGCCACTGCTCCGGTTGTGGGCAACACACTGACCTAACAAAATCCTCACAAGCGAAATGACCAATCTCCGGAAACACCCGCCAATACTAAGTTCTCGCGTGTAGGTAGACCGGACTGTTAATCACTAGGTCGGGGGTTCAAATCCCTCCTCCGGAGCCAGAACGAAAGCCGCGTAACCACCAGGTTACGCGGCTTTTTTGATGCCCGGGTAGCTCCCGAACTGAGGGCTGTTTTTCACGCTTTTTAAGGTCTTTGGGCAAAAGAGTGCAACAAATTCTGCACAAGGCATTCGGGGGGCCGAAAGGCGAAGATGTTGAATGCCCGTTGGGAGTGGCTCTCCGCCGAAGAATACAAAGTGAAGAGCAAGGCGAGGTCAAAAGAACTTGGTGCCATCTCAGCCCCGCAGCGATTGCACACGCCCCTTGGATGGATGCTTCCCCATCAAGTCCTGGCCAGGAAGGAATCACTTCCGGTCCACAGGCCGGAATCGGGCCTGATCTTCCCCGGCGAAAAAGGGAAGGTTCATAGCCGTGGTTGGCTCAAAAAGGCTCTGAAGCGTGGAGCCAAGGCTATTGGCATTTCGACCCTGGGGACTCATCGCCTACGGGCCACAATTGCCACCCTGCACCTACGCAACAAGGCCCCCCTGAAAGAGGTCCAGACCATGTGTGGCCACCAAGGTGCAGTGACCACTCTCCGTTACCAGGAGACCTCTACGGTGGAGCAGAAGAAGCACCAGGACGAGTTGCGGGCATAAAGTGCTCTCGGCTGTTGGAACTTCGGCTGAATTGAAGTATGCAACCCTCAGTAAACCCGCCCGAATGTTCAACCACCTCCAAAAAATGTCGATAACCTTATCGTCTTTTACATTGTGAGGTGGGGAGTGGACTCATCTGAAGACCGTACGGCTCCTGCTGTTTTATCTGCTCTCGGCGGCTTGTCTTTGGATGCGTTCCCAATTGGGATCACAGTGGCCGATCTAAACGGTCGTGTCCTTCAGACGAATGCCGCCGCGATGGCCATCCTGGGCTTGTCTCCTGAAGAGCATGAGTCCAGGAGCATCCAATCTCCTGAATGGAAAGTCATCCGTTCTGACGGCATTCCAGTTGCAGTTGAGGACTTACCAGGAACTAGGGCCATTCGTGAACAAGCCCGAATTGAAGAGCCCGAAATGGGTGTGTTCAGACCAGATGGCACAATCGTATGGATAAACATTACTGCTGCACCCCTGGGTTCCGACATGGTAATCATCACCTATGGAGACATTTCAGGGGTCCATCGGGCGAAGGCTAATCTTGCATTCACACTTCAATCAGCAAACGCTGGTATCTGGAGTTGGGACATTTCCAGGGATCAATTTGATTGGTCCCCAGAGTTATTTCATCTTTATGGGCTGGATCCAGAAACTGATCAGTCCACTCTCCAGACTTGGCAGAAAGTCATTCACCCAGAAGACCTTCAAAAAGTAGAAGAGGAAACCGCCAGGTTTCTGGGTGAAGGGAAAGCCTTCTCAGGTGAATACCGCATCGTAAAGCCCGATGGGACCGTGCGCTGGATCCAAGGGCTTGGCTCCGTACTCTCAGATCCGGAAGGGCGGCCTACCGGTATGGCTGGCATTTGCCTGGACATCAGCGAACGCAAGCAGAGTGAGGAAGCCCTAAGAAGGAGTGAGGCGAGGCTTTCTGCTGCTCAGAAAGTAGCGCATGTAGGAAGCTGGGAATGGGACTTCACCACGAAGAAGGTTGAATGGTCTTCTGAGATGTATCGCCTCTTCGGAATAGACCCTGAGGCCTATGACGGAAAGCCCGAATCAGTGCTGAAGGTCATTCATCCAGACGACCGACAGGCGTTCATCCAGAGTATGGAGAAGAATCTGGCCGGGGAGGGAACAGGCCCACTTGAATACCGCGTGGTCCACCCAAATGGTGAGATTCGGAACCTGTTCGCTGATGGAGAGATGATTCGTGGCCAGGATGATCGGCCCGTGAAAAGCATCGGAATCCTTCATGACATTACAGAACGCAGACGAAGAGAGTTGGCAACCGAGGAAAGCAATGCTCGATTCCATAGCCTTGTCGCGAATGTTCCTGGCTTCATTGCCTATGTAAATGCCGAGACATTGCACTATGAATTCGTAAACGATGCCTACATGAAGAACTTTGGTAAGCCAAAGGGCGAGATTCTTGGAAGGCACATCAAGGAACTCCTTGGAGCGGTTAATTTCGAGATCGCACTTCCACATATCGAAGAAGTAAGAGCGGGCCGGTCAGTCTCCTATTTGAACTGTTTCAGTTTCACGGGTGGGAAACGCTGGGTGCAGATGCACTTCTCCCCCGTCCGGAATGGTGAGGGGCGGGTAATGTCCATCGCCGTGTTGGGGTATGACATTACGGACCGGATGCAGTTGGAAGAGGAACACAGGCAAATCCAAGTCCAGCTTCAGCAGGCCCAGAAGATGGAAAGCCTCGGTCTCCTGGCTGGCGGCATCGCCCACGACATGAACAATGTTTTAGGTTCCATTCTTGGTATGGCCACAGCAAACCTGCAACTGCAAACGGTTAGTGGGCCTACCCATAGGGCCTTCGATATCATTGCAAGGGCAGCCACTCGTGGTGGGGAGATGGCCAAGAGTCTCTTGGCCTTTGCTCGTCAGAGCCCGGTTGAGCAGCATCAGTTGGATCTGAATGAATTGATTAAGGAAAATGTGCGACTGCTGGAGCACAGCACGCTATCCAGAATTTCACTGGAAATGGACCTGACAGAATCTCTTCCACCTGTGCTGGGGGACGCGAACGCACTGACCCATGCCCTGATGAACCTGTGTGTTAATGCAGTCGATGCAATGCCGGATGGAGGAACCCTTACCCTTCAAACCCTGAAGGTGGACGATCACTGGGTAGAGGTTAGGGTGCAGGACACGGGTTCAGGAATGCCCAAGGAGATCATGGAAAAAGCCATAGACCCCTTCTACACAACCAAACCACTAGGGAAAGGCACAGGACTCGGCCTCTCGATGGCTTACAAGACTGTGCAAGCACACCATGGTCAGCTCACTCTCCAGAGCCAACTTGGCCATGGAACCATTGTGAAAATCCTTCTACCTTCTACCAATCCCATCGCGAAGGTCGATCCAGGTGATTCGGAAGAATCACATTCCACCCAAAGAACGCTCATTGTTTTGCTAGTGGACGATGACAGCCTGATCCAGAGCACGATGCAAGCGATTCTAGGGATGCTAGGACATGCTGTCAGTGCCGTTCTCAGTGGTGAAGACGCTCTGGAACGGTTGGAAAGTGGCTTCAAACCAGATGTGATCATCCTGGACATGAATATGCCAGGGTTGGGGGGGGTGGGAACCCTGCCGCGTATTCGCCAACTGAATCGGACTGTGCCCATTCTCCTGGCTACAGGCCGCGCCGATGATACAGCCCTGAACCTGATGTCGGCACATTCCAATGTCACCTTATTGTCTAAACCGTTCAGTGCCGGTGAGCTTCGGGACCGCCTTGAACAAATCGGGAGCGATTAGCCTCCGCTGAAGGAGGCCATTCCCATGTTGGGCCACATGCAAGCCATGGCATTGCGGGATCTAACGACTAAGGGTGCCAGGAATAGGCTGGATTCAGGCTTACCTCAGGCAATAAAAATTATGATTCACCTCCAGAAGACGATAAATGAATATGGTCCGGCCGAATTAACGCTCCACGGGAGGCTCCATGAGCAGGGATTGGTCCGGTGAACTTGTCAGTTGCATCCGTGGTGCTGATCGCGTGGCGGCAAATGCCCTATTGGACGATTGGGCTAAGACTCGCAGCTACGAGGAAGCCGTAACCGATCTCCTTACCCCTGCCTTGGAGTATTTTGGGAACCTATGGGCTGACAAAAGTGGAGAGACATCTCTCGCACAGGGCTATGTAGCTGCCAAGGTCGCAGAGGACCTTTTAGGTCGTGTCCTTGCCGCCCAAGAAGCTGAAGGACGAAAGATTGAGACGAAGCATGGGCCCGTGGTTGTTGGCAATGTAGAGGACGACTATCACCCCCTAGGCCGTAAAATGCTCGTGGCTTTTCTCAGAAGCGCTGGCTGGGAAGTGCACGATCTTGGTGTAGATGTCCCGCCTGATGTATTCCTCGACAAGGTTCAGGAAGTGGATGCACGGGTGGTCGGGGCCTCCGCCATGATGTTTTCGACTGCCAAGAATGTGATCGGCATCCGCCAGGAGATCGACCGCCGAGGGTTGACCGGTCGGGTCCAACTCGCCGTGGGAGGTGCAGTTTTTAAGCTGAGGCCAGAACTGGTACAGGAGTTCGGGGGGGATGGAACTGCACCCACCGCGCTACATGCTCCAGACCTGTTTGAAAGGCTCTGGCAGCGTTCTCTCTCCCTGGATCCGGTAGTTAAATAGGGGTGCGAGATGAAGAGCCTAGAGCGCGTCTTCGCAACTGTAGGCGGACAGCCGAAAGATCGGCCTGCCTTTGTCATGAATCTGAGCCTGTATGGCTCGAAGCTGGCGGGAGTGCCGCTTCAGACCTATTACACTGAACCCGGTGCCTATGCTGAGGGACAGATAGCTGTTCGAGAGGTGTTTGGACCAGACCTGCTCCTCAGCCCATTCCTGGTTCCGGCAATTGGAGAGGCCTTCGGAAGTGAAGTCACGGCCTACAAACATCAGGTTCCAAACATCAGGCGGTTCGCGGCCGTTTCAGCCTCGGAGGCCCTGAAACTCCCGCTACCTGATGTGGATAGCCAGCCGCGCTTGGTGTTCCTACGCGAAACCATTCGTATCCTCTCAGCACGGTATCTGGGTGAGGTGCCTGTTGTCGGTGTCCTGGTGAGCCCAATCGACATCCCCCCTCTGGTCATCGGGATCGAAGCTTGGCTGGAAGCTCTGCTCTCGGAGCCGGACACCGCCCGGGCTTTGATGGATCGCTGGACGCCGTTCTGTGTGAATTTAGCCAATGCCATGCTGGGGGATGGAGCCACCCTGATCGCAGCCACAGCGAATTTCGCAAATCCGACCATAGTTCCTCCGAGGGTGATTCAGGGTATTGCCAGGCCGGTGCTAGAGGCAGCCTTTGGCGCGATCAAGGGGCCCATCATCCTCCATCACGGAGGGGCTCTGCTAGCGCCCTATCTGGAGAGTTACCTCGGTCTGCCAAATGTGGCAGCGTATTTCGTGGATGCCAGAGACTCGCTAGTGGAGGCGCGGAAAACTCTCGGTGAAGCGCCTGTTCTTATAGGCAACCTCCATGCCCCTTCCCTGGAGTCTGAGACCCCAGAATCTGTGCGTAGCCAGTGTGAAACCATCCTGGCTGATCGCGCCGCAGATGCTAGATTCCTTTTTGGCACATCGGCGGCGGATGTTCCGCTAGCCACTCCTCCAGAAGTCATTCAGGCCATCGTGGACACCATTTGCCATGCTGGAATCGGTGCTTCGTGACCGCATCCCCTCCAGTAAAGGTGTGCATCGCCTGCTCGATCTTTCGCAATGAGATCGAGCGGCTTCAGGCCGAAGCCCAATTGGATCTACCAGTGAGGTTTCTTGGCTCTATGCTGCACATGGTTCCGGAGAAATTGGAGAAGAGACTCCAGGAAGTGGTTGAGGAAGAACGAACCAAGGGGCATGAAATCGTATTGGCATATGGAGACTGCTGCCCGAACATGAATGGAATAGGGTCTGCCAAGGGGGTAGATCGAACTCAGGGCTTCAACTGTCCGGAAATCATTCTCGGTAAGGAAACCTATCGCAAAATGCGCCGAGAAGGCGTGTTCTTCCTTCTACCGGAGTGGACGCTGATGTGGCGACAAGTCTTCCAGGGAACCCTAGGACTCCTCGGAGGCACGGCCCAGGATTTCATGAAGGAAATGCACACGAGGCTTGTCTATCTGGATACCGAACTTGTGCCCGTTCCCGAGAAGGAATTAGCCGAGATCTCGGAATACTGCGGTCTACCTATGGAACGCATGAAGGTGTCTTTGGAGCCACTCCTGGCAAGCCTGATAAAAGCCGCCTCACAGGTTCCGCATGAATAACCTTGATTACTCTCGGATGAAGGACGCCGCGGCGATCCAGTTCATGGTTCTCGACATGCTCGGGAACATCATGACCTTGTCCGAGACTCCCGCTAAAATGGGAATCTACCTGACGCAGCAGATCCGGCAGTTGGTGGGGGCCCGGATTGTGATGCTCATTCAGTACACAGGCTGGGAGAGCAGTCCTGATTTTCGTGTGATTTCCATCGAGCCCGAGCGTCACAGAGGGAGCCCTAGGCTCTCTGGGATTAACGGCCTTCTACCTGTTCTTCGTGATCTCCAAGAAGGGGTCATCTGGAATTCAGACAATGTACCTGACGACGCTGTTGGCGCCTTTCAGGCGATTGGGTATGAGAGTCTTATTGCCATTCCCCTATCCATGGCCTCTGACCCGGTAGGTGCCCTTTTGGCCCTGGACTTGTTAGAGATGGATCGCAACGAGGATGTGCTCAGATCCCTGGAAATCCTAGGCCCCTTTGTGGGGATGGTAATTCGTAATGCCTTCTACTACGAGAACCTTGAGGAAGAAGTCCAAGTTCGAACCAAGGAGCTTGCAGACAGCGAAAAGCAACTGAGAGATTTGACTGAAGTAGCACCGGTCGGCATTTTCCACCTGGACCATGAAGGTCAGTTGGTCTTCGTGAACGAGCAGTGGCGACAGATAACTGGACTCCGGTGGCAGGAAGGCCCACCAGATGCATTCCACAGGCTGATCCATCCCGAGGACCGCGAATATGCGGGGAGGCTCTGGCAGGAAGCCCACGCCGATCGGAAAGAATTTCACGGGGAATATCGACTGCTTAGAGACGATGGAAGCCTCGTTTGGGTCATTGGAAAGGCAGTCTTTGAATTTAATACAGCCGGGAAACTTATCGGAATTATCGGGACTCTGACGGACATTACAAAACGAAAGAAGGCCGAAGCTACCACGCGAGAGAGTGAGGCCCGGTTCCGAAGAGCTATTGAGGAAGCACCAATGCCCGTGATGATCCATGCAGAAGATGGCGAGGTCATCACCATCAGCCGTACCTGGACAGAGTTGACGGGCTATCGACATGAGGACATCCCGACTATTGCTGAGTGGACCAAGAAAGCCTATGGCATTGACCAGCCATTGATTCTGGAGGAAATTGCAACACTTTACGACCGCCCACACAGGAAAGCCGAAGGGGAGTACGAAGTGACCTGTTGTGATGGCACCAAGAGGGTTTGGGACTTCAGCTCCATTTCCTTGGGTGCCCTTCCGGATGGTCGGCGCATCGCCATGAGCACAGCTTCGGATGTCACTGAGCGGAAGCAGGAAGAACTAGAAAGGGGCAGGCTCCAGGCCCTGCTTATGCAGTCACAGAAAATGGAAAGCCTAGGTAGCCTGGCGGGTGGAGTTGCCCATGACATGAACAATGTTTTGGGGGCCATTCTTGGTATAGCCTCAGCCAATCTTCACCTTCAGCCTGTGAACAGCCCCGCCTCCCGAGCTTTCGACACCATCGTTCAGGCGGCCACACGCGGTGGGAAGATGGTCAAGAGCTTGCTGAGTTTTGCCCGTCAGAGTCCGGTTGAAGAACACGAAATCGACATCAATTCAATCCTCCAGGAAGAGGTAACGCTACTAGAACGAACAACTCTGGCGAATATTCGATTGGAAATGGATCTGGCCCCATCATTGCGACCCATCCTGGGAGATGCTGCCGCATTAACTCACGCCATCATGAACCTTTGTGTCAATGCAGTGGATGCAATGTCTGAGAATGGCACTCTTACATTGCGGTCTCGTAATGTCTATGGAGATTGGGTAGAGGTCCTCGTTGAAGACACGGGTACAGGGATGCCCAAGGAGATCCTGGAGAAGGCCATGGACCCATTCTTCACGACCAAGGAAGTTGGGAAAGGCACCGGCTTGGGCTTATCCATGGTTTACAGCACCGTGAAGGCTCATCGGGGTCAGATTGAAATTCAGAGCAATCCTGGGCAGGGTACCCGCGTGTTGCTTCGGTTCCCGGTCTTCGAGGCCGTTGCAAAACTTTCAGATCAGGCGACCGAGTCCCGAGAGGGAAGCTCTGGCCGAGAATTAAAAATCCTGTTGGTGGATGATGATGAACTGATCCAGTGTTCCGTCCTGGCGGTTTTGGAAGTATTGGGCCATGACGCTGTAGTGGCAACAAGTGGTGAGGAAGCACTGACAAGGCTCGGAGCAGGGTTCACGCCCGATTTGGTGATTTTGGACTTGAACATGCCAGGGTTGGGTGGTGCCGGAACGCTGCCACGCCTTCGGGCTCTCAACCCAACGGTGCCAGTCATGATCGCGACTGGCCGGGTTGATCAGTACGCAACAAACCTTGTTGGAACCTACCCCTATGTCTCTCTTCTGCCCAAGCCGTACAGCCTCGAGGAACTGAAAGAGCGCCTTGAACCATATTGCCAAGGATAATTGTTCCTCCAGGAAGTAGGAATGGGCTTGAGGAGGGGTGACCCCGCACAAAATCCTCACAAGCGGACTGGCAAATATCCGGAAACACCCGCCAATACTGAGTTAGAGCGCGTAGGTAGACCGGACTGTTAATCAATAGGTTGGGGGTTCAACTCCTCCGTATGACTCGCCCTGCCCCGCAGGGCGCTCCCGCGCCTCGCTGCGTTCGATCGCGTGGGCGCAGCCTCCCTCCGGAGCCAACAAGAGCGAGGCAGTGGTGCTGGTTCTTGTCGCCCATGGAGAGCAGCGCAGCCCTGCGGCTCACTGGATCGCTGCAGCGGAGCTGTCCATGCCATCACCTCAGGAGATGGGAGGAATCTACCAATACACCATTGAGCTTAGGGGGTCGGTCCTTCTTTCATGCTGATGGCATCGAAAATCGACTGGGCAGGTGGAATGGAGGATCTAAGCATGCATTTTAAAGAGATGCCCTCGCCCAGCCGAAATCAACTTTGGCTCCCCACTCTGGAGTGTCAACCGACAAAACTATTGACCCCTCTTCGCGACAAAACTCCTGACCCCCCAGATTTGAGGCAGTCGGACGCAGGGAGGGCGTAGCCCGACCGCAGTTCGACTGCCTCACGAGCAATTCATGCCCTGTTGTTTGGTTG
>CAIWKE010000012.1 GCA_903913215.1 uncultured Holophagaceae bacterium
ACTTTCCCATCCACACCAGCCTGATCGAAGGCGTGAACAACAAGATCAAGCTCATCAAGCGCATTGGCTACGGCTACCGGGACGATGCCTACTTCTTCCTCAAAGTCCGCTCAGCCTTCCCCGGAATTCCCGGATGAACCAGAAATTAGGGCGGTTCAGTGAACCGCTGGCAGTTCTCGAACAAGGGGGTGCCTGTATACACAACACGGCAAGTTCGCCATCAAGGTTCTGGCGAACCCAGACACGTCCTATTTATCTCCGAGGTTCACTGAGCTGGTGATGGTTCCCTGATTTTCGGCTCAGCAGGCCAAACTAAATGAGACTGTATTCCCCGCCTCGCTGAACCGGAAATCTGGTGCGAGGGCCTTCATGAGCGGGATCCCCCGACCGTGGGGTGCCAGCAGATCGGGTGCGGCCGCCTGCTCCAGGGCCTTCCAGTCGAAGCCAGGGCCGTCATCGGAGATCTCGATATGGAGGCGATGCAGACGCCGGGGCATGCAAGTGGCGTAGTGTAGGGCTACCCTGCATCTGGCCATACCTCCTTGGAAGTCGCCGAGGGCCACCTTTCGCCGCGCCTCATAGGCTTCAAAACCCTTGGACTTCATGGTCGAATCTAGACCCAGGAGCCCGTGGTCCACGGCATTGTCGAAGCCCTCAGTAAGAAGGATTCCAAGCTGCTGAAGGGCTGCAGGAGACACTCCCTTGAACCCCAGCAGACCTAGGATGTTCGGTACCAGGTCACGGACCTGATGGATCCGGGGATCCATATCGAATTGAAGGGCCAAGCCTTCCTCGCTTTCGGTCTCAGGCATCTGGCCAGACTGCTCTATCACCATGGGAACTGGGGGGGGCACTTCCCAAAGGGCCCAGGTAAGATCGTCGTGCTGTTCGACATTCTCCAGTCTGCGGTTAAATGCCTGGCGCAGGAGGGCATGCCCCCCGGCGATGGAGTATCGAGCCCCCCGGCGCAGAAAGGCTTCCTTGAGGGCCTCCCCGTCGAAGAGGTCTAGCAGGCCATCACTGCATGCAAAGAGACGATCCCCGGGCACTACCGATACGTCTTCGACCTCAACGGCATCGCAGTTGGCCAGGATGCCCGCAGGGAAGTTTCTGGACTCGAAGGACCGGAAGGCGTGGGTGGCCTTTCTCAGCAGAAAGATGTCGGGCATTCCCGCGTTCAGAACACTAAGGACACCCAACTCAGGGTCCAGCCTCAGCATGATGAGGCAAGCAAACCGGTCCGCTGGCAAGAGGCGGCAGAGCTTGGCGTTAATTTCTTGGTAGATCGATTCGAGCGGGACGTCGCGGCTCGCCATGGCCTGGAAGGTTTCAAGGACGGGAATCGTGCTAACCCCAGCCACAAGTCCATGCCCAGTTGCATCACAGAGCAGACCGAAGTGGGTACCACCGATCCCTCTCAGATAGGCGCAAGCATCCCCATTGATCCGCCGGGTCTGCAAGGTCTCCATGGCGAAACAGGGCGGCATCAGCTTCAGCCCCGGCGAAGTCAGCCGGTCCAGCAAGTGCTTGACAATGGCAATCTCGCCAAGCGTTTTCTCCTGGGCAACCGCTAGGGCATTATGCATTCCCGCCATCGAGGCAAGGGCGGACACGCGGGCCACCAATTCCTCCACCTGAACAGGCTTGTTGAGGAATTCCGAGGCCCCCGCCTGCAGGCTCTGCCGCAACAACTCGGAGTCCTGGCCGGCAGTGAGCATGACGATGGGAATGAACAGCCCCCCCCGAGCCTCCTTCAGTTCCCGGCAGAGCTGCAACCCATCCATTCGAGGCATCTGGTAGTCCGTGATGACGATATCGGGCGGGGCCAGACCAAAACAGGCCATGGCCTCCACCCCATCCGCCGCCTCAGTGACCCCGAAGCCTTCCTTCTCCAGCACCCGCCTAATCATGAGGCGAGTGGCTGCATCATCTTCCACAAGCAAGATTTGCATGCAATTCCATCAACTGTTCGAGGTCTCGAAGAGCTTGTCGAATTTGATCATCTTGAGGATTGGCATCAGGGTGGGATTGGGATTGCGCAACGTAATTTTCTTACCCTTGGCGTTGGCTTTCTCCCTCAGCAGCAGAAGCGATCCGAGCGACGATGAATCCATATAGGAGACAGCGGCCAGGTCGATACAAATAGTGGTGATGGCGGGATTCTCGACCAACGGATATGCCGCTTCCTTGAATCCGGTGTGGGATTCGGCGGTAAACCGGCCGGATGGGGCCAGGGTCCCTATGGCACCCTGGATTTTGACGCTGGGATTGCTCATGCTGACTCCTTGAGTGATCGGCAGTAGCGGAGGCAATTGCCGAGGATGCTTTCAAACGGTGAATCGCCCTACAGTTTCTGCCAGCCCCTCAGCGATGGTGGAGAGTTCATGGGCAGTCGAGGCCACCTGCTCGGCACTGGCGCTCAATTCGATCGCGGCAGAGGCATTGCGTTCGGCTTGGCTCTCTCCTTCCAATATCTGGCTTCGGATCTGCTCGATAGCCTCCCCTTCCTCCTCTGTAGAGATCCGAATTGAGAGCACAGTACCCGTCAGTTCCAGGATGCCGGAGAGAATGACCTGCAACTTTTCAACGGTGAGCTTGGCGGTTTCCTGTCCCTGCCCCACGGCCTGGTGGGTCTCCTGGATCATCGCGGAGATCTCGCGGGCGGCCGCCCCAGAGCGTTCGGCGAGTTTCCTGACCTCCTCGGCCACAACGGCAAAGCCCTTACCATGGGCACCAGCCTTGGCCGCCTCTATGGCGGCGTTCAGTGAGAGTAGGTTCGTCTGGCGCGCAATCTCCTGGATGAGCTGGACTGCTTTCACGATTCGGTCGGAGACGGCTTTGATCTCCGCCATGGCCTTAAAGCTTTCCTCCGCCGCAGTACGCCCCGCTTCAGTGGCCTCGACGGCTCCCTCCACCTGGAGGGCGGCCTGCCCAATCTGTCCCCCGGTCTGATCCAGGGACTCCCGCACCTGCTCGATGCTGCTCACGTTGCGCTCCAGGGCGCTCTTGAGCACGTGGGCACCCTTGGCCACTTCTGCCGAGGCTTTCAGTTGCTCCTGGCTGGTGGCGCTAAGTTGGGTGGATCCGGAGGCCGTCGATTCGGATGCCTGGCGGATCCCCTTGAAGTCCCTCTGTAGCCCCGCGACCAGACCATTGAGGTTGCTAGCCATCCCGGCGAATTCGTCCCCACCTAACAACTTGAAGCGGTGGGTGAGCTGACCATCGACCATCTTCTCAATTCCGCCTTGGACTTCCAGAACTGACAAATTGACCTTGGAACTCACAAAGAGGGTTATGGCCACACCGCTGGTCAGAGCGGCGACAATCATAAGCAGCACAGTCCATCTCGCTCGAATCAGCTTTTCCTTCGATTCTGAAGCTTCCGCCCGGGTTCGTTCGGATAGATTATCTATGATCTTCCCAAAGGTGGTCCTGGCTTCGTCCACCTCAGGTTTTCCAATATGGAACCAATCCTTCATGTGGGAACCGCTATGGTCGCTGCTCGCCACCGAAAGACCCTCATGAACAATATTTTTATAATTTTCTAGATTTTTAAGTGCTTTATCAAGAAGGGCCCTATCCTCACTCTGCCAGTCCAAAGACTTAACCCTGGCCACGGCGGCATCCAGTTCAGTTTCCACATCTTTAAGTTTATTAAGGCGCAATTCGGTGAATGCGGAATCTCGGGCAGCAATGGTCATGAGGGCCATGGAATCCCCTCGGAAATGAGTCGTCTTGAACCGAAGGTTCGCCAATGCCTGGGTTGCTGGTGCACGGCCAATAAACCTCTCCTGCTGGGTTTCCATGTTGTTGAGCCAAAACACGAGAAGTCCAGCTACCCCCATCAGAAGCGAAGCCATTATGATAAAAAGGAAAGTAAATTTTGACCGAATGCGAAGATCGTTGAACCTACCTACAACCCGCATACACTCTCCTTAAGTTTAGATTTTCGCTACTGGTTATCCCCGGTTTGGCGCCTAAACTTATTTCAACAAACAATTAATAAACAAATCCTGCAATGAAAACAAAACCGTACCACCCACGCTATCAATCCGTCATCGGAGGGTGTTACGGTTTTGTTTTCATTGCAGGAAACAAATCTATAACATCTAGAACCCACCTGCTGGGATTCTCATCTACCTGATGTATCGGTCTGGAATACCAGGAAGCTTACTTTTCTCTGGGATTCATTTTCAAATCTATTTGGATGAGGCCAATCTCGATCGGCACACCACCTGCCCCCCCTCTCCTCCCATCAGTGATACAACCCGTCCGGAACCCTTGTCTGAGCAAATTCTCCTTCTGGGAGGGTCTGAGTTTCCCCTGGTCCAGTTCCTGGGTAAGCCGCTGGACACCCAGGCGCAGTGGGAGTAACTTCGCGAGGCTCAGCAGGCTCTCACGGCAGCCAGATCGCCAGCGCGAAGTTTTATAAGGCCGGCTAGTGGAGGGGCACGAACTCCAGGAAGACCTTCGCTCCTTCGCACATATCAGCCTCCCAGGTGCCGGGAGACTAGGGAGCAATGCTCCTTCGGGAGGCAATTTCCATCCGTCCCGGCATAGAGAGGTGCAAGCGCGGCGCGGCACGGGTGGGGGGCCGTGGGCCCATGCGGGGGGCCTCGTAGCCACAGGGGGGGTGCCCTCTCGATCACCATTGGCGATGGGAGTGGCTGGAGCCATGCCGTAGGTCGGGTCGGTGCGCCCCGAGGTTGCACCACCTGGGGGAACTACGATCAAGGCCGCGTAGAATCCAGCCATGAGCAAACGCAGCGGCATTCCTGGCCTCAGTTTCTCCCTGCGCCGTGCCCTGGGCATCTCGGCTGCTCAGGCTCGGCTGTCCCGCCAGATCGGCATCCCCCTGTCACGAAGCGGGCGTCAGCGGAAGGTCGGCAGGCTTAGCGGGTGCTGTGTCCCCTTGCTGGTGGGTGCTGGGGTGGCCCGACTGTTCTGCTGGATGATCTGAACCAACCAGGTCCAATAGAGGACGCTCACTGCCCATAGCCGAACGGTTTTTAGACGTTTGCCCACAACTAAGCAATCCGCCATATTCACGAACACGTATAGTCCCTGTGAGAGTCAAGGAGTCGTGGTAATCCCTGCGGATAGAATTCAGAGAAACCACCCCCCAAGTTAATCGAAGCGATGCACCCAAAGGACCCTTTCAGGCGGGTCTTGTGAGGTCGTCAGCTCAAACCTATCAGGAGAAAATCATGAGAAAATTCCTCGTCAGCGTAGCCCTGGCCAGCCTTTCCGTGGTGGCATTCGCCTCTGCCACCGCCACCAAGGAAGACGTCAAGGCTCTCGTCAAGCAGGCCGTCACCTTCGTCAAGGCCAATGGCCGGGACCAGTTCTTCAAGGAGGTCCGAGTTTCCGAAGGGCAGTTTCATTTCCGAATTGGCACGAAGAAGGATCTCTACATCTTCGTCTATGACGAGAAGGGCACGGTCCTCGCTCACGGGGCGCGGGTCGATCTGAATGGCCGGAACCGCTGGAATGACAAGGACCCCGATGGCAAGGCGTGGATTCAGGACTGGACTGACCTGGTCCACAAGTCTGGAAGCGGTTGGATCGGCTACAAAGAATTCAGCCCTGCTGACAAGAACAAGGTCATGGATAAGGCGTCCTTCGTCGAACTGACGGATGGCATGGTCATCGGCTGCGGCATCTACGGTAAGTGAAGACTGCCTACATGAACGCTTTCGAGGATGAGATGAGTGACCTGCGCAAGCTCGCAGAAATTCACCTGACTCTCCGTGAACTGCGTGAAGCCGCTCCTGCCAGTGCTGAAGGGTTCCTGCTCCATTGCAACAAAAAGTCTGGCAACTGGCCGGTAGTGTCCCTCCTTTGGCAGTACGAGGGCCACTGCCACGGCCAGTCCTAACTGCGCAATGCTGAGCTTCCGGGAGGCCAGAAACCGCAAAGCCGTTCCTCGGGGGTTTCCGACTGAAGCACCACCTGGTATTGGATAGAGCGGGCTATTCGGGGTCAGAATTTAAGATTTGGCCAGGGTTGTCGTTATTTCTATTGAACCAGGATCAGAAAGATGGTGGCCCAAGATGCTTCATGATGCTTCTGTTCGAGCCAAGTTGTTGCTCTTGGCCGGGCTCTTGCTGGTTATGGCCGTTGGCCTGACCACCCTGGGCCTTGGAGGAATGTATGGCGTGAAGGAAGGTCTTCGCACCGTCTACGAGGACCGTGTTGTCTGCCTGCGCCAGATCAAGATCGTTGCGGACGCCTATGCCAGCAGCATGGTTGATACCGCCCACAAATGCCGAGCCGGATCACTCTCTCCCGAAGAGGGGCTCAAGGAGGTTCAATCCGCCCGGAAGAAGGCTGCCTCGGAGTGGAAGGATTACCTATCCACCTACCTGACACCCGAGGAGGCGAAGCTCGCGGAGGCGGTCAAGGTGGCCATGGTCCCTGCGGAAGCTGCCGTGACCAAGCTGGAAGCCCTGCTGGTGGCCAAGGATCGCCCAGGGCTCACAGTCTTCGTTGAGCGCGACCTCTATCCCGCCATGGGCCCGATCGCAGGGGCCCTCGATGCCCTAGCCGATCTCCAGCAGCGGGTGGCGAAGGAGGAATATGACGGGGCTGTCTCCCGCTTCAATCATCGAGTGGTCCTCAGCCTAGCCGTACTGGCCTTGGGCATGGTGCTGGCATTTGTCCTCACCGGGCGCATCGTCCGGGGCATCGCCGGGTCCCTTCAGGCCATGCTGACGGGCATGCGCCACAGCGATCTCACTTTGCAGCTGGACGTGCATAGCAAGGATGAAATTGGCCAAACTGCTATGGCATTTAATGACTACAACAGCAAGCTCCGTACGGCATTTCTGGCCTTCGGCAGCCAGAGCGGTCAAGTCGCCAGCGGTAGTACGGAACTCTCCGCCGCCGCCGACCAGTTGTCTGCAACTACGGCGGAATTAGCCAGGGCCTCTGAAACTCAGCGGGTCCGTGCCGACCAGATGTCTGCGGGTATTTTGGAACTGTCTGCTTCCATCGAATCCGTGGCCAGTTATGCCTCTACCAGCCAGAGTCAGATGGGGGCAGCGGCGCAGGCAGCCGCCACTGGGAGCAGGGTGGGCGAAGCCTCCGACTCCGCCATGCAAAGTGTTCAGGCACAGACCAACCGGATGGTCCAGGCCGTGCGGGTGATTCAGGACATCGCCCGGCAGACCAATTTGCTGTCACTGAATGCCGCCATCGAGGCCGCGAAGGCCGGGGCTCAGGGCAAGGGATTCGCTGTCGTGGCCGAGGAAGTTCGGAAATTGGCAGAGCGGTCCGGGACAGCAGCCAAGGAGATCGAGGGCCTGATCTCTGGAACCTTGGAAGCGGTAGAACTCGGCAGCGACCGGGTTCGGGAGACCGTGAAGGCCCTGACGCTGATTCAGACCGATATTCAACTCGCTGTGACTTCCGTGACGGAGATTGCACTTGCCAGTCAGGAGCAGGCCCGGACAGCCCAGGAGTCAGCGCGTTTGACCGAGGCCACCGCCCAGGACCTAGGACAATCGGCGGCAGCCACGCAGCAATTGGCAGCAACCGCCGATCAGATTGCCCACACTGCTACGGACCTTTCCCAAATTTCGGAAGCCCTGGCGGGACAGATCAATGAATTCAAAGTGAGATAGACGGTTCTCTGGCACCCACTCCCTGAGGCATTGCCCATGGACAGGGCCACCGCTGCGATCCAGTGGGCCGCAGGGCTGCGCTGCTCCCAATGGGCAGCAAGGACAGACGCGGCGGCCTCAATCAGCGCCTGGAGGGCGCTGGGCTACGGGTGTGGACGGCGTTTGGAGTGTGGGCGCATGGGTGACTCCATGCGCGACCTGGAAGGGAAGATCAGGCTACCAAGAAACGACTCCCAGGAGGCTATCCCCAGGGGCTGCACTTCCCGAAGTCACACTGAGTGAGTGCTACTTTTCGATTATGTCGATCAGGGCGTACATCCGCTCCAGTCGGTCCTTTTGGATGCCTGCGCCAATCTTCTCGTACCTAGCCCGGTCGTTCCTCTGAATTGCAGGGACCAACTCTTCCTCGCGAGTCTTTTTAAAGGCAGCCCAGGTCTCCTTAAGCTCTTTAAACTCTACTGCCTTCTTGGCTGGGGGCGATATTTTGCGCAGGTGTTCACTAACAAGATCGGCTGTGTCTTTGACCAGTTTGAACTGCTCTGGGCTGCGCTTCTCCCTGTAAAGCGCTAAATGCACTAGGGCCTGTCGGGCTGTCTTGATTTCTTCTTTGAGGACGGTGAACTCGCTTCCAAAGCTCGGCATTGCCGAGATCAAGATAAAAGCCGAGGCAGTGGCAACGCGAGAACTGTTCATAGTGGTCCCCTTCGTTAGAGTTAGCGGCACCGGTCCACCGGCACGACACTCTAGCTTTTGCTTCGGTTGATGATGTTGGTGTCATTAAAAACCGCACCATTCGCGCGAATCCGGGTTTCTATGGCAGTGCGACCTAGGGCTGGTGGACAGGCCACCAAGAGAAAGCCCCAGGGTGTTTGTCCCTGGGGCCTGTCTTCAACTGGTAGGACTTCCACCTATCCGCTAAGACCACCTGCGCAGCGCAGGAATGGTGTTCGAGACGAGTATTAGGCACTAGGGAGTGTCGTCAAGGGGTGAGTGCGCGTATTGATTGTCTCGGGCGCATGGGGTCTCCATTGCGCACCAAATGGAAGGGATGGTCAGGCTAGCAACGGAGGCTCCAGAGATGAGTTGCAAGCCGTGGTAACAACTGGGACCAGCTGTGCCCAACTGACCTTGCAGGATGCAGGCTGGACGCAGGTCAAAAAGAAAAGGCCCACCTTGTGAGTGGGCCTAAGTGTTGATTTGTTGGTGGTCCCGGAGCGATTCGAACGCCCGACCCTCAGATTCGTAGTCTGATGCTCTATCCAGCTGAGCTACGGGACCGCGTGAAGGAATAATTCTACCTGAGATCTGGCGTCTGTCCATCCCAAAGGCGCAGGGGCTCGGTGCGGGAGGCTGGGTAGGGGCTGCCGCTGAGCCGAGTGGCGAGCTCATGCATGAGGAGCCGGGCGGTGGTGAGTTTGCCGCCCAGCACCAGGTGGAGGTTGGTCAGGCGCGGGTGCGGCTCCAGGATGGCCTCGCGGCTGAGGTGGGTGGTGCTGCCTCCAGCGGCCACCAGGGGACGCACACCCAGTTCCTCGGCACGGATGGGCAGGCTCCGCCAGGGGATGGCCGGGAGATTCTGCTCCAGGGCCTGGAACAGTTCCTCACGCTCAGCCGCCACGATGGGCACCCAGCCATCTTCCACCTCACGCTCGGTGGTGCCCACCTGGAGCAGTCCGTCCCGTGGGATGACGAAGAGGATTCGCCCCTGGGGCCGCCGGATGGCCCAGGGGCGCTCGCAACCTGGCACGGCGTCGAACCAGACATGGATCCCCGCGGAGAGGCGCAGCCGCTTGCGGGTCTCTCCCAGCCAGCGGGTCAGGAAGCCGTCGGTCCAGGGACCGAGCGCGAAGACCCAGCGCTTGGCGACAACCAGCCGTGAAACGCCATCGCGGCGGTCCCGCAGGCGCATTGCCTTCAGCTGGCCCGCGCCCTCCTCCAGGCCCTCGACCTCGTGGAAGTCCAGCAGGGCCGCCTTGCTGGAGGCGGCCAGATCCTTCGTAAGCTCCCGGTCCCAGGTCATGAGGTCTGCATAGGCCGTGGCGCCCCGGAAAGGGGCCTGGACACTGCGCGGATCCGCTCGGAACACTTCCGCCGGCACGTGGCCCAGACGCAGCGCCGGGGGCCAACCCGGGCGCTCCGAGCCCCAGTGGTCGTAAAGGCCGATGCCGAAGCGATGGGTCAGGCCCTCCAGGACGTTGCCATGGGGCATCCAGAAGGCCTCCCAGCGGCAGCGTCGGGGCGCGATGTGGGCCCAGGTGGCGCGCTCCACCAGGCCCTCCCGCATCTGCCGGATGTCCCCGGTCAGCAGGTAGCGGATGCCGCCGTGCAGGAGTTGGCTGGACCACTGGCTGGTGCCGCCACCCACCTCGCCCCGGTCCACCAAGGCGCAAGAAAGGCCCCGCAGGCCCAGTTCCCGGGCCAGGGCGGCGCCGTGGATGCCGGCCCCGAGGATGCCAACCTCCACATCGAGGGTCTGGGGCTGGGTGCAGAGGCCCGTGGGCGGGGCGGGCCAAGCGGGTTCAGGCAAGGGATCCTCCGGGCCCAGTGTGCCCGAGCTAGGTGAATTCCGCCCTGCCCCTTGTGTGGGGCGCCGTTCACAGGAACCATGGAAGCCATTCCCCAACCCTGGAGCCGTCCATGAAGCAGCATTCCTGGAGAGACATCATCAACCTCACGGTCATCGTCGGGGCCCTGGGCTACTTCGTGGACATCTTCGACCTGATCCTCTTTCCCATCATCCGCACCCAGAGCCTGACGGCCCTGGGCGTGCCGCCGGACCAGATCCTGCCGACCTTCCTGCACCTCTTCAACTACCAGATGACCGGCATGCTGGTGGGCGGGCTGTTCTGGGGCATCCTGGGCGACAAGAAGGGCCGCATGTCCGTGCTCTTCGGCAGCATCACCCTGTATTCCCTGGCCAACATCGCCAACGGCTTCGCCACGACCATCCCCGCCTACGCGGCGCTGCGCTTCATCGCCGGTGTGGGCCTCTCGGGCGAACTGGGCGCCGCCATCACCCTCGTGAGCGAGGTCCTCCCCAAGGAGGTGCGCAGCTACGGCACCGCCGTCGTGGCGAGTGTGGGCATTACCGGGGCCCTGGTGGCGAACTTTGTGGGCAAGGTCATGCCCTGGAACTGGGCCTTCATCACCGGCGGCATCCTCGGCTTGCTCCTGCTGGTCCTGCGCATCAAGGTGACGGACTCGGGCATGTTCATGGACATGCAGCACTCGGCCGTCACCAAGGGCAACTTCCTCAGCCTGTTCAACAATTGGGGGCGCTTCTCGCGGTACCTGCGCAGCATCCTCATCGGCGTGCCCATCTGGTACGTGGTGGCCATTCTCGTCTCCTCCTCCCCAGAGTTGGCCAAGGGCCTGGGGGTGGTGGGCAAAGTGAACTCCGGAGACGCCGTGGCCTGCTGCTACCTGGGCCTCGCCATCGGTGACCTCAGCTCGGGGGTCATCAGCCAGTGGATCGCCAGCCGCATCCGCACGGTGCTGCTGTTCCAGGGCTTCACCCTCGTGATGGTGCTGGTCACCCTGTTCTCCCGGGGCGCCTCCGCGCAGACCTACTACCTGTTCTGCGTGGCCCTGGGCTTCGCCGCAGGCTACTGGGCGGTCTTCGTCACCATCGCCAGCGAGCAGTTCGGCACCAACCTGCGCGCCACGGTGACGGTCACGGTACCCAACTTCGTGCGGGGGGCCGTGGTGCCCATCTCCCTAGGCTTCCTGGCCCTCAAGGCCCACTGGGGCATCGTGAACTCGGCCCTCTTCATCGGCCTCTGCTGCCTCGCCGTGGCGGCCCTCAGTCTCTGGGGCATGGAGGAGACCCACGCCAAGGATCTGGACTTCCTCGAAGTGGATTGAGGCCTCAGTACACGGCGTCCGCGCCGCCATCAATCGGGATGACGGTCCCGGTCAGCCAGCCACTTTCGTCACCCAGCAGGAAGGCGGCGAGGGCGGTGATATCGGCCTCTGTGCCCAGGCGTTGCAGGGGGTTCACAGCCGCGAGCCGGACCAGATCGCCACCCGGATCTGCGCTGGTCGCCAGGCGCGCGTCCACCATGGGCGTGTGCACTGGACCGGGGGCGATGGCGTTGCAGCGAATCTGGCGCGGCGCCCACTCCAGGGCCAGCACCTTGGCCAGCATGTGCAGCCCGGCCTTGGCCACGCTGTAGGCCGCGCTATCGGGGATGGCGCGCAGGGCGATGTTGGAGCCCACCAGGACCACGCTGGCGCCGGGGTTCAAGTGGGAGTCCAGGTGGTGGGCCAGGGACCAGGGGCCGCGCAGGTTGGCGGCGATCATGGCGTCGAAGGCGGAGATGGGCGTCGAGGCCACGGAGCCTGGGATCAGGCTGCCTGCACTCAGGAAGAGGCCATCCAGGGTCGGGCAGTCTGCGGCGAAGTGGGCCACGGCCTCATCGTCTGTGTGATCCAGGGCCACATGGAAGGCTTCCTCCACCGTCTCCTGCAGGGCTTCCAGGCGCCGGCCCACCAGGACCATTTCCGCCCCACGGGACCGCAGCAGGCGGGCCGTGGCCCGTCCGAGGCCGCTACCGGCCCCGGTGATGAGGATCCTCCTGCCAGCGAAGGTTCCGCTCATCAACGTCACCCGCAGGCCGGGGTCATGCCTGGGCTGGCGGGTGGGTCGCCGCCCACCGGATAAGGTAGTGGGCCATCTGCCGATCCACGCCATTGATGTGCAGCACCAGCCATTCGGTGATGAACTCCAGCACTTCGTCGGTAATACAGGTGGGGTCTGTCTCAAACTGCTTGAGCATGGCCCCGACCTTGGCGGTCATGTCGGCGTGGATTTGCCGATGCTGATCCAGCCCTGGGTATTGGGAGGCGACCATCTCCGCCTCCTCCGCCTGGAAGTGCTCGACCACATAGTCGGCCAGGAAGTTGAGGAGACCGGGCACGGTCTGTCTGGCGTCATCCATGTGAATGGCCGACATGAGGGCATCCACCCGACGGAACAGTTCCTGGTGCTGAGTGTCGATCAGCGGGAAGCCCGTCTCCCAGTCAGGATTCCACATCAGCAAGGTCATGGCGCGAGTCTCCGGAGTCTCTGCTTCACAGTTCGACAGAGTATAGGCCTATACACAAGACTTAGCCTCTGGAATTGGACCCGCCCGGCACCACCACGCCTCCACTCACGGCCCAGGTGAGGGCCTGGTCCGCACTCAGATCCAGGAGCCGAACCTTCGCGGCGGGCACCATCACCACGTAGCCTGAGGTGGGATTGGGCGAGGTGGGGATGTAGACGGAGACCATCTCCTCGGTGCCTGGCAGAGCCCAGGCGCAGTCGCGACTGGCCACAAAGCCCAGGGTGTAGGAGCCCGGCTGGGGCCACTCCACCAGGACCACATCCTTGAAGCTGCTGCCAGATCCCGACTGGATGGCGCCCATGAGCTGGCGGGTGGCGCCGTAAATGGTCTTCACCACGGGGACGTGCATCATCAGGTCATCCAGCCAGACCAGCACCTGGCGACCCACGAAGTTCCCCACCAGGGCACCGACCAGCAGCAGGAGCAGCAGGGTGGTCAGGGCCGAAAAGAGGGCCAGGGCCCAGGTGGGCGGATCCGGCACGTGGATCTGGTGGGCGATGAGGGTCAGGGGCAGTCGGAAGATGTCCACCAGGGACATGAAAATGCCCTTGAGGATCCAGGCGGTCACCACCATGGGCAGCAGGGTGAACACACCAGCGAGCAGGTACTTGCGGATCATTCGGAGTCCTCGGGGCCAGTGAGATGGCCATTCTCGGCCATGATGCCTGGCCCAACCACCTTCCAGAAACCATGGAAGTAGGAAATCGCACTCCAGATGGCCAGGATCACGGCCCCCCAGAGCAGCAGCACGCCCATGCCCCAGAAGAAGCTGTAGGGCCGGTTCAGCTGGATGAAGAAGTGGAAGATCTCCCTGTGGGTCCACTCGTAGAGCCAATAGTCCAGGCGTGGGCCCAGGATCAGGCAGGAAATGGCGGCAACCTGGAAGCCCATCTTCCACTTGCCGATAGTACCAGCGGGAATGGTCAAGCCCTCCTCGCTGGCGATCCCGCGCAGGCCGGTGATGGCGAACTCCCGGGCCACTACGACGAAGGTCATCCAGGCGGGCGCGAGGTTCAGCTCCACCAGGGAGATCAGGGCCCCGGACACCAGCAGCTTGTCCGCCAGGGGGTCCAGCAGCTTGCCCAGGGTGGTCACTTGCTTCCAGCGCCGGGCCAGGTAGCCATCCAGAGCATCCGTAATGGAAGCCACCCAGAACACCACCACCCCGATCACCTCGTGATTGGTCACCTTGGTCATGAGGACGACCACCAGGATCGGCACCATGATGATGCGGGCAAGCGAGAGGAGATTGGGAAGGTTCATGCGCGGGAAGAGACTCCGCCTCCAGCCTACAACACGGTCACCATTCCACGTGCGAGCAGCTTCTGCCATCCCTCATCCGGGATCTGGTCGAAGCCCGGCGCCTCGAGGCCGGCATGGGCGAGGCTGGCGGCGGAGATGTGGATGGGGATGCCCCGGCCCTTCAGTCCTTCCAGGATGGCCAGGGCGCCGGGATCCTCCACCAGCTCCACGGCCTGGTGGGCCAGGCAGAGCCAGGGCAGGCCGGTCTCCAGATGGGACAGGGTCTCCAGGAGCAGGCGTCGACCCAGCGCCCGGTCGCCGGGCGCGAAGGCGCTGCGCAGCACCAGGACCGGCTTCTGGACTGGCGCGGCGGGCACCAGCACGGGCTGGGGCCGGGAGGACTGGGCCACCTGCAGTTCCCAGTGGTGTCCCTGGCGGACCGAGCGGGCCGTACGGCCCTGTTTTTCCAGGTAGCTCAGAACATTCACCCGGAGCAGCTCCTCCTCCCCCTGGATGCGAAGAGGTTCTCCGGGGTGGTCCGCCAGCAGGCCCTTCAGCTCCAGGAGGGCCTGGAAGACCGTGACATCGAGCAGTTCGAGGGTGAGGATATCCATGGGGGGAGCCTTCTCGTGCCAGTTGAACACCCGGATCCGCTGGCATTCAAGAGCTGGCTTCAGGTCGAAGCACTTTCTGCGGGATTCGGCGCCGTGGGCTTCGCCCCCTGCGGACCCTTTTCGAAGGAGGCGGAGCACTTGGAGGCCTGGTTCCAGGCGGGCCGGGGCACCCACCTGCCCTACCTGGACCCCGCCACCCTGCTGGATCCGAAAGCGGTGTTCCCCCAGGCCAGGACCGCCCTGGTGGGCTTCTTCCCCTATGCCCGGCCCGAGGCGGTGCCCGGGGCGGCCCCTGGCAGCCTGAAGCTGAGCCGCTACCTCTGGGGCCCGGACTACCACATGACCATGAAGCCCCGCCTGACCCGGCTCCTGGAGGCGGCCCAGGACCGCTGGCCGGGCCTGGAGGGCCGGGTCTGCGTGGACACGGCCCCCCTGCTGGAGCGCCAACTGGCCGTACGGGCGGGCCTGGGCTGGCAGGGCAAGCACACCCTGCTGATCATGGGCAAGCAGGGCTCCTGGGGCTTCCTGGGGGTGATACTGCTCTCCGTGGACCTGCCCGTGGATGCTCCCTTCAAGGCCGACCTGTGTGGCAACTGCAGCGCCTGCCTGGAGGCCTGCCCCTCCCAGGCCCTGAGCCCCTTCAGCCTGGATCCGGCCCGCTGCCTCACCACCTACACTGTGGAGACCGAGGCAGAGCCCCCCCCGGTGGTCGCTGCGGCCCTGGCCCGCAGCCAGTGGGCCGCGGGCTGTGACGCCTGCCAGGAGGTCTGCCCCTGGAACCGGGCGCCCCTCTGGGGAGATCCTGCTCTTTGGGGTGGTCCCAGCCCCCTCCACACCCGTCCTGCGGGAGAGCTGCCCCGCGGCGCAGCCCAGTGGCGTAAGCTCACCCGGAGGACCTCCCTGAGGCGTGTCCGGGACCGCCACTGGCGGGCCACCCTGGCCCGGATCCTGGGTTCTTGAGTTTTTCGTTGGAAGTGTTGGGTTTTTCCCATATAAACAAACTTCCGGCCAAAGGTGGCCGCCCCGGTTTGAGGAGTCCACTCGGATGCCCATGAAGCACTGGACGGTCCAGGACGCCGCAACGATGTACGGCATCCGGGAATGGGGCAATGGCTACTTCGGCATCAATGCCAAGGGCCACCTGGAGATCACACCCACCCAGGATGATTCGCTCAGTTGCGACCTCTACGAGATCGTCCAGCACTTGAAGAAGAAGGGTCTCCGGACCCCGCTGAACCTGCGCTTCCCCCAGGTGCTGGCCCACCGGGTGGTGGAGGTGAACGAGGCCTTCCGCCGCGCCATCAACGAATTTGGCTACGAGGGCGGATACCAGGGCGTCTACCCCGTGAAGACCAACCAGACCAAGGAAGTGGTCGAGGAGATCGTCCGCGCAGGCAACAAATACCACTACGGCCTGGAGGCGGGCTCCAAGCCCGAGCTCATCATCGCCCTGAGCCTGGACCTGCACCCCGAGGCCCTGGTCCTTTGCAACGGCTACAAGGACGAGTCCTTCATCCGCATGGCCCTGCTGGCCCGCAAGTCCGGCCGCAAGGTGGTCATCACGGTCGAAAAGATGACCGAGCTGCCCCTCATCCTCAAGGTGGCCAAGGAACTGAAAGTCGAGCCCCTCATCGGCCTGCGGGCCAAGCTGAACGCCCAGGGCTCCGGCAAGTGGGAAACCAGCGCCGGGGACCACGCCAAATTCGGCCTCACCACTCGGGAGATCCTCGACGCCATCGAGGTGCTGGAGAAGCGCGACCTGCTGGATAGTGTCATTGAGCTGCACTTCCACATCGGCAGCCAGATCACGGACATCCGCAAGATCAAGTCGGCCATGAAGGAGGCCACGCGCATCTACGCCAAGCTCCGCAAGATGGGCGTGCCCATACGCTACCTCAACGTGGGCGGCGGCCTAGGCGTGGACTATGACGGCTCCAAGACCACCTTCAGCAGCTCCATGAACTACACCATTGCCGAGTACGCGGCCGACGTGGTCTACACCACCAAGGACATCTGCACCCAGGAGCAGGTGCCCATGCCGGACCTGCTCAGCGAGTCCGGCCGCGCCATCGTGGCCTACCACCAGGTGGTGGTGGTGGACATCATAGGCCTCATCGACACGACCCACACGAAATACACCGTCACCCTCACGGGCAACGAACCGCAGATCCTCAAGGAGCTGGCCTACACCCGGGACAACATCTCCATCAAGAACTTCTCGGAGATGTACCACGACGCCATCACTCAGAAGGATGAAATGCTGACCCTCTTCAACCTGGGCTATCTGGGTCTGGAGGACCGCAGCAAGGGTGAGACGCTGTTCTGGGAGGTCTGCCGGAAGCTCTCCCGCATCCTCAGTAGCAAGACCCTGAAGTACGTGCCCGAGGAATTCCAGGACCTCAACAAGAGCCTGGCGGACAAGCTCATCGCCAACTTCAGCATCTTCCAGTCCATGCCCGACCACTGGGCCATCGAGCAGCTCTTCCCTGTGATGCCCATCCACCGCCTGAAGGAGAAGCCGGGGCTCTCGGCCACCCTCTGCGACATCACCTGCGACAGCGACGGCAAGATGGAGAAGTTCATCGACCTGAAGGACGTGCGGGACGAGATCCCCCTCCACGAGCCCCGGGGCGGAGAGTCCTACTACGTGGCCTTCTTCCTCACGGGCGCCTATCAAGACATCCTGGGCATGCGGCACAACCTCTTCGGCGCCCCCAATGAGGCCCACATCATGGTCCACGAGGACGACACCTTCAAGGTGCAGCACGTGGTGAAGGGCGACACCGTGGACCACGTGCTCCGCAGCGTCCACTACGACCCGGACGTCCTCATCCAGGGCCCCGTCACCAAGCGGAAGCCCTCCGCCAAGGGTGATGCCGCCGAAGCCCTGCGGGCCCTCCTGACCGAGGAACGTAAGCTGCACACCTACCTGGAGATCTGAGGCAGGCCCCCAACGTCCAGAAATTTCAACAATCCCTGATTTATGACAGTGGGGGATTGGCCGAAGGAGTACCTGAGCGGGCATTCATCCTAAGCCCGCGACCTGCCTCCCCTATCTCCGGTGCCAATGACCGCCAGCGCTGTCCTCTCCAGGGTCAAACAAGCCCCCCTCTGGCTCAAGCTCGCCCTGCTCGCGACTCCGGTCTACATCACCTGGCTGGCCCAGTACCCGAAACGGACTCCGCTGGAGCGGGTCGGCGAGATCGGCTTCCTGGCCCTGCTCCAGGCCCTGATTGCCTGGACCCTCTGGCGGGCCTCCCGGCGCCCGGACCTGCCCCCCCGCCACGCAGGGGCCTTCCGCTGGCTGGCGGCCTCGGCCGGCTCAATCCTCGCCGCCTGCCTGCTCTTCCCCTTCACCTCCTCGGTGATCACCTTCCAGCCAAACCTGGGCCTGGTGGATATCTTCTTCCTCCTGGCCTATCCAATCGCCTTCTTGGGCCTGATCCGCTTCCCCAAGGCCGCCCCGCCCCTGCCCGGCACCTGGCGGGTGCTGCTGGACGCTGCGGTCTTCATCGTCGGTGTGGGTGCCCCTCTCTGGGTCTTCGCCGTACACCCGGCCTTGCGGCAGTCGCTGAACCTGACCGCCATCCTCAGCGCAGCCTACCCCTGCATGGCCTTCATCGGCTTCATGATCCTGAATGCCGCCCTCCTGCGCTCAGAGCCATTCCCCTCCCGCCCCGCCTTCTACTGCCTGCTGGCGGGCCTCGGCACCTCCTGGGTGGCCGACCTGATCTTCGCCCTGGACCTTGCCCACTCCACGTCCGTGAGCCTCGGCTACTTGGTGAACATCAGCAACTCCCTCGCCGCCGACATGTGCCTGATTGGGGCTTGGCTCAGCCTGACCAGTCCCGCGGCACCCCAGCCCCGCCGTCCTTCCGCCGTCAGCCCCATCCCGGTCATCACCATCGTCTTCGTGATCCTCGGCCTATGGCCCCTGCTCTTCAACAGCGCCATGGACTACCAGGGCCTGCGGCGCGAGCTGGTGGGCGTGCTGGCCCTCATCCTGGTGCTGCTGCTACGGGAGACCCTGGCTCTGCGGGAAACCAGTCACCTGGCCGCCGAGGCCGCCACCGCCAATCTGAAGGGCCGCTTCGAGGCCCTGGTGCGCCACTCCTCGGATCTGATCCTGGTGCTGGACCAGAGCGGCGAGCTCAGCTTCGCCAGCCCCGCCTCCCGGAAGGTCCTGGGGCTGGAGCCTGAGGCCATGCAGGGCCAGCTGCTGCGATCCTTCCTCCACACCGAGGACCTGGCCCCAGCCGCCAGCTTCCTCAGCGACCTGCTCCATAGCACCCACACCCTCATCCACCAGTGCCGCCTTCGCCATGCTGATGACAGCTGGCGCCTGCTGGAGATCTCCGGCTCCAACCTGCTGGACGATCCCACCGTGCACGGCATGGTGCTCAATGCCCGGGACATCTCTGAGCGACACCGCCTGGAGGACCAGCTGCGCGAGGCCCAGAAGATGGAGGCGGTGGGTCGTCTGGCCGGGGGCGTCGCCCACGACTTCAACAACCTCCTCAGCGCCATCCTCGGCAACGCCGAGCTGGCTGAGACCTCTCTGCCCGAGGGCCACCCCGCGGGACGGGACCTGCGGCGCATCCACGGCGCCGCCACCCGGGGTGCGGCCCTCACGGGGCGCCTGCTGGCCTTCTGTCGTCGCGATTCCCCGGAATCCAAGACCATCGACCTGCGCCAGCTCATCAAGGGCGTCACCCCCCTCCTGGAGGGATTGCTGGGCGAGCGCATCCGCCTGGTCTTCGACATCGAGCGCCAGGTCTGGCCCATCACCATCGACCCCAATGAACTGGAGCAGGCCCTGCTGAACATGGCCGCGAATGCTCGGGATGCCATGACCGACGGTGGGCGCTTCACCATCAAGCTCCAGAACATGCAGATCCCCGAGGCAATTCTGACCCCCTACCTGCCCATCGCGGCAGGGGACTCAGTGGTGCTGGATGTCTCCGATTCCGGCACGGGCATGGAGGAGTCCACCCTCAGCCACCTCTTCGAGCCCTTCTTCACCACCAAGAGCCGGGGCCGCGGCACGGGCTTGGGACTGGCCTCAGTCTATGGTCTGGTGAAGGCCTCCAACGGCGGTATCGACGTCCACACTCGCCTGGGCGAGGGCACCACCATCCGCCTAGTCTTCCCCCGCTCCGTCCTGGCCGTGGACGAACCGGAAGTCTCCGGGGCCAACCCCATTCGTGGCTTCGAGACCATCCTGCTGGTGGAGGACGACCCCGCCGTACGGGAGGCCACCCAGCGCAGCCTCACGGGCAATGGCTACGTGGTGCTGGCAGCCCAGGACGCGGCTGAGGCCCGGGCCCTCTTCAAGAGCCATCCGGGCGACGTACACCTGTTGCTGACGGACGTCATCATGCCCGGCGACAGCGGCCCGGTGCTGGCCGCTGAACTGGTGAAGGCCAACCCCAACCTGCGGGTGCTCTACATCTCCGGCTATACCGCCGATGAGCTGGGCCCCCACGGCCTGGCCCGCCCGGACGCCCCCCTGCTGCGCAAGCCCTTCACCGTGGGCCAGCTCACCCGCTACCTCAGGGCCGTACTCGCCGGAGCGCCCGGACGGATCTGAGGTGACTCAGCTCCACCGGCCCAGCGGCTTCTGCTTCCAGAGCCAGATGATGTAGTCCACGTTCGCAGCCTTGGCGCCCAGGGCCTTGAGCCGGGTCATGTTCTGGCCCCGGTGGTGCTGGCTGTGCATGCAGACCTGGAGCAGAGCGTCCGTGACCGAGACCACACAGGGCGGTTCCGGGAACCAGGGCACCCTCACCTTGCGGGCCAGGGCGGTCTCGTCCAGACCCCTGCTCAGGGCCAGGAAGACCTCGTGGTTGGCCAGGCAGCGCTGCTGCAAGGCCTGGAAGCTGGGTGGGGGATGGTCGGCCAGGTCCGGCTCCTGGCCCTTCAGGAGCTGGAGGAAGGCACCCTGAACCCCGACCAGGTGGTCAGTGCGAGTGCGGAGTTCCCTGTCCTCCTGGTGCCCAGAGCCTGCCCAGGCGTGAAAGAACATGGCGTCGGCCCAGCTCTGGTGGCCGAGCAGGTCGTTCAGGGAACCGTGCATGGTGCCTCCCTTGCTGACGGCGAAACTCTGAGGCGAATTCTATCCAGAGACCCTGGCAGCACAAGGAAAGATGCCTCGCTTGGCCTCCCTGCGGCTCCCGGCTTTTCCTGGCGCCACACTGCCCTTAGGCTAGAGGCGTGCTTGACCTGCTGTTTCTCCCCGCCTTCCTGCTCGTGGCCTTCGCGCTGCGGGCCGTGCGCCAAGGTGCCCACCGCCGGCATGGCTACCTGATGACCGCCGCGCTCACGGTGGTGGTCCTCAGGCTCATCCTGCATCCCCGTACCCTCCAGCCACACCAGCTGACGGCCTGGGGCGCAGCCCTGGCCTGCGCTGCCCTCACCCTCTTCCTGGGCCACCGGGCCCTCGCCTGGCGCGAGGCCCGCAGTCAGCAGGGCCACCTGCCCCGCTTCCACCGGACTGCCGGGCTGCTCACCCTCGTCGGCCTGACCCTGACCCTGGGCTACTGGTTGCTGCGGGCCCGAGGCTGAGGGCGAAGCGTGTTTGGATCTTTAGGATTCACCACAGATAAACGGGGACAGGGATTCCCGCCACCATTGACTTCGCGCCCTTTCGCGTCTTTCGCAGTTTCAATTTTTCACAGTCCCAGCCTGCGCCGAACCTCTTCCATGCGCCGTCGGCTGATGCTCAGGCGACCCGAGGACAGCACCAGCTCGTCCTCGGCGCTGACCTCACGAACGGCGTCCAGGCGCACCAGGGCATTGCGGTGGACCCGCAGGAAACCCAGCTCGCCCAGGCGCTCCTCCCAGTGGGCCAGGCTGCCATCCACGGGGAGACGGCCCTCCTTGGTCCAGGCCAGGCAGTCCCCCAGGTCCGCCACCAGGGCTTCGACCTCTTCGGGGCGCAGCAGGCGCGTGCTGTCCTTCTTGCGCACCGGCAGGCGCAGCCACTCCTTCTGGATCGGCTCGTCCTTGGGCCGGATGCGCGACAGGGCCTGGGCCACACCCACCCGCGAGATGGGCTTCAGCAGGTAGTGCACCGCCCCGCCCGCGAAGGCCTCGATGGCGTGCTGGGGATAGGCCGTCACGAAGACCAGGGCCGGCCGCGGCTCCGGCAGCATGTGCATGAGCTCGGTGCCCTTCATGCCCGGCATCTCGATATCCAGGAACACCGCATCGGGGTGGTGCTCCGCGATGGCCGCGAGGCCCAGACGCCCGTTCTCAGCGTCTGCCACAACCTCGACACCGGGCAACTCCCCCAGCAGATCCACCAGGTGCTGGCGGGCCAGGGGCTCATCCTCGATGACGACAATGCGGATCATGCCATCCTCCACCGGAACGATACCCGATGCCGCCCCTCGACCATGCCCAGCTCCAGGTCCACTGGGCTCTCCAGCCGCTGCCGCAGGGTCTCCAGGGCCGTGCCGGTTCCGCGCTGGGTGCTGATGCCGGGACCCGGATCTTCCACCCACAGGTGCAGGAAGCCCTCCTTCTTCTCGGCGCCGATGCGGATCTCGCCACCCGCCTCCAGGGGCGCCACGCCGTGCTTCACAGCGTTCTCCACCAGCACCTGGAGGGAGAGGGGTGGCACTTTAGCGGCCTCCAAATCTTCCGGAATTTCTACGTTCACGCGCAGGCGCTCCCCCAGCCGCGCCTGCTCAATGCCCAGGTAGGCCTCCACGAAGGCCAGCTCTTGGCGGAGGGGAATCGTGGGCAGGGTCACCACCGCAACCACCTGCCGGAACAGCTCCGCCAGTTTTTCCGTGGTGGCCTGAGCGCCCTTGGGATCTACCTCAATTTGGGCGTGGAGAGTGTTCAGCGTGTTGAAGATGAAGTGCGGTGCCAGCTTGGCCGCCAGAGCCTGGGTGCGGGCCTCCTTGGCCAGCTCGGCCTGGCGCTCGGCTTCGGCCTGGCGCCGTTCCAGACGGTCAAGCACCCCCATCAACAAGCCGGTGAGGAGGACCCAGGACACCAACCCCGCCCCAGGTGGGAGCACAGGAAATGGGTTCGGAGAATCGAACCGGGGCTGGGGCGGCTGATTCAACTGCTCGTGTGTTGGCTTTGCATGTTCTGAGGACGCATCATTCCAGCCATCAACGAACCCATCGTACGCGTCATGGGCACCAGTGTTCAAGGAGAGTCCAAATGAGATCATTGGTGCCGCGAAGGCCGCCAGGAAGATTGCCCGCCGCCAACCCTTTCCAGCACTGCGAAGCCCCTTGATCCAGAGCCATGGTGCCAGGGCGATAACCACGCAACCGGGAATAACAGCCCAAGCCCCACGGGCATGGAAGACCCATCCATCCAGGATCGTTAAAAACAACCCAACGAGGACGAGGATGGAGAAGATCGTGCGCCGCGTGGGGTTCATGCCAGCCTCCACCGGAAGCTCACTCGATGTCGCTCCCCGACCATCCCCATCTCCAGATCCTCGGGCCGCTCCAGTCGCTGCCGCAAGGTCTCCAGGGCCGTGCCGGTGCCGCGCTGGGTGCTGATGCCAGGGCCCGGGTCCTCCACCCACAGGTGCAGGAAGCCCTCCTTCTTCTCAGCGCCGATGCGGATCTCGCCGCCCGCCTCCAGGGGCGCCACGCCATGCTTCACGGCGTTTTCTACCAGCACCTGCAGAGAGAGGGGCGGCACCTCGGCGGCTTCCAGGTCTTCGGGAATCTCGACCACTACGCGAAGCCGCCCCCCCAGCCGCGCCTGCTCGATGCCCAAGTAGGCCTCCACGAAGGCCAGCTCCTGGCGGAGGGGAATCGTGAGCTGATCTGAGGCCGCAATGACCTGCCGGAAGAGCTGGGCCAGCCGCTCCGTGGTGGCCTGCGCGCCCCGGGGATCCTGCTCGATCTGTGCGTGCAGCGTGTTCAGGGTGTTGAAGATGAAGTGGGGTGCCAACTTGGCGCGCAGGGCCTGGTCCTTGGCATCGAGCAGGTCGAAGCTGGCGCGCTTGGCGGCCATGGTCTGCTCCATGACGAAGACCAGGATGCCACACACCACAAAGGGCAGAATTGTGGTCTGGACGAAGGAGCTTGGGCGCAAGCCGAGCAGGATCGCCACCGTGACGAAGAGCATGGGCACAGCCCCCCGCCAGCCGGCGAAGAAACCACTGCCCACCTTGCTTTCAATGCGTCTTCGCTCGGAGGCGTAGAGCCAGGCGGCAAGGCGCCAAAGGAGCAGGGTGAAGACCAGAACCACCGGGAGGATCAGGAAGCCCCTGGGACCTGGATGGTTCTCCCGCAAGCGCTCAATGGGTGCCAGCAGCAAGGCGACCGACATGCTCACCCGCAAGCCCCACCAGAGAGGGCTCCCGGGCTGCTGCCGCAACAACTGCTTCTTTTCACCGTCCAGACGGCATGAGATGGGCACGAGACGTCCTCCTCAGACCAATCTGGGCTGAGGAACCCCTGGACACAGCCACGGATTCACAGATGGAGCCCCGGGCGCCGCCAGCGGCTCACCAGGGATCCTGAACGGTCTTGCCCGCCTCGGCGTGGCACAAAGCCTTCAGGCCGATGTCGTTGCGCACCTGCATGCCGGGCCAGTGGACCTCGGGCAGAGCTTCCTCGATGGCGGCCCGGGCCGCGACCAGGTCCGGCGCGGAGGTGGCGAGGTTGAGCACCCGGCCGCCGTTCGTCAACCACTGGCCAGCTACCTTCTTCGTGCCCGCGTGGATGACCGTGACAGGTGGGTTCCCGATGTAGATGGGCACGCCCTTTTTCGCACCTTCGGGGTAGTCCTCGGCGGCCAGCACCACGGCGATGGCCGTGTGGGGCTTGAGCTTCAGGTCGCGTGCGACAAGACGCCCCTCGGCCACCTCCAGCAGCAGGGCCGCGAGGTCTTCGTCCAGGAGCTGCATGAGCACCTGGGTCTCGGGATCGCCGAAGCGCACGTTGTATTCCAGCAACTCCGGTCCCCGCGCCGTCCACATCACGCCCAGGAAGAGCACGCCCCGGGCCCTGAGGCCATCCTTCTGCAGGCCCCGCACAGTGGGTTCCACGAGGCGGGTCCGCATGAGCTCGATGTCCTCGGACTTCAGGAAGGGCAGCGGCCCGAAGGCGCCCATGCCGCCGGTGTTGGGGCCTTCATCGCCCTCGAAGATGCGCTTGTGGTCCTGGCAGGCGGGCAGGAGGGCATAGGTCGCATGGTCGGCGTCCACATCCACCAGCACGTGCAGGGACAGCTCCATGCCCACCAGAGGGGCCTCGAAGACCACGGTGCGACTGGCCTCCCCGAACTGGCCTGCCATGAAGGCGCGCAGGGTGGCCAGGGCCTCGGCCTGGCTGGCGGCCAACACCACGCCCTTACCCGCAGCCAGACCGTCAGCCTTGAGTACGATGGGCAGGCCATGGGACCAGGAATGGATGAGGGCCTCGCCCGCGGCCAGGTCCGTCACCGTGTGGCTGACCGCGGTGGGCAGGGCGTGGCGCTCCATGAAGGCCTTGGCGAAGGCCTTGCTGCCCTCCAGCCGGGCCGTGGCCGCGTCGTGGCCGAAGACCGGGATGCCCAGGGCCCGCACCGCGTCCCCCACCCCCGCCACCAGAGGCACCTCGGGGCCGATGACCACCAGGTCCGGGCGGTTCCCCGCGCACCAGGCGGCCACACCGGCGGGATCCTCCAGGTCCAATGCGACCCGCTGGCCCAGTTCCCCAAGGGCGTCGCTGCCCGGGGCCGAGACCAGCTCCACGGCCTGGGCCGAGGCCCGTAGTTTCAGGGCCAGGGCGTGTTCCCGGCCGCCGGAGCCGAGGAGCAGGATTTTCATGGAACCTCCGAGCTTCCAGTATCGCCGACTGAGTGGCCCCCGGGGGATCCAGGGGAGCGACCTCTGGGTCAAGAATGTGACCCCCGAGACACTCTGGACCTGGGTAGGATGGGCCCGTCTGGAGGAACCCATGGCCAGGATCACCTTCAATGGAAATCCCATCCACACCTGCGGCTCACTGCCCCTCGTGGGAGATGCCACCCCGATGTTCCGCCTCACCCGCGGGGACCTCAGCGACTTCACCAGCGTGGACCTGGAGGGCAAGCGGGTGCTGCTGAGCATTTTCCCCAGCCTCGACACCACCACCTGCGCCGAAAGCGTCCGGAAGTTCAACGCGTTGACTGCAGATCTCACGGACACGGTGCTGGTCTGCGTCTCCCTGGACCTGCCCTTTGCCCAGGCTCGCTTCTGCGTGGGCGACAACCTGGAACACGTGGTCACGGCCTCTGCCTTCCGCCACCGGGAGTTCGGGGAGGCCTTCGGCGTCACTCTGGAGGACGGCCCCCTGCGTGGCCTCCTGGCCCGGGCCGTGGTGGTGCTGGACGAGAACGGCACCGTGGTCCACACCGAGCTGGTGCCCGAGCTGACCCAGGAACCCAACTACGACCTGGCCGTCCACGCCATCCGCAACCACCACCACCCTTGCCCCGAAGACGCAGCCGAGGGGACGGAGTAACGATCGATAACTGATCAACACGAAGACTCTAAGACACGAATAAAAACCAAGAAAAGCTTCTTCAAATCTTTGCGTCTTCGAGCCTTCGTGTTGGATCTTTTGTCCTCAGCCCCTCGCCATGAGCCGGGCCCGGGTGTAGGGGATGAGGCCACCGGCGTCCATGATGCCTTTGCGGGCGGCGGGGAGCTTCACCTGATCGAAGGTCTTGCCGGTGGTCTTGTTCACCACGTGGTCAGGGGTGATGTCCAGCTCGTCGCCTTCGGAGGCCTCGATGCCGGGGCAGATCACGACCTGCAGGCCCAGGTTGATGCTGTTCTGGAGGAAGATGCGGGAGATGCTCTTGGCCACGATGGCCACTTCGTGGCCTTTGAGGGTGGAGCAGGCCTGCTCCCGGCTGGAGCCGCAACCGAAATTCTCGCCGCCCACGATGATGGAGTTCGGGGGGAAGGCCTTGGCCTTGAGCTGGGCGTTGAAGTCCGTGCGATCGAAGAAGGCGTACTGGGGCGTCTCTGTGGGCAGCACGGTGGCCATGAAGCGACCCGGGTAGATGTCGTCGGTGCTGATGTCGTTCTCGAGCTTGATGATCACTTTCGCCATATCAGGCTCCTTTCCTTGGATCAGTAATGACGCCGGTGATGGCCGAGGCGGCGGCCACCACGGGGCTGCAGAGGTAGACGAAGCCAGTGGGGTTGCCCATGCGGCCCTTGAAGTTGCGGTTGGTGGTACTGAGGGCGGTCTCGCCGTCGCCCAGGGCACCCTCATGGACGCCCAGGCAGGGGCCGCAGCCAGAGTTCATGACCACCGCGCCAGCCTTCATGAGGTCGTGGATGTAGCCCCTGTCCAGGGCCTGGCCGAAGATCTTGCTGGAGGCGGGGAACACCAGCATGCGGGTGCCCTCGGCCACCTTCTTGCCGCGCAAAATGGCGGCGGCGTCGGCCAGGTCGTCCAGGCGGCCGTTGGTGCAGCTGCCGATGACGATCTGCTGGACCTTGGTGCCGATGACCTGGTCAATGGGCTTCACGTTGTCCACCATGTGGGGGCAGGCGATCTGGGGATCCAGGGCCGAAACGTCAATCTCCACGGTGCGGACGTAGGTGGCATCCGCATCGGGCTGGACGCAGGTGATGGCATCCGTGACGCCGGCCTCCTCGCGCAGATAACGGACCGTCTCCTCGTCTCCAGGCACGATGCCCGAGGTGGCGCCGGCCTCCACGCTCATGTTGCAGATGGCCAGGCGACCGCTGGTGCTCATGTTCCGAATGGTCTCGCCGTGGAATTCCAGCACCTTGAAGTTGGCGCCCTGGGCCGTGAGCTGGCCGATGAGGTGCAGGATCAGATCCTTCGGGCCCACCATGGGGGCGAACTTCCCCTTCACCACCACCTTGATGGTGGCAGGCACCTCGATGTTCACGGCGATGCCCAGGGCCCAGGCCGAGGCCATCTCCGTGGCGCCCACGCCGAAGCTGAAGGCGCCCAGGGCGCCATGGCTGGTGGTGTGGGAATCCGTGCCCACCACCACGAAGCCGGGCCGCACGTAGCCATATTCGGGCAGAACCTGGTGGCAGATGCCGCCCACATCGCCGCGCACGTCATGGAACTTGGTGATGCCGTTGGCAGTCACAAACTCGCGGATCTTCTTATGGTTGGTGGCGGTCTTGGGGGACTCCGCCGGCACGCGGTGGTCGAAGATGATGGCGATGCGGGAAGGGTCCCAGACCTTGGGCGCCTGACCCGTGCCCGAAAAAACTTCCAGATACTGGTTGATAACCAGGGCCGCGTTCTCGTGGGACATGGCCAGGTCCACCGACGGCTCCACCACATCCCCCACCTGCACTGAGGGCAGTCCCGCAGCGCGGGCCAGGATCTTCTCAACAACGGTCATGCCCATAAAACCTCCTAGATGATGCCTCTGGATTTCAGGTCAGCTTGCTCGGCCTCGCTGAGCCCGAGCGAGGAATAGATCTCGTGGTTGTGCTGGCCCAGGGTGGGCGGGGCCGTCTCCACCTGGCCGGGTGTCTTCTCGAAGTGGGCTGTGAGGCCGAAGACCTCCACGTCACCCACACCCGGTAAAGCGACTTTCTGCAAGACCTGGCGATGCTCCACCTGGGGCTGCCGCAGGGCCGCCTCCAGACTGAGAATGTCTCCACTGGGAACGTCCTTTGCATTGAGTTCCCTCACCCAGAACTCAGTAGATTTCTGGGCCAGCTTCGCTTCCAGCAGTGGCGTCAACTCCCGCCGGTTGTGCTTGCGCGCATCCCGCTCCTGGAAACGCGGGTCGGCCTTCAGCTCGGGCAGGCCCAGCACGTCGCAGACCGCCTCCCACTGCTCCTGCTTGTTGGCGGCGATGTTGATGTGACCGTCCTGGGTGCGGAAGGTGCCGCTGGGGGCTGCGGTGAAGTTGTCGTTGCCCATGAGCACCGGTTGCTCGCCGCCGATGAGCAGGTTGGCCGCGACCCAGCCCATGAGGGGCATGATGCTGTCCAGGAGGGCCACGTCGATGGACTGCCCCTGCCCGGTGCGCTCCCGGTGGAAGAGGGCAGCCATCACGGCGAAGGCCGCATTCAGCCCGCCCACCGTGTCGCAGACCGGGAAGCCCGTGCGCAGGGGGTTCAGGCGCTCGTCGCCATTGACCGCCATCTCGCCGGAAAGACCCTGGATGATTTGGTCATATGCGGGCTTGAGGGCATCCGGCCCCGTCTGGCCGAAGCCTGAGATGGCGCAGTAGATGAGGCGGGGATTGGCCTCAGCCAGGATCTTGTAGCCAAGACCCAGCCGGTCCATGACGCCGGGGCGGAAGTTCTCCACCACCACATCCGCGTCCCGGACCAGCCGCAGGAAGAGGGCCTTGCCCTCGGAGCTTTTGGTATTGAGTGTGATGGACTGTTTGTTGCAGTTCTGGGCCAGGAAGCTGGTGCCCATGAGCTGCTTGTTAAGCTTGGGGACAATGCCCAGCTTGCGCGCCAGATCCCCATCCTTGGGGTTCTCCACCTTGATGACCTCGGCGCCCAAGAGCGCCAGGTGCAGCGTGGTGAAGGGGCCCGACAGGACGTTGGTGAGGTCCAGGACCTTGATGCCGGAGAGGATCTTTTTAGTCATGCCTGCACCTTCGTCACGATGGGGCCAGTCTTGTACACGCAGCCGGGCAGGTCGCGGCAGAAGTGGACGGCCACGTCGCGGCTCACACTCACAAGGGCGTTCAGGTCGATGTCCAGGCGCTGCCCCATGCGCTGGAGGCCATGGACCAGGTCTTCCGTGGCCACGTTGCCCGCGGCCACCTTGGTGAAGGGGCAGCCGCCCAGGCCGCCGAAGCTGGTCTCGATGGCGCGGGCCCCAGCCTCCATGGCGGCATAGACACTGGCCATGCCCAGGCCATAGGTGTCGTGGATGTGGGCGGTGACTTCTGCCGCAGGATCGAGCGCCAGAACCTGTTGCACATAGCGGCGCACCTGGGCCGGGTGGGCGTGGCCCGCGGTGTCCGCAAGGCTGATGGAAGTGAGCCCCGCCTCCAGGTAGGCCGCCACGATGCCCAACACGCGCTCCTCGGGGATGGGCCCCTCGAACCCGCAGCCGAAGGCGCTCTGCACGCTCACCTGCACTCGGCGCCCAGCCGTTTTGGCCGCCAGGGCCGTGGCGATGATGCGGCGGGTGGCGTCCTCCGTGGACATGCCCGTGTTCTTGCGGCTGTGGGTGTCTGAAGCGGACACGCCCAGGCAGATGAGTCCGACGCCCACCTCCAGGGCCCGCTCCAGGCCCTTCTCGTTCAGGACCAGACCCGACAAGGTAGCGCGATGGGTCTCCTTCGCGAGGATGCGGAACAACTCATCCGTGTCCGCCATCTGGGGCATCTTGTCGCCCCGCACGAAGGAGCCCACCTGCACGATGTCCACCCCCGAAGCCGCCACGCGGCGGATCCAGTCCAGCTTGGTCGCCGTCGGGACAACGGAGCTTTCGGCCTGGAGACCGTCGCGCGGACCGACTTCGTGGATGAAGATGTGGCTCATGACCCGCCTCAGAGCTTGCGCGCGATGGCTTCGCCCATCTCTAGGGTAGTGGCGCTGCCGCCCATGTCGTAGGTGCGGACCTTCCCCTCGGCAATGACATCGGCCACAGCCTTTTCCAGGCGGGCGCCCTTCTCCTTTTCACCGAGCCAGTCGAGCATCATCTTGGCGGCGAGGATGGTGGCGATGGGGTTCACTTTGTACTGGCCCGCATACTTAGGGGCGCTCCCGTGGCTGGGCTCGAAGACGGCCAGCTTTTCGCCGATGTTGCCAGAGCAGCCGAAGCCCAGGCCACCCACCATCTGAGCGGCCAGATCGCTGACGATGTCGCCGAAGAGGTTCGTGGCGACCATCACGCCGTAATTTTTCGGATTCTTCAGCATCCACATGGTGATGGCGTCCACATTGGCGTCATCCATCTCAATGCCGGGGAATTCCTTGGCGATGCGCTTGCCTGTCTCCAGGAACATGCCCTCCGTGGCGCGCACCACGTTGGCCTTGTGGATGACCGTGACCTTGGGATACCCGAAGGTCTTGGCATACTCAAAGGCAGCGCGGATGATGCGATCGCAGCCCTTTTGCGTGTTGATCTTGCAGGTGATGGCGAACTGGTCGCCGGGGATATCGGCGAAGTGGCCAAAGGGCTTGCTGAGTTTTCGCAGGCTCTCCTTCAGCTCGTCAGGCACGGGGCTGAACTCCACGCCGGAATAGAGGTCCTCGGTGTTCTCCCGGAAGACCACCAGGTCGATGCCGTCCTTGTAGTTCAAGGGGTTGCCCGCATAGGCTTTGCAGGGTCGCAGGCAGGTGAAGAGGTCGAACATCTGCCGCATGCGCACGATGGGGCTGCGGTAAATGAGGCCCTTGCCCTTAAGCTCCGGCACCAACTCAGCCTCGGCGTCCTTCACGGGCTTGGAGGTGATGGCGCCGAACATGGCAGCATCGCTGGCTTGCAGCAGGTCGATGGTTCGCTGGGGGAAGGACTCGCCTTCTTTGCACCAGAACTCCCAGCCGATGTCGCCGTGGGTGTATTCGGCGTCGAACTTCAGGGCATCGAGACAGATCCGGGCCGCCTCCATGACTTCGACGCCCACACCGTCACCGGGCAACCACGCGATCTTGTATTGGCTCATGGTCAGACTCCTGCAGGAAGGAAACGAGGCGGTGGTGCTGAAAAGCACCGATCCGCCAATGATGACCTCCCCGTTAATTTCGAGCCCGGGCAGCCATCACAAAACCCCCCGAAATCGCCTGATTTGGACGCAGACCCCGACAAAGTGTCAAACACCCCATCGAGGGGCCAACAAAGTACTGGGTAACCAGGGAATTCCAAAGATCCCCTTTCACCGCAGAGAACGCAGAGAGCGCAGAGAGCGCAGAGGGGCCAGATTTTTCATCCGGCCTCCAGGTAGCCTGCATTTTCTCCGCGTTCTCAGCGTTCTCCGCGGTTGGCGTTTGCCTTCTCTGCCGTTGAATTTCTTTGGACCCCCGGCCTACTTGCAGGCCAGCCAGCTGCTCCCGGTCCGCACTTCGGCGGCGAGCTTGACCCCTAGGGGGCCCAGGTCATCGGCGCCCTCCATGGCGTCCTTGAGGAGGGCCGAGGCCTGCTCGACCTCCTCGGGCGGCGCTTCCATGAGCAGTTCATCGTGGACCTGAAGCAGGAGCCGCGCCCGCAAACCCGAGGCCAGGAGGCTCTGGTGCAGGCGCACCATGGCTCGGCGCATGAGGTCCGCAGCGGTGCCCTGAACGATGGTGTTCACGGCCTCACGCAGGCCCTGGGCCTGGAACTGCTTGTTGGGGCTGTCCAGCTCAGGGATGCGGCGGATGCGGCCCCAGTGCGTGCGCACCAGGCCCTCGGCTAGGGCCTTCTCCTTGGCACCCTCGATCCAGGAAGCCACCTTGGGCATCCGCTCGAAGTAGCGCTCAATGAAGGCCTTCGCCTCCTTCTGAGTGATGCCCAGGTTGGCCGCCAGTGCGAAGGCACCCTGGCCGTAGAGGAGGCCGAAGTTCACGGCCTTGGCCCGACTTCGGTCCTCGCTGGTCACCTGGTCCATGGGCAGGCCCATGACCTCCGAGGCGGTGCGGCGGTGGATGTCCTCACCGGCGGCAAAGGCCCCCAGCAGCACGGGATCCTCCGCCAGGGCCGCCACCACCCGCAACTCGATCTGGCTGTAGTCCGCGTCCAGCAGCACCCAGCCCGGCTCGGGCACAAAGGCGCCGCGGATGGCCCGGCCCTCTTCGGTGCGGATGGGGATGTTCTGAAGGTTAGGATCGCTGGAGGCCAGGCGCCCGGAGGCCACCGCCGCCTGATGCAGCCGCGTGTGAACCCGCCCCGTGAGGGGATTCACCATGAGGGGCAGCGCCTCCACGTAGGTGCCCAGCAGTTTGACCATCTGCCGGTGCCGCAGCAGCTCGCTGGCGATCTCCGCGCCCTGGTTCTCCGCCAATTCCTGGAGGACGTCCTCATCGGTGCTGGGGGCCTTGGTCTTGCCCGTGAACTTCACCGGCTTGTAGCCCAGCTTGCCGAAGAGGATGCCACCCAGCTGGGTGGGGCTGTTGAGGTTGAAGGCTTGTCCGGCAAGCTCGATCACGCGCGCTTGCGCTCGTTCGCGTTCGCCGTGCATGCGCACGGCGAGTTGGGACAAGACATCGAGATCCAAGCGGACGCCGTGGCCTTCGAGGGCAGCAAGCACTTCCACCAAGGGCAGGTCCACCTCGGCGTAGAGACGCTGCTGTTGCGGATCCATGAGCTTCAGACGGAGCTTGTCGCAGAGCTGCAAAGCCAGATCCGCGTCCTCGGCGGCGTACTGCACGGCCCGGTCGAAGTCCGCCTCGTCGAAGCGCTTCTGGGCCTTGCCCTTGCCAACGATCTCCTCGAAGGCGATGGGCTTCACATCCAGGAGGCGCACAGAGAGGTCATCCAGGTTGTGGCGGACGCCGCTCTCCAGCAGGAAGCTGAGCACCATGCTGTCGTCCGCCAGCCCGGCCACGGGCAGGCCGTGCCGCGCAAGGACCTGGAAGTCGTACTTGAGGTTCTGACCGCACTTGCCCACGGTGGGATCCGCCAGCAATGGGGCCAGGGCGCGCTGCACCTGGGCGAAGGGCAGGTTGCGGGGATCCAGGTAGGGCGCCAGTTCGGTAAAGAAGGCCTCGGGTTCACCCTGGAGGTCCAGCAGCGCCTCGGGCAGGCCGCTGTCCGGCAGAAGACCCGGCAGGGAGCCCTCCATGTCCTCCGTGGCGGGCTTGAGGTGGGCCAGGGGCACGTAGAGCCCTTCGTTGGGCGTCCAGGCCAGACTGAGGCCCACGAGGTGACCCCGGGTGGGATCGATGCTGGTGGTCTCGGTGTCCAGGCCGAAGCGGCCGGCGGCGCGGCAGGCTTCAACGGCGGCCTCCAGCTCCTTGAGGGTGGTGGCGGCGGCATACTTCCGGGTGTGGCCCGCCTCCTGGGAGGTTTGTGTGAACTCCCGGGTGAGGGTCTGGAAGCCCAATTCCTTGAAGGTTTCCCGAGCTTTGGCTTCGTCCACCCCGGGGTAGCGGAGATCCTTGGGATGCAGGGGCAGCTCCAGGTCCTGCACGACGGTGACCAGGCGCCGGGTGAGGTCCAGCCAGCCGGTCTCAGGATCCAGCGAGGTCTCAAGGCCCTCCCGCTGCTTGGGCTTGAGTTCTGCCTTGGCGGCGATGATGGCGTCCAGGGTCTGGAACTTCTCCAGCAGAAGGGCCGCGCCCTTCTCGCCAATGCCCGGCACGCCCTTCACATTGTCCGAGGCGTCCCCCACTAGGCTGAGGAAGTCCACCACCTGCTCGGGCCAGACGCCCATGCGGGCCTTCACGCCCTCACGATCGTGCCAGACCTCGCCGTCCTTGGTGTTCAGCACCTGGATGTGCCGCTCGTCGTCCACCAGCTGCAACAGATCCTTGTCGGGGCTCACGATCACTGCGGGCAGGCCATGCAAGGCCGACTCCCGGGCCAAGGTGCCCATGACGTCATCGGCCTCGTAGCCAGCCAGCTCGACAATGGGGATGGACAGGGCCTCCACCAACTGCCGGATCATGGGGATCTGGGGGCGCAGATCCTCGGGCATGGCATCCCGGTTGGCCTTGTATTCGGGATAGATCTCATGCCGGAAGGTGGGCTCCGGCGTGTCGAACACGCAGGCAATGTGGGTGGGCTGGTGCTTCTCCAGCAGCTGCAGCACCAGGCGGGTGAACGTGTAGGCCGCCCCGTTCTTCAGCCGCGGATTGGCGAAATAGGCCCTAAATATGAAAGCGAAAGTGTCGATGAGGTAGAGGCGGTCTTCAGTCATGCCCCCAGTTTGGCAGGCTCCGGTCGGATTAACCCAACCCAGGCTCCTGGCCGAAGAGGAGGGGGTCCGCTATTCCTCATAAGGCCCTATGTCCGGTTCCGCGTTTCTCATTCCCGTCTTGGCTTGCCTCGCCCTGGCAGCCCAGTCCCCTGAACAGAAGGCCCAGGTACAGGCCCTCGTGAAGGAGGCCATCGCCTTCGGCAAGAAGCAGGGGAAGGAAGCCCTGCTCTGGGAAACCAACCAGGGCCAGGGCCGCTTCCACGCCAAGGCAGGCGGGGAGAGTTACATCTTCATCTATGACATGCAGGGTGTGTGTCAGGCCATTGGCTTCCAGAGCAACCTGGTGGGTGTGAACCGCTGGGGCATCAAGGATCCCGATGGGCGCTTCTTCCTCCAGGACATGATCCGGGTGGCCCAGACCCGGGGCAGTGGCTGGGTGGACTACAAGTATCCCAATCCCAAGACCGGCAAGATCGATGACAAGACCTCTTATGTGGAACACCTGGATGGCTGGGTGGTGGGCTGCGGGGTCTACAAGTAGCTCCCTGCCTGCTCCATCCCAAACATCCCTTTTCTCGGAGACCTTATGCGCACCTTCCTGCTTTCCTCCCTGGCCGCCTGCCTGCTGGTGCTGCCCCTCGGTGCCCAGGCCTCTGACCGTCCCAAGGCCGAGGCCCTGGTGAAAGAGGGCATCGCCTTCATGAAGAGCAACGGCAAGGACGCCTTCCTCGGCGAGGTCCACAAGGGCTCCGGCCGCTTCCACGCCAAGCCCGGCAACCCGCTCTACCTCTTCGTCTACGACCTGAACGGCGTGGTCCTGGCCCACGGGGCCGAGTCCAACCTGCTGGGCGTGAACCGCCTCAACGTGAAGGACCCGGACGGCACCCAGTACGTGAAGGAGAACATCGCCGTGGGCCAGAAGAAGGGCGGCGGCTGGTCTGACTACAAGCGCATGAACCCTGACACCCGCAAGATTGAGCATAAGACCTCGTTCTGCCTGGTGGAGAACGGAGTCCTGGTGGGCTGCGGCATCTACAAGTAGCGAATCAGCAGTCCAGCCCGTAGGCCCGGCGCAGCACCCGCTCCCAGAGGGCTGCAGGCAGCAGCGCCTTCAGCTTGATGGCCCAGAAGGCGTCCCGGCCGATGACCAGACGCCGCGGCGGGCGTGGTGCGTCCAATACCGCCAGCAGCTTCTGGGCACAGATCTCGGCACTCAGCGCGTGGCGCTCGGCCTGCTCCCGGCGCAATGCCAGGTGCCGGGCCACGGCCCCGGCGTAGGGCGTGCCCTGGGCCCGCTGGGGCAGATCTCCCCAGACCTTGGCCAGGGTCTCGCGAAAGGCGGAGCGGATGGCCCCGGGCTCCACCAACACCACGAAGACCTCGCGGCCCACCTCCAGGCGCAGGCTTTCGGCCAGGGCCACCACGGCGTGCTTGGAGGCGTTGTAGGGACCGGCCAGCGGGATGGAGAGGCGCCCCAGCATGGAGGCCACCTGCAGGATGCGGGCCCCGGGCTGGCGGCGCAGCAGGGGCAGGAAGGCGTTGGTCACCATCTGGAGGCCGATGACATTGGTCTCAAACTGGGCCCGCATTTCCTCGGCGCGAATCAGCTCCAGAGGGCCCACCTGGCCGTATCCTGCGTTGTTCACCAGGGCCTTCAGGGGCAGGTCGGCGCAGGCCGCCGCCGCCTTCGCAATGCTGGCCGCATCCGTCACGTCCAGGGCGAGGATCCGCAGATCCTCACCGGGGACCAGGTCTGCCAGGGCCTCCTTGGAACGCGCCGTGGCCACCACGCTCCAGCCCCCCCTCCGACAGAGACCCACCAGGGCCCGGCCAATGCCCGTGGAACAGCCTGTGATGAGAACCCATGAACGCATGGTTCCATCATTCCACAGGCCCCAAACCTTGGAGTCATCGGTTCCGAACCGATGCTCCCGTAGGCTCCAAACCTCCGCACCTGCGGCGCTCCTGCTTGGAGTTAGCGCCTTCGGCGCTTTGACGATGGGGTGGGGCCAGTGGTTTGTTTATCTAACTCGGCATGGCAACGCCATGCCGAGCCATGAACGAACGGCCGTACGAGAACGAACAAAACCTACTTCTTCTTTGCCGGAGCCTTGGCCCCGCCCTTGCCTTCGATCTTGGTTGCGATCTGCTTGTAGGTGACGGTGACCTTGTCGCCGGCCTTGAGGGCTTCCTTGCCCGCAGTGCCGCCGTCAGTGTAGAAGCGCCACTCCTCCTTGCCCAGGTCCAGGGTGAAGCTGTCGGCAGCCACTTCCTTCACGGTGCCGGTCTTCTGGTAGGAGGCGGCGGCAGCGGCCCAGCCGAGGGCGGCACCGAGGATGGCGGTGGCGGAGAGGACCGCCAGGGATTTGATGCGCATGGGGGCTCCTTGGGTAAAAGGTGCCCAATACTATCAGATCAAGGCCAGCAAGCCCACCAGGTAAAAGCTCAGATCGACGCTGAACTCGAAGCGGGCGCGGCCCGCCGTGAAGCGCTCGTGGAAGAGCCAGAGGTAGAACATCGGATAGGCGGCGCAGATCACCAGTACCAGGGCCACTGCCAGGGGGTGCCCCTGGCTCCGGTTGTCATAGGTGAGCCAGAGCGTGCCCGCCAGCAGGCTGCCCAGCAGCACCGCCAGGACGCCCTTGGTGGCGGCCTTGCCCAGGAAGATGGGCAGGGTCTCTTTGCCCACGATCTGGTCGTTCTGCATATCGCGGATCTCGTAGATGACCGTGCGGGCAAAGGCCAGGACGCCCACCAGGAAGATCGCGGCAAAGGCCCGCAGATCCCAGGCGCGCCCCTCCTGCCAGACGGGCGTGGTCACGACCACCACAGCCAGGGCCAAGGCCACCACCACATCCTTGGAGCCGGGGATGCTGCGGAGGCTGAACTCCAGGTTCCCGAGGCGGAAGCGCCGCTTGTAGGCGGTCCCCACGAGGGTGGCCCCCACCACGACCCAGAGAACCTTGCTCCCCAGGCTGGCTGCCAGCACCAGGGTGAGGGTGAGGGCCAGCATGGCCGAAGCCAACAGGATCTTGCGATTGCGCTGGAGGAAGCGGGCCCGGGCCGGGCCCCGCGCACCGAGACCCAAGGGATCCAGAAAGGGGCTCAGCAGGTACATGGCCAGCACGTAGGCCCCGGTCAGCAGGGGATAGCGCCAACCCAAGGGCAGGCCCAGCCAGCGGTGGACCCCCAGAGTCATAAGCCCCGCCCCCACGGCCATCAACAGGGAACTGCCGAAGGCGGCCTGGGCGAAGCGACGCCAGCGACTGGGGCCGTCGCCCAGCTGTTCCAGCACGTCCACCACTTCGTCCACCAGCCAGGTGGGGGTCGAAGCCCCCGCCAGCACGCCCACGGTCTCGCTTCCAGAGAAGCTGCTCAGATCCAGCTCATTGGCGGTTTCCACGTATTGCACCGGCTTGCCGTAATGCGTGGCCAACTCCGCCAGGTGCTTGGTGTTGCTGGAGGCCTTGCCGCCCACGACGATGACCGCGTCCACAGTCTGGGCCAGGGCCCGGGCCTCGTCCTGGCGCATCCAGGTGTCTTCGCAGATGGTGTTCTCAAGGACCGCATCCACGGCCCGGCCCCGGAGATACTCGCTGATCTCGTGGTAGTCCTTCACGGTGAACGTGGTCTGGGCCACCACCAGGACTTTCCGCAACTGCTCGTCCGTGAGGGCCTGGGCCTCGGCCATGTTGGCCACGATGAGGGATCCATGCTCCGCGAAGCTGCGGTGGGCCACGCTCTCCGCGTGGCCGTGACTGCCGAGGATGACCGTGAAGTAGCCCTTGGGGCTCCACTTCTTGATCTTGTTGTGGACCTTGGCCACCTCGGGACAAGTGGCGTTGACGATCTTCAACTCCCCCCTGGCCTGGCGCTCCTTGAGGCCCCGCAGGTCCTGGATGGGGATGCCGTGGGCCCGGATCACCACCGTGCCGTTCTGTACCTGGTCCGGGGCCTCTGCCACCGCCACGCCCCGCTTGCCGATGAGCTCCAGGGCCTGGGGATTGTGGATGAGCGGGCCCAGGGTCTGCACCGTGCGGCCGTCATTGCGGGCCGAGGCCTCCAGGACGGCGTCCATGGCGCGCTTCACGCCCCAGCAGAAGCCCGCGGTCTTGGCGACGATGACTTTCATGAAGGCCCCATAATCCTGACCGAATTAGTCGGATTACCCATCATAGCGCCGGATTCCACCGGGCGCATCTCGCAGCTTCAAGTCCTGAACTTGGCCATGGTGGCGGCCAGCTCCTCGGAGATCCGAGCCAGATGCTCCGCAGTGCGGTTCACCTCGGCCACCGTATGGGACAGCTCCGTGGAAGCGGCGGCGCTGCGCTCCGTGGCCTGAGCCGTGGATTCCACCTGTTTGGCCACCTCGTCCGAGGTGCGGCTCTGCTCCTCCGTGGCCATGGCGATCTCCCGGGAGGCGGTGGCCACGGCCTTGATGTTCTCCTGGATGGTCTTGATGGTGAGATCGGTGCCTTCCACAGTGTGGATTCCCACCTGTATGGCCTCCTCAGTCTGCGTGATGAGGTCGCCGATCTGCTTGGCGGCCTGGGCGCTGCGCTCGGCCAGCTTGCGGACTTCCTCGGCCACCACAGCGAAGCCCTTGCCATGGACGCCGGCCTTCGCGGCCTCAATGGCGGCGTTGAGGCTCAACAGGTTGGTCTGGCGAGCAATGTCCTGGATGACCCCCACGGCCTTCACCATCTGCTGGGTGGCCTCTCGAATGGCGCCCATGGCCTCGACCGTGGCCTCGCCCTGGCGGGCCCCCTCGTCCGTCGCCTTTACCATGGTGTCCGTGCGGGTCGAACTGACTCGGATGTTTTCGGAGACCTCCTGGATGGAGGCAGCGAATTCGGTCATAGCGGCGGAGGTCCGCTCCGAGGCTTCGTGCTGGTTCTCGGCGAAATGGGCGATCTCCTCGCTGGCGCGACCCACCTCGCCTGCGGTGGCCGACAGCTCTGTGGCTCCACTGGCCACCTGGGCACTGGTATCCCGCAGCTGGGCGAAGAGATCCTGGAACCGGGCCAGCAGGTTGTTGAAGTCCTTGGCCATGCGGCCCAGCTCGTCCTCGGAGTTCACCAGCACGCCCCGGGTGAGATCCCCGGCCACCATGCGCTCCATGCCCTCCGACACGTCCTGGATGGAGGACTGAATGCGGCTCAGAATGGCCCGGGCCATGAACCCGCCCACCGCCAATCCGAACAGGAACACCGTCGTCTTGACGAGGCCGCCCCAGCGAATGAACTCCAGGGTCACCGCCTCCTCCCGCAACCGGATCCCTTCAGACTCCTTCAGGATGGAAGCGGACAGCTCCCCCATGGCCGCGGACATGGGCCGATCCATCCCCTTCACGGCCGCATCCACACTGCGGTAGGCCAAGGGATCCCCGGACTTCCAGCCGTCCAGGGCGGCGCGGTATTTCTCCCCCAACAACTTGTGCTCCGTCACGGCCTTCGCCACCGGGGCCGGACTGATCTTCAAGAGCTCCAACTGGGCCGCCAGAGACTTGAAATCGTCCTGGACCTTTTTGTCAGACTTGTCGAAGGCTTCGCGGTACTTGGTCATGTTCGCGGGATCGTGGCCCCGGACCAGAATATCCTTCCACTCCTGGACCTGCCCCTTGAAGTCCGCCTGGGCCTGGCGGGTGGTGTCCGCAGCCTGGGCCACAGCCAACAGGGTGCTGGTGAGGTTCTTGGATTGGGTATTCTGATGATCCGCCAGCCAGTAACCCGTCCCCCACAGCACGCCCGTGATGGACATGAGGGTACCCGCCAGGATCCAGAGTTTGGTCCGCACCGTCAGCCGATCCAGAAACCCCATGGAACCCCCAGTTGTTGAGACACCTTCTCGATCGACGCATTACATGGAATTCATTAGAATTTGTCCCTGAATTTTTCACAAATCTTGAGACCCGTAAGTCCTTAATCCACCGCCCCCTTGAATGGAGCTGCCCCGTGGTATTCAGCCCCGCCGACAAGGACCTGCCGCTCAAGGAGGACATCCGTCTCCTGGGCCGGGTTCTGGGCGACACTGTCCGGGAGCAGGAAGGGGAAGCGACCTTCGACCTCATCGAGCAGGTCCGGCAGAGTTCCGTGCGCTTCCATCGGGCCCAGGACGCCGGGGCCCGCGAGGCCCTGAAGGTCCTGCTCCGGGACCTCAGCCCCGGCCGGGCCATCCTGGTCATCCGCGCCTTCAGCTACTTCTCCCAGCTGGCCAACCTGGCTGAGGACCAGCACCACATCCGCCGCTCCCGGGCCCACCGCAGCGGCCCTGCCGCGCCCCGACCCAGCTCCCTGGGCCACGCCCTGGGCTGGGCCCGGGACCGGGGCCTGGACTCAGCCGGACTGCAGGCCTTCTTCGCTTCAGCCCAAGTGCGCCCGGTCCTCACGGCCCACCCCACAGAGGTGCAGCGCCAGAGCATCCTCAACGCCCAGCTGGTCATCGCCCGCCTGCTGGATGAGCGGGACCGCATCGCCTCCACGCCCCGCGAATCCGCCCTGCGCGACGAGGAACTGCAGCGCCAGGTGCTCCTGCTCTGGCAGACTCGCATGCTGCGCCCTCAGCGGCCAGCGGTGACGGACGAGGTGGCCAACGCACTCTCCTACTTCGACCGCACCTTCCTGAGGGAAATCCCGGCCCTCTACGCGGACCTCGAGGATCGCATGGGCGCTGACCCCGCCTGGGGGGACGCGGAGCTGCCCCCCTTCCTGCAGGTAGGCAGCTGGATCGGCGGGGACCGGGATGGTAATCCCTTCGTGACGGCCCCGGTGCTGGAGCAGACCCTGCGCCTGCAGACCAGCACCATCCTGGACTACCTGCTGAGCGAACTGCGTGCCCTCAGCTCGGAACTGTCCCTGAGCCTCCAGGTCTCCCGCGCCTCGGCAGCCCTCCTGGACCTGGCCGAGCGCTCCGGGGACACCTCCCCCCAGCGGGCGGACGAGGCCTACCGTCGGGCTCTGACCCTCATCGCGGCGCGCCTGGAGGCCACCCATCGCGAGCTGCTCTTGCCCCCTGCCCCAGCCCTCGCCGAAGGCTGCAAGGCCTACGGGAGCCCCGCGGAGTTGGCGGCGGACCTGGACATCCTGGACCAATCGCTCCGCAGCCATGGAGGCCGCCGCCTGGCGCGAGGACGTCTGCGGAGCCTGCGCCGGACCGTATCCGTCTTCGGCTTCCACCTGGCCCCCCTGGACCTGCGCCAGAACTCCCAGGTCCATGGTCGGGTCGTGGCAGAGCTGTTGGAGGTGCTGCGACCCGGCACCGGCTACCTCGCCTTGGATGAGAACCAGCGCATCGAGCTATTGGCGGAAGAGCTGGCCAGCCCCCGCCCCCTGGCCTCGCCCTTCCTCGACTACAGCCCGGAGACCCAAGACGAGCTGGCCCTCTTCCGGGCCGTGGCCGCCGCCCAGACGCGCCTTGGGCATGCCGCCCTGCCCAACTGCATCATCAGCGGGACCGAGGGCGTCTCGGACCTGCTGGAGGCGGCCATCCTCCTGCGGGAGGTGGGCCTGCTGCGGCCCGCTGAAGGCCGCCTCGACCTGCACCTCATCCCCCTCTTTGAGACCATCCCGGACCTCCGCCGCTGCGGCGAGATCATGGACCGTCTGCTGGCCCTGCCCCTCTACCGGCGCCTGCTGGACGGCCGGGGCGGCGTGCAGGAGGTCATGCTGGGGTACTCGGACAGCAACAAGGATGGCGGCTTTGTCACCTCCCGTTGGGAGCTGTATCAGGCAGAGCGCAGCCTCGTGGCTGTGACCGGTCGCCACGGTGTCCGCCTGCGCCTCTTCCACGGCCGCGGCGGCTCCGTCGGCCGGGGCGGTGGCCCCGCCTACGAGGCCATCCTGGCCCAGCCCGCCGGTGCGGTAAATGGCCAGATCCGCCTGACGGAGCAGGGCGAGGTCATCGCCGCGAAGTACGGGCACCCAGCCGTTGGCCGCCGCAACCTGGAGGTGCTGGTGGCCGCCACCCTGGAGGCCAGCCTGCCCCGGGACCCGAACGAGGCCGTAGATCCCGCCTATATCGAGGCCATGGAGGTGTTGTCTTCTGCTGCTTACAACGCCTATCGGGACCTGGTCTACGGCACCGAGGGCTTTGAGGAATACTTCTGGGAGTCCACCCCCATCGCCGAGATTGCCCGCCTCAACATCGGCTCTCGCCCCGCCAGCCGGAAGGCGGGTCGGGCCATCACGGACCTGCGCGCCATTCCCTGGGTCTTCAGCTGGAGCCAGTGCCGCCTCATGCTGCCAGGCTGGTACGGCCTCGGCACCGCCGTGCGGACCTTCCGCCAGCAGCGCGGCGAGGCGGGCCTGGCCCTACTGCGGGACATGCACGTCCACTGGCCCACGTTCCGCAGCCTCCTGTCCAACCTCGACATGGTGCTGGCCAAGGTGGACCTGCCCATCGCTTCGCGCTACGCGGCCCTGGTGCAGGACGCAGCCTTGCGGGAGAGGATCTTCCAGCGCATTCAATGCGAGTGCGAGGCCACAGTGGACGCCCTCAGCGCCATCACCGGCCAGCGGGAACTGCTGGAGGACAACCCCAGCCTGAGGCGCTCCATCCAGCACCGCTTCCCCTATCTCGACCCCATGAACCACCTCCAGGTGGAGCTGCTCAGCCGCTACCGGGCTGGCGAGAGCGATCCCCGCCTCGAGCGCGGCATCCTGCTTTCCATCAACGGCATCGCGGCGGGGTTGCGGAACAGCGGCTGAGGGAGACCGGAGATCGTCGCCATGTCAGGAAGGACGATGGTCCACCTTGATCGGTGTTCATCCGGGCCTTTCAAGGGGGGTCAACCGCCGTCGCAGCCAGCGCTCCGAGGGCGCAGAGAGGTAACGCGCCACCAGCCTACCCAGCCACCAGGCAAGCACCAGCGCGGGCAGGTACCAGAGGATGCCCCAGCGGGGTCCATGACCGTAGGCCTTGTAGGCCCGCACCACGGGCCACACGATGAACATGTGGGTGAGGTAGACCTCGTAGCTGAGTCGGCCAAAGGAGCGCAGCCAGGCCAGCCTCCAACCCGGAGCCGCGCCCAGTGGGCGCCAGTTGAAGCCCAGCAAGAGCAGCGCTGTGCCGCCCGTCAGGAGCAGCAGGGTGCCATTGCCCAGGCGCGACCAGAGGCGGTCCTCGAAACAGAGCACCGCCACCAGGCCCGCCCAGCCAAGAGCCCGCAACAAACCGGGCACCCAGGCGCGGGTGGGCCGCCAGGCTGCACCCAGAATCGCGGCGAGCACCCCCGTTGCGATGGCGGCCATGCCTGGCAGGGTGGCCTTCTCCTGCCAGATGGGGTTGCCTGCCAGGGCCGCCCGGGTGAGGGGCAGTGACAGAGCCAGCAGGGCCAGCACGGGCACCAGAAAGCGCCGCCGCCGCAGGCCCAGGCAGAGCAGTGGGAAGCCCAGGTAGAAGAGCTCTTCGATGGAGAGGGACCAGAGCACGTCCCAGTTGCCCGGCAGGTAGCCGGTCAGCCCCTCGTACCAGTTCAGGTGCAGGCCCAGGGCCGCCAGAATCGCCCGGGGCAGGGACTGGGTGGCCTTGGTGATGGCGTAGTCCCGGGCCCCCAGCAGGTGCAGCAGGCTGAGGACCATCACCAGGATCAGCAGTGGGGGCAGGATGCGGGCGACGCGGCGGGTGTAGAAGGCCCGGGCGTCCAGGCTCCCCAGGCGGCCCCAGCGCATCAGGCTGTGGGTGGTGATGAGGAAGCCCGAGATCACGAAGAAAATGAAGACGGCCTCGGAGCCGTTGTAGATCAGGGCGTTGAGGCACCAGCGAGGCAGGAAGGCCGCCAGCACCCCCGCCTTGAGAGGGATGCGCAGCCCCACGTGGTGCATGACCACCAGCACAATCGAGAGCCCCCGGAGCAGGTCAATGCCGGGGTCCCTCGGCAGGGCTTCGGCTTTGACCCCAGGGTTGCTGTCCTCTGAATCCACAGTTATGCCCGCTCCAGTTTCGAGCTTAACCCGCAGGAGTCCGCAGGGACTTGGCTGGGAGGCCACAAGGGCGACATGAAAAGGATTTGGCCACAAAGAACACAAAGGGAACAAAGAGGATCCCGGAAGGAGTCCCCCTTGTGCCCTTTGTGTCCTTTGTGGCTAAAGGATTTCTTTGAGGTTCTTGGTGGCTAGGCTCGGTCCTCAGCTGCGGCCAGAGCCGGAGCGGGTACGAGGCTGGGCTTGGCGGGGACTTCCGCTTCAGCAGTCTTCCAGCCCCAAGCGCCGATGACGGCCTTGAAGGTGAAGAAGATCACGGCGAGGGCGCCGAGGCCGAAGATCACGTCACCGGGCATGCGCAGCCAGGTGAAGGTGCGCATGAGGGGGCTCTGCACCACTGCAGCACTGCGGGCGTACCAGGTGCCCTGCTCCAGGCTCTGCACGAACTGGTAGAGCCCGCTGGGAATCAGGGAGAAGACCAGCATGAGCATCAGGCCGACATTGAGGCCCCAGAAGCCCACCTTCAGCCACTTCTCATCCCAGGCCTTGTCCGGTGTCATGCCGCGCAGGGCGAAGAGCATGAGCGAGATGGCGAGGAAGCCGTAGACACCGAAGAGCGCGGCGTGGCTGTGGATGGGCGTGGTGTTGAGGGCCTGACCGAAATAGAGGATTGAAGGCGGGTTGATGAGCATGCCGAAGACGCCAGCGCCCAGCAGGTTCCAGAAGCAGACCGCCGCAAAGTATTTGAAGGGCCACTCGTAGCCGCTGCCCAGGGCGCGCCCGGCCTTGAGGCTCTGGGCGATCTCGAAGCCCACGATGGTGAGGGGCACGATCTCCAGGGCGCTGAACACGCTGCCCAGGGCCGAGATGGAAGCTGGCGAGCCCGTGTAGTAGAGGTGGTGGAAGGTGCCGATGACGCCACTACCCAGGAAGAGGCCCATGGACAGGCTCACGGAGCGCAGGGCCGTGCTTTCGCGCAGCAGCCCCATGCGGGTGGAGAGCAGGGCGATGGCCACGGTGGCGAAGACCTCGAAGAAGCCCTCCACCCAGAGGTGGACCACCCACCAGCGCCAGTACTCGGCGATGGCGACATGGGTCTCCCGGGTGTACATGAAACCCGCCGAGTAGAAGAGCGGAATGGCGATGGCCGACAGGACAAAGAGCTTCAGGAGGCCCAAACGACCGGCCTCGCCGCGCAGGGCGGGCAGCAGGGCGCGCAGCACCAAGCCCAGCCAGAAGACCATGCCCACCGTGAGGAGGATTTGCCAGAGGCGGCCCAGCTCCACGTATTCATAGCCCTGGTGGCCCAGCATGAAGGAGCCCGAGAGCTTGCCCACGATGGCCTGGTGCGCGCCCGTGAGAGCCCCCACCACGACGACAACCAGGGCAATCAGCAGCCCGGCCACGCCGTACCACTGTCCCTTGGGTTCCTTGGCGCTGAGCTTGGGGCCCAGGTAGAGGCCCGTGGCCAGCCAGCAGGTGGCGATCCAGAACACAGCCAATTGCAGGTGCCAGGTGCGGGACGCGGCGTAGGGAAGGATGTGGGAGAGATCGATGCCGTAGAGCCCGTTGCCTTCCACGGCATCATGGGCCGTGAGCACGCCCATGCCGATCTGCACCAGGAAGAGGGCCATGGCCACGGCGAAGTAGAGGGCCGCCCAGCGCTGGCTGGGGGTCGCCGGTGCCGCGGGAATGGCCTGGGGCGCGGGGAACTCCTCCGCGGGCTGGTTAGCGTGGTGCCAGACCATGAGGCCCACACCCAGGATCAGCAGAATGATGGACAGGATGCTCCAGAGGTGGCTGATGGGCGTGATGCTGTTGCCCACCAGAGGCTCCTGGGGCCAATTCTGCGTGTAGCTGTGATCCAGGCCGGGACGGCGAGTGGAGGCGGTCCAGGCAGTCCAGAGCCAGAAATCGGCCACACGCTCGGCCTCAGCCTGGGTGGGGATCCAGCGGGCGGGGATGGCGGCGGACTTGTCGCCCTGGAAGGCGATCATGGCCAGCTCTGCGCGGGTCTGCAGGTAGGCCTGGGCCTGCCGGGCATCTAGCCTCACCGTACCGGTGGATGATTCATACCTATTTGTCTGAAAAAAAGCTACAGTTTGAGCCTTGGCTTCAGCCACGGACAAACCCGAGGCGCGCACGCCCTCCAGGGTGTGAGCCGCCCACTGGTGCAGGGCCTTGGCCGTCCAGTCCGGCGCCAAGTAGGCTCCATGACCCCAGATGGAGCCGATGTGCTGGCCACCGTGGCCCAGGTAGCTGACCTGCCCCTGGAGGATCTGCCCCTGCCCCACCAACTCCGTCCCATCCTCGGCCACGATGTGCTGAGGGATGGGCGGGGCATTTTGAATGATCTGCTGCCCTCCCAGTCCCAGCACGCCGAAGCCCGCCACAAGCACCAGCAAGACCAGCCACCACCGAACCTTCATGGGAACCTCCAACTCGGCGCATCCGATCGCCAGAACCTAGTTTTTCACGAATCTCCATATTTAAGACCAACTATTCTTAATTGTGATCCAGAGCACGGCAAGGTTGCCCCACCGCTCCGAAATCCCTGGCCTGCTCTGGTGATTTCCAAGTACCTTGGGCTTGGTTCTTCTGGTCTGTGAAAGGGAATGCACCTCCATGTCCCACCCTGCCCTTCTGCCTGTCGTCCTCACCTGCAACACGGACCTCCGCTTCATCGACCTCATCCAGGTGGTGGGCGCCGAGTTCCTCAAGCACCTCAGCTTCACCCAGGAGGACGGCGAGCGGCTCTGGCTGGCCATCCAGGAAGGCATTGCCAATGCCATGCGCCATGGCAACAAGCTCGACAAGGAGAAGCCCCTCAAGGTGACGTTCACCCCCCGGGTGGACCGCTTTGAGATCCGCATCGAGGATCGCGGCCCCGGCGTGGACCTGGACACCCTGCCCAATCCCAACCTGCCCGAAAACCTGCTCAAGCCTGGTGGCCGCGGCGTGTTCTTCATGCGCCAGGTCATGGACGAGGTGAGCATGGAGCGCACGCCCACAGGCTCGACCCTCCTGCTGGTGAAGTCCCGCAAGGTCCGCGAACCCCACGCATGAGCCCAAGTCCAAGCCTGGGCCAGAAGCCGGATCTAAGCCCCGCCGCCTGGCAGCGAAGAGCCTTGCTGCTGGCGGGCCTCACCATCGCCTACAACCTGGTTGAAGGTCTGGTCTCCATGGGCTTCGGCTGGGCCGATGATTCGATGGCCCTTTTCGGCTTCGGCGCAGACAGCTTCATCGAGGTGGCATCGGCCCTGCTGGTGCTGTGGAAGCTCCGGGACCATGCGGACCTCGCCCGGGAGCGCAGGGCCGCATTGGGTATCGGCTGGCTCTTCCAGCTCCTGGCGCTGGGCATCCTCGGAGGCTCCCTGTGGCAACTCTGGGCGCATCGCCACCCGCCCACGACGGTGCCCGGCCTGATCATCGCCCTGCTTTCCCTCGCCTGCATGGCCTTCCTGTGGCGGGCCAAGCTCCGAGCCGCCCGGGCCCTGGACAGCGCCACGCTGGCAGCCGATGCGGCCTGCAGCCGGGCCTGCATCCAGCTCTCAGGTGTGCTCTTCCTGGGCAGCCTGCTCTTCCTGGTGGCCCCTGCCCTCTGGTGGGTGGATGGCGCCGCCGCCCTGGGCTTGGCCCTGCTCATCGGCCGCGAGGGCCTCGGCATGGTGCGCGCCGCCCGCAGCGAGCACTTCAGCGGCGGCTGCGGCTGCGGACACGATTAGACAAAGAGATCAGTCGAGCAGTGCCTTGCTGGTGTGCACCCGGCTGGCGCCATAGATGCCCCGGTGTCCCACCAGGATGTAGGCCGGGAAGCAGAGGAGGGCCAGGGGTGCCAGGAAGCCGGCGCCGAAGAGCTCGGTGCCCAGCAGCAGGGCGGCCACCGGCGTGTTGCTGGCGGTGGCGAAGACCGCCGCGAAGCCCAGGGCCCCCAGGTAGGCGGGCGGCAGGCCCAGCAGGGGCGCGCAGGCCGCCCCCAGCAGGGCGCCGATTGCGAAGAGGGGCGTGACTTCACCGCCTTTGAAGCCAAAGCCCAGGGCCACCACCGTGAACAGGAACTTGGCGGCGAAGGCCCATGTGGGCACGGGGCCGGTCCCGGCCAATACCGCCGGGAACCAGACGGTGCCGAGGTTCAGGAAGTCCGTGCGCCGGAACAGGGCCACCAGCCCCAAGATGGCCAGGCCCCCCAGGAAGGGCCGCAGCAGGGGGTTCGCCACCCGGGCCCGGACCCAGCGGGCCAGCCCCTGGGAGGCCTCGGAAAAACCGCCCGCCACCAGGGCCACGGGCAGCCCGAAGAGCAGCAGCTTCAAGCCCAGCAGGGCCGTCCAGGGCTCCGCCGGCACCAGGTAGCGGGCGTGTGGGGCCCCCAGCCAGCGGCACACCCAGTCCCCCACGAAGCCCGCGGCCGTGCAGATCACCAGGCCCTCGTAGTGCAGCTTGCCGATGCTGATGACTTCCAGGCCGAACATCGCGCCGGCCACGGGGGTGCCGAACAGGGAACCGAAGCCACCGGAGACGCCCGCCATGAGCAGCAGGCGCTGGCGGCTGTCATTGAGGCCCAGCCACGCGCCCCAGCGGGTCTGCTGCAACTTGCCCAGGCTGCGGGCCAGGCTGGCACCCATCTGCACGGCGGTGCCCTCGCGGCCCACGGAGGCGCCGCCCAGATGCGACAGGAGCGTCCCCACCAGCACGAGGGGCGCCATGCGCGAGGGCACCCGCCCCTGGAAGTCGATGACCTCATCCATCACCAGCCGGTTTCCTCCTTCGGCCGCGGCGCCGAAGCACTGGTAGAGCCAAGCGGACAGCACCCCGAAGAGGGGCAGCAGGAGCAGCAACCAGAGGTGGTGTTCCCGCAGGTGGATGACCCGATCCAGCAGCCACAGGAAGCCCGCAGAGGCGGCTCCCGCCAGCAGACCCACCAGGCTGCCCGCCCCCACATCCCAGCCCAGGAATCCAATCCGCTTCATGGTGTCCACGCCAACGCCCTCCGGCCTCATCGCACCAGTTGTCCAGCAGCGACGAAGCGCACCTGCCCCTTGGCGCGGGGCACCAGCTTCTCCAGGGCCTCCACCGTCTCGGGGTAGATGTGGCCGATGATGATGACGGAGCCGTCCTTGGCTGCCAGGGCCAGGGCCCGCTGCCACTGCTTCTCCATCTCCGGGAAGGCCTTGTCATCGTCAAGGAAGACGCGGCGCTCGGCGGTGGGCACACCCAGCTTCTGGGCCACATCGTAGGCCACGGTGTCCTTCTCGGTGCGGCTGTCCACGAAGAAATACTTGCGGGCCTTGATCTCCTGCAGCACCCAGCCCATGCGCTCGCGGTCCGGGGTGATGCGGCTGCCCATGTGGTTGTTCACGCCCACGCGGTGGGGCACCTCGTCGAGGGCCTGGCGCACGCGTTGGCGCACCTCAGCCTCCTTCAGGTTGAAGAGGATGGCGTGGGGGCCGGGATCGCGGCCCGGACCGGGGTAGCCGATGGGCTCCATGGGCAGGTGCAGCATGACCTCCTTGCCCAGGCGGTGGGAGATGTCGGCACTCTCCCGGCTGTATTCCTGGTAGGGCAGCACCGCCACGCTGAAGGCCACGGGCAGGCTGCAGAGGCGGGTCACCAGTTCCGGCTGGATGTAGCCGAGGTCGTCGATGATGAGCGCGAACCGAGGGAGGTCGGGCTTCGACGGGCCTGGCTCTTCACGCTGAGGTTTGGCAGCCTCAGAACCAGGCTTAGTCTCGGGCTTCGCCTTCGGCTCAGCTGATGGTTTTGGCGTCGGCCTGGGGGTCGATTTGGGTTCAGTTTTCGTCTCGTGCCTGGCGGGCGCTTCCTTGCGGTTGCAGCCTTGCTGGCCCAGCACGAGCCCGACGCCCAGGCCAGCCAGGAGGGTCAACACACCCCAGCCGAGGAGGGCCAGGGTGGAGGTGCGCTTGCCCTTGCCTCGGGCCATCAGGGCTGGGGCTTCTTTGGGACCACCAGGGGCTTCGTGACTGGCGGCAGCGGAGCAGCTGCTGGAGCTTCGCTCTTGGCACCGGGGACTTCCGCAACCTTCACCGGCGGCGGCGGCGCGGCAAGCGCTTCCAGAACCTTAGCGAGGGGATCATCGGCGTCGGTGAGACGCAGCACCTGGTCCGGCGTGACGCCCACTCGATCCAGCTTCTCACCCCCCAGGCCCAGCCAACGCTTGGAGACCAGTTCCACGGCTCCGCCCTGCTTTAGGGCGAAGCGGGTGCGCTCCACGCCCAGCCCGGGTGTGCGCTCACCGTAGGTGCGCGCACCACCCTTTTTGAGGCAGGAAGCCAGCACTTCGGGAGCCCCGAGCGTGGCGCGACCCACCAGCAGGCTCAGCCGCGCGAAGGGCGTGCCGCTGCCGGCGAGGTTGATGACCTTGTCCGATTTACCAGCCTCCTGGAGGGTGGCGAAGGTGCCCTTGGCGCCCAGGAGAGATGCCACCAGGGCGGCCTCGTCCATGGAACCCTGCTGGCAGGTGCGGAGGTCCAGCACCAGGGTCTGGGTGCGATCTGCGGTGGCCAGAGCCTGCTTCAGCTCCTCGCAACGACCAGGCTTCAGGTCCGGCAGCGTGGCCAGGAGCGCGCCCTGGCCCTGCTTCACCGACACCGCTGCCGGGGCTGGACGCAGACGTGTGAGCGTGCACTTGGTGAGATCCCCAGTGGCGTTGTACCGGTAGAGGTCCAGGGTGGAGCCCTCAGGACCGCGCAGCCGCCGCTCCACGGCCCAGGCGCTGAGCCGGCCGACGCTGTCGCCGTCCATCTTGCGGATCACATCGCCGGGTTGGATACCGGCCTTGGCGGCAGGCCCGCCGGGGGTCACGGCCACCACGGTGGCGTAGATCTGGCGCTTGACCACCACCAGGCCAGCCTCGGCCGGACCCGGATCCGGCAGGCGCAGATCTTCGGCCGAAAGGAAGGAATTCAAGGGATGGGAGCGCTCCAGCACCGCTTGCACACCACCGCCCACCACCCGCTCCATGTCCGGGGCATCCACGTAGTTCTGCTGCACCAGGGAGAGAACGTCCTGGATGTCCGAGAGCCCAGCCAACGGATCCTGGGGCGCGGACTTGGCGTCCGCCCTGGGTTTGGGCGCACTGCCCTGCTGCAGCACCGGCAGGGTGAAGGACGCCACCAGTGGGAGCGACAGGACCGAGAGCCAGGTGCGTGCGTGCATGGCCCCAGTGTACGAGGAAACGCCCCAGCGACCCTTCAACCTTTCAGGTCGAGGGTGCTCTTCATCAGGTCGTCGGCGCTCTTCAGGACCTTGAGGTTGGCCTTGTACATCAGCTCGAAGCCCATGCCTTGCACGGTCTCAGAGCCCAGGTCCACGTTCGACGGGGCGAGGCCGGCGGGCGTCGGGTCACTGTTACTCCCCAACACCCGCACCCCCCCCGAGGCTTCAGCCACCAGGTTGACGCGCTTGGCCTTGTATCCGTCAGACAACTGGTTGGCCACATTGTTGGCCTGCACGCTCAGGCCGGCGCTGGAAGCGCTTAGTCCCGAGAGGGCAATGCCAACCATGTCCATGGTGTTTTATCGGCGGGATCCGCTCAGACTTGAGAGCTGCGGAACCAGTCGCTGCCAGACTGGAAACCCTTTTGTTTCAAGGATGTTTGTGCATGTCGGGCCAGGGCCAGGTCGATGAGACGGGTCAGTAATTCTGCGTAGGGCACCCCGCTGGCGGCCATCATCTTGGGATACATGGAAATGCTGGTGAACCCGGGGATGAAGTTCAACTCGTTGAGGAATACTCGGCCTGTGAGCCGTTCCAGGAAGAAGTCCACCCGGGCCATGCCGTAGCCGTCCGAGGCCCCGAAAGCCCTGGCCGCCAGCTTGCGCACCAGGTCCGAGAGCTCCTCGGGGATCTGGGCGGGGATCTCCGTGCGGCTCTTGCCGTGGAGGTACTTGTCCTCAAAGGTGTAGAACTCGTCGGCCACGATGACCTCGCCAGGCAAGGACACCAGGGGTTCATCCCCACCCAGCACCGCCACTTCGATCTCGCGGACATCCAGCCCCTCTTCCACCAGAACCCGGCGGTCGTAGGTGAAAGCCCGATCCAGGGCGCTGGCCAGATCCTTGATCGCCTTGACCTTCTCCACGCCGATGCTGCTGCCCAGGTTGGCGGGCTTCACGAAGAGGGGCAGACCCAGCTTCACGCAGTCCGAAAGACAGGCCTGGCGCTCCCGGAGCCAGCGCTCCTCCGTGAGGCCCACATAGGGCACCACCGGCAGCCCCTCGGACTCCCAGAGCCGCTTGGTGATCCACTTGTCCATGCCCGCGGCCATGGCCAGCAGCCCGGCGCCGGTGTAGGGACGGTGCAGCATTTCCAGGTAGCCCTGGATCTGGCCATCCTCACCTCCGGCCCCGTGCAGCGCATTGAAAAAGAGGTCCGGCAGGGGTGTGGCCTCCGCCCCGGCCTCCAAGGGCAGGAAGGGGTGGGCCCCCCGCTCAGGCCGCTCCCCTGCCGCCAGACGGGCGAAGGGATCCCCCAGCAGGGCCCAGACGCCATTGCGGGCGATCCCCATGGGGCGCACCTCGAAGCGGGCCGGATCCAGGTGCTCCGCGATGGCCCGCGCCGTGACGATGGAGACTTCGTGCTCGGGGGACTCCCCGCCGAAGAGTAGGCCGACGCTTCGTTTCGTATCCATGACTCCACTGTATCGCCAACGGATCGCCCCTGGATCGGGTAGGCTGGGTCAAATCTCTGGAGTCCCCGTGCGGTCGGCCATCTATCCTGGTTCCTTCGATCCCGTGACCACTGGTCACTGGGACCTCATCCAGCGGGCCGCCAAGCTGGTGGACCGCTTGGTGGTGGCGGTGCTCCACAACCCGTCCAAGACTCCGGCCTTCACCGTGGATGAGCGGGTGGAGATGCTGCGGGAGCTGGTCAAGGGCCTGCCCCAGGTGGAAATCACGTCCTTCCACGGCCTGCTGGTGGACTTCGCCAAGGCCCAGAACGCCCAGGTGATCGTGCGGGGAGTCCGGGCCTTCAGTGACTTCGAGTACGAGTTCCAGATGGCCCTCATGAACCGGAAGCTGGCGCCGGATCTGGAGACGGTCTTTCTCATGCCCAAGGAGAAGTACAGCGCTGTAAGCAGCCGCTTCGTCCGCGAGATCGGCAACATGGGCGGCAACCTCTCGGACCTGGTGCCCGAGATGCTGCGGCCCCAGATCGCCCGGCACCTGCGGAAGTAGCCTTCCTGGGAATCAACCCTCGGTCGATTTCCGCGTCTTGATGGGGCTCACGAACTGGTAGTCGATGTCCCAGGGGAAGTAGATCCACTTGTCCTGGCGGAACTCCTTCACGAAGGTGTCCACGATGGGGCGCCCCATGGGCTTGGCGTAGAGGGTGGCGAAGTGGGCCTTGGGCAGCCGCTCGCGAACGGCCCGGGCGGTCCTGCCGGTGTCCACAAGGTCATCGATGAGGAGCCAGCCGTCCCCGTCACCCTCTACACTCTTCAGCCAACGCAGCTCACCCTGGGCCTGGTCTGCGCCCCCCTCGCCGGCCCCGTAGCTCACCACGCAGACCGTGTCGATGAGGCGGATGTCCAGTTCCCGGGCGATGAGAGCCGCGGGCACGAGGCCGCCGCGGGTGATGGCGATGATGCCCTTCCACTCGCCCAGTTCGTGCAGCAGGCGACAGAGGTAGCGCGTGTCCCGGTGCAGCTCGGGCCAGGAGATGACGATCTCGTCCTTGTAGGGGTTGCTGGTCATGGCCTCACCGGAGCTGGCAGAATCGTCCGCCCCCCAGGATCGCATCACTTGGGCCTGAGAAATGCGGGGCCCTGGTCACCATTCTTGCCAACTCCCCCCCCTAAGGAGACTTGGGCTTGCGGGTTCCCAGTGGCCAGAGCCCCATCTCGATTCAATTGAGATTAATTCCCAATTTCATTTGACCCGTCAAACAATAGGCCACTTGCCCGGGGAGTCAAGGGACACGTGGCCATTCTTGCAAATAAGGGCGGTGTCAGCTGATTTCCGCCAACCGGAGCCGCACCTGCTCGCGCTTCAGCCACTCGGTCTGGCCCTCACTGAGCCCCAGGGCCAGGGCCCTGTCCGCCGCCTCCCGGCAGCGCAGGAGCAGGCTCCGGTCCCGCACCAGGTCCGCCACTTGGAATTTGGGCAGGCCCGCCTGCCGGACGCCGAAGAACTCGCCGGGTCCCCGCAGCTCCAGATCCCGCTGGGCGATGCGGAAGCCGTCCTGGGTCTCCACCAGGGTCTGCAGGCGCTCCGTCTCGGAGCCGCTGATCATGTGGAAGTGGCTGCGCACCGAGCCGCGCCCCACTCGCCCCCGCAACTGATGCAGCTGGCTCAGACCGAAGCGCTCGGCGTGGTCCACGACCATGACCGTGGCGTTGGGCACATCCACGCCCACCTCGATGACGGTGGTGGCCAGGAGGATGCCCACCTCCCCACTGACGAAGCGGGCCATGCGGACGGCCATCTCATCAGGCTTCAAGCGCCCGTGGACCACCTCCAGGCCCACATCCGGAAAGATGGCCCGCAGCAGCGCCTCCATGGCCTGGATGTCCCGCAGCTGCACCTTCCCCTCATCCGAGGGGTCGATGCTGGGGCTCACCACAAAGGCCTGGCGGCCTTCGGCCAGCTCGCGGCGCACCTGCTCCCAGGCCCGCTCGGCGGCCTCGGGTTTATGCAACCGGGTGGTGATGGGCTGGCGCCCGGGGGGTAGCTCATCCAGTACGCTCTGGTCCAGGTCTCCGAAGACCGCCAGGGCCAGGGAGCGGGGAATGGGCGTGGCGCTCATGACCAGCCAGTGGGGATCGCCGCCCTTCTCCTTCAGCGCCTCGCGTTGCTTCACACCGAACCGGTGCTGTTCGTCCACCACCACCAACTGCAGATGGTGAAAGGCCACCGCCTCCTGGAACAGCGCGTGGGTGCCCACCACGTAGCGGGCCTCCCCGCTGGCGATGCGGGCCAGAGCCGCACGTTTTTCGGCAGCCTTCATGCCCCCCAGGAGCAGCTGCAGACCTTCCGCCTCTTCCCCCAGGTAGCGCCGGAAACTGGCAGCATGTTGGCGGGCCAGAACCTCTGTGGGCACCAGGAGGGCCCCCTGCCCGCCAGTCTCGGCCACCATGGCCAGGGAGAGCAGGGCCACGAGGGTCTTGCCGCTGCCCACGTCGCCCTGGAGCAGGCGGTTCATGACCCGCCCGGACGTGAGGTCCGCCACGATCTCCTGGAAGGATCGGCGCTGCGCGCCGGTCAGGTGAAAGGGAAGAAAGGACTTCAGCTTCTCCCGCAGCACCGGAGAGGTGGGCACCCGCAGCCCCTTCCGTTGCATCCGTCCGGCCCGGCGCAGGGCCACACCCAGGCAGAAGGCGAAGAGTTCCTCCGAGGCCAGGCGCCGATGGGCGGGCGTGTCCCCCTCATCAAGACTGAGGGCCTCGCTGTCATCCGGCGGGTCATGGAGCAGGCGCAGGGCGGCAAGGGTGTCCGGAAGATCCCGGGACAACTCCAGGGGCAGCCAATCCTCTGCGATGTGGACCCGACCCAGGCCCTCTTGCACCAGCTTCTGCCGGACTGCCCCAGACAGGGGTCCCAGGCGGCGGTACAGAGGCAGGAACCGCTTGACCCAGCCGGTCTCCCCCTGGCGGTCCAGGATCTCGAACTGAGGTCCCCGCATCTCCAGCCCATGCCGCCCCAGGCTCAGGGTGCCGAAGGCCAGGAGCTTGTCCCCCATCTTGAGGCTGCGCCCCAGATAGGGCTGATTGAACCAGATGAGCCGCAGGCTGCCAGTGCCGTCGGTCAGCAGCAGCTCGGTGAGGGCCATGTGCTGGACCCGCGTGGTGCTCTGACGCAAATCTTGGATGGTGCCCAGCACGGTGACGATCCCTGGATCCGATTCGAAGCCCCGCAGCTCCAGGCTGCCCAGGGGGCGCAGGCTGCCCCGGTCCACATAGCGGTAGGGCAGGCTCCAGAGCAGATCCCGCAGGGTATCAATGCCCGCTTCCTGCAGCGCCGCAGCACGAGCGGGCCCCAGGCCGCGGAGGACCGTGACTTTGGAAGCGAGAGGAAGGGCGGCGAAGGACATGGCGAATCCTCAGCCTAGCCGTACCCCCATGGCCTCCACCATCCTCGCGATGGCCATGTCCCCATACCAGGCACCGTGGGTGCGATCCTCCATCTGCTTCAGTCCCTCCATGAGGGAGGCGAGGTCCCGTACCCCTTTGGTGACCAGAATCTGGATCTGCTTCCTGGTGCGCCCGGGGCCCCAGGGGGGATGATCCTCGGCCAGGCGGGCCAGGGCGGGCCCCAGGAAGGGGAGTTCGGGCATGTGCGCACTGCGTAGGCCACCCCACCCCTCCGTCAGGAAGACCTTCCAGAGTTCCCGGGCCCGCGCCTGGGCCTCGGCTTCCATGAGCACCCGCTGGGCGAAGTAGCCCGCGAGGCTGGGGGGCGGGATGTGGGCCACGCCGCGGTCCAGGGGCACGATGTCGGGGCGGACCGTGGGTGGAAGCTCCGCCAGCACCCAGAGCAGGCAGGCCTGCTCCCAGGGATCCGGCCCGTACCAGAGGGTGGGCTCGGTAGCGTCCCCCAGCTCTTCGAGGTTCGGCAGATCCCGCATGTTGGAAGGCACCTGCCCCCACCAGCCCGAGCGGAGGTAGGGCAGGTGCCGGGCCTCGGCGGTCCATGGACCCACGGCCGGAGAATCACGCCACACCCTCAATTCCCCAGGCAGGCCCGACTTCCGATGCACGGCAGCCGCAGCATCGCCGCAGTGGAAGTGGATGATCAGGGGGCGGGGGGGCATGAGCCTATTTGAACCTGAAAAGGATGAAGAGTTCTGGAAACAACATCCTCACTGAGAAAAAAGAATGACCAAACCCGCATGAAGCCGGAGGTTGCCACTGAGATCCCAAACCAGCATCCGCTTTCATGGGTGTTTCCCTTCGGTGTCCAGCTCAGGATACGACCCTAACCATCCCCCTGGTCAAGGGGAATGGCAATGTAAAATCAAGATAGATGGGTGACTTGCGACAGGGTCAGGCTCGCGGTTAGACCGTCACAGAGCCATGGGCCATGGCCTTGACCAGGGCCTGCTCCAGATCCGCCCAGAGATCCTCGGGGCTTTCCAGCCCCACGGAGAGGCGCATGAGGGACTGGGAGACGCCGCTGTGCTCCCGGGCCTCGGCATTGACAACGCGGTGCGTGAGGGCGGCGGGATGCTGGATGAGGGTGTCCACGCTGCCCAGGGACACGGCGGGCGTCATGAGCTTCACCTCGGCCATGACGATGGCGGCGGCCTCGAAGCCCCCCTTCAGCTCGAAGGCCATGAGGGAGCCGGGCCCCTTCATCTGGCGGCCCAGGAGGCCCATGGGATCCTGGCCGGGCAGGCCAGGGAAGTGCACGGCAGCGATGGCGGGGTGCTGGGCCAGCTTCTCAGCCAACACCCGGGCGCCCTCCTGTTGGGTGCGTACGCGGATGGGCAGGGTGGGCAGGCCCCGGTGCAGCAGGTAGGCCGCCAGGGGGTGGAGGACATTGCCGGTGATGACGCGCACCTTGCGCAGCTCCGTGGCCCACTCCTGGTTCGTGGCCACCAGGCCCGCCAGCACGTCGCCGTGGCCGCCCAGGAACTTGGTGGCGCTGTGGAGCACGAGGGTCACGCCATGCTTGATGGGGTTCTGCAGAATGGGGGTGGCGAAGGTGTTGTCCACCAGCACGGGCACCTTGCCCGCCTGGCGCACCACGTCGTCCAGGTCCAGCAGGGCCAGGGTGGGGTTGGCGGGGGTCTCCACCAGCACCATGGCGGTATCAGGGCGGATGGAAGCGGCGATGGTATCAGCCTCGGCCCAGGTCACTTCCAGGCCCAGCAGGCCGGAAGCCAGGATGTGGTCCGTCCCCCCGTAGATGGGCCGCACGGCCACCACGTGGTTGCCGCGCTGCTTGGCGGCCATGAGGCTGGCGGTCACCGCCGCCATACCGGAACCGAAGGCCACGGCCTCCTCGGCGCCCTCCAGCTGGGCCAGGGCCTGCTCGTAGCGGGCCACGGTGGGGTTGTAGAGCCGGGAGTAGACGGGGCTGCCCATGGGCAGGCCGCCCATGGCCATGGCCTCCAGGCTCTGGCCGCCCTCTTCCAGGTTGTGCAGGGGGTAGGTGCTGCTCAGGTCGATGGGCATGGCGTGGATGCCCTGCTCGTGGAGGACCTCGCGGCCCGCGTGCACGGCTTGGGTTTCCATGGAATGAGACGAGGGACGGATCATGGGCAGACTCCTGCGATCAATGTAGGTTCTATTAATTCGGCTTCAGCACGAATTTATTTCGTGAAACAATGCCATTCATGGACCTTGACCGAATTGACTGCGGCATTATTGACCTTTTCCAGAAGGATGCTCGGCTATCCAACAAGGAACTGGCTGCAGCCGTGGGTTTGGCACCCTCCTCCTGCCTCGCCCGAGTGCAGCGGCTGCGGGCCGAGGGGGTCATCAAGGGCGCCCACCTGGAGGTGGACCCGGAGGCTCTGGGCATCGGTCTCCAGGCCCTCATCGCAGTGCAGCTGCGGGAGCACAGCCGCGCCCGGGTGAAGGCCTTCTGGAAGCACGTGTTGGGCCTACCCGAGGTACTGGCCGTCTTCCACGTGGCAGGCACCCACGACTTCCAGGTTCACGTGGCCGTGCGGGACGCCCACCACCTGCGGGACCTGGCCCTGGATGCCTTCACCACCCGCGCCGAGGTGGCCCACATCCAGACCAGCCTCATTTTCGAGTGGGCCAAGAGCCAGCGACTGCCGAATTACCGCAACCCGACCTAGGCGGAAGGTTCACCCTTGGCGTCCCCCACCAGCCTCTCAATGCGCCGGTCCGGCACCAGCCAGCTGAGGGTCACCACCCAGTAGAGCCCGAAGGCCACCCAGCGGTTCAGGAAGGCCAGGGGGATGGCCACCAGCACGATAGCTGTGGACACCTTAGTCTTGAGGTCCGTGCCCACGGCGGAATGGAGCAGGGAAGCCTGGCCATGGTGGTGTACCAGGCTCCGGGTCAGGAGGAAATAGGCTGTGCCTGCTCCAGACAGGACCACTCCATAGACCGCCACGGGCAGGGCGGCAAAGTGGTTGTCCCCCATCCAGGCCGTGGTGAAGGGCACCAGGGACAGCCAGAACAACAGGTGGATGTTGGCCCAGAGGATGGTCCCGTTCACCTGCTTCACCGCGTGGAGCAGGTGGTGGTGGTTGTTCCAGTAGATGGCGATGTTGAGATAGCTGAGGACGTAGCTCAGGAAGGTCGGCACCAGGGGCAGCAGGGTCCGCCAGGAGTCGCCGTGGGGCGCTTTCAGCTCCAGCACCATGATGGTGAGGATGATGGCCAACACCCCATCGCTGAAGACCTCAAGCCTGCCTTTGGTCATGGGGCCTCCTGTCTTCGTGGATGTGTCAACGGACGGGAATGGATTTGGCCGCCAGGCGCTGCAGGGTGTTGAAGCCGCGGAACGTGGCCCGCTGCCCCGTGGCCTTCTCGAACACGGCATTGGAGAAGGTGGACTCGCTCTGCTTCACCGCGCAGAGCCACCAGACCTCCCGGCCCGCGGCCTGGAGGCGATCCACGCCCACACTGTGGGCCCTGAGCCTGGCTTCGGCCTCCGGTCGCAGGGGCGCCTGGAGCAGGATCACATTCAAGGCCGTGGCTGCCTTCACCTCTGCCTCGCTGAAGGGACAGCCCTGGACCAATGAGACCAGCTCCAGTTCCGAACGCAGTAAGGTGTGGACCTCATAGCCCAAGGCCTGATGCAGGTGCGCTTCGATGCGGCGCTGGAGCCTCGCGGGTTCGGCCTTCCCCGCATCGAATGTCACATTGCCGCTGGCGAGGAAGGTCTCCACACTACCGAGTTCCAGCTCCTCGAAGAGCTCTTTCAGCCGGGCCATAGGTACCGTGTGGCCGCCCACGTTCAGAGCCCTCAGAAAGGCAAAGGTGCGGGCCATGGCGCTACCTCCCGGCGCCCAGCGCCGCCCACTGGGCCGCGAGACTGGGCTGGTTGCAGCGGATGGCCAGGGCTGAGGCGCGGGCGGGCAACCCGGACCAGGGGTGGCGGCCAAACTGATAGCGCACGAGGTCGTCGGCCCGATCCGTGTCGCCCAGACGGAGCAGGGCTTCCGTCAATGGCTCCATGGTGCTGCGCCAGGCATCTCCGGTCTCAGGGTCCTCCAGCACCCTGCCGTCCAGCTTCCGCTGGAAGGTAAAGGTGCCCTGGGTCGCCTCCCAGAGCCGTGAGGCCTCGACCTGGGGCAACAGCAGGTCCCGAATGCCCTCCCAGTCCTTCCGCGCCCGTGCGTCCTTCACATAGGCCTCCCGCACTGCGGAGGGCGGCCAGGAACCGGGAGGTTGGTTCGGGAGGGGGGTCAGGCTGTCCAATAGGGGCCGGATGGGCTTGCCGCCGAAGGTACGGGTGAGCCCCAGCCAGAGCGTCCAGAGTCGCCATGAGGCTGGGTTCCGGCCCAGGGCCCGCTCTACTTCGAGCACCGCTCCCCGGCTGAGGTCCTGCATGAGTGGGCTGTGGACCGCGGTCTCGTCCGGCACGAGGGCCCAAGGCTCCATCTCCAGCCAATCTCCCAGGCGGAAGGATCGGGACACAGCGTCGGCCAGCTCGCCCCAGATGGATTGGTCTTCCTCGGATTTCAGTAGCGCGATGGGTTTATCCTCGGCGGCCTCCCGCGCTTTAGCCTCCTCCTTCTCGTCGCGTTCCTTGAGGAACTTGGCGACGTCGAACCGCTCGTCTGCGGGCTGGATGGGGTCCAGCTTGTCCTGGAACCGCACCTTGGTCTTCTGGGCGGCCTTGGCCTTGAGCTTGAAGCAGAGTGCCTCCCGCCCTCCAAGGTGCTCGGGGTTCCTCCGTGTGAAATCACGCAGGATCTGCAGTTCTGAGCGCAGCCCGCTCTGGGCCACTACCCCCGCTAGAGACTTGGGTTCAGGCGCGGTGCCTCCCGAGGCCACCAGTTGACCGCCGGTGCCCACCAGCACCCACTGGGGCACCGCCCCCAGAGAAAAACGCTGCTGGAGCAGTGTGTGGATCTCGGTGGCTTTGCTCCCGTAGTAGCGGCAGGATACATCCAGCTCGACCCAGTCCAGGTCCGCCGGGAGCGCATCCACCTTGGCCTTCCACTCCCCCTTTGGACCATCGAGTACGAGTAGCTGCGTACCCTTCAGTTCCCGGAGTGACCGGTCGAAGAGCTGCGCCGCAGGACTGAGTCCGGGGGCCCCCTGGCCCAGCACAAGGGGAGACCAGGCGAGGCAGATTAAACGAGCGAGTAACCGCACGGGACGCTCCGGGACTGCCCCCAGCATAGTGGTGGGGTCCTTTTCTCCGATCCTACATTTTCTGACCCTGCTCCCTCAGGGCCCGCTCCGCCAGCCGCCCGATGTCCCCACTGCCCTGGCTGTTGGCGAGGCTCTTGGCGAGGGCCACCAGCATGGCCTCCCTGGGGCGGGGCGGCAGCTGGGGCAGCAGGTCTGCGGCGGCGGCCAGGACCAGCACTTGGTGGGCATGGTTGAAGGTGGGATCGTTGGCGGCGGCGGCCCGGGCCAGGGTGCGCAGCACCAGCTCCTCCTGGCCGTGCCTGAGTAGCCCCGCGGCCTGGCCCATGGCGGGCTCCGGCTCCGCATCGAGGATGGCGTCCAACAGGGCTTCGGCGCTGGGCGCTGCGACTTCGGTGGGGCGGATGCGATCCTCGGCTTCTTCAGTGGGAAAGAGGTTCACCAGGGCCGCAGCCTGGCACCAGACGCGGGCATCCACCGGGCGGGCGCGGGCCAGGGTGGCCAGGTAGACGAGGGTCCAGGCGGTCTTGCCCTCCAGATCGCGGCGGGCATCCAGCAGCTTTTCCGAAGCCGACAGCACCAGCACCGCCAGGGCGTCCCCCTGGCCCAGGCCGCCCTCCAGCCGCGCCGTCAAATGGTCCAGGATGCCCACCAGACCTTCGTCGCAGATCACCCGCACCAGGGCGTCCTGCTCAACCTCGCTCAAGACCGGCGCTGCCTGGGACACCAGCACCGGCGCTTCGCCCAGGCGCTTTGCGGCGCGCCGAGCCCAGAAGCTGTCCTCGGGGGTGGCCAGCAGCCAGGCGGCCAGGCCCAGGAGGCGCCGCCCCGTGGCCTTGGGCTGGCCCAACAGCTCCTGCAGATCCGCCAGCTGATCGCAGGCCACAGCCTTGTGGCCCACGTTGGCCATGTCCAGCCAGGCCAGCTTGGCCAAGGGCTGGAAGTCAGCTGCGCTGGGCTCTGCCACACCCTGGGCCTCAGCGAAGGCCAAGGCCGGGCGCCTCGCCTGCACGTAGGCCACCAGGTTTCGCGCCAACCCACTGCCCTTGGCCGAGCGAACTTGGGCCAGCAGCGCCGGACTGCGGCGACCCTCGTGCGCGGCCATGTGCAGCTGCGCGGCCAGTGCCCGCAGGAACTCGGCCTCCGGCAGCAGCGGACGCAGCCGCAGAACCGCGCGCAGCCCAAGGACACCGTGGGGCAGGTGCGGCAGGTAGGCTTCCCAGTCGATGCAGGGAACCAGCGTCTTTATCGCCTCCCGCACCGCATCTCGAACACCTTCCGGCTCCGCGATCTGCGCCGCGAAAGCCGGGAAGAAGCCCTCCGTGGGCCGTTCCAATTCTTCGATCCACTTTTCCGAACTGCTCATGGCCATCCAATTTTCCTAAAGCATCGGGGCCCAGGGCCCCTTCCTTCTACCGCTTTTCTTCGTGTCTTCGTGCCTTCGTGGTGGATCAGTGTTCTTTTTTCAACCCCCATCCAGCGGCAGCTTCCAAGCGGCGCCCACGAGGCGCGCCCAGTGGTGGGACCAGGCCCGCTTCCAGACCAGGCTGCCCTCCTTCATGTCGGATGCCTCCAGGCGCTGGCGCAGCTCTGTGCGCAGGGCCTCAGCGCCGCTGCCCAGGACCGTCTCGGCCAAGGCCAGCAGGGCGGCCCGAGCCTCCCGCTCCTGGTCATGATGGGCCAGGTAGCCGGCGGACTCAGGCGAAGGCACTGAAAGCCTCAGGCGCTGCCAGGCCTCGAAGGCCGCCTTGGCGGCGGGATCGTCGCGCAAGGGGGCCTGAACCTGTTCCCAGCCCTTGCCCAGGTCCAGGGCGGGCCCAGCCCGCACGATGGCCTCGCGCAGCTTCACAGCCTTGGCCACATCGCGGTCCAGGTGCTTGAGGGCCACGAAGGTGCGGGGTTTCTCCTTCTGTTCGCGGCGATCGAAAAAAGCGTTGAGAGCCGAGACCACCAGGTCCATGGGCACCTCGGCGGCCTCCCAGCTGAGGACCTGCCGGTAGTCATCGGTACTGAGCAGCCCCGCGCGGCCCCAGGCCCGGAAGGCCCATTCCCGCTCCAGCCAGTCCTTCTCCTCCCGCGTGTAGGCCATCAGCGCGTCACGGTGGCTTCAGGCACCAACCAGGTACCGTCCTTGAGTTGCAGGGCCCCGTTCTCCCAACCCAGCACCTCTTCGGCGGAGAGGTCCGCCTTGGCGAAGCCCCGCAGACGGAAGGTGCCGCCCCCGAGGCGCTGGCCCTGGCGGTCCCAGACTTCCAGCTGCCAGAGGGTGCCCTGATGCGCCCCCACCTGGAGGAACACACCGCGCTTGCCCTGGCCGCCCCAGGTTGCCCTGGGGGGCACCCCGGCGGGTCGGGCGGGTGGGCGGCCACAGCCCGCGAGCAGGGCTCCCAGGACCAGGGCCATCCATAGATTCTTCGTTGCGAGCGCCATGCCGACATTCTACCCGTTAGACTGGAGTCTATGAGGAGGGCCTCGCCCTGATTCGCGAACAGATCCGCTACAAGAGCCGCAAAGAGATCGACAAGCTGCGTGAGGCCTGCCGCGTGGCGGCCAATGCCCTGCGCATCGCCGCCCGGGCGGCCCGGCCCGGCGTGAGCCTGCTGGACCTGGACCGCATCGCCGAGACCTACATTCGCCAGCAGGGCGCCACCCCCAGCTTCAAGGGGTACCACGGCTTCCCGGGCACCCTCTGCACCTCCGTGAACGATCGGGTGGTCCACGGGATCCCCTCGAAATACGTGCTTCAGGAGGGCGACGTCATCGCCATCGACTGCGGCGCCAAGTTGGACGGCTTCCACGGCGACACCTGCCTCACGGTGGGTGTGGGCCAGATCAGCGAGGAGGCCCGGCGGCTCATCCAGACCGCGCAGCTGGCCATGTACCTCGGCATAGATCACTGCCGGCCAGGCCTGCGCCTGGGCGACATGGCCACCGCCGTGCAGAACTTCGCTGAGGAGCGGGGCTACTCCGTGGTCCGCGAATACATCGGCCATGGCCTGGGCCGGGACCTGCATGAAGATCCCCAGGTGCTCTTCGCGGAGCAGGCGCCCGGTACCGGCTTCCGCATGGAGCCGGGCATGACCATCACCATCGAGCCCATCCTGAATACCGGCAGCCACAAGTGCCTTGTGGAGCCCGACGGCTGGACCGTGCGCACCAAGGACGGCGGCCTCTCGGCCCAGTTCGAACACGACATCGCCATCACCCGCAATGGTCCGGAGATTCTCAGCATCCCTGATGCTGAGTACGAACTGGAAGACGGGCTGTAGGCGAGTCCTGCTTTTTTAACCGTTCCTCACCGGCTCCATGACCTCCCGCTTTGGTATTGGCCTCGGCCGCTTAAAGTCCTAGGCTGAGGTGCCCAAGTTAGCTACTCAGCCCTCAGCCCAGCGCCGAAGATCTTCCGAGGGCGGCAGGTCCAGCCCAGCGTAGCCCATCTGGTCCAGCACCTCGGCGATGGCCACGTTGCCGTCCTTGCCGCGGAACAGGGCCCGGACGACTCCCTCGGCGGCCAGCTCGCCCCCACCCTTGATAAAGCGCTGCTCCAGGTAGAACCACTTGGCGTCCCAGCCCAGCAGCCGGGTGTGCAGCTCGTAGGCCTCGAAGGGATCCAGGCTGCGGCGGTAGCGGATGGTGACACCACCCACCAGGGGCATCCAGCGGTTGCGCAGCATCGCCTTCCCCAACCCCGTGCGGAAGGTGAGGTCGAAGCGGCCCAGGTCCATGACGCTGAGGAAGCGGCCATTGTTCATGTGGATGTTCACATCGAGGTCATTGGGCCAGACTCGAAAGGCCAGGACCGAGGTGCCCAGCGCCTCCAGGGGTGGGCGCAACCGCAGGGTGAGGGCCTTCCAGAGGGTGCGGAGCAGCAGAACCATCCGATCAGCCTAACGGCCCACTGCGTTAACGTGGAGCCATGGTTTACACGATCCAGGCTCCCGCCAAGCTGAACCGATTCCTGGCCGTACTGGGCCGCCGGGCCGATGGCTTCCATGACCTGGAGCTGGTCACCACAGTCCTGAACGGCGTGCCAGAGCTCACAGACACGCTGAGCGCCGAGCCCGGGATGGAACTGAGCCTGGCCATCTCCGGCCCCACGGGCGAAGGCCTGGTGCCTGACGACTCCAACCTAGTGCTTCGGGCCTGGCACCTGCTGGAGGAGGCCGCAGGTCATCCTCTGCCGGCCGCCCTGCACCTGGAGAAGCGCATCCCTCATGGGGCGGGCCTGGGGGGCGGCAGCAGCGACGCCGCCGCCGCGCTGCGTCTCGGCAATCAGCTCTTCGGCCTGGATCTGCCTGATGACCTGCTCCTGCGCCAGGCTGCGCGGCTGGGCAGCGATGTGCCCCTTTTCCTCCTGGGTGGCACGGTGCTGGGCCTGGGCCGGGGCGAGCGGGTCTTTCCGTTGCGGCCCATCCCGCTGGAACCCCTGCTCCTGGTCCACCCGGGCCTGCACGTGGGCACGCCCAGCGTGTACCGGGCGCTCCAGAGCGTCGGCTATCCCTTCCCTGAAGCCCTGGCCTCCCTGCCCGCGGGAGCGATTCCGCCCTGGCGAAATGACCTCACGGGCGCCGCCCTCTGGGTCTGCCCACTCCTGGCCGAAGTGCGCGAGGCTTTGCGGGACAGCGGCGGTGAGCCCCTGCTCTGCGGCTCCGGCAGTTGCTGGGTGGCGAGGTACCCGACAGCCGCAGGCCGCGATGCGGCCCGCACCCAGATCGAGGGTCTCGGCAAGCCCTGGTCTGTCTGGGCTGTCTAAACAACCACCGCACACTCGGGCATGATGGAAGGTTCTGAGGTGTTCATGACCGGCCCCGCCCTTCGCATCCGCGGTCTGCGGAAATCCTTCCCCAAGGTCCTCGCCGTCGACGGCGTGGAGCTGGAGGTGGCCCGGGGCGAGGTCTTCGGCCTCCTGGGGCCCAACGGCGCGGGCAAGACCACCACCCTGGAGATCATCGAGGGCATCACCCCGGCCGATTCGGGTGAGATCGAGCTCCTGGGCCTGAACTGGCACCAGCACGCTGCGGAGATCCGCTCCCGTATCGGCGTACAGCTCCAGAGCACCAGCCTCTTCAACAAGATCACGCCCCGCGAGGCCCTGGAGCTCTACGGCAGCTACTACCCCAAGTCCCGCTCCGCAGCGGACCTGCTGGCCCTGGTGCAGCTGGAAGAGAAGGCTGACGCCTACCACATCACCCTCAGCGGCGGGCAGCAGCAACGCCTGGCCCTGGCTCTGGCCCTCGTGAACGACCCGGAGCTGGTCTTCCTCGATGAGCCCACCACGGGCCTGGATCCCCAGGCCCGGCGCAGCCTCTGGGACGTGGTGGAGAAGATGAAGGGCGAGGGTCGCACCGTGATGCTCACCACTCACTACATGGACGAGGCCGAGGCCCTCTGCGACCGTTTGGCGATCATGGACCACGGCCAGGTCATCGCCACAGGCACGCCCGCCTCGCTCATCGCCAACCTGGAGATCCCCAGTGTGGTCGAGTTGACCTTCCAGGACGCGGCGCCGGATCCCACGGCCTTCGCCGCCCGCCTGGGACAGGCCGTGACCTGCCGCGGCGACCTCTGGGAGATCCCCACGCCGGATCCCAAGGCCCTGTTGCCCCGCCTCCTGGAGGCCGCCGAGGCTGCCAGCGTCCCCTTCCAACAGGTCCATGTGCGAAGGGCCACCCTGGAGGATGTCTTCCTCCACCGCACGGGCCGGAGCCTGAGGGAGTAGGCCGATGATGCTCTGGCGGCAGTTCGCGATGGAATGGCGGCTCTACAGCCGGGACCGGGTGGCCATGTTCTGGACCCTGGCCTTCCCGGTGGTGTTGCTGCTGGGCTTCGGCACCATGTTCCGCGACAGCGGAGGCCCCAAGCTTTCGGTGGTGCGGGTGCTGACCCCCGCGCCCACGGCCCGGGATGCGGCCTTTGACCAGGCCCTGACGGATCAGCAACTCAACGTGCAGCTCCTCTCCAAGGCCGAGGCCGAGGCCCGCTGGTCCCGGGGCGAGACCGCCGCCCAGGTGGAGCCCAGCGGCGACGGCTACCGCCTGCGCCTGAACAGCTACCTCATGGCCCAGGGCGGCGCTGCAGCGGGATTGGTGAACCAGGCCTGGCTGGTGGCCCAGGCCCGGCTCAGCGGTGGGCCCGAACCCCTGCGCATTCCCGTACAGGTGGAGAGTCCCGGGCACCGGCGCGCCACCAACTACGTCTCCTTCCTGCTGCCAGGCCTCCTGGGGCTGAACCTCGTGAGCATGGGCCTCTTCAGCGTGGGCATGGTGAACGTCTCCTACCGGGAAAAGGGGAAGTTCCGTCGGCTGGCGGTGACCCCCCTGCCCAAATGGATCTTTCTCCTGGGTCAGGTCCTCCACCGACTCACCCTCACCATCCTCCAGGCGGCCATCCTGCTGCTGGTGGGGCGCCTGGTCTTCGGCATCCAGAACCAGGGCTCCTTCTCCCTGCTGCTGCTGGTCATGGCCCTGGGCACAGGCTGCTTCATGGCCTTCGGCTTCGCCCTGTGCAGCTTTGCCGACACCTCCGAAGGCTATGCCGCCATCTCCAATCTGGTCTTCCTTCCCCTCATGCTGCTCAGCGGGGTCTACTTCACCCTGGACTCCGCTCCGGGCTGGCTCCAGCACACCGTGGCCCTGCTGCCTCTGGCCCCCTTCATCCGGGCCCTGCGGGCGGTCTTCAACGACGGCGCCAGCCTGGCGGGCCATGGATTGGGCCTCGGCATCGTGGCGGCCTGGGGTTTCGCGGCCTTCTTGCTGGCCTTGCGCAGATTTCGGTGGTCCTGAGCACCAATAGCTAAGCTCTGGCCGACTCTGGTCGATAATCAGGACATGGCAGAGCCCCTGCAGCCCGACGACCTCCAGGAGGTCCAGTCCTCTACTGGCCTCAGTGCTGGAGAGGCCGTGGCCCAGACCCAGCAGGCCACCTACCGCATCGCCGAGGCGGCCCTGCAGTCTCGGGATACCGGGGATCTGTTTGAGAAGGTCCACGGCATCGTGCGGGATCTCATGCCTGCGGAATGCGCCTACATCGCCCTCTGGGACCAAGCATCCGACACAGTCTCCTTCCCCTACTGGGTGGACACCCAGGACCCCCGGCCCGAGCCCCGCAGGCTGCGACGGGGGCTCACGGAATACGTCCTCCACAGCGGGAAGCCCCTCCTGGTTGACGGGCCGGCCCTGACCCAGCTGCAGGCCAACGGAGAGGTGGAATCCTTCGGTAGCCTGTCCCTCCACTGGCTGGGGGTGCCGCTTTGCAGCCAGAACGGCGTGTTCGGTATTCTGGCGGTGCAAAGCTACCAAGGTGGCCACGAATACACTCGGGCGGACCGGGACCTGCTGGCCTTTGTGGGCAGCCAGGTGGCCCTGGCCATCGAGCGGACCCGGGCCCAGACCGAACAGCGCATCCTCTTGGCCGCCATGGACCAGGCCGTGGATCCCATCTTCGGCATCGGCGTCGAGGGTTCCTTTGTCTTTGTGAACCGGGCCGCCTGCACCACCCTCGGCTATGACCAGGCAGAGCTGCTGGAATTGCACGTGTGGGATGTGGATCCGGACATCAGCGAGGCCCAGTGGCCAAACCGGTGGCAGGCCACCCTTGCGCAGGGCTACCACCGCCATGAGGCCACCCATCGCCGGAGGGATGGCAGCACTTTTCCCGTGGAGATCAGCAGCAGCCTGGTGGCCTCCCAGGGGCGGGAGGTCATCTTTTCCAATGTCCGGGACATCAGTTCTCGTCGCAGCTCCGACGAGGCCCTCCGGGCCAGCGAGGTCAAGTTCTCCAAGGCCTTCCACGCCAGCCCCGATGCCATCAACATCACCCGGCTGGCCGATGGCACGTATCTGGATGTGAGCGAGGGCTTCACCAAGCTCACGGGCTGGACGCGGGAGGAGGTGCAGGGCCGGGCTTCCACCAGCCTCGATATCTGGGTCGATTTGGAGGACCGCCTCCGGGCCGTGGCCCTCATCCAGCAATACGGGGAGTTCACGAGCCAGGAATTCCGGTTCCGCCGCAAGGACGGAAGTGTCCTCACGGGCATCATGTCCGGCAAGGTCATGGAGATGAATGGGGAGCCCTGTCTCTTGAGCATCACCCGGGACATCTCCGACCGGAAGGCGGCCGTGGCCGCTCTGGAGGCCGAGCGCGGCCTCTTTGTGGGGGGACCGGTCATGATGGTCCGCTGGGTGGCCACCTCCGAAGGCTGGCCCACGAACTACGTGAGCCCCAACGTCGAGGCCCTTCTGGGCTTCACACCCGAGGACCTGACCTCGGGGCGGGTTTCCTTTCACGCCCTGGTCCACCCCGATGACCTGGAACGCACCAGGGGTGAGGCCCAAGCCCTGCGGGCCAAGGGCATTGAACGCTACGAGCAGCAGTACCGCCTGCGCAATGCCGCAGGCGAATATCGCTGGTTCCACGACTTCACGGTGCCCGGAGAGGTGAGCCCCGAGGGGCCCACTTACCTGGGCTACATGCTGGATATCACGGAGCGACGCCAGGCGGAGGATGCGCTCCGCCAGGCCCAGAAGCTGGAGAGCCTGGGCATCCTCGCAGGGGGCATCGCCCACGACTTCAACAATCTGCTCACCATCATCATGGGGAACCTCAACCTGGCCCAACTGCAGCTGCCAGATCCTTCTCCGGCCCAGCGCTACCTGGCCAACCTTGAGGCCACGGTACTGCGGGCCACGGAGCTGACCAAGCAGATGCTGGCCTACTCGGGACGGGGCCACTTCATCGTGAAGCCGCAGGACCTCAACCAGGCCGTTCAGGAAGTGACCCACCTCCTGAAGGTTTCAATCCCCAAGAAGATCGTCCTGAACCTCGACCTGGAGCCGGGCCTGCCCGCCGTGCAGGCGGACGCAGCCCAGATCCAGCAGGTGGTGATGAATCTGGTGACCAATGCGGCGGATGCCATCGGTTCGAAGGTGGGCGCCATCCACCTCTCCACCACCCTGGCCACCCTGGACGAAGAAGAACTGCGGACCTGGTACCGGGGCCAGAACCTGCTCCCGGGGCGCTACGTGCTCCTGGAGATCGTGGATACAGGTTGCGGCATGTCCCCAGACATCCTGGCGCGCATCTTCGATCCCTTCTTCACCACCAAGACCAAGGGCCGGGGCCTGGGCCTCTCGGCCATGCTGGGCATTCTCCGGGGTCACGGGGCGGGTCTGCACATCCAGAGCGAGCCCCTGCGCGGCAGCGCCTTCCGCATCTGCTTCCCGGCCACGGACCACCCGGCCCCCCAGGACTCCCGGACCGCCGTGGCTCCCTCCAGTCATGCCCTCAAGGGCCGGGTGCTCCTGGTGGACGATGAGGAACTCATCCTCCAGACCATAGGTGCGGCTTTGCAGTCCATGGGGCTCGAAGTGACCACAGCCGCAGACGGCCTGGAGGCGGTGACGCTCTTCAAGGAAGCCCTGCCCCGGCCGGATCTGGTGCTCATGGACCTCACCATGCCCCGCATGGACGGCCGGGAGGCCTTCCAGGCCATCCACGACCTGGACCCCGGCGTGCCCGTGGTGCTCAGCAGCGGCTTCAGTGAGCAGGACTCGCTGCGGACCCTGTCCGGACACGGTCCTGCGGCCTTCATGCAGAAGCCCTACCGGATCAAGGAACTGCGGGAGCTGCTCCAGCGCCTGTTGGAGAAGGGCCCCAGCAGCTCCTAGGCTCGCGCCCCCTCACCTGTCATGGGAGCTGTGACATAAATCGAGGTGAGGGCTCGCTTTGCGCCGACCGCGCCCCCGCTTCACCGCCCTGGGAACAGCCCTCCTCGGGCTACACTGGGGGGCTGGAGAGCCCCATGCAGTCTTCGCAACGCGCCCGGATGGCCATCTTCCTCACGGTCTTCGTCGACCTTTTGGGCTTTGGCATCGTCATCCCGATCCTTCCACTCTACGCCCAGGCCATCGCCGATCACCCCAGCGCCTGGATGGCCGGCGTGAACAACTTTCTGGGTCTGGGCGGCACGGGCACCACGCCCGGCGCCTTCTGGGCCGGCGTGGGCTTCCTCAGCTACAGCGTCATGCAGTTCATCGCCTCGCCCATCCTGGGCCGAATCTCGGACAAGGTCGGCCGCAAGCCGGTGCTCTGGGTGAGCCTGGTGGGCTCGGCCTTCGGCTACCTCATGCTGGCCCTCACCAGCCGCTTCGAGTGGATGCTGGCGGCCCGGATCCTGGACGGCATCACCGGCGGCAACATCTCCGTGGCCCAGGCGGCCATGGCGGATGGCTCCAAGCCTGAGGAGCGCTCCAAGGTCCTGGGCATGATCGGGGCCGCCTTCGGCCTGGGCTTCGTGCTGGGTCCCGCCCTGGCAGGGGTGCTCAGCGGCAGCCACTTCGGCCATGAGCTGTTGGCCACCCGGGGCTGGCACTTGCCCTTCTTCGTCGCGGGCGGCCTCTCCCTGCTGGCCTCGCTGATGGTGCTGCTCTGGCTGCCTGAGACGCTCACACCTGAGGTCCGCGCCCGGTCCCGGGCCCATGAGAGCCGCGGTCATGCTCTGGTGAAAGCCATGAAGATCCCCGGCATGGCCCAGCTGCTCATGGTCTCCCTGCTGGCCATGGCGGGCTTCGCCATGATGGAAGGCACCTTCGCCCTGCTGGTCCACCAGCGCTTCAACTTCCACCAGCGGGAGGTGGGCTTCCTCTTCGCAGGGATCGGCGTGCTCATGGTGATCTACCAGGGCGGCCTGGTCCGAGTGGTGGCCAAGCGAATTCCCGAGCGGATCGCCCTCATCACGGGGCTGATCCTCATGGGCCTCACCCTGCCCCTCATGCCCAAGGCCGCCTGGATGTGGCCCTTCGTCCTGCTATTCATCCCCCTGGCCTGGGGCAGCGGCATGGGCAACACCGCCGGCTCGGCCCTGGCCAGCCAGCTGACACCCCCAGAGGACCAGGGCGCCCTCTTTGGCGTCATGAATGCCATGAGCGGCGTGGGCCGCATCGTGGGCCCCGCCGTGGGCACCTTCACCTTTGCCCGCTGGGGCGGCCAGTCCACCTACACAGTCGCGGGCCTCACCCTGGGCATGGCCCTGGTGCTGGCCCTCACCCTCAAGCCCAAGGAAGCCGTATGATCCGCCTCGATGGACAGTCCCTCACCGCCCCGCTGCTGGCGCGCATCGCCGCCGGTGAAGGCGTGGTCCTGGACGAGGCCGCCCTCGCTGTGGTGGCCGAGAATCGGGGGGTGGTGGACCGAATCGTGGCCGAGGGCCGCACGGTCTACGGCATCAACACGGGCTTCGGCCAGTTCGCCACGGTGGTCATCGCACCGGATCAACTGCAACTGCTCCAGCTGAACCTCATCCGCAGCCACGCCGCGGGCGTGGGTGACCCGCTGCCCAAGCACCAGACCCGTGCCCTCATGGCCGCCCGCATCAACTGCCTGCTGAAGGGCCACAGCGGCATCCGCCCGGAGCCCATCCGCCTGCTCACCGCCTGTCTCAACCAGGACGTGGTCCCCGTGGTGCCCAGCCAGGGCAGCGTAGGCGCCAGCGGCGATCTGGCCCCCCTGGCCCACATGGCCCTGCTGCTGGTGGGTGAGGGCCTGGCCTGGCAGGGCGATGCCCAGGTGCCCGGGGGTGTGGCCTTGGCCGCGGCCGGCCTCCATCCCGTGACCCTCCAGGCCAAGGAGGGGCTGGCGCTCATCAACGGCACCCAGCTCATCACCGCCCTTGGCAATCTGGCGCTGGAGAAATTCAACCGCCTGGCCAGCCTGGCGGACGCGATTGCCGGACTCTCGCTGGAGGCCCTGCGCGGCACCCGGGCCGCCTTTGACCCCCGCATCCACGCGGCCCGCCCCCACCCGGGCCAGATCGCCGTGGCTGCCCACATGCGCGAGCTGCTGGGCCCATCCAGCGCCATCTCCGACAGCCACCAGGACTGCCACCGGGTCCAGGATGCCTACAGCCTCCGCTGCATCCCCCAGGTGCACGGAGTCACCCGGGATGCCCTGGGCTTCGCAGGCGCCATCCTGGAGCGGGAGCTGAACGCCGCCACGGACAACCCCATGATCTTCACGGACACTCAGGAGTCCCGCTCCGGCGGCAACTTCCACGGCCAGTATCCGGCCTTCGCCTGCGACCTGCTGGCCATTGCCGCCGCGGACCTGGCCAGCATCTCCGAGCGGCGCCAGGAGCGCCTGGTGAACCCCGCCTACTCGGACCTGCCCGCCTTCCTCACCCAGAACGGCGGCCTGGAGTCCGGGTTCATGATGGCCCACGTGACCTCTGCAGCCCTGGTGAGCGAGATGAAGGGCTGGGCCCACCCCGCCTGCGTGGATAGCATCCCCACCAGCGCCGGCAAGGAGGACCATGTGAGCATGGGCCCCATCGCCGCCCGCAAGCTGCTGCGCTCCGTGGACGCCCTGGAGCAGGTGCTGGCCATCGAGGCCCGCATGGCCCTGGAGGGCCTGCGCATCATCGGCCTGGCCCCCGCCTCGGGCCTTCAGCCCTTGATGGATGCACTAGCCAAGGCTTGCGCTCCCTGGTCAGATCGCGCCATGTTTGTGGAACTGCAAGCTGCCCTCGACGCCCTTCGCGCCTATCAGGAAGCCCACCCATGACCTTGCCCACCCCCTGGCGAGAGGCCTGTGAACAAGCGCTGCGGCGCTTCTCGGATGCAGATGCCATCCGGTTCTGGGGCATCGGCCATGAGGTGGACGGCAGCTACCAGCCCATCTTCAACTACCGTTTCGAGCACACCTACGGGGCAGTGCTCCTGGCCCGCTGGCTGGCCCCCCTCACGGGCGCGGATGCCGAAATCCTGGAGTGCGCCGCCTGGCTCCACGATGTGGCCAAGCGCCTGAAGGATCCCCACACCAAGGACACCCACGCCCAGGACGCTTCGGCCCTGGTGCCGGAACTGCTCGCGGGCACAGACTTCCCCCCGGAGAAGTTCGCCGCCGTGCGCCACGCCATCGAGCACCATGTGGGCCTGCGCCTGTCGAAACCCCTGGAGCCCCTGGAGACCGCCTGCCTCTGGGACTGCGACAAGCTCAGCAAGATCGGGGCAGCCAGCCTCATCCACTTTGGCTGCATCAGCGGCGCCTTCCAGCCCATCACCACTGCCGAGATCCTGCGTCGGGGCGTGGCCTGGCTGGACCTGGCCAGAGGGATCACCGCCAGCTTCAATACGGAACCCGCTCGCGAAGAGGGCCGGCGCCGCCTGGCTTTCATCGAGGCCCACTACGCCCAGCTGGGACGGGAGTGGTCAGACCCCATGGAGATGACACCGCCATGAGCAGCTTCCTGCAGGTCGCCCAGAGCCTGACCGTGGCCCTCAAAGCGCTGCAGATGTACACCGCTGCCCATCCCCGGGCCCAGCAGTCGCTGAGCATGGCTCAGATCGCGCTGGAGGATTGGCTCGAGCACACGCTCCAACTACAGTTCGTAGCCACTGGAGCCAAGGCCTTCGTGGACGGCGAGCTCCTGGATACGAAGGTTCCGCAGATCGCCAACCTGGCCAAGCTGGTGACCGAGCGGGCCATCAGCGGCTTCATCGTGGAACGTGGCGTCACCGAGGAGGACCTGCTCTCCTTCCTCCAAGGCCTGGCCCTCAAACCCCAGCGTCTGGAGGAGGCTGGCGGCTTCGAGGCCTTCCTCCGCACGGCCGGGGTCCGCCACATCAAGGTCTCCCAGACCCGCTACCAGGAGATCAGCGAAGGCGAACACGCCGCCAAGGGCCAGGAGAAGGCCCCCCTCTTCAATCCCGCCGCCCCTGCCAAGGCCCCCGGGTCCCAGGCCAAGGTTGGCGGCGCCGATGCCAAGCCCGGCGCCGGACCCAAGGCCGGGGAGGGCCAGACTGGTGCCGATGGCAAGGTTGCTGCTAACGCCGCGGCCAAGGCCACACCCAAGGCCCACCTCACGGCCGAAGCTCTCCTGAAGCTCTTCCAGGACGCCGTGCAGATCTCCCCGGACCTGGACTTGGGGCCCGCCAACCCGAGCTATGGCGAAGACGATGGCGTCCTGGGCTTTCTCAAGCGGGTCAGCCCCGCGGACCTCAGCGGGCTTGGCCCCATGGGGCGGGAGCTGGGCCTGGGCGAAGGCATGCCCACCCCGGCCCAGCTCGGCACCCTCCGGCAGGCCCTCATGGGTCTCAGCCCCGAGGTGCAGATGAACCTACTGGCGGGCCTCTCGAGCCTGCCTGGCCAGCCCGCGGGTCTGGCCATGGGCCTGAAGGCCCTGGCAGGCGAAGTGCTGGCCTCCGCCGCCAGCACGGCCATGGCCAAGGGGGCCACCTGGGCCCAACTCCGGGGCCCCATCAAAGACATCCTGCGGCCCCTGGCCAACCGCGACACCATGGTTCGGACCCTGGCCGCCCGCTTGCACGCGGCGGGCCTGGACTCTGCCCAAGCGGACTTCCTCCTGCGGCAACTGGAGTGGGAGGATCTCAGCCTCGAAGCCAAGCTGGTGAAGGTCCTCGACGGGGGCGAACTGCTGGAATTGAGCCAGGAGCAGCGGCTGGCCCTGCTACGCGAGCTGTTGGACACCCGCCGCTTCGATGATTTCATGCGGGTCCAGGAGGTATTGCTGCACATGCTCGGCCACGAGCAGCCCGCCTACCGCATCAAGGCTGTCCAGACCCTCGCGGGCATTGCCCGCTGGGCCCAGGACCCGGGCCTGCCCAGGGAGGCCGAGGGTTCCCTGTCCGAAGGCCTCCGGGCCAACTTCGCCTGGGAACCAGATCCCCCCATCCATCGCTGGACCACGGAGGCGCTGGAGTTCCTGCTGACCTCCCTCGTGGAACGGGGCGAGTTTGGCCATGTCATGGCGGACCTCCAGGAACTGGAGGATCTCACCACCTTCCTGGAGGAGCAGCACCCCTGGCGGAACCAGGCCATCGATCAGCTGCGCCAGGCGCTCACACGACCCCTCCTGCTGGATGCCGTGATCGACCACATCTTCACCATGCCCCGCGAGCAGGCCATCGAGCAGATCTACCCCTATCTGGACTTCCTGAACGAGCCCATGGCGCTGCATCTGGTGGACCGACTGGGCAGTGAGAAAGACCGCACCCATCGAGGCCGCCTGGTGGAGGCCGCGCGGAGCCTGGGCCCCGTGGCCCTGCCAGCCCTCATGTCGGCCCTGGACGCCTCTGCCTGGTTCCTGGTCCGCAACGCCCTGACCATCCTCTCTGACCTGGGCGACGCGGGCTGCGTGCCGGCCATCATCCCCCTCCTGCGCCACCCGGAACCCCGGGTCCGCCGCACGGCGGTGCGAGCCCTCTACAAGCTGGGAGGCCCCGTGGCGGAGCCTCACCTCGTGGCCCGCATCAAAGACACGGATGGCGACACGCTCCAGGAGATCCTCTTCGTGCTGGCCCAACTCCGCTCGGAGTCCAGCCTCGCCCCCGTGGCGGAGCTGGCCCAGGACAAGCGGGTGGTGGAGAAGCTCCGCATCCAGGCCCTGGATACGCTGGCCCACATCGCCTCACCCCGGGCCCTGCCCGTCATCATGGAATGCCTGAAGCGCAAGACCTTCTTCAGCGCCGGGGAATCCCCGGCCATCCGCCTGGCCGCGGCCAAGGCCCTGGCCGCCTTGGCAACGCCTGAGGCCCGGGCCGCCTTCAAGAAGCTGGTGGACTCAGAACCCAAGGGTGAGGCGCGGGAGGCCATGCTCCGATTTCTGGATCAGCCGGTGCAGCCGTGACAGGCGCCCAGCCCCATCCAGATCCCCGCCAGCTCCTGGAGGCCTTCGAGGCATTCACCGCCGCATCGGAGCACCTGCAGACCCGCTACGAGGCCCTGCAGGCCCAGCTCGGGCAGCTCCAGGGCGAGTTGCAGACGGTGCTGGAGGCCGTACCCTTCGCCATCTGGGTGCTGGCCGAGGACGGCTCGCTGCGCTTCACCAACCGGCCCCAGGGCCTTGAGGGCCGCTTCCTTGAGAATCCGCCCCCCTGGGAGGCGGGTAGCCCAGGCGGCCAGCGCCGCTTCCAGACCCAGGAAGGCCGCGAGCTGATCTTTGAGGAAGAGCGGCGCTCGGCCCCCCATGGCGGCGCCATCGTCACCCTGCGGGACGTCACGGAGGCCGTGCTCAAGGCCCAGCAGGCCACCCGAGAGGACCGCCTCTCGGCCATGGGCCGCATGGCTGCGGAGCTGGCCCACGAAATCCGCAATCCACTTGGAAGCCTGGCCCTCTTCTCCGGGATGCTCGTTGAGGATCTGGCGGAACAGGAGGGCCCCCTGGATCTGGCCCGCAAGATGCAGGAAGGGGTCGGCCGCCTCAACCGCGTCGTGGGCAACACCCTGGCCTTCAGCCGGGATCTGCGACCCAAGCTGGGCGTGGTCACCCTGCGCCCCTTCTGGGAAGAGGTGCTGCGGAACGCCCCCCTCACGGAGGCGGTGCCCTGGGAGAACCAGATTCCCAAGCAGGCCACCTGGATCGGTGACCCGGATCTGCTGCGCCAGGTGGCGCAGAACCTCGTGCAGAACGCCAACCGGGCCCTGGAGGACCAGGAGAACCCGCACCTGGTGCTGGCGGCCGTGAAAGAGCGCCTGGAGGATCGGCCCTGCTGGCATCTCACCCTCTCGGACAACGGTTGTGGCATTCCCCAGGAGGCCCTGGCCAAGGTATTCGATCCCTTTTTCAGCACCTTCGGGGGTGGCACGGGCCTGGGCCTGGCGGTCTGCCACCGCATCATCGTGGCCCATGAGGGCCTGCTCTTCATCGAGAGCCAGGTGGGCCGGGGCACCACCGTGCACCTGCGCCTGGCCGCAGCCCAATAGAATCCTGGCCCACGCTTGAGCCCAGCGTGACGCTGGTCACAGAACCTGCGAGGATGGAGAGATCGAGGAGCTTCCATGTCCCTGGCCCATCTCACCCCTGGAAACCAGGCGCCGGAAATCGTGAACGCCATCGTGGAGATTCCCACAGGCTCCCGCATCAAGTATGAGATCGACCACCACACAGGCCTGGTCCACGTGGATCGTGTGCTCTTCTCCCCCTTCCACTACCCGGCTGAGTACGGCTTCATCCCAGGCACCCTGGCCGAGGACGGCGATCCCGCGGACGTGCTGGTGCTCATCAATGGCTCCACCTATCCGGGCGTGGTGATCCGCGCCCGGCCCATCGCCATCCTGCGCATGAGCGACGAGAAGGGACGCGATCAGAAGGTCCTGGCCGTGGCCACGGACGATCCCACCTATGCCCACGTGACCTCCCGTACGGACCTGCCCCCCCACTTCCTGCTGGAGGTGGAGCACTTCTTCCTCACCTACAAGGATCTGGAGCGCAAGACCGTCTCCAGCGATGGCTGGGGCGGCAAGGCCGAGGCCCACGAGTTCGTCCGGGCCTCCGTGGAGGCCTACAAGAAGGCCAATGGGTAGCGCGGCGTGACGGCACCGGAATCAGCCCCAGGGCTGGTCTGCTTTGACCTGGACGGGACCCTGGTGGACCCGCTGCTGGGTGTGCGGAACTGCCTGGCCAAGACCTGCGCGGCCTTCGATCTGGCCCTGCCGGACGAGGCCACGGTGCGGGACTGGATCGGCTTCGGCATGCGGGAATCCCTGAGCACCCTTAAGGGCCTGGAGGAGCCCGCCCGGCTGGAGGCGGCGCTGGAGTTCTACTGGGAGCGCTACCGCGAGGACGGCGTCTTCGAGCACGAGCTCTATCCGGGCGTCTTCCACTTGCTGCACCGCCTCAAGCGCCAGGGGCACCGCATCTACATCGTGTCCGCCAAGCCCAGCATCTTCGCCCGCCGCATCGCCTACCAGTTCGACCTGAACCTCATCTTCGACGATATCTTCGGCAGCAGCCTGAAGGGGCGCTGGCAGCCCAAGACTGAAGTCATCGCGGGTCTGGTTCAGCGGGGCACGGTCTGGGCCGGCGGGGTCTTCATCGGCGACCGCGGCGTGGACATGGTGGCCGCCCGGGATCACGGCCTGGAGGCCATCGGCGTGGGCTGGGGCTACGGCAGCCTGGAGGAACTCCAGGGCGCAGGGGCCGAGCGCATTTTCCCATCGGTGGCCGACCTGGATGCCTGGCTGAAGGTACGCTTCCCGCAGCCAGAACGCTTCGACGCCTTCAGCCGGTCGGAGTAGCCCAGCGGGTGCCCGTAGGCAGGTTGGGGCGGAAGGTACTGGGGGGCTGGGCGGCGGGCACCTTGGCATCCAGCAGTTCCAGTTTCTGCTTGGCTCCGCTGGTATCGGTCCACTCCACCGTATGCAGCAGGCCGCCCCGCCCTGTGGCTCTCAGCTCGGGCAGTCCCGTCTCCCGTGGCAGCAGGCGCAAACCCTCGCCGCCGAAGGCTTCGACGCGGTAGAGCCGCTCCAGCCGGGCCGGCTCCAGGAGGATGCCCAACAAAGGGAAATCCCGCACGGCCCGGGCCAGTTCCACGCGCTGGGCCGTGCGCGTGTCGGGATCGTACTGCACCAGACTGCGGCCATCGCAGGTGACCGTGAGGCCGCCCGCGTAGCTGACCTTGAGGCGCCCGCCAGGGGCCAGAAGGAGCTGGCCCTCCCGCTTGAGCTTGCCGAAGACCAGGCTCTCACTCTCCTGACGGAACCGGGACTCCAGCGCGGGCTTGCGCGAGAACGTGTTCCACCAGCCCGGCAGAGCCGCCAGCAAGGGGGCCACGGCCAGGACTGCCACCAGCAGGGGACGCAACTCAGTTCCGCTTCATTTCAACGCTGAGCTTTGCCGTGCTGCCCTTGACCGGGGCAGGCCGGTGGATCTGGCCCTCGCTCACCACCACGCCCCGGTGGCGCAGTTGGACCACAACCTCCAGCTCGCCATCCAACTCGGCTGGCACCTCCAGGCGCAGCACCGAGGGAGCGCCGGAGCGGCCCGCGAGGGTCAGCTCGCCCAGCAGAGAGTTGATCGCATCGCTGGCCTCATGGCCCCTGGGCTTCAGGACGGGCTTGCGGACCTCCTGGTGCAGCGAGGAGGCCAGTCCAGCCAGTGGATCCATCCGTGGCCCGGTCTTGGGGCGCGGGGCGACTGGAAGGGGCGCCGGGGGAGGCTCGTGGACGGGTTCGGATTCTTGAGTGGGCTCAGGCTCTGGAGTGTGTTCGGGCTCTGGAACGTGTTCGATGACGGGTTCAGGCGCCGGTGGATTGAACTCCTCCATGAAGGCCTGGCTTGGCGTTGGGTCAGCTTCCATCAGGAAGCCCAGCTCCTCCGAGACAGGCTCCGGAGGTTCAGGCAGGATGGGGGCCTCGATGAGGAAGCCGATGTCGTCATCGTCGTCAGCCAGGGGCTCAGCAGGTGGGGCGGCAGGAGCGGGCTCCTCAAGATCCAGCAAGTCCGACACGGAAGGCAGATCCGAAAGGGTGAGCGCCGCCGGGGCTGGGCGGACGGGGGCGGGCACCTGGGTCGCAGCCCCCTCCTCCAGCACGTGAGCCTTGATGTGCGAAAGCGCCAGCTTGGTGATGCCACGCAGGGTTTCAAAAACCCCCGTGCCATCCGAAGCCACGGATTGGAAGCTCGGCAGTCCCCGGGGGTTGAAGGTGCTCTCCAGTTGGTCGATGGAGACGACGTTCTTGAGGTCCCGCTTGTTCCACTGGAAGACCGTGGGAATCTCACCCAGCACCAGGCCCAGTTCCCGGAGGTTTTCCTCGAGGTTCAGGTAGCTCTCCCGGCAGGCATCGACCATGGCGGTCTGGCTGTCCACCACGAAGACAATGCCGTCCACACCCTTGAGCACGAGCTTGCGGGTGCTGTTGTAGAAGACCTGGCCCGGCACTGTGTAGAGCTGGAGTTTGGTCTTGAAGCCACCCACCATGCCCACGTCCAGGGGCAGGAGGTCGAAGAAGAGGGTTCGATCGGTCTCGGTGTTGAGGCTCACCATCTCGCCCCGGGCCTTCTGGCTGGTGCTGCCGTAGATGGTGTTGAGGTTGGTGGTCTTGCCGCACAGACCGGGCCCGTAGTAGACGATTTTCGTCGTCATCTGCCGGGTGGCATGATTGAAGAACACCATTTCATGACCTTTCGGGAACCCTGAAGTCTAGCCCGGAAGCTCAGTCGACTCAATGCAAATGCTAGAAATGCCTAGGACATTCCCTTCAGGAACCCAAGCACCTGCCGGTCGTGCTCCTGGGTCTGGACGTCCGTGAGGACCTTGCGCACGATGCCCTGGCGATCGATGAGGAACGTGACCCGCTTGGCGAAGCCCACAATGGGCATCTTCACCCCGTAGGCCTCGATGATGCGCTTGTCTGGGTCCGCCAGAATGCTGAAAGGCAGATGGTATTTCTCGGCGAAGGCCTTGTGGCTGAGGCCCGTGTCGGCGCTCACACCCAACACCACGGCACCTGCGGCCTGGAGGGTGGCAAAGCCGTCCCGCAGGCTGCAGGCCTCGGCGGTGCAGCCCGGCGTGTCGTCCTTGGGGTAGAAGTAGAGAATCACCTTCGCCTTGCCCTGGTAGTCCGCCAGCCGCACCTGGGCCCCGTGCTGGTCCTGAGCCTCGAAGGCTGGGGCCTTCATCCCCTCCCGCACCTCTGCGGCTGAAGCCAAGCCAAGCATCGCCATGATCCCCACGCCTATCCTCCAGTTCCTTCTCATGCCAGTCTCCGTGAAGGGGTGGATTGTGGCACCATCGCCATAGAAACGGGAGATTGAGATTTGGACAATTCCACGCGCATCGCCCTCCTGCCGGGCGACGGGGTTGGCCCCGAAGTCATGGACGAGGTCCGGCCCTGCCTGGCTTGGGCCGAGGCCCGGGGGCGCCGCCTGGTGCTCCTCGACCTGCCCCACGGGGCAGACCACTGCCTGGCCACCGGCGAAACCCTGTCCGAGGCGGTCTTCCTGGAGTTGCGGGATCGCTGTGATGCCATCCTTTTCGGCGCGGTGGGTGATCCCCGCCTCCCCGATGGCCGCCATGCGGAGCAGATCCTGCTCCGCCTGCGCCAGGACCTGGAACTCACCGTGAACTTCCGGCCCTGCCGCCCGGTGGTGGTGGGCTCAGACCCGACCATCGACATCGAGGTCTTCCGCGAGAACACCGAAGGGCCCTATTGCCTGCAGGGCACCACGGAACCGGGCCGGGCCGTGGACTTCGCCATCCACACGGAGCCCGCGGTCCGGCGCCTCCTGGAGGCGGCCTTCCAGCGCGCCGCGGCCCGGGGGCACAGCCTCACCCTGGCTCACAAAGCCAACGTGCTCAAGCACGGCCACGGGCTCTGGATGCGGGTCTTCGGAGACCTGCTGGCCCTGTACCCCCAGGTGGTCGCCAAGGCGCTGCACGCGGATGCCCTGCTCTGCGCCCTGGTGCAGGATCCGCGGGCCTTCGGCCTCATCGCCGCAGACAACTACCTGGGCGATCTCATCAGCGACCTCACGGCCGCCTACAACGGGGGCATGGGTGTGGCGCCCTCACTCAGCTGGGCCCCTCACCACCCATTCCGTTGCAACGCCCTGGCGGAGCCCGTCCATGGCTCCGCACCGGACATCGCGGGCCAGGGTCTGGCCAACCCCGTGGGCATGTTCCTCAGCACCGCCCTGCTCTTCCGCCACCTGGCCTGGGAGGCGGAAGCCCTCGCCCTGGAAGACGCCGTAGCAGGTGCCCTGAAGGCCGGTGCAGCCACACGGGATCTGGGCGGGCAACTCAGCACCAAGGCCATGGGCGAGGCAGTCCGGGCGAGGCTGAGCTGAAAGAAATTTCAAAGCCGGGAAGACCATGAAGGAAGAGAAGGCTCAGAATTCGCGAGGAACCCTTCTGTCTTCAGTGTCCGTGGTATTCCTGTCTCCATGGTTGGTTATTGTTCGCCGTGCACAAGCGGACTAGCAGCTCCGCATGACGCCCACGAGGACGCCCTGGATGTCGATGCGCTGGGGCGGGTAGCAATGGGGCTGGAGCTCGGTGTTGTGGGGGATGAGCCAGACGCCCTTGGTGTCCCGGCGAAACTCCTTGAGGGTGACCTCCTCCTGATCTATGAGGGCCACGACGCGGTCGCCGTTGCGATAGTCGCCCTTGCGCTGCAGCACCACCAGGTCGCCGTCGAGGATGGCGTCGTCGATCATGGAGTCACCCCGCACCCGCAGGACGAAGAGCTCCTCCCGCTGGCGGTGGATGCTGTTGGGCACCTCGATGGGCAGAGCGCGGCTCTCGGGCAGGATGGGTGAGCCCGCAGCCACATCGCCGCAGAAGGGGAAGATCCGCACTGAGGTGGGAAGCTCGGCCCGGGATTCCTGACGGGCGGTCTGGAGGGGAGTGATTCCAGGCTCAGCTTCCGCTGCCACGACCAGATTGTTCCCCTTTCCGTGGCTGCGCACGAGGAAGCCCTTGTCCATAAGGTGCTGGACGTGCTTGTGGATGGTGGAGACGGCACTGGAGCCCACCCCCTTGGCAATTTCGGCCAGGGTGGGGCTACGCCCTTCGTCTTCCACGAATACGCGGATGAACTTCAGGACGGCCTGTTGGCGTTTGGTGAGATCGCTGGCTTTCATGGGTTCCAAGGTAGGTGTGGAGGCCCAGGTCGTCAATCCCTTTTTTTTCGCTTTATTTCAGACATCCATTTCCTCAGCCTCAAGACCTGAGATGGAACCCGGCTCCGGGCTCTGCCATACTGAAAAACGGCCTTGAGGGTCAATGATTTACGCCCCCTTCGTCATCTTTCCGCCTGCTGCAATTCCCCGTCCGGAATCAGAAAGGAGTCCCCATGGCTGTCAGCCAGATCGCCCCTACCCCCACAGGAGGAGCGAAAACCAGGATCAACGATTTTTCCATCCAGGTGGCTACGGTCAATGGATCGGGGTCCCAGACGGCCAATACCGTGCTCCTGCGCGCCATCTTCCAGATGGGTGTCTTCGTGAGCGGCAAGAACCTCTTCCCCTCCAATATCGCGGGGCTTCCCACCTGGTTCACCATTCGCGCCAGTGCCAAGGGCTATGTGGCCCGCAAGGCCAGCAACGAGATGCTGATCCTCATGAATGCCGAGACCGCCAAGGAGGACGTCGCCAAGGCGGATGTCGGCGCCCTGGTGATCTACGATGAGCCCCTGCAGCTGGACAAGCTCCGTGAGGATCTGGTCTTCGTGCCCGTACCATTCCAGAAGCTGGTGACCGCCTCCTGCCCTGAGCCCAAGCTGCACAAGCTGGTGAAGAACATGATCTACGTGGGCGTGGCCGCGCGCCTGCTGAGCGTGGACATGGCCGAGGTCAAGAAGGCCATCGCCAAGCAGCTCAAGGGCAAGGCCAAGGCCATCGAGATCAACCAGGCCGCCGCCGACGCGGGCTACGACTGGGCCATGGAGCACCTGCAGGACCAGGACCACATCAAGGTCGTGCGCGACAACAAGACCCAGGGCCTCATCATCGTAGACGGCAACGAGGCCTGTGCCCTGGGCGCCATCTTCGCTGGCGTCACCGTAGTGGGCTGGTATCCCATCACCCCCGCCTCCAGCCTGGTCGAGACCTTCATCGAGTACGCCGAGGAGTACCGCAAGGATCCCGAGACCGGGAAGTCCACGGTGGCCATCGTGCAGATGGAAGATGAGCTGGCCTCCGCCGGTGTGGTGCTGGCCGCTGGCTGGGCCGGGGCCCGCTCCATGACCTCCACCGCAGGTCCTGGCGTCTCCCTCATGAGCGAGTTCATCGGTTTGGGCTACTACGTGGAGGCCCCGGGCGTCTTCTTCAACGTGGCCCGCACCGGCCCCAGCACGGGCCTGCCCACGCGCACCCAGCAGTCGGATGTGGAACTCTGCGCCAAGTGCAGCCATGGCGACACCCAGCACATCAACCTCTACCCCGGGACCATGGAGGAATGCTTCCAGTTCTCCTATGACGCCTTCGACCTGGCCGAGCTCTTCCAGACCCCCATCTTCGTGGTGACGGACCTGGACCTGGGCATGCAGAACTGGTCCTCCAAGCCCTTCGCCTATCCCACCAAGCCCTACAACCGCGGCAAGGTCCTCAACCAACAGCAGCTGGCCGAGGCCAAGGACTGGGGCCGGTACAAGGACGTGGACGGCGATGGCATCTGCTACCGTTCCCTGCCCGGCACCCCTGGTGGCAAGGGCGCCTATTTCACCCGCGGTTCCGGCCATAACGCCTACGCCCAGTATTCCGAGAAGCCCGAGGACTACCTGGAAGTGGTGGACCGTCTCCGGCGCAAGTATGAAAACGCCAAGACCCACGTGCCAGTCCCGGTCTTCCGGAATCTGGGCTCTGCCAAGGGCGTCCTGGCCTTCGGCTCCAGTGATCCCGCTGTCATCGAGGCCCAGGACATCCTGGCCGAGGGCGGGCTCAAGACCGACTACCTGCGCCTGCGGGCCCTGCCCTTCACCGCCGAGGTGGATGCCTTCGTGAAGGAGAAGCAAGTGGTCTACGTGGTGGAGCAGAACCGCGACGGGCAGATGGCCAACATCTTCCGCGAGACCTACCCCGAGTACGCCACCAAATTCAAGAGCGTGCTCCACTACGACGGTCATGCCATCGCTGCCAAGAGCATCGTGGACCAGATCACCGCCTTCGAGCAGAAGTAAGAGGAGCCGACCATGACCACCGCCACTCCCTCCGCTCCCACCAACAAGCTCGGCTTCACCAAGCAGGACTACGTGGGCTCCAAGTCCACACTCTGCGCAGGTTGCGGCCACGACGCCATCACAGCCCAGATCATCAATGCCGCCTTCGAGTCCAACATCGAGGGCTACCGGGTCACCAAGTATTCCGGCATCGGCTGCTCCTCCAAGACCCCGGCCTACTTCATCAACCAGGGCTGGGGCTTCAACAGCGTCCACGGCCGCATGCCCTCCCTGGCCACCGGCGCCTCGCTAGCCAACCGCAACCTCATCAACATTGGCGTCTCCGGCGATGGTGATTCCATGTCCATCGGCATGGGCCAGTTCGTCCATGCCGTGCGCCGCAACGTGCCGATGATCTACATCATCGAGGACAACGGCGTTTACGGCCTCACCAAGGGCCAGTTCTCGGCCACCGCCGACCAAGGCGCCCACCTCAAGACCGGCGCCGTGAACAACCTCCCTCCCGTGGATCCCTGCACCCTGGCCATCGAGCTGGGCTGCGGATTCGTGGCCCGCTGTTTCTCGGGCAACCCCAAGCAGCTGGGCGCCATCCTCAAAGCCGCCTTCGCCTACGAGGGCACCGTGGTGCTGGACATCATCAGTCCCTGCGTCACCTTCAACAACCACGATGCCTCCACGCGCTCCTACAAGCACGTGAAGGACCATGACTTCCCCCTCCACGACCTAGGCTTCATCCAGTACTCCGAGGTGGAGGATGTGGACATCGCCGCCGGCGCCACCGAGCACGTCACCTTCCCGGACGGGTCCAAGGTGGCCATCAAGGCCATCCACGACTCCTACGACCCCACGGACCGTTTTGGTGCCATGAAGGCCATCCACGAATCCATGGCCAAGGGCGAGTTCCTCACGGGCCTGCTCTACATCAACCCCACCCAGCCCACCCTTACGGACGTGCTGAATCTGGTGGACGAGCCCCTGGCCACCCTGCCCGAGAGCCGCGTCAAGCCAAGCGCAGCCGTGCTGGAAGAGATCATGCAAGGTTTGATGTAGATCGTCTGTCGTTCCTCTGCAAAAGGCCGCCTCTGGCGGCCTTTTGCATGGGGCTGCGCCATTGACGCGGTACCCCATCCCGATAGACTGGAGCTTCGTGGGCCTGTAGCTCAGCTGGGAGAGCGCTGCGTTCGCAATGCAGAGGTCGTCAGTTCGATCCTGATCAGGTCCACCAACCAGTGTGAGCGGCGGTCTTCGGGCCGCCGTTCTCGCGTCCTGGACGACCTCACCGATTTCTAAATGGGTCGTCATCCCGCCTATCGAAGGCCCCACTGGGGCCTTCTCCCGCTCGCTGCGCGGGCGGAGGCGGGCCCCTTGATCCTGATCAGATCCACCAACCAGTGTGAGCGGGGTTCTTCGGGCCGCCGTTCTCGCACCGTGGACGACCTCACCGACAGGAACGCGCAGATTGGGTTCCAGGACCCGGGCAGGCTAGTCCGGTATGCGCCAGTCGGCCATTCCTCCCTTTAGGCATCGACATTGTTTGGTCTAGGTGCTTCTGGGGAGGGCTCCGATATTTCATTCACGATCTTCTTGTCATGTACGGAAAATAGGGTAAAAATTTCCCTTGTCAGTGGTCAGACCAGACCGGCATGCCGCGGTCCTGTCTCCGATCACCACCCCACGGGAGCCCCCATGTCCATGCCCTTTCCTGTCATGACTGCCGCCGAAGCTGCGGAGCTCATCGGCCATGGCCAGACCATCGGCTTCAGCGGCTTCACGGCTGCAGGGGCGGCGAAGGATGTGCCCGCCGCACTGGCGGAAAGGGCCAAGCGTGAACATGCCGCCGGGCGCCCCTTCAAGGTGGGTGTCCTCACCGGAGCCTCTACTGGCAAGAGCCTGGATGGCGCCCTGGCCGAAGCCGAAGCCATCAGTTTCCGCGCCCCCTACCAGTCCGACTCCACCCTGCGGAAGCAGATCAACGCGGGGCAGGTACGCTTCGTGGACATGCACCTCTCCGTGGTGCCCCAGAACGCTCGCTATGGCTTCCTGGGACCCATCCATTTCGCCGTGGTGGAGGCCAGTGATATCACCGCCGGTGGCGGCATCGTGCTCAGCACTTCCGTGGGCGCCTCCAACACCTACCTGCGCCTGGCCGATAAGGTCATCATCGAACTCAACGAGAGTCTGCCGCCAACCATGCTGGGCATGCACGACCTCTTCGAACCCCAGGATCCCCCGACCCGGGCCGAGATCCCCGTCTTCGGAGTTGCGGACCGCATCGGCTCCCCCATCTGCACCGTAGATCCCAGGAAGATCGTGGCCGTGGTGCGCACAAATCGGCCCGACGAAACCGGCGCCTTTGACAAGCCCACTCCCGTCACCGACCAGATCGGCGACAATGTGGCCCGTTTCCTGGTGGCTGAAATGAAGACAGGCCGCATCCCCGCCACCTTCCTGCCCCTCCAGTCCGGCGTGGGCAACATCGCCAATGCTGTATTGGCGGCCCTGGGCGAGAGCAAGGACATTCCCCCCTTCGAGATGTATACCGAGGTGCTGCAGGATTCCGTGGTGCCCCTGCTGGAAAATGGCCGCTGCACCTTCGCCTCCACTTGCGCGCTGACGCTGTCGCTGGACGCCCGCAACAAGGTCATGCAGAACCTCGATTTTTACAAACAGCACATCCTGCTGCGCCCCCAGGAGATCAGCAATCACCCGGAAATCGTGCGACGCATCGGCATCGTCTCCATGAACACGGCCATCGAAGTGGACCTGGGCGGCAACGTCAACAGTACCCATGTGATGGGCAGCACCATGATGAACGGCATCGGCGGTTCGGGCGATTTCACGCGCAACGCCTACCTGTCCATCTTCTCCTGTCCCTCCACCGCCAAGGACGGCATGATCTCAGCCATCGTTCCCATGGTCAGCCACATGGACCACAGCGAACACTCGGTGCAGGTGATCGTCACCGAACAGGGCGTGGCCGACCTGCGCGGCAAGGATCCCCACGAGCGCGCCCGGCTCATCATCGAGAACTGCGCCCACCCCGCCTACCGCCAGCAACTGCGCGATTACCTCAAACTCACCCGGGCCGGCCATGCGCCCCTCTCGCTGGCCCTCAGCCTCGCCATGCATCGTGAATTCCTCGCCACCGGTGACATGCGCCGCACCGATTGGGCGGCTTATCAGTAACTGCGTGAAGGGCTTGCCACCCGGTGGTCAAGCCCCAAGGTGATTGACGATAAATCAATCATCTACACAATCTGCCCTATAGATGCCTGGTGACCCGAGGCCCTATATTTGGCCTGTGCTGATACAAGTTAAAGGTGTTTTTCCGTGGTTGAGACTTTTCGGTCACGGACTAATCGGACTCACAGTCAGTTTTCCCAACCGGCCTGCCGGTTGGTGGGGGACCCATGCCCAGGATTTCAGCTCTCAGCACCACTCTCTGTCTGCCCTTGATCCTGGGCGCGGGGCTGCTCTGGGGTCAGGCCCCGGCGGAAGCCACGCCGACCCCTGAGGCGGTCCTCCACCTCATGGCCAGGCGCGATGCCCTGGGGCTGGATGCGGACCATGCCTTCCGCATCCGGCACGCCCACTCCGATCACCTCGGCCAGTCCCACAGCCATGTCCGGCAGTTCTATCAGGGCGTGCGAGTCTGGGGTGGAGAGGCCATTACACACCAGGACAGGCGCGGCCTGATGCAGCCCATCACCAACGCCCTCTACGACAACATCCAGCTGAACGTGCGGCCCTCCATGGGAGAGAACGAGGCCCTCCACATCGCCCAGCTGGATCTGAATCCCAAGGGCGCCTTCGCCCTGACGCCCACTGTGGAACTGGTCGTCTACCCCGAACCAGGGAAGGACGTTCATCCGGCCCTGTTTCAGTTCCTGGAAGAGGACCCGGAGGCCCCGCCCAGTCGCAGCAGGGTCGGCCGCTATGCTCTGGCCTACCACCTGCACACAGAACTCGACAATGCCCAGGACGGCCTCCGGCACACCGACTTCCTTGTGGACGCCCACACCGGTGCCATCCTGAAGCGGTGGGAGACCCTGCACACCACCGCCACCTCGGGCACTGGCAAGAGCCAATACTCCGGCGTTGTGGCCCTGGATGCCAACGCCACCGGCAGTGGTTTCGAGCTTCGGGATCTGAGCCGGGGCAAAGGCGGCACCTTCGGCAATAACGTGGTGACCGATCTGGCCCACGGCTCCACCTCCAGCACGTCCTCAGGCCAGATCTACACCAGTTCCGGCAGCACCTGGGGGGATGGGACCAACTACATCAAGGGTGGCCCCACCACCAGCGCCAACGGCCAGACAGCCGCTGTGGACGCCATGTACGGCCTGATGAAAGCCTGGGATTTCTACAAGTTCGTCATGGGGCGGAACGGCATCGATGGCCTGGGCACGGCCACCTACGCCCGCGTGCATGTGGGGGTCGGCTACGACAACGCCTACTGGTCCGACAGCTGCTTCTGCATGACCTACGGCGACGGCACGCAGTTCACGACCCTCACCGCCCTCGACGTGGCGGGCCATGAGATCAGCCACGGGGTCTGTGCAGCGACAGCGGACCTGAACTACGAGGGGGAGTCGGGCGGCCTCAACGAGGCCAACTCCGACATTTTCGGAACCCTGGTGGAGTTCTACGCCCGGGGCGGCTCCGGAACCACCATCGGCAATGCTGGTGGCAATTGGACGATCGGAGAGCAGCTCCGCGCCAAGCCGCTGCGTTACATGTACAAACCCAGCCTGGATGGGATCTCGCCCGATGCGTGGTCCCCCAACCTTGGGAGCCTGGACGTCCATTACTCCAGCGGGCCCATGAACCGCTGCTTCTACTTCCTCAGTCAGGGGGCCACCCCCACGGGCCAGACCAGCTCCAGCTACCTGCCCAACGGCATGGCCGGCATGGGCAATGACCAGGCCGCTGCCATCTGGTACCGGGCCCTCACCACCTACCTGACCTCTCGCTCCGACTACGCTGCGGCACGCGCCGCGGCCATCCGGGCCGCCAGGGACCTCTACGGGGTGGGCAGCCCTCAGGAGCAGGTGGTGTGGAACGCCTTTGCGGCCATCCATGTCGGCTCCCCCTGGGCTGACGCCTCCCCCGCCATCCTCACCCAGCCGGCCGACCAGGCCGTCCCCATCGGCAAGTCGGCCCAGTTCACGGTCAGCGCCGTGGGAACGGGCCCTCTGGCCTATCAGTGGAAGCGGAACGGCCTGGCTATCCCGAGCGCAAAGGCTGCCTTCTATGCGACCCCAGCCACCACCGCCGCCGACAACGAGAGCACCTATTCCGTCACCATCACCAACAGCTTGGGTTACGTCACCAGCGCCAGCGCCCGACTCCGGGTCGGGTATGCCCCGGCCATCACGGGCCAGCCGACCAGCGCCCTGGCACTTCTGGGCCGCACAGCCACCTTCAAGGTTTCGGGCACAGGCACCGGGCCCCTCTCCTTCCAGTGGAAACGGGATGGCCTGGCCCTGGCTGGAGCCAACACACCCAGCTACACGACCCCGCCCGTCACAACCACCGATACCGGTGCCAGCTTTCTGGCAGAGGTCTCAAATGACTTCGGAACCTGCACCAGCACGCCCGCCCTGCTCAGCGTCGGCTGGTCCCCCACCATCTCGACAGAGCCTGCGGACCTGGCAGTCCTACTGGGTAGCCCGGCCACCTTCACGGTCCTGGCTACAGGTAGTGGGGCACTGAGCTACCAGTGGCGGAAGAACGGCGTGGCCATCCCCGGTGCCACCTCGGCCACCTACACCACCCCGGCGAACCGGCTCCTGGACAGTGGCAGCACCTATTACGTCGTCATCGCCAACACCATTGGCACCATTTCCAGCCGGAGCGCCACCCTCAGCGTGGGGACCGCCCCCCTCATCACCACCCAGCCCACGGGCGTGCTTGGGCTCATCGGCAGGACCGCCGCCTTCTCAGTGACGGCAACCGGCACTGGCACCCTGAGCTACCAGTGGCTGCGAAACAGCGTCGCCCTGCCCGGAGCCACCTCGCCCACCTACATCACCCCGACCCTCACCGCCAGCGACAATGGCGCCTGCTATACCGTCACCGTCCGGAACGCCTACGGCACCGCGAACAGCGCCATGGGCCAGCTGATCCTCGGCTATGTCCCGGTCATCACGAGCCAGCCCGCCAACGCGTGGGCCAGCGTGGGTCGACCCGCCCTTTTCGGAGTCACCGTCAACGGCACCGGGACTGTGACCTACCAGTGGATGAAGAACGGCGTGGCCATTCCCGGTGCCACCTCGGCCACTTACACCACGCCTGGGACCACCCTAGCGGACCACGGCAGTTCCTTCTGCGTGAACGTCTCCAACAGCCTGGGCACCCTTCCCAGCAAGACCGCCATCCTGAACGTCGGTACCGCTCCTACCATCACCGCCCAACCCCTCAATGCCCTGGTTCTGGCCGGACGGACCGCCACCTACTCTGTGTCGGTCTCAGGCAGCGGCCCCCTGAGCTACCAGTGGCAACGCAACGGCATGGCCATTTCCGGCGCCACCCTGCCCACCTACACCACACCCGCCCTGGTAGCCACGGATGGCGGCTGCTATTTCCTGGTGACGATCAGCAACGGCTTCGGCACGGTCACCAGCACCATGGCTCAGCTTGGCATCGGCTCTGCCCCCAGCCTCACGACCCAGCCCATGAACGCCTGGCTGTCCGTGGGCAGAACCCTCCTCCTCGGCGCCACGGCCACCGGCACCGGCCCCCTGGGCTACCAGTGGTCGAAGAATGGCAAGTCCATCCCCGGTGCCACCGCGTCGACCTACCTGACCCCGGCGGCCACCCTCGCGGATCAGGGCTGCACCTACGCGGTCACCATCTCCAACAGCCTGGGCACCGCTTCCGGCACCATCGCAAACATGAACATCGGCTCTGCGCCCACCATCACCCAGCAGCCAGCCAACGCCCTGGCCCCCGTCGGCGGGAAGGCCACCTACTCCGTCACCTGTGCCGGCAGTGGAACCATGAGCTACCAGTGGTCCAGAAATGGCGTGGCCATCCCCGGCGCCACCCTGCCCACCTACACCACTCCGGCCCTCAAACCCACCGATGCCGGTTGCTACTTCCTCGTCACCATCACGAATGGGTTCGGCGCCGTCACCAGCACCATGGCCCAGTTGAGGGTCGGTCCCGCCTAAGAGGAAATCAATACCTCGGTGAGCATGACCTCAGTCGAGGTGGGTGACGATCCGAGACATCCGGCGGTGCTCTGATAGATCCCAGATGTAGGCGGACCACTTGGTGTAGTCCTTGTTCGACTCGAACTCGACCTTGTAGGTCCGGCCGGGCCTCGCGTCAAAGGACAGATCAAACTCATCGTAGCGCTGGGTCCGATTTTTCAGCTGATCCTTGTGGAACCGCAGGCTCAAGGTCTGTACGCCGGGCGCCAACTCAAGGAGGGACACACCCCCCTTGAATGGGTGTTCATTGATCTTCGCCACATACAAGACACCTGTGTTGTCGAGTTGGAGCGCGGCCATATCGGGGGCGGAACGGACCGGGGCCGCGACAGGGGCAGCGACTGGGGTGGTGACCGGCTTGGGCTTGGGTTTGAATTTCAGCAGAAGGGGGGCACAGCCCGAGAGGCCTACCAGGGCCAAGCTTGTGATCAATCCGGCGATGGGGCGCCTTGGGGACATGGAGGATCCTTCCTAAGGCAGGATGCTGATGAGCCGATCGAAGTTCACCACCTTGAGCACCGTGGCCACCTGAGGCGAGGGGCGAATGATGGCCAGGGTCTTCTTGGCGAGGTCAGCCTTCTGCTTGAAGTGCAGGATCATGCCCAGGGCGCTGGAGTCCATGTAGTCCAGGGCGGACATGTCCAGGTGGATCACCTGCACTTCGGGCAGGTCCAGGGCGGACATGGTGGCGGCACGGAAGTCTGGGTAGCTGCCGAAGGCCAAGCGACCTTCCAGGAACACCGTGGCGCACTGATGGTCGACCTGCATACGGAATCCCATGGTTACCTCAGAAGAGTTCAACATCGCCGGATTGCATGGACGCGGCCTTGACCGAATCATGCTCGTCCTGGGCAAAGACCAGGAAGTCCCGGGTGGCCTGCACCAGCAGAGCCTCCAGGGGCTGGGTGCCACTGGCCACGGCCTCGGCCAGGCTCCGGGTCCGAAGGGCGAAGGTGCTCAAGTGCTCGGAACCCTGGGTCACTCTCAGCAGGATCTGGCGCACCATGTCCTCGAACTGCAGAGCCTGGATGGAGCGCGCCACCTGGTCCTTCACGTCCCTGCCGATGGCCTCCATTTGGACCACCAGCTGCTGGGCCCGGAGCTCGCTCTGGCTGATGGCACTCACCATGCGCTGGGCCAGCTGCTTGGATCGGATGATCTCGTTGAGGTCCTTGGACGCTATGATCTCTACTTGTGTGTTGGTGCGGTTCAGGGCCGCCTCGGTCTCCCGCACCTGGAGGGCCAGCTGGTCGCTGATCCGCCCACTGCGATCCGCCAGCTTCTGCACTTCCCCGGCCACCACAGAGAAACCCGCCCCGTATTGGCGGGCGTGGGCGGCCTCGATGCTGGCGTTGAGGGCCAGCATCTGGGTACGCTGGGCCACCTCGGCCAGCTCGCCCAGGGAACTGACCATGGACTCGGACGTGGCGCGGATGCCGTCCATCTCCTCCACCAGCTGGAAGCTGGACTGCCCGATTTCGAGCATGGCCTGCACGAAGAGGTCCAGGGTCCCCAGGATGGTGGCGGTGAACTGCTCTACCGACTGAGTGCCATCCTCGCCATCCAACTTCACCTCGAGCACCGTGCGGAGCTCCATGGAAAGGCCGTACTGCTCCCGGGCCAGGCTGTCGAGCTTCCGCAATGAGCCGCCAAAGCCTTCCACGGCCTCGGCCATGAGCAGCTCTGCCTGTTTCAGCTTCAGTCCCTGGTCCTTGGCCGCGCCTTCCAGCACGGAGGCCTGGGCCATGAGGAGGTCCGCAAGCACCGGATTCACATCAGCCACGGACGATGTAGTTTCCAGGCCAATGGAAGGTGTCGTCCCCTCGGTGGGCTTGCCCCAGCTGAACACACCTGCCACTCCACACTCCTTAAATGTCAGCGCACACCGGACCAGGGGCCGGGAACGCTCCTCCTTCCGGTATCGGGCCCGAAAGCAGGTGACTTGAATGCCGCGCAGTTCTTGAATCCTGGACAAAAGGAACCTGCATGCCCCGGCGCTTTTGTATGCTGGAGACATGATTGGACGACTGCGCGGGGAACTCATCCAGAAACTGCCCAACCTGGCCCTCGTGGAATGTGGCGGCGTGGGTTATGCCGCAGCCATCAGCCTCTCCACCTACGGCCTGCTGCCGGAGGTAGGCACACAGGTGGTGCTCCACACGGAGCTGCTGGTGCGGGAGAACGAGATCAGCCTCCTGGGGTTCTACACCACCCAGGAGCGGGAGCTGCACCGCCTCCTGGTGAAGGTGGATGGTGTGGGGCCCAAGCTGGCCCTGGCGGCCCTGGGCGCCCTCTCCCTGGAGGATCTGGTCCAGGCCATCCGGGGTCGGGATGTGAAGGCCCTCACGCGCATCCCGGGCGTGGGCAAGAAAACTGCAGAAAAGATCTGCTTCGAGCTGTCGGAAAAGCTGGGGGGCCTCACGGGCCTCGATGGCCTCTCTGGCATCCCCAGCGGCGATCCCTGGGAGGAGAGCCTGCGCTCCGCCCTCACCAACCTTGGCTTCAAAGAAGACGTGGTGCTGCCAGTGGTGGCCGAGCTCCGCGCCGCGAAGCCGCCCCTGGCGGAGGCCATCCGGCAAGCTTTGAAAGCCCTGCAGCGATGAGCACCCGCATTCTCTCCACATCTCCCCTGGTGGGCCCTGCCCTGAGTGAACTGGCCACCCGTTTCCCGGACCTGCTCCTGGCGCCCTTCCGCTCCCCGGCGTGGAACTCGGCCCTGGCCGAGGCCGAGGCCCTGGTGGTGGTGCTATCCAATCCCATCACCGAGGCCGATCTGACCGCAGCGCCGCACCTGAAGGTCATCGGCACCCTCTCCGTGGGCGTGAACCACCTGCCGGTGGCCGCCTGTCAGGCCCGGGGCATCGCCATTGTGAGCACCCCTGGCGTCCTGACAGACGCCACCGCCGACATCGCCCTGACCCTGCTCCTGGCCCTCACCCGACGCGTGGCCGAGGGCGAGGCCCTGGTGCGCTCAGGCCAATGGCAGGGCTGGGCCCCAGATCAGCTTCTGGGCCCTGCTCTGGCGGGCAAGGCCTGCGGCATCCTCGGCAGCGGCCCCATCGGCCTGGCCTTCGCACATCGCGTCTGGGCCCTGGGTATGACCCCGCTGTTCTGGGATCGCGACGGCTCTGGCGGTACCGTGTACTTCGGCGGTGGTCAAGCCCCCCGGCTGCCCCTGGCGGAGCTGCTGCCCCGCTCCGCAGTGTTATCCCTGCACTGCCCCCTCACCGAGCAGACCCGCGGCCTGCTGGACCGAGCCCACCTGGAGCAGCTCCCCGCGGGCGCCGTGCTCATCAATACCGCCCGGGGCGGCATCTTCGACGAGCACGCCGCCATGGACCTGCTGGACTCTGGTCGGCTGGGCGGCGTGGGCCTCGATGTCTACGAGGGCGAGCCCAAGCTCAATCCCCGTTGGCTCCAGGCCCCGCGCACCGTGCTGCTGCCCCATCTGGGCTCCGCCACCGTGGAGACCCGGGAGGCCATGGCCCAGATGCTTTGTGATGGGCTGGCCAAGGCATTGACCACCTGCCGGTGATACCCTGAGGGTCATCACGAGGCATCCCATGGCACGTCCCTGGCTCAAGTTGTTAGATCCCGCTTTGACGGCCCTCAGGGCCGCCGCAGGCACCTCCTTCGAAGATCGCCTGGTGCTGGCCCGGGCACTCAATGGCCGGGCCCGCCACCTGGAGGCCCAGGAGATCCTCGATCAGCTGCTGGCCGAAGATCGCGCCCACGTGGATGCCTGGTTCGAGCGCCTGCTCTGCTTCAGCAACCACGATGGCGACGAAGAAGGCGCCGAGCTGCTGGCGCAGCTGGAGTCCCTCCACGATGAGAACCCCACTGAGAGTGGCCACCTCCGCAACCTCGGCTACCTGCTTCTACTGCGGCAGGATCCCGATGGCGCCGAAACAGACCTGCAGGAATCCCTGGCCCTGAATGGCCAGGATCCCAAGACACTGGAGCTGATAGGGCTCGTGCAGCTGCACCTGAACCACCCCGCCGAGGCCAAGGCCTGGCTGCTGAAGGCCCTCAGCCTTAATCCAAAGGATCCCCGCACCTTGCGCCTGATGGCCATTGCCATGGAACAGCTTGGCGATCTGGCCGGGGCCGAGACCCAGCTGGTGGCGGCCCTCAGCGCCGAACAAAACTACTACTGGGGCTGGCATGCCCTGGGCGAGCTGCTGCTCAAGCGTGGCGATCTGGCCGAGGGCCTGCGCTGCATCCAGCGGGCCCGCAGTCTGCATGTGGCGGATCCCGCCAGCTATTTCATTCTCGCGGAGATCTTCAGCGAGCAGGGGCATCTGGAACTGGCCCAGGGCCAACTGCACACCCTTATGCTGCTGGTGCCCGCTGTGCCAGTGCTGGCTGAGGCCCAGGCCCTGCTGGGCGAGCTGAAGCTCGACATGGGTGACCGGGACGGCGCCGTCTCCTACTTCACACTGGCCGCGGAGACCGACCCTGATGCCTCCAACCCGTGGGCCGCCCTCGGTGACATGGCTCGCGAAGAAGGTCGCTGGGATGACGCGCTCCGCTGCTACCGCGAGGCCCTCATGCGCGAACCCGATGCCGCGGACCTCCAGGTCCAGTTGGGCTACGTGCTGGTGGAGACCCGTCAGGGTCCCGCCGCCGAGGCCGCCTTCCTCCAGGCTCTGGATCTGGATCCGGGCGAATACAGCGCCTATCTGGGCCTCTCCGAGGTCCACCGCTTTGCCAACCGCCGCGAGGAACAGATGGCGATGGTCGACAAGGCCATGGCCCTGGCTCCCCAGGATGCAGATGTCTGGAACGCCAAGGGCGTGGCCCTGGAAGTGACCAAGCAGTGGAAGGAAGCCACCGAGGCGTACTACCGGGCCCTGGAGCTGGAGCCACACCACCGCAAGGCTGCCAACAATCTGGGCTTCGTACTTGAGAAGCGCATGAACAACGGAGAACCGGAACTGCGGGCCCTGGCCACCGAGGCCTGGAAACAGCGGCTCCTGATCTGTCGCGAAGAAGGCCAGAGCCTCAAGATGGCCACCGAGCATTTGTCCCAACTCGGCGTCAGCGACGACACCATCCGGGAGTGGCTGCGGCCGGAATTCCTCCTGGCGGAATCCCAGGGCTAAAAACTCGTTCCAGCTACGTCACAGCCCTGTTTCTAGGTAGTTACATCGATGACCTTTGGGTATGTGGAAAAGCCTGTGGATTGGCCCTCTCGGCTGGCCCTAAATCCTGTCCAGAGATGGATTTCCCGGTTCGGCGGGAAGGGATTGTCATCAATGGATGTTTATTGTTTCCAATATTTAAATTAATGCTTATTGCCGAATGTACCGACCTGGCCCCAGTCCTAGGTTTTCCACATTTTCCATTTTCTTTCGCTTGACAAGAAAAAAGCCCTTGAAGCATGGGCGAGCCGAGGCGAAAACAGTTCCGTCAACCCTTTTCGTCACGAAATTGTCTCGACAAAATGGCTAGCCAAAACCTCAGACCAGAGCCTCGGCCTCGCGAAGTTGGACACTGACCAGGCGAGAGCAGCCAGCCTCCTCCATGGTCACCCCATAGAGGGTGTCGGCAGCGATCATGGTGGGCTTCTGGTGCGTGATGACGATGAACTGGGTATCCACCTTCATCTTCTGCACCATGGCTGCGAAGCGGCCCACGTTGGCCTCATCCAGGGGCGCGTCCACCTCATCCAGCACGCAGAAGGGGCTCGGCTTGAAGTGGAAAATGGCGAACAGGAGTGAGATGGCCGTGAGGGCTTTCTCACCGCCACTGAGCAGGGTGAGGGCCTTGGCCGTCTTGCCCGGGGGCTGGGCCGTGATCTCGATGCCGCACTCCAGGAGGTTCTTGGGATCCTCCAAGCTGAGGTGGGCATTGCCGCCGCCGAAGGCCTCGCGGAAGACTTCCTGGAAACGGCTGTTCACGAAGTCGAAGGCCTCGCGGAACCGTTCTTCGCTGGTGAGGTTGATTTCCTGGATGGTGGATTCCAGGTTGCCGATGGCGGCAGTGACATCGGCCCGCTGCTCATCCATGAAAGCCAGACGCGTCTCCGCTTCTTCCAGTTCCTGAATGGCCAGAGGGTTCACGCCCCCCAGGTCCATCCGCCGACCCTGCAACTCGTTCAGGCGGGTCTGGTGGACCAGTTCGCCCTCCACCCAGGCCTCCCGCTCCGATTCGCTGATGCCCACCAGGAAGGCCGGGATCTCCAGGCCCAGAGCCAGCTCCACTTCCTTGGACAGAGCCTCCTGGCTGCCCTGCACCTGGGCGCCATGCAGCAACACCTCTTGATGCTGGGACCGAGCATTCTCCAGGGCCTGCTGATATTCGCGGGCCGCGCGTTCCTGGACGCGCAGGGTCTCCTGCTCCAGCTCCAGCCGGGGTTGGGCCTCCACGGCCTGAAGATGCACCCCTTCCCGTTCCCGGAGGAGGGTCTGGGCATCGGCTTCCAGCTCCGCCAGCCGCTTCACGCAAACCTCCACCCGCTCCACCTGCTCGCGGGATTCGTCTTCCAGCCGCTGGCGCTCGGCTTCCAGATCGAAACGACCCCGCTGGGCCAGCTGCAGGTGGCGATCATGGCCGTCCCGCTCGGCCCAGGCCGCGTCCCGGGCACGGGCGGCCTCGTGGCGCTGGTCCCGGCACTGGTCCAGGTGCAGGCGGGCCTCCCTGACCTTCTGTTCGCCCTCGGCGAGGCTGGCCTCCAGGGCGGCATCCAGGGCCTCCTCTGGATGCTGATCCAGCTCCCGTAGCAGGGCCTGCAGCCGCTTGATCTCGGCCTCGATCTGCTCCCACAGGGTGTCCGCACGCTCGCTGGCCGCATGGATCTCACTGAGCTGGGTGCCGAGGGCGGTCCGCTGGGCCCTCAGGCTGTCGCTGCGTCGGCGCAGTACCCGCAGGTCCTCTTCAATTTCCCGGGAGCGATCCAGGGCGGCCCGGGTCTCATCGCCACCTCGGGCGCGCTTGGTCTCCAGCTCCTCCAGGCGGTCCAGGAGGGCTTCGCGGGTGCCCCGGGCCTCCTCCTGCTCGGCGCGCAGTTTCAGGGGCGAAGCAGCGGGGGCGGAGATGCCCAGCTGCAGGGGACCGAAGGGCAGGCGGATGAAGGCAGGCGAGACGAAGGCGAGGTCGGGGTGGGCCTGGGCCAGGGCTGGCAGCGCCTCGTCGGAGCAGCGGAAGGCCCGATCCAGGAGGGCGCCCAGGGGGTGCTCAAGGCCGGCCCACTTGAGGTGGGCGTTGAAGGGCGTGCAGCCCTCGGGCGTGGGCGGCACCGCGCTGGTGCCTTCCAGGGCCAGCAGCAGGTGGCCCACGCCCCCGGCGGCCATCTGGGCCAACGCCGCATCGGCGGACAGGGTCTGGAGCCAGACACCCAGGAGCCGCTCCAGGTCGGGCCGCAGGGTCTCGTCCACAGTGAGCAACTCGACCAGGGTCAGGGGCCGGGCGCCTTGCTCCTTGAGCCAGGTGAGGCCTTTCTGCAGCTCCACGTCGCCGAAGCTCTTGGCCAGGAGATCTGCGATCTGGCGGAGGCGCCGCTCGGAGGCGTCCAGCTCGGATTCCGCCCGGTGGTGGTCTTGCGCCAGCGTGCGCTGGGTCTCCTCCAAGACCTCCGCCCGGCGGCGCTGGTCGAGGGCGGCCTCCTCGGCCTGGTCCAACTGGGCATTCAGCCCCTCCAGGGTGCGATCGATCTGGGCAGCCTCGGCCTGGAGGCTTTCCAGCCGGGGGGCCCGCACAGATTCCTCATGGTTGAGGCCGTCGAGGCGGCCTTCCAACTGGGCGATCTGGCTCTGGAAGGCCAGTCGTTGCTTCTGGCGATTCAGGGCCTCTTTCTGGCTCTCGGCCTTGCGCTCCCGCAGGTTCTGCAGCTCGGCCTCATGGTGGCGCAGGGAACCCTGGGCCAGGGCCACGATCTCCTCGACCTTGGCCAGGTCCGCTTCCTTCTCCCCCAGCTTCCCCGCCGCTTCCAGCAGCAGGGACTCCAAGGCCGAAAAGGAGGTGCCTGTTTCCGACAACCGTTCGGCCAGGGCCTGGATGCGCTCCCAGAGCCGATTCCGCTGCTCCAGTCCCTCGGTGCGGCGCTCCTCCTGGAAGCTGCGCTCCTGCTCCGCGAGCTGGAGGCGTTGATCCAACCCCAGCATGGCACTGGCACGCTTGGCCTGGGCCTGCTGCTGCTCGTCTACCGAGAGGCGCAACGTCTCAACCTCGGAGGCCTTCTCAGAGACCTGGGCCGTGAGTTCGGCCACCCGTCGCTCGGTCTGGTCCAACTGATCCAGGATCCGCTGCTTGGCTGCCTCCAGTTCCACGGCCTTGCCCGCCAGCAGAATGCGCTGGGTGGCCTTGATGTCCGTGTCCAGCTCTTTGGCCTTGCGGGCCCGGGAGGCCTGGCGGCGCAGGGAATCCATCTGCTTGTTCAGCTCGAAGAGGATGTCGTCCAGGCGCTGGAGGTTCAACTTGGTCTCGTCCAGGCGCTTCTCCGCGTCGGCCCGGCGCAGCTTGTAGCGGGTGATGCCCGCGGCCTCCTCCAGAAGCAGGCGACGGTCCTTGGGTTTGCTGCTGAGGATAAGATCGATCTGGCCCTGCTGGATGAAGCTGTAGGCCCGGGTTCCCATGCCCGTATCCATGAGCAGATCCTGCACATCCTTGAGGCGCGCCTCGCGACCGTTGATGCGGTATTCACTGCCGGTGTCGCGGTAGAGCCGGCGGGAAATCACCACTTCCCGCGTGGCGCCCGGCAGGTTGGGATCCGGCATCTCCAGGACCAGCTTCACCTCGGCCAGCCCCATGGGACGCCGGTGGGCCGTGCCCGCGAAGATCACGTCAGCCATCTCTGCACCGCGCAGCATGGAAGCCCGCTGCTCGCCCAGCACCCAGGCCAGGCTGTCAGAGATATTGGACTTGCCGCAGCCATTGGGTCCCACGACCGCAGTCATGCCACCCGGAAAGCTCAGCTTCTGGGCATCGGCAAAGGACTTGAAGCCATGGAGTTCAAGTGAGATCAGGCGCACGCGGTCAGCAACTCCAGGAAAACAGATGGGAACATCTCCCTCCATCATTCCACACCACGCGTAGGATCCGAGCAACGGAGCCCGCCCAAAGTAATCCAGCCATGTGGCGGGTCCCCTTGGGAAACCGCAGGAAGCCCGATAGACTCAGTTCTTCCATGGCCACTCAGGAGTCACCTTTGCCGCCCCCTTCAGCCATCTCGCGTGATCCCCAAGCCCAGGGCCCCTCGCGAAGCTGTGGGCACTCGTGCCCGGGCCTTCAGTCTGCCACTGGGAACCGAACGTGAAACTTTCCCTGCTCGCCCCCCCTGAAGCCTCCCTGCTCTGGCTGGAGGCCCACCGGGTTCTGGCCGGAACCTACCGGCAGCCGCTCCAGGGTGAGCCCGGAGAGGCCCAGCTCAGCCAAGCTCTGGCCGCCCTGCCCCAGGGACCCACCCGCTGGGTCGTGGATGACCTCTGGACCCCCTCCGTCCTCCTGCGCGACCTCACGGAGCTGCCCCGGGCCGCCGAGGCCCAGGAGGCCTTCTTCCGCTGGCGCTTCACCCAGGCCCTGGCCCTGGAGCAGCCCCACTTTGTGCAGGCCCTGGAAGTGGAGCCTGGCGCTTGGCTGGCCTCGGGCATCCGGGAGGACTTCCGGGACACCCTGCTGCAGTTGGGCACGAAGCTGGAACGGAACCTCCACGCCCTCACGCCCCGCTGGCTGCACCTCTACAACCTGCTGGCCCCCTCGCTGGCCCTGCCGGGTATGCTGCTTTCGCTCAGTCCCGTGGAGCCCGGCCTCTACGCCGGCACCCTGGTGGCCTGGGGCCGCACCCTGTGCCTGCTCCGCCAGTGGTCCGAACCCCTGAGCCCCGAAGCCTGGCAGGAGGAACGCCTGGCCCCGAGCGCAGCCTTCCTGCAGCGGGAATCCAGGACACCTCAACAGCTGCTGGTCTACGGTGCCCGGACCTGGCCCGCCGGGGAGATCCCCCTGCGCCTCCTGGACGATCGCTTTGCCTTGGGTGAGGGGCACTGATGTCCGTTCCAGTTCTCAGCCTCAACCTGGCCCCCCGGCCGAGCCTCTGGCGGCAGCGCCACCAGGTCCTGGGTTGGTCTGCCCTGGGTTGTGGCCTCTTGGTGCTGGTGGGCTCCATCGGCTTCACCTGGCGTGCCTACCACCAGGCCAGCCGGGCTGGGCGGGATGCTGTCAGCTACACAGAGGAGACCCGCCGCGCCGCCCGCCAGGAGCAGCAGCTCCAGGCCTCCCTCCAGGACATGGACGCCGGCCGGGAGCAGTCCCGCTGGAAGCTGGCGGAGCACATCCTGCAGGAGCGGAGCCTCCCCTGGTCCCGCCTCACGACGGAATTGGAGCAGTGCATGGTGCCGGACATGCGCCTCAAGGCCATCCAGCGCGCCCGCAGCAACACCCAGCAGGTGGTGATGAAGCTCAAGGGCGAGGCCCGCACGCGGGAGGCCGAAGCCGCCTTCGTGGAAGCCCTTCGTTCCGCCCCCGTATTCGCCCAGGTGGTCCTGGAGCGGGAAGCTGAGCGCAATGGCGGCGGCTGGGACTTCGAGCTGAGCCTGCCCGCTGCCACGATTCCGCCGCCCTTCAAGGCGAAGGCCATCATCCAGGGACCCGCCAAGGCCGCCTCAGCCCCTGCACCGGCCCCGATCAAGGCCCTGCCCAAGCCGCCCCCCCCGAGCCCGACCCATCGAGAACCCCAGGCCCAGCCGGGCCCCCCCCAATACCACCCCGTTGTCCCACCCCCCGAGGAACCGGTCCGGCGTCGCCCTGGTCGCGCCCGCGTCCGCCCGAACGATGAGAGGGACCCCGAATGAGCAGTCCCCTCCGCACGAGCCGCCTCCGGCTCATCCTCGGCAGCCTGGCTACGGCCGTGGGCCTGGGCGTGGCCCTCTTCCTTCTCCCGGACGCCTCCCAGCAGCTCAACCAGAAACTAAAATCCAAGCGCGAGGCCGAGTCCAACCGCAACCAGCAGCTCCGGCAGCTGCAGGAACTCCAGCTGCTGGCGGACCGCCTGCACCGGGGGCAGAACACCCTGGCCAACCTGGAGGCCCGCCTGCCCAAGGGCAGCGCCGGCCAGCTGCAGTGGGACCTCAGCAAGACTCTGCATGCCCTGGCCAAGAAGAATGGCCTCCGGCTGCAGTCCGTGAAATACGGCCTGCCCAGCCGGGAAGGAGCCCGGGGCACGGACCTGGAGGCCATCGAGGTCGAGTTCGTGGCCCTGGGCATATACGCGAACCACAAGGCCTTCATGCTGGACCTGGAGGGTTCGGGCCTGCCTTTCGCCGTTCGGGATGGCCGCCTGGAGGAGAGCCCCGAAGGGGCCCGGCTGAACATCGTCCTGCGCGCCTTCCGCAAGGCCGGCGCGCCCGCGGCTGAGGAGGGCGAGGCATGAGCGCTCCCAACAGCGGTTTCGACTTCCAGGCCATGGGCCACGAGCTGCGGACCAACCACAAGACCCAGGCGGCCCTGGTGGGTATGGTCCTGGTCCTCGGCTTCATGGCCTACACGCTGTTCGGCTCCGATGCCCCCAAGGGCCGTCGTCCGGTGGACACCAAGACCGGTGTCAGCCTCGATGCCCGCCAGCTCCAGGGCCTGCGCAAACTGCCCGACCTGGCGGCCCTGGACAAGGCCGGCCAGCTGCCGCCCCTGGCCAAGGTCCAGCGGGACCTCTTCATGTTCGAGGCCCCTGCCCCGCCCCCACCGCCAGTGAAGGTCGTGGTGCCCCCACCCCCCCCGCCGCCCACAGCCGAGCAGCTCGCGGCCCAGCAGCTGGCCCAGGCCAAAGCCGCCAACTTTGCCACCCGGCCCCAGGACCTGCGCTACCTGGGCTACTTCAAGGGGGATCCATCCGGCACCATCGGCGCCTTCATGAAGGGCGAGGAACCCCTGACCCTCGTCCAGGGCTCCGTGACCCCCCAGGGTTGGAAGCTGGTGACTGTCCTCGACACCCGGGCGGAGTTCCAGAGCACCAAGTATCCAGATCTGCGACAGGTCCTGGAGGTCCGCGAGGCCACCGGCGGCGTGGCGACGAACCAATTCTGATCCGAAGGACGCCCCGATGCCCAATTCATCCTTCGCCCTCCTCCGCAAGAGTGTCCTGCTCGTGGCCGTGCTTGTCCTGGCACTGGGCTGCAGCCTGCACAAGGCCAACAAGGCCTATGACGAGGGGCGCTACGACGACGCCGTGGCCGAATACCGGGCGGCGCTGCGCCACGATCCCACCAACCCCAAGGCCAAGATCGGCATCCAGCGGGCCTCCACACGGGCCGCCGAATCCCACCTGAACCTAGCGCGCAAGGCCGAGGCCCGGGGCTCCACGGACACGGTGCTGAACGAGGTGCGCAAGGCCCTCATCCTGGACCCGGACAATCAGGTGGCCCAGGACTGGCTGTACAAGCTGGAGCAGAAGCTCGCCAAGGACAGGGCAGAGGCTGATACCGCCGATGACCTGGAGCTCATGAAGGTCAAAGCCGACGCCACGAATGCCGTCCAGCTCAACCCCCGCACCATCGATGGCATCGATCTGAATTTCAGCCGGAAGACCAGCCTGCGGGAGATCCTGGCGACCCTCAGCAAGGCCTCCGGCGTGAACATCATTCCGCACATGTCCTTCCAGGATCAGAGCATCTCCATCGACCTGCGGGGGCTGCCCTTCCAGCGCATTCTCGACACACTCATGATCCAGAACGACCTGTTCTACAAGGTCATCGACAAGAACACCATCATGGTCTTCAAGAACACGCCCCAGTTCCGGGACCAGTACGAGAACCAGATCCTCAAGACCTACTACCTCTCCTACGCGGATCCCAACGACCTCAAGCAGACCATCTCGTCCATCAATGCCCTCATCAAGGTCTACATGGACAAGCGGGTGAACGCCCTCATCGTCAAGGCCAAGCCCCTGGACTTGGCTGTGGTGGATCAGGTGATCCGCACCCTGGACAAGCCCAAGGCCGAGGTCATGGTCTATTTCGAGCTCATGGAAGTGACCGAGAACAGCCTGGAGCAAGTGGGCCTGATGCCCGTGCTCAATGCCACAGACACCTCCGGGACCTACCGCATCGGCGCCACCACGGTGAACAACACCTCCGGCATGAACACCAACTCCGGCTTCACCAAGATCCACACAGCCGACATCCGCATGCTCTTCCCCAACCTCGCCCTGGACTTCCTCAAAAGCAACGGCGATGCGCGCCTGGTGGCCAGCCCCAACGTGCGCGTGCTCTCCGGTGAAACCGGCGAGGTCAACATAGGCGAGAAGATCTCCACCACCCAAAGCTCCCTGTCCCTGCCCACCACCGCCACAGCAGGCACCAACGCCTCTTCGCTGCTGAGCGGGGTCGGTCAGACCTCCTACTCCTACGAGGATGTGGGCGTGAAGATCAAGGTGGAACCTCGGGTCCACAACAATGGCGAGATCAACCTCAAGATCGAAAGCCTTGTGACCACCCTGAAGTCCGGGTCCACGCCGGGTCGCCCTGACCTGGGCAAGCGGGAGATCAAGACCATGGCCCGCCTGCGGGATGGTGAGACCGTCATCTTCGGCGGCTTGCTGAAGGATGAAGAGCAGAAGAGCCTTCAGGGCATCTGGGGCCTTTCGGACATCCCCCTCATCGGACGCCTGATCGGCAACACGAACACCACCAAAGCCAAGACCGATGTACTGCTCACCATCCGCGCCGTCCTGGTCCGCAGGCCCGTCATTTCCGAACAGGACATGGCCCCCTTCAATCCCGAAGACTCCGCGGCGAAGACAGGCCCCTTCTCCTCGCCAGCCGTGAAGAAGGCTCCAGTCGCACCCGCGCCGGCGCCCGGTCCCCAGACCCCGGCCACAGCCCCCAAGGTCGCACCCACGACGGCTCCTGCTTCAACGCCCGCCACTCAGCCAGTTCCAACCCCTGTCCCAAGCACCGCTCCGCTTCAGCCTGAACCGCCCGCGGCAGCCCAACCTCCGACGGCCACGCCCGGGATCGAGGCCTCCCCGGACAAGAAACCCACTGTCCCAGACGCAGCCCCCGCCCCCTCGGACCTGGTCATCTTCATGTCCCCGGTGGCCACGGAGATCAAGGTGGGCGGCATCGCCCGCATCAGCCTAACCGTGAGCGGAGGCCAGGGGCTCAGCTCCGGCACCATGGAACTGCGCCTGCCCCCCGGGCTGAAGCTGAAATCCGTGGTGCCCGGAGAATTCATCACCGCCGAGAACGGTGGCCTGGAGAACTATCCAGGCAAGGACGGCTCTCTCCGGCTCGTCTTCCGGCGCAGCCCCACCGGGGCGGACAGTGGCCCCTTCGCCACGCTGGAAGTGGAAGGCGTCAGCAACGGCAATGCGCCGGTGCTCATCCAGAGCGGCCAGTTCATGACCGGCAACACCGCCATCTCTGGGCGCTGGTCCAACGCCCTCGTGACGGTGCAGTGAAGCGACAGAGCGGCTTCACCCTGATGGAGCTGGTGGTCACGGCCACCGTGCTCATGATCCTGGCCTCTGTGGTCGTGCCCCTGGCCAGGAACGGCCTCAAGCGCCAGCACGAGCTGGAGCTTCGCAGAGATCTGCGCGAGATGCGGATGGCCATCGATGACTACCGCCGGCAGGCGGAGACTCAAAAGATCAAGGCCCCTCCAGTGGAGGCCAACTTCTGCCCTGAGAGTCTGCAGCTCCTGGTGGAGGGGGTGCCCGCCACGGGTTCCCTCAGCCGGAAGGTCCGCTTCCTGCGCCGCATCCCCATCGACCCTTTCACCGGCAAGGCCGAATGGGGACTGCGCAGCACCACAGACGAGGCCAACAGCACCAGCTGGGGCGGCGGGCATGTCTATGATGTGTACAGCCTCTCCAACGGCATCGGCATGAACGGCGTCCCCTATCGCGAGTGGTAGGCGCGAGTGATGAGAAACGCGGTTGCCACGGAACCTGGTTCGCGCTAGTCTTGGAATTCGGCACATCCGGAACCTGCGGGACCCGGACTGTTCTTTCAAGCGGATATGGCGGAATTGGTAGACGCGCTAGTTTCAGGTACTAGTGTTCACAAGACGTGGGGGTTCGAGTCCCTCTATCCGCACCATTTTTCGGCCTTGCCGAAGAATGGTCAGCCAAAAGCAGATCAAGTTTGACAAAGGTGCCCGGCCTTTTTCCGGGATCGACCCACTCTTGGTACGGGACTGAGAATCGGGTGACGGGCGAACCCCCGAAAAGGAGCCTCCATGGCCCTCAATGTGGAACAGAAGAAGATCATCATCGACGACTACAAGCAGCACGAGTCGGACACGGGTTCGCCCGAGGTGCAGGTGGCCATCCTGACCAAGCGTATCAACGACCTGACCGAGCACTTCAAGACCCACACCAAGGACTACCACAGCCGCCGCGGCCTCATGATCATGGTCGGCCAGCGCCGCCGCCTGCTGGACTACCTTAAGAAGAAGAGCAAAGAGCGCTACGCCAAGCTGATCGAGCGTTTGGGCCTGCGCCGCTAAGCTGTTTTTCACTCCCAAAACGCCCGCGCAAGCGGGCGTTTTGCTATGTTCAGAGGATGGATTTGCAGCCCCTTCCCTGTCCTAAACATCCGGACCCCTACACCGTCCTGGACCGCCGCCTGCTCTATGAGTCGCCCTGGGTGCGGCTACGGGAGGATCGCTTCCAGCACCGGCGTGGGGCCCAGGGTCAGTACGTGGTCTGTGGCTTCCTGCGCACGGCCTGCGGTGTCGTGGCCCTGGACGAGCAGGACCGCGTGGTGCTCGTGGGACAGTGGCGCTACCCCCTGGAACGCTACTCCTGGGAGCTGCCCGAGGGCGGCGGCGATGCCACGGAGAGCCCCTACGAGGCCATCCGCCGGGAACTGGCCGAAGAGGCTGGCCTGACAGCCAAGGTCTGGGAGCCCCTGGCCTTCTTCCATCCGAGCAATTCCTCGACGGAGGAGGAAGCCTTCCTCTTCCTGGCCACGGAACTGAGTCCCTCGGAGGGGCACCACGCCGAGGATGACGAGGAACTGCTGCTCCACCGTGAACCTTTCCAGGACTGCCTTCGTCGCATCCTCAGCGGGGAGATCACAGACAGCCTCACGGTCATGGCCCTGCTGGCCCTCCAGGCCCGCCGCAGCGGCATCCGGGCCCCCCTGGACGCGGCCCTGGCCGAGCGCTTCTTCCAACGCCCCGCAGAACACCCCGCCGCGGGCCGCGCCCGCTGGGAGACCCTGGACCGGCCATGATCATCACCCTGCATCCCGACACCCCACAGGTGCGCCACCTCGAGCGCATCGCGGAGCTGTTGCGGAAGGACGGCGTGATCGCCTACCCCACCGACACCCTCTTCGGGCTCGGCTGCCTGGCCAGCCGCAAGAAGGCCGTGGACCGGGTGCTCCAGATCAAGCCCAGGGATCCCAAGAAGCCCATGTCCATCCTCTGCTCGGACATGGAGATGTTCTGCCGCTATACCCGACACTTGGACACGCCCACCTTCCGCATCCTCAAGCAGATGATGCCCGGCCCCTACACAGTGCTGCTGCCCGCCAGCCGCGAGGTGCCCCGCTACCTCCAGAACAAGCAGCAGGTGGTGGGTCTCCGCATCCCCGACAACGCCTTCTGCCGCGCCCTCGTGGCCCTGCTTGGTGAGCCCATCATCACCACCAGCGTGGCCCTGCCGGAGCAACCGGTACTGAACACCGCCTGGGAGATCGAGGAAGAGCAGGGCCACGCCCTCGACCTAGTGGTGGACTGCGGTCAGCCCGAAGGGACGCCCAGCACGATCGTGGACCTCACCGGGGATGAGCCCGTTCTGGTGCGCCAGGGCGCCGGCGTCTGGCCACTCTGAGCGGATTTTTCAGCTAGTGCACCTTGGCAGCTGCCTTCTGCTTCAGGGCAAGGGCATCAGCCTCGCTGAGTAGGCCGTCCCGTTGGAGCCCCTCGATGCGGCGCAGCGCGCCCTCCAGGTCGAAGGCGGGTTTGGGCAGTGGAACCACTGGCACAGGCTTCGTCGCCGAGGCCGACTCCACCAGGGGCGCCGTGGCGGGGGCCAGGGCCCGGCCCACCTGCTCGCACCACCGCTTGTACTGCAGGCCCAACACGTCCGCATCCCCGCCCTCCAGAGTCTCGTGGAAGGCTGCCAACAGCTCTCCGGTATCCCCGTCCACCAGCTTCAGGTCCAGGCTGAGGCTCACCCGGCCCATGGTGATGCCATCCTCCTCGAGGCCCACAGCGTCCGCCACCCGGCCCACCAGCTGCAGATCCCCCTCACTCAGGGACACCGGCAGGCTGGTCTTCAGGACCCGCTTGAGTTCCTTGGCCAGGTTCGACACCAACTGCGGCTCCAGGCGGCCCAGCAGCAGCTCATCCTTGGTCTTGCGCTTCCCCAGCACCCAGGCCGTGGGCTCAAAGGCCTGCACCCGGATCGAGCGCCGCCGCAGATCCAACCCCAGCTTCAGCCACTGGAAGCCCAACTGCTTCGAGGGCTGGAACACCACCGTTGGACCAAACCAACCCGCATCCAGCCGCCCCTCATCCAGCACCGGCGTCTGGGCCGAAAGCAGGGCGGGCAGCATCAACAACAAACCCAAGTGGCGCATCATGACCCCTCCTTTTTTCTAACTCAGCGCGGCACCGGCACACCACAAGCTACCGCACCCTGAGCCGCGCTGAGCCCCTTCAATCCACCCGATAGTGACAACCCCGACTCTCAGGATTCTGCAAGGCCGCCTTCAGGATCAGCCGGGCGCAAAGGATGCCGCTGCGCAGTTCCAGCAGCTCCTGGCTGAGGGAGGCCTCGTGGTAGAAGCGCTCGATGCGGTGGGCCAGGTAGTCCAGGTCCGCCTTGGCCCGCTGCAGCCGGGCGCCGGTGCGCACGATGCCCGCGTAGTTCCAAAGGGTGCTGCGGATGAGGCCCCAGTCCTGGTCGATGAGCAGGGGATCCGTCGGCTCGGGCGCCTCGGGCATGCGCCACTGGGCCAAGTCCGTGAGATCTGAGCAGGGGCCCTCGCCCAATTCCCGCACCACGGCCTCGGCACCGCGGAAGCCCCACAGCAGGCCCTCCAGCAGGCTGGTGGAGGCCAGGCGGTTGGCGCCGTGGAGGCCCGTGCAGGCCACCTCCCCGGCGGCGAAGAGGCCCGGCAGGCTGGTGTGGCCATCCAGGTCCACCAGTACGCCGCCGCAGAAGTAGTGCGCCGCTGGCACCACGGGGATGGGCTGGCGGTGGGGATCCAGGCCCTCGGCGCGGCAGGCGGCCATCACCGTAGGGAAGTGGGAGTCCAGGTCCAGCTTGGCGGCCAGGGGGACCAGGTCCAGGTAGACGCTGGCCTCGCCGCTGGCGGCCATCTCCTGGAAGATGGCCCGGCTCACCACATCGCGGGGGGCCAGTTCCAGCTGCTCCGGGGCGAACTTGGTCATGAAGCGCTCGCCCTTCCGGTTCACCAGGCGGGCCCCCTCGCCCCGCAGGGCCTCTGTGAGCAGGGTCCGGGGCTTGCCGGGCACATAGAGGGCCGTGGGGTGGAACTGCACGTATTCGCAGTTCACAATGCGGGCATTGGCCCGGTAGGCCGCCGCCAGCCCGTCCCCGGTGGCGCTGGGGGGATTGGTGGTGTGCAGGTAGAGGTAGCCCAGGCCCCCGGTGGCCAGCAGGGTCCGCCGGGCCAGGGCCGCCTCCACCTGCCCCGTGGTGGGATCGAGGAGGAAGGCGCCATGCACCTGGATGGGGTCATAGACCCGGACCGGGCTGAGGCAGTGGTGGGGGCTCGTGATGAGGTCCACGAGGCAGAGCCCCTCCCGCACCTGGATGCGGGGGTGGGCCCGCACGGCCTGAGTGAGGGCGGACTGGATGGCCAGGCCCGTGGCGTCCTTGGCGTGGTAGATGCGACGGGCGCTGTGGGCAGCCTCGGCCGTGGGGTCGGGGCTGCCACTGGGGGCCAGGTCGAAGGGCACACCCAGGCGCTCCCAGAGGAAGGAACGGCAGAGCTTCGGTCCCTCCTCCGCCAGCAGCCGGGCCGCCTCGGGACGACAGAGGCCCGCGCCAGCCCGCTCGATGTCCGCCGCCAGGAGTTCTGGGGAATCGCCCGCTTCGGGCGGAGCCAGCCCGATGATGCCGCCCTGTGCCCAGGCAGTGTTGGAGCCACCCAGGTCATCCTTGGCCACCAGCACCACACTGGCGCCCAGATCCGCGGCGCGCAGGGCCGCCGAACAGCCTGCGATGCCCGCACCCAGGACCAGCAGATCAACCGTCGTCATGCCAACTCCCAGGTGGGGCGATCCAGGGCCCAGAGGGTCTCGAAGACCGCCGCATCGTCCGTGTTCCTGCTTCCATCCTCCAGCCGCCGGGCCGTGAGGTCCAGTGCCGCCTCGACCCGCACCTCGCCCCAGGGGGTGGGTACGCGGCCACCACAGGCCTGGAGCCGCTCCAGGGCTTCCTTCCAGACCGCACGCAGTCCTGGCAAGTTGTGAAGCTGCAGGTGGTGGTAGCCCGCCGCCAGGAGGATGAGTCCCTGGAGCTGGTTCTTGAGGGCGCCACTGGCGTGATCCCACAGGGGCTCCAGGGCGTCGTGGCACTCGTGATAGAGCCCGTGGTTGAACAGCGACACCCCGCAGGCCAGGGCATAGCCTTCGCCCAGGGGCAGGGGCGTCAGGGCCGCCAGCAGCCAGCCACAGCGCAGGCTCAGCAAGGGCCCCCAGGCTCCCCAGACCGGGCTGGGGAGCCAGCCCGTGGCACCGGGTTCCCCGGTATCGGACCAGAGGGCGCGGTGGTGCTGCCAAGCGGCAGCGGGGTCGTGGTGGCCCAGGGCACTCAGCAGCCGGGCCGCGTGGTTCAGGAGAATGACCTTGGGCAGGCCTTCGGGATGGGCCTCCCGCAGGCGTGGTGCCCCCAGAATCGTGGGCCAGACCAGGTTCTGACGCGCCCCGGGATCCTCCAGGGCTGCCTCCACCCGGGCCCGCAGCCAGGCCTGAACCTCCCGGGGCAGGAGCGGCTGGCGCTGCCAGAAGGGGGTGCGGTTGCAGGCATCGCTCAAGGGGTCACCTCCAGGCGAAGGACCTGGCCACCCCAGACATTGTCCTGGATTCCAGCCCAGCGGCAGCCGGGAATGCGGCCCTTGAGCACCTGGCGGGGCTCGCCCTGCTGGTGGCCCAGGAGCCAGCGGGCCACATGGCCGCGGTACAGCTTCGAGAAGTGGCTGATGGCCCTGCCCCTGGTGTCAAAGATCTCCACAGTGTGCCGGGGTCGCTCCCAGCCCTTGAGGAGGTCCGCGGCCTCGCCGGGCAGCAGCTCCCAGAGGGGACCGGTGGGCAGGGCCGCCAGCTGGGGCGCCAGGGCCTTGCGCCAGTGGGCCTTCAGGCCGGGGATGGCAGCCAGCTTGAGTTTGTAGGGGGGCAGCAGTTCATCACCCCGCACCAGGCCCCGCAGGTTGGAAAGGATGAAGACCTGGGTCCAGGTATCGGGCGGCAGGGTAGCCGCGTCCAGGGCCTGGAAGGCCACGCCGGTGTAGCGGGCCAGGGCCGGCAGCAGCGGCACGCGGCCTCCTAGGGCCTGGGCCTCAGCACGGGCCTTGGCCAGAGCCAGATCCTTCACGTCGAAGGCCTTCTTCAGGGCCTCAGGGCTGCCGCTGCGGGCCAGCTCCACCAAGCGCTCCCGCACCCAGGCCTGGTCGGCGCTCTCGGGCAGGCGTCCAGGCGCACCGCCACCGGCCTTGTCCTCAGAGGGCGCCAGTAGAATGAGGGGCAAAGTCTTCATTGATCCGCCACCCAAGTCTCCAGGCTCGTGAGCTGGAAGCCATCCAGGAGATCCCGCAGGTGACCCTGGTAGCCCGGCAGCCCAGCGCAGTGGGTGAAGCGGTGGCCCAGGCTGACGCCCCGCAGCCGGGGCTGCGCTGGGTCCAGCTCCCAGGGGTGCAGCACCAGGGGTGTGCCTGCATCCTCCAGGGCCAGCTCCTCCAGGGCCCGACGCACCAGGCTGAAAGGCAGAACCCGGGGGCCCCAGCCCCACAGGGGCATACGCACGGGGCCTGACCAGAGCACCGGGGGCGGCAGCTCCCAGAAGTCACCGCTGAGCCGGTGAGGACGGCGCGGCAGGGTGGGATCGCCGATGACTGAGAGCGGCACCCGGCTGGAGTCGTAGCGGAAGCCCAAGTCCGGCAGCTCCTGCCACCAGTCCAGCGCCGCCCCCCGAAGGCTCCACTCCGGGGCCCGGTAGCCCGACACAGAGCTGCCGCTGAGGTCCTCCAGCAGGGCCTTGCCGTCCCGTACCGAGGCCACCCAGGCGACGCGATCCTGGTCGAAGACCCGGCGGTGGCTGAGACCATGGAGGCCGATGGCGTGGCCCGCAGCGGCAATGCGCCTGAGCAGCTCCGGGTGGCGACGGGCCTGATCCCCCAGACAGAACCAGGTGGCCTGGGCGCCCAGCTCAGTGCAGAGCTCCAGGGCCCGCTCCGTGACCAGAGGCAGGCGGCACTCGAACTGGTCCAGGGCCTCGGGCTGGTCGTAGGGCGGGCAACAGAGCTGAAACCAGTCCTCCCAGTCGAGGGAGAGGGGCAGCCGCCGCAGGCTCAGGTGAAGTTCCGCTCGGAGAGGCTAATGAACTCCAGCGAGAAGTCATCCAGCTCCGTCTGGAACTGCTTCAGCTGGCCCTGGAAGAAGTTGTAGGCCATGAGGGCTGGAATGGCCGCCACCAGGCCAATGGCCGTGGCCACCAGGGCCTCGGAGATGCCGGGGGCCACCGTGGCCAGGTTGGCGTTGCCCGTGGCGCCGATGCCCCGGAAGGCGTCGATGATGCCCCAGACAGTGCCGAAAAGGCCGATGAAGGGGCTCACAGCCGCCACCGTGGCCAGACCGCCCAGGGAGCGCTCCAGGCGCCCCATCTCCACCACGCTGGCCCGCTGGAGGCTGCGTTCCACGGCCTCCATGCTGCGCAGCTGGGCCTTGCCATCCTGGCCCACCTGCCGCAGCTGGTAGGTCACTTCCCCATAGCCCGCCACGAAAAGGCCCACCAGGGGGCTGATGGCGAACTTCTCCAGCTGCCCCTTCAGCTCCCGCCAGTCCGTGGCCCGCTTGAAGGCGCCCCGGAACTGCTCGGACATGCGACGGCTGCGCATGAAGAGCAGGCTCTTGCGGATGATCACTACCCAGCTCAGTAAGGAGAAGGTCATCAGGATCACCAGCACAGCCTTGGAGACCGGACCCGCGTGGAGCATGACCTCCAGCAGATTGACCTCGTTGCCTGTGGGTGTCGCCAGGATTGCCATGCCACCTCCTCCAGGCATGATACCAAGCGGCGATGTGGCTACACTGACTCCTTTGCGTGAGGGCTCCATGCAGGTGCTAGTGATTGGTTCGGGATACGTGGGCCTCGTGGCTGCCGCCTGCTTCGCAGAAGCTGGGCACCGCATTCTCGGAGTGGACGTGGATGCCGCCAAGGTGGCCACCCTCTCCCGCGGCGAGTCCCCGATCTTCGAGCCAGGATTGGACGAGCTGCTCGTGAAGCACTTGGCCTCTGGTGCGCTGCGCTTCACCACGGACCTCAATGCAGGCATCGCCGAGGCCGATGCAGCCTTCATCTGCGTGGGCACACCCCAGAGCGAAGACGGCAGCGCCGATATGAAGTACGTCCTGGCGGTGGCCGCCCAGCTGGGCCGCGCCATGGCCCTGCGTGCCGCGGACGCCAAACCCCTCATCGTGGTGGACAAGAGCACGGTGCCCGTGGGCACGGCGGCCCGGGTCCACGCAGAGATCGCCGCTCACACGGACCGCGCCTTTGAGGTGGTGAGCAATCCCGAGTTCCTGCGCGAGGGCTCGGCCATCCTGGACTTCTTGGAACCGGACCGCGTGGTGGTGGGCTGCCGCACGGACCACGCCGAGACCATCATGAAGGGCCTCTACCAGAGCTTCCTGGACCGCAGTGGCGGCAAGTGGTTCCGCATGGACCCCCCCAGTGCCGAGCTGACCAAGTACGCCGCCAACGCCATGCTGGCCTTGCGCATCAGCTTCATCAACGAGATCGCCAACCTGGCGGAGGCCGTGGGCGCTGATGTAGACCACGTGAAGGTGGCCATCGGCGCGGACCACCGCATCGGCCCCGCCTTCCTCAACCCCGGTCCCGGCTTCGGCGGCTCCTGCTTCCCCAAGGACCTCCAGGCCCTGCTCAAGGTGGGCCGGGAACAGGGCCAGCCCCTCATGACCTTGGCGGCCACGGTGGAAGCCAACCGCCACCAGAAGCAGGTACTGCTGCGCAAGGTGAAGGCCCACTTCGGCGTGCAGTCCGGGGTGCCCGCGCCCCTGAAGGGCCGCCGCTTCGCCCTCTGGGGCCTGGCCTTCAAGGCGGACACCGACGACATCCGGGAAAGCATGGCGCTGGAACTCATCGAGGGTCTGGTGAATCTGGGCGCCCAGGTGGTGGTCCACGATTTCGCCGCCATGGATGCTGTACGGGCTCGCATTGGCGACAAGGTCATCTACGCGGCCACCCCTCTGGAAGCCTGCGAGGGCGCCGATGCCCTGCTCATCGCCACTGAGTGGGCCCAGTACCGCCAGGCTGACCTGGAGGCCGTGGGCCGGGCCCTCAAGAGCCGCCGGATCTTCGACGGCCGCAACCTCTTCCGCCCCGAGGCCATGGAGGCCCAGGGCTGGACCTATCACTCCCTGGGCCGCCGCCCCGTGGCCGCAAAATGACCCGGATCCACCTGGAGCAGATCGCCCACGCCCGCAGCGGCGACAAGGGCGACGGCTCCAACGTGGGTCTCATCGCCTACACGGACACTGGCTACCAGCTGCTCCGCCAAGCTCTGACCCCCCAGCGCGTGAAGGCCCACTTTTCGCAGATCTGCCTGGGCGAAGTTGAGCGCTTCGAGTTACCTAACCTCCGGGCCCTCAATTTCATCCTGCACGACTCCCTGGGTGGGGGCGGCAGCGAAAGTGTGAAAACAGATGCCCAGGGGAAGACTCACGGCCAGGCTTTGCTTAGAATGGAGCTGGACCTGCCCGATGACCTCCCGCTGGCCGATCTAATCCCACCGACCCACTAGTTCATATCAAGCCAGGAGCACCACCATGAACCTCGGACCAGGGCACCTCCTCCTCATTGGCATCGCGCTGCTGATCTTCTTCGGTCCCTCACGCCTGCCCGAGCTGGGCAAGAGCCTGGGCAAGGGCATCCAGGAGTTCAAGAAGGCGAGCCGGGAGCTGACGGATTCCGTGAAGGAAGACGCCAGCGATACGGAAAAGAAGTAGCCCTTCCCCACCCTGAGCGGCCGGCCTCCCTTGGGAGGCCGGTCCATTTCCGAGATCGAGGACCATGGCGCTTCCGGCTACGCCGCCCGACAAGATGAGCTTCTGGGAGCACCTGTCCGAGCTGCGGATGCGGATCATCCGCTCCCTCCTCATCGTGATCGGTGCCTTCACCTTCACTTACGGCTTCCCCTTCGGCCTGCAAGACATCAGCGGGATGCAGCTTTTCGGTGTGCATCCCTTCTACTTTTTCAAGGGCATGCCCCCCTTTCGGTTCCTGCTTTGGACCTGGGCGAAGAAGCCCTTTCTGGAGGCCATGGCGCACCAGACGGGCAAGGCCATCGGCGATCTCCAGCCCTTCGCCTTCACCAACCTGGCCGAGCCCTTCTTCAGCCTCATGCGGCTGTCCCTCTGGGCCTCGGCCCTACTGGCCGCCCCCTTCCTTTTCTACCAGGTCTGGGCCTTCATCCGCCCTGGCCTGATGCCGAAGGAGAGGCGCCTCGTCATTCCCTTCGTCTTCATCACCACCGCCTGTTTCCTGGGAGGCGTTTCCTTCGCCTACTTGAAGGCCTTCGGGTTCCTGGGGGACATCCTCTTCCAGGAGGCCGCCGCCGCCGGGCTGCGGGCCAACTTGCACGCCTCGGACTACCTGGATCTCTTCATCTACACGACCCTGCTTACCGGGGCCATGTTCGAGCTGCCAGTGCTGTTCTACTTCCTGGCCCGGTTCCGCCTGGTCACGGCCCGCTGGATGCTGAAGTACTGGCGCCAGGCCAGCGCCATCATCGTCATCTTCAGCGCCCTGTTCACGCCCGGTGACGTGATTCTCACGGCCATCTTCTTCAGTGTGGTCCTCCTGGGCCTCTACTTCATCTCCGTCGTGGTGGCCTGGATTGCCGAACCCCGCCGGCCCAAGGAGTAAACGAAGGCACCGTAGAGCCTGATCGATCCCTGCACAGCAGTATGGGGATCGGTCAGGCCCTCAGCGCCGTGAGATCATCCAGGCACAGCGCCACGGCCCGGTTGGATTCAGGTGCTTTGGACAGCGACTGTCGCAGAGTGGCGTCGGTCATCTGGCCCCGCAGCATGTCCGCCAGCCGCTGAGTGAAATCCTGTCCCTGCTGGATCACCGTGGCCCGCCCCTCGGCAGCCATGGCCTCGGCATTCCGCAGCTGGTGATTCGCAGCGCTGGTGGGCAGCGGCACCAGGATGGCGCTCCGGCCTGCGGCCTTCAGTTCCGCGCAGGTGCTAGCGCCGGAGCGGCCCGCCACCAGGCTGGCGGCCTCCATGGCTTCATCCACCTGCGCGATGAAGGCAGTCAGCGTGTGGCGCGGGTGGCGGCTGCGGCCCTGCAGTCGCTCCAGCTCGGCAGGCCCGGTCTGGTGGAGGAGTTCCCAATCCGGCAGCGCCTCCAGCAGATCCGGGGCCAATTCCAGTAGGGCCTCGTTGAGGGCCCGGGCCCCGCCGCTGCCCCCCAGCACCAGCAACCGGAAGGGTGCACTGAGGCTCGATGCGGGCCTGAAGCTCCGCAGGAAGGCCGCCCGCACCGGCGTGCCCACCACCCGACAGGGGGCCCCGGGCAGCAGCTCTTGCACCGCCTCCATGCCGCACCAGACTCGCTGGGCCTGCTGTGCCACCAGCTTCACCAGGGCGCCCGGGGCCGCATTGCTCTCGTGCAGGAAATAGGGGATGCCCAGTGAGCGCGCCGCCAGCAGGGCCGGGGCCGCGCCGTAGCCGCCGGTGCCGATGACGGCCCAGGGCCGCTCCCGGCGCCAGAGGGTCTTCAACTGTCCCACAGCGCGCCAGAGCTTCCAGGCGGAGCGGGCCATGCGCAGGGGTGAGCGGCCCACCACGCCCTCCACGTCCAGCAGCAGGTGCGGCCAGGGCCCCTGGGGCAACTCGCGGGCTTCGATGCCCCGGCGGGCGCCTACGAAGGCGATGGGGCGGTCAGGCCATCGGACATGTGCACCTTCAGCCAGGGCGATGGCCGGGAAGAAATGGCCGCCCGTACCGCCCCCTGTGAGGACAAGCGAATCTTGGAATTCCGGTGTGGTGGCTCGCATGCTCCGTCCACCATACCTGAAGGCCGGGGGCTCCGCGCCCTGTCCGGGCGGTACCCTACCGCGGGACAGGGCCAACCTACCCGGAGACAAGCGTGATTGCTGGCAAATGGCCCTCGAGAACGCTTTGTGGTGAGAGCTTTGATCAGGCTAGACTCTTCTATCGCCTGGCCCACTGCCGGGCTGTCCATGACGCATCAGGGAGCGCATATGAAGATCCTCGTCGCCCTCAAACAGGTTCCCGACACCGAGACCAAGATCAGGGTGGCCGCCGATGGCCGCTCCCTGGATCCTGCGGACGTGAAGTGGATCACCAGCCCCTATGATGAATACGCGCTGGAAGAGGGCATCCGCCTCAAGGAAAGCAAGGGCGCCGAAGTCGTGGCCCTCTCCGTGGGCAGCGACACCACGAAGGATGTGCTGAAGAACGCCTTGGCTCTGGGCGCGGATTCCGCAGTGCTCCTCAAGGGTGACGGCCAGGGTGATGCCTATGCCGTGGCCCAGATCATCGCCGCCTATGCCAAGGACAAGGGCTTCGACCTGATCCTCTGCGGCAACAAGGGCCTTGGGGGCGACAACGCCGCCATGGGCCCCATGCTGGCGGAGCTGCTGGGTTGGGCCCAGGCCAACGTCATCGTGAAACTGGAACTCGGCGAAGGCACCTTCCAGGCCGAGCGCGAGATTGAGGGCGGCTCCGAGATTGTGGCCGGCGCCCTGCCCGCCGTGATCACCGCCCAGAAGGGGCTCAACGAGCCCCGCTACGCCAGCCTCAAGGGGATCATGGCCGCCAAGAAGAAGACCATCGAGGAACTCGACGCAGTGCCCGTCACGGCTGGTGCCACCATCAGCGCCCTGGCCCTGCCCCCCGAGCGTCCCGCCGGCCGCAAGCTGGAGGGGGATGCCGCCGCGCAGGCCACCGCCCTGCTGCAGGCCCTCAAGGACGAAGCCAAGGTCTTCTAGCGCCCCCTGTTTCAGCTTCCCGATTCGAAAGGACTCCCATGATTCTCGTATTCTGCGAACTGAAAGATGGCCAGATCCGCAAACCCAGTGCCGAGGCCCTCAGCGAAGGCCGCCGCCTGGCGGATGCCGCTGGAAAGCAACTCGGCGCCCTCTTTGCCGGTGCCTCCTGTGCCGGTGCCGCCGAGGCTGCCAAGTATGGCGCTGACGTCATCCTCACTGCCGAGGGCCCCACCCTCGCCTCCTACTCCAGCGATGCCTACGCCCAGGTCGTGGCCGATGCCGTGAAGGCCAAGGGCGCCACGGTGCTGCTGGCCGCTGCCACCGCCGTGGGCAAGGATGTGGCGCCTCGTGCCGCAGCCCGCCTCGCGGCCGGGTACGCCTCGGATGTCACCGCCCTCTCCATGGTGGATGGCAAGCTCCAGGCCCTGCGCCCGGTCTACGCCGGAAAGGCCTTCGCCACCACCACCTTCGCCAGCCAGGTCCAGGTTGCGACCACCCGTCCCAACGTGTTCCCCGCTGCTGAGAAGGCCGGCGCTGGCGCCACGGAGGCCCTGGCCGCCCCCACCGGCGACTTCAAGTCCATCGTGAAGGAGATCCTCGCCAAGGCCAGCGGCAAGGTGGACCTCAGCGAGGCCAACGTCATCGTCAGCGGCGGCCGCGGCATGAAGGACGGCGCCAACTTCCAGATCCTCGAAGCCCTGGCCGATGCCATCGGCGGCGTGGTGGGCGCCTCCCGGGCCGCCGTGGACGCGGGCTGGGGCCTGCCCCACAGCATGCAGGTGGGCCAGACCGGCAAGGTCGTGAGCCCCACCCTCTACATCGCCTGCGGCATCAGCGGCGCCATCCAGCACATCGCCGGCATGAGCGGCTCGAAGTTCATCGTGGCCATCAACAAGGATCCCGAGGCCCCCATCTTTAAGCTCGCCAGCTACGGCATTGTCGGTGACCTTTTCGAAGTTGTCCCCGAGCTCACCAAGGCTGCCAAGGCCATGGGGATTGGTTCAAACTGATCGGTATTGGTTCCAATTCAGTTCCGTTCCCTGCTCCAAAAAAGCCCGGCATGCCGGGCTTTTTTGGAGGTAGAGAAAGACCTAAAGTCCGAATTGACGCAGGTGATGGTCGAAGTGCTTGTACATCAAGCGACCCCACTCCGCTCCACTGAGGCGGCCGAAGAAGGGGTGGATGGCCTTGGCGGCCTGGTCGGGCCCCCGCTGGATGAAGCGGTCGATGAGGGTGGCCAGGCGGGCGCGCTCGGCGTCAAAGTCCCGGGGGTCTGCCACCACGAAGGTGGGGTCCGTCGGCACGTTGCGGCTGAAGGGCTTGGGGCCGAAGACCTTGCCTCGCAGGAAGGGCGTCAGCAGTTTGCCTAGGAAAGCCTGCTTCATGGGCTCCAGCGCCATGGCGGATTCCAACCCGACGGCGCAGTGGCGCAACATCTGCGCCGGATCCATCTTGCCCCACTGCCGCGTGGCGTTTGGCTCCAGCTCAGCCAGGCGCAGGGCGATGGCATCGCGGTCCGCAGGGTTGAACATTGATTCCATGGGTGCTCCGGTTTCTGTGCTGTTCCTGGCTCGCAAAAGTGCTTTTGCGAGAATGTGAAAGGCTAAATGGGTTCGAATCCTTCGTCCCGCAGAAAGTCGCGGGCGTCTTCGGGATCGCCGAAGCGGGCGATGACGGTATCGCCTTCGCGACCATCCCCATCCGCCGTATCGAGGCTGTTTCGCTCCCGGATGATGCAGGCTCCGCCGATCTCATCGAGCCCGAACTGTACCAGCTCGCGCAGGCCGCCATGCTCGTCCCGCCAAAGCTCCACATGCAGATCCGTGCCCATACTTATCCCTTCACACTTTTTTCGCGCAGCGAAAAAAGCTAGGTCTTCTCGAAGAACAGAACCACCATCCCGAAACCCACGCGATCGCCCTGTTTCAACTCCCGGGGCTCACCGGGGAGGATGCGCTCGCCCCGCACGAAGGTGCCATTGGCCACGCCGGGCTCCTCCAGGAGGAAATAGCGCTCGTGCTCGCAAAGGATGCGGGCATGGCGCCGGGACACGCTGAGGTTGTGGTCCTCGTCCGTGAGGTCGATGTCGGGGTGGATGCCGGTGTTGGGATCGAAGCGGCCGATGAGGGAGCCGTGGGACAGAATGGGATGGGGCTTGCCGCTCAGCACCGAGACCAAGTTGGCTACCGGGGCTGTGGCAGACTTCACGGGCCGGGCGGCGTCCAGGGCCTCCATCCGCTCGCCCAGTTCCCGATGGCGCTGCACCAGGCGCTGCATCATCTTCACAGAGACTTCCGGATTCTGCCGGATCATGCGCATGAACGTGCCGCGGTTGATGGCGATGAGGTCCGAATCCTCCAGAGCCAGGGCCGTATGCTGCCGGGGCAGAGCTTCCAGTAGGCTGCCTTCGCCGAAGAACTCGCCCTTCGCCAACTCCTCCAGCCATTCACCCTTGGGTTCATCGGAGACATAGAGCCGCACCTTGCCCGCCAAGATGATGTACATCTGCTGGGCCATCTCCCCCTTCTTGAAGATGACCTCGCCTTCGCGGAAGCGCAGCTTGCTTTGATCGATGAAGCTGGGTTCAGCCATGAGGGTCCCGGGGAGGATCCTAGATTAACCCATGGGAAGGGATGTATGTAACCTAACGGATTCCAACAAGGACGGATCCCCACCGGGCAGCACCTCAGATACCCTGGACCCATGTCCATCCTGCGCCTGCTTGCCGCGCCCCTGGCTCCCCTCTATGGGGCCGTGGTTCGTGCCCGGAACCGGGGCTTCGATGCCCACCCCGAGCGCTGCGCCCGGGCCGACGTGCCGGTGATCTCCGTGGGGAACCTCAGCGCCGGGGGCACAGGCAAGACACCCATCACCCTTTTCTTGGCCGAAAGCCTGGAGCGGGCTGGCTGGGCCAATGCGGTCCTTTCCCGTGGCTACGGCGGACGCCGCCCTGTGGATCCCATGAGCGTTGAGCCTGAATCGGACTCCCGCCAGACCGGCGACGAACCTCTGCTCATGGCCCGACGACTGGGCTCCCGGCGGGTGGTGGTGGGCCGCAAGCGTCACGCCGCTGCCCTGCGGGCCCTTTCCCAGCGGCCGGAAGTGCGTTGCCTGCTCCTGGACGACGGCTTCCAGCACCGGGCCCTGCACCGGGACCTGGACCTCCTGGTGCTGGACGGGGTGCGCCGCTGGGGGGACGGCCGCCTGCTGCCCCTGGGCGACCTGCGGGAGCCCATGGAGAGTGCCCGCCGCGCCCAGGCCCTGATCGTGACCCGCGCCGCCCGGGTGCAGGACCGGGCAGAGGTCGAGGCCTGGTGGGCCCGCCACGGCTCCGGTGGCCCCCTCTTCTGGGTGGACTTCTGCCTCGGGGGGCTGCGCCGCTTCCCAGGCGGAAACCTGGAGCCCATGCCCATCCCTGGCGGGCCCGCCTTTGCCTGGTGCGGCCTGGGCCATCCTGAGGCCTTCTATGCGGACCTGCTTCTGGCGGGGCAGCCTTGGGTGGGCTCCCATAGTTTCCCCGACCACCACCTCCCCACGGCTGCGGAACTCCGACGCCTCCAGACCCTCGCCCGGGCCGAAGGCGCGGGCTGGCTGGTCTGCACCGAGAAGGATGCCGTGAAGTTGCAGCCTGAAGATGCCAGTACCCTGGAGCTTCCCCTCTACGTGGCCGAGCAGCGCGTCCTGGGCGGTGAGCCGCTGCTGGCCTGGGTGGCAGGCCAGTTGGAAGGCCGGTAGGTAATCCGCCCGCTTTCCAAATGGTCCTTGGGTCAGCTATTCTTGCGGCGACCCCACCCATCCATACCCACGGTTTCACGGAGGACACGATGTTCAAGCAACTCGTCCACGGTTCGCTCCTGCTCTCGGCCCTGGGCCTGCAGGGCGGTGACACGGTCAAGATCGCCCTCACGGGACCCTTCTCCGGGGGGTCGGCCCCCATGGGCACCTCCGCCCGGGACGGCGCCAAGCTGGCCATCGCCGAGATCAACGCCGCAGGCGGCATCCAGGTGGGTGCCAAGAAGCTGAAGATCGAAGTCATCGAGCGTGATGACGAGGCCAAGAACGAGCGCGGCGCCCTCATCGCCCAGGAACTGGCCGCCATGAGCGACCTCTCTGGCGTCATCGGCACCGTGAACACCGGCGTCTGCATCGCGGGTGACAAGCACCTGCAGGAGACGGGCATCACCAAGATCATCTGCCCCGCCGCAGGATCCGCCTCCATGACCCAGTGGAGCAAGGCCGGCGTGAAGGACAACTCCATCTTCAGGTTCGCGGCCCACGACGGCATCCAGGCCGCCATGGTTGTGGAGGAGGCCATCAACCGCAAGTTCACCAAGGTGGCCGTGGTCTTCGACTCCACCAACTACGGGGTCTCCGGCCGGGATGACATGCTGGATCAGATCAAGAAGCAGGGCAACAAGCTGACGGTGGTTGCCCAGGAGAAGTTCAACATCGGCGACAAGGACATGACCGCCCAGCTGCTCAGGGCCAAGTCCGCAGGCGCCGAGGCCATCCTCATCTGGGGCATCGGCCCCGAGTTGGCCGCCATCTCCAACGGCGAGGCCAAGATCGGGATGAAGGCCCCCCTCATCGGCGGCTGGACCCTCTCCATGTCCAACTACATCGACAACGCCGGCAAGAACGGCAACGGCACCCTCATGCCCCAGACCTTCATCGAAGAGCCCATCACCCCCAAGGCCAAGGCCTTCATCGACGGCTACCACAAGACCTTCAAGGTGGGCCGTATCCCTTCCCCTGTGGCCGCTGCTCAGGGCTATGACGCCGTCTACCTCATGGCCGCCGCCGTCAAGCAGGCGGGCAGCACCGACACCCACAAGGTCAAGGAAGCGCTGGAAGACCTGAAGGAGCCCGTGAAGGGCGTCATCGCCACCTGGAACCATCCCTACGCCAAGTGGGATCCTGCGGACGTCACCACCCACGAGGCCTTCCGCCGCGAGCAGACCGTCATGGGCATGGTGAAGGATGGCCATGTGGTCTTCGGCAATGATGCCGACCGCGAGCGCCTCCGTAAGTCCGCCACCACCGCCACTCCTGCCAAGCTCAACAAGGCCAAGGCCAAAACCAAGTAGCTTCCAGGCCCCAAGCTGATCCTCGGGGGGCTTCGGCCCCCCGCTTTTTCACCCCTTTCGAGACAGGCCTGGCATGAACGCAGCGATCATCGGGCAAATGGCGATCAGCGGTGCCCTCATGGGCCTCGTCTACGCCCTCATCGCCTACGGCTTCCAGCTCACGTACGCCACCAGCAAGAGCATCAACTTCGGCCAGGGCGAGTTGGTCATGCTGTCGGCCTTCTTCAGCCTCACCCTCACCAACCTGGGCCTCACCCACTGGGGCCTGGGCCTGTCCTACGCCCTTATGATCCCCGGCGGCCTCCTCTTCGGCGCCCTCATGGGCCTCGTGGTTGAGCGCGCCGGAGTGCGCCTGGCCCTGGAGCAGAAGAGTGAAGGCTGGATCCTGCTCACGATCATCATTGGCCTCTTCTTCTTCTCCGCTGCCGAGAACATCTGGGGCCGAGACGACCGTCCCTTCCCCACCCCCATTTCCGCTGATCCCATCCATGTCCTGGGAGTGGATGTCACCCGCCTGGAACTGTCCGTGGCCGTGGGTGTCTTCGCCATCATGGGCCTCATCGAGCTCTTCAAGCGGCGCACCCTACTGGGCAAAGCCTTCGAGGCGGTCGCTGCGGATCGCGACGCGGCCGAGCTCATGGGCATCTCCGCCACTCGCACCGTCATGCTGTCCTACGGCCTCTCCGGGGCCGTGGCGGCCCTGGCGGGCATCCTCGTCTCCCCCATCACCACGGTGGGGCCCACCATGGCCTCGGCCCTCATCCTCAAGGCCTTTTCCGTCGCCGTGGTGGCGGGCCTGGATTCTGGCTTTGGCGTGGTGCTGGTGGGCATGTTCCTCGGCGTCCTGGAAAGCCTGGCCAGCTACTACGTGGGTAGCGGCTGGCGGGAAGCGCCGGGCCTCATCCTGCTGATCCTCGCCCTGGCCCTGCGCCCCACGGGCGTGTTCGGCAAAGCCACCATCAGGAAGGTCTGACCATGCGACGTCTCCTCTTCCTCCGGGGTGCCGAACTCCTGGCCTTCGCTGTCCTCGGCGCCATTCCTCTGCTGGTGCTGAATGAATATGCCCTGGGCCTGCTGACCCTGCTCTCCATCTACGGCATCCTGCTCATCGGCCTGGACGTGACCGTGGGCTACCTGGGCCAGGTGAACCTGGCCCAGATCGCCTTCCTGGGCCTGGGCGGCTACGCCGCGGGCCTGGTGATCACGAGACTGGGCATGGGCATGGGCCCAGCCCTCCTCGCCGCCACGGCCCTCTGCCTGGTGCTGGGTGGCCTGTTGGCCCTGCCCGCCCTGCGCCTGGAAGGCCCCCAGTTCGCCCTGGCCACCCTCAGCTTCGCGGCCCTCAGCGCCACGGCCCTCAACGAGCTGGAGAGCCTCACCGGAGGCGCCCAGGGCCTCAGCATCGCTCAGCCGCCCATCTTCGGGCACATCCTGACCAAGCCGCAGTTCTACTGGCTCTGCCTGGCCTTCCTGGCCCTGGTCTGGATGCTCATGCGCAACCTGCTGGCCTCCCAGTGGGGCCGCGCCTTCGAAGCCCTCCGGGACAGCCCCATCGCCACGGATGCCATGGGCGTGGGCACCTACCGCCACAAGGTCGCAGCCTTCGCCCTGGGATCTGGCCTGGGCGGTCTGGCCGGCGGCCTCTACGCCCTGAACCTGGGCTACCTGCAGCCCCAGAGCTTCGGCTACGAGCAGATGATCACCCTTCTGCTGGGCGTAGTGCTGGGGGGCCGCAAGAGCCTCTGGGGGGCCCTGGTGGGTGCCTCGGTCATCGTCCTGTTGCCCAACCTGCTTTCGAAACACGATCTCTTCTTGGCCTTCAGCGGCCTCGGCTGCGCCATGGCCCTGGCGGCCGGGCTGCGCGGCCTGGTGAAGAAGACCACGCGGCCCTTCCAGGCCCTGGCCCCGGTGGTGGCCATGGGCATTCTGGTGGTAGGCGGCTTCTTCGTCCCCAACACGGAAGACTGGCGGAAGGCCATCTTCGCCTTGATGCTCTTTTCCGTGGTGGTGGGCCTGCCGGAAGGGCTCATGGGCTTCCTTACGGGGTTCCTCGCCAAGCTCTTCCGAGTGCCCGAGGCCCCCCTGCCTGAGCCCTCGGATTTGAATTCCGTCCTGCCCACCCACCCCGCCGACGGCTCACCGCTGCTGGTGCTGGATCATCTGAAGCGCTACTTTGGCGGTGTGAAGGCCGTGGACGACCTCAGCATGACGGTCTGTTCCGGCTCTATCCACGGCCTTATCGGACCCAACGGCTCGGGCAAGAGCACCGTGGTGAACGTCATCTCAGGCCTCTATACCCCCAGTGGAGGCCGGGTGCTGCTGCACGGCCAGGAGCTGCCCCAGGGCAGTCTCTTCCGGGTGGCTCGGGCCGGCGTGGCCCGCACCTTCCAGAACCTCCAGCTCTTCGGGGAGCTAACGGCCCTGGAGAATGTCATGGTGGCCCTCAAAGACGTCTACCGCAGCCCGCTGCCCCTGGTGCTGCTGGGACTGGCCCGCCCCGAGGAACGCCGCGCCCAGGCGGATGCGCTGGCCCTGCTGGAGCTCATCGGGTTGAAAGATCAGGCCCGGGCCAAGGCCAAGGACCTCACCTATGGCGCCCAGCGCTTCCTGGAGATCGCCCGGGCCCTGGCCCGGAAGCCGGACCTGCTCATCCTCGACGAGCCCGCCGCCGGCCTGGCCCACCCGGACGTCCTCCAGCAGATCGAGATCATCAAGCGGGTCCACCAGCGCGGTATCACCATCATCCTCATCGAGCACCACATGGACGTGGTGAGCGAACTCTGCGATGCGGTGACGGTGCTGGACGGCGGCAAAGTCATCGCCGAAGGCACCCCTGACGAGGTCAAGCGCCATCCCAAGGTGGTGGAGGCCTACCTGGGCCAGCCCCCGGAGACGGACTCGGCCACCCCCCACACTGATGGCGGCGCTGCGCCGCTGCCCGCCTAGGAGGCACCCATGCTGCGAGTGGAAGACCTCCATGCGGGCTACGGCGCCAGCGAAGTCCTGACGGGCACCACCCTCCAGGTCAAGAAGGGCACCCTGGTGGCACTCATCGGCGCCAACGGCGCGGGCAAGACCACCACCATGCGAGCCATCTCCGGCGGCCTCCGACCCAGCCGGGGCAAGGTAATCCTGGACGGCGTGGAAGTGCAGGGCATGGACGCATCGCGCATCGCACGCGCGGGGCTGGCCCACTCGCCCGAGGGGCGCAAGGTCTTCGGGCCCCTCTCAGTGGAAGACAACCTCCTCCTGGGCGCCTACACCCGCCTGCCCCGCTTCTTCGGCTATGGCGCCAAGGCCCAGGTGGACCTGGACCGGGTCTACGAGCTGTTCCCCCGGTTGAGGGACCGGTCCAAGCAAGCCTCGGGAACGCTATCCGGAGGCGAGCAGCAGATGCTGGCCATTGGCCGCGCCCTCATGGCCCGCCCCAAAGTGATGCTCCTGGACGAGCCCTCCATGGGCCTGGCCCCGGTCATCGTGCAGGAAGTCTTCCGCACCATTCGGCGCCTGAAGGAAGAGGGCATCACGCTGCTCCTGGTGGAGCAGTTCGCCAAGAGCGCCCTGGAAGTGGCCGACTACGCCTACGTCATGGAGCACGGCCGCATCGCTGTCGAAGGCACCCCCGCCGAACTGGGCCGCGACGAGCGCGTGCTGGCCGCGTACCTGGGCTGAGACCGGGATTTCGCCCTCAAATAAAAAGTGAACCACCAAGGCACCAAGAACTGACTGCCTTTCTTGGTGCCTTGGTGGTGATCAGTTCTTCTTGGTTTACAGCTTGCCCATGGTCTTGCCGGCACTGCGGAGGTCGTTGCAGGCGCGGATGACACGGTCGGCCATGCTCTGCTCGGCCTTCTTCATGTAGGGGCGGGGATCGTAGGCCTTCTTGTTGCCCACCTCGCCATCGATCTTGAGGACGCCGTCGTAGTTCTTGAACATGTGGTCGGCGATGGCGCGGGTGAAGGCGTACTGCGTGTCGGTGTCAATGTTCATCTTGATGACACCGTAGTCCAAGGTCTCGTGGATCTCCTGGAGGCTGGAGCCGGAGCCACCGTGGAAGACCAGGAAGGACTGGGCACCTCCACAGGCCTTGGCGATGGCGGCCTGACCATCCCGCAGGATGGCGGGCTTCAGCACCACATTGCCGGGCTTGTAGACGCCGTGCACATTGCCGAAAGTGGCGGCCAGCATGTAGCGGCCAATGGGAGCCAGAGCCGAATGGGCGGCCACCATGTCCTCGGGTGTGGTGTAGAGCTTCTCTTTGCCTACATGGCTTGTGTCGTGGCCATCTTCCTCGCCGCCCACCACGCCGATCTCCACTTCCAGGATCAGCTCGCTGGCAGCGCAGCGGCGCAGCAGTTCTGCGGACTTCGCCAGGTTCTCCCCAAGGGCCAGCTCCGAGCCATCGAACATGTGGGCGTTGTAGAGGTTCGGGCGACCCGCGGCACGGCGGCGCTCGGTCTCCTCGATGAGGGGCAGCACAAAGCCCGCGAGGTACTTGGGATGGCAGTGGTCCGTGTGGAGGGCCACGTTCACATCGTATTGGGCAGCCATGTAGTGCACATAGTCCGCCAGGGCAATGGCACCCTTGGCCATGTCCTTCACACCCAGCCCGCTCATGAACTCGGCGCCGCCCGTGGAGATCTGGACGATGCCATCCGACCCGGCGGCCTTGAGGCCCAGCAGGACGGCGTTGGCGGTCTCGGAGGAGGTCACATTGAAGGCCGGGTAGGCGTACTTCTCCTGGCGGGCCTTCTCAAGCATCACGGCGTACTGAGCTGAATTCACGACAGGCATGGGCATCTCCAGGTGGTTGATTGGAACGAATGATCTTCGATTGTTGATTCTATCTCAGCGCGACCCTACGCCTCTGCGTATTGCCGACTCCCCTAGAAGCGCTGAGATCCCACCAGGAATCTAATCCCCGAAGCTGATCCCCAGATCCCGGCCGGTCTGCAGGATGTCGCAGTCGAGGGGCACGGCCTTCATGCGGCCCGCCACCTCCTCCAGGGGGACGTAGATGACGTTGGGGAAGGCCAGGGACACCATGATGCCGCTCTGGCCCTCGTGCAGGGCCCGCACCGCCGCGGCACCGAAGCGCAGCGCCGCCAGGCGGTCGAAGCTGGTGGGACTGCCGCCCCGCAGCAGATGACCCAGCACCACCACTCGAGACTCCTTGCCCGTGATCTCCTGAAGGGCCTTGGCGGTCCACTCGCCGATACCGCCCAGACGCTCGGCGTGACCCACACCGGCCGCCTCCAACACGGCACGATGGCCATGGGTGGGGTTGGCGCCCTCGGCCACCACCACCAGGGTGTACATGCGCCCCTCCCGATCGCGGGTGCGGATCTTCTGAGCCACCTTCTCCAGATCGAAGGGGATCTCGGGGATGAGGATCGAATGGGCACTCCCGGCGATGCCAGAGTTGAGGGCGATCCAGCCGGCGTAGCGGCCCATCATCTCCACCACCATCACCCGCTGGTGGCTTTCGGCGGTGCTGTGCAGGCGGTCCAGACAGTCCGTGGCGAAGGCCACGGCGGTGTCGAAACCGAAAGTGGTGTTGGTCTTGTCCAGGTCATTGTCGATGGTCTTGGGCACGCCCACGATCTTCAGACCCTTCTGGTGCAGGACGTTGGCGATGGTGAGGGAGCCGTCGCCGCCGATGGAGACCAGGGCGTCCAGCTCCTTGCGGGCGAAGAACTCCAGGATCTCGTCCGTGCGGTCCACTTCCTTGATGGTGCCGTCGGACATCTTGAGGGGGAAGCGCAGGGGATTGCCCTTGTTGGTGGTGCCCAGGATGGTGCCGCCCAGGTGACCGATGCCCCGCACCCGTTCCCGGGTGAGACGGAACACGCCGCCATCGGGATAACGCTCTGGGAAGAGGATGCCGTTGAAGCCCTCGCGGATGCCGTAGACCTCCCAGCCCAGGTTGGAGGCGGCGATGACCACGGCCCGGATCACAGCGTTGAGACCCGGCGCATCCCCTCCGCCCGTGGAGATCGCGATGCGACGAATGGCATTGGACATGGTCAGCCTTCCTATGGGATTCCAAGGTCAAGTATAGAAGAGTTTAGCCCATCAAGGGAGGGCAACGGGCACCGCGGCCACATCCCAGATGTCCCGGGCATAGTCGCGCACCGTGCGGTCAATGCTGAATTTCCCCATGCCCGCCACATTCAGGATGGACATCCGGGCCCAGGCCTTGGGCTCCGCGTAGGCGCCGGCCACCCGCGCCTGGGTCTCCAGGTACGACGCGAAATCGGCGCAGTGGAAGTAGTGGTCCCAATCCCGTAGCCCCTGGGCCAGCCCCTGGAAGCGGCCCCCGTCCAAGGTGGCGATGGTCTCGATGGCCCTGGCCAACTCGGGGTTGCCCGCGATCCAGTCCCTGGAACAGTAGCCCGCGTCGCGCAATCCGACGATCCCCTCCGCCGTGTGGCCGAAGATGAAGATATTCTCGGCGCCCACCTCCTCCATGATCTCGATGTTCGCGCCATCCAGGGTGCCGATGGTAAGGGCCCCGTTGAGGGCCGCTTTCATGTTGCCGGTGCCCGAGGCCTCGGTGCCTGCCGTGCTGATCTGCTCCGAGAGTTCCGCAGCGGGGAAAACCAGTTCCGCCAAGGACACGCGGTAGTTTGGCAGGAAGGCCACGCTGAGCTTGCCTTGGGCCTTGGGATCCGCACCAATGGCCTGGGCCAGAACATTGGTGAGGTGGATGATCTGCTTGGCCACCCAGTAGGCCGGGGCCGCCTTGCCGCCCAGAAGGGCCGCCCGGGGTGCGCCGATGTCCAAGCCGTCCCGCAGACGATTCCAGAGCGTGGTGATGTGGAGGAGGTTCAGGAGCTGCCGCTTGTACTCATGGATGCGCTTCACCTGGACATCAAAGAGGAAGCTGGGGTCCAGCGTGAAAACCTGGGTCTGCCGCGCCCAGGTGGCCAGGGCCTCCTTGTTGGTGCGCTTGATGGCCAGCCAGCGTTCCTGGAAGGCGGCGTCCTCCGCCCAGGTCTCCAGGCCTCGCAAAGCATCCAGGTCCTTCAGCCAAGCAGGACCGATGGCTTCTGTGACCAGGTCCGCCAGCTGGGGGTTGCACTTGAGCAGCCAGCGCCGGGGTGAGATGCCATTGGTCTTGTTGTTGATTCTTCCCGGGAACAGCGCATTCATTTCCGAAAAAGTGGAGGCCTTGAGGATGTCCGTGTGGAGCTGGGCAACGCCGTTCACGGAATGGCTGCCCACAATGGCCAGGTTGGCCATGCGGACGCTGTGCCCGTTGTCGACGATGGCCAGGCGCTGCAGCTTGGCGTCGTCGAAGGGATAGCGCTGGCGCACCGTGGCGCGGAAGCGCCGGTCGATCTCCTCCACGATCTCCGCGTGCCGGGGCAGCAGTCGGCGCCACAACTCCATGGGCCAGACCTCCAAGGCCTCGGGCAGCACCGTGTGGTTGGTGTAGGCGCAGACCTGCTGAGTGAGGGCCCAGGCCAGATCCCATTCCAGGGATTCCTGGTCCATGAGCACCCGCATCAGCTCGGGTACCACCAGGGCCGGGTGGGTATCGTTCATCTGGACCGCCACCTTGTCGGGCAGCTCCTCCCAGCGCCAACTGGGGCGCTTCTTGAAACGGCGCACCACATCCTGCAGGGTGGCCGACACAAAGAAATATTGCTGCTTGAGGCGCAACTCCTTGCCAGCGCTCTGGTCATCGGCCGGATAGAGCACCTTGGAGATGTTCTCGGAGATCGTCTTGTCCTCTACGGCCCGCACGTACTCCCCCGTGTTGAAGTGGGCCAGGTCAAACTCTCGGCTCGACTTGGCGGACCAGAGCCGGAGGGTATTCACGGTGCCGTTGCGGAAGCCCGCCACCGGTGTGTCGTAGGCCATGGCCCAGACTTCCTGGGCGTCCCGCCACTCGACCCGGTAGCGCCCCTGGTCATCGAGGTAGCCATGGGTGTGGCCGTAGAAATGCACCGGGAAGATGGCGTCGGGACGCTGGATTTCCCAGGGATTGCCGTAGCGCAGCCAGCCATCCGGGAACTCCGCCTGCTGGCCCTCGATGATCTTCTGGATGAAGATGCCGTACTCGTAGCGGATGCCGTAGCCGTAGAAGGGGATCTCCAGTGTGGCGGCCGCATCCAGGATGCAGGCGGCCAAGCGGCCCAAGCCCCCATTGCCGAGGCCTGCGTCCCACTCCTGCTCGCCGATGTCCTCCAGCCGGAAGCCCAGCTGCTCCATGGCCCGGGTGTAGGCGTCCTGGGCCCCCAGGTTCACCACGTTGTTGAGCAGGGCCCGCCCCATGAGGAACTCAAGAGACAGGTAGTAGACCCGCTTGGCGTCACGGTGGTAGTAGGTGCTCTGCGTCTGGAACCAGCGCTCCATGAGCCGGTCCCGCACAGCGAAGGCCAGGGCCTGGTACACATCGAAGTCACTGGCCGTGTGCTGATCCTTGGCGATTGAATACATCATCCGATGCGCGAAGGCATCGATGATGCCGGGGACATCCATGCCGTCAGGCTGGGGGATCGGTATCCTGCGGGTTCCGGCAGTCATTGATACCCTCCTTTGAGGAGAACCACAGCCTAGGCTTGGGCGGCTCCATCTCATATCGGATCTATGGGTCATTGGGATAAAGTCTGGTTATTCCTGACAACAGCCTCCGAGATCCGGTTGGCCAGCTGCCTCCATTTGCGCTAGGATGAACCTCTTCCGCGGGCGTAGTTCAGTGGTAGAACGTCAGCTTCCCAAGCTGAATGTCGCCAGTTCAATCCTGGTCGCCCGCTCCACTCGCAAAGCCCCGTCACCATTAGGTTTCGGGGTTTTTCCTTTTTCGTAAGTGTTGAACGGGCCGGGCCGATCTTTATGCTGCTTCATGCTGGTAAGTCGTTTGTTTCGCTAGATCATGTCGGAACCAGTCAGCACTGAGTCAGCACAGATTGGCTTGTAAGTGTTGAACACATTCTCGGCAATCCGGCTGATACCCAGCCTACCGGCCCTCAACTCGGCACGATTCTCAACCCCTGCTCGTCGGATTCCAGGACCACGATGGAGCGGTCGGGACGGGCTGAGAAATTGTCCAGGGCAACGATGGTGGTTTGGCCCGACTGATGGACGACGGCGTGGTGCATGTGCCCACAGAACACGAAGCGCGGTCTGAGGGTGGAGACCAACTCTCCGAGGGCATCGCATCCGACCTTGGCCCATCGCTTCGGCCATTCAGGCTTGCGGGCAGACTCCATCTGGGCTGGCCACGCATGCATCAACAGGATGTCCGTCGGCCCTGACGAGGCGAGGGCCTCGACTTCCTTTCGCCTGAAATAGGACGCCTGCTTCCTTCCACCTTGGGGAAACGGCCAAGTGGCCCTAGGCGAGTCGAAGTGCTTCGGGCTGAAGATCCCGCCCACCCCGGCGATGCGGAGCTTGCCAACCGTTCGGGAGAACTGCCTCCCCAGGTAGTCCAGGTTCTCAAGCAGGACGCCTCCCCCTGGCATCGACTCAAGGTAATTGAAGGGCTCATGGTTACCTGCAATGAACCAGGTGGGAATCGGCCAGGGGCCGACCACCTGAGCGAAGTTGCCAAGAGCGCGGTGTCTCTCGGGAACCGGCATGTAGGAAAGGTCGAGAGCATCCCGCACCGGCTGCGCATCGCCTACCTGAAGCACCAGATCAAGGCCAGAAGAGGCGTGAAGGGCGAGTATGGCCTCCCTCAATTCGAGCCAGTGGCCATGGATGTCACCCACTACAGCAATGCGCATTACTACCCCAAGTCTCAGGCTTCATTGAAGGCAAATTCTAAGTGCAAGTCCTTCCGATGGCAGGTTCAGTGGGGTTGGCGTTGCTCCCGCGAGCAGGCCACCAGGCAACTCGCGACCACTGAAAGAGTGAACCTGATGAAGTGCGGGCTCGCCTGGAAATCCTGCTCCTCCACGGCTCTGGAAAAAATCCCAATAATCCGCTCGTTCTCAAGGACCCTGAGGGACTTGGCAACAGCACCACTGAGGTCACCCAGCAGGGCACATCGGAGGTCCTCCCGACAGCGGATCAGAGTAAAAAGACAAATTTCCATCGGCGTGAGGGAGTGCCTCGGGTCTGGCTGGATCCGTTCCAAACAGCCGACGATCTCCCAAAAAAAGGGCTCTGATCGAAAGGTTTCGATGAGTTCTGCAGGCCCCTTTTCCTTGGCTTGCTGGGCTTTTTCTGGATTCACGAGCGTTCTCCTCTTGCCGCGCGGGGGCACAAGAAGGGCCCGCGCGGCAAGAGGAGAACGCGGTACAGAAACCCAAGGCAGCAAGGGTATAAATCAACCAGGGCTGCCAAAGGGTGGCTGACTATGACGTAAACGAGTGAGAACCAGAGTCTGCTCAGGCCCTGCTTTGGTTAGTGCTTGCCCCCACCGCTTGCCAGTTTTCCGAAGAATTCCATGGGCGTGGCTGGGCCACCATCATCCACTATCCCCGTGGCCGCTGGTCTGAATAAAATCTGCAGGATGAGCGTCCGATTCTCATCATTCAGGGTCTCATTGCTCCTGATCAGTGATAGATAGGTATTGGTCAAAATACGACGCTCCTGCGCATCCGTATGCAGATGGACATGGCTCAATAGAACCTTGATTAGCAGCCTTGTAATCCAGATCACCATCGTCACTACAATCAAGATGAGGCCTAGCTTCCAGGGCTCAGGAAAACTGCCTGGCGTAACCGTCGGAAGCAGGTAGTGAATGGCAGCAACGATTCCGAGAACCGAAAGAACCATTACGAGAACGGTGATTGGGATGAGCCATCTGATGGCTGTGAGATGCTTCTTCTGTTTGGCTTCCCAGTAGGTGACCGGTGCCTGTAGAGCGAGCTTGTCATCGTATGTCTTGGCGATGGCCTGAAGCTGCTCCTGTCCCTGCTTAACTTCGGCAGCAAAGTCCTCTTCGGCCTTTTGGAGAGTGATTTTGATGTCATCTCGAAAGCCGTTCTGGGTGTTCTGGAATTCCTCGGCCAACCGAGCCGCCTCAGCCTTCGCGCCATCAGTGTTCGCCTTGGCCTCAGCCAGGGCTACCGTCACCTGGCCGAAGGCCTGGTCCAGAGCCTCCTTTTCTGAAAGGGCGGTGCCCCGAATCCCCAGGCGGAATAGCGCGGCTTCTAGAATGCCGTCCAGTGCGGAACCGGTAACGGAGTTCAGATTCAGACCGGTGCCGGTCAGCGCGGCCAGAGACCAAGCTGCGACCATCGGATCAGTCTCTTTCTTCTTCAGGATAAATTTACCAGCCGGGGTGGCCGAAAGAATCAATCGCCCGCTGGCTATATTGTTGGTGAAGTAGTTGTTTATTTCGGAGAGCAATCCCGGATTCTGCGGGAACTGCTGGACGTAGTTCCTCAACTGATTTCGCATCGTGAACTGCCCATTTGAGATCGCTGATTGCAAATTCCCATCGGAATTGACGTAGGAGTCGAGCCAACTCCAAACAGCAATCTCTGTCTCCGTCCAGGTTTGAAGCTCCTGAATATCCTTGAAGACGAGCTTCCCGCCCTTCGACTTCAAGTCGATGCTTAGCCATGGCGCGTCAGCCATCTCGATCCTCCAAATCAGTTTCCTTCATTCGTGTCCAACAAGAAGCGCATCACACCACCGTCTTCCTTGGGCGGCCTCGCCGCTTGGGTGGTGGCACTTCAACCGGTGTGGACTTCCTTGGGCGACCTCGTCGCATAGGTGGTGGTGCTTCAGTGGGCGCAGACTTCAGGCGTTCCAGGAGGGCCGCCGCAGGCTCGTCGTTGGGATCCTGGGGCACGAGTTCACCACGGAAGGCCTTGGCGAGGATGGATTGGGTGAGGCGATCCACATGGGTCTTGGCCTTTAGGTAGCGAGCTTCTACCTGGTCGGCAAATGCGAACAGTTCGTTGGTCCGCTTCACGATTTCTTGTTGCTCGGCCTTCGGCGGTAATGGGAAAGGCTTCACCCTCATCGCCCCAATGTTGAAGTGTGGCTGGGCAATACCTGTTTCATGAAGGGCAAGATGGGCTTGCCCTTGGGGAGATGCAACATAGGCTGCTCCATACTCAGGAAGCAGTCCAGAGAGTGGCCTAGCAATGACTAAATCGGAGCAGTTCGCTTCACCAAACCCCTTGGGAAAGACACAGCAGTCGCCCGTGTTTGCACCCGATCTGACAACAAGAATTTCGCCCCCGTATAGGGCCGATTTGGCCAGAACCTCATGGAAATCCTCCGGGATAAACACACGGCCTGCTGGGTCGAATCGGAGGGGGCGGACATTCTGGCTGCGAAGGAATGGCCTTCCTTCCGGAATGTAGCGCTCCCGCATTGGACCAACATGGCCGACGGTAATCTCCCATGTGCACTGATCGAAATTGACCCATACCCAAGACTCAGGGATTGCAGGAAGGTCCCTCTCCTCCATGGCTTGCGGTGGGGGGTACCTCCGTCCTACATGCTTGGCTTCCCACTTGGTTTTTCGTTCAACTTGCATCAGACGAAGTAGAACCTCGGCGCATTCCGGGTGCGAATTCCCCTGACGCCAATCCGCTGTCAACCGCCCATCGCAGGCCGCAGAAAGAACTGCTTCACGAAATCGTTTCAAGATGACAGGGATGCGCTTCAGTCGCTTGCGGCTGGCATCGACTTTGGACAGTAGAACTTCCAGTTTGGCGACGATCCGACGCTGCTCAGCAAGCGGCGCGAGTAGGATTTCAATTTCCTGAAGGTCACTCTTGCTAATCGCAGTGAAGGTGGACCCTGTCCCCTGTTGGCTTAGCCAGGGTTCGATGTTTCTGAGGTAGTAAAGAAGATACTTGCTTGGAATTTCTTCCTTTGGACGTAGTGCAGCTAAACCTCGCCCAATGCATGAGCGGATTTGACACAAATTTGTAGGACCTACTGGGGCTCGCACTGAGATGAGCACGTCCCCAGCCTCAGCAATTTTTCCTGGTGTATCGCAGTATGTTTCTGGTGTCGGATAGAGATCGCCAAATTCTGTTTTTCCCTGAAAAAACGGAAGGCCATTTTTACTTGTGTTGTATGTCGTCGATGGAGGGGACTGGCCCATGATGAGATCTGCCACTTCCGGCAGAGAAATAGAAATCCAGCCACCAGGAAGCTGTTGGGTCATGCCTCAACACCCTCTTCCTGCTCCAGCAGGGCGATGATGTCCTTAAGGTCGTCCACGATGGCTTCCAGTTCGGTGATGGCCTCCCCGGCAAGATCCTGTGGCTCAGGCAGTTCGTCAGGGTCGTCCAGGCTCTCGTCCTTGAGCCATGTGAGGTCCAACTTGTAGTCACGGGCCTGGATATCACTCAGGTGGAACTTTCGCCATCGGCCCATCTCGCCTTGGTCTTTGCGTTTGCTGCGTCCGTTGGGGTCAGCCCCATAGCAGGCTTCAAATTCCTCGAAATGCTTTGCCGTAAGGGGCCGCTCCTTCTTGGTGATGCCGGGCACGTTGCTGCGCCCGTCGAAAATCCACACGTATTCTGTTGGCAGGCCCTTCTGAAAGAAGACCACGTTGGCCTTCACGCCCTGGCTATAAGGGGTAAAGGTACCTCGGGGAAGACGCAGGACGGTGTGCACATTGCACAGGGCCATGAGGTCTTTGAAGACCTCGCCCGCCTTGTTCTCGAAGAGGCAGTTGTCAGGCAGCACCATGGCAGCCCGCCCCCCCTTCTTAAGGACGGTGAAGACATGCTGGACGAAGTTGAGTTGCTTGTTGCTGGTCTCGATGGTGAAGTCTTCACGCTCTGGGGCGGAGTTGGCCCCCTTGGTGCCGAAGGGCGGATTGGTGAGGATCACGTCGTACCGCTCGCCTCGTTCTGCCTCGTAGAGCGTGTCACCCAGGTAGATGGTGGGCGTGAGGCCATGAAGGTAGAGGTTCATGAGGGCCAACCGCCGGGGACGGGCCACCAATTCCTGGCCGAAGTAGGTGGCCGTCTTGATGCGCTTGATCTCGTCACGCTCCAGGGCCTTCTGCTTCGGGTCCACCAGCCACTCGTAGGCTTTCATGAGGAAGCCGCCGGTGCCGCAGGCAGGGTCCATGATGCGGAAATCCTCACGCCCACGCGGGTCAGGCTTCATGACCTTCACGATGCTTTCGATGAGGTAACGCGGCGTGAAGTATTGCCCGGCCCCCTTCTTTCCTTCGCTGGCGGCCCTCTCTAGCAGGCCTTCAAAGGCGGCACCCTTCACGTCCAGGCCCAGGCTGGACCATTCCTCCTCGTCGATGAGGGCGATGAGTTTCTTCAGGTTGACCGGGTTCCCGAAGCGGCTCTCGGCCCCCGCGAAGATGTCTCCGAGGAGCCCTTTCTCGGTACGCAGCCTGCGGAGGGCATCGGTATAGGCATCCAGAAGGGACTGTCCACTCAGGGACTTCAGGTGGTCCCATGAGCAGCCCTTGGGGACTTTCACATCTTTTTCATCCGCCATCTTGAGGAAGAGGAGGTAGGTGAGTTGCTCGATGTAGTCGCCGTAGTCCACACCGTCATGGCGCAGGGTGTGGCAAAAGCCCCAGAGTTTGTTGACGATGTCAGCCATGCTTCCCCTCAGGCCGCACAGGCGGCGTTCAGATCCTGGATCAGCGTATCAAGCTGCTCCCCAAAGACCTTCCGGGCCCGGCTGAGGCCGCCGTGGTTTTCCAGGGTGGGGGCCAGGTCGAAGTCCTCGGGGTCCAAGCTGAGGTTGGCCACCATGTGCTCACGCAGATAGCCAAGCCAGGCCTTCTGCTCTTCAGTGAAGACCTTCCCGGCCATCAGAGCCACCAGGGCCTTGTCCACGCGTTCGGCGGCGGTGAGCAGGGGCTCTTCCTCCCGCACAGCATGTTTCACCATGGAGAGGATGTCGGCCAGATCCTTGTGGTGAACGAAGGCGTGCGCTTTCTGAAGGTGAATAACCTCGAACTGCCCACCTCTGAGTGCCTCCTTCAGTTCTTTCAGGGCCTTGGGCGACCAATCCTCGGGCTTTTGAAGCAGGATGCGCATGGCCTCGATGGTGTCTTTATTGCCCTCGACCCATGCGGAGAAGGCCATGAGGTAGTCCCCGGCTGGCAGGTAATCCTGCCCTCGCCGGAACCGCATCTCGGAGGCCACGGTGTCCTCTGCCATCGGCGCGATGAGGAAGTCCTCCTTTGCCCGCTCATAGTCCTCCAAGAGTTCTTGGAAATCGGACTTCCGCAGGATCTCCATGGTGCCCAGAAAGTCGCTCTTGAGTTTCTGGGGCAATGCCGCAGCAAAGGCCTTCAGGTTGCCGTTCTCCACGAAGGCTGCAAAGTCTTCACGCGCCTTCCCGCTCATCTTTTCGTCGATGCCCTTCAGACGCTGAGAGAGCTTTCGCACGGCCTCATCCTGCTGCCAACCCTTCGCCGTCCAGATGGTCTGGATCAGTTCCTTGTTGGACAGGGTGCGGGCCTTGGTCTTCATCTCGCCGAAGTCCTTCAGGTCCTTGAAGCGGTCCACCAGGGTGCCATTGAAGCAGTCGAAGACCAGGAAGCGGTCCTTCTTGAAATTGGGAGAGCGGCGCGTACCCCGCCCGATCATCTGCGTCCAGAGGATGGGGGACTGAACGGGCCGTAGGAACACAATGAACTCCAGATCAGGGATGTCCACGCCAGTACTAAGTAGGTCTACCGTCACGGCCACCATCGGCTTGGGCCGATTCCGGAATTCCCGGATGCGCTGCAAGGGCCGATCTACCGTCTTGCTGCCGGTGATCTTCTGAACAAACTCATCTCCCCTACCAAACACTTCTCTGCACGCCCTCACAAGCTGGTCTGCGTGGCTCACATGGGGAAGGTCGTTCACGGCAAAGAAAAGGATCTTGGGGAAACGGCCATGTTCCTGCTCGTGGGCCATGGCGTACTTCGCCACTTCGTCCACGATCTTCTGGTTGCTGTCAGGGGCTGTGATGCTTCGCTCCGTGTCTGTCGCCCCAAATTGCCGAGTTGCAGCAGCTTCATCCACGATCTGTTCGCCAGTCTCGCGGTCCACATACACGATCTTGTCGGCTTCCTTCACTGGTACACCCAGCAGGCGCACTTGGGAATCGACGTTTACCTGATCGAAGTCGACCAGATAGCCTTCATCGATGGCCTGTTGCATCCCGTAGGTGAAGACCGGGTTCCCAAATATCGCTGTCGTATGCTTGGCGGGGGTGGCTGTCAGACCTAGTTTGACGGCATCGAAGTGATTCAGTGTTTCCCGCCATACCTGCTCATCCTGGAGCGTGTAGCCACGGTGGCACTCGTCCGCAACGATCAGATCGAAGGCATGGATGGGGATGTCGAGGGTGTTGGCGTCGTCCTCAACCTCGGCATCATCCCCGGCCCCAAAGCCCTTCCCGAAAAGGTTCATGGCCATGCGTTGAATGGTGCTGACATAGACGAAAGTCTGTGCCCCATCAGGCTTCGTCAGGTATGTCTCAGGCAGGATTTTGGGGTCGAAATTATCCTCGTCCCCGAAGTCCTCACGCCTAAAGCGCTGGCTGTAGACTTCGTATTCGGCGTTGAACTTGCGGTTGTTGGGCGTATCGAAGCTGGCGAGTTCTCGGACGGCTTGGGCCGCGAGGGCCTTCCTATCCACAAGGAAGAGGATGCGTTTGGAGAACCCCGATGCGAGCAGCCGATAGAGCAGCGCGGCGACGGTGAAGGTCTTTCCGGTGCCCGTGGCCATAGCGAGCATCAGGTCCCTGCGGTGCTTGGCCAGTGCCGTCTCGACTGCTGTGATGGCCTGCCGCTGGTAAGGGCGCAAGCGGGTGGTTTCTTCGACGGGATGGTCCTTGAACCACCCGAGGGCTGCCGTAGGGTCGGCACAGAACATGTCGGCCAGGGCCTCAGGGGCATGGAGTCCACCCATGAGTTGCCGGGACATATAGTCCTCTCGGCGGACATCGGCGAACCAGTGCTGCAACCCGTTGCTGGAGTAGAGGAAGGGAATCCGGTATCCATTCCAGTTACCGGCCCCATCGACAATGTCCCGAGAGTAGCGTTGCGCCTGGACCAGCACCCCTTCTGAACCGACCTCCAGCTTCTTCGCCTCCAGAGCGCCTAAGGGTTTTCCTTTTACAAACAGAACATAGTCGGAAGGTCCGCTGGAGGTGGGGTGCTCTGTGACGGCGTGACGCTGGAGCATGGCCGGGTTGAGATCTGCCGCGAACGGAACGATCTCCCAGCCGAGTTGCTTCAGCAGGGGGTCAATGCGTTTCCGGCGCGTCTGGGCCTCGGACTCAGGGGTCATGAAACAGATTCTACAGAAACTCTCCAGCTAGGCTGGTTTAATTCATGCACTCCAATATGTTTACCTTTCCAAGCCCCCGCTAAGACATCGAGCACGAGGCCCGAGGTCAAGATGGCGTCGAATTGGCCCTGGTGTCAGTGATTCCGGCGAGGCGCCTTCCTGAGGGGCCATGGCGAGGTTCAGGAAGGTTCGCTATTGAGCTTGATGAAGGAGTAGGTGGGCGATGGGTGTTGTCAACCATCCCCTTGCACGTCTACAAAAAGACAATCATTCCAAGCTGCACCCATCCAAGCCTGTAATACAACGCCGCGAGGGATCCTCCGAATTGGAAACATCGCAATCGCCGTCACCACAACATACTCCGGCTGCCAGATGGACCGCAGGGCAAGCTTATCACCTGGATTCGGGACCACCTTGGCGAAGACCATCGCCGCTGTGGTGCTCCCATCTGGTTCAGGTAGGTGAACCAGCCAAGCAGGAAGATCGGGTGGATCATAGTCAGGAAGATTGCGGTAGGTCATGGACCCTTCCTGCAAGAAGCTCTCAACCCGGCCCTCTATTTGTATTTGGGCGGCTATCCAGTCGCTGTATACCGGTTCCCACCTTGGGGACCAATCGATGCTTGAAGTCTGCCCACCAGGTGTTGAGGTCGTTGATATTGATACGTGGCCTGCGTTGCTGCTCTGCATTCGACACCTCCGATTTATGTAGAGACCTGTTCCACTCTTCATCGCTAATTGCGCCTCGCCGGTGCATGGCCGTAAGGACCTGGCCCATATGGCGCTGCGGTGATCTCGCAATCCCCTGAGCCGCTAAAGAGAGGCGGGTGATTGTCTCGACGGCACCCACAGATGCAAGCGATTCGTTACAGAGCCTTTCCCATGCCTGGCGCCAGCAGTCACACATCCTTGGATGGTGAAGTTCCACGGCCTTTTTAGCGGAAAAACCACCGGCTTCGATCCTTCGAAGTGTGACCAGAACATGAACGTGGCGGTTCTTTCCTTGAAAGCCGCTGTGGAAAGCCACATCGCTGACTAGGTGGTGGACGAGGAAGCATTCTCGATTCCACTTGAGGACCAGCATCTTTGCGGATTCATCATCCAGTTCATTGGGTATAGCGATGTCGAATTCGCGTAGTAGCTGGGCATCCCGACGCTTCTCACCATCTTCGATCTTGTTGTACAGAAGCTCGCGATCATTAACCCAAGCTGGTGCCCCTGGTGGTGCCAAGATCATCGGCGCTAGCAATCCAGACCTGATTACGTCCTGCTTTTTTCGGTAATCAAAGGTCAGTCCTGATCGCTGGCAGTGCAGCTTGCTCCCAGACCGATATGCTCCTGCTGCCACAGCGTATCGTCCAGCGGACCGGCCGATGATTTGGACGTGCATGTGAAAAAAGGCCATGAAATTCTCCACCACAAATGGCTTGAATCAACTGTTATGTCACGCAGTGACATATAAGTTGCGCATTTCATGGAAAGACTGATTACAGTTACTATGTGATAATTCCTTTACTTGATTCATCCGGTTTCTCTCCGTCTTTCGATCATCCAGTTCCTACATAAAAGTCCCTCAATTCCTGAGTTCATTTGGGCAGTTAGGCCGACTAAAAATCGTACCATTGGTAATTTTTTATGACCTCGATAGAGTTTCATAAAATTTTATATGATATAATGGTAGATTATAAGGAGTTCTCTAATGGATCAGAGCAAACGAATTTCAGACCTGAAAGCCCGAAGGGCTGCACTTTCAGCCAGGCTGGCCAGCGCCGAGGCTCAGCAAGCCAAAGAAGAACGTAAGGCCAATACCAGAAAGAGAATCGTCATCGGTGCGGCTGTGCAGCATGCTTGTGCGGCTGGTAGAATGACTCCAGATGGTTTTAGACGATTACTAACCGAAAATCTGGCGATCAAGGACCTAGAACTGTTCAATTTCTAACAGCCATCGCCAACACCTGAACTGCAACGGCAAAGGAGTTCTGGCAATGACTCCAATCTATGGATTTTGATAAGGCCCTGCCACTCAATGCCAACCAGATCCTTCAATCTCATAAGAACCAGTGATCTTCGTGCAGTGCATCAATTAGCACTTTGGGGATTTCCTTTCCTTCGGTGAGAAGGCCAGTCTTGATGTATTCCAGTGCCTGCCTCGCTTGGTCGTAGGTAGCTATGTAACTTGTAACGTCCCACTGCAATTCATACTCCTCCTGGGTGTCTAAGGAAGATCCACCAGCCTTCCACTGATCCTGAATTTTTCGATGCGCTTTTTGATACTCATACTTGGACTTCACTAAATCCCATATAAGTGATTTGATCACGCGTTCAATCGTTGCCTTTTTCACTTTCGCCCCCAATTTTTCTTGATCCGAATTCACAGAAGGAGTATTCAGCCCTCACTGAACAGGTCATCACCACTGTTGATAGCTGCCAGTCGAGAGAGACCGATTTACCAAATCCGAACCAGCACGTCTGCCTCAGCCGGGGTAGCATCGTCTGGATCTAATCCATCAAGCATCTGGTTTTCTAGATCCTCGATAGAGAACTTCCCCGCCTTGGCTTTGTCCACCGTATATCCAAGGCCGTCTTCCTTCCACCAAGCTCGATGGCTTCCACTCCAGATCATAAATTTCATATGTTCTCCCTTTTAGCCGAGCATTCGTTTTCAAAAGAGACCCGCGAGAAGATCTTGGACAAGATGGTCAATATTTTCTGCAGGCTGGTCGCTACAGCTACTGACGCTACTTCCGCTACATTCCAGGTTTTTGATAGCAGATAAACCAATTGGACCCCTCCCTGTAGCGGCAGTAGCAAAGGTAGCGGTAGCTGCCTCACGGCCTTTCAGCAAGAACGGGTTGACTTGAATGATTCTGCGTTTCCCAATCACTCGAACTCGGATGCGATCTAACTCAAGCAGTTCATGGATGGCGAGATCGAGAGACGCCTTTTCTCGCACCCTGGTTGGGCCAAATTGCTGAATGTTCCTTGAACTGACTTCAGAGACTCCCTTGATCTTGCAAATGGTGATTAGCCATGCATCAAGCAGAGCGGCTTTGGCAAGTGAATCAGGTAGGGCGAGTTCTCCAAAAAACCTTTTAGCTTCGGTCAGGTGCCACTCCACAATTCGGCTCGCGGAATTGAAGCTGTTGACTCCCACCTGGCTCCCCGACTTCTCCTCACCAAAGGTATGGAACAGCGCCGCCAGTCGTGCAGCATTGTCCGCAACCTTGCTCGCAACATCCCGAACATCCTGGAGGCTCCCTCCAGTTCCAAGTTCACGCTCCACACGATCATGAAAAGCGATCCAGTGTTTTTTGGCCTCGGGTGTGAAGACGAGTAATGAAGGAGTGAGGGAACCCTCTTTGGTGATCCGCACCTCGCGTTCTAACAGGGCAGTTATTCTGCGATTGAAGGCATCCAGGTGAGTCCAGTCCAGGGGCTCTACGTAAGGCCGGTAGCCAATGGTGGATTCGGGCCAAGCAATCAGAAAGCGCGCCAGGAACCCCGTTCCACGAGCCAGAGTCCCAGATTGGGCCAGGAAGGTTCGTAGGGTCGCCTCCTGGACCTGTAACCCCATGGTCATCCGGGCCCCGCGCACGACGAAAGACTCACTCGTTCGACGATCCGTAGAAAGCTCTGCACCGTCCCACAGCAGGTTCAGAGTGGCCAGGTAGCGCATTAATGCATCTTTCCCCATGGCCTGGCCACCAAACACGACCCCTCCCTCGGCCGATACGATTCCACAGGAGGGCCACTTCATCGCGAGATCCCATCGCAACGATTCCGGACTGACCTCGGTGCGGATGTACCTCGGCTCACGTGGCTGTTCCGGTTTGTCATCTTCAGAGGCTCGAAGGGCCTTTTCCGCTTGGACTGTCGATTGGCCCTTCGCTGCGAGGTTGCTGATCTGCGTCTGGATTCCTGCCTGTGTTGCCTTCCATGCCGCAAGCGAAGCCAGATAATCCTTCCAATCCGGTTTCATGGACTCGGACGCTCTCGCCTGGAACTCCTCGAAAGGTGCCCTGAAAAACGTATCGCTGGAGGACTTTCGCTCACCACTGTCGGCGACAACGAGAAAATACAGTCCCACCGGGCCGCATAGCCTGTCAGCACGAGCAATGTCGTAATGGGCTTGACCAGCTAGGGAAATCGAAGAGAGGGCGGACGCTGCGACTAATGCGTATGGGGCTTGGATATATCGCTGGACCTCTTCCACCGCAAGTCGAATTTGAAGTGGGAGGGCGTCGATGGGATACGGACCTGATGCCAGATGCGAAATGACTGGTTGTGGGTCTGGCCAGACAGGGATGTTTGTCATGTGCGCCCTCACCGTGACCTGGAGATGGGAAACGGCTTGGGATCGAGAGGCCTGGCCTGTGCCCTCTTCGAAGCTTCTTCCACCTTTCGCATCAACTCTGCTTCGTTGAATGGGGGCGTGCAGTGAGGATTGTAGTGCTCGGCCATCAGGTCGAAGACTGTTTGAGTATCCAGTCCAAACATCGAGAACAGCTTCATCGCGGTAACGAAGGCCTGCGTGTGTCCATTTGCACCGTGGACGGCCAGGTCAATCTTGGCTAAGTAGCCTCTGGCCCGGCGCACGGTCATTGCGTTGGGTACCTGATAGGAAACAGAGGAAATGACAGAATTCACACGAACTGGCGTGACAGAGGGGAAGGCCTGGACAATAGCCGCCTGGTCATATCTGTGGTGGGTAACCAGATCGAGCGTTGCCAGGGCAGGCATTTCTCGTTTGCGGTTGAAAAAACCTGGAACTCGCAGCACTCGCGAGATATCGCAAGCAGCGGGGTCGGCACCAAAGCCTGCGAGGGCCCTCTGGATGGCGCGCAATTCTGCCTCGTGCGTTGCCCGCCTCATCTCGTCACCAGCACAAGGCAATTCTTCGCCGGAAACCAGCCAGTAAGGATGAACACCACGACCCGTCCCCACAATCATGGTTGGGATGAGCGGCAGGCGACTCCAGTTCATTGGAAGAGCCTGACGTTCGAAGTCGATATCTGAGTGCCATCCTCGAAGCCCGACAATATGGTTCTTCCCACGCCCACGGAGGTCTGTCCGGTGTGGAGATACCAGGATTCCGGCACCTGCACCGTTCAGATCGAGAAGCCTCTGGGCCAGAGACGCAATCGACCCATGCACAAGAGAAACCAACTTTGGGTCCTGCCTGGCTTTATTGTCGTCAACGGTCTGCCAAGTGAGAGGGCGCTCCCAAGCCTCGTCAAGCGAGCAGTTCAGGAGTGTCGCCAGGTATCTAATTGTATGTAATTCAATATTTGCGTATCCCATGATACACCTCGAAAAATATACGGTTTCACAACCTCAACTACATGTTGAGTTATGGAGTAATCGTGGCCTGTGGATCACCGAATCTGGGCGACCCATTGATACTTCACAATGGGAGTGTCTAGCCCTAAGAATCGTCTATTTATTGGTCTAACGCCTTTTATCTCTCACCTGGTGGACGGGTTCTTGGAACGAAAGGAAGAATTCCTTCACAACGGACCAATAAAAGCGCCGGTTTGGGCCCCCGCCGCGATTGCAAAGCGTGTTGATCTCATAGGGGACCTGATGCTTATCTAGCAAATATAAGAATCTTGAGCCAGTTACAGACAACCCCAGCGGCTGGAGACGCCTAAGGCATTCCGCCTGGGTAATGGTCCGTTCTTCTGAAGTAATAGGTGCCTTCATTTCTATCTCCTGAAATTATAGTTTGGGAGGTTGATGTCGATAGGTATACAATGAAAGTGTTCGGAAGGGTTCAGAATCAATCAAACTGCTTCAGCGTGGCCACAACCAACTTTATCGTGTGTAAGCCATAGCGAACGAAACTAATAATTTCAGCAAGATTCAAATGCTTTCCGCCGTTTTTACCAGTTCAACAACTAGCGTTTAAATTATTATCAAATCCGCAGTCAAAGCACTTCCAAGCCTACGGGGAATGGCCCCTTGCACCAACCAGCGGACGACGCCGTGTCGACCGGGGGCCACTCAGAACATTCCCGTGGAGGAAGCAATGCGCAGGATCAAAGGCGGCTTGTACAAAAACGAACGTAAGAAAGCCATAAAGAAATCATCGGATACTTGGCATTTCCAAATTAGATACCGGAAAACGCCCTATGGTGGCGACACTGGCCAGACTTCATTGGAAGGTGCGAAAGAATGGCTTAAGAATTATAAGGAGGCCCTAGCTCAAAGGGCCATCGGCTGGATTAAGCCAGAAGCGGTCCCAACGCTAAAAACGGCCTTAGAAGAGTGGGTCAAGCTAAAGAAGGGTCAGGTTGGTGATCTGCACCTGCAGGCAGTTGAAACCTCGATCAATGCCCACTGTGATAAGTATCTTAAATTTCGCCTTACCGAATTTACAAACCCTGTTGTAGAAGCAATTCGAAGAGATTATTTGGCAACGGAAGGGCATGGCTATCATGGTGCAGTGCTTTCTCACGTTGAGGGTGGAGCCAACACTGTCGTTAAACATTTGCGGTTGCTAATTAGGAACAATATCAGCAGTTCCATGTATGACCAACGACCTCTCAAGGCCATGCCTTTCGACCTTGAAGACCTGCCTGCTCAAGAAGAAGCCAAGGGAATCCTTTGGCCTGAACAAATTGCTGAATTTTTGGAACATGCCAAGCGGTCTCGAAACCCGCATGTGTATACAGCGCTCAGTATGATGATTTCACTTGGCATCCGTGAGGACGAAACCCTCAACGCGCGTTGGGAATGTCTTAGCTGGCGTTCCTGTGAATACACGGTCACAGGAGACAGACGACTCGACATCTCCACCAAGAATAGAGGCTCACGAAGTATCGCAGTTCCCGAATGGCTGATGACCCACCTCCGGGAATTGTGGCTGAAGGCTGGTAAACCAGTCAGAGGCCTTATCCTTCCGCGTGCTTCCGGGAAAAAACACTACAAAGGCTATACGGGGAAGCCTATCGCTCGTTGTGCGCGCGAAATGCAGTTATTGAACATTCATCCCCATGTCCTTCGCGCCGCCTTTGCCACAGGCCACTTCGAAGTCGGTACCGAGTTGGGTCAGATTCAGCAGATGCTGGACCATGCAAGCCCTGAAACAACACTTGGTTACATTTCGAAAAGACCATTTAAGCAGGCCCTTGCCCAGGAACGCCTTGCGGATCGGATGGGGTTGAGTTCCTCTACAAAGCGCAAACCCGATCTTGAATATTACATTTAACACATGCAATGTAAGTATTTATCAATACACATAGATGCCAAATACTCAAATAAACCCAGAGTTCACCCCGAGAAAGGGAACACACATGAGCACGATGAGCATTAATCTCACGAAGAAAATCTTCATGGCCGCACCAACCGGTTGCATTCTCGCTAGCAATTGCATGATCAGCCCAAGCCGCTCTGTTTTTGAAGAAAGGGTGGCTTCATCGATTCCCGGGAGGGAGGCCCAATGGAGGCGGATTGTTGCAAGTGGAGCAAACCATCGGCTGTGTCGAGTGTTCGGAACGTGGCCCGAATATCAAACCTGGCTGTCGACCCTTGTAATGCACACGGTTCATTAAAAGGACCATCTGAGGGAATGAACCCCCTCTCCGTCGAATCGTTTAATTGGGTCGCAGCAAAAGAAACGAACGGTCGTGCTATTTTGTGTCAGAGACGTGGAAAATGGCGAACTCAGACAAAAAATTAGAACGTTCTAACACTGGGGGAAAGGGTGCCGCTACTCGACAGGCAATCCTTCAGTGCGCAATGGACCTGGCCTCAACCAATGGAATGGGCGGGCTCAGTATTGGGACATTGGCCAGAGAGTTGCGAATAAGCAAAAGTGGTCTTTTCGCTCATTTTGGGTCAAAGGAAGAATTACAACTCGCGACCATCAAGGCCGCTCGTTCCATATTCATTGCGCGCGTCGTTGAGCCTGCCCTGAAGGCACCAAAGGGGCTGGCTCGATTGGAGGCTGTGCTCATTAATTGGCTGGATTACGCATCGGAAGAGGTGTTTCCAGGCGGGTGTTTTTTCTCCACCACACTTGCGGAATCCGCCAGCAAACCAGGTCCGGTTCGTGACCTTCTCTCCGTTTGCTTGAATGACTGGAGTGAATTGCTTTTGCGATTGATCAAGGAGTCTAACGAACTACCGAATTCCCTTGAGCCAAAGCAGTTGGTCTTCGAATTCAATGCCGTCTTGATGGCTTCAAACAACCTCTTTCAGCTTCATCGCGACAGCATCAGTTTCGCCCGGGCATATTTCACGATCACGGAACGCCTAGGCCAATCCAGCTTGGCACCTCAACAATTCAAACAATTATCTGAGTCGAGGAAACAAGTAGTGCAGTTAGGTCAACAGATCAAAAACCTGATAGACCAAGCACCCCCTGAGCTACACCAGGCGCTGTCTGATCTGGAGGCGGCGAGTCGTCTTCAGTAGCAACCTTTGAAGTTCCAAAACCCCGTCACCACTCGGTTTCGGGGCTTTGTTCTTAGGAAAAACACCACCATGGAGGACATCCATGTATTCTTTGTCTTGAACCCAAATGGAAGTGCTTGGAGGCAAGATGATCCCGAGAAGAGTCGCCCTCTCGTTTGCCCTGGTTTGCCCGTTGGTATTTGGCCAGACTCCACCTCCCATCTCTCTCGCGAAGCCATCTCCATTCCAGATCCCAGGCGGCACCCTCCACTACCCACCTGCTCGGAATTTTCGCCAAGAGCATGTTCGGCTCGACATTCGACCGGACATGAAGGCCCAGACCGTGGACGTCATCACGGACCTCAGCATCAGGATGCTGGATCCAAAGGCCACTGAGATCCGCCTGGACGCGGTTGACCTCAAGGTATTAAGTGTCTCGGTGGATCGAATCAAGGTTGCCCACCGAATCGAACCTGAGCACGTGGTTATTGAACTGCCCAGGGCAATTCCCTATACCGGATTGGTCCACATCAGGATTGCAACTCATGCGAAACCCTCAAGTGGTTTCGTGTTCGTACCTGGTGAAGGCAGCAACCAGGATCTTGCACCGTGGGGCCAAGCATTCACTCAGGGCTCCGCCTATGGGCATCGCCCCTGGTTCCCGGCTTGGCATGGCACAGATGATCGGGCTACCACCGAAACCATCGTCCATGTCCCAAAAGAACTTCAAGCCATCGGCAACGGCCGCAGAGTGTCGGACAAGATTCAAGGCACTGAGCGAATCGTTCATTTCCGCTTGGATGAGCCCACTCCGCTCTATCTGCTTTCCGTGGCCATCGGTCCATTCAAATACCAACAGGATGCCATAGCTAAGATTGGGAAGCGCCGCATTCCAATCGGACAGTGGGCATCAACGGTCGGGCCTGATCTTGTGCTCCCACGACAAGGCGAGTTGGCGAAGGTCATGGAGCACTTTTCAAAGCTGACGGGGGTTCCATACCCAAGAACGAGCTATGCCTCAGTTCTCCTCCGGAACCATCAGTACGCCATGGAGAATACATCCACTACCTTTCTTGACGATGCGGGCTACGGCTGGGCTTGGCTGAGGAACATAGCCCCATCTGGCACCAATGCCGCGACTCATGTTCACGAGCTTGCGCACTCCTGGTTCGGTGGGTGGTTGACACCGCGCAGTTATGCAGACACATGGCTGAATGAGGGAGCTACAACCTTCATGACCCTCGAAGGGCTTCGCCTCCTAGACGGTGAGGATGCATATTTTTCATTCTTGTATCAGTACCGAGGACTTTATTTTTCAGAAGACTCCACCAGATATCGGCGCCCTCTTACAACATCTGTTTGGGGAAACCCGCATCAGACACTCGACAGTCACAGCTATCAGGGCGGGGCGAATCGATTCCACCTTCTCCGCGTCTGGCTTGGTGAGGATCGCTTCTGGGCCTCAATCAAACTCCTCGCCAAGCGTCGGGGTAATGGTGGGGTGAGCAGCGAAGACCTGAGAACAGCCATCTGGGATGCCACTGGCGAGAACCTTCAGCAGGCTTTCGAGGCGTGGATGTATGGCGCGGGCTATCCCGAGGTCGAAACAGAGGAGTCCTGGAACTCCGAGCGAAAGTCATGGTTGATCAAGGTAAGACAGGTGCAGAGCGCGGATCGAGGTACCTCTGCTGTATTCCCATTTCCACTGGATGTACGCATGAAATCCTCTGGGGAAACCTTAACCAAGCGCTTCTGGATCTCCGAAAGGGAACATTCCTTCGAAGTGCCGTTGGCCGAGAAGCCCAGGTATGTGGTCCTGGACGAGCAGATGGCTGTGCCTATGAAGCTAAAGCGGGGGAGAACCATAGAAGAGGCCACACTCCAGGTTGCGGACGCCAGTCCGGCAGCCCGCATCATGGCCTGGGATGAGTTGAAAGACCGTGTAACGGAAGAGGCCTGGTCAAAAATACTGAAAGAGTCACTGGGAATGGCCAATTCACCGTTCGCCCACTTCATTCTCCTGAACTTGAAGCAATCGGCAACCAAGGCATCTATACCGGTTTGCCTTCAAGAAACACAACAACTGTCAGCCAGCCTCGTGCCCAGAGCATTGAGGAATGTCCTTCAGGCCGACAAATCAGCAGCCTATAGCCGCGCCTCAGAACTCCTTTCATCAGGCAACCCTGCTATTCGCGGCGCGGCCCTAGCTGTCCTCGGACTGGGTGCATCCACGGATGATCAGAAGGTCCAGGCAGAATCCAAACTTCGGGATGCCCTCAAAGATCGGTCCTATCCCGATTGGACCAGGACGGGAGCCATGGAGGGACTTGCAGCCTTGAACCCCAAGGATTTGACTGACCTGATGCTCCAAGAACTCTCTGGCCCAGCGGCAGCCCAGTATCTCAACATCCTCATCAATACCCTGGCCAAGCAGAAGGAAGGCCAGGGAAGGATCTGGCCCAGGCTCTTGCCATTCCTCCATCACCCCAATCGTGCCGTTCGAGCGAGCACCGCCAAAGCACTGGGGGATCTTGATGCCAAGGGTGCCCTTCCGGCTCTACAACAGGCAATCACTGAAAATCGCCACGAGACCGGGGGAACTTCTCCTCTTGAGGCCATTCAGGCTGCCGTAAAACGCCTGCAGGCCGACCCCATGCCCCCCAGTGAACCGATCAAGACCTCTCAGGCAGGCCATATCCCCACACCAGATGAGGCAAAAAAGGAACTTGAAGGGATATATTGCCTGACGACAATTAGCCGTCCCCACTGACGACAACTACAACTCCCCACGGGGAGTAGCGCCAGGGAGGCAACGGGGGCACGGTCAGCCTGCGTCTGCACGCAGGGTGGGCGGTGCCATGGTACGGGTGACGGATCAGCAGGTGAGGAAGTTGATGGAGGATATGGCCATGCACGGGGAGGTGGGCCTCGCATCGATGAGGTCTGGGATGGACCGATCCACGGGTCGCAAGTATCTCCGGGTGAGAAAGCTGCCCTCAGATTTGCGGCGGCCCAGGACCTGGAGGACGCGGCCAGACCCGTTTGCGGAGGATTGGCCGGAGATCGAAGACCGGCTGGCCGAGGCCCCGGAACTGGAGGGCCTGGCCCTGTTCGAGGATCTGATGAACCGGCGCCCAGGGCGCTACCAGGAGGGCCAGATCCGGACCTTCCAGCGGCGGGTGAAGGACTGGCGGGCTCGGAACGGGCCGGAGAAGGAGGTGTTCTTTCCCCAGAACCACCGGCCTGGGGAGGCGCTCCAGACTGACTTCACCCACGCCTCGGAACTGGGCGTCACGATCCAGGGCCAGCCCTTCCCCCACCTGCTGTGCCATGTGGTGGCGCCCTACTCGAACTGGCAGTGGGCGACGGCGTGCCATTCGGAATCCATGCTGGCCCTGCGCCGAGGGGTCCAGTCAGCCCTGTTCCAACTCGGTCGGGCTCCGGAGTTCCACCAGACGGACAATTCCACGGCGGCGACCCACGATCTCGCCACCGGGAAGCGGGGCTTCAACGAGGCGTACCTGGCGCTGATGCGCTATTTCGGGATGACGCCACGGACGACGGGCATCGGAGAGAAGGAGCAGAACGGGGATGTGGAGTCGGCGAATGGCGCCCTGAAACGCCGCCTGAAGCAGCACCTGCTCCTGCGTGGCTCCAGGGACTTCGAAAGCGTCGAAGCCTATGAGGCATGGGTTCAGGAGGTCTGTACCCGCGCCAACGAACGACGGCGAGCGAAGGTGGCCGCTGAGTTGGCGGTGATGCGGCACCTCTCGGCGAGGGCCTTTCCGGACTACGACGAGGTCATGGTTCGGGTGAGCCAGGAGAGCAGCATTCGTATCAAACGGAACAGCTACTCGGTGCCCACGCGCCTGATTGGGGAGCAGGTCCGGGTGAGGGTATTCGAGTTGCACCTGGAGGTGTGGCATGGGCAACAGCAGGTGCTGAGGCTGGATCGTCTTCTCGGGGAGTACCGGCACCACATCGACTACCGGCACGTGATCCATTCCATGCTGCGCAAGCCCGGAGCCTTCGCCCGCTACCGCCATCGGGAGGATCTGTTCCTGAGCCTCACCTGGCGGAAGGCCTATGAAGTGCTGGTGGAGCAGGAGGGGAATCGCCGGGGTGAGGTCTCCTACCTCCGGCTTCTCCATCGGGCTGCCATTGGCATGGAGATCGAGGTAGAGGCTGCCCTGGCCCTGCTGCTGGAAGCTGGCCAGGTGCCCACGCCGGACCGGGTGAAGGCACTGCTGGGGGACATGGAGCCGACCAAGGCGCCGGAGATGGCTGCCCCGGAAGTGGATCTGCATGAATACGACGCCCTGATGGGGGCAGGACTACGGGAGGCCATATGAGCCGGAAACTGATCGAGCTTCTGCGGGAACTGAAGCTTCCTGGCTTTGCGGCCAGGCATGGCGAGCTCGCCATGAAAGCCGAGAAGGCCGGTTGGGGCTTCGAGCGTTACCTCCAGGCCCTGGCGGAGGCCGAACTCGACCAGCGCCATCAGAAACGGCTGGAGCGTCTGCTGAGGGCCTCAAAGCTGCCCATGGAAAAGACCCTGGCCACCCTCGATACGGCCCGCCTGCCCACGCCCGTGCGACGGATGCTCCCCACCCTCTGTGAAGGCGGCTTCGTCGAACGTGCCGAGAACCTGCTGGCCTTCGGCCTGCCGGGACGGGGAAAGACCCACCTGGTCTGTGCCATCGGCTTGGAACTGATCCAGCGCGGGCACGCCGTCCACTTCTCCCCGACCTATGCCCTGGTCCAGCGGCTGCTGGCGGCGCGGAGGGACCTCTCCCTGGAGAAGGAACTGCATCGGCTGGATGCCTTCGATGTCTTGATTCTCGACGACATCGGTTACATCCAGCAGGACCGGGACGAGATGGAGGTACTGTTCACCCTGCTGGCCGAACGCTACGAGCGGCGCAGCGTGGTCGTCACCTCAAACCTCGTGTTCTCTCAGTGGGACCGCATCTTCAAAGACCCCATGACCACGGCGGCGGCCATCGACCGCATCGTCCACCACGCAGTGATTCTCGAACTTACCGGCCCAAGCTACCGCGCCGAAGCAGCCAAAGCACGATTGCCAAAGGAAGCGTAGGGCGTCGCCAATTAGCTCGTATACCAGGACTATTCGTCAATGAGTTTGCTGCGCAGTTCCTTGCCCAACTTGAAGTAGGCCACCCGCTTGGGAGGCACCTGAATGCTTTCACCACTGCGGGGGTTGCGGCCCATACGTGCACGGCGGTCGCGCAGGCGGAAACTACCGAAGCCGCGTAACTCCACCCCTTCACCGGCCCTCAGGGACGCGATGATGCTCTGCAGGAAGGTCTGGACCAACAGGTCGGCGTCCGCCTTCACGAATTCCAGACGCTCCATCAGGTGCCGAGCGAGATCGGCCTTCGTGAGGGTCTCAGGCGCTTCCATGTGGGCTCCATCAGGGATCACCTAGCCTGACAGACCTGGCTCTGGAGCCAAGTCCATGGTGCCCGTGTGGGCAAGCCCGTCGGTCGCAGTCCTCTTGGTTCTCGAAGCCTGAAACCCCATTGGCGACCTATCCCCAGCTTGCAAGACATCAGTAATGAAGCATTGAGCGTGTAGTAAAAATTGCGCCTATTGATGATGTAACCATATTCCAAAGGCACACCTTCTACGGTCTTTGGACCTTCATCTGGGTACATTTCTCCGGCCAATGGGTTCGTGGAATTCAGCGCATGATTTAGCCAACTGAGGCGTGCCATGTCCCGAAAGAAAGAACCCGATCAGAAACGGACGCCAAAGGTCCAAGCAGCCTCAAATGAGGCTGTCCCAGCGCCTCCGCTGGTCGAGGAAACGGATGCGAATCCGTCCCCATCGCACCCCATGAACCCCTTCCCCATCGTCGGCATCGGTGCTTCCGCAGGCGGATTGGGAGCATTTGAGGCCTTCTTCTCGGGTATGCCAGCCGAGGTGGATCCCGGTATGGCTTTTGTGCTGGTGCAGCACCTGGCCCCGGATCACGAAAGCATCCTCACTGAACTCATCCGGCGCTATACCCGCATGCAGGTGTTCGAGGTCGAGGATGGGATGGTGGTCCAGCCCAACTGTGCCTATATCATTCCGCCAGGCCGTGACATGGCATTCCTGAACGGTGCGCTGCAATTGCTGGAGCCCTCCGCTCCACGCGGCCAGCGGCTACCCATCGACTTCTTCTTCCGCTCTCTGGCCCAGGACCAGCGCGACCGAGCCATCGGCATCGTGCTATCGGGCACTGGGAGTGATGGCACTCTGGGCGTGCGGGCCATTAAGGGGGAGGGCGGCATGGTCATGGCCCAGACCCCCGATTCCACTGAGTTCGACGGAATGCCGCGCAGCGCCCTTGGCACCGGCATGGTGGATTTTGAGCTTCCCCCTGCTGAGATGGCTGCCCAACTCATCGCCTACCTGTCCCGTGCCTTTGGCAAGGCATCATCTCGGCCTGCTGCCATCCCTACACCCAGGACGGAAAACGCGCTGAAGAAGATCTTCATCCTGCTGCGATCCCAGACGAGTCACGACTTTTCCAACTACAAGCCGAGCACCATCCATCGCCGCATCGAACGCCGCATGGCCGTGCATCAGATTGATTCCATAGAGAGCTACGTCAAATTCATGCAACAGACACCCGCTGAGGTGGAGGCGCTCTTCCGGGATCTGCTGATCGGTGTCACCAATTTCTTCCGGGACACCGAGGCTTTCCAGGCCCTGGAGGAACAGGCCATCCCCAAGCTTTTTGTCGACAAACCCGCAGGCTCGGTCATCCGGGTCTGGTGTCCGGGTTGCTCAACCGGGGAGGAAGCCTACTCCATCGCCATCCTATTGCAGGAGCGCATTGAGGCACTCAAACAGAGCTATTCCCTGCAAGTCTTCGCGACCGACATCGACAGTCGGGCGGTGGCAACGGCCCGTGCAGGCATCTATCCAGCCAGCATAGCCGTTGATCTTTCTAAGGAACGCTTGGCTCGCTTTTTCGTGGCCGAACCAGATGGGTCCGCCTACCGCATTCACAAGGGCATCCGCGACCTACTTGTTTTCTCTGAACAGAACGTGATCAAGGACCCACCCTTCTCCAAACTCGATCTCATCAGTTGCCGCAACCTTTTGATATACATGGGCGGCGACTTACAGAAGAAGCTCATTCCCCTGTTCCACTACGCGCTGAATCCTGGCGGCTTGCTCTTCCTGGGTACCTCGGAGACCGTGGGCGAGTTTGCCGATCTCTTCGCCGTGGTGGACCGCAAGGCGAAGCTGTTCCAGCGCAAAGAGGATTTTCGTGGTGGGAAGCGGGCGGCTCTTGGCCATTTCCTCCCACCCCTGACAGCCATTCACGCAACGCTCCCACAGGCCACCAGCCGAATGACGTTACCCGTGAAACTGCCGCTGCGGGAACTGACCGAACAGGCACTTCTCCAAAAGGTCACCCCGGCCGGGGCGCTGGTCAACGGCCAGGGCGACATCCTCTACATGCATGGCCGCACCGGGATGTACCTAGAACTGGGCTCAGGGGAGGTTGGCCTGCCCAACATCCTGAAAATGGCCCGTGAGGGCTTGCGCCGTGAACTTGCCACGGCCCTTCACCAAGCCGAACAGACCAAAGAACCCGCGCATCGTCCCGCCCTCCGGGTCAAAACCAACGGTCACTTCACCCAGGTCAATCTAAGCATTCACCCGGTAGCGCAGGGCAGTGCCAGGACCGAGGCCACAGCCCTTGAGGCAGCCCTGTACCTGGTCGTCCTGGACGAAGCCCCACCCACCGAAGTGGTCAGCCCTGGTGTCTCCCCTGAAACCGCCGATCCATCCGTGGATCATGATGCCCGCATCACGGCGCTCACCCAGGAACTGCGGGCCAAGGAGAAGTATCTCCAGACCGCCAACGAGGAACTGGAGACCTCCAACGAAGAACTCAAATCCTCCAACGAGGAAATGCAGTCCGTGAACGAGGAACTGCAATCCACCAACGAGGAACTGGAAACCTCCAAGGAGGAATTGCAGTCGGTGAACGAGGAACTGGCTACGGTCAACAGGGAACTGCAAACCAAGGTGGTGGATCTGTCACGGGCCAACAACGACATGAACAACCTGCTGGCAGGCACCGGCATCGGCACGGTCTTTGTGGACATGCGCCTGCGGATTCTGCGCTTCACCCCCACGGCCAGCACGATCATCAACCTGATTTCAAGCGATGTGGGGCGACCCGTCGGCCATCTGGTGTCCAACCTGGTGGGCTACGACCGCTTAGTGGTCGACGCCCAGTCGGTTCTGGACACGCTCATCCCTAAGGAAGTGGAGGTGCAGACTACCGATGGCAAGTGGTTCACGATGCGCATCCAGCCCTATCGAACCCTCGACAACATGATCGAAGGTGCCGTGATCACCTTTGTTGATACGACAGAGGCTGTACATATGCGGGGGGCTCTGAAGGAGGCCAATGATCTGCTTCGCTTGGCCGTGGTCGTCCGCGATGCCCACGATGCCATTACCGTCCAAGATCTGGAGGGCCGAACCCTGGCCTGGAACCCTGGCGCGGCGAGGCTCTATGGCTGGAGTGAAGTCGAGGCACTGGCGATGAATGTCCGTGACCGGATTCCCGAAGGGCTGCGGGAGGGAGCCTTGGCCACCCTTGCCCAGCTTAGTCGGGCGGAAATCCTAACCCCGTACCTGACCCAGCGG
>CAIWKE010000013.1 GCA_903913215.1 uncultured Holophagaceae bacterium
ACCAAACAACAGGGCATGAATTGCTCGTGAGGCAGTCGAACTGCGGTCGGGCTACGCCCTCCCTGCGTCCGACTGCCTCAAATCTGGGGGGTCAGGAGTTTTGTCGCGAAGAGGGGTCAATAGTTTTGTCGGTTGACAGGGCTAAATCCTGGTCCATTCCGGATCACTTAGACTGAGCCCAGAGGCACCACTCAAATCAACCGTGGTTCTCCTGAATGACTGGGCAATACCAATATAAATAACCTCACACCAAGGCCCGAGCCCCCGGCAAGTTGCGGCGGATTTCATAATCCGTGATGGGAATGGCTCCTGAGAATTCTGGCCGCCCCTTCACTCAAGCTTCCGATAGCCCAGCAGGGAAAGTCTTGAGGCGCATGGCTCCGGCATGACCCTCGAGTTCCAGCCACTTGCTTGAGCGATTGAAGAAGCTTCCACCTTGGACACTCGCATCAGCCGGTGCAGACCGGAGTTCGCAATCGAATCCCTTGGGGTCGTAGGGTGCATGAGCAAAGTGAGGGATGTTTACATTCCCACGCCTAAAGGTAGCCTTGGCCCCACACTCCATACAGAAATAGGTCGTCCAACGCGTCTGCGTGGGAGTGCCTTCCACTCTGACCAAAACGCCTCGAACCAAGTAACATGCGTGCTTCATAGTTCGTAAATTTCTAAACAAATAGCCAGCCAGTTCTCAAATTTCCTTTCATTCAGTTAAAATCGCATGCTGATTCCTGGATAACTAGAATTCGAGGTATGGGTTAGTCCAACCATTGATTGCTGATTCTCATTGGTCTATTTGAATTTCATAATTGGACGAAATCCGAGCTTCTGGTGCTAAATTTCTTTCTTCTCAAAGCTTTTGAGACCAGTTGCTATTCGCCAGTATTTTTCCATTCTGTCAAGTTGTCTTTCATGAAAAAAATAAGCTTTATTACTAGTGTTTGCTTCAACCAGATGGAGCGATCACCTTCTAAGAACACCCTTTTTTGATGTGTAAGAATATTTCAGAGACTAGAGTAACCATGGTTTCTGTATATTCAGTTCCAAGGAAATAGAAAACAATTTGAGACATACATATATGATTCTTGTTTGGATTATAATCCCAATCTAGTGCACACTTCCTGTAGGCGTCCGTATCATGCATATTAGGATGGCAACATGACATCTGAAGGCATTGATCCAACTAGATTCAATCGTACGAATGGCTTCGATTCTTCGGACAAATTTGCTGACATTACGAATCCTGAGGAAATTCACCGCCCGCCGGAATTTAGCGCCCCATGCCCATTCGAAGATGAGGAGTTCCTGCTTTATCTTGAGGATTTAGCTGATGGCATGAGCCTAGCCGACGCTGGCCCATGAACCAATGCTCCGGGGAACCAGTCGCCGGGACGATTCTAGGCGGTCCGGCTTAGATATCAGAACTAATGGCCTCATCAATTCGATTTAATACATCGAAGGGGGTCTCCATCACCTCGCGTCCCCCGAATCTGAGCACCTTGTAACCCTGTCCCAGTAGGTAGGTATCCCTGGACTTGTCCTGAACCTGCGTATTTTGATGAAATTCTCGCCCATCCACCTCAAGAACGAGGCGCCGCCCCATCGCACTCTTCAGGATGAAGTCCACTTCAAGGTCCCCAACTCGGGGATGGACCTGGGGCTCCCATCCCTTCAAAACGAGCCAGCTGAACAACTCCAGCTCTGCTGGGCTCGTGTCCCTTAAGACTTGGATCTCTTTGCAGTAGACCGCAAGTTTGTGGAGGGTGCCCTTCTGCATCCTGCAATAGTCCAAGTCCGCCACAACATAGAGCACCTCTCGCGCCCGTGTTAGCGCAACATTGATGAGATTTGGTGGTGATTCGACCCACCTCGCCGCTGACTCATCTATGCCCCTGGCCACAACAGGGCTGAAAATAATTACATCTCTCTCATCGCCCTGGAACCCGTTTGCGGTGTCCACTAAGATTTCGGATGCTTGGCCTATTTTATCGAGTTCCTCCCGCAACCATTCCTTCTGACCACGGAAGGGGGTCACGATTCCGATTTCAATGGAGCGATCGCCGGAGGCCCTCAGCGTGTTTACTACGCTGAGGACCTCCCTTCCTTCCTGCTCGTTGAACCAACTTCCGTTTCGGCCCCGCCTTCGCGCACTGCCCGCCACCTGGACCGGGTGGATACCACTTCCCACGGGAAGGCGGTTCTGCAACTGAGGGTCCTTCTTGAGTTCCAATCGCTGGTTATAGATGTAACGATTGGAGAACCCAATGATCTGCGGATGGCTTCGAAAGTGCTCCTCCAACATGATCACATCGGCCCGTCTCCTAGGGAGAGCCTCCGTTGCAGTGTTATAAACATTGTTCTTAGCGTGTCCGATCACGTTTAGGTAAGGCTCCACATCATGCTTACGGGCCAGTATTAATTCCTCTGCCTCGCGGATCGTGGGGATTGCAGGCAACTGGTTGTCGTCCCCGATGACGGTCAGGCTTCGCCCCCGATACATCAAGGGCAAGAGGTTAGTGAGCGTGCACTGGGAGGCCTCATCTATAACAACGATGTCGAAGAGCTCCGGCAGCATAGGAATGGCCTGGGCTGCTTGGGCGGTCGTGATCCAAATCGGTACTAGTCGCAGTGCCCTCCTGAAGAGCCCGTAGTCCGCAGGTGCAACCTCGGGTCTCCGCTGGAGGGATTTCTCCAAGGCGTCCACAGCTTGAATTGCCTCGGTATCCACCTTTAGTCGTGAGCGCCACCTCTCCTTTGCCTCATGGAATGAAGTGCGCTCCAGTTCCGCATCGATCTGTTCGACCCGCCCCCGGATTCGCTCCGCGCTGAAGACCGTAAAGACATGGTTGAGGTCCTCTGTGGGCCAGTCTTTGTCCGGACTTTCCAAGATTCCCTCTGCCATCCTGACGGCTTCTGCCTTTCCCTGGGTCTCAGGTAGGAGATCGATGGCGATGTGCAGGTTCTCCGTGGCCCAATTTAGCTCCCGAGTTAGTTCACGCTGTAGGATGGGTAGATCCACCTCGTGGAAATGGGACCACCGTGAGATCCAATCCAGGACTTGGTCCAGGAAGGTCTGCCCCCCCTCAAGTGACGGCCATCCGCCGAGCGTCGCAGGGACACGGACCATTGAGTCCTGTGGTTGCAGCGCACGCCACCCTTGTACACGGTCTGCGAGGGTTGGGATTTCCCCCTGCCTGCGGTGGAGGTCCATCACAGTCAATTGATGGGCCCTGGTCATGCTCCAGGCTTCGAGCAACTCGGTCAGTTCGCCCGAATAGAGATACTTCCTAGCCAAACCCAAGGTCTCTGATCCTGGAAAATCTGCAAGTTGCTGGAGGGATGTTTCGAAACCCTTGCCACGGCCTTTTCTCCAAGCCTCTCTGATAGGGATGCCGCCGGCAAAATGCAGCCACTCCTGAGCAATGCAACTAATCGCCTGCTCCGTGGCCTCCTTCTCACAGCGACGCCGCCAAGCATGAGCGGCCTGCTCGGACACCCTCCACTGTCTGCCGAGTTGACTAGCGATGGAGGCCCAGGCCTCCGGCTCAAACCCATGTGGGGCCGGCCCGACCTTCAGCAGGCTACATCGATGGCGTAAATGCCCAAGTTCATGCTCAAGGTTTTCCCTTAATGGCCGGGCCCCTTCCAATTCTCCGCACAGCCCCCCCCACTCGACTAGGCAGGACAAAATGGGACGCAGGCGTTGGTGAAGGTCTTGGCTCAGCGGACCCAGGTCCGCGAGCACCTCCAGCGGGAGATGGGGGCGAATTGAGTGGAAGTCGCTGTTGAGGGCCCGACCAAGGCGCGCCCTGCGTGACCAGGGGAGGAAATCCAATCGACCTTCCTCCAGAGTGAGCCATTCTCCGAAATGACAAGACCAACTAGTTACAGCGTCCATGGGGGGCTGGACCGATTCCATGAGCCCAAGAGCGAGCAGTTTTTGTTTACATGCCGCATGGGTGGCATCCAATTGATCCAGCTTCTTCGCCTTGGGAAAGGAGTCTGCCCTCAATCGTTCGATGGCTTCAATAACAGCCCTCGCCTGCTCTCCATATGCAATAGCCGTCTCTTCTGAGCCCCAGTCATCGAAGGCAGCATCCCAAGTAATGGCCTCCAAGATTGGGTCCAGATTAGATGTGATAAAGGACCGGTAACGTTGTTCCCAGTCCATGCCCTGAGCCGGATTTGGCCCATTCACCAACCACAGCCAGTCCCCCGCCTGATCAGGATCCAGTCCCACCTTTCTTGCTTGCAGGTTCCTGCCTTGCTCAGCCTCACCTTGCTTCGACCTCATTTCCGCGCAGAGACGTGAATCCTCCTCCGCCTGGGCCTTGGCCTTATCGATGGAATCAAGCCATTCCTTGGTCTCATGGAAGCGGTTCCCGAGGGTCGAAGCTGTCAAACCTGGAAACCCGAGCTGTTTCTGCTCCTCAATCAACTGGGCGATCTTCTCGTCCCGCTCCTGGCTTTTACCGTGAAAAGCACTATAGGCGGTCAGGGCCGCCTTCCGGGCCTCGCCAATTCGCTGGGGGATGTGGCTGTCCAGGTTGACTTGGAGCTTTTGTTTCTCCTCCAGCAGTTTCCCGCGTGCCGTGGATGCGGTCGTTCCATCTCCCGCTGCATCGGCATCCTTAGCCCCCGCAATGTTCAAGGTCCTGCGGAGAACATCTGCAATGTTTTGCCGGTTTCTTGCACCGGCGCGCACAGCAATGGGAAACTGCGATTCAAACTTCTCCACCCGCTCGCGGACCACGTCTACGGCCTTGTTGTTGTTGCTAGCGAACAGGACACTCTTTCCCTGGGCCCATGCGTTCAGTAGCAGGGACACTACGATCTGGCTCTTTCCTGTTCCGGGAGGGCCGCTGATGACAGTCAGGGGCTGCTGGTCCAGAATCCGCTGGACGGCCTCCTTCTGGACCCTGTTCAGGGGGACAAGGGGTAGCAGTTCTGATGACTCAGGAGGATCCCCGGGCTGTGGATCCTCTAGGAGCCTCAGCCCCCCGAGACCCTCCCGGTCCCTGGCTAGGTTCGCCTCCAGTTGCTCGTAATCCTTTAACAAGTAGCGGGTCAGAGCAGAGAACTGTTGAGTCGGCTTGAACAGCATCCATGGTGTGGGAAGGATCTTAAAGATATTTGTGTTGGGGCAGTTCTTACTTAATTCCGCCTCGAGGGCGGGAAACTTTGAGGCCATTACTTCCAGGATGGCCTCGTGCATGGCCCGTCCGGTGGAATTGGCGCGACTGGTGGCCGCTTCGATCAATTGAGATGCCAACTCCTCCAACTGACAGTCGGGATCCAACTCAAATCGGGTGAATTGGCTAAGCACCAATGGGGAAAGATTCCATTTCCCCTGGACTGGCGTCAATTCTAGACCACCACTGACGTTAAGACAGGCCACCTCTCGATATAGGATGGGGCACCACTGAGGATCCGAGGTGTTGTTCGCGCCCTTTGACCATTTCATGTAGCCGGGCCCCCCAAGGAACAGGCTCTCGGCCTGCCCCTGCTCTAGGGCAAGACGGAACGGCTTGCTTTGCAGAGCCTCGACGGGAATTACCCAGGGACCCGCCAGCCTACTAGGCGTAAAGGTCTGTAGACTCGACCAACGGTCGGATTGATCATCCTTCCCGTTAAGTGCGAAAAATCCCTCCTCGGCCCGAGTGACGATTTCCTTGTGGAACCTAACGATTTGAAGCCAGGGCAATTCTCTGCGGCGATGGGTGCCTGGTTGGGGGGATAGGCTTTTCACGGTCATGGGCAGCATCCAGTGAACCCCGAATCGGCATCATGTCCCCGTTGTCAGATACTGGTGGGTTCCAACATTCCTACGAGCACCGAACCTGGAGACGTTAAAAGGATAGTGATTACCTACACCATTGCAGCATGCATAAAACGCGGGCAACTCAACACCATAATGAGCAGGCTACCGAAAATTTTTGCGACAAAAATCAAATCTACCAAAATCAAGAGACACCAACCAGTGCAAGTCGTAATATTTTTCTGTTTATGGAATTTTTTCATATGGATATAGTTTACAAAGTCCTTTCGAGATCCAAATGTTTTCCGCAAAACTGGACAGCGCGCTTACCGCGCATCAGGTGAGTCTATGCAACTGAAACTCGAACAAGACTGGAATGAACTGGCTGGGGCCCACTCCAAGGAAAGCCCGGTCAACCTTGTTCCCCGGATGAGGACCCTCCTGGAAGTGGCGCTAAAGGACCACTACAGGACGAGTGGCGTGGAGTGGCCGCAAGATCTCGCATCCGCCATCTCAAAGTTCATCGAAGGGAATGGCCTGGACCGAAATCTGAGGTTCTCCCTTCATGAGATCCGGGTGAAAGCGAACCAGGTCCTCCACGAGGGATTCAGGCCTGTGGCAGGGGACGTCAGGAAGGGCCTACACACTCTAAAATCGTTGCTCAGGATTACACACGGCCTCACCCTTGCCATGCCGGTTCCAGCCTCGCCCTCAGCCTCGGCCTCAGAGCATACCGACAACCCGACCCCGGCATCGCCCGAAGGCGGAACTCGAACAGAAGATTTCCCAAGGCCTTCTGAAATACTCGAGGCCTCACCTCCTGGAGGAAGGGTTGAAAGGCTCGTCCGGCTAATGGGCCTCGACCTGCCGGGAGGGGTGCTGGTAGTCCAGGAGATCCAGAAGGATGGGGCGCCCGGTGGGCCCTCAGTCCAGGTGAAGCCGAGCCCCAGATTCACGGATCTTCTCATCCCAGAGATGATGTACAGGCTTGTCAACTTGATCGACGAGACCATTGATGAGAATGGAATTTCTCATCCCAGGCTGATCGTCCTTGAGCCCGACTATCTGGTCAATGTAACCCAGGTGTCGGAATGCCTCCAGAACAGTGGCCCGCAACCGTTTGTGGCCCTACTGGAGGCCTTTGTGCCACGGGAATCATCTCGAGCCCAGTTCCTAGGCAATATTGTCAACCACCTCTTGGACCGAGAAATTGAGGCTGCAGCCCATAATCTAAATTTTGACTTGGATGAATTCATCAGAAACGATCTCTTCCAACTCGATCCCCTAATCTGGTCCACCCTCCAAGAATTCCAACAGCCGGATGGCCCTCGTGAGCTAATCGGGGAGCTCCGGAAGCACCACGCCACCATCCATCACGCGCGAAAACAAGGGTTCATCACCCAGGATCCCAGGTATTCCCAAAGGCCAAGAATTGACCACAGGGCTGCTTCCCTGGAACCGTCGTTCCTTTCCGCCAGGTACGGGCTGCAGGGACGTCTCGACCTGCTTCACCAGTCTCTTGATGGGTATGATGTCGTCGAATTGAAAAGCGCCAAGAGTTTCCCGGGCTATTCACGAAAGGTGTGGGGTAACCACGAGGCCCAGGGCCTGCTCTATCGCCTCCTATTAGAAAGGGCGGCCCCCACAAAGCAAGCGAGCAGTGGCCAGATCAGCATCCTCTACTCAGCAGCGAAACCCGATGAAGCCCCTCTCAGGCATGTTCTCACGGTGCCCGATACCATTGAGAAAGTAGTGTCGACCAGGAACAGGATCGTATTAACCGAACTCCTGATTGGGGAGAGTCCAAGCCCCTCCAGGACCCATGCCCTCCTCGAGCCAATCATGGAAGGGAAGGACAACCTGGGGCTCAAAGGATTCCTTACAAGTCATTCCCAGTGGGTCGCCTCTGCATGGCTTGGTGCTGACCCAGTGGAGTCCGCCTGGGCCCATGAATACACGCGATTCATAGCCAAGGAGATGAGACTCAGCCTATTGGGTAGGCCGGAAGCGCTAGGCGCACCCGGCAACCAAGCTTCTACATGGCGAGCACCCGACCGGGCGAAAAAGGTCGCCGGGACTCTTTTGGATGACATGACGGCAGACCCCCGAGATCCAAAAGCCCCATCCAAGTTGAAACTGCGATACTCGGCACCCATCGATGGCGTGGAGGATGGCGGAGCCAACTTCCGTGAGGGCGATTCCTTGCTCCTCTACCCTCGTCGGAGGAAAGGGGCAATTGCAACGACCAAACTTGGCGCGCTAGAAAGCCAGGTACTCAAAGTGAGCCTGGAATCCTTCCAAGAAGATGGGGTGACCGTCAACTTCATAAACCGGCTGGTCTCTCCCTCCTTCTTTGAGGACCACGATCTGTGGGCTCTTGAGCCCTCTATCTACGACAACTCCCGCCAGGAATGGGCAGGGCTTTCAGCTATCCTGGCCCTCCCCGAGGACCAACGGAGGCTCCTTCTGGGCCGGACCCCACCCCTACGTCCCCTGGTGGAGACTCCAAACGACCTAGATCCTGTGGACGCGGCCCTTGCGGCACCGAACTATTTCCTTCTATGCGGTCCTCCGGGGACCGGAAAGACGTCAAATGCTCTCAAGCGAATGGTGGAGGAATTGGTCAAGTCTGGAAAGACACTCCTCCTAGCAGCCTATACGCGTCGGGCTGTGGACGAGATCTGCGCGACTCTGGAGGGCCTGGGTGGGGGTTCACAGTTCGACTACCTGAGACTGACCGCACCGCTTTACACTGATCCGGCCTACCATGGGCATCTTCTGGACAACCGCCTCGCGGGATGCAAAAGCCGTAAGCAAGTGCGAGACCAGATTCAACAATGCCGTATCTTCGTAGGGACTGTTGCCGGTCTGATTCGGAATACAGAACTCTTTCAGTTAAAGGAGTTCGATGTGGCCATAATCGACGAAGCCTCTCAGATCCTGGAAGTCCCGACCCTCATGCTCGTGAGCAAGGTCAGAAAGTTCATCCTGATCGGCGACCATAAGCAGTTGCCTGCTGTCGTTCAGCAGAACCGGGAGGAAAGCACGGTTTCACCCGAGGTAGCCGACCTCATGGGTAGAGAACTTGGTCTGTTTAATTTGCGCAACTCCTACTTCGAGCGGATATATGGCCTCGCACAGGCAAACTGGCCGTGGGCTTGCGGCACATTGAAGATTCAGTACCGCATGCACCAGGATATTCTCGAGTTGGTCAACCACCGATACTATGACGGTGTCCTGAGTTGTGGACAGGACCGGCAACTCCGGGAGGATTTGGGACGCGACCTCTGGCCTGCGTCACGGAGCAAACTAGGTGATTGGATCCGGAAACGGCGAGTGATGTTCTTCTCTGCCGAGCGGAGCGGTGAGGATGTCTCATCCAAGGAAAATCATCAGGAAGCGCGTCTTGCGGTCAAGTTCATCATGGAACTCGCCGAGGGATATGGGTCAACGTTTGATCCGGCGCGCACGGTGGGTGTCATTGCCAGTTACCGGAATCAGGTGGCTCTCATCCGCCGAAATTTGGAGCACTTGGCCGCGGAGCATAATATTCCGGGTCTGACCAAGATCACTGTTGACACGGTTGAGAGATTTCAGGGTTCTCAGCGTGATGTGATCATTTACTCCTTTTGCTGCGCCTTTGATTGGCAGTTGGAGCAACTGGTGGCCGAATCCGTAGGTTCTGTCGATGGCAAGTCGGTGGACCGGAAACTGAATGTTGCCCTCACCCGTGCCCGGGAGCAGTTGATCCTGATTGGTGATCCGAAGGTACTAGGAAAGGCCTCTGGATATGCAGGGATCCTAGCTGATATCCGGGCCAAAGGAGGCATGCCGGAGGCAGCGGAAAACAATTTCTGATCGAAGACCTTTCTACCATGGCAGGCCTTAGTTAAGTAGTTCACCAATTAACCAGATTAGATACGAACTACCCACCCTTGGTTCAGTGCGAGGGGCCTACCGGGGCCCCTCTAAAGGCCGAGACCTTTGCCAAGGCGTTAGGGTTGCACAACCAGATCAAATGGACTCACATGACTCCCACTTTCTATTGGCACGACTACGAGACCTTTGGTGTGAATCCCCAGGTCGATCGCCCCGCCCAGTTCGCAGGGTTGCGGACCGACATGGATCTTAATCCGGTTGGGGAACCACTTGACCTGTTCTGCAAGATGGCTCCGGATTACCTACCCAACCCTGAGGCCTGCAACATTACAGAAATTTGGCCAACCCAGTTACAAGCTCAAGGGATCTGTGAATCAGATTTTATCGGCCGTATCCATGCAGAACTCATTACGCCTGGGACCTGCACGGTGGGATACAACAACTTACGTTTTGACGATGAGCTAACACGCGCGACCCTATTTCGAAACTTGCTCGACCCATACATGCGGGAATACGCCAACGGCAATAGCCGTTGGGATCTCATCGATGTACTCCGACTTGCCCGAGCCTTCCGTCCAGAGGGATTAGAATGGCCTTTGGATGCGAACGGGCAGGCCACTTTCAAACTTGAATACTTGACCCGAGCCAACGATATCCCACACGCCGAGGCACATTCGGCCTTGGCAGATGTGAGGGCCACGGTAGCCCTTGCTCGGAAGCTGAAGGATGCCCAGCCCCGCCTTTGGGACTTTGCTCTTAAGACCCGGAGCAAGCGATGGGTGCTGCAAGAGCTGAACCCAGGCCACCCTCAGCCAATCCTTCATGTGTCCAGCCTGTTCAAAGCCTCCCTCGGATGCTTTTCTCTGGTGTGGCCTTTGGGTATGCACCCTTCCCGCCAGAACGAAGTTCTTGTCTGGGATTTGAGGCACAGCCCAGCACCATTTATGGACCTCGACCAAGACGAATTACGCTGTCGAATTTTCGCAACAGGGGAGGACCTCGAGACTCGCGGCATGATGCGGGTGCCCGTAAAATCTATCCACGCGAATCGGTGTCCGATCGTGACGCGGGAATTACGCCTCTTAACGCCGGAGATAGCAGAACGCTATGAAATCGCGGTAGGCGAAGCATTGAGATGGAGCGCCGAGTTGCAACAGAACTCTGCGTTTCTTGAGCGATTACGTGAGGCATATTTCTCCGAATTCCTACCACGGAGCAATGACCCGGACTTTTCCCTATATGGCGGAGCATTTCTATCGGACCATGACCGACAACTGCTCGGGAAGGTCCATCAAACTGGCCAGGCAGAGCTTGGGTCACTGGATCTGCCCTTCCAGGACAGCCGCCTCTCAGAGCTTCTGTTTCGCTACCGCGCCCGGAACTGGCCTCAGAGTCTCGGTCCAAATGATCGAATTCGATGGGGGGCTCACTGCCGTGAACGATGGGACAATCCACCGCATCCAAAGCTTCTATCCTTAGCCCAATTCTGGGACCTGCTGGCTCGGTGCAGGACTGAACACCCTGAAAAGGCCGAAGGATGGCGAGATCTTGAGGCCTGGGTCGACACCACTCAAGGCTCACACCAGACCTGATCTCCGAGATCGCCTGCTAGATTTGGAGAGATGGCGCCCAATATGGCTCCTTGAAATTCCGTCCTATTAGGTTTGATTTTCAAGGTAGGAAAGCACCAGTGCGTTGAAACCTTGGCAGTTACAACTGAGCCCCCGGCAACTCCCTACCCGGCCCTTACTGCGATTGTTAGATAGCTGCCGCCGACAAGGATTTGCCTCTTAGGCTGCCCCTGATCCCAGTCAACTTGGCAATCGGGGTCAGGTCAATTCATTTGGCAGAGGTTTCCCTGACGTCCTCATCACACCTAAACCCAAGGATGGTAAGAGTTTTGGGTCTATTCTCTTAGCTTTCAGGGCTTCCTGACGGACCCATAGAAGGTAGTCACGAAGGCCACACCGAACCTCGGAGCACCGGTCTGGGGTAGACCCCGCCTGCGAGGGACCTTCTGAAGAGCCTGGTGAGGCAATTCGCTGATCCCTGATCAGGCTAAATGTCATTGACAGACTGTCACCCTGAGCCGAGGCTGACGTTCCCCCATGATTAGCCTGGTCTTTCGGTGGAATCAGGGATAAGGGTCATCCAGTAGAAATGGCATTGCCCCATGCATCGAAGGATTCATTCATCATCGAGCCAGCCATTGCCGCCGCCCCTCCAGACCCTGCATCTTAGGTGGCCTCTGATTTGACCCGCCTTGGCAATTGGTGTCAGGGCCCCTGACCCGTTGGGTTCGACCTCATGGGGCTTCCCAGAAACGCCTTCCGGCCCCCACTGGCGCTTCGGACCTGGGAGCTTCCAGGAGCCACTGGTGGAGGTCTGCACACACGCTCGCCGCCTCCTCAGCCAACTCCAGCCAGGGATCTGGGGTGACCAACCGGTTCGGCTTCATCCGGTCCATGCGCCGACTCAGGTCCAGGAAGGCGTCGAGGGCCGGACTGCCGCTCGAGCGGTTTTTCAGAAGCCATCTGAACAGGCCGCCCATGTGCCTCCTCAGGTCCAGGAATGCCTGAGAACTGGGACGCTCCTTGCAGCGTTCCGCCAGGTTCACGAGCGCCAATAGGTGAGCTAAAACCTGGCCAAGGGATGCGCCATTGAAGTTGTCCAGTAGATCCCCGGCGACCTGCAGAGCCTCCGTGTTCCGAGTCACAGCAGGCGATGGCATGGCTGGACTGGGAGAAGGAGCCTCCGACTCCGCCAGGCCCTCGTTTTCCAAGCAACCCAGATCGAATTCCACGCCAAGATCTTCTTCAACACTGTCATCGAGTCCAGGGTCAGCAGAACTCAGGCCACCGCGGATCGAATAGCAGACATTCAAGGAGTCTTCCTCGAATGTCCCGCCCAGAGGCTTAGAACATCGCATAACCGATGGCAAGCAAAGATTCGATACACCACGACTCATGGCGCTCACATCCGGCCCGTCCTCCTCATCCTCCACCGGTTGTATCAGCGGAACCGGCCGCCCCCCCAGGTTGACGGGACCGCGTTCATCCACGGCCAGGAAGGCTGTATTCCTGCAGAGCACGCCGTGGGCCAGGCTCACCCCGATGATGTCGCTCGCATTCTTCTGGGCGTCCTCCATATCCCGCATTTTCCATCGGGCCCATACCCGCCGGACACCGGTGCTGTCAGCGCTGTGGGTGGCTAGGCGGACCTGGAAGGGGGCCCGGCCCTCCCCCTCTCCTTCCCCTTCAAGGCTCACCGTGGCCAGGGCTCTGGAGGACCAGGATCTGCCCAGCAGGATCAACGGCGTACCCGCATAGAGATCCATGCTTCCACTCGAGACGATGTGCTGGGGGAAGAGGCCTGGGGCCTTGAGCTGAAGTCCGGTCACCAGGGGCCGTCCAAAGGCCCGGGCCGCTTCAACCAGCATGCCATCCAGGACCCGGTCCGATTCCGCCGCCATGAACCACCCCTTGGAGACCGTGGCCATCCTCTGAAGCAGGCTGTCGTTTGCGCTGTCCCCGATACCAATAATCTGGAACCGGCATCCGACATGCTGTTTCTGGGCCTCCTGAACCATCCGTCCCTCGTTCCCGACCTGCCCATCGGTCACCAGGAAGAGGATCTTTTCCCGCTGATCCGCCCCCCCCGCGAGAGCCTTCAGGGCCATCTTGATGGGGGATAGCATCTGGGTGCCGCCATCGGCTTCAACCTTGGCCAGAAATTCGGCGGCCTTGAAGCGGTTCGGGTCCGTCGCGGCCACCAGACCCCTGGCCCACAGGCCCATGGTCTCGATGCCCGTGTCAAAGGCAATGATGCCAAAGCGGTCCTCGGGTCCGAGTGTATCTACCATGCGGGCCATGGCCCGGCGGGCCGCCGTGATCTTCCAACCAGCCATGCTGCCGGAGCGGTCCAGCACGAAGACCACATCCTTGGCGGTCTGCCGACTCCGGTCGGGCTGGGGGGGAAGCAATGTCACCATCAGGGTGGCATCGCCCACCTCCCGCTCAGGCACGGGGTTCTCGGTATCGGGGATGAGCACTGCCGAGCACTGCAGTGCACCCCCAGGAAGTCGGAAGCGCAGCACGAAGTCCAGGTTGAGCCGCTCCTCGTAGGCTAGGCGGATGCGCCGCAGGGGACTTCCCTCTTCCCGCTCGATGTCCACGGCATGGAGGGTCGAACAAAGGTCCGTAAATCCGAGCCCGCAGGGGTCCAGTTCCACCTCGATGCCCAGGTGCACGGGATTCGGGAAGCCCTTCAGCAGGACCGGTGGGTTGAGGCGGGAGGCGTCCGGCACCTCATCCGTGTCCAGATCCACGCCAAGTCCTGCAGCTTCGACCTCCAGCGGCGTTCCCGGGATGTAGCGGGGAGCCACAACCAGGGGGAAGCGCCACTCAGCCTGATCGCCATTGAGGGTCAGGATCCCGTTGAGGCGGAAGGAGACCTCCGCACAGTCGCCGGGCATGAGGTTCCCCACGGAGAGGGTGAATACGTTGGGACGGTCCTCCTCAGCCAGAGAGGCTCGCTTACCCGCTGCCAGGGCCTGTTGGTAGCCCCGGCGGGCTGCCCCGCGCTCCTTCAGTTCCCCAATCACGAGGTGGTTCCCAACCTTCATGGAGAACCCACTCACGGCCGCTCGCGGGGGCAGCGGGAAGATGTAGACCGCCTCGATAGGTTCAGCGTGGGTGTTCACGAAGGTTTGCACCACATCCAGGTCATAGAGCAGCCCCGTGATCCGTGCCTTCACGTCCATGGCCTTCAGGGGTAAGGGGCCCTTCATGGTCTCCAGGGCGCCAAATCCCGCCTCGATCTCGGGGGACCAGTTCGAATCATCAATGCGGGGGAGAACGCCTGTCATTGCCTGCTCCTTGGCTGCTTCATTCTTTCGGGTCGATGAGCCCCTGCCGCCGCAGTTCGGCCAGCAGGGGAGAGGAGGCTTGTAGGACATCCAGTAGACCTTCGGCACTTCCGCCAAGGGGCACTGGGAGCATCAGAACCACACCGGAGCCCAGGTTGATCCAGGAACCTGTGGACGCCGATCCCTCTCTGCGGGCAGGGGTCCGGGGAAGTGATCTGGCCTCCAAGCGGGTGGGGCGTTCCTGGTGGAGGGTTTCCACCGTGCGCGCCAGAACGGACAACTCGGGCAGTTCTACCGGCAACTGGGCCAGCCGCTCCAACTCGGCTGGCGTCAAGCCGGCCAGTTGGACCTGGACCTCCGACAAAGGGAGCCCTCCGGCCTGAAGCCGCTTGATGGCCACGATCTGGGCCAGGTGGTGGCGTTGGTAGAGCGCCGTCCGTCCCCGGAAGGCCGCGGGTCGGGAGAGCAGGCCCAGGGTCGTGTAGTAGCGCAGGGTCCTCTCGTCGGGAGTAGAGCGGATGCGGCCGCTTTCAGAGGTGACCCCGGCCATTTCCAGGACCCGCTCGGCCATGGAGCACAGTTGCTCAAGCGTCCATTGGGGCGACTTGGGACTGGGAGTGCGGACGGGGGGGGGCATGGCTTAATCTTACAGTGTAATATGACAGTGTCAAGTCCCGTTCAAGCGACCCAGGGTTCGTCAGGCAGTGTCCAAACGAAGTTCCCAAGGTTGAGGACATGACCCACCCGACCCCGCCTCCTCCTCGCTTCTTCATGGATTTCGAAACCACTGGCCTGAGTCCTGTCACGGCCTGCGTCATCGAGGTGGCCCTGCGGGGTTCGGCCCGGCTCGACCGCCTAGTCTCGGATGCCCCGCCCTCCTCTCCGGAAGCCCTTCGGGTGCATGGCCTTGCGCCATGGCTCTGCCAGCGGGACGGGCGGCCCTCTCGTGAAGTCCTAGCGGAATTAATCGCTGCGCTGGGCCCAGACCCAGTGGAGATCGTCGCCCACAACGCCACCTTCGAGCGGGGCTTCCTGGAGGCCTGGGCCTGGGGGGAGGGTCTGGTCCTGCCTGAGATCCTCTGGACCTGCACCCTGGATAATTCGCGAAGCCTCATGCTTCGGGCTCCCATCAACCACCAACTCGGCTCCCTGGCCACCTCCCTGGGCTGGGACACGGCGGGTCTGCATCGAGCCGCCGCCGATACGGAACTGACCCTGCGCCTCGCGGAGGCCCAGGAGGCCTGGCGGGCCATTCAGGAGGCCCTTGGGTCCGTCCCCGGGGTGGTGTACCTGGCCGGCCCGCTGCGGGGCGACGGGTCCCCGGCAGCCATCGCGCACAACCGGGCCGCCATGGCCCGCCTCGCGGCGTGGGCCCAGGCTGTCCTACCGGCAGCCACCTTGGTGGTACCGCATCTGAACTTCGGGTTCCTGGATGAAAGCGGGGAGCGGGGCCTAATCCTTCGTGAACAGATCCTTGTCGCCTGCGAAAGCCTTTTGGCCCGTTGCGATGCGCTCATCCTCTGTGGCAACCCCACGGAAGGGATGCGACGGGAGCGGGAGTTGGCCGACACCCTGTGGATGCCCACCTTTTCGGTACCTGGCTGGGACGTTCCGACTGAGGAAGTTGCGCCCATGGCTGCGGCGCGGGCCGTCTAGCCGCTTTAGATCAGGGCAAACTTCAGATTCCCAAAATTGGCCATCCTCTCTCCACCGCGACGAGCCATGTTGAGCCCGAGCAGGGGCCCTCACATTTGGGCCATCTCGTCGATCACCCTCGCCCAACCAGAAGCCTTCATTTACGGCTATGGCCTGGCGCCAAAACGCGATGTAGTGGAGGACTGAACGTTCCAAATTTATTTCAGCTGGGGCCTACACGGCTTTGATCTTCCGCCGAAGAAGTGCCGGACGTCTTCTCCCTCTAAATTCGCGCAGGATTCCATTCCCATCCCGGGCTCGAGTTGATGAGCACTTGGAACCAGGAGAACCCATGCGGCCGCGCCTACCTCGGCATCAAGGAGGCCCCGTCATGAGCCATGACTTTGACGTGGAGTAGGGAGCCCCCTGTAGGAACTATGCTCCAGGCCAGGAGACTCCCCACCACCGACGCGATGGACCATCCAATGCGCCCCTTCCAAAGTCTGAATTTGCCCCATGGATTCTAATACCTGGTCAGCTTCCGTGCTGAAGGGCTTGCGCCCTCTCGGCGCGACTCACTTAAGGGGTTTGGGTCGAGGTTTCCGGACAACATACCTGGGCAATTCTTCTCGCCAACGTTCAGCTTCCGGCTTCGAGATGAAAGTACGCCGCCCAACCTTGTAAGGGAGGAGGCGGTCAGCCCCGAATTCCACATAGACCTGAGAACGAGAAATCCCGCTCCAGATGACAAAACCTGCAATCGAGAATGCTCCAACTTCCGGGTTTCCCCCCGCAACTGAGACATCGTGCTTGATGACCATGAATCGCTCCTGTTTTTCCGCTTCTGCGGATGATTTTGTGGGTTTGATGGCTGGCGTATTTCGTGGACTGCTTGAGCCTCGCCATTCGAATTGATGCGATCAGGCAATCGGTATCGATATGGGCTGAAGCTGAACTGCTCCCGGGATACTTCATGCTATCCGCCGGGAAACACCCCCCTGCTCAAAGTCAGGGACTGATGACCTCCGACGGGCCACTAAAGCTAAGAGTTGTCTTTATTGGTTGATAGCTTTTTGCGCGACGCAGGATATTGCGCGGGACATGCTCGGCGGGCCGTTGGCCTACCGGCCTGCCGGACAACCGGTAGGCCAAGGGCCTGCCGAGCATGTCCGTGGCGATTTCGGGAGCAAAACCGGGCCCCTGTGGTTGTATCAAGGCGCACAGAGACACGCCTGGACGCCCATGGAATCTCGACTAGAATCGCGATCGCGGGCAACTGCGGCCCGTTTGCGGGACGGATCGTGCCAGGCAGTCTATTGCGAGAATTGCTTGGCAGGCCGTTGGCCTGCCGGCCAGCCGGTTGGAAACCATCCTGGCGATCCAATCCTGGCGATACCGGGAGCAAAACCGATCTCCTGTGGTTGTATCTAGGCGCACAGCGACACGTCTGGACGCCCATGGAATCTCAACTAGAGTCGCGATCGCGTGGGGACTACTGCGGCCCGTTTGCGCGACGGATCGTGCCGGGCAGCCTATTGCGCGACCTGCTTGGCAGACCGTTGGCCTGCCGGCCAGATAGTTGGACACCATCCTGGCGATCTAATCGTGGCGATATCGGGAGCAAAACCGATCTCCTGCGGTTGTATCTAGGCGCACAGCGACACGTCTGGACGCCCATGGAATCTCGACTAGAGTCGCGATGAAGTGAGGGTTCCTGCCAACCGATTGCGCAGCCACCCTCAGTTCCAGTGACTCACTCCGCCGACCTCATACTCGGCTGCATGTGCGATTCAAATATCACCATCCAATCACCGAGAAGTTCGGCGGGAACAAGGGGGACCATAGGGCCTCCGCAAGTTCCTGCCCGCACGCACTGCTTCATGTCCCAGCTCACGGGCAATAGGTCCCGTGAGCGTAGGGTGCTTATTTCCTTTTCCAGAGCTACTCAGGAGGGCTGATGCCTCGATCTGACCGCAAGAAACGACCCACGGCTGCCATGCGCGCAGTGGTGAAAGCCATCATTGCCATGAAGGGTCGCGCCTCCAGATCCGTCAAGATTGCAGCCGACATGACCGGTCCGGCTGCAGACACCTGGCGGCGCCTCTATCAGGCCTCGAAGGGCCTGAATTTCGATGACTCCAGGTTGATAGCACTACTCATGATCTGTGGTGCCATCGCCGCCGAGAAGGCCCTCCTGGACATGCCCCGGGAGGGTTGAGATGGACATCATGATGCGGTATCACGACGGCGAAGGGCCGGCCTCAGTTGAGGGGGTCGTGAACTATGTCGGGACCCACCTACAGCACTCTCAAGAAGCCGGATCATTGCGTTCGCTGCCAGGCTACCTGACCAAGAATGGCAGGGTCGAACCATTGTTGTATTCCGACATCTGGAAGCTGGTCGGATGGAGCGGCGAGGGCCTACCTCCTGAGTTGCTCATCAAGAACCTTTGCGAGGGAAAGGACCTCAGCGGGAAACGCCTCACCAGGGGCAAGAGCATCTTCCGCGCACCCAAGGAACTGGTGGTTTCCTTACCATGCGAGCTGTCTGAGGCCGTGAAGAACGACCCCGAGGCGGGCTATGAGATCTTGGTCGAAGTGATCAGGGAAACGATGGCGTCAATCGAGGAAGTAGCAGTCCGCAAGCGCTACGGAATGGGTCGCAAGGCCAAGCAAAAACCAGCCTCTGGAAGGCCTCTGGCGCTGGGCTACCCCCACGGAGAAAATCGGGCTGGCGAGCCGGACCTCCACGGCCATATCTACGTCTTTCCTCCCGCCATCGACAGCGAGGGAGCGTGGATGACCTACGACAATACCGAGCACGTGGCCAGGCTTTCAAAGCCGGGTGGAGCCCGAGAGAGAGCTACCGATGCTCTCATCGCCATAGCTGCCAGGTATGGCTACATCGTCGAGCTGATACGGGGTAAGGCCGAAGGTTCCGGGCCCCAAGGGGCCAGGGTGACCTGCCCGGATGGGAGGGTCATAGAGCGGGGGTCGGTCAAGCGAAGCCGAAGGTTGGAGGTTCTCGCGGCCCAGGAGATGGCCCGAGAGTGCGGCGCCGCTCCCCTCACACGCAGGGAGATCGAGAAGGTCCGCAAGATGACCGGCAGGTTCCCTGCCAAACTGAAGGGTATCAAGCGATCCGACAAGCTTCGCAATAAGCTCACAGCCCTGGGCTTCCTGGACCCTGAGGGCCGCATCCATCCCCCCGTTGGCTTCACAGCCGCCTGCCAGACCATGGAGGAAAACATGGCGATCGCCCAGGTGACCCTGAGCGACCTTCCCTTGCTCCCTGGTGCCTCGACGGCTGCTGAGGGAATCAAGGAAAAGCGGAAGGCCCTAAGGGCCCAGGTGCCTGGCGTGGAACCGAACACGAACCAGGCCCGTATCCGCTGGACGTCCACCTACGATCGGGTCCTTGAACTGGTGGCCTCCTACCCCGAGGGCCTGACCACCGATGACCTTGACCAACCCACCCGGGACAATCTGTCAAAGCTGAAACGGGCTGGCATCCTGCGGGGTGTCAAGACCCATGGCCGCATGCACTACACGCTGGGTCCTGAGGGCGAAGAGCGACTCGCCCGAGGTCGCCAGGAGCAGGCCGAGGTCGAGACCCTAGTGGCTAGGATCGCCCATCAGGCCATGGTAGGTTCGGGCTCTCCGGGGCAGGTCCGAGGCCGCCTTGAGATGCTCGGTATCCAGACGAACCCCCCGCTCGGGCGATTCGAAATCGGGGCGGTGGGTCGGGTGGTTGAGGACCCGGAACTGGTTGCGAGCACCGGTATCCAGGCCACCACAGATACCCTTCCCGACCACCCCTGGTGGGAGAGGTGGTGGATGAGATTCCATAAGCTTCCGGAGGTACTCAAACGGGCCATCATGCAGCCCCTGGAGGTCATGGAGCGCTGGTCCCAGGAGGTAGGCCGTATGGCCGCCGAGACCGTCGATGCGGAGTCCAAGTCACGGGCAGTGGCTAAAGCGAAGGCTGGGAAAATGACAGCAGCTCCTGACAGGTCCGGGAAGGATCAAGCGCAACACAAGGTGTCCGAGCCTCAAACGAAACCATTACGCCGGGCACAGCCCCCGGCATCACCAGATGGAGGTGTGGGAAATGGTCGACAGATCAAATGAGGGTCCGTGTTGGGCGGAGAGCAGCATAAGAACCGCCCCGAATGATTGGGCCTTTCAACTTATTGGAGAACGCCTACCAAGCTGGATGGAGGGCAGCCAAGGGAAATGGAGCGATATGCGGCGAGCTTTAATCCCACGGTTCAACCGGTGGGTCAGGGCAGATCACCTCTCAGAACGGGAGAACATCAAATCAGAAATTCCAAGTCTGGAACAAGCGCTTCGTGGCCGTGCTCGGAACCATCCCATGGGATTCAACTGGGTTGGTACCCAGGAGGAGCTGGAGGCGGTCTACCCCCTACCCCAACCAAGGGAAAACTACCGCTTCATCCTGAAGGCGGGTATCGAAGCGGCGGACAGGAAGGACCGAGCATGCCTCATATCAACCACAGGATGCGCCACATTGATCATCGAGCAATTCAATGGTGGGGGCCGAGGTGAAGCCCCGCCCGCTCCGGTTTGCCCGGACCTGACCTACTGGGTCGCCAAGGTCCAGTCAGACAAGGGATTCAGCCTCATGGTGCTCACGACCGACAAGAAAGCCGAAGTGAACCTCGCTCGGCCCGGCCTAGTGACCGTCTGGGCCCACGGCCTGGAGACAACCCTGACCCTGCTGGTGGCGGCCGCGCAGTTGGATCCGGGGGACGAACGGTTGGGCCACGTCATCACCTACTGTCAACACCACGGACTCCTCCTCCCTGCTTTCCGTCCGTCCGAATCTCAGAGTGCGAGGACCGCTCACGACTGACTTTCGGGCCAAAGTGAATGCCTCAACTGGGTGTGTGACAAACCTCAGCATTTGCCCTGCAACCTAAGGGGCTGAACCTTCGGGGGCCCTGAGTCCTGGTCAGGGGTGCAGGTCCCTACCTCTTCTTGGTTACCAAGGAGGCGATGTTTTCGTCCTGGTGGATCCCCAGCTTGGGCGCCAGCGCCCGAATCGAGTCAGCCATGGCCGAAGGCGCGAGATGCCCGTAGTGTTTCTCCACCATACGGGTGTCGGTATGCCCCAGCTGCGCCGCTACGAACGCAAGAGGCACCCCGTTGTTGATCAACCCCGATGCGTGGGTGTGCCGCAGCTCGTGGAAGCAGAGCGGCTCAAGTTTCGCAGCCTCACAGGCCAGGTTCATCTCCCGCGCCTGCTCCGACTTGCGCCAGGCGCGCTTCAGCTTTGGGCTCTTGGCGTTCCGGGTCTCGTTTGAGGTCCGCAGGAACAGGGGCTCATCGCTGATCCGCCCAACCGTGATTGACTGGAAGAACCCCTGCCCCTCATCGGTGAGCACAGCGTAGCGGGCCTTCTTGCTCATCTTTGAGGGCCCGATGCGGACCTTGCCGAGGGCCGCATCGAAGTCGGAGACCACGAGTCCGGCCAGCTCCCCAAAGCGGGCTCCGGTGAAGAGCGCTCCCTGGACCAGGAGCCGGAAATCCGGCGAGCAGACGTTCACCAACCGCTGAGCCTCCTCAGGAGTCAGGAAGCGCAACCTTGTGCTCTCAACCTCCTCAAATGCCTGGGCCTCGCGCCAGGCCTCGGCACTCACGCGAGTAAGGCCCTTGTGCTTTGCGAAGTTCAGAAGGGCCTTCAGGACCGTGAGCACCCGATTTGAGGAAGAGCGCCGCGCCAACTTCTCCTCAGGGGTAGTAGGTGCCTCCCGGTAAGCGACCTCCGCCCCCTTCTTGGCACGCACGCGAGCGGGCTTCTTGGAAAGCTCTGAGTGCCACTTCTCGATCATGCCTTGGGTGAGATCGACCACTTCCATCGCACCGAAGGTTGGAAGGATGTGGGCCTCGGCTGTGATGCGGGTGGATCCGAGACCCTTCATGCCCCGGCGCTCCGCATCCACCGCGTAGGCCTCCCAGGCCTGCTTCACCGTCAGTGGACCCACCCGGCGGACCTCACCCCGAGCGCTGGAGCGCATCTCCTCGAACCAGATGCGCGCCTTGGCCTGGGCTTGGGCGTAGGTGAGTACATCCCGGTCATCGGCTTCGGAATAGTCATCGGCCGTGCCGAGGGTGGTCTGGAACTTCTTCTTCGCCCGAGAGTCGTAGAACCGTGCGCACCAGTTACCCGAGCCACCGAGTTTGGCTGGGTAGTAACCCAGCGCCTCACCTTTGGCGAGCGTCGTCCAATACGGTTCCTTCCGGCCGGGAAGTTTCAGCCTGGAGGTCCGGGAGTCGAGTTTCCCGCTGGGCTTGTTCCTGACCACGGTGTCCCTCCTCCAAAATCATCCGGAAATTATCCGGAAATTATCCGGAAAAGCCGTCGGCAGACGTCTATGGACATCAGTAAACCAAAATCAGCTAAATAAAGCAATTATTTGATGTTGTTTTTTCAAGAAACGGCCATTTGAGCGTTTATTATCTCCCTTTCACGGCGGTAACACGGGTTCAAATCCCGTTAGCCCTACCAGAAAACCCACTGAGAAATCAGTGGGTTTTGTTTTTCAGAGACTGACGTTCTCCCCATAAATGAGTCCATTCATCATGGGGAGCCCTACTCCTCCGAGCTCACAGGAATCTCGTCCTTCAGCTCCTCCTCGGGTGTGACTCGTTTGGTGACCTGGCTCGGGTTGAACCGAAGCGTCTCCGCCTCTGCCGCGTGGAACCCTTCGTCGTCGAGCACGCCGGTGGTGTGGAGCTTTTCGAGCAGGTCCTGCACCCGAGCTTCCCAGGCGGGGGTGAGGGCGCCGCGCCTCAGGTACATTTCGTAGCGCACCGGGTTCGGGATCACGGTGGCGAGCATGACCGCCTCCTTGGGGCTCAGGGCGCGGGCATCCTTGCCGAACCAGTGCTGGGCGGCCTCGCCGATCCCATTCACGCCGTCCCCCCACTCGGCTAGGTTGAGGTAGATCTCAAGGATCCGGCGCTTGCCCACGGCCGCCTCCAGCGCGAGGGTCGCCAGTGCCTCCTTGGCCTTGCGCGAGAGGGTTCGGTCGCGGGACAGGAAAAGATTCTTGGCGAGCTGCTGGGTGAGGGTGGAGGCTCCGCGCAGTCGGCCCCCATTGGACAGGGCTTCTTGGACTTCGAACAGGTCGAACCCCTTGTGCCCGTAGAAGCCGCCATCCTCGCTTTCGAGCACCGCGCGCACCAAGTGGCTCGGAAGCTCGCCCAGCGGCACAAAGGCAGGGTTCTCCGGGCCGATGGTCACTCGCCGCGTGCCGCCCCGCAGAAGGGGCGCCTCGTAGACGAAGGGGCGCGCCAGATCGGATTCGCCGGGGGCCGGTGCAGGCACCAGGTGGCTCGGGTCAATCTCTCCATCGAGCTGCCATTCGGTTGATTGGTGAAGGGGGCCGGCGATGGTGAGTGTGCCTGCGAGGAAGCCCCTGAGCCCCGGAGCAGCGCGCGGAGGCGCGAGCGTCGGGGGGAGCACCGCGCCGAGCGCCACCCAGTCCACCGCGTTCGCCCGGAACGCGAGCTTGAAGTGGGGATCCCGCAGCCCCGTGACCAGGAGTGCGACCTTCAGGGCGACCCGACCCGCATCATCCAGGGCCACCGTCGCATCGGCCAGTTCCACCGTGTGCGAGGCGGCATCCCAGTGCACGCGACCCGCGGCGTGGAGCGAGAGCGGGCCCACTGGCTCGGGCGCGAGCCGCGCCGCGAAAAGCGCAATATTGTGCGTGGCAAGGGAGAGCCGACCCTCGCCCTGGGAGAAGGTCTCAAGGTTCGGTGCCTCGAAAGTGAGATCGACCGCGCCGGCTCGAATCTCGAAGGGGAGGCCTCTACGCAGGCTTGCCGGGAGCGCCTCGGCGCCCAGCCCGTGGAGCCTGGCCTGAAGTGAGCCAGGCCCGCCACCCCAGGTGGCCTCGAGCGCGCCCCTCGCAGGCCCTGGACCTTCGGTCGAGACCGAGACGTGGGTGCGCTCCCCCTGACGGTCGAGCTGAATGCGTCCGGCCAAGGGCCCCCACACCATGGGCGGCCGCCCCGACGGCGCGCGATCGAGGCTCACCTCCAACCCGGAAAAGGCCACCACCGGCGGCGCGGTGGCGTGGCGACCCGCCGCCGAGCTGGGGGTCTGCAGCGAGTTTGGGCGGAGGGCTCGCGCGAGGTCAGCAAACCGCGCCCCCTGCCGATCCACCTGGACGTGCACGCCCGTGAGGGTGACGACCCCAGGCTCCAGGTGACCCCCGAGGAGGCGCCACAGACGGGGTCGAACGCTGACCCGATCGACCACCAGCAATGGCGTGCTGTCCTCGGGAGGATCGATGCGGATCGGTCCCAGCACCAGCCGGAACGCCGCATCGATGCCGACAGGGCCCTCCAGGCGGGCGGCTGGCAGCCGGGTTGCGAGCTCGGCGACGGCACGTTCGTGGAGCGCGCGCCGGACGGGGGCAGAGCGGAGCAGCAGCTGGGCGCCAAGGTAGAGGATGGCTCCCTGGAGCAGCACCGCGCCGACCGCGACCCACCGCCACTGGGCGCGAGCCAGGTGCCCCGCCTGTTGCAGCGGGCCCGGGCCTTCAAGCTGAAGGTGAGGTGATTGAAGAGAAGGGGTATGGGGCACGAGATTCTACTAGTGAGGGAGCAGAGAAACGACAGACCAAGGGGCGGAAGGGTCTCAGTCCATGCTGAGGCCGAAGGTGGGGCGACGCTGGCCATCCGACTTTCCAGCGAAGCTATCCGCCAGCTGCAAGCAGGGTTCAGAATACCAACATGGGACTTGCTCCGACCGATCCTGAACCCCCACGCCCCGGCTGCAAGAGCTGGCAACGCCCGGCCCTCCTGGTGCTGGGCCTGCTCCAGGGGCTGGCGGCCTGGGGTCAGGCGTCGAGCAGCTTCGCCACCTATCCCACCTTGCCGACCGGGGTCAGCTCAGTCACGGTGCTGGACAGTCAGGGCCGGTACGTGGGGCGCATTCCGCCGCAGAACCGCTACTGGATCCCCATCAACCGGATTCCCGGCTTCCTCCAGCAGGCGCTCCTGGCGGTGGAGGATTCCCGTTTCTATGAGCACAGCGGCCTCGACTACCGCAGCATCGCCCGCGCTGCGGTCAAGGATGTGCTCAAGGGGCGCATGGCCGAGGGCGGCTCGACCATCACCCAGCAGCTGATCAAGAACAAGTACCTGAGTTCGGCCCGGACCCTGGATCGCAAGATCGAGGAGGCCCAGCTGGCCCTGGACTTCGAGAAGCGCTACACCAAACCCCAGATCCTCGAGATGTACTTCAACGAGATCTACTACGGGAATGGCGCCCAGGGCCTCGTCCAGGCCGCCCGCCTCTACTTCGACAAGAGCCCCGAGGACCTGACCGAGGGTGAATGCATCCTCCTGGCGGGCGTGCCCAAGAATCCCAGCCGCTACAATCCCTTTGGCAAACCCGTCGATGTGGCGGGGCGACGGGACATCGTCCTCAAGCGCATGGAGGATCTCCACCTCATCACGCCCCAGAAGAAACTGGACCTCCAGGCCCACGGCGCTGCCACGCGTCCCCTGGGCCAGGCCCCGCAGTACCTGGCCCAGATCCGGGCGCAGCTCGTCTCGCGCCTGGGAACCGAAGCCGTGGAGCAGGGGGGCATGGAAGTCATCGCCGCCCTGGACCTGGATCTGCAGCATCAGGCGGAACGGACCCTGCGGGAGGGCGTGAAGCGCCTCGCCCCGGGGCTGCAGGGCGCCCTGGTTTGTGTGGATCCCAGCACCGGCGACGTGCTCGCCGCAGTCGGGGATATGGAGGGCGTCCCGAATGCCCTCAACCGGGCCTTCATCTCAAAGCGTCAGCCCGGCTCGGCCATCAAGCCCCTCATCTTTGCCGCGGCCCTGGAGAAGGGCCTCAGCGCCGCCAGCCTCTGGAGCGATGACGCCGTGGCCTACGATGCGGGAAAGGGCCAGACGTGGACCCCGCAGAACTACGGCCGGGAACAGTTCGGCGAACTCTCCCTCCGGCAGGCCCTGGCCCACTCCGCCAACATCATTACGGTCAAGGTACTGGAGGCCGTCGGGGTGCCGGACTTCGTGGACCTCGCCGGACGGGCGGGCCTGACGCTGCACGTCCAGAACGGCCTCTCGCTGGCTCTGGGCACGGACGAGGTCACCCTGAAGGATCTCGTGCAGGCCTACACCCCACTGGCCACGGGCGGCACCAAGGCCGAGGCCCGGACCATCCTTCGCATCTACGACCGCAAGCGCCAGGTCTGGATCGACAACCCGCCGATCCTGTCCCCGGTGCTGACCCCGGCCGCCGCCTACATCACCACCCAAATGCTGAAGGATGTCCTGACCTATGGCACCGCCAAGTCCCTGCGCGGCTTCAGCCAGACCCACCCTTCTGCCGGGAAGACCGGCACCACGGACAACTATGTGGACGCCTGGTTCGTGGGCTATACCCCGAACCTGATTACGGGCCTCTGGATCGGCTACGACCAGCCCAAGTCCGGCGGTAGGGGCTTCACGGGCGGGGCCGTCGCCGCGCCCATCTGGGAACGCTTCATGACCAAGGCCCTGGCCTCGCGCCCCAACCTGGACTTCCCCATGCCTGAGAGCGTGTCGAAACTAAGCATCGACCCCACGACCGGCTTCCTGGCCCGGGAGTCCTGCCCCCAGAAGCTGGACGAGTTCTTCATCGCGGGCCACGAGCCCACGGAACCCTGCCCCCAGCATGGCGTCGTCCCGGAGGTGCCCCCGGAGCCGCCCACACCGCAGTGAGTGGGCAGGCCCGAGTCGTCCTTGAGCCCACCCCATTGATTCCTTTCAAAGCACCAATTCGTCCCTCCTGGTACCCTGGGTTCCATGCAACTCGAACTCCTCGCCCCCGCCAAGAACGCCGAACAGGGCATCCTCGCGCTCCGCTGCGGGGCGGATGCCCTCTACATGGGCGGCGCCCAGTTCGGGGCGCGGCAGGGGGCAGGCAACGAACTGGGGGACTTCGAGCAGGTCACCCGGGAGGCCCGACTCTGGGGCGCCAAGGTCTTCGCCACCCTCAACACCATTCTGTTCGACCACGAGCTGAAGGCGGCGCGCAAGCAGGCCTGGGACCTCTACGAAGCCGGGGTGGACGCCCTGATCATCCAGGACATGGCCTTCCTGGAGATGGACCTGCCCCCCCTGCCCATCCACGCCAGCACCCAGGCCGTCTGCGACAGCCCCGCGAAGGTGGCCTTCCTGGCCAGTGCGGGCTTCACCCGGGCCATCCTCGCCCGGGAGCTGAGCCTGGATGACATTCGCGCCATCCGCAGCGCCGCCGACATCGAGCTGGAGGCCTTCGTCTACGGGGCCCTCTGCGTGGCCGACAGCGGCCAGTGCTACCTGAGCGGGGCTATCTGCGACCGCAGCGGCAACCGGGGGGAGTGCGCCCAGCCCTGCCGGGCCCCCTGGAACCTGGTGGACCAGCACGACCAGGTGCTGGTGCGGGAACAGCACCTCCTGAACATTAAGGACCTGGACCTCTCGGGCCACCTGGAGGCCCTGGCCAATGCGGGCGTCAGCAGCTTCAAGATCGAGGGGCGCCTCAAGGACGCGGACTACGTGAAGAACGTGGTGAGCCAGCTGCGCCGCCGTCTGGACAACCTGCTGGAGCGGCGGCCGGAGCTGGGCCGGGCCTCCCTGGGCACCGTGAACGCCGCCTTCACCCCGGATCCCACCAAGACCTTCCAGCGGGGCCACTCCACCTACCGCATCGACGGTGAGCGCCAGTCCATGGGCAATCTGGAATCGGGCAAGCACCTGGGCGAGTTCATCGGCGAGGTGCGCTCGATCCAGGGCGACCGCCTGGTGCTGGACGCCACCACGGACCTGCACCCCGGCGACGGCCTGGCCTTCATGGACGGTGTCGAAGTGACGGGCACGGTGATCAACGCCGTGGAGCCCCGCCAGCTCTTCGTGCAGGAGCCTTCCCGCATCCGCCCCGGCACCCGGCTGCACCGCAACCTGGACCTCCACTGGCTGCGGGCCCTGCGCAGCGCCAAGGTGGACCGCCGCATCCCCGTGCGGGCAAACCTCGACTTCCCGGAGGGCGCCGTGCGCCTGCGCCTGGAGGATCCCACGGGCTTTGTTGCCGAGGCCCAGGCCCAGGGGGACTTCGCCCCGCCCCGGGACGAAGCTGCTTCGGCGAAGGCCATCCACGAGGCCCTGGGCCGCCTGGGGAACACCCCCTTCGAGTTGGAGGGCCTGCACACGGCGGAGACTCGCTTCGTGCCTGTCAGCATCCTGAATGGCCTCCGCCGCGATACTGCCGCCGCCCTCGAAGCCCTGCGCCGCGCGCCGCGTGAGCGGGAGGGCCGCCGCGTCGTGGGCGCCCTGGGCCCCCTGCCCACCACGAAACTCGACCTCACCTGGAACGTCTCCAACCAGGCCGCCCGCGCCTTCTACGAGCGGGCTGGCGCAACCCTGCTGGAACCCGCCGCCGAGTTGCAGACCAACCTCGATGGCCGCGTGATGATGACCACCCGCCACTGTTTGAAGTTCGAGATGGGCTGGTGCAACGTGCACAAGAATCCCACGCCCTGGATCCAGATGCCGGAACCCGCAGGGCCGCTCTTCATCGAGAACGGCCCCACCCGCCTGGAGTGCCGCTTTGACTGTGCCAACTGCCGCATGGAGCTGCTGCTCTGCGGGCCGAAGGAATCGCATTGAAACGGGAGCAGGGTTGAACCCTCAAGCTCGTTTCTGCGAGGTGGTGGTGATCGGCGGGGGACCGGCGGGCCTGCTGGCAGCGGGCAGGGCGGCGGCCCTGGGGGCCCAGGTGCTGCTCCTCGAGAAGATGGAAAAGCCCGCCCGCAAGCTGCGCATCACCGGGAAGGGCCGGGCCAACGTCACCAACATGAAGGCCCTGGAGGCGCACCTCCAGGAGATCCACCCGGAGCCGCGCTTCCTGCGCCAGGCCTTCCAGGCCTTCTTCAACCAGGACATCATCGCGCTGCTGGAGGCCCAGGGCGTCCACACCAAGGTGGAGCGCGGCGACCGCGTCTTCCCGGTCAGCAACCAGGCCTGGGACGTGGCGGATGCCCTGGTGGCCTGGGCCCAGGCCCAGGGCGTCGAGATCCTGCACCGCGCCCGGGTCGATGAGCTGCTGCTCGAAGACGGCATCCTGGCGGGCCTGGTCTATACGCACACACCCTCGGGTACGAAGCATCGCATCGCCGCCCGCTGTGCCGTCCTCGCCACTGGGGGCCAGTCCTACCCCGGCACCGGCTCCACCGGGGACGGCTTCCGCTTCGCTGAAGCCACGGGGCACCGCATCACGGCGCTGCGCCCCTCCCTGGTGCGCCTGGAGACCCGGCCCACCTTCGAAGGCGCCGTGGGCCTCACCCTCAAGAACGTGCAGCTGACCCTCTGGCTGGATGGCCGGAAGCAGGGCAGGGAGTTCGGCGAGGCGGAGTTCACGGCCAAGGGCCTGGGCGGAGCTGCCGTGCTGCGCCTCAGCCGGGCCATCGTGGAAGCCAAGGCTGCTGGCCGCAAGGTGGAGCTGAGCCTCGACTTGAAGCCCGCCCTGGATCCCGCAAAGCTGGAGGCCCGCCTGCTCCGGGACCTGGAGGCTCACGGCGCCGAACCCTGCCGCAACCTCCTGCGCCTGCTCCTGCCCGCCCCCTTGGTGCCCGTGTTCTGCGCCAACCTGGGCCTGGATCCGGCCGCGCCCGCGACGCAACTCAAGGGCCCCAAACGCAAAGCCCTCCTGGGTCTGCTCAAGGAGCTGCGCGTCGAAGTCACGGGCCACGGCGGCTGGGAAGAGGCCATCGTCACCGCCGGGGGCATCGCCCTCAAGGACATCGACCCGCGAACCCTGGCCTCCCGCAAGGTCGCAGGCCTCTACTTCGCCGGCGAACTGCTGGACCTGGACGCGAACACCGGCGGCTACAACCTGCAGATCGCCTTCTCCACCGGCTGGCTCGCCGGCGAAGCCGCCGCGGGTAAGGCTATTCAGGATCGGGGCGAAAAAGAGAACTGATCACCACCAAGGCTCGAAGGCACCAAGAGCTGAAGAAGGGCAGGCCTGTCTTTCTTGGTGTCCTGCTTTTCTTGGTGCCTTGGTGTCTTGGTGTCTTGGTGGTGAGTTTTGTTGTTTTCACCTAGCCCTGGATGCTCTTCCGCACCAGTTTCCGTCCGGCCTTTTTTTCGATGACGGCCAGGTGCGCCTCCTCGTCGGGGCCCACGAGGCTGATGGCGATGCCGCTGAGGCCGGCGCGGCCGGTGCGACCCACGCGGTGGATGTAGTCCTTGGGGGAGCGGGGCAGGTCGTAGTTCACCACGCAGGCGAGGCCGCTGATATCGATACCCCGGGCGATGAGGTCCGTGGCCACAAGGATGCGCAGGCGGCCATTGCGGAACTGGTCCAGGGCATCCACACGGGCGCTCATGCTCTTGTCGCCGTGCAGCGACAGGGCCCGCAGGCCGTTGTTCCCCAGCTTACGCACCACGTTATCCGCCCGCCGCCCCGAGGCCACGAACACGAGCACCTGGGGCCAGGGCTCCCGGACCAGCAGCTCGCGCAGGAAGGGGCCCTTGTGCTCATGACTCAGGAGGTAGGCAGTCTCCTGAATGTCCAGTGCCAGGCTGGGCCCGGCCTCCACCTGAATGGTGGTCGGCACCTTGAGGAAGAGGTTGATGACCTCCTGGACGGCGGCGTTCATGGTCGCCGAGAACATGAGGGTCTGGCGCCGGTCCGGCAGCAGGCTCAGTACTTCGCGCATCTCCTCGCTGAAGCCCAGCTCCATGAGCTTGTCCGCCTCGTCAATGACCAGGCACTGGAGGCCGGAGAGGCTCAGGGCCCGCTTGCCCACCAGGTCCAGCAGGCGGCCGGGGGTGGCGATGACCAGATCCGCGCCGCCCCGCAGGGCCAGCATCTGAGGATTCACGGAGACCCCGCCATAGAGCGTGCGGATCCTCAGGTGCAGGGGCAGGTGCTGCGCCAGCTCCGTAGCCCGGTCCCGCACCTGCATGGCCAGCTCGCGGGTAGGCACCAGCACGAGCACCCGGGGCGGCTTGCCTGGAACAGTTGATGCACCGGCCTTCCCCAGCCGATGCAGCAGGGGCGCCAGGAAGGCCAGGGTCTTGCCCGAGCCCGTCTGGGCCTGCACCACCAGGTCCTGCCCCTTGAGGATCAGGGGGATGGCCTGCGCCTGCACCGGGAAGGGCTGAGCGAAGCCCAGGGCCTTGAAAGCACGGTCCAGGCCGGGGTCCTGCAGAAGGTGGGTGAAGGGCATCGATGGGCTCCAGCTGGGGATGGCGGGGGATCGGGCTTGGGGATCCCGCCGTCCTCAGTATCGCCAACTCTTGAGGTCCGCCCCCACCGGGGCCGTCTTTTCCATCCGCTTCAGCATCTTGTCCAGGTAGAGGGTGCTGTAGTGCAGGCGGGAGATGTGGTTGGGGTGCTCGGGGTCGCCGTTCCAGCAGTGCTCGGCGCGGTCCCCGTACTTCACCTCACCCTCGTAGGGGGGCTGGGTGGTCTGCTTCAGGAAGTCCTCCAGCAGGTACACGGCGTCATTGAGGAAGAAGGTGTCGGCGCTGCCACAGTAGACGTGCAGCTTGCCGCGCAGCTTCGGACCCAGGACCGGCCAGTTCTTTTCCAGGATGGCCCGCAGGTCGTAGTGTTCCTGCCAGTAGGCGGCCACCTTGGGGTCGATGAGGCCAGTGCGCTTGTCGAAGATGGGCTTGGGATAGCCGTCCGCACCCTGGGGTGAGAAGACCGCCTGCCAGATGTCGAACTGCTCGCCGGAGCGCCCGTGGCTGCCCAGGGCCAGCTCGTAGGCATTGAACTCCTCCAGGGTCTGGAACGTGTGCCCCAGGTAGTCCCGGGCCGCGGGCTGGGCCACGCGCTTGTGGGCCCCCTCCAGGTAGAAGGCGTTCTTGTCTTTGTAGAGGTCGATGACCGTGTAGGCGTGGAAGTCCACGGGATCCGGGCAGGAGCCGAAGGCGCCGTTGTAGTGGTCCGGGTAGAAGATTTGTGCCGCCAGGGACTCCCAGCCCCCGGTGGAGCCACCGCAGAGGAAGCGGGCCCAGGTGGGCAGGACCCGGAAGGCTTTTTCGATGGCGGGCATCAGCTCCGTTTCGATGGCGTCGCCGTAGGGGCCCAGGTTGGCGGAGTTCACGGCGTAGGAGTCGTCGTAGTAGGGGTTCGCGTGCTGCAGCTTCACGAAGAGGTAGCGGGGGAAGTCCGGCGCGGTCCACTGCTGGAAGTTCCGATAGGCCTCTTCCTGCTGGATGCGGTTGTAGCCCGAGATGCGGAAGCGCTCGCTGTAGTCGGGCTTCAGGTTCGGATCCGGCGGCACCGTGCGGAAGGAATCCTCGAAGTCCCGCACGAAGTGATCGTGCATGAGCAGCATGGGAAAGCGGGCCTCCGGGTGCGCATCAAAGCCCTCGGGCACGAGCACCAGGGCCGACAGGAACATGGGCCGCCCCCAGAACTTGGTGAGGAGCTGGCTCTGGATGCGCAGGTGGCGGACGTATTTGGAATCGGGGATGTCGGGCAGGGGCGGGATCACCTGGTCCAGGAGAACCTGGATGGGCGCCTGGCCCGGGCCCACGTGCACCTTCCGGGGCCGGCTGTAGAGGTTCCCTGGCGCGAGGTTCCAGTGCTGGCCCTCGCCCCGGTCCATGGGCAGCTTCAGCGTGTGCCCGTCCGCCCGGTGGAAGGTCTCGTAGCGGTGCAGCAGGGCCTGTACGGTGTACTCGCCCGGTGGTAGATCCTTCAGCGAGCGGATGGGGTAGCCTTCCGCCCGGGCGTCCACCAGGGCCCGCTGACCGGGCGGAAGGCCTTCCACGTCCGTGCCGAAGATGAGCTGCGAATCCGGGGACTCCCCGATCTGCATGCGGGGCTCGGCGTTGGGATCCGTGGAGAGCAGCAGGAAGAGCCGCCCGTCCAGAGGCTGCGCGCTCAGGCTCGGCGCGAAGCGCACGGCGAAGCGCGCCGGGGCCGTGGGGCTGGACTTGGGCGGGGCGGCCGCCAGGCCCGGCAGCGCCAGGGCCAGTGAGAAGCAAAGACGGAGGAGGTTTGAAATTTTGGGCATGGGCTACTTTAAGGCATTTGTCACGATTTGAGATTCTTTGGGTGGAACCATGCAGCCCATCGGTGTCTTGATTTACTTCGGTTTCAGCTCACTGAGCAGGGCCTTGACGGCGGCTTGCAGCTGCTCGTCGGTGCCAGCGGCCAGGGCAGCGGGGTTGTTGGCCACGCGGAGGTCCGGCTCCAGCTGGTTGTTCTCGCAGAACTTCCCGTCCGGGGTGCGCCAGCCGCCTTCGGGGATGCCGAAGACGAGGCTGTGGTCGATCTGGGCCTCCCACCACACAAAGGTGCCGGTGCCGGGGACGGGCATGCCCACGGTGCGGCCCAGGCCCTTGAGCTTGTAGGCCACGGGGAAGAGGTGGGCGTCGGAATAGTTGCCCTCGCCCATGACCACGATGGAGGGCTTGATCCACTTCAGCTGGGGCTCGTAGCCCCAGGCCTGGCCGTGGGGGATGATGTCAAAGTACTTCTTGCCGCTCAGGAAATCCGAAAGCACCTCGTGGAGACTGCCACCGCCGTTGAAGCGGGTGTCCACCACCAGGGCTTCCTTGTCCGGGAAGCGACCCAGAACCTCGTCGACCACGGTGCGCATGCTGGGGTCATTCATGCCACGGACGTGCACGTAGCCCAGGCGCCCGCCGGAGGCCTTCTCCACCAGGGCCCGGCTGCGGTCCACCCAGCGCTGGTAGAGCAACTGGGCCTCCTGTTGGGGGCTGATGGCCTTGACCGGCACCTCCCAGGTGTCGCCGGACTTGGGGTCCTGGAGCTTGACCAGGACGAAATGCCCGGCCTTCCGGTTCAGCAGGGGGGTGTAGTCTTCGTCCGCACGGAGCTCCTGGCCGTCGATGGCCAGCAGCAACTGCCCAGGCTTGGCCTTGGCAGCGCCCAGAGTCAGGGGGCCGCTGGCCAGGACCTCGGCGATGCGCAGGCCCTTGGCTGCGGGCTTGGGATCGAAGAAGAGGCCCAGGGAGGCGGTCTGGTCGGTGTTCTCCTGGGGAGGGGCGTAGCGGCAGCCCGTGTGGGAGCCGTTCAGTTCACCCAGCATCTCCCCCAGCATCTCGGCGAAGTCATAGTTGTTCCGGATATGGGGCAGGAAGCGGGCATAGGCATCGTGGTAGCCCTTCCAGTCCACGCCATGGAGGTCCGCCACATAGAACTTCTTCTCCACCTGGCGCCAGGCGTGCTCGAAGATGTAGGCCCGCTCTTCGCGGGGCCGCAGCACCATCTCGCCATTCACCGCAATGGGATCCCGCTTGCCGGATTCCGCATCCACCTTGGAGAGGCGGCCATCCGCTAGCACGAAGAGGGCCTTGCCGTCCTCGGCCCGGGCGGCGGTGGCCTCCTTGGCGTCGAGCTTGGCCAGTACCTTGGTCTCCTTGGTGCGAAGGTCCGTGACCCAGAGGTCAAAGCCCTTCTCGAACTTCGCCAGGTAGTAAAGCTTCTCGCCCTTGGGATCCACCAGGGCCTCACCCAGATCCGCTGTGTGGATTGTGAGGCGCGCCTTGCGCTGCTCCAGGCCCTCCCAGTCGATGACCAGGGGCGGCACAGGCTTCTTCTCGTCCTTGTCGGAGGTCTTGGCATCCTTCTTGGCCTCCTTGGCTTCCTTCTCCTCCCGCTCCTTCACCAGGGCGAATTCCTCCTTGGTGAGCTGGTAGCGCTCCCAGGCCTTCTGGGTGAGGAAGATTCCGAAGATATCGCTGGTGGCCCCTTCCTGGTCCAGCTTGCGGTTGCCCTCACGCTCCGTCGTCCAGTAGGCCAGGGCCCCATCGGCAGAGATCCGCGGGCGGCTGTCCGAGAAGCCGCTGCGGCTGAGGTTCACCAGCTTGCCGCTGCCATCCGCAGCCAGCAGGCCCACGTCCTGGATGCCGCCCAGGGGCTGCACATCGAAGGCGAAGAAGAGCCACTTGCCATCCGGAGTCCAGCGAAATTCCTGGTCCCCGTCCGAGTAGGAGTAGTTGCGGGCGGCCGGGTAGAGGGTGCGGACCTTCCCGCTCTCGAGGTTGAGTACGTTGATGCCGGTGCGCTCATGGAGGTAGGCCACCTCCTTCCCATCTGGGGAGAATTGCGGCTGGAACTCGTCGGCAGGGGTGGCGAGGATGGCCTTCTCCTCCAGCTGGGTGGAGGCGTAGAAGACGGTCTCGTCCTTGCGGACCAGCGAGCAGGTGTAGAGGTCCCAGCTGCCACCCCGCTCAGAGGCGTAGAGCAGCGTCCGTCCATCAGGGCTGAAGCTGACGGAGCGCTCTTGGGCGGCGGTGTTGGTGATGCGCTTGGTGAGGCCGCCGTCCACACTACTGACGAAGACCTCGCCCCGAGCCACGTAGGCCACTTCCTTGCCACTGGGCGAGACAGCCATTTCCGTGATACCCGCAGTGATGGGCAGGATCCGGTCGGCAGCCCCGCGACCATCCGTGACGAGCTGGACCGCCACCTTCCGGGGCGCGGCGCCCTCCTTCAGGGTGTGGAGTTCGCCGTTCCAGGCGAAGCAGAGGGTGCGGTCCTGGGCCACACTAAGGAAGCGCACCGGGTGCTTCTGGAAGCTGGTGAGGGCCTGGGGCGCGGGCTTCTCCAGGGCGCTGCGGTAGATGTTGAGGGTGCCATCCTGCTCGCTAAGGTAGAAGAAGGACTGGCCATCCGGGGCGAACACGGGATTCCGGTCTTCGCCATGGAAGGTGGTGAGGGTGCGGAAGCTGCCTGCGGCCCGGTCGAAGAGCACGATATCCCGGGTCACGGCGGAGGTGTGGTGCTTCCGCCAGGGATCCTCATAGCCCTTCACGTCCTGGTAGATGATTCGGGAGCCCGTAGCGTCGAAGACACCCAGCTCCATGGGCACCGTGGAGACCAGCCGCGCCTGGCCGCCGCTCACGGGCACCGTGTAGGTCTGGGGGAAGCCCCGGTATGGGAACTGGGCGTTCTCGGCGGTGCCAGTGCGGCTCGAGGTGAAGAGGATCTCCTTATCATCGGGCGTGAAAGCCGAGGGGAACTCATTCGACGAGTGGAAGGTGAGGCGCTTGGCCTCGCCCCCAGCGGCAGGCATCACGAACACGTCGAAGTTGCCGAAGCGGTCGGATGCAAACGCGATGCTGCGCCCGTCGTGGGACCAGACCGGCATCTGGTGGTGCCCCTCGCCCCGGGTGAGGGGAATGGCCTCGCCCCCGGCGGCGGGCACGCGGAACAGATCCCCTTGGTAGCCGAAGACGATGGTGCGGCCGTCCGGCGAAATGGCGGGATAGCGCAGCCAGAGCGGAACCTCCGCCCAGGCAGCGACAGCCTGGCAGAGAACAAAGAGGATTCCGAGCAGCGTGCGCCAGTGATTCAACATAGGTCTCCCGGGGTTGGCCTATCCACTTTAAGGCAAGCCCGGGCCAGTGGGTGGAGTCGGCAAGGGTCGCCCAGCTGGACCGGAGTTCGCGGAGGTCCGAGGGGCACCCCGATTGGACAGCCCATGTCCAACCCCAGGCCCGAAGCTTTAGGTTCTGGAGGTGTTCATGAGCCCATTCAACGCCCTGCCCCTCACGCACCACGCCCGCGCCCGCATGGACGGCCGCCGCATCCCCGCAGAGGCGGTGGAGATGGTGCTCCAGTTCGGCCGCCTGGTCTGGGCCCGGGGTGCCCAGATCCACGCCCTGGGCCGCAAGGAGGTCCAGCAGGCTTCCCATTGGGGGCTGGACCTGCGCCCCTACGCGGGCCTGCAGGTGGTCTGCGCCCCCAGCGGCGACATCCTCACGGTCTACCGGAACCACGACTTCAAGCGCCTGCGCCGGGCGGCTTGATAACGAAGACGGGTAAACCACGAAGAGGCTTTATGAAAGGACAGCCCATGCATTCCGACAACCTATTCCCGGAACCCCTCAGCGGCACCTGGCGGGGCTGGTGGCGTCAGGGCCTGCGCGAGGGCCACGAGGCCCTGCGCCTCACGGTGACGGGCCGCCGCATCCAAGGTTCCGGCCAGGACCAGGACGGCGCCTTCGCCCTGGAGGGGGTGTTGCAGCCGGATGGCAGCGCTGTCCTCACCAAGCGCTACACCCTGCCCGCCCTGCAGACCATCGAGCGCCGCGCCTGCCTGGGCCAGTGGAACGGCCGCGTGCTGCGCGGCACCTGGGCCGATGAGCGTGCTCCGCAGAGCCTCGGGCCCTTTTTGATGTGGCCGAGTCAGGAGTAAGGGCGCTGCTTTCGCGGCTCAGACGTCCTTGGCCAGTAGCCCATTGATGCGCCGGATGAGGTCGCTGGGGTCGGCCAGGCGGGAGCCTTCGGCCAGGACGGCCTCGGCGTGGAGGAGGCGCAGGTGGTTCTCCAGGCGGGGATCCGCGGGGTCCGCGGCGTGGATGGCCTTCAGGGCCTGGACGGCGGGGTGCTCGGGGTTCAGCTCCAGGATGCGGGGGCTGGGGCCCTCGTCGGACTTTCGCAGTTTGGCCAGGATGCGCTCCGTGTGGGCGTCCAGGCCATCATCGGCGGCCACCAGGCAGGCGGCGCTGTCCGTGAGGCGCTTGGAGAGGCGCACTTCCCGCAGCTCCGGCAGCTTTTCGCTGAGCAGGGTCAGCAGGGGCTGGAAGGCCGCGGCGGCCTCCTCGCCCTTCTTCTGGTCTTCGGCCGGCAGCTCCGGGGCGTGGCGGTCCGCGGGCTTGAGGGCCTTGCCCTGGAACTCCATGAGCATGGGGAACACGAAGGGATCGATGGGATCCGTGAGCAGCAGCACGTCCCAGCCCTTCTTGCGGAAGGCCTCCAGGGCCGGGGCGTGCTCCAGGGCGGGGCGGTCCTCGCCGATCATGAAGTAGATGTCCGTCTGGCCTTCGGGCATGGCCTCGAGATACTGGGCCAGGGTCGTGAACTTCCCCTTCTCGGTCTGGAGGCTTTCAAAGAGCAGCAGCTTGGCGATGGCTTCCTTGTTGGCCCAGTCGCGGCCCAGGCCCTCCTTGAGGATGGGGCCCAGCTCACCGAACAGCGTGACGTAGGCATCGTAGTCGGAGGTCTTGAGGTCCTCCAGGGCCTGGAACACATTCTTCACAAGGCTCTTCTGGATCTTCTCCAGCAGGGGGTTGTGCTGCAGCAGCTCCCGGGACACGTTCAGGGGCAGGTCTGGGCAGTCCACCACGCCCTTCACGAAGCGGAGGTAGGGGGGCAGCAGCTGCTCGCAGTGGTCCATGATCTGCACGCGGTTGATGTAGAGCCGGGGGCCCACCTTGGCCTCGCCGAACTGCATCTCGTAGCTCTTCTGCTTGGGGATGTAGAGCAGGGCCTTGAACTCCAGGGCGCCCTCGGCGGCGTAGTGGATCACCTTGGCCGGGGCCTCGAAGTCCCCGGAGATCTGCTGGTAGAAGGCCCGGTGCTCCTCGGGCGTGACGTCCGCCTTGCTGCGCAGCCAGAGGGCCTTGCGGGAGTTGAGCGTCTCCTCCTCAGTGGTCTTCGTCTCGCCCTCGCCCTTCTCCACGTCCATGACGATGGGGTGCTCGATGAAGTCCGAGAACTGCTTCACCACGGCCCGCAGCCGCCAGGACTGGAGGAACTCCGCCTCCTCGGCCTTGAGGTGCAGGATGACGTCCGTGCCGCGCCCGGCCCGCTCTGCGGGTTCCACGGTGAACTCGCCCAGACCGTCCGAGGTCCAGCGCACAGCCGCCGTTTCGCCCACGCCCCGGGACACCACGCTGACCTTATCAGCCACCATGAAGGCCGAGTAGAAGCCCACGCCGAACTGGCCGATGAGCTCGGGCCGCTTGGGGGCGTCGGTCTTGCCCAGGCTTTCCAGGAACTCCCGGGTGCCCGAGCGGGCGATGGTGCCCAGGTGCTCGATGATGGCCTCCCGGTCCATGCCCACGCCGTTGTCCGAGACCGTCAGCGTGGCCGCCGCCTCGTCCACGGCGAGCTTGATCTTCCAGTCCCGATCTCCACCCAGCAGCCCCTCGTTCTCCAGGGAGTTGAAGCGGATCTTGTCGATGGCGTCGCTGGCGTTGCTGAGCAGCTCCCGGAGGAAGATCTCTTTATGGGAGTAAAGCGAGTGGGTGATGATGCTGAGGATCTGCTTCAGCTCGCTCTTGAACTCGCGCTTTTCGACGGTGGAATCGGACATGGTGCCTCCAAAGTGCTGAACCCTTTTTATAGCGCAAAAAAAGAAGGGGCCAACCGGCCCCTTCTTTTTCGATCAAACCCTACTACTTCTTCTTGGCAGCAGCCTTCTTGGGGGCAGCCTTGGCCTTGGCGGCCTTCGCAGCCTTGGAGGCCTTGAAGCTCATGGACTTGCTGGCGGCGATCTTGATGGGGGCGCCAGTCTGGGGGTTGCGGCCGGTGCGGGCCTTGCGGGTCTTCTGGCTGAAGGTGCCGAAGCCGACGAGGGTGACCTTGCCGCCCTTGCCAACGTGGCCGGCGATGGAGTCGAGCAGGCAGCCGATGGCGGCAGCAGCAGCGACCTTGGTGATGTCGGCAGTCTTGGCGACGGCTTCGACCAGTTCAGCCTTGGTGAGGTTCTCGGCCATGGTGGTGGCCTCCTGTATGAAAGCGCCAACGGGCGCGGAGTTATGTGCCGTCTGGATCTTGCCTCAATTCCTCCAAAGTTCAAGCAATGTTTTTTTCACTTTTTTTCAAGAGGGACCCCTCGTAGCCCCAGGATTTGCGCGGCCTGGGGGGCATCCACCCCCAGGGCGGCCCCCGCCTGGGCCAGGGTCCAGCCCCCCTCCAGAGCCCCGGAGATGAAGGCCAGGCGTGCATCTGCGAGCATCCGAGGGGTATGGCCGTCCCCCTGTCCATCCTCCGCCAGGAGGGCCCGGAAGAGCAGGCGCTCCAGGCCCGGACCCAGCTGGGGCTCAGGATTCCTGGCCTTCCGCACCGACCCCAGGGACCTTACAATGCCCCCCTCCTGGACGATCCGCCCCCGCTTCTGGAGCCCCAGGAGTCGCCCGTAGAGGCGCCGCGCCAGGCGCCCCTTGGCCCCCCGACTTGATCGCGAGGACACCAACAGCACCGCAAAATGATCCAGCAGCGTCCGCCGCAGCACCCCCTCCGGGTACTGCTCCGTGAGCACCTGGTAGATCCAGGCCCCGCTGAGACGGGCTACAGCCATGGGGAGGTTTCTGAAACCTTGAGACGCATCATTCTCCCCGCTCCCACATCCAATCCCCCTGTTTGAGGTTGTGGCGCGGCGGCTTCTGCGTGTCCAGGGCCACTTGGCCCCTTTGGTCGAGGCCGTCCCAGCCGAGGGCGTAGAGACGGTAGCCCAGAACGCCCTTGCGGTATTGAAGGGGTTGGCCGTGGTTGCTGAGGTCGCCGGGCAGCTGGGCGGTGAAGGCGGGCAACAGGTCCTGGAGGCGCTCGGGGTAGGCGTGGCGGGCCAGGTGGTGGCGCTCCAGGGCGCAGGCCACGCGGGCCTGGTCCAGGCTGGACTGGGTGTGGGCCACGCGGGAGTTCCAGTCGGCGTCGTCGGTGATGATGAGCCGCGCCAGGAAGTTATAGGGCCGGCGCGGGGCCTGGGTCCACTGGGCGGTGGCCCGCTCGCTGGCACGCGCGTCCAGGGTGTGCTGGACGGGGTCGATGATGTCGATCCACTGGGCCCGCCGCTGCTGCTCTGCGCGGATCTGATTCTGCTGGATCCAGCCCCTGGGCACGAAAAAGGGGAACAGGTAGTCGGCCAGGCGCCCGCTCTTGGGATCTCCAAAATAGTGGGGCCGGGGCCAGAGGGGGGCTGCGGCCATCTTCTGCATGTTCCCCCGGATATAGACGGATTCGGCGGTCCAGGAGCGTTGCCAATTCGTCAGGAGATCCACGCCGCTCAGGCCGGCCTGGAGGCTTGCCAACTGGGCCTCGTTCCAACGCTGCTCATGCAGGCCCTCCCAGATGGGCTGCAGGGCGATCCGCACGTAGCCGATGCGCAGGAGCTGGCTGATGAGCTGGGGCTCCCGCTCCAGGTGGTGCACCACACGGAGGAGGGTCAGCACATCGTCGAGAGCCGCCTGGGACTTCCCGGCGCGCAGGGCGATGAGGGCACGCAGGGAGAGGACCCTGGCCCGCTGGCGCAGGCCCAGAAGCGCCGGAATCTCGTCGTTGTAGACGCGCATGATGCGGCTGTGGGGACGTAGCGAGGCCTCTTCCAGGCCCCGGAGCTGCTCCGCGAAAGGCTCCAGCAGGCTGCCCAGGTCCGCCACCTTCAACTGGGCCTTGAGAGCCTCCTGGTCCACGACCCGGCCCTGCTCCCAGGCCCGAAACAGCTCCCCATCGGAAAGCGCCGCAGGTAGGACTGGCCCTTCAGGCTGAGGCCGGCCCGCGATGGCGTCCGCCACGCCCGGGTGCTGGGCGAAGTTCTCCGCATCGGGGATGAGCGGGGGGGCCAGTTCTTCCAGGCTCAGGGGCTGGCCCAGGGCCTTCGAGGTCACCTCCCAACGGGCCAGGGCCCGAGCACCGCGCCAGTTCTCGATGCCGTGGAAAATCAGGAGGAGGCCCGCCAGGACGAGCAGGATGCCGGAGAGGCGCTTGAGGAAGGTCTTCATGATGAGTTCCTTGTGGGATGCTGCGTCTGGAAGGACTACCGTCCCGCGCCCATCCGGTTACAGGTTCAGCTGGCCCAGGCGCTGCTCGGCACGGTGACGGACTGCGGGACTGAGCCGCTCCTCGCGCACCAGGCGGCGGAGGGCCTCGGTGGCGCGCTGCTGCCGCAGGGCCGACAGCAGGTCGATGAGGGCCAGCTGTACCTCGGGCCGCTCCTGGCCGGGCAGGAGGGCCTCCACCCGGCGGCTGAGCTCGGGCTCCGCGCCGAAGAGGTAGAGGGCCTCCACGGCGGAGAGGCGCACCTGGATCTCGGGATCCCGCTGGACCCGGTCCAGGAGGGCCGAAAGAATGTCGCCCTGTCCCACGCTGCGGGTACTCACCTGGGCGATGGCCTCCAGGCGCTCCCCGGTGCTGCCGCGCTGGAGGCGGGCCTGGGCGGGATCCAGGTGCGCGTCATTGCCCCGCAGCAGGTAGCCCAGGCCCACGCCCAGGGAGAGCAGGAGCAGGGCCGCCGTGCCCAGGGGCAGCCACCAGCCGCCGCGGGCGGGCTGCGGAGACCGGGCCAGTTCGGTGGCCAGACGCTGGTGGAAGCGCCGCGTGAACTGCGCGGAAGGCTCCGGCTGGGGCAGCTCCCGCAGGGACTCCCAGAGCCGCTGGACCTCCTGGCAGTGGGGGCACTGGGCTCCGTGGAGGGCCAAGTCCCCTGGCAGGGGTTCACCGGACAGCAGGTGTTCCTGGAAGGCCTGGCAGCTCATGGCATGACCTCCTGGTGGGCGAAAAAGTGGGTGCGCAGGTCATTCAGGGCTCGGTGCACCCGGACCTTGAGGGCGCCGGGTGTGCAGCCGTAGAGCCCCGCCAGCTCCTGGGTGCTGAATTCCGGATCCCGGGAGAGCAGCAGCAGCTCCCGCTTGTCCAGGGGCAGGCGGGCCAGGGCCTCGCCCAGTCGCGCCGCATCGGCCTGGGCGATGGCCAGGGCCTGGGCCCCAGGATGGGGGTCCGCCAGCTGGTCCGCCGCCTCCAGGGGGGCCTGGGGCCGCAGCCGCTGCCGGTGATCCGCCAGGACGTTCCGGGCGATCTGGTAGAGCCAGGGACGAAAGGCCGAGCCGACACGGAAGGAAGGTGCGTAGCGCAGCACCCGAAGGAAGACCTCCTGGCAGAGATCCTCCGCGAGGGGCCCGTTGCGAGTGAGGTTCACGAAGAAGCCATAGAGGGGCCTGTGGTGGCGGTCGAAGAGCAGGCCCACCAGGTCCCCGCGACCGGCGCGGACCTGGTTCATCACCATGCTGTCGTCGACTGTCTCCAAAGCAGAACCCTCAGGGATGAATACCGGAGATCTCCCGAGACGTTACCCGATTTTTCTAGACGGCCCGGTCAAAGCCCCTGGTCGCATCGCCGCAGGTGGCACAATCCCCCCATGAGCACACCAGCCCCCGCGCCCTTCGCCCACCTGCCCTCCACCCTGAAGGTGGGAGATCGGGAGGTCCGCCGCCTGGGCTTCGGCGCCATGCGCCTGCCGGGCAAGGATGTGTGGGGCCTACCCGACAACATTAGGAACGCCATGGCCGTGGTCCGTCGCGCCGTGGAACTGGGCGTGCAGTTCATCGACACGTCCTGGTACTACGGGCCCCACGTGTCCAACCCCATCATCGCCGAGGCCATCCATCCTTATGCCGCAGACCTGCTCATCGCCACCAAGCTGGGGGGCAAGCGCACCGTGGACAAGGGCTGGGCGCCCTTCAATCGGCCCGAGGAGCTGCGCCTGGGCCATGAGCACGACCTGCGGGAGCTGCGCTTGGACTGCATCGACCTAGTGCACCTGCGCTTCATCCCCAATCAGGTGCCTTTCCTGGAGAGCCTGGACACGTTGATCCAGCTGCGCGCCGAGGGCAAGCTGCGCCACATCGGCCTCAGCAACGTGAACGTGGCCCAAGTGCAGGCCGCCCTGGAGCGCACGCCGGTGGTGACTGTGCAGAACCTCTTCAATGTCTCGGGTGGCGAAGGCTTCCTGGCCAAGGCTACGCACGCCGTGGTGGAAGCCCCCGAGGCGGTGCTGGACTTCTGCACGGCCCAGGGCATCGCCTACCTGCCCTTCTTCCCCCTGGCCGTGGGCGCCTACGCCAAGGCCCACGGTGCCCTGGACGCTGTGGCTGCCAAGCACGGCGCCACCCCAGCCCAGGTAGCCCTGGCCTGGCTCCTAGCCCGCTCCCCCCTGATGCTGCCCATCCCCGGCACCTCGTCGCTGGCTCACCTGGAAGAGAACTGCGCCGCCAGCGCCCTGCAACTGAGCGCCGAAGAGGTCGTTGCCATTGCCGAGGGGGCGCGAAAGTAGCCACTCCCACCCTTCTTGGCTTTTCACCCCTGCGAATTTCGTGCTTTTCGAAATTCGCAGTTCGCGAATCACGAATAGTGAAACGACGCCCTAAAGCCCCAGCGCCTTCGGCAACCTCGGACTGGAGATCAGATCCACGAACACGGACCAGCGGAGCTCGGGATTGGAGACGCTGCCGCCCTGGCGCTCGACCCACTCGCGGACCAGCTGCTCGCCCAGGTTGTAGTTGATGACGTAGCTGCGGTAGGTGTCGATGAAGCGGAGGCGCTGGGCGGCCTGGGCCTCGGTGCGCAGGGAATACCGCACCAGGAAGGCCTCGGCAGCGGCGCGGTCCAGGCTGCCATCCAGGTAGGCGCGGGCGGCCTCGTTGTCGGCAAAGGCCAGCACTTTCATTTCCGCCTGCACCAGGGCCCAGCGCTCAGCGTCCGCCGGGTCCAGGCCCGCCAGGGGGAAGAGCACATCCCGCTCGAAGGCCAGGCGCTCGACACCGGGGAAGGCCACCTCGATGCCGAAGTTGGCAGTGCCCTCGGCAATGAGCGACTGTGGAGAGAACAACGGATAGATGGTGAACTCCACCCAGTCGCGCCCCTCGGGCTGGGGCCGCGCAAAGCGCTGCTCCAGGAGGGCGTTGTAGACATGGTGGCCCGGGTAGCCTTCGTGGGCAGCCAAGTCCAAGGCCCGGTCGATGGCGATGGGCAGGTCCAAGTTCACCTGGATCAGCGAGGTGCCGCCGCCCTGGTACCAGTTGTAGGCGGACCAGGCCTTGCCAGTGACGTACTCCACGCTGAAATGATCCGAGGTCGGCAGGCTCGCGTGCTTCCGGGTGCGCTCCCGGGCCTCGAGGATGGCCGCCTGGAAGACCGCGTCCACGCGCTCCGTGGGGATGATGATCCGGGCCCGGGCCGCCTGGTAGCGCTCCTGCACAGAGCCCGTGCCGCCCAACACCTGGCTCAGGCGGCCCAGGGCCGCCTCCAGGGTGGCCACGGACAGATGCGGGGGCCGCACCTGATAGAGCGCCTCGGCCTCCTCATCGAAGCTGAAGCGGTGGCCCTGCAGCCGCCGCAGGTGGGCTTCCACGGCGCCCAGCTGCCCCAGCAGATAGTCGCGCCGAACGTCCTCGCCGGGCAGCGCCTCAGCAGCCGCCACACCCGCCTGGATCCTTTGGGCCTCCACCTGCAGGGCCGGCAGGGGCCGGGGTTCGCCCGCCTCGGCCACGGTCTTCCAGGCTGCGGGACCGTAGTAGGCATCCACGAAGTCCCCGTCATGCCGGCCCACGGCCAGCACCAGGTTCACGTAGTCAGAGGCCCAGTCGGACAGTGCCATGGTTCACGCTCCGCCCTGGAATGTACCCGCATTTCGCGTCCGCCTGGATGGGGCCTGGCGCCCCGGCCCCCAGGAATCAGGAAACACCGTCATCCTGACGATGCGATCCCCAACGACTGGTGTGCCCATGGCCTTGACCCCGCAGGAAGTGATCCAGAACCTCGGCGACCTGCCGCCCCTGCCCCGTATCGCCGCCCAAGTCATCCGCATCTCGGCAGATTCGGACACCTCCACAAAGCAGCTCCAGAACCTGGTGCGCCTGGATCAGGCCCTGTCCGCCCAGCTGCTGCGCGTGGCCAACTCCGCCATTTTCGGCATGGTGAGGGAGGTGACGACCCTCACCCAGGCGGTAATGACCCTGGGCTTTTCCACGGCCCGCAGTGTGGTCTTGGCAGCCAGCGTGAAGAACCTCTTCTCCCGGGGCCCCGTGGGCCCGAAAGAGCACCTGCTGTGGGAGCACGCCCTGGTGACGGCCATCACCGGCAGCGCCTACAGCCGGGCTATGCGGATCCCCGAGGCCGAGGAGGCCTTCCTGGCGGGGCTCATGCATGACATCGGGAAGAGCGTTCTCACGATGAAATTTCCCGAACGCTATGGCGCGGTGCTCCTGGGCCTCCCGGATGAAAGCAGCGACGGAATCACCCGTGAGCTGGACGCCTTCGGCTTCGACCACACCATGGTGGGAGAGGCCCTGCTCCACGCCTGGAACATCTCCGAGAACATCACCGCCGCCGTGCGCTGGCACCACGATCCCATACAGGCGCCCCTGGAGCACCGCCGCCTGGCAGCCCTGGTGGCTCTGGGCAACCAGCTGGCCCTGGACCTGGCCTTCGGCCTGGAGCAGCCCGAGGTGTTGGCGGGCGCCACCTGGGAGGCTCTGGATGTCCTCCACCTCCAGGACGCCAGCTACCAGACCTACCGGACCCAGGCTCTGGCGGCCTTCGAGGCGGACCGGGCCCTGCTTACGGATTTTTGAAGAGCCTGGACCACCGGCGCTGGAGGGCCCAGAGGGCCGAACCGAACCAGCCGCGCCCCCGGCGTTCCTGGAGCTTCCGCCGCTCGACCCCGCCAGGCGGAGGCAGATCCACCTTGCGCCGCTCCAGGTGCCGCTGCTCCTCCTGCCGAAGGGACCAGAGCAGCAGTCCGAAAAAGATCACCACAATCACGAGGCAGTAGTCGGCGGTCCCCATCAGGCATCTCTCCGGTCATGGCTTCCAGGTGGGGATTCGAGGCGGGCATGGAGGCGCGCCCTGGACCCTCCATCGGAATATAGGCCGATTCGGTTAGCTCTGGCGGCAGATGCGGGGTGAAAGACCCGAAAAGGATGAGAGCCTAGGAACCATGGAATCCGAAGCCCAGGCCACGCCCCTCCCGGTGTTGCCCCCAACACCGCCCCCTGCAGCGGAGCCTCTGTCCCGTCCCCTGGTGCTCATCATGGCCGTGGCCACGGGGCTCGCGGTGGCTTGCAACTACTACGCCCAGCCCCTGCTGCCCACCCTGGCCAAGGACCTGGGCCTCTCCACCACCAAGGCCGGCATCATCGTCACCACGGCCCAGCTGGGCTACGCCGCGGGGCTGCTCTTCATCGTCCCCCTGGGCGACCTCTTCGAGCGGCGCCGACTCATCGTTTCCATGACCCTCCTGGCCGCCGCTGGCCTCCTGGTGACGGCCCTGGCCCCGGCCATCCCCATGGTGCTGGTGGGCACGGCCCTCACGGGCCTCTTTTCCGTGGTGGCCCAGCTTCTGGTCCCCTTTGCCGCCACCCTGGCCTCGCCGGAAAAGCGGGGCAAGGTGGTGGGCATCGTCATGAGCGGGCTGCTGCTCGGCATCCTCCTGGCCCGCACCGTGGCGGGCATCCTCACCAGCCTGGGCGGCTGGCGCACCGTGTACTGGGCGGGCTCCGGGGCCATGATCCTCGTGGCCATCGTGCTCCAACGCGCCCTGCCCCGCTACCACCAGCCCCTGGGCCTCACCTACGCCCGCCTCATGGGTTCCATCCTGACCCTCTACCGGGAGGAGCCCGTGCTGCGCACCAGGGCCCTGCTGGGCGCGGCCATCTTCGGGGCCTTCAGTGTGCTCTGGACCACCATGGCCTTCCTGCTGGCGGGGCCACCCCACCACCTGCCCCCGGCCACCATCGGTCTCTTCGGGCTGGCGGGCGCCGCGGGGGCCCTGGCGGCCACGGCGGCGGGGCGCCTGGCGGACCGGGGCCTGGGCCGCTGGGCCACGGGGGGCGGCCTCGCCATCCTCTGCCTCTCCTGGCTGCCCCTGGCCTACGGGGCCCGCTCCCTGGGAACCTTCCTGCTGGGCGTCCTGCTGCTGGACCTGGCCATCCAGAGCGTCCACATCAGCAACCAGACGGCCCTTTACCGGATCCGGCCCGAAGCCCGGAACCGCCTCACGGCGGCCTACATGACCAGCTACTTCCTGGGTGGGGCCCTGGGCTCCGTGTCTGCCGCCTGGGCCTTCAGCCACCACGGCTGGCCCGGCGCCGTGGCCGTGGGCACGGCCTTCAGCGTCTGTGGTGGGCTGGTGTGGGTGCTCGGGGAGCGCTGAGGGCTCAGCCCGCTCGGCTCAACCGCAGCACCGCCCAAGCGATGCCCGCAGCCAGCAGCAGCCAGCCCACCGGGGACCGCGCGGCAATCCGCAGGTCAGGCCCCGATGGCAGGGCGCCGAAGATCAGGTTCGCCAACAGGAAGGCCATGAGCGCCTCCGGCCAGCCCAGGACCGGGTGGGCGGCCAGGCGCCACCAGAACAGGCCGTAGGCCAGGGGCAGAAGCAGGAGGGGCGCCATGCCGATGAAGAAGGCGTTGTACCAGCGGAGGTTCGTGAAGGCCACAGCCCCCAGGATGTAACTGCGGCCCTCCCGCCGGGGCCAGAGCGTGAAGCGCACCGGCCGCCCCAGCAGCAGCTTGCCCAGCAGCCAGTGACAGAGCTCGTGGGCGAAGGTGCCCGGCAGGGCCAGGATGAACACCAGCCAGAAGGAGCGCCGGGACTGGCGCAGCACCCAGAGCCCCGCGGCCACCGCCGCCGCATAGACCAGTACGAGCCCCTGGGGTCCCAGGCGCTCTGCCGACCAGGTTCCAGCAGGTCCTATCAACCGAGATGCCTCCACAGAAAATGAAAATGAATGATCCACAGATTCACACACATTCAGGAAGGACGAGGCCTTGTCGTTCTCTGTGCAATCTGTGGGAAAAGTCAGTTCCGACGGGCCACCACCACCAGATCGGAGGAGGTCGGCGACCAGGGCTCCCCGGTCATGGTGCCCAGGGTCTCGCGGAGCTCGAAGCTGGCTTCGCGCAGGAGGGGCTCCACCTCCGAGCGGCGCCAACCGCGCAGGGAGACATCCTGGGCGGCGACCAGGCTCAAGGGCGTGTCGGTGCCAGGGCAGTAGCGGAGGCTCGCGGGCGTGAAGGTGAGGCGGCCACCCCCGTGGTGGGTCATGAGGCGCAGGAAGACCGTCTCGCCCTCGCCTTCACCGGGGCGCAGAACCACCGGGAAGGTGCGCTCGCCGCGATCGAGGATGCGGTCGTAGTTCAGCAGTTGCAGGAGGAAGGGAGAGCCGGGCTCCAGGCAGGCCGCCAGGCCTCCGAAAAAGGCCCGCAGCTGCGCCTCCTCGACAAGGTGCGGCAGGGTGTTGCCCACGCAGAGGGCGGCTCCGTGCAGGGGCAGCGCAGCCGCAGCCAGATCCGTGAGGCTGGCTTGGAGGTAGCGTCCTTCAGGATCCTCGGCGCGGGCGGCCTCCAGCTGGGAGGGGGAGGCGTCTAGGCCCGTCGTCTCGAAGCCCAGGGACTGGAGGAAGCGGCTGTGCTCGCCACTGCCACAGCCCAGGTCCAGCACCCGGGGCGAGGGCCCTGCTTCCAGGACTCGGCGCAGCAGGGGCGCCTCCCGCCGGAGCCGTTCGGGCCAGGCGATGAGGCCCCGGTAGTCGAGGCGGCCGTAGGCATCGGGCGGCGGTTTGTCCATCCAGGGAGTCTAGCCCTCGAGCGGCTTGGCCGCGAGAGGGCGCGGGGGCCCGGGGGTATGCGCAAAGCGTGGAACCCCCGGACAGAAATTAGCCCACACTGCACTGGACCATGTCGGGGGCCCCTTGCGCCATCTCCTCCTCCTGCTGTTCGGCTCGGCTCTGGCCCTCCTGGCCCAAACGCCGGTTCCCACCGCGCCCCGCTCCATCCAGCGAGAGCTGCTGCGGGTGCCCACCCGGCCCGGCGTGGTGCAGCCCTGTTTGGTGCTCACCGAATCGGCCGCCCCGCGGGCCGTGGCGCTGCTCTACATGGGGGGCCTGGGTGCGGTGCACCTGGAGCGCCGCAGTGTGGCGGAGGTGCTGGGCCCCAAGGGCAACTTTCTGCTTCGCAGCGCCGAGCAGATCCTCAGCCCTGAGCTGGCCGTGGCCATCGTGGACGCACCTTCGGACCAGGCCTCGGGCATGGAGGACACCTTCCGCATGAGCGACGCGCACGCCACGGACCAGCGGCTGCTGGTGGCCGCCCTGCGCCAGCGCCTGCCGGGGGCCAAGGTCTTCCTGGTGGGCACCAGCCGGGGCACCATCTCCGCCGCCTACCTGGCCCAGGCCCTGGGCCCGGCCATCGATGGCGTGGCGCTCACCTCCACGGTGTTCCGGGCCTCCAAGCGGGGCCTGGGCCTGAGCCTCTTCCACTTCGAAGTCCTCAAGGTGCCGCTGCTTCTGGTGCATCACGCCGAGGATGGCTGCCCTGTCTGCCCCTTCAAGGAGGCGCAGGACCTGAAGGCTCTCGGCCCACTCATCACGGTGCGGGGCAGCATCGAGCCCGAGTCCGGGCCCTGCGATCCCCTCTCCAACCACGGCTACTTCGGCCGCGAGGCCGCTGTGGCTCAGGCGCTCCGGCACTGGATCCTCGGCGAGCCCTTCCCGCGCGAGATCCCGTGAACTAGGCGTGGGGCCAGAGCCAGCCGAAGACGCCACCGCTGAGCAGACCATAGAGGAGGGAGTCCGCCAGGTCCTTGGCCACGGTGCTCCAGGGCTTGCCCATCCAGATGGCGTTGGGGATGCCGCCGAAGCCGTAGGCCAGGAAGGAGACCACGCTCACCAGGCGGAAGACCTGCAGGTAGTGGGTGCCCGGCACCAAGCTGCGGCTGGCGATGTAGGCGGCCATGAAGGCCACCAGCAGGGCAAAGAGGAACCACTTGGCCAGGGCCGAACCCATGGCGGGAAGGCCGTTGGGGCTCACCATGAGCATGGCCACAGGGCCGTCCACAAACTTCTGTTGCACCTCGGGCTTGGCCAACTCCTTCATGTCCCCACAGTGGGGCAGCACATACTGGCCGGGGGCTGGGCTGCCCTTGCGGATGGCGGCGCGGACCTCCTCCTCGTTGGGGAGGGGCTGGTAGTCCGAGGCATGCCACTTCACCACCATGTGGATGAAGCTGCTGGCCGCGAACACACACGCGGCCGAGAGCAGGATGGGGAGCCAGAGCGAGGGGAGGGCGATCGGCAGCATGGAATCTCCTTGCGGTTGAGACTGCAAATCATTAATGGCTGACCGAAGGATGGTTCACTGCCCCCCGCCGGTCAAGGGCCCACGGGCCGGCGTGGCTTCCGGGGCCCCGGCGCCGAGTGGGCGCCTGTGGCGGCGTCCACCTGATCGATCCAGCCGGCCCGGGCCTCCGGGAAGGCATCCGCGTAGGGCACATAGGGCTTCAGGTCCAGGACCGGCGTCCCATCGAGCAGGTCCACGCCCCGCAGGCGCAGGGTACGGCCCTCCACGGCCACCAGTTCCACGCAGGAGAGGCCGATGGCGTTCGGGCGGTGGGGCGAGCGCGTGGCCAGGACGCCCCGCTTGCCCCGGGGCCCGCGGGGAGGCTGCACCAGGGGGGCCCAGCCCTGGCTCTCGTGAAAGACGAAAATGAGCCAGATCCGCTCGAAGCCTGCCAGATCGCGGAGGAGGGTCTCGGGCAGGGAGGCATCCAGTTCCAGGGTGGCCTCGGCGGGCGCCCCAGTCTCCGTGCCTGCCACCACCGTGGGCTGATGGGGAGCATCGATGCGCCGGGCGTAGGGGGTTCGGACGATGCCGATGGGCTGGAAGGTGAAGGCGGGAGCATCCATGAAGCAAGGGTAGCTTCCGGCCGAGGCGTTGTCCCCGCATGAAACCCACTGGTCCTTTTCCGGCAAAATCGATTGCGTATCTGGTGGGCTTTCCCGTGCTCCCGCGCCTATCATGGAAACAACCTACCGGAGTGCCGATTGGCAAACCCGTTGCCCGGACAACCTGACCTGAAGCGATTCATGCGCGAGATTGAGCGCGTGGACCTGGGTCTTCGGTTGAAGAAGGCCGAGGCCCACATCCAGGATCTGGAGCACCGCATCGCCGGGCTGGCCCACCTGGACTCCAACACCGGACTGCCCAACCAGGCCCGCTTTCTGGACCGCCTGGACCAGGCCATTCTCCAATCCACGCGCCAGGCTCAGAAGGTGGCCGTCATCGTGCTGGACCTGGACCGCTTCAAGCGGGTCAACGACCTGCTGGGGCATCCCGGCGGCGATGACATCCTGCGCCAGGTGGCCCGGCGCTTGGAGGGCTCCCTGCGCCTGGGTGACACGCTGGCTGCCATGGGCGGCGACCGTTTCATGGTGCTGCTGCCCACGCTGAAGGAGGACCTGGGGGCCATGAAGGTGGGCCTCAAGCTCCTGGAATCCCTGGCCGCGCCCTTCCAGGCCGGCGGGGAGGAACTCCAGCTCACGGCCAGCATGGGCATCTGCCTCTTCCCCCAGGACGGCATGGAGAGCACCACCCTGCTGTCCCATGCCGAGTCCGCCATGTACCGGGCCAAGGAGCGCGGCGGCAATCGCATGGAGTGCTTCACCACCACGCTGAATCTGGTCTCCATGGAGCGCCAGGAGATGGAGCGGTGCCTCAAGGAGGCCATGCAGAACGGTGAACTGCAGATGTTCTACCAGCCCCAGTTCCACATGGACGGCCGCCTCTCGGGCGCCGAGGCTCTCATCCGGTGGAACCACCCCTTGCTGGGCTGTGTGCCGCCGACCAAGTTCATCCCCCTGGCCGAGGAGAGCCGCCTCATCCTGCCCATCGGCGAGTGGGCCCTGCGGGAAGCGTGCAAGCAGATGGCCCGATGGCACACCCTCAGCAGCATCCCCCTCCTCCTGGCCGTGAACGTCTCCGCCATGCAGTTCACCAGTGGAGACTGGGATGCCTGCGTGGTGCGCGCCCTGCTGGATTCGGGCCTGGACCCGTCCTCCCTGGAACTGGAGCTGACCGAGAGCCTGATCATGCGCCAGGGCCACGAGGATGTCCGCCCGCTCGTGCGCCTCAGGGAGATCGGCACCCGCATCGCCATCGACGATTTCGGCACCGGCTACAGCTCCCTGGGCTACCTCCAGCGCCTGCCCATCACCACCCTGAAACTGGACCAGTCCTTCATCGCCGCCCTGCAGGTGGAACCACCTGCGGTCTCCTCCGAGCACATCGTCAAGGCCGTGGTGCAACTGGCCCACAGCCTCAACCTTACGGTGATCGCTGAAGGCGTGGAGACTGAGGGCCAGCGCGACATGGTGGAAATGCTGGGCTGTGATGGCCTCCAGGGCTTCCTCCTGGGGCGCCCCCTGCCCGCCGATGCCTTCGAGGCCATGCTGGAGTCCATGACGCAAATGGCCTTCCTGGAGGGCCGACGCCCGGACTTGTAGGAGGCACCCGCCCAGCGTCTACTTGGTCTGGAGCCCTTCGCATGAATCAGGACGATCCCCCCCGCCAGCGCCGCGTGCGCTACCAGGGCACCCATCCCCGTCGCTTCGCCGAGAAGTACAAAGAGCTGGCGCCGGAAACTCATGCCGAGGAGCTGGAAAAGGTGCGGGCCCGGGGCCACACGCCCGCCGGCACCCACCGCTCCATCTGCGTGACGGAGATCCTGGAGGTGCTGGCACCGAAGCCCGGTGAACAGGCCCTGGACGCCACCCTGGGCTACGGCGGCCACACGCAGGAGCTGCTGCCCCTGCTGCGACCCGGCGGGCGCCTGGTGGGCCTGGACGTGGATCCCCTGGAGCTGCCGCGCACCGAAGCCCGGCTGCGGGCCCTCGGCTTCAGCGACGACGAGCTGGTTCTGCGCCGCATGAACTTCGCGGGGCTGCCCAAGGTGCGCGGCGAGTTCGGCGGCTTCGACCTGGTGCTGGCGGACCTGGGCGTCTCCTCCATGCAGATCGACAACCCGGCCCGGGGCTTCACCTGGAAGGCCGAGGGGCCCCTGGACCTGCGCCTCAATCCCCAACGGGGCCGCTCCGCGGCGGAGCTGCTGGCCAACCTGGACGAGACGGCCCTGGCCGAGCTGCTGGTGGAGAACGCCGACGAGCCTCACGCCCTGGCCATTGCAAGGGCCGTGCACGGGCAGCCCGTCCGCAGCACCCGCGACCTGGCGAACCTGGTGCGCGCGGCGGTGGCCGGGGAAGTGCACGTCACCGAGTTCGAGGAGGCCGCCAAGCGCTCCCTCCAGCGCAGCTTCCAGGCCCTGCGCATCGCCGTGAACGACGAGTTCCGCGTGCTGGACCAGTTCCTGGCCCTGCTGCCTGCGGCCCTGAATCCCGGCGGCCGGGTGGCCATCCTCACCTTCCACTCCGGCGAGGACCGCCGCGTGAAGAAGGCCTTCCAGGCGGGCCTGCGCGAGGGGCTCTACGCCGCCGTGGCGCCAGAACCTCTGCGGGCCTCCCCCGAAGAGCGCCGTGCCAACCCCCGCTCCACCAGCGCGAAGCTGCGCTGGGCCGTGGCACCCCCTCCTCCCGGAGCCCCTTGATGAATCCTCTCCTCCTGGGCCGCCTGGACAAGCGGGACCTTCTGGTCCTGGTGCTTATGGCGCTGGTCTTCCTGACCCTGAAGTCCAGCGCCTTCGGCCCCGTCACCACCTGGGTGCTGCTGGGCGCAGGCCTGCTCCTGGGCCCCGCGGGTTTTTTCGGCTGGCGCTGGCTGCACGCCCGCAAGGCACGGGCACAAGCGCAGCAGGACGCCCTCTTCCTGCACCCGACCTTCCTGGGCCAGATCGCCAGCCTGCCCAAGGCCGACCAGGAGAAGCTCCTGCGGAACCTCGCCCAAGGCGAATCGCGGCAGTCGACGTTAAAGCTGTAGCGGGTCTGCGCTTCCTCTGGCCGTACCCAGGAAAGACGGCCATTCCCGGGACGTCAATCACAGGATAAACTGGTCGAATATGATCGCTTCGGCCCCCATCTCCCGTACCCGCTCAGTCCTGCTCTGGCTGCTCGCCCTCGCGCTGATGGCCAGCGCCGTGGTTTACCAGCGCCGCACAGGCCCCACTCACCCTCTGCAGGGCAAGGTGGCCGTGGGGACAAAGACCGTGGCTTACAAGCTCATCCGAAGCGAGGAGACCCTGCGCGATGCGCGGGTGGCCCTGCCGGACCCTGGCGTCGCGGGCACCCTGGTGTGGCGCCGCTTCCCAACCACGGAAGCCTGGACGCCCCAGGCCATGATCTTGGAAACCGTGAAGGGCAAGGCAGAGTTGGCGGGCTACCTGCCCCGTCAGGCCGCCGCGGGCAAGGTGGAGTACCGGGTGGAGCTGGCGGCTCCCAGTGGCCTCATTACCATCCCCGCCAAGGAGCACATCGTCCTGCGCTACAAGGGCCACGTGCCCCTGACCCTGCTCATCTCCCACATCAGCATGATGTTCATCTCGGTGCTGCTGGGCCTGCGCGTGGGCCTGGGCACCGTGCTCGGCCCCCTCACGCCCCGCAAGCACCTCTGGGTGGCCCTAGGCTGCATGACCCTGGGCGGCCTCATCCTCGGCCCCTTCGTCCAGAAATACGCCTTCGGCCACTTCTGGACCGGCTTCCCCTGGGGCTTCGACCTGACGGACAACAAGACCCTGATCATGTGGCTGGCCTGGGCCTTCGCCTGCGGCGTGGCGGGCTTCAAGGTCAGCACTCGCGAACTGCTGGTCCGCATCACGGTGCTGGCTGCCACCGTGGCCATGATCGTGGTCTACCTCATCCCGCACAGCATGCGCGGCAGCCAGCTCGACTACAGCAAGCTGCAAGCCGGCGCCGACGCCAAGGCCGCCGTGGGGACTGGACGATAAAGCAGAAAAGATCACCACCAAGGCACCAAGACGCCAAGACGCCAAGAACCGAAAATTTATTCTTGGTGTCTTGCTGTCTTGGTAGTGAATGTCTTTAAGGCGTGGACCGCAGTGAGGGTCCAGTCCCCGCGAGTCTTCCCAGCTCCAGCGCGAAGCGCACTTGCTGCATGAGGCCTTCGAGGTTCCAGGTGGGGTCGTAGCGGTCCGTGGGGCGGTGGTAGCGCTCCAGGAACGAAGCGGCCTGGGCTTGGGCGGCGGCTTTGTCGCCGAGGTAGTCGAAGCCTCCGTCCAGGGAGAAGCCCGGCGACAGGGCGGGCACGCCCGCCTGCATGAAGGGGAAGTGGTCCGAGCGGAAGCAGAGGCCCGTGGGATCTGCCTTGGCGGGCATGAGGACCAGGCCCGTGGACGCGGCCGCCTGTTCGCACAGGGCCCGCAGCTTTGGCGCGGTGGAACCCAGCAGGCCGATGTCGCGGGTGGGGCCCACCACGTTGAGGCTCTCCAGGTTGATGTCCAGCACCGTGGGGGCCAGGGGCCAGAGGGGCGCCGCCACGTAGGCCGACGAGCCTAGCAGCCCCTGCTCCTCCCCGCAGGGAAAGAAGAACAGCACGCTGCGCGGCAGGGGCCGATGAACCAGAGCCCCGGCCAGGGCAAGCACGGCAGCGCAGCCGGTGCCGTTGTCCACGGCGCCTGAGTAGATGGCGCCATCGGCGCCCTTGCCGAAGTGGTCCCAGTGGGCGGAGTAGATCACCAGCTCCTGCTTGAGGGCCGGGTCCGTGCCCGGCAGCAGGCCCGCCACATTCCACTGGTCCAAAGTGCGCACCGTGGAGCGGATCTGGCCCTTGGCCCGCAGGTCCAGGGGCGTGGGCTTGAAGCTGAGGGCATCGGCGCCCCCAGCGAGCGCCTTGAAATCCTGGCCCGCCAGGGCGAAGAGGCGCTGGGCCGTGGCCTCCGTCAGCCAACCCTGCACGGCGCCGGCCTGACCCGCGCCCTCCCGCTGGAAGCGCTCCTGGGTCCAGCTGTTGCGAACCACGGCCCAGCCATAGCCCGCGGAGCGGTCCGTGTGGACCAGCAGCACGCCCGCGGCGCCGTGTCGCTTGGCCTCCTCGAACTTGTAGGTCCAGCGACCGTAGAGGTTCTCTGGCTCGCAGCAGAGAGGAGCCGGAGGTCCACCGGGACGATCACCCACCAGCATGACGAGGATGCGGCCTCGCACATCCAGCCCCTTGTAGTCGTCCCGGCTGCCATCGGGGGCAGCGATGCCGTGCCCCACGAAGACCAGGGGCGCGTCCACGGAAACTTGGGCCTCCGGTGCGGCGGCGCCCAGGGCCAGCTCGCTGCCCAGGACCGGAGTCAGGCTGCCCTTCGGCCCGGTGAAGCTGAGCCCGCTGGCGGCCGCATCCAGGCGGAGGCCCGCCAGGCGCACCTTCTGGCGGTAACTGGTGCCGTTGACGGGCTGCATGCCCAGCACTTGCAACTGGGTCTCCAGGTAGCGCACGGCCAAGTCCCCGCCCCGCTGCCCCGTGCCCCGGCCTTCCAACACATCGTCCGCCAGAAAGGCCAAGTGGGCCCGCAGGGCGGCTTCGTCGGGGCCGGGCCGCGACGAAGCCCTCAAATCATTGGCCCCCTGGCCAAACAAGGACAGACCGGCGAAGAGGGCAACAAGGATTCGGCGCAAGGGGACCTCCCGCCCTACCTTAGCCGGTCGGCGGCTCGTGGGGTTCGGACTCAACCGCCCCGTGTCACCTCGCGTATGCTTCCCTGGACCCCAACCCGAGCCCGGAGCTTTGCATGCGCCTACTGCCTTTCTTCACCACCGCAGCCATCGTGGCCGTCTCGGTCAGTGCCACGGCCCAGGTCGATGCCAGGCTCATGCGCTACCCCGATGTCTCGGCCACACAGATTGCCTTCAGCTATGCCAATGACATCTGGGTGGTGGCCAAGACCGGCGGGCTGGCCCAGCGCCTCTCCACCCCCAAGGGTGAGGAGTCCTTCCCCCGCTTCTCCCCAGACGGCAAGGAGCTGGCCTTCAGCGCCAACTACGATGGCAACCAGGATGTCTATGTGCTACCCGTGGGCGGCGGCATTCCCACGCGGGTCACCCACCACCCCGGCAATGACCGCCTGGTGGACTGGACGCCGGATGGCAAGTCGCTGCTCTTCGCCTCGGGCATGGAGTCCGGCAAGGACCGCTTCAGCAAGCTCTTCCTCGCCCCCAAGGGCGGCGGCCTGCCCACGGCCCTGCCCCTGCCCTACGCCGAGTTCGGCGCCCTCTCCCCGGACGGCAAGGTGCTGGCCTACATGCCCATCAGCACGGACTTCCGCACCTGGAAGCGCTATCGCGGCGGCATGGCATCGGAAATCTGGTTCTACGACCTGGAGAAGAAGACCGCCCTCCGCCTGCCCAACTCTGAGGGCTCCAACGATTCCCAGCCCATGTGGTACGGCGGCAAGCTCTACTTCCTGTCGGATCGCGATGGCGTGAGGCGCAACAACCTCTGGTCCTATGACCTGGCCACCAGGGCCTTCCAGCAGGTGACCTTCTTCAAGGAATACGACGCCCACTTCCCCGCCATCGGACCCAGCGACATCGTGCTGGAGGCCGGGGGCCGCCTCTACCGCCTGGAATTGCCCACCGAGAAGTTGGTCGAAGTGAAGGTGGAGGTCATCACGGACCGCGCCGCCCTCAAGCCCCGGGAAGAGAACGCCAGCCGCCTCATCAAGAACCCCAGCCTCTCCGCCCAGGCTAAGCGCGCGGTCTTCGAGGCCCGGGGCGACCTCTTTTCCGTGCCCGCAGACAAGGGCTACGTGCTGAACCTCACCCAGACGCCCGGCGTGGCAGAGCGCTTCCCGGCCCTCTCCCCGGATGGCCAGCAGGTGGCCTACTTCAGCGACCGCAGCGGCGAGTATGAGCTCTGCGTGCGGCCCGCGGACGGCAGCGGCGCAGAGCGCCAGATCACCCACCTGGGCCCTGGCTTCCGCTACCAGATCGCCTGGTCACCCGATGCCAAGCGCGTGGTCTTCGCGGACCAGACCATGCGCATCAACCTCTGCGACCTGGACACCGGCAAGGTGCAGGTGGTGGACAAAGGGCACTTCATGTTCGAGGGCAACCTAGAGGGCTTCCACGCCAACTGGTCCGCGGACAGCCGCTGGTTCACCTACGCCATCGATACCCCCAACCAGAACAGCGTGGTGGTGCTCTTCGACACGAAGACCGGCCAGCGCCGGGCCGTGACTTCGCCCTTCTTCAACGCCAACGATCCGGTCTTCGACCCCGAGGGCAAATACCTCTTTCTCACCACAGGGCAGCAGTTCACGCCCACCTACAGCGACCTGGACAACACCTGGGTCTACGCCGCCACCACCCGCCTCGCCGCCCTGCCCCTGCGTTCGGACGTGGCCTCGCCCACGGCGCCCCGCAACGATGCCGATGCGGCGAAGGAGGACAAGGCCAAGGACAAGGACGACAAGAAGGACGACAAACAGGCAAAGGCCGAGATCAAGCCCGTGGACATCGACCTGGAGGGCCTGGAGGCCCGCATGGTGCTGCTGCCCCCAGTGGCTGGCTACTACCTGGACCTGGCCGCAACCAAGGGCAAGCTGGCCTATCGCCGAGCCGCCCAACAGAGCCAGGACGGTCCCACCAAGGGCACCCTCTATGTTTATGACCTGGAGGAGCGCGAAGAGAAGGCCGTGCTGGCGGACCTGGACGGCATGGTCCTCAGCGGGGACGGCGCCAAGGTGCTGGTGAACCGCAAGCAGGACTACGCCCTGGTGGAGCTGAAGCCCGATCAGAAATTCGAGAAGAAGCTGCCCACGGCCGAGCTGATGATGACCGTGGATCCCCGCGCCGAGTGGCGGCAGATCTTCAACGATACCTGGCGCCTGCAGCGGGACATGTTCTATGACCCGGCCATGCACGGGGTGGACTGGAAGGGCATGCGTGTCCGCTACGGCAAGCTCCTGGAGGACTGTGCCACCCGCGAGGACGTGAACTTCGTCCTGGGCGAACTCATCGCTGAGCTGAACGCCTCCCACACCTATCGGGGCGGCGGCAGCGACCTGGAGCAGCCCGCCCGTCTGGGCACAGGCCTCCTGGGCGCGGACTTCAGCCTGGAGAACGGCGCTTTCCGGATCAAGTCCATCCTCCGCGGCGCCGCCTGGGATGCCCAGGTGCGCGGGCCCCTGGCCCAGCCGGGTCTCAAGGTGAAGGAGGGCGACTACCTCCTGGCCGTGAACCGCATCCCCCTCGACATCCACCAGGACCCCTGGGCCGCCTTCGAGGGCCTGGCGGGCAAGACCGTGCTGCTCACTGTGAACGACAAGCCCAGCATGGACGGCGCCCACGACATCCTTGTGGACACCCTGGCCAACGACTACCAGCTCCGCTACTGGAGCTGGATCGAGGCCAAGCGGAAGTATGTGGAGCAGGCCAGCCACGGCCGTCTGGGTTACATCTATGTGCCCGACACGGGCATCAATGGTCAGAACGACCTGGTGAAGCAGTTCCGCGCCCAGTGGGACAAGCAGGGCCTCGTCATCGATGAGCGCTTCAACAGCGGCGGCCAGATCCCAGATCGCTTCGTCGAGATGCTGGGTCGCAAGACCCTCAATTACTACGGCGTGCGCGACGGGCAGGACTGGCAGTGGCCCGCCGTGGCCCACAACGGCCCCATGGCCATGCTCATCAACGGCTGGAGCGGCTCCGGCGGTGACTGCTTCCCCTTCCTCTTCAAGCAGGCGGGACTCGGCCCCCTCATCGGCCGCCGCACCTGGGGTGGTCTCATCGGCATCAGCGGTGCCCCGGCTCTGGTGGATGGCGGCAACATCACCGTGCCCACCTTCGGGATCTTCTCGAAGGAAGGCAAGTGGATCGTGGAGAGCTACGGCGTGGACCCCGACATCGAAGTGATCGACGATCCCGCCCTGCTGGCCCAGGGCAAGGATCCCCAGTTGGATCGGGCCATCCAGGAAGTGGAAGCCGCCATCAAGGCGCACCCGCCCCTGGCCACGCCCAAGCCCACCTACCCCAACCGCTCGGGCTTCTGACATGCGCTTCCTCAGGCCCCTGTTTGCGGCTGCGGCCATCTGCTGCAGCCTCCTGCCCGCCCAGACGCCCACCGAAGGGGAGGTCCAGCTCCGGGATTTCCGCTTCCAGTCCGGCGAGGTCCTGAAGGAACTGCGCGTCCACTACCGCACCTACGGCAGCCCCCGGCGCGATGCGTCGGGGGTGGTCCGCAACGCGGTGCTCATCCTCCACGGCACCACTGGCAGCGGCGCGCAGTTCGTGGGGCCTGGCTATGCGGGCAGACTCTTCGGCCCCGGTCAGCCCCTGGACGCGGCCCGGTATTTCATCGTGCTGCCGGACGGCATCGGCCATGGCCAGTCCGCCAAGCCCAGCGACGGTCTCCACGCCCGCTTCCCCCGCTACGGCTACCTCGACATGGTGGAGGCGCAGCGGCGCCTGCTGGCTGAGGCCTTCGGAGTGAACCACCTGCGTCTGGTCATGGGCACCTCCATGGGCGGCATGCACACCTGGCTCTGGGGCCAGCTGTACCCGGACATGATGGACGCCCTCTGTCCCCTGGCCAGCCTGCCCACCCAGATCGCGGGCCGCAATCGCGTCTGGCGGCGCGCCGTCATCGACACCTTCCGGCAGGATCCCCTGTGGCAGGGCGGCGACTACAAGACCCAGCCCCCTTCCCTGCGCACCGCGGCGGAGCTGCTCTACTTCATGAGCAGCAATCCCGTGCTGCGCCAGGCAGAGACGCCCACCTTGGCCCGAACCGATGCCGCCCTGGACGCCTTCGTGGACCGCTACGTGAAGAGCGCCGATGCCAATGACGTGCTCTACGCCCTGGAGGCCTCCAAAGACTATGATCCTGGTCCCGGGCTCGAGCGCATCCAGGCGCCCCTGCTGGCCATCAACACTGCCGACGACCTCATCAACCCGCCGGAATTGGGCATCCTCGAGCGCGAGATCAAGCGGGTGCGCAGGGGCCGCATGCTGCTGCTGCCCCTGAGTCCCGAGACCCGGGGCCACGGCAGCCACACCGTGCCGACGCTGTGGTCCAAGCCGCTGCTGGACTTGCTGAAGGAAACCGAGAAGCCCTAGAGGACTTCCTTGAAGAAACCCTTCATGTGCTGCCAGCTGCGCCGGTGGGCGGCCTCGTTGTAGGCGGCACCCTTCGAGTTGTCGTTCCCCGCCTCCTTCTGGGTGAAGGCGTGGACGGCCCCTGCGTAGGCCACGAACACGTAATCGGCCTTGGCCTTGCGCATCTCGTCCTGGAAGGCCGTCACATCCTTGGCGGGCACGAAGGGATCATCGGCCCCGTGGCAGACCAGCACCTTGGCGCCGATGGGGCCCGGGGTGTAGTCCGCCGGCACATCCAGGCCGCCATGGAAGGAGACCACGCCCTTCACGGGCAGACCGCCGCGAGCGGCCTCCAGGGCCCCGGTGCCGCCGAAGCAGAAGCCGATGACTGCCAGGCGGCTGCCGTCCACGCCCTTCTGTGCCTTCAGCGCCTCGATGGCCGCGGTGATGCGGCGGCGGTAGAGCGCGCGGTCGCCCTTGTAAGTGCCAGCCAGCTTGCCCGCCTCACCGGGGTTGGCAGGGTGCACGCCCTCGCCGTAGATGTCTGCGGCCAGGGCCACATAGCCCAGCTTGGCCAGGTTATCCGAGACATTGCGCTCGTGATCCGTGAGGCCCATCCACTGGTGGATCACCACCACGCCGGGCAGCTTGCCCTTGGCCGCGGTGGGACGGGCCACATAGCCCGCCAGCTTCGTGGCCCCATCCGCGTAGGAAAGCGGCTGACCCGCCAGCAGGGGCAGAGCGGCGATCGAAAGGGCAAGGGCGACACGGTTCATGGGGGCCTCCTGGATGGGAATCCGATCGTATAGCTGTTTGAACTTGAATTCCAGAGAACTGTTCCTAGCGCCCTCAGCGAATGCTTTTCATCTTTAGCGCCCGGTGCTGCCGTAGCCTCCGCCGCCGCGCCCGGTGTCACCCAGGGCCTCGACGCTGGGAGCCGACTCCCAGGTCCAGCTCGCCACGGGAGCCACCAGGAGCTGGGCGATGCGCTCGCCCCGCCGCAGCTCGAAGGGGGCCTCGCCGTGGTTCACCAGCAGCACCTGCACCTCACCCCTGTAGTCGGCATCGATGGTGCCCGGCGCGTTCAGCACCGTGAGGCCATGCTTGAGGGCCAGGCCTGAGCGGGGTCGCACCTGCCCCTCGAAACCCGGTGGAATGGCCATCACCAGCCCGGTGGGCACCAGGCGCCGCTGGCCTGGGGCCAGGAACCAGGTCTCGTCTTCAGGCAGGGCTGCCCGCAGGTCCATGCCTGCCGCATGGGCCGTGGCCGCTGCCGGGAGGTCGAGGCCGAGGCCGTGGGGGAGCTGGTGGACGGGAATGAGCATTCAGAAAGCTTCCGTGGAATTGGGGAGGGGGGCAAAGGAAAACTCAGAAGCGGCCCAGCCCCCGAACCATCAGCCCCACCACTCCGCCGCCCAGCACCAGCCAGGTGGGATTGAGCTTCGTGCGCAGGAGCAGGACGACGCTTAGCAGGCCCAACAACAGGCTGCCGGAGTCCACCAGGGCCGCGCGGGCCAGGCCGGCGGTGACGGTGACCATGAGGGCCAGGGCCCCCACATTGATGCCATCCAGGAAGGCGCGACTTTGGGGGGTCCGCTTGAGGCGCGCCTGCAGGCTCCCCAGGCCGCCCACCATGAGGAACGAGGGCAGGAAGATGCCCAGGGTAGCTACCAGGGCGCCGGACCAGCCGTGCAGCAAGTAGCCGATGAAGGTGGCTGTGGTGAAGACGGGGCCCGGCGTCACCTGCCCTGCGGCCACGGCGTCCAGCAGCTGGGCCTGGGTCAGCCAGTGCCAGCGGTCCACCAGGTCCGCTTTGAGGAAGGCCAGCAGCACGTAGCCGCTGCCGAAGACCACCACACCGAACTTCAGGAAGGCCAGAAAGAGACCCAGCAGGCCTACGGAGGGCAGCCCCGCTACACCTAGACCCAGCGGCGACAAGGCACCCAGGGCGGTCTTTTCCGTAGGTGGCGCTTGCAGACGTGCCCACCAGGCCGAGGCCAGACCGCCGCCCAGCAGCACCACCACAGGATGGACTCCGAGCGCACTGAGGCCCAGGGCCAGGGTGCCCAGCTGCCAGAGGACCCGCGACTTGAAGGCTGTGCGGCCCAAGTTCCAAAGAGCCTGGAACACGATGGCCAGCACCACGGGCTTGATGCCATAGAGGAGGCCCTGGGCCTGGGGCAGGCGACCGAAGCGCACGTAGGCCCAGGCCAGGGCCAGGGTAAGCAGGGCCGCGGGCAGGATGAAGCAGAGGCCGCCCAGCAGGAGGCCCAGCCACCCGGCCCGTTGGTAACCGATGCCCATGGCCATCTGCGTCGAGCCCGGTCCGGGGATGAGGTTCGTGAGGCCCAGCAGGTCCAGGAAGGCCTCGTGGCTCAGCCAGCCCCGGCGCTGCACGGCCTCCTGCTCCATGAGGGCCACATGGGCCGCGGGACCGCCGAAGGCCGTGAGGCCCAGGCGCAGGAAGAAGGCAGCCAGCTCCCGCAAAGGCCCCCCAGGACCAGAATCCGTGCCCCTCAAGGCGCTGGCCTTTCCTTCACCAGCTGCCCGCAGGCCCCCTGCACGTCCCGGCCCCGGCTGCGGCGCACGGTGACGAAACAGCCCCGGGCCTTGAGCCAGTCCGAGAACTGCTGAACCCGGTCGTCGCCAGGCTCCCGGAAGGTGCTGCCCGCATGCTCGTTCATGGGGATGAGGTTCAGGTTGTGGCCCCGCCGCAGCTCGCCCAGCCACTGCGCCAGGCGCTCGGCGTCGGCCTCGGTGTCGTTCTCGCCGGCCAGCAGCACGTACTCGAAGCAGAACCGCTCGCCATGCCGGGGGCCCCAATTGTCCAGGGCCTGGCGCAGCCGGGCCAGATTCCAGACGCGGTTCACGGGCATGGTGCGGCTGCGGGCCTCGTCCGTGGTGGCATTGAGGCTGAGCGCCAGGTTTGGCCGGGGCACCATCATGGCCAGCTTCTCGATGCCGCTCACCAGGCCCGAGGTGCTCACGGTGATGCGCCCCCGGCCCATGCCCAGGCCCAGGGGATGGCAGAGCAGGCGGATGGCGCGATGCAGGTTGTCGAGGTTGTGCAGGGGCTCACCCATACCCATGAACACCAGGGTCAGCTCGTGGCCGCGCTGAGGCCCCAGGGCCGCCATGAGGACCAGCACCTGACTCAGGATCTCTCCGGACTGCAGGTTCCGCACAATACCCATGCCTCCCGTGGCGCAGAAGGTGCAGCCCATGGCGCAGCCCACCTGGCTGGAGATGCAGTAGGTCACGCGGGGATTCCGAACGCGTCGAGGCATGTGGACGGCCTCGATGCGCTTGCCGTCCTCCAGTTCCAGGGCCAGCTTGGTGGAGCCGTCCCCGGAGGGCTGTCGCTCAGCGATGCCGGGCAGGTGCAGGTCCGCCACGCCTTCCAACCAGGCGCGGATGGCCGAACCCAGGACGGGGGCCCCTTCTTGCCAGGTCCAGGGCCGGTGCAGACGGCGAAAGGTCTCCGCGGCGCTGCCTGGGCAGCCCATGGCTTCCAGGTCCTCGGGAAACAGCGACCAGGCCGAGGGCAGGCCCGCCCGCTCGGGGGCGGGGTGATCCCAGGGCGTGGGGGCGGGGCCGGTCATCGACTAGGCCTTGGCCGCCAGATCGGCGTGCTGAGCCTGCCAGATCTCGATGCTACCCGCTGGCGGCCAGCCACTGCGGGGCAGCTTCCAGCCATTCTCCAGCCTCTCCCAGCCCAGGTGGGCGTAGTAGTCGCGCGCGATGGGCGAGGCCAGCAAAACCCACTGGATGCCAGATCCCAGGCTCTGGGCCAGGTCCAGAAGACGACGGCCCACACCGCCATTCTGGTAGGCAGGATGGATGGCCAGGTCGCAGACATAGCCGTCGAAAACGAAGTCCGTCCAGCCCCGGAGCAGGCCCACCATACGCTCACCCTCGTAGGCGGAAACCACCACGTTGGCTGCTTCGAACATGCGGCGGATGGTCTCGGCGTCCTGGATGGGACGGCGCAGCGGCGCTGACGCGTAAAGTGCCCGGATGGCCTCCACGTCGGGACGGCGGTCCAGGTGGAAGGTCAGCTCCGCACCCATGGACTAGGCCACCAGGTCCTGGGGTCGGATGTCGCAGCCGCGCTTGGTACCCAGGGCGCTGAGGCCCACCTGGGCGGGGTCCAGCAGGTCCTGGGCCACGCGCAGGACATCCTCGGGCGTCACGGCGGCGATCTCAGCCATCTGCTGGTCCAGGTTCCGGAGCTCGCCTTGGTGGATGGCCTGGTGGGCCAGGCTGAACATGCGGCTGCTGCTGCTCTCCTGGCTGAATACCAGGCTGGTGCGGGCCTGGAGCTTGGCGCGTTCCAGCTCATCGGCCTCCACGCCGCCCTGGCGGATGCGGGCGCACTCGGCCATGGTGCGCTGCACCAGCTCCCGCAGCTGAGCCGGGGCGCAGCTGGCGCTGATCTGCAGGGCGCCGGTGTCGGTGTAGGGGCTGAGGTAGCTGCCCACCTGATAGCACAGGCCCCGGCGCTCGCGCAGCTCCATGAAGAGCCGCGAGGCCATGCCACCCCCCAGCACGTGGCTGAGCAGGTGGGCCGCGGCGCGGTCTTGGGAGCGGTGGTCTGGGGCGGGGAAGCCCATGACGAGGTTCGCCTGCTGCAGCTCCTTGCGCGGCACGTTGAGCAGGAAGGGCTGGGTGCGGGCCGCCCGCTGAGGCAGCGGCGTGAAGCCTTTTGGCAGGCGGTCCAATACTGGCTGCAGCAGGGCCTGGAAGGACTCGGGCTCGATGGCGCCCGCGGCGGCCACCACCAGGTTCGGCGCCCGGTAGGTGTGCTCGAAGAAGGCCCGGGCCTCCGCAGAGCCATAGGCCGAGACCTGCTCGGGCCGCCCGAGGATGGGATGGGCCAGGGGCGTGCCCTCCCAGAAGCCGCCGTAGAACAGCTCGCTCACCCAGTCATCGGCCTGGTCCACGCTCGCCGCGATCTCCTCCAGGATGACGCCGCGCTCCCGCACCAGCTCCTCGGCCTCGAAGCGGGGCGAGGTCACCAGATCCCCCAGCAGGTGCACCAGCTCTGGCAGCTGATCCGCCAGCACCTTGCCGTAGAAGCAGGCCACCTCCTTGCCCGTGAAGGCGTCCACATGGCCCCCTAGGCGGTCCGTGGCCGCGGCCAACTCGTCCGGCGTGGGATAGGACTCGGTGCCCTTGAAGACCGTGTGCTCCAGGAAGTGGGCCAGGCCCTCTTCCGCAGGCCCCTCATGCCGTGAGCCCCGGCGCACCCAGAACCCCACCGAGCAACTCCGCACATGGGGCAGCGTCTCGATGAGGATCTCGGTGCCGGCGGGGGTGTGGGTGCGGAGGGGGGACTTGGGCATCCGATCAGTTTACAGGCTGGTCGGTGTTCCCACGGAACTCCCATCCCCTGCGGGACAACGAAGGGCACCCCCACCGCAGGGAGGGGCGAAAGAGAAGTGGCCCCAGGGGCACGTTCTTTGTATTTTTATGGTGGCTTCACTGAACGCTATGCATTTTTCCTGGTTTCCCCCGGCCCTGTGCCCGAAGGAGTTCCCATGAATCAGGTTGTGGCGCGGTTCCTGGACGGAACTTCCATGAAGGGGCAGACCAACGACTTTCTGCCGACCAAGGACACCTTCCATCTCGCCCCCTTCGGCTCCAAGCCAGGCGACAAACCCGTGGAGGTGCGCGTGTCGGAGTTGAAGGGTATCTACTTCGTGCGCAACCTCTTCGGAGATCCAGACCACCACAAGACCAATGACTTCCCGCCCTTCTCTCCGAACAGCGGCAGGCGGGTCGAGGTCGTCTTCAAGGATGATGAAGTCATGGACGGCATCACCCAGGGCTACCAGCCCGGGCGACCCGGCTTTTTCCTCGTACCCGCCGATCCATTGTCGAACAATGAGCGCTGCTACGTGGTGGCCGCAGCCACCCGGTCCATCGGCTACATCTGAGCAGCCCGGTCCAGCGCCCTACCCTTCCCCCTCGCTCCCCGCCAGGCCCACGGGCGTTCGCTGGAGCTTCCAGCCGGCCAGGGCCCAGCAGATGGCGCCGAAGAGCAGGAGGGCCAGGAGGGCCAGGGCGGGGTGGGTGCTGACCTGTTCCTGGGCTAGGAGCTGGGAGGTGCCCACCTCCGCGGCGCGGCTGCCGGCCAGGCTTTCGATGTGGTGGGTGAAGGTGAGGCGCTGGAGAGCGGGCGGGAAGATCCGCACCAGGGGCTCCCAGATGAAGAAGTAGAGGGCGCCCCAGAGGGTGCCGCGCTTGAAGAGGAGGCCCACCAGGGTCATGAGGGCCAGCTCGCCCCACCAGGCGCCTACCAGGGCCACCAGGCGGCCGGGCAGGAGGCTGGGGTCACCGCCCAGCACCTGCAGGCCCAGTACGCCCACCACCAGCCAGAGGGCGCCCCAGGCGAACCAGGGCAGGCCCTTGCCCAGGGGCAGGGCCCAGGCAGGGGCAGGCCGCACCAGCAGCAGGGGCAGGGTGCGCTGCTCGAGATCCTCGCGGATGCCTGCGGGGGCTGCCACCAGGGCCATGATGGGCAGCATCATCTTCACCAGGACTTCGTGGAAGACCTTCACGGCCTCGGTGGAGCTGGCCTCGCCGCCCTTGAGGCGGATGAGCGTGAAGATCAGCAGGCTGAGGGCCACGGGCACCAGAACCAGGCCCGCCAGGACCCAGCCCCGGCCCTGCAGCACGCGCGGCGCATAGCCCCGCGCCGTGGCCCGGAGCGTCGCCATAGGAGTCGGGGCGGCGTTCATGCGTGATCCTTGGTGAGGTATTGGAAGACCGCATCCAGGTTGAGATCCAGCGGATCCAAGGCCCGCAGGGGGATGCCCCCCTCGGCGGCGGCTTTTTGCAGGCGGGGCAGAATATCCCGGGGCGAGCGCACCGAAATGACCACGGCGTCCTCCTCCATGCGCAGGGCCGCCAGCTCTGGCTGCTCCACGGCCCAGCGGGCCAGGGCCTGAGCCTCGCCCGTGAGGCGCAGTTCCACGGGATGGCGATCCAGCAGCTGCCGGATTTCCGTGACCGTGCCCTCGGCCAGGAGGCGGCCCCGGAACAGCAGGAGGATGCGGTCCGTGAGCTGGGCGATCTCACCCAGGATGTGGCTGGAGACCAGGATGCGGGTGCCCTTTTCTGCCAGATCCCGCAGCAGGGCCATGAGGGTGAGGCGCGCCTCAGGGTCCAGGCCGTTGAAGGGCTCGTCGAGGATGAGCAGCTCCGGCCCATGCAGGAGCGCCTGGGCCAGGCGGATGCGCTGGCGCATGCCCTTGGACATGCGGGCGAAGGTGAGGTGGGCGCGGTCCGCCATGCCCACGGTCTGAAGGGCCTGGGCCACGGCCGCCTGCAGGGCTTCGCCGCTGAGGCCTGACAGCTCTCCCATCATGCGCAACCAACGGTCCGCTCGCAGGCCCGTGGGTAGGCGGTCCCCCTCAGGCACGAGGCCGAGGCGCGCCAGCACGGCCGGATTGCGGAAGGGGGCCTCACCGAAAATGCGCACCTCGCCGCCCGAGGGTGGGAGGAGGCCCGAGAGCAGCTGTAGCAGGGAAGACTTGCCAGCGCCGTTGGGGCCCAGGAGGCCCGTGATGCCACCGCCATCGGGCAGCTCGAAGGTGGTGGGGCTGAGGCCCAGGATGGGGCCGTAGCGGAGGGAGGCGCGGTCGAGGGAAATCATCAGATCACCGCCTCTGAGGGGCGCGTCCGGCTGGCGGCCACGAAAGTCCAGAGGCCGATGTGGAAGACCGTGCCCAGCAGGGCGGGCACCCACGCCACCAGGGGATGCTGCACCCCGACCAGCAGCTGGGGCCAGGCCTCCGCGAGCATCACGGGGTTGAGGCCATCGAAGAGCCGCAGACCTGTGAGGCCATGGAGCATGGAGGTGAGGGTGCCGGCGCCCAGCACCAGGCCCAGCACCCAGCCGATCCCCGCGCGGGGCGTGGAGGCCAGGCTGGAGGCGCCCACCGCCAGGGAGCCCATGAGTATGGAGCTGATGGCCATGGCCGGCAGGAGGCGCAGGGGGGCCGTGACCCAGACTGGGCCGTGGACCCCAGCCAGCGCCAGAGACAGGGCCCAGGGCAGGAGGGCGAAAGGCAACAGGATGGCGAAGGGCAGGGCCGAAGCGAAGCCCAGCTTGGCCAGGAGGTAGTCCTGAGGCGCCACGGGGTGGGCGTACATCAAGGGTCGCACCCGGTAGAGCGAATCCCGCGCCACGAGACCGCCGCCGACTAGGGCCACCAGGAACCAGAGCAGGTACATTGTGGGATTCAGCAGGCTCGCCTGGAAGTCCGCGCCCTGGGCAAAGAGCCCTTTGGAATACTCCTCCAGAGGCCGCAGGGTCTGGTTTGTCTGCATGAGGAACTTCGCATAGATCCAGGCGGTCTGGATCAGCAGGATCGCCGTGAAGACGAAGCCGAAGAAGCGGCCGATCTTCTGGCGCCAGAGCCGGGCGAGGTCGAAGCGCAGGAGCACCAGAGCTGGGGGATGCCCCTGGCTGAGGTCCGGCGCGGGCGGGAGGGTGGGGGCGTAGATGGGCATGTCTAGCGTCCTGTCCCAGCGGTGTTGATCGAAGGCTCAGAATCCGGCTGCGCCGGATTCTGAGCTAGGGGTAAAGCAGGGTGGAGAGCGGGATGCAGGGCTCTCAGGAGTACCTCGTCCAGGCGGTCATGGCGGGGGGTGACTTGGATGAGGGTGGCGCCGTGGGCTTGGGCCCAGCTGAAAGCGCCGCCAGGATCGGCCTCGGTGAGTTCGAGATCGTAAAGGCCGTTCCGGGCCTCCAACACCGTGCCCAGCTCCGTCAGGGCCGCCTCCTGGGCCGCGTCCAGGGGATCCAGGAAGCGCAGCTCCACGCGGCGGGCCAGGGCCCGGCGCAGGCCCGCCATGGAACCGGCGGCCTTGATTTCACCCTGGTCCAGGATCACCAGCTGGTCCGCCACCCGCTCCACATCCGCCAGCAAATGCGAGGCGAGGATCACCCCAGTGCCCAGCTCCGCGTGGACGCGCAGCACCAGGTCCAGCATGCGGCGGCGCCCATCGGGATCGAGACCGTTGGTGGGCTCGTCCAGGAAGATCAGCTCGGGACTGTGCACCAGGGCCTGGGCCAGCTTCACCCGCTGGCGCATGCCCGTGGAGTAGCCACTCACGGCGCGGTACCGGGACTCGTCCAGCCCCACGAAGTAAAGTACCTCGTGGGCCCGGTCCCGGGCGGCCTCGGGGGCCAGGCCGCTCAGTTCGCCCCAGAAGGCCACCTGCTCGTAGGCGGAGGTGTCCTCGATGAGGGCGTCGTACTCGGGCATGTAGCCGATGCGGCCGCGCAGCTTGGCAGCCTCGGGGGCGCCCAGAGCCACGCCCAGCACGGTGCCTGAGCCTCCCGAGGGCTTGAGCAGGCCCAGGAGGGCCTTCAGCAGCGTGGACTTGCCCGCGCCGTTGGGCCCCAGGAGACCCACGATGCCCCGCTCCAGCGACAGGGTCAGCCCCCGAAGGGCGGGGGAGGGCGCTGCCTGGTAGCGCACTTCCAGGTTTTCGAAGGCAATCAAGGGGGCTCCAAAGAACAATCTCGATGTTGGCGGCTACGAGCAGGCAAAGGAATGGATTAGGCTGGACCCCATCATCCTTACACTGCCTGGAAGGTCGCGCATGCAACTCCTGGAATGGCCCCTGCTCGACGCCCTGCAGGCCGGGGCCCTGCTGGCGCTCTTCATCAGCTTCATCACTGAGGCCTATTCCCGTCGGGACCGCATGATGGGCTGGCTGGCCCTGGCCTGCCTGCTGGTGGCCCTGCGGCACGCAGCCATGGCCGCCGCCGTCCACTCCTCCCTGAATCCGGAACTTCTGGACCGGGCCCAGAGCCTTTTCGTGGCCCTGGGCTTCCTGGCGCTGGCCACCTCGCTCGCCCGGCTCTTCCCCATCCACGTCCCCGCCTCGGCGCCAGCCTGGCTGGCTCTGGGCATGGTGCCGAACCTGGTGCGCAACCTCCTTCTGCCCCGCGAGAGCCCCCTGGAGCCCTGGGTCCACCACTGCTACAACCTCACCTACCTGGTGGGCTGTGGACTGTTCCTCTACTGGATCCAGCGCGCCCGGGAGGAGGGCGACCTCATGGCGCGCCGGGTCTTCTTCGGCTTCCTCTGCGTGACCCTGCCTGTGGTGGTGGAGATCACCGCCTTCAGCCTCTTCAATGTCAGGATCCGCCTGTCGGGTCTCAGCCTCCTGATCCTGGCCATGACCATCAGCGCCTCCTGGCAGTGGGTGGTGGTGGGGGCCCTGGAATCCCGCATCCACCGCGCCGAAACCGAGGTGGAGCTCTGGCGGAACCTGGTGCCGGGCACGGCCTTCCGCACCGACCGCCCCTCACCGCTGATGGAAAGCCTCTTCGGACCCGACTGGGCGGACTTGGTCAAGGCAGCTCCCGGTACGCCCCATCAGGCTTCCGACGGCCATACTTACAGCTTCCGCAGCCGGGTCCTCCATCACCAAGAGCACTTGGGCTGGTGCGAGCGGGACGAACGCAATCAGGGCACCCATCAGGGCTTCCTGGCGGGCTGGACCGTGGGCCTGGGCGTGGATGACGCCCAGGAGAGTGCTCGACTCCAGGAAGCCCTCCAGGCCTGGGGCGCCGAGGTGGAGGCCTGGGGCACCATCCCCCCCCGTGAGGGGCCCTACCCCAGCGTCCTGCTTTGGGCGCGGGAACCCAGCATCCTGGCGGTCTGGCGCGAGGACAACCTGAAACGCCGCCGCCCCCGCTGGATCCAGATTGGCGGCCCCGCCACGGAGGGCCCCCATGCCCGCCTGGAACCCGGCGCCCCGGTGCTCCAGTTGCAGCAACTCCTGGAAGGGTTGCTCTCCCGGCGCTGAGGCCCGTATTGAGGCTGGGGCACTTGCCCTAAACAGGCGGGTCCATCGGAGAATGGGGCATGAGCTTCGCCCACCTGCACCTGCACACCGAGCACTCCCTCCTGGACGGTCTCACCCGCATTCCCGACCTGGTGAAGAAGTGCCGGGCCTCGGGCATGCCCTCGGTGGCCGTCACGGACCACGGGAACATGTTCGGGATGATGAAGCTCTTCGACGCCTGCGAAAAGACCAAGGACGCGGAGGGCACCTGGGCCGTGAAGCCCATCCTCGGCTGCGAGGTCTACGTGGCGCCCAAGACCCGCTTCGACAAGAAGCTGGAGGCCAAGAACACCACTGGAGAAGAAGGTCTCGAGGATTGCGTGGACCCCAGCGGCTCCCGGGATGCGGGCTACCACCTGGTACTGCTGGCCAAGAACCCCGTGGGCTTCCGGAACCTGTCCAAGCTGGTTTCGGCGGGTTTCACCGAGGGCTTCTACTACAAGCCGCGCATTGACAAGGACATCCTGAGGGAGCACAGCGAGGGTCTCATCGCCCTTTCCGCCTGCCTGGGCGGCGAAGTCCAGGCGCGCATCCTCCAAAACCGCCTGGATCAGGCGGAGCGCGTGGCCCGGGATTTCCGCGACATCTTCGGCGAGGACTTCTACCTGGAGATCCAGGACCAGGGCTTCGAGAAGGAGAAGGAGATCATCCCCTTCCAGCAGGAGTTGGCGACCCGCCTGGGCATTCCCCTGGTGGCCACCAACGATGCCCACTACCTCAACCACGAGGACGCAGACCTCCACGACACGCTCCTGTGCATCGGCACCAAGACCACCAAGGCCAAGGAGAAGCGCATGCGCTTCTCCACGGACCAGTTCTACGTGAAGACCCCCGAGGAGATGCGGGCGGTTTTCCCGGATCACCCGGAGTATCTGGAGCGCACCCTGGAGATCGCCGCCAAGGTGGACCTCTTCCCCATCACCCGCAAGCCCGTCACGCCGCGCTTCCCCGTGCCCGCGGGCTACGACCTGGAATCCTACTTCGTCCACATCGCCAATGAGACCTTCGAGGCCCGCCTCGCGGCCTGCCAGCCCCTCTGGGCCAAGGGCGCGCTGAAGCACCCGGAGGCGGCCTATCGCGCGCGCCTGGCCTTTGAGCTGGACATGATCCTGAAGATGGGGTTCCCGGGTTACTTCCTGCTGGTCTGGGACTTCATCCGCCAGGCCCGCGAGATGGGCGTGCCCGTGGGCCCTGGCCGTGGCTCCGCCGCGGGCAGCATCGTGGCCTGGTCCATGATGATCACGGACATCGATCCGATGCAGTACGACCTGCTCTTCGAGCGCTTCCTGAACCCCGAGCGCGTGTCCATGCCCGACGTGGACATCGACTTCTGCCGGGACGGGCGCCAGCGCGTCATCGACTACGTCACCGAGAAATACGGCCAGGACAAGGTCAGCAACATCATCACCATCAACCAGCTCAAGACCAAGGCCGTCATCAAGGACGTGGCCCGGGTCTTCGAGAAGGACTTCGCCTTCGCCAACAACCTCACCAAGCTGGTGCCCCAGGAGCCCGGCAAGCCCATGAGCATCGGTGAGGCCCTGGAGAAGAGCGACCAACTGCGGCGCCTCTATGAGACCGACCCCGAGGTGAAGAACATTCTCGACATCTCCGCGCGCCTGGAGGGCCTGTCCCGCAACACCGGCGTCCACGCGGCGGGTGTCATCATCGCCCCGGACGAGCTCACCAGCTTCGCCCCCCTCAGCCGGGACAAGGACGGCAAGGTGATGGTGCAGTACACCATGGTGGAGGCCGAGCGGGCGGGCTTGCTCAAGATGGACTTCCTGGGCCTGGAGACCCTCACGCAGATCGCCAAGACCCAGGAGGTCATCGCCCGGCGCCACGGCAAGCCCATGGACATGACCACCATCCGGGGCTTCGATGACAAGAAGACCTTCGATATGTTCTCCGCCGGAGACACAGATGGCGTCTTCCAGTTCGAGTCCGGCGGCATGAAGCAGCTGCTGCGCCAGCTGGGCCCGGACCGCTTCGACGACCTCATCGCCCTCAACGCCCTCTTCCGCCCGGGCCCCCTGGGCGCGGGCATGGGCAACACCTACGTGGAGCGCCGCCACGGCCGCGAGACCGTCACCTACATGTTTGCGGACCTGGAGCCCATCCTCGCGCCCACCTACGGCGTGATCCTCTACCAGGAACAGGTCATGCAGATCGCCAGCCTCATCGCCGGGTACTCCCTGGGCGAGGCGGACATGCTGCGCCGCGCCATGGGCAAGAAGGACAAGGAGAAGATGGCGAAGGAGAAGACCAAGTTCATCGAGCAAGGCGCCGCCCGGAAGTACGACCGCGCCAAGGTCGCCGAGCTCTTCGACCTTATCGAGTTCTTCGCCGGCTACGGCTTCAACAAGAGCCACAGCGCCGCCTACGCCATGGTGGCCTACGAGACCGCCTACCTGAAGGCCAATTTCAAGGTGGAGTTCATGGCGGGCCTGCTCTCCACCAAGTCCGGCCGAACCGACGACGTGGCCAAGTACGTGCAGAACTGCCGGGAGGGCGGCATCGAGGTGCTGGGCCCGGACATCAACGAGTCAGCCCTGGACTTCACGGCCACCGGGGATCTGCAAATCCGGTTCGGATTTGCAGCGGTAAAAGGATTGGGGGACGCGGCCTTGCAGGCCATTCTCGAGGCGCGCCAAACGGAAGGCCGCTTCAAGGATCTCTTCCACGCACTCAAGAGCACCGACCTGCAAAAGGCCAACCGCAAGGTCTGGGAATCCCTCATCAAGGCCGGGGCCTTCGACAGCCTGGAACCCAACCGCGCTGCCCTGCTGCAGGGTCTGCCGGATGCCGTGGCCGCCGCCTCCCAGGGCGAGACGGACCTGGGCATGACCAGCCTCTTCGACGACGCAGAGCTGGCCAGCCTCAGCCAGGACTGGCGAGTGCCCGAAAACATCGAACCCTGGGACCGCAAGACCCGCCTGGCCGCGGAGCGTGAAGTGCTGGGCCTCTTCGTGAGCGGTCACCCGCTTGAGGAGTTCGCAGACGCCATCCAGGTCCACACGCAGGGCAATCTGGCCCGAGTGCTGGAAGACGTGGCCGCAGGCAAGCTGCGGGACCGCAACGAGGTGGTCATCGGCGCCATGATCTCCACCGTGGCCTTCAAGACCAACCAGAAGGGCGAGCCCTGGGCCATCCTCCAAGTCGAGGATCCCACCGGCAAGATGGAAGTCCTGCTCATGGCCAACAAGTGGGATCCCATCACCAAGAAGCCCGGCAAGCGCCCCTTCGACCAGTTCCGGCACCTGGCCGTGCCTGAGGCCATGCTGCGCATCACCGGTGAACTGCGGGTGGAGACGATCCAGGCCAACGGTCCCGCCGAATCAGAGGACGAGGAGGAGCAGACCGTGGTGAAGCTCTTCGCCACAGTTCTGGAGCCCCTGGAGGCCTTCCAGGGCCTGGGTTTCACCGGGGCCCTGGTGCGCCTGCCCGTGGGCGAGTGTCCGCCCCGCCTCGCGAGTCTGCTGGCGGAACGCCGCGGGGAACTCCCCGTGACCTTCGAGTACCGCTCCAAGGAGGGCCTGGTGGCCCGGGTGCGGGCAGGCCATGACCTGCGCCTGCGCCACGACCCGGACCTGGCCGAGAAGTTGGCCAAGGAGACCGGCTGCGTCCTTACGTGGACCTACTGAAACAGCACCGGAGTATTCTCAGACCATGCCGATGGATCCTGCGTACTCTCCCGATCTCCACTCCGTGGTCGAGGCCCTGGCTGAGGCCTCCACGGCCCACACGGACATGCCCCTGGGACGGCGGGAATTCCCGTCCCGCACAGCTCTGGCGGGTCTGGTCGAGGAGCTGCGGGCCCTACTCTTCCCGGGCTACTTTGGCGTCTCGGAGCTGAAGTCGGAGACCCTGCGCTACCACCTGGGTGCCCGCATGGACCGGGTGTACCACGCTCTGGCCATCCAGATCCAGCGGGGGCTCATGGCCTCGGATCCCACCTGTGAGGGGTGCCAGGCCCGCTCCCTGGACCTGGCCCGGGCCTTCCTGGGGCGGCTGCCCGAGGTGCGCCGCCTGTTGGCCACGGACGTGGAGGCGGGCTTCGAAGGCGACCCGGCGGCCACCAGCCCCGACGAAGTGCTCTTCAGCTATCCAGGCCTGCTGGCCATCACCAGCCAACGCCTAGCCCACGAGCTGCTGTGCCTGGGCGTGCCCATCCTGCCCCGCATGATCACAGAGCTGGCCCACAGCCATACGGGCATCGACATCCACCCCGGCGCCCAGATTGGCGAGCGCTTCTTCATCGACCACGGCACCGGCGTGGTCATCGGCGAGACCAGCGTCATCGGTCGCAATGTGCGGATCTACCAGGGCGTCACTCTGGGCGCCAAGAGCTTCCCCCTGGATGAGGAAGGCCACCCGGTCAAGGGCGTGCCCCGCCACCCGGTGGTGGAGGATGACGTCATCATCTACTCCAACGCCACCATCCTGGGGCGCATCACCCTGGGCCGGGGTTCCGCCATCGGCGGCAACGTGTGGCTCACCCGCAGCGTGCCCCCGGGCAGCGTCATCACCCAGGCCAATGAAAAGGATGGGATGCCCTCATGACCACGCTCCTGCGCTTCCTCTTTTCCGCCATCGGTCTCCTGGTGGCCTGCTCCTTCGTGCCTGGCCTGGGCCATGGCAGCTTCCTGGACCTGCTCATCGTGGCCGTGATCCTGGCAGCCCTGAACACCACCGTGGGCAGCTTCCTCAAGGTCATCGCCATCGTGCCCATGGCCTGCTCCCTGGGCTGCTTCAGCCTGGTCATCAACGGCCTGGTTTTCTGGCTGGCCGGGTCCCTGTCCATCCGCCTGGGCCTTAACTTCACCGTGAGTGGCTTCTGGGCGGGGTTCTTCGGCGCCCTGGTGAGCAGTGTGGTGGCCTCGATCCTTGGATCGATCTTCATCCCCAAGGACCGCCAGCGCCCCGAGCCCCCGCCCACCATCAAGGTCGTAAACTGAGGCTGAGGCCGCCCTACTGGGCTGGCAGGATGACCGCGTCCTTGAGCCGCACGGCGAAAACCGGGATGTCGCCGGTGCCGCGACGCCATTCCGTTTTGACCTTGGCGATCTTGTCCATGGCCTCCATGCCCGCGACCACGCGGCCGAAGGCGCAGTAACCATAGCCCTCGGAGCTCATGTCCCGGAAGTCCAGGCGCGAGTTGTCCACGATGTTGATGAAGAACTGAGAGGAGGCGCTGTGGGGCTGGCCCGTGCGGGCCATGGAGATGGTGCCCCGGGTGTTGGTAAGACCAGCCTTGAAGGTACTGGGGGCCTCGTTGAGGATGGGCTCCCGGGTGGGCTTCTCCTCGAGGGTCTCCAGGAGGCCGCCACCCTGGACCATGAAGCCGTCGATGACCCGGTGGAAGATGGTGCCCTTGTAGAAGCCGTCCTTCACGTACTTGAGGAAGTTGGCCACGGTGACGGGGGCCAGGTCCGGTTCCAGCTCCACCACCACGGGGCCGTAGCTGGTAAGCAGCTGGACGCGGGGCTTGGCCTTGGGCGAGGGCGTGGGCGTGGGCGCAGGGTTGGCTGCGGCAGGGGCAGGTGCAGGGGTTTGGGCCTGGATGGGCAGGCCAAGGGACAGGATCAGGACCAGGGAGGACAGTAGGGAACGATTCACGGCAGCTCCGGGGGGACACTTCATTCTGCCGCGAATGGGGCAGAAGTCCCCGTTATCGTAGAAGCATGCTCCTCCTGGACCTTCCTCCGCTGATCCTCTCGATCCTCCTGGCGCCCTTCGGCCTGGTCTTCGGCTCTTTCGGCAATGTCCTGATCCACCGCCTGCCCCAGGAAAATCCCGCCGACCGCAACGTGGTGACTAAGGGCAGCCACTGCCCCGGCTGCAAGACACCCATCAAGCCCTGGCACAACGTGCCCCTCTTCGGCTGGCTTTGGCTGCGGGGCCGCTGCGCCGCCTGCGGCTGGAAGATCCCCGTGCGCTACCCCCTGGTGGAACTCCTGGGGGGCCTGCTTTTCGCGGCCTCACCCTGGGTGTTTCCCTTCGGGACCCTCATCTGGTTCAAGGGCCTGATCTGCGGCTACGCCCTGCTCATCCTGTTCTTCACGGACTTCACGGAAATGATCCTGCCGGACGTCCTCCAGTTCCCCCTCATGGTTCTAGGGGTGCTCTTCACCCTGCCCCAGCTCTGGCGCCCGGAGGCCTTCCTCCGGGTCTGGATGGCCCCGGGCAGCGCCGTGGATGTCCAGACCTTCTATAACGGCCTCCAGCTCAGCCCCGCCACCCATGGCTTCCAACCCGCCGTGACCTGGCAGCAGAGCCTGCTGGGCCTCGCCGTGGGCTACGGCGCGCCGGCCCTCCTGAACCAGGTATACAAGTGGATCCGCAAGACCGATGGCCTGGGCATGGGCGACTTCAAGATGCTGGCCTGGCTGGGCGCTTTCTGGGGCTGGGCCCCCATGCTGGGGATCCTCTTCCTGGGCGCAGGCCTGGGTGTCGCCCTAGGGTTACCCCTCATGCTGCTCAAACGCACCAAGGGCGAGGCCATCTCAGGGAACACCATGCTCCCCTTTGGCTGCTTCCTGGCCCTGGCCACACCGGTGGTGGTGTTCTTCGGGCGGGCGCTCTGGCTGGGTTACCTGGGTGTGGTGGGCTAGATCTCAGCCCTGCTGGCTCAGCTCCATCAGCACACCACCGGTCTCAGCGGGGTGGATGAAGGCCACGCGGCAGCCGTGGGCGCCGTTCCGGGGGGCCTGGTCAATCATGCGCACCCCCTTGACCAGGAGGCCCGCCACGGCGCCATCGATGTCGTCCACCTCGAAGCAGACATGGTGGATGCCGGGGCCCCGCTTCGCCAGGAACTTGCCGACGGGCCCTTCGGGATCCGTACTCTCCAGGTATTCCAGGGTGCTGGGTCCCACCGGGAAGAAGGCCGTCTTCACCTTCTGCTCAGCCACCTCTTCCGTATGGTCAGGGCTCATGTCGAAGAGACGGGCCATGCGGGCCATGGCGTCATCCAGGCCGGGAGCTGCGATTCCGAGGTGGTTGATGCGGAGGAGTTTCATGGAAGGAGTCTCCGGTGGATGCGGGTGAGTGGACAGACCAGGCCTCTTCGGGCAAGGAATGCCTCAAAGATGGAACGCTTTGATCGTGGCTGCAATCTTCTTTTCACGATCCACAGGTCATTTTTGAAACAAGCCCCGGGCCTGCGGCCTGCACAACCCACAACCCCAGCCCGTTTCAGTGCTGGCAGGCCGGTGCCATGCCCAGGGCCACCACGCCATCCGTCACCTGCACCTTGCCCTTGCTGCCCAGGAAGGCGATGACGCCATCGAAGTCGAAGCTGTCGCCGTGGCAGTTGCTGTATATGGCGGCGGGACCGTGGACCGCGGCCGAGTTGGCCCGCAGTTCCTCCAGGCCGCAGCGGCCACCCTTTTCCATCAGCAGGCTCAGCAGGTCGTGGCCATAGAGGGGTTCGGACATGGCGGGCTCCTATTTAGGAGTTTTAACTCCTCAATCCATTCTACGACAGCGGCAAGAGGAGGGGAAGGGGCCGCCTTTATACCCCGATCGCCAGCGCCACTTCCCGCAGCAGCGGCTCGGGGCTGAGGTTCCGGGGCAGGTGCCGCAGGGCCTCCAGGATCACCTCCTGTGGAGCCTTCAGGTTCCTGAGGCGGGTCGCCACGGGGGCCAGGGCCTCGCGCCAGGGAGCCAGGGCGGGCGGTTCGCCGGCGTGCATGCGAGCCAGATCCGCCAGGAGGCGCAGGAGCAGCTCCAGTGGCTGGCGCAGCTGCTCGCCCTGGGCCAGGGCGGATTCCTTCTCGGGCAGGAGGGGGCCGGACCAGGCGGCAAAGGAGGCCCCGCCCATAAGGGCGATCCAGGCCTCAACCTGAGCTTCGGCCCGGCGGAAGGTGGCTTCGTCCAGGAAGCGCAGGCTGCCCTCGCCCAGGGCGGTCCAGCGCTCTTGGTCGGAGGTGTCCCAGCCATTCCGCAGGGCCACGGCCCATGCCTCGGCCAGGGAGAGGGGTGCCAGGGGGATGCGCTCGCAGCGGCTGCGGATGGTCTGCAGCAGGGCCTCAGGTCGATGGGTGACGAGGATGAAGTGGGTGCCCGCCGGGGGCTCCTCCAGCGTCTTGAGCAGGATGTTGCCGCTGGATTCGTTCAGGCGGTGGGCCTCCTCCACAAGGATCCAGCGGTGGCAGCCCAGGGCCGGCGCCAGGCTGGCCCACTCGATGACGCCCCGGCTGAAGCGGGGCTGGTTGGTGGAGTCGAGGCCCTCCCGGATCTGATCGATGCGGATGACGCCGGCCTTGCCCTCGGGGGTGATGCGCAGCAGGTTGGGCAGCTCGAAGGGCAGCTCCTCGCCCGCAAACATCCGGCAGGGCTCGCACTGGCCGCAGGCGCTGCGGCGCAGGCACAGCTCCCGCTGGGCCAGTTCCAGGCCCACCCTCCGCTTGCCGATGCCCTCGGGGCCCGTGAACAGCAGGGAGCCCCGGATGCGGCCGGTCTTGAGCCGTTCCAGGAGGCGCTCGCGAAGCGCCTGGTGGCCGATGATGTCAGGGCTGTACATCAGTCGACCTCGAAGCCGGCGCTGCGCAGCAGGGGCGCCACCCGGGCCCAGATGGCGGCCTCCACCAGATCGACCGGATCCCGCGCAGGGACAAGGGCCACGCGCTGGGGGTGCTGCTGGGCGATGGCCAGGAAGCGACTCCGCACCCGGCGGTGGAAGCCCAGTTCCGCTTCATCAAAGCGGGTCTCGGCGAACTCGGCGCCCAGGGCCAGGTTCCTCACTTCCACCCGCTGCAGGGACAGCTCCGGATCCAGGTCCAACATCACCGTGAGGTTGGTGCGCAGCCCTCGCAGCACCAGTTCACTCAGGCGATCCAGGGCGGCCTCGGGCACGCCGCTGGCACCCTGGTAGGCGCGGGTGGAGTCCTCGAAGCGGTCCACCAGGACCACCTGACCCGCCGCCAGGGCGGGCCGGATCACCCGTTCCAGGTGTTGGGCCCGATCCGCGTAGAACAGCAGCAGCTCAGCATCCGCACACCAGCTCTCGCCGCTGGGGTGCCGCTCCAGGAGCAGGCGCCGCAGCTCCCGCCCCAGATTCGTGCCGCCGGGTTCCTTGGACACCACCAGGGGCAGCCCCAGGTGGCGCAGGCGTTCCGAGAGCCGCAGCAGCTGGGTCGATTTCCCGGAGCCTTCCACGCCCTCGATGGTGATGAACACGCCCGGCACGAAACCTCCCACGGAAAAGGATACCCGGCGCCCGGGCGACATTGGCCCATCACGGTGCTATCCTGCTCGAAACACCAGGAGTTCCAGGTGGCCGAAGCGATTCACTGCCCGAGCTGCACCACCCGCTACCGCCTTCGCCCCGAGCGGGTGAGGCCGGTTACCCGCCGAGCCAAATGTTTTGCCTGCGGAGACATCTTCCCTGTGAGCCAGGCTGTCGCCCGCGTGCTTGGCCTGCCGGATCCCGAGGCCACAGCCGCCATCCAGCCTGAGGCCACTGCAGCCATCCAGGCCCAGGATCTGGTGGCTGCCCACGTGGAGCCCCTGCCGGCTGCTGAGTCCCTGCCTGTCGTTGAGCCCCAGCCCACCAGCCTGCCCGCCGCTCCCTCCCTCACCCTGGGCGACCTGGAGGGTGTTGGCCCGGATGCGCTGGAAGAAACCCTGGTGGTTGCCCCCGAGCCCCTTCCTGAACCCAAGGCCGAGGCCAGACCCCGGCCTGAATACGTGCTACCTGCGCCGGTGTCGGTGGACGCTGATATGGAGGCCACGGCTTCTGGGTACACCTCCGCCCGGGACGCCATCGACAAGCTCTTCGGCTCCGCTCCCATGGCCACACCTCCATTGAAGATCCACCGGGATTCGGACGCGGCGGACCTGGAAGCCTCCCTCTCGGCCCTGGACACCACGCTCGGGCCCACCACTCCCGTGGAGCCCCCTGCGGAGCTCACCGAGGATGATCTAGGCGCTCCCTCCCGCTCCACCATGCGGTTGAGCCAGGAGCATCTGCAGGCCATCGCCGCCTCGGCCCCGGCCCCCGCGGAACCCACCGTGGCCCTGCGGGTCTCCGATGTCATGGCCGCCAAGGTCGCGGCGGAAGCTGCCCCAGTCACCACTCCAGCCCCCGCCACGCGCAGCTTCGCCCCCTTCACCAGCCCTGAGCCCGGCGCGGAGTTGCTGCGCCTGAAGATCGGCGAAGAGATCTACGGCGGGCTCACCATGCCCCAGCTCATCACTTGGGTGGACGAGGGCCGCATCCTGGAGAACCACCTGGTGGCCCGCCAGCACAGCGAGAACTGGCTGGAGGCCCACAAGGTTCCGGGTTTGCGCCCCATCTTCGAGCGCATGCGCCGCGAGCGCAGCGGTGGTGCCCCCAGCCTTGATCCAGACCAGGACAGCGCCCCCAAGAAGAGCCTCTTCGGCGGTCTTTTCGGAAAGAACTGAGATGCACAGCCTCCTCCTTGCTGCCACGCTCTGCCTGGCCCAGACTCCGCCTGCGCCAACCACGGCACCCGCGCCCGCACCGGCTCCCGCGGCCCTCATGGTGGCCCCGCCCACGGCCCCCCAGCCCACGCCGATCCAGCCCCTGACCTTCTACTCCGAGAGCTTCCCCTACACCTGGGACCATGTCATCCCCCTCAGCATCAACCTCGGCGGGCTCAAGGTCACCAGCATCTTCTTCAACAAGCGCGTGGTGGAACGGGGCTTCTTCAACCTCTTCAAGGGTGCCGAATTCGGTACCCGCGCCCAGGTAGAAGTGACCAACACTGGAACCCTGCCCAAGATCCCCGGCTTTGCCGTGGCTGTGATGGACAAGGATGGGCGCCTCCTGGGTGCCGCCTCGGGCGGCACCAAGTTCGGCACCGTGAAGCCCGGCGAGACCGAGACCTTCGACCTCAACTTCACCCAGGTGAAGGAGCGGCTTGGTGCCGGGGACAAATTCTTCCTGGCGATCGAACTGCGGAATTGAGGCAGCTGCTATCGCTCGATTAATCAAAGAAGAACACCGATAAAGCTAGGCAACCCAGCTGTGCTTCTTGCCTGTTCGTTTGATATGCCTGGCGATCGGTAGCCCCATGTTCCAAGCAGGCTGGGGCCCTTGTCAGTTCGCCTCTTGTTCCTGATAGTGGGCGAGCAGTTCCTCGGGTGTGACCGTGGCGGTGCCGATCTTCCCCACCACCACGCCCGCGGCGGAGTTGGCCAGCATGGCGGCGTCGCGCCAGTCGGCTCCGGTGGCGATGGCGGCGCTGAAGGCCGCGATGACCGTGTCGCCTGCGCCACTCACGTCATAGACCTCCCGGGCCTCGGTGGGAATCATCCAGGGGGCTTGGTGCGCGGCAACTTGGGCGAAGAGGGCCATGCCCCGCTCGCTGCGGGTGACCAGCAGGCCCTTCAGGCCCAGGTCCGCCATGAGGGCCTGGCCTGCGATGGTGACTTCCATGTCCGAGCGCACCCCGCGACCGGTCAGCTCCGAGATCTCCTTGATGTTGGGCGTCATGAGGGTGGCGCCCTTGTACAGCTCCCGGTGGGCGGGCTTGGGATCCACGATCCAGGGCAGGCCCTTGGCTGCGCAGACGCTGCGCACCACGGCCATGACCGAGGCGTTCACGGTGCCCTTGGCGTAGTCGGACACGATGAGTGCAGAGGCCTCGCCCAGGGCCCGCTCCAGGCGGTCCTTGAGGCCCAGGAGCACGGCGGCGTCCGGGGTGCCCAGTTCCTCCCGGTCGATGCGCAGCATCTGCTGCTGCTGGCCGATGACCCGGGTCTTGATGATGGTGGGGCGCGAGGTGTCCAGCACCAGGCCCGAGATGGACACGCCAAGGCCACCCAACAGCCCCAGCACCTTCTCACCCGCCCCATCCTTCTGCAGGGTGCCGATGAGCAGGGGCTCCGCCCCCAGGGCCTTGAGGTTGGAGGCCACGTTGGCCGCGCCGCCCAGCACTGCCCGTTCCCGCAGGACCCGCACGATGGGCACCGGGGCCTCTGGCGAGATGCGGCTCACCTCGCCGAAGAGATACTCGTCCAGCATCACATCGCCCAGCACGGCCACCTTGCGGCCCGCCATGCGCTGAAGCAGGGTCTCGGCATGGGCGCGGTCGAGGCGCATCAGGCCACCGGCCGGGCGTGGTCGACCAGCATGACGGGGATGCCGTCCTCAATGGGATAGAGCAGCCCACAGGCCTGGCAGTGGAGCCCCTCGGCCTGTTCGACCAGGTCGCCGTGGCAGGCGGGACAGCAGAGGATCTCGAGGAGGCGGGGGTCGAGGGACATGGGTCCAGCTTATCGGAATCGGGTCTTGGCCCAAAGCCAAGGGGGCGCCACGGCGCCCCCTTGTGTTCTTTCCAGTCGCCCTACTTCAGCGCCTTGGCGGCCAGCTCCAGCACGTCGGTGGTGGCCACGCCCTCGTGGTTGGTCTCGCCTGCTGCGTTGTTCAGCATGACGTTGCAGAAGGGGCAGCCCACGGCGATGGTGGTGGCCTTGGTTTCCAGCGCCTGCTCGAAGCGCTCATGGTTCACGCGCTTGCCCAGGTGCTCCTCCAGCCAGAAGCGGCCGCCGCCGGCACCGCAGCACATGGTGGCCTCGCCGTGCTTCTCCATCTCCGTGAGCTTCACGCCGGGGATGGCGTCCAGAATGGCGCGGGGGGCCTCCACCTGGCCATTGATGCGGCTGAGGTAACAGGGGTCGTGGTAGGTGAGGTCCACCGCGACGGTCTGCTCCAGCTTGAGTCGCCCCTCGGCCATGAGCTTGGCCACCAACTCAGTGCCGTGTACCACCTCGAAGTCGCCCCCGAAGGCCGGGTATTCGTTCTTGAGGGTGTTGAGGCAGTGGGGGCAGTTGGTGATGACCTTCTTCACACCGTGGCCCTTGAGTGTCTCGATGTTGGCTTCGGTGGCGGTCTGGTAGAGGTACTCGTTGCCCAGGCGCCGGGCGGACTCGCAGGTGCAGCTCTCTTCAGAGCCGAGGATGGCGAAGGAGACCTTGGCGGCCTGCAGCAGCTTGACCAGGGCCTGGGAGACCCGCTGGCCCGCAGCGTCGTAGCTGCCCGCACAGCCCACCCAGAACAGGTACTCGGCCTCGGGGTTCTCGGCCATGGTGGGCACATTCAGTCCCTCAGCCCACTTGCCGCGATCCGCGGCTGGCAGGTTCCAGGGATTGCCCTGGCGCTCCATGCCCTTGAAGGCCGTCTGCGCCTCGGCTGGGAAGTTGCTCTCCTCCAGGGTCAGATACCGGCGCATGCCGATGATCTTGTCCACGAAGCTGATCTGCAGGGGACAGGCCCATTCGCAGTAGCCGCAACTGGTGCAGGCCCAAATGGTGTCCTGGCTGATCCAGCCTTCGAGCTGGGCCTTGCTCCAGGGGGCGTGCTCCTCGTCCCGGGCCCACACGGAGCCCTCAGGTACGGGGCCACCGATGAGCAGGCGATTTTCGGGCACGGCCTGGTCCTGGCCCATCTGCTCAAGGGGCGTGGCCTTCAGGTAATCCCGCAGGTCATTGCCAAAATCCTTGGGGCGGAGGGGCTTGCCGGTCAGGGTCGTGGGGCAGTTCTCCAGGCAGCGGCCGCACTCCACGCAGGTGTAGAAGTCCAGCATCTGCTTCCAGGTGAAGTCCTGGATCTTGTTGATGCCGAAGTGCTCGGCCTCCATGTCCATGGGCTTGAGGTTCTTCTGGGGCTCCAGCTCCCGGAAGTAGATGTTGAAGAGCGATGTGAACACGTGGAAGTGCTTGGAGTAGGGCAGGAAGTTCGCGAAGAAATAGAGCAGGGCCAGGTGCAGCCACCAGGTGGTCTTGTAGAGGGCCCACAGGCCCAGGGGGCTGAAGCCGCGCAGCAGCTGGCCCACGGCGAGACTGGCCGGAGCCCACAGCTTCCAGGCGGGGTTGTAGAGCCAGAGGTAGGCGGCGTCGGCCAGCAGGTCCGTGACCATGAGGCCACCGATGAGACTCAGGGTGGCCCAGGCATCCCAGGAGTTCTCCAGGCGCCAGGGCTTCACAACCAGGCGGCGGAAGGCGGCCAGGCCCAGGCCCAGGAGCACCAGCACCTCGAAGACGTCCTTGGTGGCCTGGTAGCCATAGCCGAAGCGGCCCAGGGCCTCAGTCATGTGGAAGGCGGGGAAGAGGCCCTCCAGCACCAGCCCGATGGAGCGCAGCGACAGGACGCAGAAGCCCCAGAAGATAAGAATGTGATAGAAGCCCGCGTATTTGTCCCGGACCATGCGCTTCTGCAGCAGGGCCAGGGTGAACACACCCTTGAGGCGCACCCAGGGCTGGTCGAAGCGGTTGTCCGGCAGGCCCGCTTTCAAGGTGGCCAGCCGCTGGCGGATGGTCCAGGCGAAGAAGCCGCCGGCGCCCAGGGTCATGAGCCAGAACAGTGTGATTTCCAGGGCCTTCATGGGGTCCCTCCGCTTGCGATACAGGCTGGCGATGGATCCGCAGGGATCCTGATTCGCTCACCCAGTTGTCAGGTATGACGGGCTTGAAGGCCCAGTGTAGCCGTGGCCATGAGAAACTGAAGCCCCGACCTGGAGTCAGCCCCCGGAGTCCCCCTTGCCCCAGCCCTCTCCCCTCCGCTTTGAAGCCGCCGTCACTCGGCCCCTGTCCGTGGTGTTCCGCCAGGGCGAGGCCTGGGTGGGCCACGACTACACCGTGGAGGTGGTGACCAGTCGCCAGGGTCTGGACGGCTTCGATGTCGTTGTCGACTTCCGGGACCTGGAAGCGGCCCTGGACCGCAGCCTGGCCCCCCTCCAGGGCCGCCTCCTCTCGGACCTGGGCCTTGTCGGCCCTTTGGCCCTGGCCCAGCGCCTCCTGGCCGAACTGGCCCCCCACGTCCCCGCGCCCGCCCACCTCCAGGAAGTGGCGCTCACGGATGGAACGGGGCGAAGAATGACCGTCCGCGCGTGAAGCCCTGGCTCCCCTTCGCCGCCCTGGCCCTGGCCCTCTCGCCGCTGCTGGTGGTGGTGCCGGTCCACGTGAGCGGTCACAGCATGGAGCCCGCCCTTCGCGATGGTGAGCTGCACTGGGCGCTGCGGGCCTGGGCCAGCCACGCGCCCCGGCGGGGCGAGGTCTGGCTCGTGGTGGGGCCCGAAGGGCGATCCGTGAAGCGGGTCATCGGCCTGCCTGGCGAGGTCGTGGCCTGGCAGGGCCCGGAGGTATGGATCCAGGAGCGGCGCCTGGAGGAACCCTGGGTGCAGTTCCCGGAGCGCGGCGGCGAAGGTCGCCAGGCCTGCGGGACGGGCTACCTGGTCCTGGGTGACAACCGCCCCGCCAGCCAGGACGGACGGAGCTGGGGGCCCCTGCCAGTTGGGTCCCTGCGGGGGCGGGTGCTCTGAGTCAGCGGGGAACCCCGCTATCCTGAAGCCCGGAGGCGCCAGCCATGGCCACCAAGAAACAGGGCCAGGTCCTCACCCGCACCCGCGCTGCCACGCGGGAACCCGGCATGTGGAAGGTCCTGCTGCACAACGACGACTACACCACGCAGGAGTTCGTGGTGTGGCTGCTGCAGACGGTGTTTCGCAAGCCCGAGGCCGAGGCCACGGTCATCATGCTGGCGGTGCATCGGGCCGGCGTGGGCGTGGCGGGCATCTACACCAAGGATGTGGCGGAGACTCGCGCCGAGCGGGGCCGCCAGTTGGCCGAGCGCGAGGGCTTCCCACTGCTCCTCACCGTGGAGGCCGACCATGCCTGAAACCCCGCAGCTCAGTGCCGACCTGAACCAGGGCATCCAGCGGGCCTTCGACTTGGCCCTGGCCCGGCGCCACGAGGATGTGGCCCTGGAGCACCTGCTGCTGGCCCTCCTGGACGAGCCCCATGCGGCCCAGGCCCTGCGGGGCTGCGGGGTGAAGACGGAAGCCCTGCGCCTGGACCTAGAGGCCCTGCTGGGCAAGGCCTTTGAGGTCCTGCCCGAGGGGCAGGCCTTCCAGCCCCACAGCACCCTGGGCTTTGTGCGAGTGGTGGAGCGCAGTCTCCTGCACGCCTTCAGCTCCGGCAAGCGCAGTCTGGAGGGCGGCGAGCTGCTGCCCGCCTTCCTCGAGGAAGAGGCCAGTCCCGCGCGGTATCTGCTGGAGAAGCACGGCGTGAAACGCCTGGCCCTGCTCAAAGTGCTGAGCCACGGACCAGGTGCCAAATCAGCACCGGCAGCCCCGACCCAGGAGCCGGAGGAGGAGGAGACACCCACCGTCGCCGCCAATCCCCTGGAGGCTTATGCCACGGATCTGGTGGCCCGGGCCGCGGCGGGACGCCTGGACCCCCTGGTGGGCCGCGAGGCTGAGATCCAGCGCATGGCCCAGGTGCTCTGCCGCCGCCGCAAGAACAACCCCCTGCTGGTGGGCGAGCCCGGCGTGGGCAAAACGGCCATTGTCGAGGGCCTGGCCCGGCGCATCCACGAGGGCGCGGTGCCTGAGCCCCTGAAGGCCGCCCGCATCTACGCCCTGGATCTCGGCGCCCTGCTGGCAGGCAGCCGCTACCGCGGCGACTTCGAGGAGCGCCTCAAGGCCGTATTGAAGGCGCTCAACGATCAGCCCGGCGCCATCCTCTTCGTAGACGAGCTGCATACCCTGGTGGGGGCGGGCTCCACGGGGGGCGGGGCCATGGACGCGGCCAACCTGCTGAAGCCGGCCCTGGCCTCGGGAGAGCTGCGCTGCATCGGCGCCACCACCTTCCAGGATCTCAAGAGTTCCCTGGACAAGGACCGCGCCCTTTCCCGGCGCTTCCAGGTGGTCGAAGTGAGCGAGCCCTCCACGGCCGATGCCCTGGCGGTGCTGCAGGGCCTGAAGTCCGTCTACGAAACCCACCATGGCACCAAGTATTCGGAGGAGGCCCTGGAGGCCGCCGTGCGCCTAGCGGCCAAGCACCTCCCGGATCGCCGCCTGCCCGACAGCGCCCTGGACGTGATGGACGAGGCCGGGGCCGCGCAGAAGCTGCTGCCTAAAAAGGAGCGCGCCAAGAAGCTGGGCGCCGCCCACATCGAGGCCGTGGTGGCTCGCATGGCGCGGGTGCCCGTGGCCTCAGTCACTGCCGATGATCGGGAGGCCCTGGCTTCGCTCGAAGCTGCGCTTCGAGCGCAAATTTTCGGCCAGGATGTGGCCTGCGAGGCTGTGGCCAGTGCCATCAAGCTGGCCCGCTCAGGCCTGCGGGATCCCCTGAAGCCTATGGGCTGCTTCCTCTTCGCGGGTCCCACGGGGGTGGGCAAGACGGAGCTCTCCAAGCAGCTGGCCAAGGCGCTGGGCATCGCCTTCCTGCGCTTCGACATGAGCGAATATCAGGAGAAGCACGCCGTGGCCCGCCTCATCGGCGCGCCACCGGGCTACGTGGGCTACGAGGAAGGCGGCCTCCTCACGGATGCCATTCGCAAGCAGCCTCATGCGGTCATCCTGTTGGACGAACTGGAAAAGGCCCACCCCGACCTCTTCGGCGTGCTGCTGCAGATCATGGATCACGCCACCCTTACGGACAGCCACGGCCGCAGCGCCGACTTCCGCCACGCGGTACTGGTCATGACCACCAACGTGGGGGCCCGGGAGCTGTCGGCCCGCCAGGTGGGTTTCGCCGAAGCTGGTGGTCGCAAGTCCGCCACGGGCACCATTGAGAAGGCCTTCACCCCGGAGTTCCGCAACCGGCTGGACGCCATCCTCCAGTTCGCACCCCTGGGCCGCCAGGATATGAAGCGCGTGGCAGACAAGCACCTGCGCGAGCTGGAGACCCAGCTAAAGGAAAAGGCCGTGACCCTCAGCTGCTCAGCCGAGGCTCGGTCCTGGCTGGCGGAGAAGGGCTACGATCCCGCCTTCGGCGCCCGGCCCATGGCGCGCCTCATTGAGCGCGAGCTGCGGCGTCCCCTGGCTGAAGCCATCCTCTTTGGGCCCCTGGCCTCGGGCGGCCGGGCCCAGGTGGACCTCGTGGACGGCCGGCTGTGCCTATCTTTCGCCTAGACGAGCGTCTGGTCTTCCCGGACCCGGAGCTGGCCGAGGACGGGCTCCTGGCCGTGGGCGGTGACCTCAGCGTGGAGCGGCTGCTGCTGGCCTACCGCAGTGGCATCTTCCCTTGGTTCGGCGAGGAGGATCCCCTGCTCTGGTGGTCGCCACCGGAGCGAGCCCTGCTCCGCCCCGGCCACCTGCACCTCTCGGCCCGGACCCGGCGCAGCCTCCGCCAGCGTCCCTTTGAGATTCGCTTCGACACGGCCTTTGCGGAGGTCATTCGGCACTGCTCCACCGTCCCGCGGCCCGGGCAGGATGGAACCTGGATCACAATGTCCATGCGCGAGGCATACCTTTCCTTGCACCTGGCGGGCCACGCCCACAGCGTGGAGGCCTGGCGGGACGGGGAACTGCGGGGCGGCCTCTATGGCGTCGCCCTGGGCAGCGCCTTCTTCGGCGAGAGTATGTTCAGCCTCGAGCCCGAGGCAAGTCGCGCGTCCCTGCTGGCTCTGGACGCACTCATGAGCGCCGGGGGCGGCACCCTCATCGACGGCCAGTTGCCCCATGCGGGCCTGCTGGGCTATGGATTCCAGTGTGTGCCCCGCGCCCGCTTTCTGCTGGAACTGGCCCAGGCCCTGCGTCAGCCGACCCGGCAAGTCCCCTGGCCGGTGGGATAAGTCCTTCCAGTTCTACAGTCCAGAGCTATGATTCAACCAGGCCCAAGGATCTCCCATGTTGACGATTTCTGAATCGCGACTCTCTCCCCGGCACACGGTTGCCCTCGTCATGGCAGGCGGGCGTGGCAAGCGGCTGATGGACCTCACGGACCACTATGCCAAGCCGGGCCTCGACTTCGGCGGCAAGTACCGCATCATCGACTTCACCCTGTCGAACTGCGTGCACTCCGGCTTCCGTAAAATCATGGTGCTGACGCAATACAACTCGCACCGCCTGCTGGAGCATCTTCAGTTCGGCTGGACCTTCCTGGCCGGCAAGCTGGACGAATACGTGCATGTGCTGCCCGCCCAGCAGAGCATGGACAAGGACGCCTGGTATAGCGGCACGGCGGACGCGGTCTACCAGAACATGGACAACCTCAAGGCCGCGGGCCCCAAGAACGTACTAATCCTCGCGGGTGATCACATCTACCGCATGGACTACAAGATCTTCCTCAAGGACCACCTGGACAACGAGGCGGATATGACCATCGCCTGCCTGGAAGTCCCACGGGACGCAGCCAGGGGCTTTGGCATCGCCCATGTGGACGCGGAGGATCGCATCGTCGGCTTCGTGGAGAAGCCCGACGATCCGCCCGCCATTCCCGGCAAGCCCGACAAATCCTTCGCCTCCATGGGCATCTACCTCTTCAACGCGGAGTTCCTCTACAAGGCCCTCATCGAGGACGCGAAGGATCCCAACTCAGGCCACGACTTCGGTAAGGACATCATCCCCAAGCTGGTGGAGACATCCCGCGTCTATGCCCACCGCTTCGAGAACAGCTGCATTCCCAACGAAGGACACCCGGATCCCTACTGGCGCGATGTGGGCAGCGTGGACTCCTACTGGGAGGCCAACATGGACCTCACCACGGTGCTGCCGGCCCTTAATCTCTACGACAAGAACTGGCCCGTCATCACGCACCAGGAGCAGCTGCCGCCGGCGAAATTCGTCCATGCGGGTGAGATGCGCAACGGCGTGGCCCTCTCCAGCCTGGTCTCGGGCGCCTGCATCATCTCCGGTGCCCACGTGCACCACTCCCTGCTCTCCAGTCGTGTGTCGGTCCACTCCCACGCCCGCCTGGACGGCGCCGTGGTGCTGCCCGACTGCGACATCGGCCGCCACGCCCGGCTGCGCAGGTGCATTGTGGCCCGGGACTGCCGCATCCCCGAAGGCTTCGTGGTGGGCGAGGATCCCGAAGAAGATGCCCGCCGCTTCTTCCGAACGGAGGGTGGCGTGACGCTCATCTCCCAGCGCATGCTGAACCAACTGGAGCGCTAGGTTTTGAGAGTTCTGTTTGTAGCGTCTGAACTGTTCCCCTATGTCAAAACCGGTGGTCTCGGCGATGTCATGGCCGCCCTGCCCCGGGCCATGCGCGCCCTGGGCGCCGATGTCCGCATTCTGGTTCCGGCCTATCCGGCCATTTTAAATGCGGTGCTGGTGCAGGGCGAGGTCGGTTACCTGCCCGACATCATGGGCGGCGGTCCCGCCCACATCCTCAAGGCCGAGGCCGACGGCCTGCCCCTCTACCTCCTGGACCAGCCCGGCCACTTCAACCGGAAGGGCCTGCCCTACGACTACTCCGAGGACCTGCCCCGGCGCTTCGCCGCCCTGTCTTTCGCCGCCGCTCACCTGGGCCGGGTCGGGGACTCCGAGGGCTGGCGACCCGAGGTGCTCCATGGCCACGACTGGCCGACGGGTCTCATGCCCGCCTACGTGGCCTTCGGCGGTGGGCCCCGCCCCGCCACGGTCATGACCATCCACAACATCGCTTTCCAGGGCCGCTTCTCCCGCACGATCCTGCCCGACCTCTGGCTGCCGCCCCAGGCCTACACCCAGGAGGGCGTGGAGTACCACGGCGACATCGGCTTCCTGAAGGCCGGGCTGCGCCTGGCGGACCGCATCAGCACCGTGAGCCCCACCTACGCCAAAGAGATCCAGCACTTCGGCGGCCATGGCCTGGAGGGCCTCCTGGCCCACCGCAGCAAGGATCTGCGCGGCATCCTCAACGGCGTGGACAAGACCATCTGGAATCCCGCCACGGATCCTCACATCCAGAGCCGCTACGACCTGCGCCACCCCTCCCGCCGACCGGCCAACCGCACGGACTTCCAGCGCCGCCTGGGCCTCCAGGAGGACCCGGCCGCCCCCCTCTTTGTGTCCGTGGGCCGCCTGGATCCCCTCAAGGGCCTGGACCTGGTGCTGGACAACGTGGACCACCTGGTGCACCGCGGCGGTCAGCTGGTCCTCATCGGTTCCGGTGATCCCCACGCCGAGGGCGCGTTCCGCCAGGCGGCCCAGCGCCATCCCGGTCGCGTGGCCGTCTTCATCGGCTATGACGAGGTCCTGGCCCACCGTGCCTTCGCCGCGGCAGACGTGGTGCTGGTGCCTTCCCGCCAGGAGCCCTGCGGCCTCACCCAGCTCTACGCCCAGGTCTACGGCGCCCTGCCCCTGGTGCGTCGCACCGGCGGGTTGGCGGACACGGTGGTCGGCGCCACGGCAGAGACCCTGGCCAACGGCACCGCCACCGGCTTCATGTTCGACGCGGCCAGCGGCTGGGCCCTGGGCGAAGCGCTCAACAGCGCCTTCGACCTCTTCGCGGATCCCGCTGGCTGGCGACAGGTGCAGCGCCAGGGCATGAAGGCGGACTTCAGCTGGGCGGGCCCCGCCCAGGCCTACCTGGATCTCTACGCCACCATTCCCCCGAAAGGACACTGACATGGACACGCGCGTGCACTGGCAGGCCATCGTGAATCACCCCATGGGGGGCTGGCGCCACGTGGCCGAGCCCACCCTGCCGAAGTTGGACCCCACCAAGCGCCTGCTTTGGTGCGGCATCGGCGGTTCGCTCCTGCCCTCGGAGACCTTGCTGCGGGCCTTTGGCAACGAGCAAGCTCATCGCAACTGGGTGACCCTGGCCTCGCCGGAGCCTGCACCGGACTTCCGCATCCAGCCCGGCGATCAGCTGGTCTGCGCCTCCAAGAGCGGCAAGACCCTGGAGCTCTGGACTTGGATCGCCCGTCTGCGCGCCCTGCCCGGCTTCAAGGATCTGGCCGCCCCCATCCTCATCACCCAGGACGATGCCAATCCCCTGGCCACCTGGGGCCGCGCCAACGGCTGCCAGATCCTGCCCATTCCCGTGGAAGTGGGCGGCCGCTTTTCCGCCTTCACCCCCATCGGCACCCTGCCCCTGAGCTGGATGGGGAAGGATGCCTCGGCCTTCTTGGCCGGGGGCCGCGAGGTCGTGGCCCAGATGGAGGCGGGCCAGGGTCCGTGGCATGACCGCGTGGCCGCCACCGTGGACCTGCTCCTGGACGCCCATGCCAAGGGCATCACCGAGTGGGTGCTCATGCCCTACGCCATGCGCCTGGACAACCTCTCGGCCTGGTGGGTGCAGCTGGTGGCCGAATCCCTGGGCAAGGTGGCCCAGGACGGCAGCCGCAAGGGCTACACCCCCATCCGCGCCGTGGGCCCCGTGGACCAGCACAGCCAGCTCCAGCGCTGGATGGCGGGCCCCCGCAACCTGGGCGTCATCCTCATGACCGTGGAGGGAGCCGACACCTCTGAGAAGCTGGACCCCCCCGCCGGCTCACCCTACCCGGGCCTGGCCCAGCTCACCGGCAGCGAGATCCTGCGCGCCCAGGCTGAGGGCACCGCCGGCGCCCTGGAGGCCGCGGGCGTGCCCCTGCTCCGCTGGTCCCTGCCCGCCCTCAACGAGCACGAAGTGGGCGCCTTCATGATGGCCTGGCAGGCCATCATCGGGATCCTGGGCTTCGCCCTGGACCTGGACCCCTTCGATCAGCCCGAAGTGGAAGATGGCAAGAAGCGGACCTTCAAGCGGCTGGGGCTCTCCTAGGAGCCATTCCAGGTCGAAGACAGCTCGGGAAGTAGGCTTGCTGCCCGCACACCACCCTGGTGCGTGGGCATCGCGCTTTAGGCCGCTCGATATCACTCCAGGCAAGGTTCGGGGCCAGGGATCCAGGTAGACACGGTAGGCCGTTGCCTGGAAATGGGTATTGTGGGGCCACGAACTGGCTCAACACTGGACGTTCCCGTTTCCTGGATCGTTTAGGCCAGTCGTGACCTGGGTCTGGTGCGAGAGGCAAGCTCAGCCCAGGAGGACCACCATGAACCAAGCCGGGGCCTTCATCAGGCTCTCCGAAGCTAGGCATCACGATCCCTTCTCACTACTCGGGCGTCACCAGCAGGGAACGACTACCCTGGTGCGGGCATTCCTGCCGCGGGCCCAGGCGGTCTCCATCTTCGAAGGGGAACGGCCACTCACCCGGTTGGGCGACAGTGACCTCTTTGAGTGGCGCGGTCACGATACGGACCTGCCCCGGCACCACCGCCTGCGGTGGACCGATGATGCACAGTGCGAGCACATCACACACGATCCCTACACGTTCCCGCCGCAGGTCTCAGACTTCGACCTGCACCTCTTCCGGGAGGGGAGGCACTGGCACGCCTACCGTTTCCTGGGAGCGCGGGCTCACGAGGTGGAGGAGATTCCTGGCGTGCTGTTCGCCGTCTGGGCGCCGAACGCAGAGCGGGTTAGCGTGGTGGGCGACTTCAACGGCTGGGACGGCCGCTGCCACCCCATGCGGGTGCACTCAGGCTCTGGCGTATGGGAGCTGTTCATCCCCGACCTGGAGCCCGGCACGCTCTACAAATACGAGGTGAGGAACCGGGCCACGGGAGAGATCCTGCTCAAGACGGATCCCTATGGCCAGCGCTTCGAGCTGCGCCCGAGGACCGCTTCCATCGTGCCCTCGGCGGCGCCCTTCCCCTGGACGGATGGGGCTTGGCTCGCGAGGCGCACCAAGCAGGACTGGCAACATGGCCCGATCTCGATCTACGAGGCACATCTGGGCTCCTGGCAGCGCGACGGGCAGAGTGGGTTCCTCTCTTACCGGGACCTCGCCCATCGGTTGGTGGACTATGTGCGTGAGATGGGCTTCAGCCACATCCAGGTGCTCCCACTCACCGAATTCCCCCTGGACCTCTCCTGGGGCTACCAGGCCACGGGGTATTACGCCCCCACCAGCCGCCACGGGGACCCGGACGACTTCCGCTACTTCGTGGATTACTGCCACCGCCAGGGCATCGGCGTACTCGTGGATTGGGTTCCAGCCCACTTCCCCAAGGACGCCCACGCCCTGGCCCGCTTTGATGGAACCCCCCTCTACGAGCACGAAGATCCCAGGCTGGGGGAGCATCAGGACTGGTCCACCCTGATCTTCAACTTCGGCCGCCACGAGGTGAAGAATTTCCTGATCTCCAGTGCCATTTTCTGGCTGGAGGAACTCCACGTGGATGGCCTCCGGGTGGACGCCGTGGCCTCCATGCTCTACCTGGACTACTCCCGCCGGGAAGGTGAGTGGATCCCCAACCGTTACGGCGGCCGGGAGAACCTGGAGGCCATAGCGTTCCTGCGGGAACTCAACATCGTGACCCATGAGCGCTGCCCCGGCACCTTGATGATCGCCGAGGAATCCACGTCCTGGCCCATGGTGAGCCGGCCCACCTATCTGGGCGGCCTGGGCTTCGACCTCAAGTGGAACATGGGCTGGATGAACGACACCCTGAGCTACATGAGCAAGGAGCCTGTACATCGGTCCTACCACCAGGACCTGCTGACCTTCGCCATGCTCTATGCCTTCACCGAGAACTTCATTCTGCCGCTCTCCCATGACGAGGTGGTCCACGGCAAGGGCTCCATGTTGAACAAGATGCCTGGCGACGAGTGGCAGCGCTTCGCGAACCTGCGCGCGCTCTACGCCTACATGTTCACTCACCCAGGGAAGAAGCTGCTCTTCATGGGCACTGAGTTCGGCCAGGGCCTGGAGTGGAATCACGCCGGCATCCTGGATTGGTACGTGCTGGACTACCCCCTCCACCGGGGCTTGCAAAGGCTGGTGCGGGACCTGAATCACCTCTACCGGGAGAGTCCGGCTCTGCACGAACGGGACTTCGAGTGGCGGGGCTTCGAATGGATTGACTGCCACGATGCGCATCAGTCCGTGCTCAGCTTCGTCCGCTGGTCTGAGAGCGGATTCCTCCTCGTGGTGGCCAACTTCACGCCGGTCCCGCGCCACGACTATCGGATTGGCGTGCCTCGACCTGGCCACTACGAGGAGGCCCTCAACTCCGATGCCGCCGTGTACGGTGGGTCGAACCTGGGCAACGGCGACCGCAATCTGCTGGCGGAGAACCTGCCCTGGATGAACCGCCCCTGGTCCCTGGCCCTCACCCTGCCGCCCCTGGCTGTACTGGTTCTGAGGCTCCGGTCGGAAGGTGCCGGGGACTGAGGACCGCCCAGGACCGGGAGGATGCAGCCGTCCGCTAGGCCATCGCCAACTGGAACAAGTGCGCGGCGGTGGCGGCCAGATTCTCCATGAGGTCCACGGATTCAGCGCTGAGGCAGCCGGGACGGGGGTCATTGCACTGGATGAGGCCGTAGGTGACGCCGTCCCGCCGGACGGGAAAGAGGCCCACGGTCTCGAAACCCTCTCGGTGACAGCGGTTCCGGGTCGGCCCCAGCAGAGCCCCATGGCCCTGGGCCAGCAGGGCCGTGGTGGAGGTCGTGACGAAACTGCCTCGGTCCGTGAAGCAGGGCATGCTGCAATCCACCTGACCCGACAACACCCGACCGCACAAGCAGGCCAACAGGGGCTGGCGCTCGGAATCCCGCACCAGGTGCCCGGCCTCATCCGTGGAGCAGAGGTCATCTTCGAGGTCCAGGAAGCCTTCAGAAAAGCCCAGGCTGGCCGCATAGCGGAAACCGGGGCCATTCTTGAGGCGCAGGCCTACGGACTGGCAGCCGGAGAGGTGCTGGGCCAGGACCACCATTTGGCGGGCCATGGCTGCAGGCTCCACCATCGTATTGGTCATGCGGAGCAGGTCGAGAAAAGCCCGGCGCTCCAGGTCGAGGCGCGGGGATCTTTGGGTGTCCAGTTGGATTCCGGCCATAGCCGTCTCCTTGAACTCCCTATCGGACCAGTCTGTTAGTTACTAAAATCTCGACAAATATAGACATCAAGACCAAAAATGCCTAATTTATCCCTGTTCAGGGAGGGGGCATCTGGCAGCTGCTGCCGATGGCGGCGGGCAGGTAGAGATTCTCCACGTAGTCCTGCACCATGCGGTCGGCGTTGAAGCGCCAGGCCAGGGTGCGGATGGAGTTCTTCATACGTTCCACCCAGCAGCGGGGAATGCCCGTGGAGTTGCGGTTGTCGTAGTAGAGCGGAACAACCTCGTCCTCCAGCAGGCGGAAGAGATCCTCCGCATCCCGCTTATCCTGGATGGCCTGATCCGCATGGATCTCGCCGGTGCCGATGGCGAAGCCGTTGTTGCCGTCGTAGGCTTCAGCCCACCAACCGTCCCGCACAGAGATGTGCAGGCCACCGTTGAGCACCACCTTCATCCCGCTGGTGCCGCAGGCCTCCAGGGGCCGCTGGGGGTTGTTGAGCCAGGCGTCGATGCCCTGGTAGAGCATGCGCCCCACGCGGATGTTGTAGTTCTCGATGAAGAGGATGCGGTGCCGGAAGCGGGGATCCTCGAGGAGGCCGGCCACCTTCTGGATGAGCCCCTTGCCCGTGCTGTCCGCAGGGTGGGCGCGACCGGAGAACACGAGGTTCACGGGCCGCTCGGGGTTGTTCACCAGGCGGTCCAGGCGGTCCAGGTCCGTGTAGAGCAGGTCCGGGCGCTTGTAGGGCACGAAGCGGCGGGCGAAGCCGATGGTGAGGGCCTCGGGATCAAGTGGTGCGGGCTCGATGGGGGGCAACCCCAGGCGCTCACGCATCTCGGCACTGCGGCCCCGGATGAAGCGGATGGTGCGGGCCTTCAGCACCTGCTTGGTCTCCCAGATCTCGGCAGAAGACACAGAGGTGATGCGTCCCCAGGTGGCCGGACGGGTCAGCGAGCTCTGGTAGTCCACGCCCAGGTGGGACTCGTAGAGGTGGTTCATTTCCGTGGCCAGCCAGGTGGGCAGGTGCACGCCGTTGGTGACATGGCCGATGGGCACCGCCTCTTCCTGGAGACCAGGGTAGAGGTGGTTCCACATCTTGCGGGAGACCACGCCGTGCAGGGCGGAGACACCGTTGGCCCGACGGGAGAGTTTCAGGGCCAGGACCGTGGGCAGGAAGTAGGAGCCATGGTCATGGGGGTTCACGCGGCCCAGGCCCATGACCTCGTCCAGGGACAGCTTCAGCCCTTCAGCCAGGGGTCGCAGGTGCTCGGCGGCCAGGTCCGCGGGGAAGCGGTCATGGCCGGCGTCCACGGGCGTGTGGGTGGTGAAGACTGTGGCTGAGGCCACTTCCTGCAGGGCCTTGTGGGGCTCCATGCCGTCCTCCTGGATGCGGTAGCGGGCCCGCTCCAGCAGGGCGAAGGCCGAGTGGCCCTCATTGAGGTGGAAGACGCTGGCATTGATGCCCAGAGCCCGCAGGGCCCGGGCCCCGCCCACGCCCAGGAGCAGTTCCTGCTCGATGCGCATGCGCTGGTCGCCACCGTAGAGGCGGGCCGTGAGGGCCACGTCCTTGGGGTCGTTCTGTTTTACGCGGGTGTCCAGCAGGATGAGCCGGATGCGCCCCACCATGACCTGCAGCACCGAGGCGTAGACCAGTCGACCGGGCAACTCCACGGCCACCTGCACGGGCTCGCCGTGCCGATCCACGGCGCGGGTCAAGGGCAGGTCCTGGATGTCGAAGGGTTCCACCACATCCTGCTGCCAGAGGGCCTTGTCCAGCACCTGGCTGGTGTAGCCCTCGTGGTAGAGCAGGCCCACGCCCACCAGGGGCACGCCGAGGTCCGAGGCGGCCTTCAGATGGTCGCCAGCGAGGATGCCCAGGCCGCCCGAGTAGATGGGCAGGGACTCGTGGATGCCGAACTCCATACAGAAATAGGCCACGGGCCGGGAGCCCAGCGCCCCCGCGTGGGTCAGCCCCCAGGTGGTCACGGGCAGCAGGTACTCCTGGAGCTGGCGCAGGGCGCGGTCCACCCGCGCCGGCACATCGACCTCGGTGGCGCGATTCTCCAGCTCTTCCGGGGAGATCTGGCGCAGCACGGACATGGGGTTCTGGTGGGCCCGCTGGTAGAGCTCCAGGTCAAGGTCCCGGAAGATGGTGCGGACCTCGGGCTTCCAGGTCCACCAGAGATTCTGGGTGAGCTTCTGCATCTTCTTTACGAGCATGTCCATGTGGCTTTCCTAAGATCGGGGTGGAGCAGTGTGCGCTGGGCGCAGGAAAAGAGCAGCCAGGGGGGGCAGCGTAAGGTTCAGAGATTGAGGGAAGCCGTGGGCGGGGATGGGCTGGGTCTTGACCCGACCGATGTTGCCCTCGTTGTGGCCGCCGTAGTAGGTGGAGTCCGTGTTCAGCAGTTCTTCGTAGACGCCGGGCTCGGGCACGCCCACGCGGTAGCCACGCTGGGTGAGGGCTGTGAAGTTGAAGGCGACAGCTACGAAATCACGGGGATCCGAGGCTCGGCGCAGCATCGTCAGCACGCTGTTGAAGCGATCCGCGCAGTCAATCCAGGCGAAGCCCCCCGGCTGGCAGTCCCCCTCGTGGAGGGCCGGCTGGCTGCGGTAGAGGCCGTTGAGGTCCTTCAGAAGATCGTGGATACCCTTGTTGGCGGACTGGTTGAGCAGGCCCCAGTCCAGGGCTGTGTCGTGGTTCCACTCCTTGGCCTGGGCGAACTCGCCGCCCATGAAGAGCAGCTTCTTGCCACCATGGGCGAAGAGCCAGGCGTAGAGCAGGCGCAGGTTCGCCATGCGCTCCCAGGCATCCCCCTGCATGCGCCCGTAGAGGCTGCGCTTCCCATGGACCACCTCATCATGGGATAGGGGCAGCACGTAGTTCTCGGAGTCGTGGTAGACCATCGAGAAGGTGATCTCGTCGTGGACGTCGTGGCGCCACATCATGCCCTGGCCGAGGTAGCGCAGGGTGTCGTGCATCCAGCCCATGTCCCACTTGAAGCCGAAGCCCAGGCCGCCCTTGTCTGTGGGGCGCGAGACCCCGGGCCAGGCGGTGGATTCCTCAGCCACGGTGAAGGTGTCCGGGAACTGGGCGTAGACCACCTCGTTGAGGCGGCGCAGGAAATGGACCGCCTCAAGGTTTTCCCGACCGCCATAGCGGTTGGGAATCCACTGCCCCACTTCGCGGCTGTAGTCCAGGTAGAGCATGGAGGCCACCGCATCCACCCGCAGGCCATCGATGTGAAACTGGTCCAGCCAGAACAGGGCGTTGGAGATGAGGTAGTTCTGCACCTCCACCCGGCCGTAGTTGTAAATGAGGGTGCCCCAGTCCATGTGGCGGCCCTGGCGGGGATCCGCGTGCTCATAGAGGTGGGTGCCATCGAAGAAGCCCAAGCCGTGGGCGTCCTCGGGGAAGTGGGCGGGCACCCAGTCGAGGATGACGCCCAGGCCCGCCTGGTGCAGCGTGTCCACGAAGGCCTTGAAATCCTCAGGACCGCCGAAGCGGCTGGTGGGGGCGAACATGCCCAGGGGCTGGTAGCCCCAGCTGGGGTCGTAGGGGTGCTCAGTCACAGGCAGCAGCTGCACGTGGGTGAAGCCCAGGTAGCTGGCATAGGGCGCCAGGTCCGCCGCGATCTCCCGGTAGCTCATGAAGGTGCCGTCCGGGCGCCGCCGCCAGGATCCCAGGTGCAGCTCGTAGATGCTCATGGGGGCCGAGTGGGCATGGGTGGTCCGGCGCTGGGCCAGCCACGCGCCGTCACCCCACTCATGGTGGGGCAGACCCTGGATGATGGAGGCGGTGCCCGGGGCCCGCTCGCAGCGGAAGGCGTAAGGATCAGCCTTCAACGGCAGCAATTTGCCATCGGGCCCGTGCAGCTCGAACTTATAGAACTGGCCCGCCTTCAGCCCGGGGACAAAGGTCTCCCAGAAGCCATTGGGACCGGCCTGCGCCATTGGGTTAGCCCGGCCATCCCAGCCATTGAAGTCCCCCACCACGCTCACGGACCGGGCATTGGGTGCCCAGACAGCAAAGCTGACGCCCTCGACCCCATCCACTGCCTGCGGGTGGGCCCCCAGCTTCTCGTAAGCCCGCAGGTGCGTGCCCTCACCTAGCAGGTGCAGATCCAGATCGCCCAGAGTCGAGGCGAGACGGGGTTGTTCCATGGACCATTCTAGACCGGCTAGGGCCATGGATGTCAGAGGATTTCAGGAATTGAGGCTCGTCCACACCCGCAGCGCCTCGCTGACGCTCCAGGCCTGGGCGTCGCAGCCCCGGGGGGTGTGCGGGGCATCGCCGTCCAGGAGCTCCGGCAGCTGACCAAGGCAGCCCGTGTCCAGCAGCGGAGCCACGGAGCCCAGCCAGGCCCGGGCCGCACTCCTGGCGGCGGGGTCGCCGTCCCAGGCCAGGTCCAGAGCCTCGCAAAGCATGGGCAGCTGCCAGACCCAGGCGGTGCCGTTGTGATAGGCGGGCTTCCGGCGGGTGTCCTCGTCCCCTTCGTAGCGGCCCTGGTAGGGCTGATGGGGATCATTCAGCAGGCCACCCCAGGGGGCTGGAATGGGCAGGGGTACGGTGACGGGGATGGGCGCCAGGCTGCGCAGGCCCCCGGGCACCAGCAGGTGCCGGGCGCAGGCAGCCACGGCCCGTCGGGCCCGCTCGCCGGTGACCAGGCCCAGGGAGACGAGGAAGAGCTGATTGGGACGCAGGTGATCTGCGGGCAGGGCCTGGGCGGCGGGAATGCCCCGGTCCGCCAACAGCACGTCCGCGAACCAGCCACGGTCCTCCAGCCAGAAGGCGCCCAGGGAGGCCTCGGCCTGGGCGGCGGTCTGGGCCCAGGCCTCGCCATCGCTGGGGGCGTTGAGCCAGTCCAGCAGGCGCAGCAGCCGGATCCACAGGGCCTGGATCTCCACGGGGTAGCCCTCCCGGGGCGTGCCCATGGGATAACGGGTATCCATCCAGGTGAAGTGGGCGGGACTCCAAAGCAGGCCAGAGCCGGGATCCATGACCACGCCATTGCGGGCCCCGCGGCGCAGGTGCTCGCCCAGGGAGGTGAGCACCTCCAGCACCGTGCGGTCGCCCGCAGCGGCCTGGAAGAAGGCCATGCCCAGATGTTCGGCGGCCTCTTCGCAGGCCACTGCCAGCCAGAGGGGGGCGTCCGAGGTGTCGCGATCCGCGGTGCTGTCCGAGCCCAGCATGTTGGGCAAGGTGCCCGCCACCTCCAGGGCCGCGAAGGTGCGCAGGATGAGGCCCGCGTCCTCGGACCAGCCCGTGGCCAGGAGGCCACGACAGGCGATGAGCGTATCCCGGCCCCAGTCCAGGAACCAGGGATAGCCCGCGATGACCGTGAGGCCCTGGTCCCGCCGGGCCAGGAAGGCCCCCATCGCCCGCTGCAAACGGGCGGGCACATCGCCCGCCAAGGGCAACGGGCGGGGACTGGCCGCCACCGGGCCGCTCTCGGCATTCACGCTGAGGCCCACCTGGGCGCCGGGGGCCAGGGGCACGTCAAACCAGCCGGGACTCCAGGCGTCGCCGCTGCCCGCCAGGCCCCGGGAGGCCTCCACCGGATGCGGGATGCCACGGCAGGCCTCGGGCTGGGAGTGGTACACGCCGGCGTCGGCCAGGATCTCCACGCGGCGCTCCAGGGCCGGAGCGAAGCAGAAGCCCGAGCCCGCCGGGGCCAGGGTGGTCGCGGCCCCGAAAAAGGCCTCCAGGCCCAGGTCCAGGTGAGTCTCGCCGTGGAAGGACCGGTCTTCCAGGTCGAAGCGCAGGGTGAGGCGCACGGCGAACTCGGCCATGAGGTCCGAGTCGCTCCCGGCATTGGCGGGGCGGGACCAGCGCAGACGCAGGGCGTTCTGGTCCTCGAGCATTTCCACCTCGAGGCCCAGGTCCACACAGCGACCATCCCCGGCGCTGGCCCGGAAGGTCCAGCGGGCCACGGGCCCCGCCTCGAAGCGCACCAGATTATGGGCGTCCAGCGGGGAGATGAAGCCGTCGGCGTTCACCCAGGCCCTGAGGCGCTTCACCAGCACATGGCGATCCGAGGGGGCTGTGGGGTGCAGGTTGGCCCCCAGCAGGCAGTCGTATTTCGACGTGATGGCCCCCAGATCCCCATGGAGCCGCGCCATGGCGCCCCGGCCGTTGGTGAGCAGGGCCAGGCCCTCGCGGCTGGGATGGGCTGCCAGGGGCGCCTCCGTCAGGAAGCACAGCTCCGCCTGGAGCAGGCCCGCGGCATGGCGATCCAGGTGCAGGGTGGCGAGCCCCTGCCGAGTGGGCTGGGGCGCCAAGGCGGCCACGTGGTCAGAAGCCATGGGCACGCTGCGCAGATGCAGGTCCGCGAGGCCCGGCACCTCCAGGCTCAGATCGAAGGGCTCAGGGTTCCGCACCAGGACCCAATGGCCCGGGGCCACGGGGCTCACGCGGCGCACATCAGCCACCTCCCAGAGGGTGACTTCGGGAAACCGCACGATGGCCAAGGCCTGGTCCAGGGCCGCCAGGAGGTCTGTCCGCAACAGTCCCAGCTCCAGGTGCGGCAGGGCCGCCAGGAAAGCCGCCGGGTCCGCCACCACCCGCTGGGCCAGGGCGCGCCAGTCTGCGGGACCGATCGCCTCTGCGGGATGCAAGGCTGCGAGGCACTGGAGGGCCCAGGCCGCCTGGGCCCGCGCGGCCCGGTAGGCCTCGCCTGCCAGGCCATGGGGCCGTTCCTGGTCGGCCAAGCAGTAGCAGCCGCCGGGGGGAAGTAGCAGCTCACGGCCCCCGAGGATCGTCACCGAAGGGGGGGACACCTGGCCCAGCAGGTCCACGCAGGTCCCGCCGAGTTCCCCCCACACGCTGCTCTCGAGGTGGCAGGACTGGGCCTGGTCCAGATCCAGATTCACGAGGACCAGCAGGTGGTCGAGCCCCTCGGCGGAACGGCGGTGCAGGACAAGCACCGGGGCATCGTCAGCGCTGAGACGCTCCACTTCGGCGCCATCGAAGAAGCAGGGGTGCTCCGCCAGCAGGCGGTTGAGGATGGCCAGCTCCGCCACCAGGTTGGGTTCGGCGCCCCAGGCCATTTCCCTCGCCTCGTGGACGTCCACTTTTTCCGTGGCCAACCACTCCACCCCGGCCGTAAAGCCAAAGCCGCCATTCTGGCTGGCCAAGGCGCAGAGCCGGTTCCGCTGCCGGGACCAGGCCGCGCCCTTCGCCGCCAGGCGCGCGTTGTCGTGGGTCTCGCTGTAGTGCACCAGAAGCCCGCTGCGCTCGCCCTGGCGCAGGCAGTGGTCCAAGTACAGGGCCACTTCGCGAGGCTGGTAATTCTGGAACAGCTCCGAGTAGGCCCAGTGCATGCCGCCCCGGGTGAGCAGGGTTTCCGTGGCCTCCCAGGCGCCGCCCAGGCCCTCCAGCAGGAAGACCGTCTCGGGGTAGATCTGATGGACCTTGGTGGTGATGTACTGCCAGGCGGGCAGGGGCACCATGTAGCCCGCGTCGCAGCGGAAGCCATCCACGCCGCGGCCGCACCAGATCAGAAGAGCCCGGGCCACGGTATCCCAGAGGGCCGGGCTGCCCTGATCCAGTTCCACAAGGTCCGCCCAGGTGTTGCCCCAGGCGCCGGGGCTGTGGAAGGTGCCGTCGGCATTGCGGCAGAACCAGTCGGGCCGGTGCTCCAGCAGGCGGGAGCCCCAGCCGGTGTGGTTCACAAGGATGTCCAGGATCACCTGGCCCCGTTTCTCATGGACAGCGGTGGTCAGCTCCCGAAACTGCTCCTCGGCCGTGGTGCGCTTGTCGAAGTCCACCAGGGCCGGGTCGATGGCCGTGAGATCCAACTGGGCGTAGGGGCTGCCGAAGCGGCCCATGCGGGCGAAGGTGGTGGGCACGGGGCCCACGGGCAGCAGGTGCAGGATGCGGCTGCCCAGGCGGTCGAAAATATGGGGCACCTCGGCCGTGAGATCCCTTAGACGCCCCGAGGGCGGGATGACCGCGTACCCAGCTCCGTCCAGCGCGGCGACAGCCAGGGCGAGATCCGGGCGCTGGCGGGCCGCGGCCCCACCGAACATGCGGGGAAAGGCGCAGTAGATGGTGTTGGCGGTGCGAAGCTGGTCTGGGTGCACCGTGAGGGCCACATTGTCGCCGCCGGGCCAGTGCTGGCAACCCTCCGGGTCCACGCAGTAGGCCTTGGCCTGAAAGGGACCAGGCTCCGTGAGGGCCAGGTCCAGGTGCCAGCCTTCGGAATCCTCTTGTAGCGGGATGTCCCGCCAGGCGGAGCCCGCCGGATCAGCCAGGCTCTCGCCCAGCAGGCTGAGGGTCTCCTCCCGCAGCCGGGCGGCCCGGGTGAGGTTGGTGCGCAGGAAGGCCCGCCAGCCCTCAGCCTGGGCCTCCGGCCGTGGGTGGGGGAGCGTGAAGCGCACCCGGTCGCCCACGAAGCGAAGCAGGCGCGTGCCACTGGCGGGGCTCATCTGGTAGTCCGTCATGCGAGGATTTTCCTGCCATTGGCCGCGAAAGGGGGAAGTAAATGCTGGGCACCGGCTGGCGCCCCGGGGCCCCACCGGATGGGCTACGCTAAAGCACTGGAGATTCGATGGACCGACTGGTGATCCAAGGTGGACATCCCCTGCGGGGGCGCATCCGGGTGTCGGGTGCCAAGAATGCAGCCCTGCCCTGCCTGGCGGCGGTCCTGCTCACCGCTGACGAGGTGGTGCTCAGCAACCTGCCCGCCGTGGCGGATATCCGCACCATGGTGAAGGTGCTCCAGGCCCTGGGCACCACGGCCACGCTGGAGCCCGAGGGTGAGGGCTTCGAACTGAAGGGGCGGCTGGCCTGTGCGGGCAGCGATGACCCCAAGGCCCCCTACGACCTGGTGAAGACCATGCGGGCCTCCATCCTGGTACTGGGACCCCTGCTCGCCCGCTTCGGCAAGGCCACCGTGAGCCTGCCCGGGGGTTGCGCCATCGGGGCCCGCCCCGTGAACCTCCACTTGGAGGCCCTGGAGCGCATGGGCGCCAGCATCGAGATCAGCCACGGCTACATCCATGCCTCGGTGAAGGGCCGCCTCAAAGGCATCGACCACGCCTTCGAGAAGGTGAGCGTGGGCGCCACGGAGAACATCCTCATGGCCGCCAGCCTGGCCGAGGGCACCACGGTGCTGCGCCACGCGGCCCAGGAGCCCGAGATCAGCGACCTGGCCCAGCTCCTGGTGGAGATGGGAGCCAACATCGAAGGCATCGGCACCGGCACCCTCACCATCCAGGGCGTGGACAAGCTCCACGGCTGCGAGCATGTGGTCATACCCGACCGCATCGAGGCGGGCACCTACCTCTGCGCCGTGGCCGCCGCCTGTGGCGATGTGGTCCTGGACCGCAGCGAGCCCGAGCACCTGCGCTCCCTGCTGGACCTGCTGGAGCGCTGCGGCTGCGTCATCACCGAGCGCGAGGGCCAGGACGGCCGTCAGCTCCGCATCCAGCGCGAACCGGGCCAGAAGCTGCGCTCCAAGGACATCACCACCCTGCCCTACCCCGGCTTCCCCACGGACCTCCAGGCCCAGGTCATGGCCGTCATGACCCAGGCCTGCGGCATCAGCGTCATCAACGAGGGCATCTTCGAGAACCGGTTCCAGCACGCCATGGAGCTCGAACGCCTGGGCGCGAACCTGCGCACGGACGGCCACACGGCCATCGTGGCGGGCCCTGCGGACCTGACCGGCTGCACAGTCATGGCCACGGACCTGCGCGCCAGCGCCGCCCTGGTCATCGCGGGCCTGGTGGCCCGGGGCGAGACCATCGTTGACCGCATCTACCACTTGGACCGGGGCTACGCGGGCCTGGAAAAGAAGCTCCAGGGCGTCGGCGCGCACATCGAGCGCGTGGGCGGGGGCCGGGTCTGATGAGTTCCACTGGGGGCTTCCGGCGCTACTGCTCGGCAGCGGTGCCGGGCCTGCTGCTGGTGAGCCTCTCTGCTGCCTACCTGGGCTGCGACCGCCAGGATCCCGAGAAGCAGCGCCGCCTCCAGACGGAGGAAGCCGCCCGCCGCCACCGGGCCGAGGCCGAGCCCCCCAGCCCCGCGGTGCTGGAACAGCTGCGTGCCGCCTCTCAGGACTTCATGTCTGAGCATGAGCCCCTGGTCACGGTGCAGGGCTTCTCCTTCACTCAACTGACGCCCAACCTCTATCTGGTGGGCGCCAACATCACGGACCTGGAGACGAACAAGCCCGCCGTGCGGCAGCTGAGCGCAGAGCGCCTGCGGGACACGCGGCTCAACGAAGACCACACCGTGGAGGACCGCGGCGACCTCCTCTGGGTCATCGACCGGGTGGACGCCGCCAAGATGGAGGCCCTGGCCCAGCGCCATGGCATCGCCGGCGAAGTGGCCTCGGTGCGGGAGCGCCACGAGAACCGCTCCTCCTGGGGGCACCGTTCCTGGCTCGACGACTACCTGCTCTGGCACTTCCTCTTCCACCGCCCGTCCCCCATGGGCTTCGGCTACGGCATGGGGTTCGCGCCCCAGCCCCAGGGCTACCGCTTCTATGAGCCCCAGCGCCCCTTCCGGGACGCCGACGTGCGCCCCTACCAGGCCGCCGCCGCGCCCACCGGCGGTCGCTCTGGGGTTTTCCTCAGCGGCCAGGCCTGGAATCCGCCTCGGGCCACGGACGTGCCCATCAGCGGCCAAGCCTATGGCGTCTCGGCCCAGCACGGCGGCTTCACCGGCAAAACCGGCCTGGGCGGCACGGCCCGGGGCGGTTTCGGTGCCGCGGGCCACGGCGCGGCGGCGGGGTCCTGATGCAGCGCGTCACCCTTCGGCAGCGGGACGGCTGGCAGCAGACCGTGGAGGCCCAGGGCCTCCTCTTCCACACCCACGAAGATGGCCGCCCCTACTGGAAGGAGGGCGTCGCCTACCAGTTCGCCCCAGCCCAGATTGAGACCCTGGAAAGCGCCACCGCCGCCCTCCAGGCGCTGTGCCTCCAGGCGGTGGAGCATGTCCTCGCGCAGCGCCGGTTCCGGGAATTCGGCATCCCCGACTTCATGATCCCCGTCATCGAGGCCTCCTGGGAGCAGGACGAGGTCTCCCTGGTGGGCCGCTTCGACCTGGCCTACGAGGGCCAGGGGCCACCCAAGCTGCTGGAGTACAACGCCGACACACCCACATCGCTGCTGGAGGCGGCCGTGGTGCAGTGGTTCTGGCTCCAGGATCTGCTGCCCCACCGGGATCAGTTCAACTCCATTCACGAGCGTCTGGTGGAGGCCTGGAAGCGGGCCAAGGGCTTCCTGCCCATTGCTCCAGTGGCCTTCCTGCACCAGGACGCCGAGGAGGATATCCAGACTGTGGCCTACCTGCGCGACACCGCCGACAAGGCCGGCGTGCCCAGCCTCCAGATGTTCATCGAGGACCTGGGCTGGGACGAGGCGCGCAATCTCTTCGTGGATCTCGATGGCCATCCGATCAGTGCCGCCTTCAAGCTCTACCCCTGGGAGTTCATGGTGAAGGACGCCTTCGGCCAGCACCTGGCGCAGCTGCCCCGGCCCTGCACCTTCCTGGAGCCGCCCTGGAAGATGCTGCTCTCCAACAAGGCCATCCTTGCCCTGCTCTGGGAGCTGAATCCCGGCCATGAGAACCTGCTGCCCGCCTACCTCGACGGGCCGCGGGAGCTGGCTGGATCCGGCTATGCCCAGAAGCCCCTGCTGGGCCGCGAAGGCGCCAACGTCAGCCTGCACCGACCTGGCCAGCCCACCCTCAGCGCGCCCCTCCAACCGGCCTACGGCGCCGAAGGCTATGTGTTTCAAGGCCTGGCCCCCATCCCCTGCCTGGATGGCCACTATCCGGTATTGGGCAGCTGGGTGGTGGATGGCGAACCTGCGGGTATGGGCATCCGGGAATCCGAGGAGCCCATCACCGGCAACAGCAGTGCCTTCGTGCCCCACTTCATCCTCAGCTGAGGGCGCGAGCGGGCCCCTCGTTCGGTTACACTGAAACCACGATCGGGGGATCCATGTTTGGCGAGATGAAGGTCTTTTCCGGGAGCAGCCACCCGGAGCTGGCAAGGGGTATCGCTACCCACATGGGCATGCCCTTGGGGCGCCTGAAGATCACCCGCTTCTCCAACGAGAACATCAAGGTGAAGATCGAGGAGAACGTCCGTGAGGCGGACGTTTTCGTCATCCAGTCCTCCTGCCCCCCCGTGAGCGACCACCTCATGGAGCTGCTGATCCTCATCGATGCCCTGAAGTTCGCTTCCGCGGCGCGCATCACGGCGGTACTGCCCTACTTCCCCTACGCCCGTAGCGACAAGAAGGACGAAGCACGCATTTCCATCACGGCCCGCCTGGTGGCGGATCTCTTGGAGACCGCCGGCGCCGACCGCGTGCTCACCATGACCCTGCACGCGCCCCAGATCCTGGGCTTCTTCCGCAAACCCGCGGACCAGCTGCTGGCCACGCCCATCCTTACCAACTACTTCCTGACCAAGGACCTGTCCAATGCCGCCGTGGTCGCCACGGATGCTGGCGCAGCCAAGTTCGCGGGCCACTTCGCCAAGCGCCTTTCGGTGCCCATGGCCATCATCGACAAACGCCGCTTCGACGACTCCGAGAAGGCCCAGAGCGTGGCCCTCATCGGCGATGTGGAAGGCAAGGACGCCATCATCTATGACGACGAGATCGCCACCGGCGGCTCCATCAAGGAGGCGGCCCGCATCCTGCGTGATCTGGGCGCCCGCACGGTGCGCGTGGGTGTCACCCACCCGGTGCTTTCGGGGAACGCCATCGATACGCTCAACTCCGCCGGGCTGGACGAACTGGTGGTCACGGACAGCATCCCTGTTTCCGCCGCCATGGCCAAGGCCCTGCCCAACCTCAAGGTGCTCTCCACAGCGGCGCTCTTCGGTGATGCGATCCTCCGCATCCACGGCGGTCGCAGCATCAGCGAAATGATGGACTGATGACCCACCGGCTCGGCCCCATCGAGGCCGCGCCTGGCCTCGAGCTGCTGGGGCCCCGGGGGCCCGAGATCGCCCAGCTCTTCACGCGTCCCTTCCTGGTGCTGCACCGGGCCTCGGGACTTTACACCGCCCGCACCTGCCTCCTGCTGCTGCTGGACCTGGGTTGGGAAGCCCGCCTGCGGACAGGCACCACGCTGGACGCCCTCTGCGCGGGACTGCCGGACCAAGCCCGCAAGCCCCTGGCCTGGATGCTGCCCTTCCTGGCAGGCGAGGGCTTGCTCCAGGTCTCCAACGGCACCTACCGCATGGAGGGGGAGCCGGATCTGGACCTGGTGAACCTTCGCGAAGCCACTGAGATAGAGGTCCCAGGCCATGGCACCAACTTCGACCTGCTGGATGGGGTCCGCTCCCACATCCAACCCTTCTTCACCGAAGGCAAGGCTGGCGAGGGGCTGCTCTTCGACCTGGCTCTGTTCCCGCTCTGGCTCTCCTACTTCCGGAACGAGAACCTGGGCTACTTTCCCAACAACCTGCTCACCCTCCTGGCCCTGCGGGAGCGCCTGCCTGCGGGTGCTCGCGTCCTCGAGCTGGGAGGCGGCGCCGGCTCATTCGCGCAGCTGCTGGCCCGCCAGGGTGCCGAGCAGGGCTGGCTGGGCACCATCGCCGAGTACCGCTTCACGGACATCGCGCCCACCTTCCTGCGCCGGGCGCAGCGGGAGCTGAAGCTTGCCGCGCCGGGCCTGTCCCTCAGCTTCCAGTCTCTGGATCTGAACCGGCCCCTGGGGGACCAGGGCATCGAGGCTGGCAGCCTGGACGCCATCGTGGGCGTCAATGTGCTGCACGTGGCCCAGGACCTGGAGGCCACCCTGCGGAACCTGCGCACCTGCCTGAAACCGGGCGGCTGCCTGGTGGTGGGCGAATGCCTCAAGGCCACCCTCGACACGCCCCTGTACCTGGAGTTCTTCTTCAGCTTCATCAAGAGCTTCACCGAGGTCCGCCTGGATCCCCACTGGCGACCCCGCCACGGCTTCCTCACGCCCGAAGCCTGGGAAGCCGCCCTGACCCACGCCGGATTCCAGGATCTCCTCAGCGTCCCACCCCCGCGACCCCTCATGGATCAGCATCCAAACTTCAACGCTGGGGCCTTTTCGGCACGGGCCTAAGGCATTAGGTCGGCAGCATGCACGGTCACCACGCGCCGCTGGGGCAGGAAGCAGACGCCGGCCTCCCCCTCGGTGCAGGGCTGGAAGGTCACGCGAAGCTCCACGGGATCCATCAATCCCTCGCCGCGCAGGGGCACCTCCACGGTGCCACGCCAGATGGGATCGTCCGTCTCATCATTACCAGAGGCGGGGGGCAGGGCCCCCAGGCTGAGCTGCCCCGGCGAGGACAGCAGCCCCACCTTGAAGGCCCGCACCTTGAGGTGGACACCTGCGGGGATCTCGATGCGCAGGTGGCCCTGCCGGAGTTGGATGCCCACATCCTTGGCCGGATCAAAGGCCAGGAGCCGCATCGCGAAGATGGCGGTCCAGGGGAGGATGCGCAGGTTCCGGTTAAGCCTCATGCGGTGGCCTCCTGGGGGCGCAGGGTGGCGATCCGGTCCATGCCACGGGTGAGCAGCAGGTCCCCGGTCTCGGTGACGAGGGCCCCTTCGACGCCGGGTCGGCTTTCGAGGAGGGCCAGCCCCTGGGCGGGTCCCAGCAGGAAGGCCGCTGTGGCCAGTTGGCCTGCGAGAAAGGCCGTGGGTGCCACCACCGTGACTGAGCGCAGGCCCCGGGCGGGCTGGCCCGTGGTGGCGTCGAGGAGGTGGTGGTAGCGCACTCCATCCTGCACAAAGCCCCGCTCATAGTCGCCGGAGGTGGCGATGCCCGCGCCTGCCTTGATGCGGATGGCCAGGAGGCAGCGTCCGGGCTGAAAGGGATCGAGCACGCCCACGGACCAGGGCTGACCATCCCCGCGGCGGCCCAGGGTGCGGACATCGCCCAGGAAGTTGATGATGGCGCTGTCCACGCCTTCGGCCGAGAGCAACTCCGCCACGCGGTCCACGGCGTATTCCTTGCCCACGCCACCCAGGTCCAGTTCCATGCCCACATTCCCCAGCGCCACGGAACCGTGCTTCAGGCTCAGGGCCCGCGCGTCCACCAGAGGCAGGAGGGCTGCCAATTCTGCTGCGGTGGGCACACGCTGGGCCTTGAAGTCCCAGGCCCGCCGCAGGATGCCCACTGTGGGATCGAAGCGCCCCGCGCTCAGGGTCCAAAGGTCCAGGGCAGCGCGGAGCAGGTGCTCCGTCTCCTCGTCCACCACCAGGGGGCCCCAGCCCGCCTGGCGGTTGATCTCGGAGAGGACACTTTCGGGCCGGTACCGGGAGAACTTGGCCTCGATGCGGCGGGCTTCGCGCTCCAGGGACCGGGCCGTGCGCGCTGCAGCTGCCTGGCCCCGGGCATCCACGAAGCGCACCAGGGCCTCGCCCCCCATGAGCGGGAAGCGCGTGGTGTAGAGGGCCCGGGCGGGCTTCAGTAGGTCCACTTCAGACCGACTGTGAGTGTGGTGGTGTTGACGTCCGCCGCCGAGGTGCCTGGGCCGGAGTAGACGGCGGGACTATTGCTGGTGCCCGCCGTGGCTAAGGGAGTGATGGATTTCTTCCCCTGCTGGAACTGATAGGTGGCCCCCACGCTGGCAGTCCACCCCTCCGCGATCTCCGTGGAGATCGTGAGGCCTGCCAGCAGGCTCTGCATGGCCGAGAGCCGGTAGTCCGAGGACATGAAGGGCTGGGCCGTGGCGAACTTCGGGGCATAGAAGCTGGCATCGTTCTGCGTGTAGTAGCGCAGCCGGGGCGACACGATCCAGCCATCATCCAGGCGCTGGTCGTAGGTGAAGTCCAAGGTGTGGGCCTTCAGCCCCCAGTCGTCGCTGTAATAGCGGTACGAGGTCTTCAGGGCGCCGTCCCACTCGAAGCGGTGGGCCTGCTTGAGGAGCCAGGCGTCCCGCTGCCGGGTGCCGGGCCGGTGCTCAGAAAGCGTCGTGATGCCCACGGGCACGATGAGGTAGGGCTCGTCCAGGTAGCCCTCCAGCTTCATGCGGCTGACAGAGACGTCCACCAGATCGTTCTCGCCCATGACCCAGGTCCAGCCCAGGGCCAGGCCGTGGGTTTTCTTGGCGAGATGCACGGGGCGGGTGACGGGGGAGACCGTGTCGTCGGCGTAGGAGAGGCCGTAGTGCAGGGTGCCGCGGCCCTCGAACATGGTCCAGGCATCGGAGATCCCGTATTCCTTGGAGAGGTAGTCCTTCTCTGCGGAGTGGGAGAGGTCGATGGTGGGCAGGTGCGCGCCAAAGCGACGGCTCCAGCTGATACCCTCGGCCTTGCGCTCATCCGAGTAGGGCACCATGGGCACCTTGCCCGCAGCGGTGGTGGAGCTGCCCGAAGCCCCCGTGGTGGTGGTGACGCTCAGGGTGGGATAGCCCCCGGTGGGCGAGGCCCCGGAGATGGTGTCGTGGGTGAGCAGCAGGTCCAACTGACCCCAGCTGACCCCCAAGTCCTGGTGCAGGAGCAGGGTGGGACTGAGGACCGTGGTGCGGCCATCGGACTCGCTGTAGAAAAGGGTGCGCAGCTCCACGGAGGACTGGGCCTGGAGCTGCCGTCCTCCCAGGACGCCCACACCCGCCATGAACCAGCTCAGGCCCTGGACGGAGCGCCGGTGACGGCTTCGGACGATGAGGGTGTGCTTAGTTGCAGCCACAGCCACCTCCCGCTGCGCCGCCGTTGCCCGATGCGCCTTCCTTGCTGGCATGGATGTGCTCCCGGAACATGCTGGTGAGCCGATCGCCATCCAGGCTCATGATGGGATCCGCCAGATGGCCCCGCTGCCAGGCCTTCAGGCTGCCCGTGGCCTGGAGCCCCGAGGCCACCCGCAGGTCCGCCCCCGGGGCGCCGCGCTTCTGGAGCAGCGCCACCACGGCCTCCTCCTCGGCCTTCAGGTGCTCGCCCCCTTCGAAGCGGGCCACGATGTTGCCCTCCTGATCGATGAGGAAGGAGGTGGGCATGGCCACCACACCATAGGTCTCGGCACTCCTGCCCGTGGTGTCCGAGAGCACCATGAATTTCACGGGGGTCCGCTCCAGGAAAGCGGTGACTGCGGACAGGTCCTCATCCAGGGACACGCCCACGGCCTGGAAACCCATGGCGCCGTAGCGACTCTGCAGCGAGTCGATGAAGGGGAAGCTCTTGCGGCAGGGCCCGCACCAGGAGGCCCAGAAGTCCAGCAGCACCACCTTGCCCTTCAGGCTGTCCAAGGCAAAGGCTTTACCCCGCAGGTCATTGGCCTTCAGCACCGGCGCGGGCGCTCCCGCGTGGAGGACCGGTGCCGAGAGCAACAGAGGAATGACCATCAGAAAGGCCAGCCAGGGGCGGCGTGCGGTACGAGGAACCATTCGGACTCCGTAGGGATGGGTGCAGAAAGCCAGGAATCCAGAACCAGGTCTGGATTCCTGAGGCTTCAGCAAAGGGCGCTGACCTCTCCATGCTGCCCGATCGGAATGGGTTCCCGAATAAAATGTTTCAACATGCGATTCAGTCTCGATACGCGCCGTTCCTGATGCTGCGGTCACGTTCGCGGGGATCATCCCAACCAATTTCACCTTTGTCTGGCACAAGACTCCAGCCCCATTCCACACTCAGGGCATGACCCTCACCCTGCGGACCCTGCTCATTCAACGCGCGGCGCGGCTCCAGGAGCGGCCCGCCCTCAGCGCCCCAGAGTGGGGCACCCTCAGCTACGCCCAGTTCCGCAATCGCGTGGAGGGCGTGGCGCGGGGCCTGTTGGAGGCGGAGGCTCCAGCCTCAATCTTCAGCGCCACAGGCAGCGCCTGGGACTGGGCCGCCGAGGTGGCTGCGGCGGCCACGGGCCTGAGGTGGGCAATAGATGGGGAGCGCGTACCCCCAGAGGTGTTGGGCGGCCCCCGCTTCAACGCCGAGGGCGGCCGGGGGCCCTACCATCACCGCGAGGAGCTGGTTTGTACCGACACACCCCTCACAGCAGGGCGGACCCAGGGCGAGCTCGTGCGACGCCTCCAGCGCCTCAACGACCGCCTGGGCTGGGACCACGAGACCCGGGTGGAGCTGCCCCTGGCCCAGCTCGGCGACGCGGCCCTCCGGGGCGCCCTCTGGAGCGCACTCTACGCCGGTGCCCACGCCGTACTGAACCCGGGCCCCGTGGCCTGGGACCCGGCGCCGTTCCTCGACTTGCTATAGCAGCCGGTTCACCAGCCGATCGATGCGCGTGCGGCTCATCTGCTTCAGGGCCTTCTGCACCTTGAGGGGATAGGCGCTGGGGGTGTCCAGGTCCAGGAAGCTGGTCAACTTGGTGGTGTGAGCCAGGATGGCGGCCCGCTCGCGCTGGTGCTTCTCCCGCAGCAGGCCCTCGGGATCCCGGATCACCAGTCCATTTTCCAGGTCCAGATTCCAGGCCCGGGGGTTCAGGTTGTGGCCGGTGAGCACGGCGATGTCCTGGTCCACGAAGAGGCCCTTGAGGTGGAAGGTGTTGTCGCCATCCTTCCAGAGGTGTACCCGCAGGCGACCTGCGTCCATGGCGGCCCGGTGGGTGCGGGTGAAGCGACGCAGGTTGGCCTCGTAGAGGTAGGGCAGCAGACTGATGACGCGGAAGGGCTCCGCGGGTGGAATGTAGAAATCATTGGCGGTCTTGTCACCCACCACAATCGTCACCTCGCGACCCTGAGCCAGCAGGCGAGAGACGGCCCGGCGCAGGATCCCCGGAAGATTGAAGTAGGGGGTGTAGATCACGAGGCTGGTCTGGCTGGCCTTCAGCAGGGCCAGCAGGGACTGGTTGAGGTCGCCCCCTGCTCCCAGCCCCATCAGGGGTGTGACGCTCACCTGACCGGATGAGACCGGAGCCTCCGCAAACCCGTATTCCGCCTGCCGCAGGACCTGACGGAAGGTCCGCAGGCCAGGCACAGTCCTGGACCGTGGCTGCTCGGGCTGGTTCAAGGGCGTCACGGCGGCCTGACCCAGGAAGGTGGTGTGAACGAATTCAGCCAGGCAATCGGCCAGGGCCTTGGACTCCAGCAGGTGATAGCGATCCAGGCGGTAGCGACCCCCATGGCCCAGGTACACCTCGTTGAGGCTGGCCCCGCTGTAGAGCACCACATCGTCGAAGACGAAGCCCTTGAGATGCAGCACGCCAAACAGCTCCCTGTTCTGGATGGGCACGCCGAGGATCTTCACGCCCTCGCCCAGGCGGGCCGCGTAATCCCGGTAGAGGGCCGCGTTGCCGGGGCTCTTGACCTTGCCGATGAGGCCCCGCTGGGCCCGGTGGGCGTCCACCAGGACCAGGATCTCCAGGGCCGGATGGGCCTTCCGCGCCGCGTAGAGGGCATCCAGGATCTCCCGACCGGCGGCATCGTCCTGCAGGTAGAGGGCCACCAGGATGATCCGGTGCCGGGCGGCAGCGATGCGCTGCAGCAGGACCGTCCGGAACTCTGCGGGACCGGACAGCACCCGGATGGCTTCGGCAGGTACTGCGATGCCGGGCACCGCGACGGGGAGACGGTCCCCCCTCCGGGTGCGGAACCGCTGGAACATGCGGGCCAGGGGGCCCTGTTTGGCGGAAGTCGGGACTGGCATGGCCCCATCATAGCCAGTTGCCGTAACACCTTGTCTAACCTCTTGCCTTTGGACATTGACTGGCCAATCCTGGAACCGCTGATTGGAGGCTCCCCATGGCCCGCCCCACGTCCCGTAAGCCCCTGGCATCCCCCCGCCCCGATGGGGGCCACCTGGTGAAGCCCGAGCGGCTCCAGGTGGTGCTGGAGGCCATCCGGGACGCCGGTGACAAGGGCATCACCAAGGCGGGCCTGGCCCGCAAACTGGGTGAGGTGGCCATGCGCACCGTGGACCGCGCCATCCAGCTGCTGGAGGAGCAGGGGGCCCGCTTTGGCAAGCTGCGGGAGGGCCGCCCCGCCCTCATCCACTTCACCCTGGAGAAGGGTCCCGACTGGGACAGCCGCATCACGCCCCACGCCCGCATGGCCCTGGAGGTGGCCCTCATGGCCCTGGAGGGCACGGCCACGGAGCTCTGGTTCGACCAGCTGGAGGGCCTGCGCGTCCTGGCGGACAGCCACCTCAGCAGCCGGGACCGGGAGCTCTTCAAGGCCCTGCAGGAGCACGTGAGCCTGCGCGGTGGCGCCGATGACCAGCAGGCCCTGGACACCAAGATGCTCACCCAGGTGCTGTTGGCCCTGGGCCATCCAGAGGGGCCCCGGGAACTCGAACTCACCTACGCCGCCGCCTCCACGGGGCGCACCAGCGTCCGCACCGTGGTGCCCTTCACCCTCACCCACGATGTGTTCTCCGGCGGTGCCTTCCTGCTGGCCTGGGACCAGGCCAAGCAGGAGCCCCGGCATTTCCGCCTGGCCCGCATCGAGGAGGCCAAGGCCCAAACCCGCCGGGGCCTCATCCCCGACAAGCGCCCCCTGGAACAGGCCCGGGAGCTGCAGATCGGCGGCTGGTATCGCCTGGCCCCGCCCCTGCAAATCCAGGTGCGGGTGACGGGTACCAACTGGCCCCAGGCCCTGCTGGACGCCCCCCCCGCCCTGCCCTCGGTGGCCGTCCGCAAGGAGAAGGCCGGGAGCGTCCTCCTGGGCTTCCAGGCCACGGAGCTGTCTGGCCCCACCCGCTACATCCTGCAGTTCGGCGCCGATGCCGAGGTGCTGGAGCCCAAGGAACTGCGGGACCACCTCGTCAAGACCCTGAAGGCCATGACAGCCCGCTACCGCTAGGAGGAACCACCATGAAACGCGCCCTCAAGGTCACCCTGCCCCTGCTCCTCGTCAGCGCCCTCCAGGCCCAGGAAGCTCCCATTGAGGTGAACCCCAACCGGCCCACCTTCGCCAACCCGGCCCTCACCACGCAGTCCGGCCTGGCGGAGCTGGAGTGGGGCCTCCAGCGCAGCACCGCCAAGGATGATGGCACCGGCTTCGGCACCCCCACCCTGCTGAAGCTGGGGCTGGTGAAGGACCTGGAACTGCGGATCTCCACGCCGGGCTACCTGCGCCTGGCCCCCAGTGGCGACGCCACTGCCACGGGCTTCGGGGACCTGAACCTGGCCGTGCAGTGGTGCTACCTCCATGACGGCCTCTTCGGCACAGACCAAGCCGTCCAGGTGGCCCACACCTTCGCCACGGCCGACTCGTCCAAGGGCCTGGGGAACGGGGCGCCCATCGACACCCTCACTCTGCTCTTCAGCCGCGATGCGGGCGACTTCCACATCGACGTGAACCTGCTGGAATCCTGGATCGGCCAGACCCCGGACCTGGGCGGAGGCCGCGTCACCCAGCGGGCGGGCACCGTGTCCATCACCCGTAACCTCAGCGAGGCCTGGTCCCTCACGGGTGAGGTCTACGCCCTGCAGGCCACGCCCAGCACGCCCATGATCAGCTCCAACCTCTGGGCCGTGGCCTACAAGGTCTCCAAGCGCCTGGTGCTGGACTGCGGCGTCGACCTGGGCCTCAGCCATGGCGCCCCCCGCTACACGGTCTTCGCGGGGCTCACCGTGGGGCTCGGACGCTTCCACAAGCCCTGAGCTTGGGCCCAGCTCTAGGCCCCACCCCCGAGCCGATCGAACGCACGCTTTCTTGCGCGTGGAACGCGGGACAATGAGGGTTTCCAGGGAGCAGAGTCATGCAGGTCATGGGCATCGTGGGCTGGAGCGGCAGCGGGAAGACCAGCCTGCTGGTGGAGCTGCTGCCCCTGCTCCGGGCCGCGGGGCTGAGCGTCTCCACCATGAAGCACGCCCACCACCGCTTTGACGTGGACAAGCCAGGCAAGGATTCCTTCCGGCACCGGGAGGCCGGGGCTTCGGAGGTGCTGGTGGTGACTTCATCCCGCTGGGTGCTCATGCATGAGTCAAGGGATGAGCCGGAGCCCAGCATCGAGTCCCTCATCGAGCGCATGACCCCCGTGGACCTGCTCCTCATCGAAGGGTTCAAGACCCACCACCACCCCAAACTGGAGATCCACCGGCAGTCCGAGGGCAAGCCCCTGCTGCACCCGGAGGATCCCGAGATCGTGGCCGTGGCCACCGATGTACCTCTGCCCGATGCGGCAGTCCCCCAACTGGACCTGAACGATCCCCAGGCCATCGCCGACTTCATCCTGGCGCACACGGGACTGGGTTAGCACGCCTATCGATTGGCGACCAGCGGCTGCGCATCCGTACGGGGGACGTGGCAGGAGATGCAGACGTACCGAGTTCCAGCCACGGTCTTGGCCTGCGCCTTGGGAGCACGGCGCAAGTCCACGTAGTGGCTATTGGGGATGGGCGTGGCCTCGCCCTTCTTCTTGGGCCCGGCCACTGCATGGCAGTCCATGCACAGGTTCGAGTCCCGGGTGATGGGCAGGGCCTCCGCGATGCCATGGGGGATGACCGGTGGATACTCCCGGTTGATCCGCTTGGGCAGCGGCTTCTCGCCGGGGCCGGAGGCCTCGTCCAGGAAACGGGGCGGCGCGGGGGTCTCGAAGACAGAGCCCTTGGCCAGGCCCAGATCCCGATCGGGGATGGGCTTGGACTGGGCCAGCAGCAGGGTGGAGGCGAGGGCGAGCAAGAGGGTGGGTCGCATGGGGGCCTCCTAGCCGACCTTTGAAATGCGGACGGCGCACTTCTTGAAGTCCGTCTCTTTCGAAATGGGACAGGTGGCGTCCAGGGTGATCTTGTTGATGAAGACGCCCTCATCGAACCAGGGCACGTAGACCAGGCCCCTCGGCACCTTGTTCCGGCCGCCCAGGGTCACCCGGGCCTGGATCTTCCCCCGACGGGACTCGATCCAGGCGAGATCGCCCGCCTGGAGGCCGCGCTTGTCCGCGTCCTTGGGGTGCATGAAGAGCAGGGCCTCGGGCACGGCCGCGTGAAGCTGCGGCACGCGGCGGGTCATGGTGCCCGAGTGCCAGTGTTCCAGCACGCGCCCCGTGCAGAGCCACAGATTGTAGGTGGCGTCCGGGGACTCAGGGGGCTCCTGCCAGGGCCGGAAGAAGATCTTGGCCTTGCCGGGCAGGGCCGTGGCCTCGCCGGGCTTGACCCCCTGCAAATCGCCGCTGGGGAGCTTCTTCATGGCTGTGCCGTAGAAGTCGATGCCCGAACCCTTCTTGGCATACGGATCGTACTGGTCATTGAAGCGCCAGGGGGTCTCCTTGCCATCCACCACGGGCCAGCGCAGGCCGGAGACGTCGCGCTTGAAGTAGACGTCGAAGGGCGCCAGATCGTGGCCGTGGCCCAGACCGAAGCGGCGGTACTCCTCGAAGAGGGCCTTCTCGGGGAACCAGGCGATGCCCGCGTGGGTCACGGTGGAGTTGGGCTTGCCGAAGGCAACAGGATCAGGCCAGGCGAACTTCTTGGCCGCAGGAGTGGCGAAGAGCACTTCGTACAGCGTGGTTTCAGGCTTGTAGCCCTTGGCCTCGACGGCGGCCAGCACCGAGGGCAGCTTGCCCTTGTCGTAGCCCTCGGCCTCCAGGCCTGGTACTTTCTGCTCGCCCCAGACCTCGGCCAGGGTGAAGCGCTTGGCGAACTCCATCATCTGCCAGACATCACTGCGGGCCTCGCCCGGGGGCAGCACCACCTGGCGCCAGAGCTGGGTGCGCCGCTCGGCATTGCCGTAGCCGCCCCACTTCTCGTAGATCATGGCCGAGGGCAGGATGAGGTCCGCCACCTTCGACGACAGGGTGGGATAGACGTCGGACACCACGATGAAGTTGTCCAGCTTGCGGGCGGCCTCGATCCAGTGGTTGGCGTTGGCCGAGGACTGGAAGGGATTGGTGACCTGGACCCAGAGCCAGCGGACCTTGCCGTCCTCGAGGTCGCGCATCATCTGGACGATGTGGCTGCCCACCTTGGGATTGAGGGTGTTGGGGGGCAAGTTCCAGATCTCCTCGGCATGCTTGCGGTGGGCGGGGTCGTCCACGGCCATGTCAGCCGGCAGACGGTGGGCGAAGGTACCCACTTCCCGGGCGGTGCCGCAGGCGGAGGGCTGACCCGTGAGCGAGAAGGCCCCGGCGCCGGGTCGGGCCTGTTTGCCCGTGAGCAGGTGCAGCATGTAGGCCTGCTCATTCACCCAGGTGCCCCGGGTGTGCTGGTTGAAGCCCATGGTCCAGAAGGAGACCTGCTTGCGACCCGGGTTGGCGTATTCGTCGGCAAGCTGCTGGAGCTTGGCCTTGAAAGCATCCAGGGACTCGTCCGCATCGCCCTTGGCGAGCGTCGCCACGAAGTCCAGGGTGTAGGGCTCCAGTCCCTTCTGGAACTCCTCGAAGCTGATGAGCCAGTGCTTCTGGGCGCTGCCCGAGGCTGTCTGCGCGAACTCATGGCGGGCCTCGGGATCCAGGCCCCGGGCCTGGGCTTCCTGCTTCGTCAGGATCACCGTCTTCTGCCGGGCCTGGGTGTCCTTCTCGGCGGCATAGGCCTTGACCGAGTCCTCCCGCAGGCCGAAGCCGATGTCCATGGGCCCCGCGGCGAAGACGCAGTGCCGGGCCACGAAGTCCTTGTCCACGGCGCCGCGTTTCACCACTTCCCGGGCCAGGTAGTTCCAGATGGCCAGGTCGGTGTTGGGCTTGAACACGATCTCCACGTCCGCGGCCTCAGAGGTGGCGTTGGCGTAGGTGGTCAGGTTGAAGATGCGGTAGGCGGGTCGCCGCAGGCGCTCGTCCACGACGCGGGCCCAGAGCATGGGATGCATCTCGGCCATGTTGGCGCCCCAGGTCACCACCGTGTCCGTGAGCTCAATGTCGTCATAGCAGCCCGAGGGTTCGTCGATGCCGAAGGTCTGCATGAAGGCCGTGACGGCTGAGGCCATGCAGTGCCGGGCGTTGGGGTCCAGGTTGTTGGAGCGCCAGCCGGCCTTCACCAGCTTCACGGCGGCATAGCCCTCCTGGATCGTGTACTGGCCCGAGCCCATGACCGCCACGCCCGTGGGACCCAGGGCGGAGTGGGCCCTGGTCCACTCCGCCTTCATGACGTCGAAGGCCTCCTGCCAGGACACCTCCTCGAAGTCGCCCTGCTTGTCGAAGTGGCCGTCCTTCTTGCGGAGCAGGGGACGCTGCAGGCGGTCCTGGCCGTAGAGGATCTGCGCACAGGCATAGCCCTTGGCGCAGAGCAGGCCCTTGTTGACGGGGCTCTGGAGGTCCCCCTTCACGGCCACCACGCGCCCGCCCTTAGAGGCGATGCGGATGCCGCAGCCGGTGCCGCAGAAGCGGCAGACGCCTCGCTCCCAGTTCCAGCCCCCGGCCTCGGCAGGCAAGGCCTCCAACGGCACGCCGGCCGCGCCGATGGCGGCAGTGGTGAAGCCGGCCTGCAGGAAACTCCGACGACTGAGGGTCAGGGACATGATGACCTCCGAGGGAAGGTGAAAGCTATTTCTTGGCGACCTTGGGGGCACCCAGATCGCGGAGCACCACCTGGCCCTGGCGGGCGTAGTCGATGGCCTCGCCGAGAATGCGGGCGGCCTCCTGGGGGGCGTGGAAACCCATGGAGTTCTCGGCGTTCACGAAGTCGAGGCGCCACTGGGCCTTGCGCTGGAGTTCCAGGACGGGCGTCAGCTTGGAAGCCTCCACGCCGGCCTGCTTGGCGGCCACGGTGTCGTTGATGAGCTGCACCACGGCATCCTCTGCGCGATCCATGAGGGCCTTGGTGCGGTCCTGGATGGCCGTCACGCGGGCCTTCAGCTCTTCTTCTGGGAAGCGGTGGCAGGTCTGGCAGGAGCGGGCCACATCCAGCAAGGGGCTGCGGACCTGGTGGCTGCTGATCTTGATGGCACCTTCCCGCACGTAGGGCATGTGGCAGTCGGCGCAGGAGACACCCGAGCGGGCGTGGACACCCTGGCTCCACATCTCGAACTCAGGGTGCTGGGCCTTGAGCACCTCGGCGCCGGTCTTCGCGTGCTGCCAATCGAAGAAACGATGACCGTCCGCGAACTTGTAGGCGTCGTAGTAGGCCTCGATCTGCTCCACCTTCAGGCCATTGTTCCAGGGGAAGAAGAGCGTGGTCTTGGGGCCGCAGTAGTACTCCACATGGCACTGGCCGCAGACCATGGACCGCAGCTCCTGCCGGGAGGCATCCCGGTTGGCGTCGTAGGGCGTGGACCGATCGCCCTTGCGCCACTTCTCGATGGAAGGCAGGTGCGGCACGGGCTCGGTGCTGTTGGCCAGGGCCACAATGCCGCGGATGAAGCCGGGCTTGGTGACCCGCAGGCTGTTGCCCTTGGGTTCGTGGCAGTCGATGCAGGCCACGGGGTGCTTCACCAGCTTGGTGGCATCCGCATAGGGCAGCTTGCTGATGGCTTCAAAGCCTGCCATGAGCTGGGACTGGGCGTTGGGGCTGGCAAAGGCCTCGTCCAGGCTGCCCGGGGCGCCCTTCTGGATACCCATCTCGCGGTAGGCCACGGTGTTGGAGGCATGGCAGTGCATGCAGGCGCCGGTCTGGGGCTTGGTGGTCACGCGCTTGGTGTTGCGCTGATCCTCGAGCATGTAGGCGTGGCCCCGGCGCTGGTTGAAGTCGATGGCGAAGGCATAGCCATCGAAGATGGTCACGAGCCGGGGATCCTCCTTGAGGCGACTGGTGGGCATGCCCTCGCTGCCGGCGCCGCCGTACTTGGTGCCATAGCGCTCAGAGGTGCGCTGATAGGCCTCGTACTGACGGGGGAAGTTCTTCCCCCACTGGGCGGGATCGACGGTCTTCTCATCCAGGTCCACCAGCTTGAAGCTGGTCTGCCGGGCCTCGGCCTTGCGATGGGAGATGCTCGAATAGAGGGACATCACCAGCACCGTGGCCAGGGCCGCGCCCCCGGCGATGAGGCCCATCCGAACATAGGGGCGGGAGAGCATGGGGGTCGGGTTTTCGGTCATCGGAGGGATCCTCCCGCGTGGGCAGCACGCGTCGTTTGGTTGGGGGTCTGAAGGTGCAAGGGAGTCATGGGAATTGGTGGTTGGGGGTCAGCGGGCGGAGCCGTGGCCCACACCTTGGTGGCAGCGCACGCAGCCGTAGAGGTCGGCCTTCTGAGCAGGATCCGTGGCCACCCCGAGGGTGCCGTGGGAGGTGATCTCCTCGGTTTGCTCCGCATGGCAGCGGAGGCAGTTGGCCTCCAGCACCTCGGCATTGCCGGGCTTGATGCGGATGGGCTCGGCGAAATTCAGGAGCGTGAAGGCCTTCGAGTGGTGGTAGCCATTGCTGGCCTTCACGAAGAACTTGTTCACCACGTTGTCGTGGGGCAGGTGGCAGTCATTGCAGGTGGCCACGGCATGGTGGGAGCCGTGCTGCCAGCCGTCGTAGTCGTCCCGCATGATGTGGCAGTTCACGCACACCGAGGGGTCGTTGGACAGGTACGAGGTGCCGTGGGCCGACACGAAGGTGTAGGCCCCTGAGCCCAGGAACACGCCCAGGAACACGGCCGCAGCCAAGCTCAGGAACAAGGTTCGACGTTTTCCGCTCACGGGGCATCCCATCGCTGTGAACGGCACCGACCGAACACGCTGGAGAGGATGCACGAAATATTAAGGACCAGTCAATCCTAAATTCAAAATACCGTGAAGGTGATTATCTAAATAATGTATTAATTAATATTTGATGATTATTGTTTTTTCTTATCAGAAATTTTTTCCAAGACCATTCCGCCATTGACCGTCGCCACCTCGATGCCCTGGTCGCTGCCCGGGAAGCGAGCCGTGACCTTGTGTTTTTTCACCTCCATCTGGTCGGCGCCCTTGGCGCTGAAGGTGATTCAGCCCGACAGCGGGTTGGCTCGGGTGCCACGGCCCAATCTCCGTATACTGAGCCTGCCTGGAGGACCCATGTCCCAGACCATCGAACACCCTGAACTCTCCGCCGCCGAGTGGAAGCTCATTCAGGAACTCCGCCAGCTGCCGGACGAGCGGCTGCGCTCCCGGGTCCACACGTCCCTCCAGGAGCTGCTGTATTTCTTCCAGAATCCCCGCTGTGAAGGCATGGGCATCGAAGGCTTTCCCTGCGGAGAGCCCAGGTCCTCCTGCGAAGACTGCCATCAAATTTGGGAGACCCTGGACCTCGTGGCCGAGCGCAGTGCCAAGGGCAAACCCCTGGACTGCAAGTAGTCCCCTAGCAGGCTGGCTTCAGAGCAGTTCCCAGGCCGCGCGCGCCTGCCCGCTGGCATCGGCGGTGCGGGCTTTCACGGCGGCGCGGGCGGCTTCAGGCAGCTGTTGGGCCGCCTCCAGGGCCTGAACCCGATAGGTCGGCGCCAGGGAAGGCCAAGTGTTGACCAGGGCCTGCACCCAGGCCTCGTCGCCCAGGGCCGCGCGGGCGGACCAGCGCCAGGCGGAGCCCAGGGCGGGCTCCTTCAGAGCTTCCAGGGCGCGGGGCCCCTGGTCCGTGCGCAGGGCCACCTCGGCCACCGCCTCGGCGGCCTCCCGGTGGCAAAAGGGATCTGGCAGCAGGGCCAGCAAGGGCTCCAGGGCTTCCGTGCCACCCACCTTGCCCAGGGCCCGCACCAGGGCAAAGCGGGCCCCCTGCGGCGCCCGCTCCAGAGCCGACTGGAGCCAAGGTCCATCGCCCTCCCGGGCCGCAGCCACCAGGCCATCGGCGGCGGAGCGGCGGACGCCCACGGGGCCCGTGGCCAGGGCATCCACGTAGGGTCCCAAGCGCTGCTCGGGGCCCTCCACCCGTCGGGGACCGGCCACGGTGGCCATCTCCCGATCCTGCTCTGAGTAACCCGGCAGAGGTTCCTCCCCCCAGCCCGCAGCCTCGGCACTCTCCAGCCATTGGGCCAGCTCCAGTCCGAAGGTCTCCATGTCCGGTAGCCGCTTGCGCGGATCCGGTTGCAGGGCGCGCATGATGAGGCTCGCCATGCGTGGCGGGAAGCCGGGCCGCACAGCGGCGGGGGGCAGCATCACCTGAGCGTAGGGCTGGCCCGTGGTGAACTCGAAGAGCACCGCGCCCAGGGCGTAGACATCACAGCGGCCATCCACCTGGCGGGGATCGCCACTCTGCTCCGGAGCCATGTAGCCCAGGGTGCCCACCACCATCTGGCTGCGGGTGGCCCGGGTAAGGCCCTCCTCGCCCTCCCAGAAGCAGACTCCGAAATCCGTCACCTTGAGTCGGCCATCCCCTGAAAACAGCAGGTTCGAAGGCTTGAGATCCCGATGTACCACACCGGCCCGGTGGGCCACACCCAGGGCCTCACACACGGGCACGAGGCGACGGGCCAGGCGGGCTGGGGCCTCGCCGCGACAGTCCTTGAGGCTGCCTCCGGAGAGCAACTCCATGATCAGGTAGGGCCACGAGCCGGAGCGGCCGAAGGCGAAGATCTCCACCAGGTTGGGGTGGGCAAGCTTGGTGAGCACCTCGCCCTCGCGCAGGAAGCGGCGCACCAGCTCCGTGTCACGGTGCACCTCCGGGCGCAGCAGCTTCACAGCACAGACGCCGTCTGGACGGAAGCGGTCCTCGCCTCGGTACACCAGGGCCATCCCGCCTTCGCCCAGGGGCTCCAACAGGCGCACACTGCCGATCTGGGTCGGGAGCTGCAGGTGGTTCATGGAGCAGACAGGACGCGGTTGCGCCCTCCGGCCTTGGCCCCGTATAGCACCGCATCGGCCCGGGCCAGCAAGGCCCCGCCGTCGCCGTCGCCAACTTTGAGTTCCGCCACGCCCAGGCTGCAGGTCAGCACCACGTGCTGGCCCCCGGGCAGCTCCAGGGGCTGGTCGCCGAGGGCCCGGCGCAGATCCTCAGCCGCCCGCAGCGCCAGGGCCGCCGGCGTGTCCGGGAGGACGATGAGGAACTCATCCCCGCCCAGGCGGCCCGCCGGGTCCGAGTCCCGCAACCGCCGCAGCAGCAAGGCCCCAAAAGCCTCCAGAGCGCGGTCCCCGGTCTGGTGCCCCAGCGTATCGTTCACGGCCTTGAACTGGTCCAGGTCCGCCAGGATCACCGACAGCGGCCGCTGATGACGGCGGGCCAGGTTCACGTGCGATTCCAGCTGATGCAGCACGAAGGCCCGGTTCCCCAGACCCGTGAGCGGATCCAGCGTGGTGCGGGTCACCATGTCCAGGTGGTAGCGCCGCTCCAGGGGGTCCATGAGCTTGAGTTTGAAGGCATGGCTGCTCACACGGAGCACGTCCTCGGGCACCAGCAGGAGCGGTCCCGGATAGGCATTGGCGCGCAGACCATTCACGAAGACGCCATTGGTCGAGGCCAGGTCCCGCAGCTCTACAGAGCGGCCATCCGCGGCGGGGATGAGGCTGGCGTGGCGGCGGCTTACCTCCACTTCCGGGAGGCAGACCTCGCACTCCGAGGCCCGGCCGATCTCCAGCCCTTTCGCCGTCAGAGGGATGCACTCGCCCAGGGGCTGGCCCACGTAGCGCACCAGCATCCACTCGCGGTTGCCCGAGTCGGTCAGGAGCTCCGCCTCTTCCGGTAGGGAGGCCGGAGCCCAGGGGGGTAGATCAGGGGGGGTTGGTTCAAGAGGCATTCCCCGAAGTCTAACGGATTTAGCAAGCCCCTAGTCTTCACAGACGCGGTTTCGGCCGCTCCTCTTCGCACGATAAAGGGCCGCATCGGCCCGGGCCAGGAGCTGGCCGGCCTCGAGGTCCGAGACCTTGCGCTCGGCGATACCCAGGCTGCAGGTGACCTCCAGCGGACCCGAGGGCAAGGTGACGGGCTGACTGGCGATGGCCTTGCGGAGTCGTTCCGCGAAGGGCCTGGCCCCGCTAAGGTCCGTCTCGGGCAGGAGGACAAGGAACTCCTCACCCCCGATGCGCCCGGCCAGGTCCGCCTCCCGCAGGCAGTTGAGCAACCGCTCGCCGAACACGCGCAGCACCAGATCCCCGGCCCCGTGGCCGTGGGTGTCGTTCACCTGCTTGAAGAAATCCAGGTCGCAGATGACCACGGACAGGGGTCGGTTGTAGCGGAGGCTGAGGCCGAAGCGGTTCTGCACCTCGGACAGGGTGGCCCCGCGGTTCGCCAGGCCCGTGAGGGGATCCTTGGTGCTGAGGTCCAGCAGGGTCTCGTGGAAAGCCCGCTCCAGGGGGTCCATGGCCACCAGCTTGAGCACGTGCCCGCCCACGCCGATCCGGTCCCCAGCCTTGAGCAGGACCGGGCCTTCGAAGAGCTCCCCGTTGAGGAGGGTGCCATTGGTCGAGCCCAGGTCCTGGGCCTCGATGCCCCGCTCGGACACGCGCAAGCGCGCATGGGCCCGGCTCACTTCACCGTCCAGCAAGGAGACCGCGCAGTCTGGGGAGCGGCCGATCACCACTTCACCTGGCGCCAGAGGGAAGAGGCGACCCAGGGCGGCGCCCGCATAGGCCACCAGGGCCCACTCGGCCAGGACCGGCAACCCGTCGCCAGCGGCCTTGGGGCGCACCACGGTGGGCATTTCCGTGGTGCCCGCCAAGCTGAGCTGCTCGGGGCTGGGCGCGGCGGGACTGGGCTTCTTGGACGTGCCTTTGCGGCTCAAGGATCCTCCACGAAACAACTCACCAGACCACCGTCATCCTTGCGGCGGGCCAGGATGAAGGGCGCCCGGGGTGCCTTCAGGGCGGCAGCCTCCAGGCGGACCAGGATCCGGCCCTGCTTGGGGTCGTGGCGGAGATCCGCCACCCCCTTGCGGGGAATGCGGAAGAGGCCCAGCACCTCCAGATTTCGGACGTTCTCTCCAGTCCCGCGCACAAGTTGAAGGCTGTAGCGCATCCACATCCCCTTGGGCAGGTGCTGGGTGTTCTCAGCCTGAATGGGCACCGCCAGGGAGAGCATGGTGTCCAGACCCGCCAGCGCAAGGCCTGCAGGCAGGGTTGGATCCGCCCGCCGGAGGGCGGGACGCGCCAGGGACTCTGCGGCACGGCGGGTGGCCGGAGGGGCCAGGGGCTCGTGGCGGCCCAGGGCCTGGACCTTGCGCGGCAGGGGCGGCACGGCCATCCGGGTTGCCCGCCCCGACTCCAGGGGTTCCATGCGCACCACCTCAGCCTCGGCGCCCCAGCTGGCCCAGCCGGCTTCGCCCACGACCTTGGCCAGGAAGGGCTCCATATCCCTGCCCTGCGCCGCTTCCCGCAGGAGCTGCAGGATCCGCAGCGGCGCCTCAGGCACCTGAAGCCCCGCCCGCGGTTCCGCCAAAAGCAAGGGGGCGGCCTGGAGGCCCAAGGAGAAGGGCTCGGCCTCCACCTGCACCACCTTCAGGCCCGCAAAGGCCTGCCGCAGGGTTTCTGCGGCATCTGCCATGGCGTCCTTCATGCGTCCGAACATCAGGCTTCCTTGACGACCAGACTCTGGAGGGCCGCCGTGACCCGCTCCAGGGGCTCCGTGAGGTCCATGTGATAGCCCGCTTCCACCAGCTTCACTACGGCCTGCTCCTGAGCCGCGGGATCCACGGAGGCCGCGAAGATGGCCCGCAGCGGCGCGGCGCCATCCGCCAGCTGGATCAGCACCTCTCGAGGCCCCGCCCGGAACACCTCACCCACCCGACCCAGGGGGCTCTCCTGGCTCTTCTGCACCGCCAGCACCGGATACTTGGCGTCCCCGGACCAGCCTCCCGCCAACTCCGTCGCACTGAGGATGAACAGGTCCGGCGGCGTCTTCAGCTCCTTCAGCAGCGTCTTCTGGATCACTTCCTCCTTGAGGTGTGGCTCCAGTGACTTGCCGTAGAGGATGCTCTGCAGGCGTGTGGGTGTGATGGGCTCCGTGTAGCGGAAGTCCAGAGGGATGCCCGACGTGTCCGTCACCAGGAGCCCGCCCAGATAGCTGGCCCCCTCCTTCACCGCCATGAAATACGCCAGCTTGATCGACTCAGCCATGAAAACCCCTTTACCCTGAAGGCTACCCCCCCATCGGCAGAACGGCCCCTTGCCTTTTGTCTGGGCCGTGGTACAGTGGATATTCCACTCATTGGGGAGTGGTCTAATGGTAGGACAACGGTTTCTGGTACCGTCAGGTGAGGGTTCAAATCCTTCCTCCCCAACCATTCAAAACTTGATTTGTTGGTCCCATCGTATAGCGGTTAGTACACCGCCCTCTCACGGCGGGAACAGGGGTTCGATTCCCCTTGGGACTACCAACATGAAACCCACGCCCAGCGTGGGTTTCTTCGTTTTAAGCCACCATACAGAGGGGCCGGAAAAGCGGTCATCGGTAATCCATCGGTAACGGATGATCCTGGATCTGCCCGTGACGGCCGAGGCTACCTGCCCAAGCCAGGGGGGGGGACCCCCTGCCCCACTCCTGGGCCAAGTCCAGGCCCTCTCCGGCCAGCTGCCCATCTGCGCCTAGTGTAAAAAGGTCCGCAAGGATGACAGCGGCTGGACACAAATCGAGGTCAAGGTGACCAGCCGCTCCCAGGTCACCTTCAGCCGCGGCATGTGCCTCTACTGCCAGAAGCCTGGATCGGGGAGCTTGCCGCACCGGCCCAGGATGGGCTGGTCAGCCAACCTTGACTTGGGCTACTCCCGTGGGTCTCCCAGCTTGTCCAGCATCTTGACGGCATTCTCGTTCTTCGGGTCCAGCTTCAAGGACTTCCGGTAGCTCAGGATGGCGGCCTCCTTCTGCCCCGCCACCATCTGGGCTTCCCCTAGGCTGTCGAAGGCATTGCTATCCTCGGCGTAGAGGGCCACGTTGGCCTCGAAGAGTTTGAGGGCTTCGGGAAGCTGTCCGGCCTGGAGGAACCGCTGTCCGAGGGTGTCCAGGTCCTGAGGCGTCAAGGTGCCCTCCTGCTTCAGGACTTTGGCCAGGGTCAACGCTTGTGCCAGGCCCTTCCGTGCCATGACCAGGTGGAGCTTGAGGAAGGCTGGTTCTTCCTTCGCCTTGAAATCGAAGCCGTACTCCTTGGCGATGCTGGCCATGAGCTTACCGATGATGGCTTGGCCATTGTCGGAATTGGCCATGATGACCACACCACACCCAGCATCGGACCAGGCCATGAGGTTGGCCTGGAAGCCCTCATCGGCCCCACCATGGCCAAAGCGGTCGCTGGCAGAATCGAGGAAAAAGCCCAGCCCCATGGGGGAACGCTGGAGGGTGAGCATCTGCTGGGTCATGGCCTTGGACAATACGCGGTTGGACTTCCCGGCCTTGGACCTAGCCACCTCGATGGCCACCTCCGCCAAGTCACTGGCGGTAGTCCAGAGGCCCGCCGCGGCCATTTCCGGATAGAGGTGCCAGCGTCCTGGCACCACCGTGCCATTGAAGTAATGCCCCGCGGCGGTTTGGCTGGCCCAGACCGCGTGGGTGGGATGCTCGTAGCTGCTGTGCTTCAGCCCCAAGGGCCGGATGATCGTATCGTCCATAATTCTGGGAAAGGGCTGCTTGAGCTGGTCCGTCATGAGAAGTTGCAGGATGGTAGTGCCACCCCCGCTGTAGCGGAACTGCGTTCCCGGCTGTAGGTCTACGCGCACCGGCGGAGTGTTGGCGGGCTTCTCACCGTTCAGGACCTGGACCACCGTGGGCATAGAGTCAGTCACGGCGTAGCCCTGGAATCCGTGCACAGTGGTGCCTGCGCTGTGGCTCATGATGCGGCGCAGTGTGACCTTCTGGTCCCTGGTCAGATCGTTGTCTGGCACCTTCCAGGACAGAAGCTTGTCGTTGACGTTCTCGTCAAGCGCGAAGGTGCCTTTCTCCACGAAATGCAGGGCTGCCATCACCGTGACCGGCTTGCTGATGGATCCTGCCTGGAACCGAGTGTCCAGGGTCACTGGGTCCTTCTTCCCGGCTTCCCTCACGCCATAGACCTTGGCCCACAGGATTTTGTTCTGGTCGAACACCGCCACACTCAACCCTGGGACCCGGAAGACCGACATCCATTCCGCCAGGCTCAGTTTGATGGACTCGCCCCCCGGCAGTACCACAGTCGGCATCCCCTGCTCCACCCGCTGGATGCGCGCCGCCTCTGCAGGACTGGATAACCGCTGAGTCTCAGGGGTCTGGGCCGCGAGGACCAAGGACAGAAGCATCATGTAGGGTAGGTGTTGTCGTCGCATTGGACCTCGCTTGGGCGTTCCAGGCTAATACTTTCCGCCGTGAACAGCGAACGGGATCGTGCCTAACCATGCGCTCGGACCCCACCTCAATTGCCTCCCATTTGCCGGAACGAACTCAGTCCGCAACTTGGTTGGGGTGCAAGTCCACCGTCACGGGCAGAGGCACCAACTGGCTATGTCGGCAGGCTTGAAGCCGCTCCAGTTCGTGGAGAGAGCGGTAGAAGGCCCGCTCCAGGGTCATCACATGCCGCAGCAGCCGCTCTTGAACCTCATGGTTCCAGGCCCCAGCAATCCGGCACTCGTCATCATCCAGGGCAACCGCCTGTTCCATCACATCCAGGCCGCCCCCGAGGACGGTGAACGGGTCGGCCAGGTTTCTCCTCCCCGCCATCCACACTCGCATCCGCCATCAACGCTCGCCATGGAGCCAATCAGACATGACCGCGGCGAAGAACATCGCAACGATGGTGCTTAACCAGAGAGAGAGAATTACCCGGCGCGGATCAAGGCTCATGGGCTTCCTTGTTCCCCCATTATCAGTTCGGGCCTAGGGCTTGTTTGGCTCTGCACTCATCAGTCCCCCTCCTGCACCCATCCTGCATGGCTGCCCCAGAATCGAGGTGCCCCTGAATGTCCTGCGGAGAACAGGATCTTCTGCCTGGCCCATGCAGGGGCCTTTTTAAGATGGACCCAGTGACTGGGACGTCTCTCAATTTGCCAATCCCAACCACACCCCGGTTCCGACAGTCACGAAACATCGAGGTCACCCCATAGCCCCCTAGGCCTTATCCAGGCCGTTGATCCCCAGCGGGCACCGAATGACTGCTCGGCCAGGTGGGGAGTCGTACATGGCCAGGAAGCGGCTCACCCCAGCCCAATGGTTTCCATCTGTCTCTGGAGTTCTCTCAGCCCGAAAGGCTTGGCCAGTAAGGTGACCCCAGGATGGGCCAGGGCCAGTTGCTGGGCATTCTGATCGACTCGGCCTGTGGAGAGAAAGACGGGCACATGCGGCCGCAGTCCGCGCAGGCGGGTCAATGTCCCAGCCCCCCCCAGCCCGGGCATGTTCATGTCCAGGAGGACGAGATCGGGGTCGTACCCTGCTTCCAGCAGGCCCAGAGCCATCTCACCGCTGTGAGCTATGGTTACCGCCGTGTAGCCCAGGGCCTCCAGGATCGCCTGGACGGAACACTGAATGAGTTCATCGTCGTCTACGAGCATCACCTTCGTGGTTCCCTTGGCGGTCATCAGGGCCTCAGCCACCTCTGTTACGGCGGCCTGGGTTTGTTCATCACAGGCGGGGAAGCGCAGCCTAACCCTGGTGCCGGCTCCCGGTTCACTTTCAATCTCCAACTGCCCACGGTGCGCCTTCACGGTACTGAAGACCAGGGACAGGCCTAGGCCCGTGCCCTTGCCCGTTTCTTTGGTTGTGAAGAATGGGTCCAGGGCCTTCTCCAGGACCTCCCTTGGCATGCCCATCCCATTGTCTTCAACCACAACCTCGATCCAGCCACGGTCCAAGTTGCGACTGGTCAGGGTGAGGATCCCAGTCTCGGGCATGGCGTCCACGGCATTGACGCAGAGGTTCATGAACGCATGGGTCAAGGCACCCGCATCTCCTTGGATGGGGAGCAATTCTGGTTCCAGGTTCAATTGTATTTGCACCTTCGCCAAGGTGGTCCGCTCCAGCAGGGAGACCTCTTCCTTGAGAATCGCGTTCATGTCGAGCAGGTTGACCTCGGCGGGGGTGTGCCGGGCAAAGCTCAACAGGCTCTTCACCATCTTGCCGCCCCTCTCAGTGGCCTTGCAGATGGTTTCGAGGGTCTTGTGAAGAGGACTACCGTAGGCCTGGGTCGCAATCTGGGCTGAGGCCAGGCCGAGGATGGCTCCCAGGACGTTGTTCATGTCGTGCGCCACACCGCCAGCCAAGGTCCCCAGGCTTTCCATTTTCTGGGCTTGGTAGAGCTGTTCCCGGGTTTTCCGTTGCTCCGTGAGGTCTTGAACGACCCCGATGATACCGACAATGCCCCCGTTTGCATTGAATAGCGGTGCAGAAGTATCGGAATTCCAGCCAGATTTCCCCGTGGATTCTACATGAAAGGGAAATTCGACGGAATCAACCTTTTCCCCCTTTAAAACAAGCTTTAATCGCTCAAGAACACCGCTATTTTCTATGAATGGGAATACATCAAGCGGCGTTTTCCCGATGACTTCAGATGAATGGATTCCTGACATTTTTTCCATGAAAGGATTCCATACCCGATAACGTAGGTCGAGATCATAGACAATGATGCCTTGCTGAGCGCATTCGATGATTTGCCGATTGTAGGTTAATGCATCTATCAACTCATCTTCTGCCTGCTTGCGCGCGGTAACATCGTGGCCCACACCCAACACGCCAACCACCTTCCCCTCTTCATCGAGCAGTGGAACCTTGGTGGTCTCCAGCAAGGCCCGGTGGCCGTCATCAGCAAAAGTAATCCATTCCTCGTTGATGTTGGGTTTACCGCTGATCATTGCCTTGCGGTCATGTTCGCGGAAGGAGTCTGCCAACTCCTTATCCGTAAATGCATAGTCCGTCTTACCTAATATGCTTGATTCAGCGGCGCCAAAAAAGCGTTCGAAGGTCTTGTTGCAGGACAAATAAACGCCTTTGGTATCCTTTAGCCAGACCATGTCAGGGATGGTATTTACAAGAATACGATTGCGTTGCTCACTTTCACGAAATCGTTTAGCTTCTCGTTGAAGATCTAGGTAACGAGATTCAAGCATAGAAACCATTTTTTCCAAAGATGCACGTAACACCTCCAATTCACCCCTGAAAACATAATTTTCAAGCGGAGGCACATTGCTATCGCTACTACTTACGGAGATAGCATATTTTTCAATATTTTTTAATGGTTTCAGGACATTTTTACTTAATACATAGTACAGACAACAGATCAGAAGAACATCCAATAACAGAATGCTGGCCACAAGAAATAAACTATTGGTTAAGACTTGTTGTTTCAAAAATTTTGTAGTGCACATAAGCGTAATTGTTCCGAGCTGTTCACCTTCGAAAACAATCGGCAATTCCTTGGTGATGCTCCCCACCTGAAGACCCATCGGTTCAACAGCTATTACTTTCCAGTTATTATCTCGACTTCGAGCATATACCATGTCTTTGGTTTTAATGACAACAGCCGTGACAAGACGATCTTTCATTGCCGCATCAAGCACTCTCTCTACCTGAGGTTTATCAATGGTCCACAGGGCTGCTGCAATGGAGGTTTGAAGTTGTTCAGTCGTTAAAGACACTCTATTGTCGAGTCTATTAATTTCAGTATTTCTATTTACCAAGGCATTAAGTGTTGCATATATCAATAGGACAACGGTTGCCATCGACACCAGTGATGCTATCAGTAGTGTTGAAAGGGAGCGATCTCTAGCCAACATCCATTATCTCCACAAACAAACAGCTAACCGAAGCAATGACTTTATAAACAATTTTTTGTCATTGGTAAGAGGAGAGCTCGTCTAAGTGTTTTCTTTCACAATTTTTTATCATGGCTGACAATTCTCCACTCACAGCCATGGTCTTTATGACCTTGGATATACGTGGTACCAAGCTTGATTTTGATGGAATCAAGGCATTGTAGAGGTCTCTTCTCGCTAATTTTGCTACTGGCTTAATGCTATTTAGTCTTAAGTTATTCAAAGCTTTTGCCCCATTAACATATGCATCAACAGCAACGTCGATCCGATCAAGGTTCAGCATTTCAAACAGCTGCTCCACGGAATTAACCATGACTAGATTGGGCACACCTTCTGTTATGGCTTGCGCATGGGCAACGCCCCTAGTGATACCTACCCGATATTTATGTAAATCAATTGCCGAGTTGATGACAATTTTTCGACTATTTTTCGCAAATGCTGTCGTTTCTAAATAATAAAAAGCAGGTTCCACCTTCAATAGGCTTGGATTCTTTTCGAAATAGGAGCCAACCCTTGCAACTTCTCCATCAATCTGATTGTTGAGCACGCGGATATTGTTTCTGGCAGGAGGAGACGGTTCGATTTTTGCGGTCAACCCTGCTCGTTTGTAAATTTCGGTCAGCAGTTCGGCGGCCACGTCTTGCAGGACCTCACCTTGATTCACACTTAGATTCACCGTTTGGGCCTGAACCCGCGCAGGGAATATGGCGACCAAGAGAGTCATCCAGGCTGGGAGGGCCGAGCGAATCCGCTGGCCTACTATTTCCATGATCATGAAGCACCTAGGCATTTCTGCGTTGGGAGGCCGATCGGGTTCTGGATCGACTGATGACGGCCAAGCATCCAACACCCCCTCGTTCAACCCCATAGCCCCATGCGGATGGCAAAATATCCTTTCATATCGGAGGATCTGGGTGGCTTTGTGATTTCTGACTTGGATCAGAAACCTTCGAATCAGAACAGGGGTTCGATTCCCCTTGGGACAACCAAACAAAATCCAAAGATAAAGCTAGAGCTTTATTGTATTAAATCGGCTTTTTATCTGTGATCGCTTGGCCCCAACGGGCAAAGGTGTCCCGAACCCCCTCTTCCTCCTAGGGTCCAGAGCGCACGGTTCAGGCCCCGAGCTGTCTCCAGCAGATTCACCTCCTGCCGGTGGCGGTGAGGACCACCCCATGGGCTGCTAGGCCGGCCTCCCCTTCCAGGGTGAGCGATAGAGACCCCACGCGCCCGAGACCATCAAGACGCCCACCCACACAGCGTCCCCATTGCCATCCAGGTGCTCACTGAGACTGCCGTGCCATTCCTGGCCACCTATGGCGAAGCGCAGCCCTGCGGCCCCTTGGATCGCAGTCGCGAGCGTGTCCATCAAGATGACCCAAGGTTGCGTGGAGCCTTTACGACACGCCTCAGAACCACCTGGATCCCAGGCTGGATTGTCGTGGCTGTCTCTGTCGGTGGCAGGGGTAGACCGTGAGCTTCCGGCACACCCGCCAGGATGCTCAATTTGGATCCGCCGAGAAAAACCTCTAGGTAACTTGCGCTATGAACGGTCCTTGGGCTTGAAGCCCATCTTGTTCAGTTTGTCTTTGAGTTCAGCCACATCAAATGGTTTGGGGAGGATGGCCACATGAGGCCGCTTGAAGCATTCCCAATCCAGGATGTCCAGGCGGCCAGAGGATATGAGGATCGGCAGATCGATGTGCAACTTCCGGATCGCTTCCATGGTCTCGACCCCGTCCATGCCAGGCATGTTCTGGTCGAGGATGACGAGGTCCGGGAGGGCATGGGTGCGCAGGTATTCCAGCGCCTCCTTCCCCCCTTCGGCGCAGTTGGCGTCCAAGCCGCCAACCTTGAACATGATTCGGGTCAGATCCCGCACATCCTCATCATCGTCCACAAGGAGGATGCTCAGTGGTCCCGGGGGCGGAGTTTGAGGTTGGTCGACCGGAGGCTGGATCGGGACGGGACTTCTCGGGAGCCGGAGGGCGACAACTGTCCCCAGGGTCGGCTGGCTGGAGATCTCCATGGATCCACCGTGTGCATTGATCACGCCAGAAACCATACTCAGCCCCAGGCCAGTCCCCTTCCCCGGTGACTTGGTTGTGAAGAAGGGTTCCATGACCTGCTCCAGGACCTCAGGAGTCATACCCTTTCCGTTGTCCTCAACAGACACGTGGATCCAACCCTCCTCTGGGACTGAGGTTCTGATCGTGAGCGTCCCGCCTTCGGGCACCTCATCCATGGCATCCATGGCGTTGAGGGCAATGTTCATAATGGCGCTGCTGAGAGTCCCGGCACTTCCATGAACCCACAGTGGCTCGGGGAATAATGCCTCCACAATCTTGATGTGGTTTTGATTGTTGCACTCCAGCAGAATGTGAACCTCTGAGATGAGAGTGTGCAAGTCCATTGGACCGGCTTCCGACAGGAATGGACGGGAAAACAGGACCAGGGACTTGACGACATCCCTGCCCCTCTTGCAGGCCGATTCGATGATTTGGCAGGTCTTCAGGTCCTCCGCTGATTGGGCCAGCATTTGGTGAGTCGTGTTGGTAGCCATGATCACTGCCAGCATGTTGTTGATGTTGTGCGCCACACCGGCCGACAGCGTTTCAATGGCCTTCAGTTTCTTGGCTTGGAATCGTTCAGCTTCGAGACGGCGCTCCTCGTCGAGGCGAACCAGCTCGGAGATATCTGTGAAAACCACCCGGAGCTCTTTGCTAGCAGCAGCCTCGGATGCCCCCATTCGGATCCAGGCGACAGCCCCGGTTCCAGGTAGACAGGCCAGATCGAGCGAGGCTGGGCCAATGCCAGCAAACCTGTCGTCCAGGAAGGCCCTGAAAGGCCGTTGGCTGTCGTTCCTGAGGAATTGGCTGAAGGAGCCGCCAAGCAATTTGGACCGTGGGGTTCCGAGTAAGCTGGCTGCGGTCAGATTTGCCCTTAAGATCTTACCCTTGGCATCGAGGGTGAGGTAGCCCGCGGGAGCAAAATCATAGAGGTCCGTATAGTCATCCAGGAGGGTAGTGATTTCGTCCCGCACCCTCAGGAGTTCCTCGTTCTGCATCTCCAGTTCGATCTGATGAACCTCCAACTCGTGGACCAGGCGCAGGGTGTCAGCCTCCTGTTGTGCCTGCCCAACCCCTCGGGTGCCCTGAGCCAGACGCGCTTCGGCCAGCCTCCTGAAATAGGCAGGATCGTGAAGGCTGGTGGCCTTGCTAGGCATTTTGGTGATTCCCGAAGAAATTCCTCAATCAGTCCTGTAAGCAGAACCCAGCGCGACTTGTATTATAATTAAGATCGTAAGGTAGTTTGATCCATTTTTTTAACAGGTCAAGAGGTATGGAAGGGAAAATTAGCAGCAACTTCTGAAAGTGTAAGTTATTTATTTTCACATATTTTTTCACAGGCCCTCCCGGCGCTGCCAGGCCTGAGTCCACCCTCCAGAGTCTCGGTGCGAGCAATCTCCATGAAAGCAAGGGCCACCCCGCCCAAGGGGTTCTGGATGGCCTTGTGTCCCACAGTCCCGGAGCCCCGCGTCGTCCAGGTGTTGACCGAGGCAGCCGTGCCAGTCCTTGCCACACAAGGAGAGCAGTGAAGCTCTGCGGCCCCACGTGTCACAGCAGCAGCCCTGCCCATCAAGATCAGGGTATGCCCGAAGCCTTCAGGACACACCTGAGAGCTACCTGGGACCCATGCTGGCCTATCGCGGCTGGACCTAGCGGTGGGAAGGTGACGACCTATTACTCAAACTGCCGGGGTGGGTGGGCTAACGAAGATCCGGATTCGGGAATGCTTTATGGACACAACTCAAGCCAGTGTTGCACCCAATTCAGAATCACAAAAGGGAAGGCGGAGATCAATTAGGCCACAAAGGGGGAGAGATGCTACTTGCTGTTAAAGGTAATGAACGAACAGCCTGGTTCTAATCCTACAACACTTTTGTTTTCACCAGGTTATTGTGACCTGGCCATTACCTACATTAACCCCACTGTAACCGGTTGCACTTGTGAATCCAACAGCGCCAGGAGGCATGTCTTGTCGCGGGGCCAGAACGAAGCTTGATCCTCCTCCGGCTCCCCCTATGCCACCGCCTCCACCACCTACGAATCCGCCCCCACCCCCACAATTGCCGCTTCCACCCGACCATGGACCCGCGTCGATCCCTCCGTTGATTGCGCCGACTCCTCCTGTAGTAGTAAAGCTACCGAAAGCCGACGCGACTAGCAGCCCTCCCGCACCACAGCTGTCCGAGGAATAGCTACCGGAGAACATGCCATTCCCACCCACCGAAGAAAATCCCCCCTTAAAATCAACACCATTGGCCAGAAGAAAACCCCCTCCATAACCCCCAACCCCGCCATTACTCGTGCCATCGTAGCCAGCTCCACCACCACCGGCTGAGACAAGAATCCGATTCCAGGGTTCTGAACCACCTAGACGAATATCGGTAGCCCCTCCTCCGTTCCCCCCTACCAGCCCTGCTCCTCCACCATTGAACCCATTCTGGCCGCCCACATAGACAAGCAACAGTTGACCACTATTTAGCCCCGTCAATGTACCACTCACAAGGGCACCGAGTCCTCCATTGAATGGGCCATTAGCATTGCCCTGTGCGCCAGTCGCCGTAATTGTAACTGTTGAAATATTAGCTGGTACTACGAAAAATTGCGCACCACCAGTGAACGTGAAAGTTTGTGAGCCATGACCATTGCTAGAGATGAGAGACCAACCTCCTAAATAGAGATATAGGCCAGCAGTGTTGTCAGTCTGGAAGACAATGAGGCCGTCGACTGGGGCGCTGATGGCCAGTCTCTGGGCTTGATTCATACGCGGGGGAAGGAATCCCTGCGTGATGCTATCCACCTGAAGGACTGCTGAACTATTTGGGGCGGTCACCCCGATCCCCACGGCACCTGCTGTATAGACTGCAGCCGACCCAGAGAGAACAAATGGACTTACTCCAGGAGGTCCTTGAAAACCTGCCATGCCGGTGGGGCCTTGAGGGCCAGCAACCCCTGTAAGGCCCTGGGGGCCCGTGGCCCCTGCCGCGCCAGTCAAGCCGATCGGCCCTTGGGCACCGGGAACACCAATGGGACCTACTGGCCCCTGCGGACCGGCGGGCCCCTGCGGGCCGACTGGCCCTTGCGGCCCCAGGTCCCACGAGGGCGCCCAACTGGTGCCGTTGAAGGTCAGCGCCTGCCCCGTCAGGGGGGGGTGGGTGAAATCCAGGGGAATGCCCTGCAGCTTGATGAGCTGGTTGTTGTTTTGGACGCTGGCGACGTCTCCATGCAGGCTGTCGAGGAAATCCCAACTGGGCAGCATCTGAAGGTAGGGCAGGATGACAACATCTTGATTCTGGGCCTGGCCACCGGCCACGATGTGAAGTTTAAGTCCGGTCTTTCCTGTGAAGCTGGGTGATAGCGCAGGCATGCCACCCGCGCCGAGTACCACTGTGTAGTTGCCGCCAATAACCGTGAGCTGCATGGGACCGGAATCCCAAAGGGCGTGATTTGCGCCATCCAGGATTGAGAAATCAAAGGTCCATAGTCCATTCGCAGGCGCCCCGTGATCCAGCAAATAGCCTTTGTGCGTAAGCGTAGGCAAGGGTGTGTTATCGGACGCAGTGATGGAAGCCTGCGCCCGGAGCAAGGGGCTGCCTATGCCAGCAATCAGAGCCAAGAGTAGGGGAGTCAGGAATGATCGGCGCATGGGATTCTCCCAAATAGACAGCCCCCTACCCACCCTCAACGGACGGAGGTGAAGACTGGAGGCACGGCCTCGTTGGTTTGTCGTAAGAGAGCGGCTAAGTCAGGGGATCGCCGCCGCGAAGGACATCAAGGTGCCCCTGAAAACGAATAAGGTAGTGACGGATCGTCGTGTCTGTAGCGAAAACAAGTGCTCGGGTCATCCCCACAGGTCACCAGCCTGTCATAAGCGCTAAACGTTCTAATATGGGATCTGATACTCTACATTTCAATGGCTATAGGACTGTTTTTTCATCAGCCCTCAGGAGAGTCTATAGCCCTAACAAACAATAGTAATTGTGATTATTACCTTTCTATTTTACGTTTTGGACGAACTAGAAACTCAGGTTAGTGGTGAGCTCCAACCATGACCCAGCTTGTGCCGTTGTCGACGTACAGACCTGGGGTTATGTCGTTAGTGGTGGAGGTATTCCAAACCAGCATTCCTTGAACGTGCCTGCTCATCGGCGAGGATGACATTGTGCTAGCAAGGGCCACCCGCGGCAGTAGGATGCCTTTCCTGTTGCTGGCGACCTCAAGGGCAGCTCGAGCATCAGGGGTCGCTGTGCCCAGACCCATGATTCCTGCTGTGAAAACCACGCTGTTACCGCTCCAACTCCAGGGCCAAGCGCCTGCCGGGCCCTGGACACCTTGCGGACCAACGGAACCGGCTGGCCCAGCGGGGCCCTGGGGACCCGTAGCTCCGGTCGCCCCAGGAAGGCCAATCCCTTGGGGGCCTTGGGGTCCACTGGGTCCTGCCAGACCGATCGGA
>CAIWKE010000014.1 GCA_903913215.1 uncultured Holophagaceae bacterium
AAGTACGTGGACGCGATCTCCAAGGGCGCGATCCCGGCGAAGATCACCGACAGCTACAACGGCGACTTCAACACCATCAAGAACAACCTCAACCAGTGCATCGACGCGGTGAACCTGCTCGTGGCCGACGCCGGCGTGCTGGCGAAGGCGGCGGTCGAGGGGCGGCTGGCGACGCGGGCGGACGCGAGCAAGCACCAGGGCGACTACCGGAAGATCGTACAGGGCGTGAATGACTGCCTGGATGCCGTCATCGGCCCCCTCAATGTGGCCGCCGGCTATGTGGACCGCATCTCCAAGGGCGACATCCCCCCCAAGATCACCGACAAATACAACGGCGACTTCAACGAGATCAAGAACAACCTCAACCAGTGCGTGGATGCCGTCAATGCTCTAGTGGCCGACGCCGCCATGCTCGCCACTGCCGCCGTGGACGGCAAGCTGGCCACCCGCGCCGACGCCACCAAGCACCAGGGTGACTTCCGCAAGATCGTGCAGGGCGTGGACGACTGCCTCGACGCCGTCATCGGGCCCCTCAACGTGGCCGCCGGCTATGTGGACCGCATCTCCAAGGGCGACATTCCCCCCAAGATCACCGACAAATACAACGGCGATTTCAACGAGATCAAGAACAACCTCAACCAGTGTGTGGATGCCGTGAACGCCCTGGTGGCGGACGCCGCCATGCTCGCCACTGCCGCCGTGGACGGCAAGCTGGCCACCCGCGCCGATGCCACCAAGCACCAGGGTGACTTCCGCAAGATCGTGCAGGGCGTGGACGACTGCCTCGACGCCGTCATCGGGCCCCTCAACGTCACCGCTGACTACGTGGACAAGATCTCGAAGGGCGTCATTCCTCCGATCATCACTGACAACTACAACGGCGACTTCAACATCATCAAGACCAATCTCAACAACATGGTCAAGATGATGAGCGACCTGCTCGCCCAGACCGACATCATCATCCAGGGCGCCGCCAACGGGGAGCTCGACAAGCGCGCCAACGCCGACATGTTCGTGGGCGGCTGGAACCAGCTGGTCACGGGCGTCAACCAGGCCATTACCAACATCGTCGATCCCATGAACGTCACCGCCGACTACGTGGACAAGGTGGCCAAGGGCATCATCCCGCCCACCATCACCACCGAGTACAAGGGCCAGTACAACGTCATCAAGGTCAATCTCAACAACATGGTCAAGATGATGAGCGACCTGCTCGCCCAGACCGACATCATCATCCAGGGTGCCGCCAACGGAGAGCTCGACAAGCGCGCCAACGCCGACATGTTCGTGGGCGGCTGGAACCAGCTGGTCAAGGGCGTCAACCAGGCCATCACCAACATTGTCGATCCCATGAACGTCACCGCCGACTACGTGGACAAGGTGGCCAAGGGTGTCATCCCCCCCACCATCACCACTGAATACAAGGGCCAGTACAACGTCATCAAGGGCAACCTCAACAACATGGTCGCCATGATGACGGAACTGCTGTCGGAAACCGATGGGTTGGTGCAGGCTGCCGTCGGCGGTCGTCTCTCGACCCGCGCCACTGCCTCGAAGTTCGTGGGCGGCTGGTTCCAGCTGGTGGACGGGGTCAACAAGACCCTCGACGCGGTCATTGGCCCGCTCAACGTGTCAGCCGGTTATGTGGACCGCATCTCCAAGGGTGACATCCCGCCCAAGATCACGGACATCTACAACGGCGACTTCAATGAGATCAAGAACAACCTGAACCAGTGCATCGATGCCATGAATGCCCTGGTCGGTGACGCCGGCATGCTCGCCACGGCGGGTGTGGAAGGCAAGCTCAAGACGCGGGCCGACGCCACCCGGCACCAGGGTGATTTCCGCAAGGTCGTGCAGGGCGTGAACGACACCCTCGACGCGGTCATCGGGCCTTTGAATGTGGCTGCCGGCTACATCGACCTCATCGGCAAGGGCGAGGTGCCCGCGAAGATCACCGATACCTACAACGGCGACTTCAACACCATCAAGAACAACATCAACGCCTGTGTCGACGGGCTCCAGGGCCTGGTCGAAGCCAACAATGTCATCCAGTTGATGTCGCAGAATGATTTCACATCTGCGATCAGGGGCAACTACCAGGGCGTCTTCGCCGAGCTGGGCAAGGCCATCAACGAAACAATCAAGCAGATGCGCGAAGCCTTGATCCAGGTCCAGGATGGGGCCGTTTCCATCGCCTCGGCTTCCGGCGAGATCGCCATGGGCAATCAGGACCTGAGCAGCCGGACGGAAGAGCAGGCCGCCAACCTGGAAGAGACCGCCAGTGGCCTCGAACAGATCACCAGCAATGTGAACCTGACCGCCGAAAATGCCCAATCGGCCAACCAGGAGGCCGTCAAGGCCCGCCAGGTGGCCCAGGACGGTGGCACCGCCGTCGCCCAGGTCATCGCCGCGATGGAGTCCATCAACCAGAGTTCCGCCAAGATCAATGAGATCATCGGCGTCGTGGACGAGATCGCCTTCCAGACCAACCTGTTGGCCCTCAATGCCGCAGTGGAAGCCGCCCGGGCCGGAGAACAGGGTCGCGGCTTCGCCGTAGTCGCCGCCGAAGTCCGCAACTTGGCCAAGCGCAGTGCCGACGCCGCCAAGGAGATCAAAGTCCTCATTCGCGAGAGTGTGGCCAAGTCCGTGGACGGCAGCAAGGTGGCCGCCCATGCCGGCGAAACCATTCAGGAAGTGGTGTCCAATGTCCAGCGCGTCACGGCACTGGTGGGCGAGATCGCCAACGCCACCCAGGAGCAGAGCACAGGCCTCATCGAACTGAACAAGGCCGTGGTCCAGATGGACGAAGTCACGCAGCAGAATGCGGCCCTGGTGGAACAAGCGGCAGCCGCCGCAGATACCCTCGACAGTCAGGCCCACACCCTGGCCGAGGTCGTCTCACGCTTCAAGACCGGTGCAGAAACCCGTCGCACTGAAGTCGCACGGACGGCGCCCCATGCCATTCACCCAGGGGCTGCCAAGAAGACGCTCTCAACCCGCAAGATGGTGGCACCACCCACCCCGACCAGGAGCACCAGGAACACCAGAGGCACAACGGCTATGCCTGAGCTCGCCTCCGCCAAGCCCCCGGTCCAGACTCCCAAGGGCACTGATGACGGCGAGTGGGAATCCTTCTAGGCGAGGCTGAACCAGCCCACCCCGAACCCACCCCAGCTTTTTCTCATCCACTGCATGACATCCCGGCCTGCTCAGGCAGGCCGGGGAGGAGTCTCCCATGGTCGCCGCCGAGGCCAGTTCCCAGGCCATTCAGCAGGTTCTCTGCTTCGCCCTCGCCGGCGAAGCCTATGCCCTACCCATCCTGAAGGTCCGGGAGATCCAGGCCCAGGCCACCATTACCCGCATTCCCAAGGCCCCGCCTTACATGCCGGGCGTGATCAACCTGCGCGGTGCCATCGTGCCGATCCTGGAGCTTCGCCATCGCTTCGCCCTTGGCGAAGCCCCTGAGGACACCCGCCCGGTCATCATCATCGTCGAGGTCCAGGGCCGTACCCTGGGCATCCGGGTCGATTCCGTGTCCGATGTGCTGGACCTGGATTCCGCCGCCATCCGCCCCGCTCCGGAGCTGGGCACGCAAAGTGGCATGGGCCGCGAATTCATCGCGGGCCTGGCCACCCTGCCCCAGGACACCGGGGCTGATGCCATGCTGATCCTCCTGGATCTGGACCAGCTGCTTTCCGATTCCGAATTGAGCGCCCTGGAGAGCGCAGGAGCCTGAGCAAAAACTGACAAAGGAAAACCCCACGTGATCGCGTGGGGTTTTTCTTTGCTGGTCCTAGTTGCCGCGACTCGCCACCAGGCACTTGCCGAACCAGGTCCAGATGCCTTTGTTGAATTCCAGGCTGGTGGGCGTCCCTGCGAGGATGGCGTTGTAGCTGGTGAGGGGGTCGCCGGGCTTCTGGCGAAAGCGGGGTTCCGTGTCCCACAGCATCGGGTGCTCCGTGTGGAACTGGATGCCCAGCACGTTGGGATAGCGCGTGTGTTCAATGCCCTCCACCACCTTACCGTCCCGGGAGGTGGCGATGGTCTTCCAGCCGCGACCCAGCTTGGCCAGGGACTGGTGGTGGGAGCTGAGGACGCGGGGATGGTCCGTGCTCTTGAAGCCCATGGCCTCGGTGAACTTCCCCTTGGGCTTCAGCAGCAGGGTGTGGAAGTTGTAGGGCATGAGCTTGTCCATGGGGTAGAGGCGCTTGTAGGGATTGTTGTGCCACTGCTCGGGACCGAGGGCGATGACGTCCTCCACGCTCTGCTTCCGGTAGGTGCCGCTCCAAATGTCCTGCTGGAGACTGCCGCCCGTGCCCACGTTCAGGCTCTGGAAGCCCAGGCAGATGCCCAGGATGGGGAAGCCCGGCCGGGCCTCCAGCAGACCCTTGGCCGCGGGTGCCTGGGAACCGCCCAGCAGCTGGAAGATGGCAGACAGCTCCAGGTAGTTGCGGAAGGGATCCTCCACCTCCGAGAGCAGGTTGGTCTTCTGACCGAAGAGGGCCGCGGGAATGTCCGAGCCGCCGAAGAAGATCACGCCATCCGCCTGCTTCAGGATGGCTTCAATGTCCGGGGTGCAGGCATTCCTCTGGTAGACCTCGGCTTCGCTGATGGGTGCGACGACGGTGTGGAACTGGATCCAGTCCAGGTGGTTGTCCGCCACGAACTTCCGGGAGATCTCGAAGTCCTCCTTCTGGCGCGCGTGGAAGACGCCCACTACCCGGAGGCCTGGCACCGCGAGGATGCCCTTCTCCCGCAGGGCCACGAGGCCCTTGAGGTTGTAGACGATGGGGTTGAAGACCACCAGGCGCACACCGTCCCCGGCTGGGCGGGACTGGTCCAGGAAGCGCTCCGGGGCCTGGGCGAGAAGGCTCAGGCCGAGCAACCATCCCAGCGCGAGGGCCTTGACGAGATTCGAGAGGAGGGGTCGGCGCATCGTCAGGACCTCAGGCGCAGACCCAGGCCCGGGGCCTGGGGCAGGATGAGCTTGCCCTTGGCCACGGTGACCCCGAGGTAGGGATCGTTGCCGATGAGCAGGGCGCCGTCCAGGTCCGCGTAGTCCGCCAAGGGGGACAGGTGGGCCGCGGCGGTGATGGTGCAGGAACTCGACACCATGCAGCCCAGCATGGTCTTCATCCCCAGGGCCTTCGCGACCGTGAGCTGGCGGATGGCCTCCAGGATGCCCCCGGACTTGTCCAGCTTCACCACCACGCCGTCATAGGCCTCGCGCAGCTTGGGGATCTCGTGGGAGGAGTGGCAGGCCTCGTCGGCGAAGATGGGCATGTGCACATGGGCGCGGATCCACTTGGTCTCTTCGAACATGTGGGCCGGCAAGGGCTGCTCGATGAACTGCACGCCCTGGGTCTCCAGCCAGTTGATCTTTCGGGCGGCCTCCTCTTTGCTGGTCCAGCCCTCATTGGCATCCACGCGAATGGTCTTCTTCGTTACGCTGCGCACGGCTTCGAGGGTGGCCTCATCCGTGGCCAGCCCCACTTTCACCTTCAGCACGGAGAAGTCCTCAGCCTCCTTCACCTTCTGGCGCGTGATCTCGGGCGTATCGATGCCGATGGACATGTTCGTCTCCGCGGCGTCGGCAGGGTCCAGGCCAAAGTGGCGGTAGAGCGGCACGCCCAACTTCTTGCAGGTCCAGTCGAAGAGGGCCAGGTCCACGGCGGCCACGGCGGCCCGCTGGCCCGGCAGGCGGCGGTCCAGCTCGGCAATGAGCTTGTTGAAGTGCCAGGGATCCGTACCCGTGATGAGAGACTCCACGCCAGTCAGGGCCTTCTGGCCGCCCAGGGCGCTCTGGTTGTAGCGGACAATGCCCGCGCCTTCGCCGTAGCCGGTGATGCCGTCCCGCGTGAAGCGCACGTGCAAGCTGTCCCGGTAGGCGCTGGAGGACATGGTGGTGGTCCAGGTATGGCGCAGTTCCAGCCGCTTCACTTCCGTGGTGAAGGTGGTCACGCCCCGGGGCGCGGCGCCGGGTGCGGCCCCTTCTCCCCGCAGCATAGCTGTGCCCGCCGTGGCCGCAGCCAGGGCCTGGAGGAGTTCCCGTCGCTTCATTTCAGCCTCCGCATGGCCACCAGCAGCTTGGTCCAGGTGGGATCCCCGAGTTCGGAGACCTGGACGCCGGGGTGGTCCTTGGGTGTGTCGTGGATGAAGGTGCCCTGGCCCAGATACATCCCGGTGTGGGTGATATGAGCGGCATCCTTGCCGAAGAAGAGGAGGTCGCCGGGCTGCAGCTCAGCGCGGCTGGCCACCGAGCTGAGGCCCGTCCACTCCGCCTGGATATTGGCGTCCCGGGGCATGATCTTCCCCCGACGACGGACGATGGCCTGCGTGAAGCCCGAGCAGTCAAAGCCCTGGGTGGAGTTGCCGCCCCAGGTGTAGGTGATGCCCAGGAAGCGCTTCGCCAGGGCCAGGGAGGCCTCGATGCTGAGGGGCTTGGCATCGCTGCGCACATCGCCCCACTGGACCCAGGCCTGGCGCTGGTCCGGCAAGCGCACTTCCAGCCAGCGCGCATCGTCCTTGCCACGATTCAGGCGCTCCAGACGGGCGCCGTAGGGGGCCATGAGCAGGGATGCATGCTTGGTCACGTCGGGTTCCAGGTAGACATTCGCACCCAGAGCTTCCACCTCGATGCTGCGGCTGGGTTCGGAAGGGTACTGCTCCGCGCCAGCCAGTTCGCGCAGAACTGCGAGTTGAGCCCAGCCCGGATAGTCGTCATCGCCCTTCACCCGGACCCAGCCCTCCCGGCGCTCTACCTCGATCAGGCGCGCGCCCAGCAGAGCCTGTGAGACCACATCCGCGTCCTCCCGAGGTCCCGAGTGGAAGTTGATGACGGGCCGCAGCACTACGAAGGCCGCAGGTTCCTTGGCCCACAGCGATCCGCCGAGAGCCAGCAGCAGCGCAGCTAGGAGGAAACGGAATCGGAACAAGCGCATGCGGGGTGCCTCGGCTGGGGAAACCTCATGGTCGCAGAAGGCTCAGTGAACTAGAAGCGGACCGAAGACCCGGCCTTCGGGCGAGGTGGCAGCGGCCATTTCAAAACAGGCAGCGGCGCGGCGCGCCATGCGGGCAATGGCCGCTTCGGCCTGGCGCTCATCCCGCAGGTGGGAGCTCATGAAGGCGAGGACGAAGGGACGGCCCTTCACGAAGATGATGCCCACATCGTTGCGCACCCCAGCCAGGGTGCCGGGTTTGTTGGCCACTTCAAGATCTTCCGGCAGCAGCCGCGTAAGGAAGCCGTCCTTGGGCGTGACCAGCAGGCGCAGCAGATCTGCGCGGGAGGCCCCGCTCACCACTTTCCCACGGTGGATGAGGGTCAGCAGCTCGCCCAGATCCCGGGGGCTGCTGAGGTTCTCGCGGCCCGCCTGGGCCGCAGGAAGGTCCATCATCTTCCGGCGCAGATGAGTCTTTTCCAGGCCAAGGCCACGCAGGGTGGTGTTCACTTGCTCCACGCCCACCCGGTCCATGAGCAGGTTGGCAGCGCTGTTGTCGCTGACCACCACCATGAAGAGGGCCAGATCCCGCAGGCTGAGCTTCGTGCCCGGCGCGAGGTTGCCCAGGACGGCGCTCCCCTCCACCAGATCACGGGACTGCACCTCACAGACGTCCGTCAGGCGAAGCCGCCCCGCCTCCGCCTGCCGGTACAGCTCCAGCAGGATGGCCACCTTGATGGTGCTGGCCGTGGGGAAAACCTCGTCGCCGCGCAGGGAGAAAGTCTCAGGCGAATCGAGGCCCTGGATGAAGATGCCCACGCGGCCATCGACCTCATTGGCCATGCGCGTGAGGTCCTCAGTCATGCGCGTCCAGAGGGCAGCAGGCATGGCGGGGGCAGCCTTGGGACCAGGCTGGGCGACCAGGCCCGCCGCCACGAGACAGGGGAGCAGGACATGGGCCGGACGTAGCATGGGTGCCTCCGCTCTCCACGGTATCAGTCCTGCCCCAGCCATCTGCGGACCCACGTTAAGCTGGGCCCATCCGAGATGCCCATGCCCCTGCTCCGCTCCCTGCGCTCCCTCCTCCTGGTCGCCGCCCTGCCCCTGGGGGCCCAGAGCGCCGACTTGCCGAGGATCATCGCTCAGGCCCGGGCCGCCGCACCGCCGGTCCTGCCCCAGCCCCGCCGCGCCCCCGACCTGGTGGACGTCACCCGTCTGGATCCCAGCCTCCGCCTGGACCTCCGCTACGCCACCGCGGACAACTTCCTGCATGCCCAGGTCTACACGCAGGCGAAGGCCTTCCTGCAACGCCCCGCCGCCGAGGCCCTGGTGCGCGTGAACCGGGATCTGAAGGCCCGGGGCTACGTGCTCCGCATCCACGATGCCTACCGCCCCTGGTGGGTCACCAAAGTCTTCTGGGACGCCACGCCCCCTGCCAGCCGCGCCTATGTGGCAGATCCAGCCAGGGGCTCCATCCACAACCGGGGTTGCGCCGTGGATCTTGATCTCGTCAACCTGGCGGACGGCCAACCCGTCTCCATGCCCGGCGACTACGACGAGATGTCCGAGCGTTCCCACCTGGACTACCAGGGCGGGCCCGCCGAGGCGCGGCAGCACAGGGACTTGCTTCGGACCGCCATGGAGGCCCAGGGCTTCAAGGCTCTGGCCGAGGAGTGGTGGCACTACGACCATGCCTCCAGTCCTGAGTATGGCGTGCTGAACCTGGCCTTCGAGGCCATCGGCGGGCATTGAACCCAGGCGACAAGTCACCCACCTCACGCTTCGTCGCGGTCCAAAAACAACTGTTTCATTCTGAGGCACCGGCGACATAAGGGCCTGTAACGGAATGGTAATAAAATGCTCTGATTATTCCGCAACAACCCCTAAGGTTGAGAGATCCCCTCTGCTTCGGAGCTGCCCGTGTCCATCCGCCATTTCGGTCTCGCCCTCCTGCTTGTACCCGCGCTGCAGGCCCAGGTCACCACGACCACCCTGCACGACGCCCTCCTGGCTGCCCGAGCCGATCGGGCCGGGGAGCCTGCCGTAGCCGCGGCCTTCCAGCAACTGGCCAAGGAGCACGGGACGCCCCTCTACATCTACGACCAGCGCTATATCCAGGGGCAGGCGGCGGCCCTGCGCTCGGCCTTCGCGCCCCGCTTCCCCAAGCTGCGCATCCTCTACGCCCTCAAGGCCAACACCAACCCCGCAGTGATCGGCCTGCTCCGCGCCGAGGGCATTGGCGCCGAGGTGGTCTCCCAGGGCGAGATCGAGACCGCGCTCAAGGTGGGTTACCAGGGCACCGAGATCATGTTCACCTCGTCCTCCAAGAACCCAGCGGAGATCCGGCGCGCCATCGAACTGGGCACCGTGCTGAATGTGGACTCCATGGATGAGTTGGGGCAGGTCCAGGCCGAGGCTCACCGCCAGCTGAAGCAGGCCCGCATCTCCTTCCGGGTGAACCCCGGCGTGGATCCCCACACCATCCACCAGATCAACACCGGCATCGCCGAGTCAAAGTTTGGCCTCCACCTCCAGGGCGGGCTGGCCTTCAAGGCCTACGCGGCCGCCAAGGCCATGCCGGAGATCCGCATTGAAGGCGTCCACTGCCACATCGGCTCCCAGATCACGGAAACCGAGGGCTACACCCTCACGGCCACCAAGATGATGACCTTCGTGAAAGAGTTGAAAGAGAAGCTGGGCCTCAAGCTGGACTTTGTGGACCTGGGCGGCGGCCTGGGCATCCCCTACACGGACGGGCAGACCCTCATGTCTCCGGAGGACCTCGCCAAGGCCCTGGAGCCTGTGTGGAAGGCCGGCGTGGCCACCCTGGGCTATGAGCCCACCCTGTGGCTGGAGCCGGGCCGCTTCTTCGTGGGCGGCTCGGGCTTCCTGCTGACCCGCGTGAACACCGTGAAGGAGACGCCCATCAAGACCTTCGTGAACGTGGATGCGGGCTTCAACACCCTCATGCGCCCGGTCATGTACCAGGCCTACCACCGTGTCCGTGTCATCGGCAGGACCCAGGACGTGCAGAAGGTGGATATCGCCGGGGATGTTTGCGAAACCGGCGACATTCTTGCAGAAGCGCGACTGCTGCCCAAGGCCAAGGCCGGAGACCTGGTGGTGATCCTCGACGCCGGGGCCTACGGCTTCTCCATGGCCAGCGAGTACAACGCACGGCCCCTGCCTGAAGAGGTTCTGGTGGAGGGCAATGCCGTACGGGTCATCCGCCGCCGCGCGGACTTCCCGGAGCTCTTCCGCACCGCCACCAGCGCGAAGTAGTCATGGGGAGCACCCGCCATCAACGCCTCACCGGCCTGGCCCTCGCAGCCTTGCTGCTGGGGGGTCTCGCCTGCCATCCCCCACGCAATCCCATGGCCGAGTGGCTGCCATCGCCCAATCACAACGCCCGGCGGCCTCAGCTGATCGTGATCCATCACACAGCCGAAAAGTCCTTCGACATCTCCCTGAAGGTGCTCCAGACGCAGAACAGCGGTGGCCCGGTCAGCTCCCACTACCTCATCGGCCGAGATGGGCGCCTGGCCCAGCTGGTCTCCGATGACCACCGCGCCTACCACGCGGGGGGCGGCACCTGGGGCCCCTATCGGGATTTGAACTCCCTCTCCATCGGCATCGAGCTGGACAATACCGGCTTCGAGCCCTTCGCCGACGCCCAGATCGACCGGCTCCTGCTGCTGCTGGAGGACATCACCAAGCGCTTCAATATTCCCCGTACCCAGGTGGTCGCCCACGCGGACGTGGACCCTATCCGCAAGCAGGACCCCAGCGGCTTCTTCCCCTGGCAGCGCCTCGCCGATAAGGGCTTCGGCCTCTGGCCCGACCCGGTCCTCGCAGATCCCCCGCCCGCCTTCGATGGCTGGGCGGTGCTGCGCCTCATCGGCTATTCCCTGAAAGACCCAGCCGCCACCCTGCGCGCCTTCCACCTCCACTACCACCACACCGAAACCACCGACCTCGACGAGCAGGACCGCAAGATCCTGTTCAACCTCCAGACGAAAGTGCTGGCTGAGGGAAGAGCGAAAAGCAACTGATCCACCACGGGGTCTGAACTACTCGCTCCGAGGCATCAGGATCGTGTCGCGCCGCACCTTGAGGCCGATGGCCTTGGCGCTGAGGGTGCCGATCACTGGATAGAGCTCCTTGGTCTGGCCCTTGCCGTCCGGGTGCAGGCGGTTGGTGAGCAGGATGAAGAAGCTGTCTGTGGCGGGATCCAGCCACAGGGCCGTACCCGTGAAGCCCGTGTGACCGAAGGAGCCCAGCCCGAAGAGGCTGCCCCGCACCCGACTGAAGGCGGAGTCCAGGTCCCAGCCCAGACCCCGGCGATCCCGCACCGTGGGCGGGGTCTGCACGGTGCGCATGAGGGCCAGGGTCTCCGGTTTGAGCAGAGGACCACCCCGGAGCATGAAGCGCGCGTAGCGGGCCAGGTCGGCCGCTGTGCTGAAGAGGCCCGCGTGCCCCGCCACGCCACCCATGCGTCGGCTCGTCGGATCGTGGACCACGCCGCGCAGGGGCTGACCCCGTTCGTTGCGCTCCGTGGGGGCGATGCGCTCTAGGTGCTGGAGGTCCGGCAGGAAACGCGTGTCGGTCATACCCAGGGGGGTGAATACTTCCTGTTCAGCAAATACATTCAGGGGCCTGCCGCTGAGGCGGTGGACAATCTCCCCCAGCAGGATGAAGTTCACATCGCTGTATCGGAACAGCCGTCCTGGAGGCGGATTCGGTTGGCAGGCGCAGGCCCGCTGGATTCCCTCCTCGTAGCCGCGCCAGTCCGGGTGGGCCGAGTCCGCCGGGAGGCTGGCGGGCAGGCCCGAGGTGTGGGTGAGCAGGTGACGGACCGTGATGCCCGGCTGGCGGAACTCCGGCAGGTAGGCCTGGACTGGGGCTTCCAGGCGCAGCTGACCCCGCTCCAGCAGGAGCAGGACCGAGGGCAGGGTGGCCACCACCTTGGTGAGGGAAGCCACATCAAACAACGTGTCCTCGGTCATGGGCTCGCGGTTGGGTTCCAGGCTGCGCTGGCCCTGGGCCCAGTGCCGTACCTCCGGGCCATGCTCCAGCCAGTACACGGCCCCGGGGATGTTCTTTTGCGCCATGGCGCCATCCAGCGCCGCCCGCACCTCAGCCAGTCCTTGGACATCGAAAGCCTGGGCGCTGAGGAGGGCCGCAGAGAACAGTAGGAGGAGGATCCGCATGCCTCAGGCTAGAACAACTTCACCAAATGCCAAGAACTGAGGTTGGATTGCAACCACAAAAGAAAAAGCAGTTTTAACCACAAAGAACACAAAGAAAAGCTCATGGAGCTGCAGGGTCGCATTTGTGACCTTTGTGTTCTTTGTGGCTACTTCCTTTTAAAGCCTAGGATTCGCGACGGCCCTTCGCGGGCTTTGGACAATCATCCAGTCAGAACGCGAACCCGTTCATTTGCATGATTGTTCAAATGTGGTCAATCAGGCCTTCACCACCGCCTGGGTGAGGTTGCACTCGGAACAGCGGTGGAAGAACTCGCCGCGGCGGGTGCTGGGGATGATGCGCATGGGCTTGGTGCAGGTGGGACAGGGAATGCCGTGGGCCTGGGGGGCCGGGGCATCCTGCAACTCGGCCACCACCCCAGACACGAAGCCCCGGATGTCGGCCATGAAGGTGCCGCGGCTTTCCTCTCCGCGGCGCATGCGCTCCAGGCGCGCCTCCCAGCTGCCAGTCAGCTCGGCGCTTCGCAAGGCCTCGGCAGGCAGGCCCTGGATGAGCCGGATGCCCTTATCGGTCGGCAGCAGGATGTTGCGCTTGCGCTCGATGTAGGCCCGCTTGATGAGGGTCTCGATCATGTTGGCGCGGGTGGCGGGGGTGCCCAGGCCGCAGTCGCGCATGGCGCCGCGCAAGGCTTCGTCGTCCAACTCTTTGCCCGCCCCCTGCATGGCCGAGAGCAGGTCGCCCTCGCTCATGCGCTTGGGCGGTGTGGTCTTGCCCTCCTTGGGGTGCAGGGACGCCGTCTCCACGGCTTCGCCCTTTTTGACCGCGGGCAGGCCGCCCTCCACCTCGTCGTCGGCCTCCTCTTCGGCCTCGGCGGGATCGGTGACCTTCTCCACTTTCTTGCGACGGTGGGGAGGATCCACCGCGGACCAGCCCTCCTCCTTCACCACCGTGCCGTTGGTCTTGAAGGTCTCGGCCTCAACCTCCGTGATGATGGTGGTCTTGGCCTCCACACGGTCCGGGAAGTAGGCGCCCAGGAAGCGACGGGCGATGAGCTCGTAGATGCGCAACTCGTCGCCGGCCAAGCCCCGTGCGGGCTTTTCCGTGGGCACCAGGGCCGCGTGGTCCTCCACTTCCTTGTCGTTCACGAAGCGCTTGTCCAGCTTCACTGGCCAGCGCTTGCGCAGCTCATCCAGGAAGGGTTGCAGCTCCGTGAGTTGCCCCTGGGCTAGAGCTTTAATCCAGCCCGGCGCCTTGAGGGCATCCGCCTCGGTGAGGTGGCGGCTGTTGGTGCGGGGATACGAGATCAGCTGCTTCTCGTAGAGGGTCTGGGCCAGCCCCAGGGTGCCTTCGGCGGTGAAGCCGAAACGCTTGTTGGCCTCTTTCTGAAGGGCCGTGAGGTCGTAGAGCAGCTCGGGCTTCTTTTTTTCGGTGCGACCCGTGGCACTGCGGATCTTCCCGGGCTTGTCCTTCAGCTTCGCAGCCAGCTCCAGGGCCTCAGCCTCCGTGGCGAAGCGCTCCGTGACCTGATCGCCCAGTTCCTTGAACCAGCGGCCCTCGTAGTTTCCGTTGGGGTGGGCAAAGCGGGCCCGCAGGGTCCAGAAGGACTGGGGCCTGAAGTCTCGGATCTCCAGTTCCCGGCGCACCAGCAGAGCCAGGGTGGGCGTCTGCACCCGGCCCACGCTCCAGACGCCGTCCTCGGCCCCAGCCCGACGCATGCGCAGAGTCTGGGCGCGGGTGGCATTAATGCCGACCAACCAGTCCGCCTCCTGGCGGCTGCGGGCGGCCTCCCGCAGGCCCTCGTAGGCTGCGCCGGGCTTCATCTGACCGTAGGCCGCCTGGATGGCTTCCGGCGTCAGGCTGGAGGTCCAGAAGCGCAGCACGGGCTTATGACAGTCGGCCAGGCGGTAGACCAGATCAAAGATGAGCTCCCCTTCCCGTCCGGCGTCCGTAGCGTTCACCACCTCGGTGATATCGGCCCGGTTCAGCAGGCGGGCCACCACGTCGAACTGCTCTTTCGTCTGGGGGATGGCGGCGTAGCGAAAGGGCTCCGGGAAGATGGGCAGCCGGTCCCAGCGCCAGGCCTTCCAGGCGGGGTCATAGCCCTCGGGATTGAGGGCCTCCACAAGATGCCCGACACACCAAGTCACCACGAGGCCGTTGCCTTCGATCAGGCTGCGGCCCCGACCAGGCAGGCCCAGAGCCTCCGCTAGAGCGCGGCCCATGCTGGGTTTCTCGGCGATGATCAGGCGCAGGGTGCGCTCCAGGGACGGCCTAGGCTTGAGCCTTCAGCTTCTCCAACTCGGCCTTGACCTTCCGTTTGCCCAGGGTGCGCAAGTTGGCGATGGCAGCCAGCTGCTGCTTCCGAGGCTTGGCTTTGCCGGCCTCCCAGTTGTAAACAGTCTGGGCCGAAACCCCCAGGAGGGCCCCCATATCCGCGGCCGTGAGGCCCAGGCGGGAGCGGTGGGTGGCCAAGCCCTTGGCGCTGAAGCGGGTGCGGGTGGGCGCTTCCTCTCCAGCGGCCTCGGCGCCCTTGGCGGCGGGCCTGCCAGCTAAACGGGCGACCTGCTTCTCCAGAGTGGCCACGCGCTTCTTGAGGCTCGACAGGTCAGTCCGGTACTGGGCCGAAGCCTTCTTGAGCCCTTCCACTTCGCCGCGCACTTCTTTCCGAGCAAGGCGAGCGATCTCCTCCTTCAGGACGGATGCAATATTCGGCATATAACGTCTCCCATAAGAGTCTCTTTTGTGATCCTCTCAAATTCATAATAGGCCAATTTGATTGATTTTTCGCTTATTCCCAAGGCCACAGCGATCTCCAGGGGCCTGGACTCTTAAATTTCCAGGGGCTTGGCTTGGATCCGGTTACGGCCGGCGTGCTTGGCCTCGTAGAGGGCCTCATCGGCGCGGGCCAGAAGGCGATCCCCAGTGTCCCCTGGCTGGAAGGAGGCCACCCCGAAGCTGCAGGTCTTGGGGCCCACCACGGGGAAGTGCTCCGCCGCGATGGATTGCCGCAGTTTTTCGGCCAGCAGACAGGCCTGCTCCAGGTCCGTCTCCGGCAGGATCAGCAGGAATTCCTCGCCTCCCCAGCGCCCCAGGGTGTCGGACTTGCGGACGTTCTCCCGGAGGATCCCCGCGATCCTCACCAGCACTGCGTCCCCGATGAGGTGGCCATGGCTGTCGTTCACCTGCTTGAAGTGGTCGATATCCATAAGGCTCACAGAGAACTTCGACCGATAACGGGTGGCGCGGACGACTTCCTCGGAGAGGACCGCATCCAGCTTTACCCGATTGCAAATCTGGGTGAGCCGGTCTGTGGAGGAGAGCCGAGTCAGCTCCAGGTTCGCCTGCTGCAGATCCTCAAGGGAGGTGGCCAGGTCGCGGGACTGCTGCTCGATGATGCGGGTCCGGTCCAGAACGGCCTGCCCCAGGGCCACGGTGCGCTCCTTCAGAATGCGGGTGCGGAGGCGCAGAATTCCAAGCAGTCCCCCCAGGGCCGCCAGGACATAGAGCAGGAAGGCCAGGGGGTGGAACCAGGGGGCGGATGCCACCTGGAAGGGGAATTCCACAGGGCCCGAAACCCGGCCGTCGAAGGTGCGGGCCCAGATCCGCAGCACGTAGCGGCCTGCGGGAAGGGTCGTGAATTCCCGCCAGGCTTCTGGATGCCAGGGGCGGGGCTCGGCTTCCAAGCCCAGGAGCTGCGTCTGATAGCGAGTGTCCTCCTTCCGGTGGAACACAGGCAGGGAGAATTCGAAGCGGAGGTGGTGGTCCCGGAAGCTCAGGCGCTGACCCTGGACCAGGTTCCGCTCCGGGTCAGCGACACTGACCCGCTCCAGCACCGGCAGGGGCGGCAGGGGCGGGAAGGTCTCCTGGGCGGGATCCAGCACCGCGGCTCCCCGGGAAGTGCCGATCCAGACCCGGCCCTGGGCGTCCACCAGGGAGGCCCCCAGGTTGCCATTCTGGCTGGGCAGACCGTCGCCCAGGGTGAAGGAATCCAGGCCATCGGGCCGAGGCACGCCCCCCGCCCAGTTCAGGTGGATTCGGGTGACGCCAGTGGAGGTGGACAGGTAGAGCCGCCCCCGGCGGTCCTCCTCAATGCGCTGGATGTAGTTGCTGGCTAGGCCCGGCAGGTTGTCCCGGGTGAAGGCGTCCCAGCGCGAGGGGGTGGCCAGGGCCAGGCGGGCCAGGCCACCGCCCAGGGTGCCGGCCCAGAGCCAGCGCTGGCCCTTGGGCCCCGTGGACACATGCAGGGCGTACACTGTGCCGTTGGGCAGCCCCGCATCCAGGCCGAAGGTGGTCCAGATGCCCCGCTCCAGTCGGGCCACACCGCCGCCCCGGGTACCAACCCAGAGGACCGGCTCGCCGTCCGATCCGGTCACTGAGCAGAGCGATGAGATGTAATCCTGGGGCAGGCCATCCTTGCGCGTGAGCAGGTGCCAGCGGCCCTGTTCGAAACAGCCCAGCCCATGGGTCGTACCCACCCAGAGGGCGCGCCCCCGCTGCCGGGTGTAGGTCTCGTACAGGCAGATCACCATGCCCTCGGGCAGAACTCCCTGCCCATTTTCGTGGTGCCACCCACCAGCGTCCTTGTGGGCCAACCCCTTGAGCGTGGCCACCCAGAGTTCCTTGCCGGAGACCAGGATGGAGATGATGTAGTCGCTGGGCAGCGCCGCAGATGGGACGCGTTCCAGAGGGCGGCCGGGCCGGTAGCAGACCAGGCCGTTGGAGGTGCCCACCCAGAAGCCCGCCCGGTCGAGGGGATCCGTGCGCTCGGCAAAGCAGGTCACCTCCAGATCCGGCAGCCCAAAGGCCTCGTCCAGCGTGCGCCACCCTCCCAGGTCGAGGCTGGCCACGCCCCCACCGCGCGTGCCCACCCAGAGCGTGGGCTTACCTTCGGGCACGGGCAGCACGCTGAGTACGCCCGCGGTATTGAAGCCCTGGCCCTTGCCCAGGGATTGCCAGCGGCCATCCCGGTACCACCAGAGGCCCATGTTCAGGGTGCCCACCCATACTGTGGTCCGCCCCGAGGGCTCCCGCGTGGAACACAGGCTCGAGGTGGGAAAGCGGGCCGGGAATTCCTTCCCCACTCGGAAATAGGTCCAGTTGCGTCCGTCAAAGCGAGCCAGACCAAGGGCCCAGATGGACACCCACATGCTGCGGCTACCATCGGCCTCTTCCACCTCCATGACATCGTTGGCATCCCCGCCCAGGAAGCCATCCTTGACACCCAGGGCACGCCAGCGCTCGCCTTCCAGCACACAGAGCCCCCTTTCGGTGGCGGCCCAGACCCGTACGGAACCATTTGGCTCGTGGATCTCGCGGATCTTCCAGACGGTCCCGGCGGGCAGGCCCTCCTGGGGACCCCAGGCCCGCCACTGGCCCTCCTTGAAGGCTGCGATGCCCCGGTCTCCGGTGCCAACCCAGCGGGTGAGGTGGCCCTGGGCATCCTGGGTTTCCGCCAGCGAGAACACGTGGTCCGAGGGCAGTTCATGGCCGCCTCGGAAGTGCGTCCAGAGGCCTTCCTGGAGGCGCCACACGCCACCGTCCTGGGTGCCGAACCAAAGGCTGCCATCCTTGGAGGCCAGGATGCTGCGGATGTATTGGGATGCGCTCTCCTGGGGCATCCGCACGGAGACCCAGCCGTGCCCTGTGTAGTAGGCCGCGCCGTCCACCGACCCCGCCCAGAGCCGCCCCTTGGAGTCCCGGGCGAAGCAGTACACGGTGCCGCTGGGCAGCCCGTCCTCCATGCCGTAGATGCGCAGTGCTGGCCGCGCAATCTCGAAGGGCGCCTCGGCCCGCAGGCCGCAATGGGCCAGCAGGAGCAGACAAAGGGCCCGTAGGAATTGGCGGATCATGAGCTTCCATCAGCAAGAGCTTCATTACTGTTTCGGTGCCCCACCCCCGGGCCCTGAGATTTGCGTCAGTACGGGGCGCTTCCTGCCTCGTGCATCCAGAGGAACAGACCTGCTGTTCGGCATCGAGACTGGGCGAATGCTGCAGGGCAGAGCGGCAGAGATCACGGGTCGTCGTCACTGTCTATGCACCCACCAGGATGGGTGCATACACTGAAGTTGAATTCCTCCGTTTCATCCAGGCAATGGAGCGCAGTCGCGCATGTCGAATCAACCCGATCAAAGGAAGTATCCCCGCCTCAGCATCAGCGGGCAGACCTACGAGGTCCGCTTCCAGATCCAGGGCAGTGCGATCCTCGACACCCGCCTGGTCAACCTCAGCGCCGGTGGCTGCGGCCTGGAAGTGCAGATCGCACAGGCCCGCAGCCTGGAGGTCGGCATGGTGCTGGAGGAGCTCTTCCTGGATCATCCGGACTTGCCGCTGGTGCCCCTCTCGGCGGTGATCCTGCGCATCCTTGGCAAGGTGCCCGGCAAGACCAGCGGCTACATCTTGCTGGGCGTGGAATTCGAGGCCCTCACACCCTTTCTGCGCGAACTCATCGCGGTGCACGTGGACACCCAGCTGGGTGGATCATGAGGCACGCCGCCTTCGACATGTTTCTGGACCGCCTGGACCCCAGCCAACGCCAGGATCAGCTGGCCTTCTTCCGTGTATTGGCTGCCACGGGCCCCGAGGGGCTGAGCGAAGTGGGCAGCCGGATCCAGCGTGTCTCCTGTCCCCTGGCCCTGCGACAACTGGCCCTGGAGTTCAGCTACTACTACCCTTGGCCTGAATGGGTCCCCCTGGTGGATCGCCTCCTCAAGCACGAGAAGGAGCTGGCCCTCTTCGAGACCGGGGTGCGGGCCCTGGGTCGCATGCGGGCACCGGAATCGCTGGAGGCCCTGCGCTCCCTGTCCCTGAGCCGGGCCACGCCAGGCTTCCGGGAGATCCTGGCCCAGGTGCTCCAGGAAACAGATCCAGCCGAGGCCTTCGAGCACCACTTCTCGCGGCTATTGAAGGGCAGCGCCCAACCAGAGGAGGCCAACGAAGGCGCCCACCAGCTGGCCGGACTGCTGAACGCGGAGAGCCTCGAGCCCCTCAAGGCCTGCGTCAGCCACCCGGATCCCATGGTATTCCGTCATGCCCTGCGCCTGATTTGCCAGATCCCTTCGGCGGCAACCGCAGAGTACCTGCTGGACTGCTTCGAGAGCACTCATCGCGACGCCCTCGACAACCGCGAGGCCCGGTTGCTGCTGAACGGGGCCCGTGCCCTGCCCCACCCTGAAGTCCAGGCTAAGGCCCTCCAGGCCCTCTCGGCCCGCTGGCTGGCGAAGGCGCCCGAGGCCCTGGCCCTCCTGGAATCCGGCCAGGCGGCGGCGCAGAAACAGGGGATTGAAGCCTTGCGTGCCAGCGCCACCGGACTGTTGGACACCTTCCTCCTCGACACCTACCAGGCAGCCCTGGTGGAGAAGCCTACCCACCTGGCCAAGTTCCTCACCCAAGCCGGCGACGAGGCCCAGCAGCGCACCCGCCGCATCGACTTCGTGCTGGACATCAGCGCTCAGGGCCTGGCCAGCCTGGCGCAGGCGGGTCACATCGATGGCGATCGGGTGCGCCCCGCCCTCGCGGCTTCCCTGCGCGAAAGCACCGGCAATGCGGGCGTGGCCTCAGCCCTGGCCCGCCTCCTGCCACCTGGGGACGAAGCCTTGCTGGAGTTGCTGGTGACCCAGGCGGAGGGGGTCCTGCGCAGCGCCGCCGTGGAAGTATTGGGCCAGCGCCGGGAGCCAGCGTTCCTTCCCGCCTTCCTGCGCCTGCGCCGGGATCCCATCGCCGAAATCGCCGACCGGAGCCTCTGGCATCTCGGCCAGCTGCCGGATGCGGAAGGCAATGCCCGCCGCTTCCTGGCCAATCCAGATCCCGATGAACTGCAGGTGGGGCTGCGCTTCGTGGCCATGCACCGGCTGCTGGCCCTTGTGCCAGACCTGCTGGCCCTGGCGGAACAGGAGAGCCGGGAGGCGGTGCTCACGGCCACGCTGCACACACTGGGCGAGCTGGGAGCCCCCGAGTCCCTGGAGCCCCTGCTGGCCCTGCTGCACTCCGGCCAGGGGCCCCGGATCCAGGTGGCCCTCGGCGAAGCCATCCGCGGCCTGGGGAGCCCTGCCGCAGCCCTGGCCCTGGCCTCGAAAGCCCAGGAACTGCGCTCCCCGGCCCTTCACACCCAGGCCGTGGAAGCCTTCGCCAAGGCCCACGGGGATCCGGCCAACCCCCTTCCGGCAAGCAGCTGCCCGATCTTCCTGCAGGCCCTGCGGACCGGCTGGTCCGATCGCCAACCCTGGGCCCTGCGCCGCCGTCTGGCCGACGCCCTGCTCCTGCTCCAGGCCGAGGATTCAGAGATCTTCACCGAAGCCATCGCCCTCATCCAGACCACCCTCGCCGAGAAGCGGAACCCCGGCGCCGTGGCGACCGAGGACCTCGCCCACCTGAACAGCTGCGCCCGCGCCCTGGCCCGGAAGACCGGCGCCTGAACCCGAGTTGCGCTGAGCAGGGGAAGCTTCAGCCCTCCTGCAGCTCCTTGCGAATCTGTTCCGCCACCCTGGGCACGGCGGCGGCGACCTCGGCGCTCAGGCCGAAGTGGATCTCCTGGGGGAACCGAATGGAGATGGCGTAGAGCACCACCTCCGGCGTCTCACCAAGGAGGTAGAACGTGTCCAGCAGGTCCCGGAGGCCGATGTCGTGGGCTGAGAGGCTGGGCGGGAAGTCCGACGAGAACCGCGGCACCAGGCGCTGGAGGGTGCCCGGTGCCGCGCCGTCCGCCGTGGCATCTACAAGGATCATGCGGCGGGACTCGCGCATGGGTTCTAGCAGCACCATGCTGCCGGTGCCGCCATCCAGGAGGTCCACGCCCTCAGGGGCGCCGCCATGGTCCCGGAGGTAATCGACCACGGCCACGCCCACCCCCTCATCGCCGAGGAGGATATTGCCGATGCCGAGGACAAGGATGGCCTTGCGGTCAGTGGTCAAGCAGGTCTTCCCGCTCGAATTTCCAGCCGCCCACCATGGATGAGGTGGTACCACGGCCTTCCACGTAATCGTGGTAGAAGACCAGGTAGACGTGCACCAGGGTGAAGAGGACGTAGAACCAGAGCATGGCGTGGTGCCACTGGCGGACCACCATTTCGCTGCCCATGAGAGGCACCACCCAGGCCGCCAGCTTCCCCAGGATCGAGCGGCTCATGGGCCCATAGAGGGCGAAGCCCGTCAGAGCCTGGAAGAAGAAGATGAAGGTGGTGACGAAATAGATGAGCCCCGCCAGACGGTTATGGCCGATATGGATGAGCCCTTTCACCCGGGTCTGGAGGATGTCGATCTTGAGCACCTCCACAATCTCCTCGAAGGCCGCCTTCGTCGTGGGAATGAAGGTGTCCCAACGGGCGTAGCGGTTGCCCACGAAGCCCCAATAGGTGCGGAAGATCATGTTGAAGAGGAAGACGTAGCCGGCGGTGAAGTGGATGAACCGCACGGTGCCGAACCAGTATTGGAAAGAGGCCTCCTGGGTGTAGGACACGGAGAAGGGCTTCCCGATGAGCAGGCCCGTGACGCCCAGGGTTACGATGGCCAAGGCGTTGAGCCAGTGGAAAGCCCGGACCGGCAGCTCCCAGACGTAGATGCGGCGATAGGCTTGAGGCGATGGCATGGCAGCTCCCCTCAGCTGAACTGGACCTGGTGGACCTGCTTGCCGTCGGGATCATAGAGGTGCACCGCGCAGGCGAGGCAGGGATCGAAGGAGTGGATGGTCCGCAGGACCTCCACGGGCTGCTCCACGTTGGCAACGGGGGTGCCGATGAGGGCCTCCTCGTAGGCGGAGCGCTGGCCCTTGGTGTCCCGGGGCGAGGCGTTCCAGGTGCTTGGGACCACCAGTTGGTAGTTGTCGATGACCCGATCCTTGATGCTCACCCAATGAGCCAGGGCCCCCCGGGGCGCTTCCGTCATGCCCACGCCCTCGGCGGTGGCGGGCCAGGTGTCCGGCTCCCAGTGGACGGGGTTGAAGGTCTTGGTGTCGCCGTTCTTCAGGTTGGTGATGAGGTCGTCATAGAAGCCCTTCATCCAGTGGGCCACCACCTGGGTCTCCACGCCCCGGCCCGCAGTGCGGCCCAGGGTTGAGAAGAGGGCCGTGATGGGCACGTCGAGCTTCTTCAGCACCACGCCCACCAGCTCCTTCACGTCGGTGTTGCCTTTGGCGTAGGCCACCAGCATGCGGGAGAGGGGGCCCACTTCCATGGGATGGTCCTTCCAGCGCGGCGTCTTCAGCCAGGAGTATTTGCCCTCCACGTTCAGATGGTCGTACGGAGGCTTGGGGCCGGTGTAGTTGAACTCGGTCTCGCCCTTGAAGGGGTGCAGCCCCACGCCGTCGCCGCCGCTGTACTGGTACCAGGAGTGGCTGATGTATTCCTTGATCTCGTTGGCGTCCTTGCCGCTCACCTCATGGATCTCATTGAGGTTCCGGTTCAGGATGGCGCCCCGGGGCAGCAGGAAGGAGGAGGGGTCGTTGTAGCCCTTGGTGGGCAGGTCGCCGTAGGCCAGGTAGTTTTGGAGACCACCACCGATGGCTGCCCAGTCCTTGTAGAAGCTGGCGATGGCCAGCAGATCGGGGATGTAGACCTGCTCCACGAAGGTGATGGCCTCCTTGATGAGGCTGCCCACGTGGTTGAGCCGCTCGGTGTTGATGGCGTTCAGCTCCTCCAGGTTGAAGGAGCAGGGCACGCCGCCCACCAGGTAGTTGGGGTGGGGGTTCTTGCCGCCGAAAATAGCGTGGATCTTCACGATTTCCTTCTGCCACTCCAGGGCATCCAGGTAGTGGGACACCGCCAACAGGTTCACTTCCGGGGGCAGCTTGTAGGCCTTGTGGCTCCAGTATCCGTTGGCGAAGATCCCCAACTGCCCGCTTTCCACGAAGCCCTTGAGCCGCTTCTGCACGGCGGCAAAATGGCCGGGGTTGGACTTGGGCCAGGGGGACAGGGACTGGGCCAGCTTCGAGGTGGCCACAGGATCGGCCTTCAGCATGCTGACCACGTCCACCCAGTCGAGGGCATGCAGGTGGTAGAAGTGCACCACGTGATCCTGCACATACTGGGCGCAGAACATGAGGTTCCGCACCAGCTCGGCGTTTTTGGGCACGGCGATGCCCAGGGCATCCTCCACGCTGCGGCAGCTGGCCAGGGCGTGCACCGTGGTGCAGACGCCGCAGACCCGCTCCGTGAAAGCCCAGGCGTCCCGGGGGTCACGGCCCTTGAGAATCTTCTCGATGCCCCGGACCATGGTGCCGGCGCTGAAGGCATCCGTGACAACGCCGTTCTCCACCACCGCCTCGATGCGGAGGTGACCTTCGATGCGGGTGACGGGATCAATGACGATGCGGTTGCTCATCAGTCCACCTTCTCGCTCTTGGGCGTGTTCTTGACGTCCTCGGCCACCTGGTCATGGATCACCTGGCGCTTGCGGATGTTCGTGGAGATCGCGTGGGCTGCCACACCCACCGCGGTGGCGGCGCCCAGGGCCAGGCCCACGGAATCCGCAGTGGACTCGATGCCGAAGCCCGGGAAGGCAGGCAGGTGCCGGTAGAAGGGCCCGTTGTCCCAGAAGCCACTCTCGCTGCAGCCCAGACAGCCATGGCCGGACTGGATCGGGTAGCTGGTCCCACCGTTCCACTTGGTGAGGGCACAGGCGTTGTAGGTGAGCGGTCCGCGGCAGCCCATCTTGTAGAGGCAGTAGCCCTTCCGGGCATGCTCATCGTCGAAGGATTCCACGAAGAGGCCGGCGTCATAGTAGGGCCGCCGATAGCAGGTGTCGTGGACGCGGCGGGAGTAGAACTCCTTGGGCCTTCCCTGGGCGTCCAGTTCCGGCGCCCGACCGAACATCAGGAGGTGCGTCACCAGCGCCACCATGACATCCGCGATGGGCGGACAGCCGGGCACATTGATGACGGGCTTGCCCACCAGCTTCTGAATGGGCGTGGCCCCGGTGGGATTGGGCTTGGCCGCCTGCACACAGCCATAGGAGGCGCAATTGCCCCAGGCCACGATGGCGGCGGCGCCAGCCGCGGCTTCCTGCAACAGATCTTCGGCCGTACGACCCCCGATGGTGCAGTAGACGCCATGCTCGCCGGTGGGCACGGAGCCCTCCACCAGCAGGATGTATTTCCCGGCGTAGGCCTTCATGGTATCGGCCTTGCACTTCTCCGCCTGATGGCCGGCCGCCGCCTGCAGCGTCTCGCTGTAGTCCAGGGAGATGGCATCCAGCAGCACATCCGCCACGATGGGATGGGAGGCCCGGATGAAGGACTCACTGCAGCAGGTGCACTCCTGGAAGTGCAACCACACGATCGGGGGTCGGGCCTTCTTCTCGAAGGCCTTGGCCACCTCCGCCGAGGCATCGGGGCCCAGTCCCGCCGCAGCCGCGGCGAAGGTGCAGAACTGCAGGAAATCCCGCCGATCGTAGCCCTTGTCCTGCATCACCTTCCACAGGGTTGGTTGCCCACCTAACATGCTCCCTCCTTGGCTACTCGAGCCTTGGTTGAGACTGCGTCTTAAAAAAGACTAATGGGGTGTTTATTAAAACTAGCCTAGGAGCCCCTGTTCTCTTGTCAAGAGCTGCAAAATTTCGACAAGTGAACACGATGCCAAGGTCATTTTCGGCTTCCCCTGAGCCAAGCCCCCCAGGGCCACGCTCCCAGGCTATGCTCTGCCCATGTTCCTGCCCCTCTACCTCGGCGTGCTGCACGCCATGGAGCCTGACCACGTCGCGGTGGTGACCGGTGTGTCCCTGAGCGGCGAGCGGCGCGGTGCCTGGAAGGTGGGCTTGGCCTTTGGCGTGTCGCACATGCTGGCCGTGGCGTTGCTGGCCGTGGGTGCCACCTTCCTGGGGCGGACCTTCCTGGGGGATGGTTTCTTTGTCTGGATGGACCGCCTGGCCTGGACCCTGGTGCTGATGCTGGGCTTCTGGAACCTCGCTGCCGCCACAGGCCTGCGTGCCATCTCGCTGCACAGCCACGCCCACCACCACGGTCCCCTCACCCACGCCCACCCGCATCCCCACGCCCGCGGTGCGGGGCGCCTACCCACCCACCGGGTCCACCGGCCCCGGCCCACCCAGGTCGCCACCCGCCTCGGCAGCCGCGCCACCATCCTCCAACCCCTGGCCCAGCGCCCTGCGCGCCAGCACACCCGTGGCGCCTCGACCCACAGCTTCCACCACTCCGCCGCGTGGCTGGGCGCCTTCTTCGGCTTGGGCGGCGTGCGGGGCTTCACGACCCTCATGCGGAACGCAGGCATCAGCGGGCAGCTCCAGTTCCTGGAGGCCCTCCTGCTCTTCGGCCTGGGCATCACGGTGATGTTCACCCTGCTCAGCGCCGCGTCCGGCTGGCTGGTCGCCCGCCTGGGCACCCAGCTGTCCTTCCGCCGCAGCCTCTATGCCCTCTCCGGCCTGGGCAACGTGGCTGTGGGCCTCTACCTCCTGCTCCACACCTAGGGGGCGGTCCAGTGCACGAGATGAGCCTCATGGCCAGCATGCTGGACATCATCCAGGACCAGGCCCGCGCCGAGGGGTTCCAGCGGGTCACACGGGTCATTCTGGAAGTCGGCAAGCTGGCGGGCGTGGATGCCGAGGCCCTGCGCTTCGCCTTCGATGTAAGCACCGAGGATTCCGTGGCCCAGGGGGCCGAACTGCTCATCGAAGAACCCGAGGGCCGCGCCCGCTGTCCCGCATGTGGGCGAGAGGCCACGGTCCAGGCCTTCTACGATCCCTGCGCCGCCTGCGGGCAGATGCCCCAGGAACTCATCGCGGGGCGCGAACTGCGGGTGGTGGCCCTGGACGTGGATTAGGGCACATTCCGCTTGCGTCTCCGCCCATCCTCGCCAGTATTCTTCTCATCCCCAACTCTTCTCACCTGCCCAGCCGGACCCCGGAGTCGCCATGTGCACCACCTGTGGTTGCGAGGATCACACCCACACCCACCCTGAACCTGGCGGGCGCCGGCGGGTCTCAATGGAAAAGAACCTCCTGGCCAAGAACGATGCCTTTGCCACCCGGAACCGCAGCTACTTCGAAGCACGAGGGATCCTGGCCCTGAACCTCGTCTCCAGTCCTGGCTCTGGCAAGACGAGCCTCCTGGTAGCCACCCTGGAGCGGCTGGGCAGCGCCCACCCGGCGGTGGTGGTGGAGGGTGACCAGCAGACCAGTCGCGATGCGGACCGCATCCGCGCTGCCGGAGCCCCGGCACTCCAGATCAACACGGGCAAGGGCTGCCATCTGGATGCCCACAGTGTGGAGCACGCGATCCTCGAACTGGCGCCGCCGCCGGGAGCCCTGGTCTTCATCGAGAACGTGGGCAACCTGGTCTGCCCCGCCCCGTTCGACCTCGGCGAGGCCCACAAGGTGGTGATCCTCTCAGTCACAGAAGGCGAGGACAAGCCCCTCAAATACCCGGACATGTTCGCCGCCGCGGACCTCATGCTGCTGAACAAGGTGGACCTCCTGCCCCACGTGGACTTCGATGAGGCCGCCTGCCTGGGCTATGCCCTCCAAGTCAATCCGCGCCTGGAGGTCCTGCGCACCAGCGCCCGCAGTGGCGAGGGCCTGCAGGCCTGGATCGATTGGCTCCTGGCGCGAAGCGCGGCCCTGGCCCGCTGATCCCGTGCCCCGCCTCCGCATCCAGGTCCAAGGCGTTGTGCAGGGTGTCGGCTTCCGTCCCTTTGTGTACCGGCTGGCCCGGGAGCTTCGCCTGGGCGGCTGGGTGCAGAACCGCCCCGAGGGCATCCGCATCGAGGTGCAGGGACCGGCCTCAGCCCAGGAGGATTTCCTGCACCGGCTCCTCAGCGAGGCCCCCCGGGCTGCGGCCATCACCGCCATCCGCAGCGAAGTCCTGCCCGAAGTCGAAGCGGCCCCCTTCGAAATCCTGACCAGCGAAAGCCGCGGGGACCGCCTGCCCAGCATTCCAGCAGACCTGGCCATCTGCCCCGACTGCGAGCGGGAGATCCTGGATCCCAAGGCCCGCCGCTTCCGCTACCCCTTCACCAACTGCACCGCCTGCGGGCCCCGCTACTCCATCATCGCGGCCCTGCCCTATGACCGGCCCCGCACGGCCATGGCGGCCTTCCCCCTCTGCCCAGAGTGCCGCCGGGAATTCGAGAACCCCCGAGACCGGCGCTTCCATGCTCAGCCCGTGGCCTGCCCCCGCTGTGGACCCAGGCTGGGCTTCAGCGGTCCCGGGGGTGAGCTGGAGGCCGAAGCTGGGGAGGCCCTGGCGGCCGGAGTGGCTCTCTTGCAACGGGGCGGCATCCTGGCCCTCAAGGGGTTGGGTGGTTTCCAGTTCCTGGTGGACGCGGGCTCGCAGCCAGCGGTGCAGTGGCTCAGGGATCGCAAGGGCCGGGCCGAGAAACCCTTCGCCGTCATGTTCCCGGACCGCGCCGCCCTGGGGGCCGCCTGCGAGGTGGACGCCGCCGCCCTGGTCGTGCTCGAAGGCCCCGCCGCCCCCATCCTGCTGCTACCCAGGCGCGAAGGCGCCGCCATAGCGCCGGCCGTGGCGCCGGAGAACCCGGACCTGGGCGCCTTCCTGCCCTCCACGCCGCTGCACCGGCTCCTGCTGGACAGCTTCGGCGGCCCCCTGGTCTGCACCAGCGGGAACCGCTCCGAGGAGCCCATGGTCATCGGCAATGCCGAGGCCCTGGCCCGGCTGGGCGATATCGCTGATGGCTTCCTGCATCACGATCGTCCGGTGCTGCGCCCCCTCGACGACTCCGTGGGCCGCATGGAAGGAGGCGTCCTGCGCCTGCTGCGCCGGGCCCGGGGCTTCGCTCCCCTGCCCCTGGCCCTGGAGGGCCCCTCGGTGCTGGCCCTGGGCGGCCACACCAAGGGCAGCGTCACCCTCCTGGCTGGAGGGCAGGCCGTGGTGAGCCAGCACCTGGGAGATCTGGACAGCCCCCAGGGCCTGGCCCTGCTGGACAGTACCGTGGCGGACCTTTTGGCCTTCCTGGAGGCGAACCCCCAACGCATCGCCTGCGACCTGCACCCCGACTACGGCAGCACCCACGCAGCCGCGGCCCTGGCACGGCGCCTGACCCTGCCCCTGAGCCGGGTCCAACATCACCACGCCCACGTGGCCGCCGTGATGGCTGAGCACGGCCTGGACGGTCCAGTGCTGGGCCTGGCCTGGGACGGCTCCGGCTGGGGCCCTGATGGCACCGTGTGGGGCGGCGAGGCCCTGGTGGTGGATGGGAGCGGCTTCCGCCGGGTGGGGCACCTGCGCCCCTTCCCCCTGCCCGGCGGCGAGCGGGCCGTGCGCGAGCCCCGCCGCTCGGCCCTGGGTCTCTGCCTGGCCTGCCTCGGGACCGTCGGCCCCGCCGCCGACGCCTTCACCCTCGACGAGGTGGCCCTCCTCAGCCAGATGGTCGCACGCAGCCTCAACACCCCGCTCACCTCCAGCATCGGCCGCCTCTTTGACGCCGTGGCCAGCCTGGTGGGCCTGCGTAGCCGCTCTGACTTCGAGGGCCAGGCGGCCATGGCCCTTGAGTTCCAGGCCCGACGCGGACGTGGCGCCGGCACCTACCCGATCCTTCTGCGCAGCGGGCAGGCCGATCCCACGCTGCTGCTGGAGGCCCTCGCAGAGGATCTGCGCCGGGGCGCAGCGCCCTCGGCCATGGCCTTCCGCTTCCACGCGGCGCTGGCGGACCTGGCCCTGGCCTTCGCCCAGGCCGCCGGCCTGGAGCAGGTCGTGCTCTCGGGCGGCTGCTTCCAGAACCAGCTGCTCTCGGAACTCTGTGAGGCCCGCCTGGGCCAGGGCGGCTTCCAGGTCTTCCGCCCCGCCCTCTATCCTGCCAACGACGGCGCCCTCTCTCTCGGCCAGGCCTGGGTGGCCTCTCGTCTTTTCATGGAGCGCTGATATGTGCCTTGGCGTACCTGGACGCATCCTGGACCTGGGGGAAGCCCCCCTCCACTTCGGCCACGTGGCCTTCGGTGAGGTGGTGAAACAGGTCAGCCTGGCCCTGGTGCCCGACGCTCAGCCGGGCGACTACGTGATCGTCCACGCGGGCACCGCCCTGGAGGTGATCGACGAGGCCGCCGCGGCCCGCACCTGGGAAGCCCTGGCGCAGCTGCGGCCCTTCGGGGAGGAGACCCCATGAGGTTCCTGGACGAATACCGGGAAGCCGAGGCGGTCCAGCCCCTGGTGGCGGCCATCCAGCAGCGCGTGACCCGGCCCTGGACCCTCATGGAGGTCTGCGGCGGCCAGACCCACAGCATCATGCGCTTCGGCATCGACCGCCTGCTGCCTGCGAAGCTCCGCCTCATCCACGGCCCCGGCTGTCCGGTCTGCGTGACCCCCGTGGCCTTCATCGACAAGGCCCTGGCCATCGCCGCCCAGCCCGGCGTGGTGTTCTGTTCCTTCGGCGACATGCTGCGGGTGCCCGGCTCCGCGGAGGACCTGCTGCGCGTGAAGTCCCGGGGCGGCGATGTGCGCATCGTCTACTCAGCCCTGGACGCGGTGCAGCTGGCCGCACGCCTGCCCGACCGGGAAGTGGTGTTCTTCGCCGTGGGCTTCGAGACCACAGCCCCGGCCAACGCCCTGGCAGTGCGGGAGGCGCGGCGCCTGGGCCTGGCCAACTTCAGCCTGCTGGTCAGTCACGTGCGGGTGCCCCCAGCCCTGGAGCTGCTGCTGGCCTCTGGCCGGGCCCAGGTGGACGCCTTCCTGGCCGCGGGCCATGTCTGCGCAATCATGGGCACCGAGGAATACCTCCCCCTCACGGCCCGCCACCACGTGCCCATCGTGGTCACCGGCTTCGAGCCCGTGGACCTGCTGCGGGGCATTCTGGACTGCGTCACCCAGCTGGAGGAGGGCCGCGCCGAGGTGAGCAACGCCTACGAGCGGGTGGTGGTCCCCCGCGGCAATGCCGTGGCCCAGACCCTGCTGGCCGAGGTCTTTCAGGTGGTGGACCGCTGCTGGCGGGGCCTGGGCCTCATCCCGCGCAGTGGCTTCGCCCTGCGGGAGGAATTCGCGGACCTGGACGCCGAGCTCCGCTTCGACGTGGCGGAGATTGGCGGCGCGGAGTCGCCGGACTGTCGCAGTGGCGAGGTGCTGCAGGGGCTGCTCTGGCCCACGGACTGCCCGGCCTTCGGCACCACCTGCACTCCCGAACATCCCCTGGGCGCCACCATGGTGAGCACCGAAGGAGCCTGCGCCGCCCACTACCGCTACCGCCGTCCGGGAGAAGCCTGATGCCCGAGTTCAACCTGCAGTGCCCGGTACCCCTGCCCCTGGAAACGGTCCAGATGGCCCACGGTGGCGGCGGCCGGGTCATGCGCAATCTGCTTGAGTCCCTGCTGCTGCCCGCCTTCGCCAACCCGGCCCTGGAGGCCCGCCACGATGCAGCCCTGCTGGAGCTGGGCGGGGCCCGCCTGGCCTTCACCACAGACAGCTTCGTGGTGACCCCCCGCAGCTTTCCCGGCGGTGACATCGGTGAGCTGGCCGTCTACGGCACCGTGAACGACCTGGCCTGCGGCGGCGCCCTGCCCCGCTTCCTCAGCTGTGCCCTCATCCTGGAAGAAGGCCTGCCCCTGGCGGAGCTGGCGAACCTGGTGACCTCCATGCAGCAGGCTGCCACCCGCTGCGGCGTGACCATTGTTACTGGAGACACCAAGGTGGTGGACCGGGGCCGCGGCGATGGACTCTACATCAACACCACGGGGCTTGGCCTTGTGCCCGAAGGCCGAGTGCTGGGCCCCCGCCAGGTGCGCCCCGGCGACGCCATCCTGGTCTCGGGCGACCTCGGTCGCCACGGCGTGGCGGTGCTCTCCGTACGCGAGGGCCTGGCCTTCGAGACGCCCATCCTCAGCGACTGCGCCCCGATTCACCACCTGGCCGAGGCCCTCTGGACTGCGGGCATCTCGGTCCATTGCCTGCGAGACCCCACCCGGGGCGGCCTGGGCGCCGTGCTCAACGAGATCGGCCTGGACGGGGGCCTGAGCCTGGAGGTGCGGGAGCAGGATATTCCTGTGGTCCCGGCAGTGGCCGCTGCTTGCGAGTTGCTGGGCCTGGACCCGCTCCAGGTGGCCTGCGAGGGGCGCCTGGTCGCCTTCGTGCCCGGAACCCAGGCCGAGGCCGCCCTGGCGGCCCTGCACCAGCTCCCGGAAGGCCGGGGTGCGGCGATCATCGGGCGGGTCCTCGACGCTGGCACGGTCCCGGTGACCCTCCGCACGCGCCTGGGCACAGAGCGCATCCTGGACCTGCCCTCAGGGGAGCAGCTGCCCCGCATCTGCTAGGAACTCAGCGATCAACGGTGGCCATGACCTTCGCGTTGTAGCGCGGTCCGGCCACCTTGCCCGGAGCCAGGGCCGCGTCAAGCCGAGCCACCTGGGTGGCGTCTAGCCGAAGGTCCGCCGCGGCCAGGTTTTCTTCCAGATACGTGCGGCGTTTGGTGCCGGGAATGGGCACCAGGTCCTCGCCCTTCTGCAGCAGCCAGGCCAGGGCCACCTGACCCGGCTTGGCCTGCAGGGCCTCGGCGATCTCGTGGACGCTGCGTGCCGCCGCCACGTTGGCATCGTAGTTCGCCCCTTGGTAGCGAGGGTCACCGCGCCGGAAGTCACCTTCGGGATAATCTTCAGCCCGCAGCACAGCCCCGGTGAGGAAGCCCCGGCCCAGCGGCGAGAAGGGCACCAGGCCAATGCCTAGCTCCCGCAGGACAGGAATCACATCCGCCTCCAGATTCCGCTCCCAGAGGGAGTACTCGCTCTGGACGGCGGAAACCGGATGTACGGCGTGGGCCCGGCGGATGTTGGCGACCCCCACCTCGGAGAGCCCGAAATAGCGCACCTTGCCCGCCCGCACCAGTTCACCCACCATGCCGGCAACCTCTTCCATGGGAACGGCGGGATCAACGCGGTGCTGATAAAGCAGGTCGATGTGGTCTGTGCCCAGGCGGCGAAGGGAGCCCTCCACCGCGGCGCGGATGGTCTCAGGGCGGCTGTCCCGATCCGTGCCCGCCTGCTTGCCGTTCTCAAAGCGGAAGCCGAATTTCGTGGCCAGCACCACCTGGTCACGGCGCCCCTTGAGGGCGCGCCCCAGCAGCGCCTCGTTGAGGAAGGGCCCATAGACCTCCGCTGTATCCAGGAAGGTGCAGCCCAGCTCGATGGCGCGATGAATGGTGGCGATGGACTCGACCTCGTCGGCGGGACCGTAGGACTGGCTCATGCCCATGCAGCCCAGGCCCAGGGCGGAGACAGCGAGACCCTGCTGCCCCAGCTTGCGCGTATCCAAAGTCATGGCGACTCCCCGGCCGGAATTCCGGCCTCTCCATCCTATCGCTCATCCCCAGGTGGCGGTCCGTCGCTGCCTCAGGAGGCCGCCGAAGTCCAGGTCCGGCCGGATCACAACGGCAGGCACCAGGTCTTCCCGCCGGACCTTCTTGTGCAGGACGTAGTGCTGGAAGGCCCGCTCGCCCTCGATGCCCGGCAGGGTGACCAGGTTCATGGTGGTCTCCACGTCCCCCAGAGCGCGATGCGCGGTGCCCCGCGGGGAGCCGAAGAAATGGCTTAGACCCTGTAACGACGTGGTGCGGAGACCGGAGTAGAGCCGCTGCCAGGGAATGCCGCGGCAGGTGCAACCCCAGGCCAGGTCCGGTGCTTCAGGCACCACCTGGGCCACGAAGCCCTTGTCGAAGCCGCTGTTGTGGGCCAGGCAGATGTCGGCCGCATTCAACAGCGCCGAGCAGGCCGCAGCCTCGATGCGCCGTCCCCGCACCATGGCGTCCGTGATGCCGTGAACAGCCTGGGCCCCGGCGGGCATGGGGCAGCCGGGATCCTGCAGGGCCTCGTACTGGTCCAGGCGACGCAGGATGCGCCCCGTGTCCCAGTCCACCTCCGCCAGCACAATGGCGATCTCGATGATCCGATCCGTGCGGGAAGAGAGTCCCGTGGTCTCGGTATCGACGTAGGCGACGCGCAGGCTGGGCATGAGGTTCTCCAGGCCCAGTATGGCGGGGTTGGACTAGGGCTTTTTTTCGGTTCATCCGGGAATTCCGGGGAAGGCTGAGCGGACTTTGAGGAAGAAGTAGGCATCGTCCCGGTAGCCGTAGCCAATGCGCTTGATGAGCTTGATCTTGTTGTTCACGCCTTCGATCAGGCTGGTGTGGATGGGAAAGTCACAGTGAGCCAGGATGCCGTCGATCCTCTTACCGAGGTTCTTCGCGAAGCTGATGAGTGGGGGTATGCCGCTTTCCCTGGCCCGATCCAACCAGCCTTCCCAGGCCCTTCGCGCCCAGCCTGTCCGCTTGTAGTCCCATAGCTGCTTGAGGTCATCCTTCAGCAGGTAGACGGTCATCAGGGCCTGATTCGCTTCGAGTAGCTCGTTCAGCCGGACCTTGGCTTTCTCGTCAGGGAGATTCTCCCAATTCCGAAGCAGGAGCCACTTGGCACCCTTCACGACCTTCCGGGTGGCCTTGTCATGCCTGAGTCGATTCGCCTCATCCACCCGGACCCGGT
>CAIWKE010000015.1 GCA_903913215.1 uncultured Holophagaceae bacterium
CCGCTCGATGACCCGGATCTTGTTCTTGCCCTTCTCCATGATCTCCGTGGTGAACATGTCCCGGAGCTGGTTGGAGATGGTGCTCATGTTGTTGCCCCAGCCGCCGTGATGCCAGCCGTGCCAGGCATCCGGAGCGGCCTTGAACTCGAGGATGGCCACCCGGGGGAGCTTGGCCTTGTCCTCCTTGGAGAGCTTCTTCTGGGCGAAGGCGGGCGTGGCCAGGGCCAAAAGGGCCAGGCAGGAGACGAGCAGCTTGCGAAGATGCATGGAGACTCCCAGTGGGTGGCAGGTGGGGGGGGCTAGTCGTCGATGAGCTTGCTGCGCAGTTCCTTGCCCAACTTGAAATACACCACGCGCTTGGGGGGAACCTGGATGCTCTCACCGCTGCGTGGGTTGCGGCCCTGACGGGCGCGCCGGTCGCGCAGACGGAAGCTCCCGAAGCCGCGCAGTTCCACGCCTTCGCCGGTCCGCAGGGACTCGATGATGCTTTCGAGGAAGGTGTTGACCAGCAGGTCTGCATCCTTCTTCCCCAGTTCGAGCCGCTCCATCAAATGACGGGAAAGATCGGCCTTGGTGAGGGTCTCCATTGCTTCCATGGGAACTCCGGGGGTTGGGGGACTTCGGTGGGATTAGGGGCAGTTCTCAATAAATCCCCATCCGTGCCTCGCGGTCAAGAGGGTCAGCGTCAACTAATTAAAAAAAAGAGGGGGGACCAGCCCCCCTCCCTGCTCCTGAGACCTTAGACGATCAATCCATCAACCATTCCAGAAGGAAGCGGGGACCCTCACCGCTGCCGCCATGGGTGCGGTAGTCCCGCTCCTTGCCAGACCAGCTGCCTGAGAGGTCCACGTGGGCCCAGGAGGCCTGCTCCGTGAACTCCCGGAGGAAGAGCCCGGCGGTGATGGTGCCGCCCCAGCGGATGCCCGTGATGTTTTTCAGATCCGCCAGAGGGCTCTTGAGCTGGTCAGTGTATTCCTCCACCAGGGGGAGCTGCCAGAGGTATTCGCCCACGGCTCCGCCAGCATCCAGCAGCCGGTCGACCAGCTTCTGGTCCGTGCCCATGATCGCGGAGACCCCGTCGCCCATGGCCACCAGGGCGGCGCCTGTGAGGGTGGCCAGGTCCAGAACATGGTCGGCCCCCAGCTCATTGGCGTAGTGGAGCAGGTCCGCCAGCACCAGCCGACCCTCGGCATCGGTGTTCAGCACCTCGACGGTCTTGCCGCTGCGGGTGCGGAGCACGTCGCCGGGCTTGTAACTGGAGCCGGAAGGCATGTTCTCCACCAGACCCATGAGGCCCGTGACCTGGACCGGCACTTCCAACTGGGCGCAGGCGACCAGGGTGGCCAGGACGATGGCCGCCCCGGTCATATCGTCTTTCATGGTCTCCATGCCCGAGGCGTCCTTGAGGGAGAGGCCACCAGAATCGAAACAGACCCCCTTGCCCACCAGGATCACGTGCTTCTTGGGCTTCTCTTTCGGTTTGTACTCCAGCTTCACTATGCGCGGGGCGCGGTCACTGCCCTGGCCCACGGCCAGGAGAGCCCGGAAACCGCCCTTCTCCAGGGCCGGCACGTCCATGACCTCGCAGTGGAGCTTGTGCTGCTTGGCCAGCTTGGCGGCGAGGTCGGCAAACACTTCGGGGTAGAGGTCCCCTGCGGGCGTGTTAGCCAGATCCCGCACCCGGTGGCAGGCGGCCACACCGGCCTCCACCACGGGCAGCTTGCGGCGGGCCTTCCGCGTGTCATCCCCATTGGTGAAGATATCCACGGAGCTGAACTGCTTGGCTTCAGGCTTTCCGCCCTTGAAGGAGACGAAATCATAATTCGCCAGCAGGACCCCCTCAGTCACGGCCACCTGCACGGCGTCATGATCCAGCGTGGATGTCGACGGTGAGAGGACTCCCACCTTTTTCCACTTCTTTTTGATGCAGAAGCGGCCCGCAGTTCCCACGGCCTTCCGGATCTTGTTAAGGGTGACCTTCTCCTCGTCACCAAGCCCCACCAGCACCATCCAGCGGCTTTCCTTCACGCCATTGGGGTGATGCAGCGGCACAACTTCCAGATAGTCTGCCTTGAAATCCTCTTCGTCCATGACCTGACGGGCCACCTTGCTGATGGCGAGCGGCAGGCGATGGCGTTCCCGACCTGAGAAGACGGGTACGATCAACACATCTCCGGCAAAATCCTTACCGGTCTGAGAACTGATATCCACTGAAGGCATGGAAGTTCCTCCTGGCAAAAAGCCTAGTCGGAAGCTCTAAAAATAAAAAGCCTGTTTTTTGTTCGCTATTTGCTAACTGAGCACAAATTGATAGCGTTTACTTTTTCAACATTAGCGCCCAGGCCGACGGCCGGCCGGTCCCGTCTCTCCTCCCGGCGTGGTTCCTAGGCCGCACTGGCCCGCTTCAACAGCTCCTCGAAGCGCTCGAAGAGGTGGGCGCGGGGCCCCTTGGGCGTGCGCTTCAGCACCATTCCCGCCTGCTCGGGGGTGCGGCCACCCTTGGTCTGGTTGCAGAGGAGACAGCAGCCCACCAGGTTCTGCCAGCTGGTGGTGCCGCCCTGGCAGAGGGGCACCACATGGTCCACCGTGGTGGCCTTCTTGTGGCAGCCCTCGTACTGGCAGACGTACAGATCACGGCGGAGCACCCGTCGCTCCAGGCGTCCCAAGAGCAGCTTGGAGTCACTGCAGGCCTGGGCGTGCGGAAAGATGATGAGTTCCAGGCGGACTTCCAGGTTGCCGTGGCGCTCGAAGGTCGCAGGATTCAACACGTGGGCCCGGCCGGAGACCACGGCACAGAGGGCACGGCGGCGGCTGACTTCCTGCATGGGGACATAGTTCCGGTCAACCGCGATCACCTCGCCGAGTCCTGGCCGTTCACGTCCCTTCAGCATCCCACCCCCGGGGTTGGCCCGAATCCTAAGGTATTCTGCCGAATTGTGAAGTGAATTATTCAAGTGCCGGCAGGGGGGCCAGTTCCGGCACCAACTCCGGCTCCGGGAGGGACTCCACCCCCGCAAGACGCTTCTCCATGAGTTCCTTCCGCTTGGAGACATCCCCGAGCTTGGAACTGGCCTCCTCAAGCTTCTTTTGGACCGTGGACAGGGCCTCCCCGAACTTGCCGAATTCCGCCTTCACGTGGCTCAGGAGCTTCCAGACCTCACCACTCTGACGGCTGATGGCCAGGGTCTTGAAGCCCACCTGGAGGCTGTTGAGGAAGGCCGTGAGGGTGGTGGGTCCCACGAAGGTCACCCGGCACTCGCGCTGGAGGCGGTCCAGGAGCCCCGGCCGCCGCAGAGCCTCGGCGTAAAGCCCCTCAAAAGGAAGGAAGAGCAGCGCAAAGTCCGTGCTTTGGGGGGGCGCGATGTACTTGTCCCGGATGTCCCGGGCCTGGGCCAGCAGCCGGACCTCCAGGGCTTTTCCGGCCGCCTCCACGGCGGGCAGATCCCCCAGCTCGTACGCCTCCATGAGGCGCTGGTAGTCCTCCAGCGGGAATTTGGCGTCGATGGGCAGCCAAACGGTGCCCCCCTCCTCGGCCCCGGGCAGCTTGACGGCGTATTCCACCACTTCCGGTGAGCGGGGTCGGATCTTCACGTTGGCGGCGTACTGGCCCGGGGCCAGGAACTGCTCCAGGATGGCCCCCAACTGGGCCTCGCCCAGCACGCCCCGGGTCTTCACATTGGTGAGGGCCCGCTTGAGGCCCCCCACGTCCTGGGCCAGGCTCTGCATCTCGCCCAGGCCCTTCTGTACCAGTTCCAGGCGTTGGGCCACCAGGTTGAAGCTCTCGCCCAGGCGCTTCTCCAGGGTCTCGTGGAGCTTCTCGTCCACGGTGCGCCGCATCTGCTCCAGGCGCGCCTCGTTGGAGGCCTGGATGGCCTGGAGGCGCCCCTCGACCATGAGCTGCACGGCGGCCAACTGCGTGGCCTGCTCCTCCCGGGAAGCCCGCAAGGCCTCCTGAGTGGCGGTGATCACCTGGCGGAAGCCCTCGGCCAGTTTCTCCGCCTGGGCCAGCCGGACGGAGTGCAGCTCCTCCGCCAGGGGCCGAAGCTGGGCCTGGAGGCTCTGCTGGCCCTCTGTGCGGTCCCGGGAGGCCAGTTCCTCTCCGTGGCGGCGCAGGGCCTCGAAGGGGGCGCTGTCCAAGGGGCGTCGCCGCAGGGCCCCCCAGGCCGCGAGCCCCGAACAGAGCAAAATGAGGAAGGCAAGGGCCAAAAGGGGCGTCATGCTCCCAGCATGGACCTCAGGATTGGTCAGGCAGTGTCCATTCCGCCCGACGCCCTTCAGCTTCCGACTCGAGCTTCAGGGTGGCCACCCAGTCGGTGGGCCAGGGCCCGCTACGGCCCGCCCACTCCACCACCAAACGGTCCCCGGGCTCCAGGCTGTCCTCCAGGCCCAGGGACCAGGCCCCGTCGGCCCCGGCGCGATAGAGGTCCAGGTGGAAGAGGCGGCCCACAGGGCAGGCATAGCGGTGCAGCACCGCATAGGTGGGCGAGGCCACCTCATCCGGATCACCACCCAGGCCCCGCAGGAAGCCCCGGGTCCAGGTGGTCTTGCCGGCACCCAGTTCGCCCCGGAGCAGCCAGGTGCCCCCCGGTGGCGTCAGGCGGGCCAGGTCTTCGCCCAGGGCCTCGGTGGCGCCGTCATCGGCGAGGAACCGCTCAGCCACGCAGCAACTCCGGCAGCTGATCCGCCAGGTCTGTGGGGATCAAGCCCGGGCCCGGCAGACGGTCCGCTGCGGCGCCGTGGAACCAGGTTGCAGTAGCCACAGCCTCGCGCATGGGCAGGCCCTGGGCCCGAAAACCCGCCACCATGCCGGCCAGCAGGTCCCCGCTGCCTCCGGTGGCCATGCCCGGATGGCCTGTGGGGTTGATCCAGAGCTCTTCGCAGGCCCCACCCGCGATGACGGTCTGGGCCCCTTTGAGCACCAGCACACCTGGCTTCCCGGTGGCCACCTGGCGGGCCTGGGCCAGCCGCTCGTCCATGAGCAGGGGACGGGGCAGGTTGAAGAGGCGGGCAAACTCGCCCGGGTGAGGCGTAATGGCCGTGTCGGGCCGGTCCATCCAGCGGCGTCCTTCGCCCTCGCCCAGGGCCGAGGCGTCCACCACCATGGGACCATCCCAGTGCGGCACCTCGCGGATGCCGCCGGGCCCCACCAGCAGGACATTGGCGCCCTCGGGCAAAGAGCCCTGCCAGGCCTGCACCATGGCCTCCGGCACTTGGGCGGCGATCTCGGCGCGCACCTCGGCGTCGGCCAGCAACGTCACCAGGCCAGCCCCCACGCGCAGGGCTCCCAGGGCCGCCAGCACCGCGGCGCCGCTCATGCCCAGGCTGCCCGCCCGGATGGCCACGTGGCCGAAGCTGCCCTTGTGGGCATCCCAGGCCCGGGGGGCGAGGTGGGGCCGCTGCAGCAGGCCTACCCGCCCCTGGGGGACCTGATCCAATGGAATGGGCACCACGGTGATTTCGCCGCAGCAGGCCCGGGCCGGGAGCAGGCCATGGCACAGCTTCAGGGCTCCAAAGCAGGCGGTCCGCGTGGCCCGGACGACAGTGCCGGGCAATTCCGCGGAACTGGGATCCAGGCCCGAAGGCAGGTCCAAGGCCAGCACGGGGAGACCACTGCGGTTCAGGGCCTCGACCCAGCGGACCGCGGGGCCCTCCAGAGGCCGTGTGGTGCCCAGACCGAAGAGCCCGTCCACCACCCAGCCCCGCCAGGTCTTCATGATTGCTTCGGGATCGGGAGCGGTGCAAACCTCGCCCCCCAGGCCCCGCCAGAGCCGCTCCTGTTGGGCTGCGTCCCCCAACCACTGGGGACGGTCGAGGTAGGTCCAGACCATCACCTCGCGGCCCTGGAGCCGAGCCAACCGGGCCAAGGCCAGGGCGTCCCCGCCGTTGTTCCCCGGGCCCGCCAGTACGTGCAACTCACCGGCAGGCAGCAGGGCCAGGGCCCCCAGGGCCGCGTGCTCCTGCAGAATCAACGAAGAAATCCCCCAGGCCTCCATGGCCTGCCTTTCCACAGCCTGCATCTCATCGGCACTTAGGAGGGGGATCATGGAGGTCATGTTAGGCCGTTTCGGTGAGGTAGGCTGCCAGGGCCCGGGGATACAGCTCCATTTCTGCGCCATACACCCGCCGTTGCAAGTCCTCGGGCGTGTCGCCGGGCAGCACGGGAACCCGGAGCTGCTCCAGGATCCGCCCATGGTCGTATTCCTGATCGACCAAATGCACGGTGGCACCGGACTCGACCTCGCCCGCCGCCAGCACGGCCCGGTGCACGTGCAGGCCGTACATGCCTGGGCCTCCGAAGCGGGGTAGCAGTCCTGGGTGGATGTTGAGGATGCGGCCCTCCCAGCGCAGCGGCACCGTGATCTTCTTCAGCCAGCCGCAGAGGCAGATCAGCTCGGCCCCGGCCGCCTCGGCAGCCTCGTAGCAGGCCTCCGAAAAGGCCTGGTCCGAGTCGAAGTCCTTGCGCACCACCACGGTCATGGGCAGCCCTTCGGCCCCCAGGCGGGCGATGCCGCCGGCCTGGGCCGAAGAGGCCAGCCCCAGGACCGGCAGGCCCGGCACCCGGCCCTCGCGACAGGCCCTGAGGAGGTTCAGGGCGTTGCCGCCAGTGCCAGAGATGAAGAAGGCGAGTTTTTTCACTGCAGGGCCGTCAGCACCGCCACATCAGCGATGTCCTGGGCGCTGCAGCCACGGCTCAGGTCGTTGGCGGGCTTGGCCAGCCCCTGCAACAGGGGCCCCAGCGCCACGACACCACCCATGCGCTCGGCGATCTTGTAGGAGATGTTGCCGGCGTCCAGGCTCGGGAAGACCAGCACGTTGGCCCGGCCCGCCACGGCGGAACCCGGCGCCTTGCGCTGGCCCACACTGGCCACCAGCGAGGCGTCCGCCTGCAGCTCGCCATCCACGGCCAGGCCCGGCGCCTTCTCTTTGACGATGGCCAGGGCGGCCCGCACCTTGTCCACGCAGGGATGCTCCGCGGAACCTCGGGTGGAGAAGCTGAGCAGGGCCACGCGGGGCTCCACATCCATCACGCGGCGGGCGTTCTCCGCGGAGGCGATGGCGATGTCTGCCAGCTGCTCCGCCGTGGGCTCCGGCACCACAGCGCAGTCGGCGAAGATCATGGCGCCCTGCTCGCCGTAGGCGGCGTCGGGATGAATCATCATCATGAAGCTGGAGACGGTCTTGATACCTTTGGCGGCGCCGATGGCCTGCAGGCAGGCGCGCACAGTCTCGGCCGTGGTGTTCAAAGCCCCGGCCACCATGCCGTCGGCGTGGCCAGCCTGCACCTGCATGGCGCCGAACCAGAGGGGGTTGTGGACCGCCTCCAGAGCCTGGGCCTCGGTGACACCCTTGGCCTTGCGCCGCTCGTAGTAGGCCCCGGCCAGTTCTTGAAGGATAGCGCTGGACGCGGGATCCACCAGCTCAGCGCCCTTCAGGGACAGTCCCAGGGTCGCGCCCCGCCGCTGCATATCCGCAGGATCGCCCAGGAGGGTCAGGCGGCAGAGGCCCTGGTCCAGCAGCAGCTGCGCGGCCTGCAGGGTCCGATCATCTCGGCCCTCGGGCAGGACGATGTGGCGCTGCAGCTTGGCGGCACGGACGCGAAAGCGCTCCATCCACAGGGCGTGATTCGCATGGCTCATGGTTTCCTCCGAAAGGTGTTGGGGGTGCTGCGTGAGGGCGGGCCCTCAGGGCTGGGACAGGTAGGCCCGCGGGTCGAGGCCCGTGGCCTGGTGGAAGGTTTCAGCCAGACTGGGTGCGCCGGAACTGGCCTCGTCCAGGTACATGGCTTCCACGCGGTGCATGGGGAGGAAGCGGGTGCCCAGGGCCACCTGATCCCCCTCGCCGGTGCGGATGAGGCTCAGGACTTCGGTCCACGGGGTGAGATCCAGGCCGCGCAAACGGATGCCCGCGCCATCCAGGCCCAGGAGGTTGCCCCAGATGCGCTCCCGGGGCGCCTGGAGCACCACCACGACCAGGTCGCCGGCTTGGAAGGGCATGGACTGGGACATGACAGCTCCTGCGACAGACTTTTAGAGAGCGGGGCCTTCGACGATGAGGCGCCCCTCGGTGAAGCCCTCCATGGCCCAGCGGGGCCCCTCGAAGCCGTTGCCGCTGGCCCGCACACCCCCGAAGGGTGAGGCGTCCAGGCGGAAGGTGGGCGGCAGGTTCAAGAGCACGCCCCCAGCCCGCAGGGTCGCCTCCGCCAGGCGCAGATGGGCCAGCTGGCGGCTGTAGGCGCTGGCCCGCAGGCCGAAGCGGGTGGCCGCAGCGAGGCGCAGCCCCTCCTCGAAACTGGGCACGGGCGTGAGGATGGTGACCGGGGCGAAGGCCTCCTCACACTGGAGGGGATCCGTCTCAGGCAGGCCCGTGAGGATGGCAGGGGCCAGCAGGGCCCCCTGGCGGGTGCCCCGCAGGAGCACCTGGGCCCCGGCGGCCACGGCCCGGTCCAGGCTGGCGTCCACACGGATCGCGGTGGCCTCGTCGATGAGCGGCCCGACCACGGTCCTGGGGTCCATGGGATCGCCCACTGGGAGAGCCTGGATGGCGCCCACGAAGGCCGCGGCGAAGGCCTCGAACAAGTGCTCGTGGATATAGATGCGCTGGGCCTTGGAGCAGCTCTGACCCGCCCCCGCCACGGCGGCGGGCGCCACGGCGCGAGCCACGGCCTCGGCATCCACGCCCTCGTCGATCACCACAGCACCGTTGCCGCCCAGTTCCAGCAGCAGGGGCTTGCCGGCCAGTACCCGTTCAAGGCGGCGTCCCACTCGCTCGGAGCCCGTGAAGCTCACCACGGCGATACGGGGGTCCAGAGCCAGCGCCTCAGCCCGGGTCGGGTCGGATCCCGCCAGTTGCAGCAGGTGCACCGGGGCGGCGACTTGAAGCCGAGCGGCCTCGAAACTCTCCCAGAGCAGACGCGAGGTCTGAGGGGCCTGGGGACAGGGCTTCCAGATCACGCTGCAGCCAGCCCCCAGGGCCGGGGCCAGTTTGTGCACGGCCAGGTTCACGGGGAAGTTGAAGGGCGTGATGGCCAGGGCGGGGCCCAAGGGGAAACGCCGGAAGGTGGCGCGGCACCCCTCAGCGCCGGGCATCAGGTCGTAGGGAATCGCTTCCTCGCCAAAGGTGGCGATGGCTTCAATGGTGGCTCGCAAGGTCATCTCCCCGCGCCCCACCTCCCCCCGGGCGAGGCTGATGGGCTTGCCCGTTTCGCGGGTGATGCCCAGGGCCAAGTCCTCACGCACCAGGGCCACCTGCTCCAGCCAGGCCTCCAGCAGATTGCGACGCGCCAGCCGTGAACTCCCCTGCCAGCCCTCGAAGGCGCGCAGAGCCTGCTCCGCCAGTCCGTCCCACACCTCATCGGTCATGGTGCCCCACCTCAAGGAAGATCCGCCGGTTCCCGCCGGACCACCCCAGCTTAACCGCTGGCACCGTGCCCACCCCCATGAACCCTGTCACATGACCCATTGAGGAGTAGACTGGACAGAGGAGTACTCCCATGACCAAGCCCCTCGTTCCCGCCGACCTCATGAAGTCCCTCCTGGCCACGGACAAGCTGGCCGCCACCACAGCGACGGCCAAGCCCAAGGCCGGGCCCGGTCCCAAACCTGTGGTCAAGGCCTCCACCAAGCCCCAGGGCAAGACCGGTGTGACCCATACCCGCATGAGCAACCGCGGCAAGTAGGCCCACCCTTCAGGGTATTGGCTGCCAGGCCGACACGGTACTGGTGCGCTGTAGAACCAGCTGCACCAGGCCGGGATCCGGCTGGCCGTAGCTGCGCAGCCGGAAGCGCCCAGGGCCAGACATCTGCACCAGATGGACCGATGTCCCTCCCGGGAAATCGGGATGCTTGGCCAGCGGCCGGGCCAGGGCTTCCAGATCGAGGGCCTCCAGCCAGCCCTCCGGCAGGGCCGCAATGCGGGCTCCCGGCACCAGGGCCCCCAGTTCCCGGGGTTGCAGCAGGACCAAGTGCCAGCCGTTTTCGGCCAGGCCCCGCCAGCACAGAAAGGGCGGCAGGTCGGCGAAGCCGATGCCCCCCATGCGGAGCTCTGGCCAGGCCCGCAGGCTGGCGACGCCGGCCTCGTCCGCGGCGCTCATGGCCAGGACCGCCAGATCAGGAGTGGCCGGGGGGAGCCAGGGCTCGACGCTCTGCATGCCGTCGAGCATCGCATATCGGGTAGGCTTGGGCCCATGTGTTCGATCTGTTTGAGCGAAGTGGGTAGGCCAGTCACCGCGGGGCGGGCATGAGCGAGTCCCGTCCAGTCATTGCCACGGGCCAGCAGATCGGCGCCGGCTGGAGCCCCGCTCTGTCCGTGGCCAAGGCCCTCGCAGCTCTGGCCGAGGCTCGCCGCACGGGGGCCGAGGCCGTCTATTGGATGGCGGACGAGGACCATGACCGCGCCGAAGTGGCCTCCGTCACGGGATGGCTGGAAGGCCGGTTGCAGCGCCACCGCTTCCGCTTCGAGGCCCGCCTGGGCACGGCCACGGGTTGGCTGCCCTGGACACCGGAGCATCAGGCCGAGGCCAGTTCCCTTTGGGGACCCCTGCCTGAACCCACCGAGCCAACCTTGCGCGGCCACGCCCTGGCCCTGGGCCAGCCGCTGTGGGAACGGGGCCTGCAGCCTTTCTCGCCCACCAATAGAGTCCACCGCGATCCCATTCAGCCTGAACTCGAACGCTGGCGGAGCCTGCCCCTGGAGGCCCTGCTCATCCGCCAGGCTGAAAACCTGGCCGCAGAGGGCGCCCCCCTGCCCCTGGATCCCCGGGTGCAGGCCGCCTGGTTCTCTCTGGATCCTGTGACCGGCCGCCGCCAGCGCCTGGAGCCCGGCGCGCCTCTGCCCCCGGGCCACTGGCTCAGCCCCGGCGCGGCCATCCGCCCCCTCATGCAGTCCCTGCTCCTGCCCGTGGTGGCGGTGGTGCTGGGCCCCTCGGAACGAGCCTACTGGCGCCTTTGCGAGCCCCTCTGGGATGTCGTGGGCCTCGCGGCTCCGAAGATCCTGCCCCGCCCCAGCGTATACGTGGTCCCCGCTGGCTTCAAGGTGGGGCCGGGCGATCTGGACGCCCTGCGCCACGGCGCCTGGGACCGCCTGGCCTCCTGGCCGGGCCCCCTGCCCTCGGCCCGCTTCCAGAGCGTGGCGCCGGATCCAACCTGGCCCGAGCCCCTGCAGCAGCGGTTCAGCCGGGAACAGGACCGCAGCCGGGAGCGACTCACCAAGCTGGACCGACGCCTGCACCGGGAGGCCGCTGCTGAGCGGCTGGGCGGTGACCCTGAACACCTGCGGCAAGCCCTCTTCCCCTTCGGCCTGCCCCAGGAGCGCGTCGTGCCCGGGGCCCCCTGGCTGCGCAGTCCGCAGTTGCTGGATGCCATCCTGGACCGCATGGACGGAAGCAGCCCGGTGATCCTGGTGGAGGAACCATGAACGACGGCCTCGATCTTCTGGCCCTGGGCGCCCACCCGGACGATGTGGAAGTGCACGTGGGCGGCCTCTTGGCCCTGGCCGCCGAGCGGGGCCTGAAGGCCGCCATCCTCGATCTGACCAGCGGCGACCTGGGCACCCGGGGCACGGCGGAGACCCGCCGGGCCGAGGCCCAGAAGGCTGCGGACCTCCTCGGTGTGCCCCGGGTGGTCCTGGACTTCCCCGATGGCCGCTTCACCGAGGAGGAGGCCTATCGCCTGCGCCTCATGGTGGAACTGCGCCGCCTGCGCCCCCGGATCCTCATCCTGCCCGCCCCGGACGACCGCCATCCCGACCACCGCCGGGCCCACCGCTTGATTCGCGAAGCTGCCTATTACTCGGGCCTCAAGAACTATCCATGCCCGGGCACGCCGTGGCGTCCCGAGGCCCTGGCCTGGGTGGGGGGCGAGAACCCCGGACAGCCGGATCTGCTGGTGGACGTGAGTGCCGTGTGGGAACGCCGCATGGCCGCCTTTGACGCCTTCGGCAGCCAATTCGACCAGGATGCCACTCAGCCTGTCACCCGCATCGCCCACCCCGCCTTCCGGCGCGGCGTCCTGGGCCGGGCCATGCACTGGGGCTCCTTGCGCATGTGTGACTGGGCCGAGGCGCTCTGGTGCGAACGGCCTGTGTCGCCAGCCCTCCTCCAGCTGCTGGCCCACCTGGAACCACCCGCGTGAATCGCTTTAAAGCCGACCTGCTGGCGCAGATCCAGCGCCGGGGTGACGGAGTCCGGGGCCGCGTGCTGGTGGCCTGCTCTGGTGGCGGGGACTCGGTGGCTCTCCTGGTGCTGCTCTGGGAGCTGCGCAAGAGCCTGGACCTGGAGCTTTCCGTGGCCCACGCGGACCACGACCTGCGCGCCGAATCGCCCCAGGACGCGGATCTGGTACGCCAGCTCTGCCGCATGCTGGACCTGGACCTGGCCGAGGCCACCCTGGGCGTGAGGGCCCACGCCGCGGACCGGAAGATCGGCCTGGAGATGTCCGCCCGGGAGCTGCGCTGGGACTGGCTCCGCGAGGAGGCCCACCAGGCCGGGGCCAGCGCGGTGGCCACAGGGCACACCCTGGATGACCACACGGAAACGGTGCTGCTGCGGCTGGCCCGGGGCGGCGGCCTGGGCAGCCTCCATCCCCTGCCGCCCCGCCAGGGGTCGCGCTGGTCTCCCCTGATCCAGACCCGGCGGGCAGAGCTGCGCGCCTTTCTCAATTCGCGCCAAGTGCCTTGGCGGGAGGACGCCTCCAACGCAGAGCCCTTCACGGCCCGGAACCGCTGGCGCCCCATCCTCGACCAAGTGCGCCTGGAGGCCCCGGAACTGGACCGCCATCTCTTCGAGACCCACCTCCAGGCCGCGGAGGCCGAAGCGATGGCCCGCACCTTGGTGGCCGGTTGGGAGGGCTCCCGCTGGAACCTGGAGGGCGAGGCCCTCAGCCTCCGGTGCGAGGCCTGGACCGAGCCGGAACTCCGCTGGACGCTGGAGATGGCCTTCCGTCGCCTGGACTGGCCCCGGGAAGCCGCCGCCCTCCGGGACCTGGCTCCCTGGCTCCAGCAGCGCCTCGCGAGGAGAGGTAAACCGGGCAGTTGGGGCGATTTTCAACTAAACCCAGAACCATCTGGGAGGTATCTGCATCTAACTCGGAGACCACGGCCTTCCAGGTCCGAGTAAACTGGAGGGCCACCTGGGCTACGGCCCCAAGGAGTGACCCTTTGAATTCAATGACGAAGAGCGTGCTGGTCTGGCTGGCAATCATCGCGATGCTGCTGCTGGCCTTCAAGTTCAATTGGAGCAACCAGGCCGGGCGTCAGGCTGAAATCCCCTTCTCGACGTTCTACACCGAGGGCGTGGCTGGTAAGTACCGCTCCGTGACCCTCTCGGGTTTCGATGTAGAAGGCACCTATAAGCAGCCTGAAAAGACTGCCAAGGCTGGCGAGGTCATCGAGAAGTTCCGCACCGTTGCACCCCCCATGCAGGATCTGGGCAAGGTCATCCTCAGCTGGAAGACCGAGGGTCAGATCGACGAATTCAAGGCCGCCAAGCCCAGCGAGAACAACTTCGCCTACGTGCTCATGTTTTGGGCCCCGTTGCTGGTCTTCGTGGTGCTCTGGTTCGTGTTCATGCGCCAGGCGCAGATGGGCGGCAACAAGGCCATGAGCTTCGGCAAGGCCCGCGCCAAGGGCCTCTCGGCCGCCACCAAGCGCATCACCTTCGCGGATGTGGCCGGGTGCGACGAGGCCAAGGAAGAACTCAAAGAGGTTGTCGACTTCCTCAAGGACCCCGCCAAGTTCGTGAAGCTGGGCGGCAAGATCCCCAAAGGCCTGCTGCTCATGGGCCCTCCGGGCACGGGCAAGACCCTCCTGGCCCGCGCCATCGCTGGCGAAGCCAAGGTCCAGTTCTTCAGCATCTCCGGCTCGGACTTCGTGGAGATGTTCGTGGGCGTGGGCGCCAGCCGCGTGCGCGACCTCTTCGAGCAGGCCAAGAAGAGCGCCCCCTGCATCGTGTTCATCGATGAGATCGACGCCGTGGGCCGCCATCGCGGTGCCGGCCTGGGCGGTGGCCACGACGAGCGCGAGCAGACCCTGAACCAGCTCCTGGTGGAGATGGACGGTTTTGAGGGCAATGAGGGCGTCATCCTCATCGCCGCCACCAACCGCCCCGACGTGCTGGATCCCGCCCTGCTCCGCCCCGGCCGCTTCGACCGCCGCGTGGTGGTGGACCGCCCCGACGTGAAGGGCCGGCACGAGATCCTCAAGGTGCACACCACCGATAAGATCCCCCTCAGCCCCGATGTGGAGCTGGAAGTCATCGCCCGCGGCACCCCCGGCTTTGCCGGTGCCGACTTGGCCAACCTCTGCAACGAGGCTGCCCTGAACGCCGCCCGCACCAACAAGAAGTGGGTCGAGATGATCGACTTCGAAAACGCCAAGGACAAGGTCTACATGGGCAGCGAGCGCCGCTCCATGGTCATGAGTGACGAGGACAAGCGCGACACCGCCTACCATGAAGCGGGCCACGCCGTGGTTGCTGCCGTCACCCCCGGTGCCGACCCCGTCCACAAGGTCACCATCATCCCCCGGGGTCGAGCCCTGGGCGTCACCTGGCAGCTACCGGAGCGCGACAAGTACAGCTCCACCCGGGACTACATGGAAGGCCAGATCGCCATTCTCATGGGTGGCCGCATCGCCGAAGAGACCTTCTTCAACCGCCTCTCCACGGGCGCCTCCAATGACATCGAGCGGGCCAGCCAGATCGCCCGCCGCATGGTCTGTGACTACGGCATGAGCGACAAGCTGGGTCCCCTCAGCTTCGGCCAGGGCGACCACGAAGTCTTCCTGGGCAAGGATTTCAGCCAGCGCCGCGACTTTTCCGAAGACACGGCTCGGGTCATTGATGCTGAGGTCCACCTCATCGTCATGAGGAATTACGAGCGGGCCAAGCAGATCATCCTGGAACACCGAGATCGCCTCAGCCTCATCGCCGAAGCGCTGCTGGTGCGCGAGACCCTCGATGGCAATGACGTCGAGATCCTCATGAAGGGCGGCACCCTGCCCCCGCCCAAGGGCCCCGCCCTGCCCCTACCCACCGCCACGGCCACCGTGGAACCTGCTGCCGATCCCTCGCTGAACCCGGCCTTCAAGCCCGCGTGAACGGCTCGGACTTCGACTGGGGACCGCTCCTGGAGGGCGGTCCCCTTTTCCTTGGGATCCTCAATCTGACGCCCGACTCCTTCAGCGACGGGGGCCGCTTCCAGGCGCCAGAGGCAGCCCTGGACCAGGCCCTGCGCCTGGTGGAGGCGGGCGCGGGCATGCTGGACCTAGGTGCCGAGAGCACCCGACCCGGCGCAGCGGCCCTGGCACCTGAAGAGGAATGGCAGCGCCTGGCGCCGGTCCTGGCGGCCCTGGCGCGGGAACAGATCCCTGTGCCCCTCAGCCTTGACACGCGCCACGCCGAGGTGGCCCGCCGGGGTCTGGCGTCGGGCATCGCCGTGCTCAATGACGTCAGCGGCTTCTCGGCCCCGGCCATGCTCGCCCTGGCCCAGGAGAGCGGCTGCGGCCTCATCGCTATGCGCAGCCGCTCCCAGGGCGAGGGCTTCCTCATGCCCCCCTACGACGATCCCGCCCCCCGAGAAGCCGGCACAGCTGTTCAGGAACTTCGGGACCTTCGGGACCGCCTGCAAGGCGCGGGGATCAACGATGGGAGGGTGCTCCTGGACCCCGGGTTTGGCTTCGGCACCAACTTCCAGGAGGACCTGGCCCTCTGGAAGTCCCTGCCGGGCCTGCCTGGGGCCCTGGGCTGGCCCGTGGCTCGCTTCTGCATCGGCATCTCGCGCAAACGTTTCCTGGCCACCCGGGCGGGCAGGCCGGGCCTCTCCCCCTCGGAACGGGATGGACTCAGCGCCGCCGCCCACGCGGAAGCCCTGGCTTGGGGCTATCAGGTGTTCCGGACCCACGCCCTGGGCTGAGAGTGATGCGGTAACACGTTAGGGCATCGGTTAATCTGGGGGGATGAATCTCAGATACTTCGGCACCGATGGCATTCGCGGGGTGGCCCTGCGCACTCCGCTCACCCTGGAGGAGGTCACCCGCTGGGGGGCCGCCTGGGCCCAGGTGGCGCGGGAGGCAGGCGTCAAGCGCCTGGTGCTGGGCTGGGATCCCCGCAGCAGCTCCGGCCCCATGGCCGAGGCCTTCATCCACGGCGTGGGCCTCAGCCTCAAGGTGCTGGTGTTGGGCATGGCCCCCACGCCGGCCGTGGCCTGGAAGGTGGCGAAACTGAGCCGCGAGGGTACCAAGACCTGGGGCCTCATGATCTCCGCCAGCCACAACCCTCCAGAGGACAACGGCCTCAAGGGCTTCAACGAGCTGGGCGAAAAGCTGGAGGAGGACCAGGAGGAAGCCATCGAGGCTGCCTTTGCAGAATTGGACGAGCCCACCACGCTTACGGCGCCCCCCGAAACTCTGGAGCTCCGCCCCTACCTCGACCACCTGGAGGGCATCGACCTCCCTGCAGACTTCAAAGTGGTCATGGACTGCGCTCACGGCGCAACCGCCGAGGTGGCCCAGGAGCTCTTCCGCGGAGGGCAGATCCACTGGCTGGGCGTGCCCGCCGATGGCCCCAAAATCAACGTGGGCGTGGGCTCCACCCACCTGGCCGCCTTGGCCGCCGAAGTGCGGTCCCGCGGGGCCCACCTTGGCATCGCCTTCGACGGGGATGGCGATCGCTGCCTCCTGGTGGACAGCACCGGGGCCGTGGTGGATGGCGACCAGATGGTCTGGCTGCTGACCCAGGATCGCGTGGCCTGCGGCGATGCCCCCCCAGGCGTGGTGGGCACCCTCATGACCAACGGTGGCCTGGCCCAGGCGCTGGGCCAGGTGGGTGTCCCCTTCGTGCGTACTGCAGTGGGCGACAAGTATCTGCTGCGCGAGATGGCCAAGCTGGGTTGGGATTTGGCCGCGGAAGCCTCCGGGCACCTCATTCAGAAACGCGTGGGTCCCAGCGGCGACGGCCTCGCGGCGGCCCTGGCCGTGCTGCGCGCCCTCCTCCACCGCCCTGCGGAGCGTCGCTGGGTCTGGACCTTCGAGCCCTGGCCCCAGCGCCTCGTGAACATCAAGGCACGGGATCGCAAGGCCGTGGAGGCCTGCCCCGCCCTTTGTGCGGCCATGACGGCCATCAATGCCCGCTGGGGTGATGGCGTCCGCCAGGTGGTGCGGTGGTCCGGGACCGAACCCAAGCTGCGCCTGATGGTGGAGGCCCAGAAGTCCGCCTGGGTGGACCAGGCCCTGCAGGAACTGGAGTCCGCCTCCAGACTCGACCTGGACCTGGCCTGACATGGTTGCGGACGTCCGGCGCCCCGTCGACCGTTGGCTGGTGTTTTTCGCCCTTTCGCTGGTGGCCATCGGAATGGTCTGGATCTACTCCGCCTCCGCCATCAAAGCCTCGCAGAACCACGCCGCCGCCACGGCCTTCCTGACCCGCCAGCTTCTGGGCGGCGGCATCGGCATCGCCATCATGCTGGCCCTCTCCCAGGTAGACCTTGCACCGCTCCAGGACCAGCCCCGCGCCTTGTGGGTGACCTACTTTGTGCTGGTGGGGCTCCTGGGCGTCGTGCTTTTCTTCGGTCCGCGCGTGAACGGTGCCCACCGTTGGATCCGCCTGGGCCCCGTGGGGAGCCTTCAGCCCTCGGAGTTGTTCAAACCCCTCTCGGTCATGATCGCCGCGGCCTGGATGGTGCGGCACAAGGAGGCCTGGACCACCCGCCGGGACGCCCTGCCCAAGCTGCTGGAGCTGGGCGGCATCCTGCTGCTGCCCCTGGCCCTCATCCTGCGTGAGCCGGACTTCGGCACCACCTTCCTCATCGTCTTCGTGACGCTCATGGTGGTCTTCCTGGGGGGTGCGCCCAAGTGGATTTTCGCCGTGGCCATTCCCGCACTGGGGGCCCTCGGCACCGCCTTCGTGGTGCTCTCACCCTACCGCCTGGCCCGCGTCACCAGCTTCCTGCATCCCCAGGCGGACCCCCTGGGTAAGGGTCACCAGGCCCTGCAGAGCCTCGTGGCCGTAGGTAACGGAGGGCTCCTGGGCGTGGGACTTGGAGGCGGCAAGCAGAAGCTGTTCTACCTGCCCGAAGCCCACACGGACTTCATCTACGCCGTCATTGCTGAGGAGGCCGGGCTTATCGGCACCGTGGCTGTACTGGCCCTCTTCGTGGCGATCCTCTGGCGCGGCTACGGCATCGCGCGCCGCGTGGGCGATGGCTACCTGAAACTCTGCGCCATGGGCTTCGTGTTGCTCATCGTGGTGCAGGCCCTCATGAACATGAGCGTGGTGTTGTCTCTGGCTCCCAACAAGGGCATTCCCCTGCCCTTCATCTCCTTCGGCCCCAACAGCCTCATCGCCAGCCTCATCTGCCTGGGTCTCCTGCTGTCCATCAGCAAGGATGCTGGATCAGCCTAGGAGCAGCGGCTCATCATCGTCCTCGTCCACCAAGGTGATGTTGGAGCCCCCCGCCAGCAAGACGGCATCCTCGTACATGTTCTTCAGCTTGGGTGCGAAGCGATCGGCCTGCGCCAGGCGGGCGTCGGGCCGAAGGTCGATGGAGGTGCGCTGGAGCCCCGCGATGGCTGTTGGCGGAAGGTCCAGCAGGGCGCCCAGAGCCTTGAGGGGGTTGAGGCCCATGTAGATGCCCATGGGCGTCCTGAACTCCAGGCGGGTTCCCGCCCAGGTCGGTTCGAGCAGGAATTTCCGCAGATCCACGATGGCCTCGGTCTTGGCTTCGCTCCGATGCCAGGGCCAAGCCTCCGCCGCAAGAAAGGTGGCGACTGTCTGCGTTAACCCTGCCTGGAGTTCGGCAGGCACCTCCCAGCACCAGTGCGCGGCCAAGGCCAAGTCCGCCAGTGGCGTGGCAAAGGCGGGCAGGATCTCCCACTGAGTGAAACAGAGCCCCTCGGGCAGGCGCTCGTTGAGCTGCGCGAGCAGCAACACCGGCGCCTCGGTGGGTTCACGCCGCAGGACCAAGTCCAGGCCCTCCATCGCACCGCCCACATGGGCGGGGAGGGACGGTCCCAGGACGACCAGAGGCCGCGGTCGTTTGCCGAGATCCAGGGCCAGGGGCAGGCCCTCCAGGCGGAAGGCCTGGAGGAACAGTGCGTGGAGGTCGCCATCATCGAAGCCGAGGGCGTTACCCGATTTTGCATAGTGGAGTCGAACCGTCACGCGATGAGAGTCCAACTGCCAGCGCGCAGCACGGCGCTGCTGAGCCTTGATGGCGAGGGGGCCAATCTGTGCGAGGAGGCCTTCCAGCATGGGAACATTTCTCGCATCACGGCGTGAGGCCCGGAGCAGTTCCTGAGCTTCCTCCGCCAGGTCCGCGCGAAGCACACTCTCAAGCCAAGGAGGAACATCTAAGGCTGTACCGGTGGTGATGGCCTCTCGCAGAATCAACAGAGACGAGGGCTCCAGGCTGTCGCCACGGGATTCCATCGCGCTCAGTTCACGCTGCAATCGGGCCTGCCGCGCCAGGGCCTCGGCAGGAATGGAGTGGGATCGCGGGGCTTGGCTCACCCTTTCAGCATACTGACGCCGAGCCGGCAATTCGGACTGCTGCGGAGAATATTCGGAGCCCAGTTGAGGAAAAACCGGATGGTCAACCCCTCATTTCCAGGGGGGATTTCCACATCCAGTGTGGGAAGCAGATCCCCGGAACTAAAGAATTCCTTTCAGCACAAGCCACTTGGGTCGATGCCCAATTTTGGTGGCAGGGGTGCAGTGAATTCCATGGTTGACAGCAGACACTGGGCTCGTTCTGGCGGCCAATCCTTTGCCTTCCGGGCTTATCCAGGCCAAGCTGTTTCAACACCATGATCCACGATGCCTACATCATTCCCCCACTCCCCTCTGACTGGCCCTATGCGCCGGGCGAGCTGCTTCCCCCCCTGGGCTGCCGACTGAACATAGAACTGCCCGGCTTGGGTGGCAACTGGCGCGTCTGTACACCCGGGGGCATCCTGCCCACCGGCGAGGCCGTGCCGCTCTCCGGCGCCTTCGGCCGCGGCGGCATTGTCTGCGTAGGTGACATGGTGCTGCGCCCCTACCGCCGGGGCGGCCTGCTCCGCCACATCAATCAGGGCACGTACCGCACCCACCTCCGTTTCGCGGCGGAGCACGCCGTGCACCGGGGCCTCTGGGAGTCCGGCCTTCCCACGGTGGAGCCCCTGGGGTATGCCTGGCGCCCAGTGCGCTTCGGCGTAGAAGGTGTGCTCATCACTCGACTGGCCGAGGGAGAAGCCTGGCCTCGCCGCTGGGATCTCAGCGAGGCTCGGGCCGATGACCTGCGCAAGGCCATCATGTGCCTCTGCGAGTGGGGCCTCTGGTCCCCGGATCTCAATGCCACCAACGTGCTCTTCCCGCCCGAAGGTGGTGTGCTGCTCCTGGATTGGGACCGGGCCCACTTCGAGCCCTCCGGCGTGGACCTCTGGCCCCGCTACCAGGCTCGCCTGGAGCGCAGCCTCACGAAGCTGGGCGCTCCCGCCGAGGCCTTCGCCGTCATTGGATCTGCACCGCGTCCTTGATGAGCACCGGCTTCACAGGCAGGTTCGCAAAGTCGCTGCGCTTGTTGCTGGTTTTCACGGCCTTGATCTTGTCGACGACATCCATGCCCTGCACCACCTTGCCGAACACGCAGTAACCCCAGGTCTCGTTGGCCTTGCTCTTGAAATCCAGCATGGGGTTGTCCACCACGTTGATGAAGAACTCCGCGGCGGCGCTGTGGGGATCCGGCGTCCGGGCCATGGCCAGGGTACCTCGCCGGTTCTTCAGCCCTGCAGCCAGGGCACGGTCCGCCTCATTGATGATGGGAGGGTCCGTCCGCTTCTTGCCGAGGTAGTCCACGTAGCCGCCGCCCTGGATCATGAAGCCGGGGATGACGCGGTGGAAGATGGTTCCCTTGTACTGGCCCTTCTTCACGTACTTCAGGAAGTTCTCCACGGTCTTGGGGGCCGCCTCGGGCTCCAACTCAAGGACGATGACGCCCATGGAGGTGGTGAGCTTCACCTTGGGTTTGGGCCCCGCACAGAGACCGAGGGTGGCCAGAGACAGGACGACGGCGATCAGGGCACGCATGGGGATCTCCGGGGATGCACCAGGATACCCGGATGCTTCCTTCAGTAGGCTCCGAGGCTCTTGGCAAGGGCGTCCCGCTGCCCCTTGAAGCCCTGTTCCTCCCGGGCTCCCTTCATGAGGAGTCGGGCTTCCTCCCGCTGCCCCAGTTTCACCAGTGCCTGGGCCCGCATGAGCACCACCCAGCCCCGCTGGTCCTGAGCGGCGGCCTTGGCCGGGTACATCGCCAGGGCCCCCTTGGCATCGCCGCACTGAAGGCGCAGATCCCCCACGAGGATGGTCAGGGGTTCCCGCAGCTCCGCCTTTTCCGTGACGCGCCCCAACCAGCCCTGGGCCTCCACCAGCCGCTGGGATGCGGTCTCCTTGGCCGCGAGAGGGCGCTGGAGCAGGTGCAGCAGCACCTTCATGCGCTCAGCACCGGGCTTGGCCCTGGGCAGTGCCCCACGCACGCCGACCCAGTTCTCCAGGGCGGCTTCGGCCTGGGCCCGCATCAGGGCTTCATCCGGCGAATCACCCTTGGCAGGGAGCAACTTGAGGACGGCTCTCGGCTGGGCCTCGGCCTGGGCCTTGGCCAGGGCGGCCTTGCGCAGGATGCCCCGCTCCGGGGTGGGGGCTTCTGCGATGAGCGCAGGCAGCACCTCGAGCAGGCCGTGGACGGCAAAGAGCTCCGCAATGCCCAGGCGGGCCTTGGCGCCCAGGGCGCCGTAGGTTCCGGGTTTCAGACGCGTGAGCAGCTCGCCGGGAAAGCCTTTTTCCAGACGCTGGTCGACCCAGGCCACCCAGGCCTCAGTCCAGAGTTTCTTGACCTCCGGCTGGGAGTCTCGCTGGGCGGCGTCCATGCGGTCCACGCGGGCGAGTACCTCCTCCCAAAGGGACTTCCCGGCCAGCAGGCGCAGCTCCACGAGCTGGGCCGTGCCGTTGGGCAGGGCCTTGCCGTTCTTGCGGACCTCAGCCAGCAGGGATTCGGCCGAGGGCAGGCCTTTGGTATCTGGCAGGCTGCCGTCCGTGAGGAGGTTGGCCAGGGCGAGCTTGGCATCGTCCGCCTGGGGCGCCCTCGGATAGGTCTTGATGAGCTTGCGGAAGACTTCTGCCGCACCCTTGGCATCCCCGCCCCGGCCCAGCAGGCGGCCCCAGGCCAGTTCCACCCGGGCCCCCTGGGCGCTGTCGGGGTAGAGCTTGAGGAAGTCCTTGCGGGCGGCCTCAGCCTCAGCTTTCTCCCCAGTGGAGGCCAGCACCTCCACGATAGCGGAGAGGCCCTTCTCACTGGGCCGGTCCTTGCCCTCCAGGGGCTGGAGAGACTGCACGATGGTCACGGCCTCCTGGGCGCGGCCCTGCTCCACCAGAGTCCAGATGAGGAGCTCTTGGGGCCGGCGCTTGCGCTCAGAGGGCATGTCCGAGGAGAGGGCCTGGTGCAGGCGGGTCTCGGCCTCCTTGTAGTGCTTCTGCTCAACGGCATACTCAGCCAGGATGCTCTGGGCCTCACCCATAAAGGGGGACTTGGGCCACTGCTTCTCGAGTTTTTTAAGCGCCAGGGAGGCGGCCCCCAGGTTGCCCATGCGGGCTTCGATGACACCCTGGGCGTAGAGGACCATTTCCCGTTCGGGCACCTTGCTGGACTTGAAGTTATGCCCCTTGAGCCGATTGAGTGTCTCGCGGATGGCGGTGGGACTCTCAGCGTTCAGGATCGACTTCGCCAGCTCAGCCGCCTGGGCATCCGTGAGCGGACCACTTTTGGGGGGAGCAGGGCTGCCTGCCGCACCGGGAGCGGCCCCCGCAGCAGCCTTGGGTGCCGCGTGCGCGGCTTCATGCTGGGCCGAAGCCAGGGGCGCCAGGAGCAGGAGGAGCCCTGCGCAACGCCACTGGCTGCTCACGCCAGCCACCGGGCCAGCAGGTTCTTCTTCCCCTGCTCAAATTCCTCTTCGGAGAGGAGGCCCTTGCCGCGCAGGGAAGCCAATCGCTCCAGATCCTCCAGGGCATCAGGCTTGGCCTGCAGAGTGGAAGGGGCGATCTGGTTGGCCAGAATCTCCATGCGGCCCAGGGTGGTCTCCAGCCGCTCGGCACGCTCGGTGAGGGCGAGGACCTTGGCCCGCAACTCATCTCGCTCGTGGGCCAGGTCCCGCCGCTCCATGAGGCGCCGGAGGGTGTTCCGGAACTGGTCGATCTGCATGGGCTTCGTGACGAAGTCGAAGGCGCCCAGCTCCATGGCCTCCGTGGCCTCACGAACGCTGCCGAAGCCCGTGAGCACCAGGACGGTGCAGCTGGGGTTCACGTTCAGAGCGCACTTGAGTACGTCCATGCCCGACTTGCCGGGCATCACCAGGTCTGTGATCACCAGTTCGAAGGGGGGGTGCACCTCGCGCAGCTTCCGCTCCGCTTCCTCCCCGGTAGAGGCCGTCACCACCTGGAAGCCCTCGGCGGCCAGCAGCGTGGACAGTGTCTCCCGGGGAATGGGATCGTCATCCACCAGCAGGAGGCTGGGGGCGGGCAGGTGGGGCGGGACGACGGGACGGGTCAAGGGGTTCCTCGGGTTTGCCTAACAATACCCTTTTCGGCAGAAGGAACTGCGAACTGGAGCGCAGCCTGGGTCTCAGGCGGCTCCCCGCAGACGGTACACGAAGGCCAGAACCTGGGCCACAGCTTGGTAGAGGTCCCGGGGAATGGGCTCATTCAAATCTACGCTGCGGTAGAGGGCCCGGGCCAGCTCCGGACGCTCGAGGATGGGCACGCCCGTCTCCTTGGCCCGCTCGCGGATCTTCAGGGCCAAGTGGTCCAGGCCCTTGGCCACACAGATGGGGGCCGAGGTCTTCTCGTCGTAGCGGAGGGCTATGGCCACATGGGTGGGGTTGGTCACCACCACGGTGGCCTTGGGCACTTCCGCCAGCATGCGCCGCCGGGCCGAGGCCATCATGATGGCCCGCTGCCGCCCCTTCACCTCGGGGCTGCCGTCGGCGTCCTTCGCCTCGTCCTTGATCTCCTGCTTGGACATGCGGATGCTTTTTTCGAAGGATTGGCGTTGCCAGGCGAAATCAGCCAGGGCCAGGACCAGCATGGCCAGCATGACGTTCCGGTAGAGGGCGAAGAGGGCGGACTGGAAGATTTGCAGGGCCTGGCCCAGGGGCAATTTCATGGTCGTGAGCAGGATCGGGATGCGGGGCGCCAGCACCAGATAGGCCACCGAGGCCAGGATGGCGAACTTGGCCAGGCTCTTCACCAGTTCCACCACGGAGCGAATGGCGAAGATTCTCTTGAAGCCATTGGCGGGATTCAGGCGATCGAACTTGGGCTGCAAGGGCTTCGCGCTGAAGCTGAAGCCCCGCTGGGCGAAGCCCGAGGTCAGGGACACGGCGAGGTTCAGGCCCAGGAACGGCAAGAGCAGGCGGCCGAGGATCTCCACGACCTCGCCAACCAGGGTCATGAGGCCCGCATCGGAGAGGGCCCCGGGCTTGGCCAACTCGAGGAAGTGGATAACCTGCCGGGTGAGGAGGGCCAGGGTCGCCCCGCCCACCCCCAGGAGCAGGAAGAAGGTGCCCCACAGGAGGATGGCGCCGTCGAAGTCGCTGCTTCTGGGAGAGGAGCCCTCCTCCCGGGCCTTTTGCCTGCGTTTGGGGGTAGCCTTTTCGGTCTGGCCAGGATCCTTCGCCATCCTAGGCCCCCAGCAGCTTCAGGGAGAGCCGGGGTGCCGCCTCGAGCATGGGCACCAACCAGGGGCCCAGTTCGCGCAGAAGCAGTCCCAGGATCACCAGGCCCGTGGCGATCTTCAGGGGGAAGCTGAGCTGGAGCAGCTGCAGCTGCGGCATGAACTTGCCGGAGATGCCCATGACGAGGTCCACCAGGAAGAGTACGGCCAGCACTGGAAAGGCCAGCTGGAAGCCCTTGGCCAGGAGCTGCCCGATGAGGTAGACGAGACCCATGGCCTGGAGAGGCAGGCCGTGACCCATGGGGGCCACGCGATAGCTGTCCACCAGGGTGAGGATCATCTGGTGGTGCATGCCCGTCACGAACACGATTAGGGCCGACACCTGAGTCATGGTGGTGCCGGAAATCGATGAGCTCTGGGAGGTGGCCGGATCCAGGAACTGGACAAAGGAAAAGCCCATCTGCATGTCCATCATGGCACCGGCGAAGGCGGCCGCCTCCAGGATCCAGGCGATCACCGTGCCCAGCAGCACCCCGATGGCCAGCTCCGTAGCCATGAGGGCCACCAACTGTGGCAGCCCCGCGGGCAGGTCCCTGGGCACCGGGAGCACGGGCGTGATGACCGTGGCCAGGAGCACCGCCAGGACCACCCGGATCTGCAGGGGCATCTGGTCTGAGCTCAGCATCGGGAACGAGGCCAGTAGTCCGGTAATGCGCGTGAGCACCAGCATCCAGAGCACCACCTTCGCGCCTGTGAAGGCCCAAAGCGCGGGATTCGAGAGGGTGGGGGTCACGGCGGCCTCAGGTCAGTTGGCGCACGAAGCCGTTGAAGTCCGTGAACATGTGGGTGGTGAAGCGGAGCATGACCTGGAGCATCCAGGGGAAGCTGATGGTCACAGTCAGGAGCACCGCGATGACCTTGGGGACGAAGGCGATGGTCTGGTCCTGCAGGCTGGTCACCACCTGGAAGATGGAGACCATGAGCCCCACCACCAGAGACACCACCAGGGCCGGGCCGGCCACCAGGAGGGCCGTCATCAGGGCTTCTTTGCCGATCTGGGCGATGAGCAGTTCGTTCATCCTGTGTACCCCTTCACCAGAGAACTCACGATGAGATACCAGCCGTCCACCAGCACGAACAGCAGCACTTTGAAGGGCAGCGAGATGGTCACCGGGGGCAGCATCATCATGCCCATGCTGAGCAGGATGCTGGCCACCACCATGTCCACGATGAGGAAGGGCAGGAAGATCAGGAATCCGATTTCGAAGGCGGTCTTCAGCTCACTGATCAGGAAGGAAGGAACGAGCACTTCGAGGGGGACATCTGCCTTGGTGCGGGGTGCTGGGGCCTTGGCGATGCTCAGAAACAGGGATAGATCCTTCTTGCGCGTATGCCTGAGCATGAAGACTTTCATGGGCGCGGCCGCGCGTTCCATGGCCTGATCCACCCGCACCAGGAGCTGATCGAAAGTGCGCGCCAGCCGGCCGACCTCGTCGTCGGGCAAACCTGCGCTGACGCG
>CAIWKE010000016.1 GCA_903913215.1 uncultured Holophagaceae bacterium
CATGGAGCGCCGCACGGAGCTGCTGAAGAAGTCCGATAACGCCGGGCTCAAGGACCTGGAGAAGGAGTGCCTGGCCAACAACGCGAAGCACACGGACTGGGAGTGCACCCGCGCCAAGATGGATACCACCGCGAACAAGAAGGCCCTCTACATGCACTGCCTGCCCGCGGACATCACGGACGTGAGCTGTAAGGCCGGTGAAGTCAGCGCCGAGGTCTTCGAGCAGTACCGCATCCCGACCTACCACGAGGCGAGTTACAAGCCCTTCATCATCAGCGCCCTCATGTTCCTCACCCGCATGAAGGATCCCGGCGCCAAGCTCGAGCAGATCATCCAGCGCGGCCAGAACCTCTGCCTGTAATCACCTCAAAAGGAATCCGTCATGTCCAAAATCGTCAAAACCTACAATCCCGAGGTTGTGAAGCGCACCGCCAAGCGCTGCAAGGAGCGGGGCATCATCATCCCGACCTTCGCGCAGATGCGGAATCCCGAGACCGCGCCCGAGTCCGTCAAGGCCAAGCTGAAGACCATCGGCCTCTGGGACATCGAGCCTGCGAACCTCTTCCGCATCACCTGGAAGAATGATCCCGAGACAGGCCTCTTCGGCGGCCCCAATTACCTGGAGATCCCCTCGGCCATCACCGGCGTGAAGGCCCGCATCATCGGCTTGGTCGGCAAGTACTTCCCCACCGGCGCCCACAAGGTTGGCGCCGCCTTCGCCTGCCTGGTGCCCCGCCTCGTGAGCGGCGAGTTCGATCCTGACTATCACAAGGCCGTCTGGCCCTCCACGGGGAACTACTGCCGCGGCGGCGCCTTCGACTCAGCCGTGCTGGGCTGCACTGCTATCGCCATCCTGCCCGAGAACATGAGCCAAGAGCGCTTCACCTGGCTGGCCGAGATCGGCTCCGAAGTGATCGCCACCCCCGGCTGCGAGAGCAATGTGAAAGAAATCTACGACAAGTGCTGGGAGCTGAAGAACGACCCCAAGCACCTGATCTTCAATCAGTTCGAGGAGTTCGGTAATCCCGTCTGGCACTACAACGTCACGGGCCCCGCCGCGGAAGACGTCTTCAATGGCATCAAGACCGAGAAGACTCGCCTGGCCGGCTACGTCAGCGCCACAGGCAGCGCGGGCACCATCGCCGCCGGGGACTACCTCAAGACCCTCCACGCTGGCGTCAAGACCATCGCCACCGAAGCCATCCAGTGCCCCACCCTGCTCAACAACGGCTTCGGTGACCACCGCATCGAGGGCATCGGCGACAAGCACGTGCCCTGGGTCCACAACGTCCGAAACACTGACGCTGTGGCCGCCATCGATGACGAAGACTGCATGCGCGTCCTCCGCCTCTTCAACGAACCCGCTGGCAAGGCCTACCTGGCCACCCTGGGCGTTGACACGGCCACAATCAACAAGCTGGAGCTCATGGGCATCAGCTGCATCTGCAATATGTTGGCGGCCATCAAGGCGGCCAAATACTGGGAGCTGGACGAGAACGACGTGATCATCACGATCTTCACGGATAGTGCAGACATGTACCGCTCCCGTCTGGTGGAGCAGACCACCGAGCACGGCGCATTCACGACCATGGATGCCGCCAAGGCACACATCGGCAGCCTGGAGCGCCAGGCCACGGACAATTTCAAGGAACTGACCTATCCCGAGAAGAAGGCCATCCATAACCTGAAGTACTTCACCTGGGTCGAGCAGCAAGGGAAAACCTACGAAGAGATCAACGCCCAGTGGGATCCCGAATACTGGCGCCAGCTCTTCACCGAGGAGGCCGCCGAGTTCGACAAGCTCATCGTGGCCTTCAACGCTGAGGTGGCCCGCTCCTAGGTCAAGATGGATGGCAACCCCGGGGCGACCCGGGGTTGCCGTCTCGATTTACCCTTCTTTACGGTGATTCCCATGTCCTCCCGCATGCTCATCCACAACGGCACCCTGATCACCCTGGGCGTGCCCTGCCAGGTGCTGGAAAAGCAGGCCCTGCTGGTGGAGGATGGCCGCATCACCCAGATCGGTCCCCGCTCGAGCATTCCCGGCCCCTTCACCAAGGTTATCGACGCCACGGGCAAGGTGGTCATGCCGGGCCTTGTGAACGCCCACATGCACTTCTATTCCACCCTGGTCCGAGGCCTGGGCAAGATGGCACCCAGCGCGACCTTCCAGGAGGTACTCGACAACCTCTGGTGGCGGCTGGACCGCAAGCTCAGCCTCGAGGATGTCGAGATGAGCGCACAGATCGTGCTCCTGGATGCCATCCGCAAGGGCACCACCACCCTGGTGGACCACCACGCCAGCCCCTTCGCCATTGGCGGTTCCCTGGACCGCATCGCGAAGGCCGTGAAGACCTCGGGTCTGAGGGCCAGCCTCTGTTACGAAGTCTCGGACCGGGACGGCGCGGCCATCACCACCGAGGGCCTCGAAGAGAACGCCGCCTTCGCCCGGCGCTGCGCCAAGGACAAGGATCCCCAGCTGCGGGCCCTCTTCGGCCTCCACGCCGCCTTCACCCTGTCGGACCAGACCCTGGATCGCGCCGCCCTGCTGGGTCATGACCTGGGCGTGGGCTTCCACGTGCACGTGGCTGAAGCCGCCTCGGATGTCGCTGCCAACCTCAAGGAACACGGCCAGACCCCCGTGGCCCGCCTCCACGCCCACCGGCTCCTGGGCGAACAGAGCATCGCCGCCCACGCCGTACATGTCACAGACAAGGACATCGACATCCTTGCCTCCACTGACACCTTTGTGGCCCACAACCCTCAGTCCAACCAGAACAACGCTGTGGGCATCGCGGATGTGCTCGCCCTCGTGAACCGGGGCGTGCGCGTGGGCCTGGGCACCGACGCCATGACCGTGAACATGCTGGAGGAGATCCGCGTGGCCCTGTGGGCCCAGCACCTCCGCCAGGACAACCCCAGCTGCGGCTTCATGGAGATCGCCAACAGCCTCTTCGTGCGCAACCCCGAGCTCGTGAGCCGCATGTGGGGCTTCCCGCTGGGCACCCTCACGGTGGGTGCCGCCGCCGACATCATCCTTGTGGACTACCACGCTCCCACGCCCCTGGACGGCAACACCGTGCTGGGTCACCTGATCTTCGGCATCTCCCAGGCTTCCGTGGACACCACCATCTGCGGCGGTCGGGTGCTCATGCAGGACAAGCGGCTTTGCATCGACGTGGATGAAGCGGCCCTGGCCGCCCGCAGCCGGGAACTGGCCGCCAAACTCTGGGACAGGTTCTAGACGATGAAGGGCCTGCTGGAGATCCTCGCTTCGCTGGACTCCCTCCAAGAGCCTGCGGCGCTGGCCACCCTGGTGCGGGTGAAAGGAAGCTCCTACCGCCGACCTGGGGCCCGCATGGTCTTCGGCAGCCAGGGTGATCAGACGGGCGTCATCAGTGCTGGCTGCCTGGAAACGGATCTCCAGGCCCGCCTGGACTTGGTGTTGCAGAGCGGCCAGCCCCAGGTGGCCGCTTTCGATATGGGCAATGACCTGGACCTGGTCTGGGGCACAGGCATGGGCTGCCAGGGCCGGGCCGACGTCCTCCTGGAAGCCGTTCAACCCGGCCCCGCCGCCCCCTGGCTCCGCCGCTGCGCGGACCTGCTTGAACAGCGCCGCAGTGGCGCCCTGGCCACGGTGTTCGCCAACCGAGGTGGAACCGACCCGGTGCAGGTGGGCCAGCGCTTCCTCTTGGAATCCGACGGTCCCGGCCTGCCCCCGGCCCCCGGTCCCTTCGCCGAGGCCCTGGACGGGGCCCTACGCCAGGCCCTGGCCAGTGGCTGTGCGACCACGACCACCCTCCCCTGCGGCGATGGAGAAGTCGACCTGCTGCTGGAGCCCATCCTGGCCCCCTATGCCCTCTGGATCTACGGGGCCGGAGAGCATGCCCGGCCCCTCGCGCGCTTGGCCAAGGAGCTGGGCTGGTTCCTGGGCATCCTGGACCACCGCCCCGCCCTGGCCACGGCCGAGCGCTTCCCCGAGGCGGACCGCATCGTGGTGGGCCATCCCCCAGCTTCCCTGGCGGGCCTGCCCTTCGACGCGCGCAGTGCCGCCCTGGTGGTGAGCCACGTCTACGAAAAGGACCGCCAGGCCCTGGAGGTCCTCATCCGCCAGCCCCTGGGCTATCTGGGGCTCCAGGGCAACCGCACGCGCTGCGGCCGCCTGCTCCAGGACCTCCTGGATGCGGGCCTGGTGCTGAGCGAGGCCCAGCGGCAGATGATCCACTTCCCGGCGGGGCTGGACCTGGGCGCCGAGTCCCCGGAGGTCATCGCCCTCTCCATGCTGGCGGAGGTCCAGGCCGCCCTGGCCGGACACGCAGGCGGCAGCCTCCGGGACCGCCCCGGCTCCATCCATGGGGGGCCAGCCTCCACCAAGCTCAGTTCCTGAGCCCCGATCCCGCTCCCTTCCCGTACCATCAGATCCAGTCTCCCCCTGCACTCCCACCCCCCCACCTATCGGGATTCCGGTTCCGAAAAACAGGAGAGAAGCATGAAGACCTTCTTCACCACCGCCCTCACCGTGGCATCCCTCTCCGGGATGTTCGGCGGCAGCCTCCAGGCCGCCCCCCCCGCCACCGCCAAGATCCGCATCGCCCTCATCGTGGAATCCACGGTGGACGACAAGGGCTGGTGCCAGTCCATGCATGACGCCATCCTGGCAGTACAGAAGAAGCGCGGCGCAGCCAACGTGGAATACAGCCACAGCGAGAAGATGAAGCCTGTGGACGCCGGCTCCGCCGCCCGCCAGTACGCCTCCAAGGGCTTCGATATCATCATTTGCCACGGTGCTCAGTACAACAACCTGGTCACCGAGATCTCCGCCATCTTCCCCAATACCACCTTCGCCTATGGCACCAGCGCCAACATCGGCCCCAAGAACGTCTTCACCTACACGCCCTACAGCGAGGAGACCGGGTACCTCAACGGCATCATCGCCGGCATGGTGACCAAGGCCAACAAGATCGGCAACGTGGGCCCGGTGGACGGGGGCGACTCCGCCCGCTACACCCGCGGCTTCATGCTGGGCGTGGCCAAGGCCAACCCCAAGGCCCAGGTCCGCGTGGCCTTCACCGGCAGCTTCGGCGACTTCGTGAAGGCCGGCGAACTGGCCCAGACCCAGCTGAAGGATGGCGCTGATGTCCTCACCGGTTCCGCCCAGCAGGCCATTGGTGCCCTGCGTGCCGTTGCCGCGGCGCCCGCTGGCATCTACTGGCTGGGCCAGGATCTCGCCCAGCTGGGCATCCCCGAAGGCACACGAGTCGTAGCCGCCTCAAGCTACAACTATGCTGCCGTGGTGGAAGCCATGATCACCAAGCGGGCTGCAGGCGTGAAGGGCGGCGAGAGCCTCCCCCTCCAGTTCTCCAACGGAGGCTTCCACTTCGAGTTCAATCCGAAAATGGATGCCAAGGTCCTCACCCCGGCCATCAAGAAGGCCGTGGAGAAGGCCAAGGCCGACCTGACCTCCGGCAAGCTCGTGCTGGACTGGAAGGCCGTCAAGTTGTAGTCCGCTCCGCTCCAGATCGGCCCTTGGCAGATCTGGAGGTAGAAAAAACCGGCTCTCTGCGCATAGGCGCAGAGAGCCCTGTTAGTAGCAGGAGCACCCATGGCCGCCCACGAGCCCATTTCCGAGCTCCGGCTGGAGGGCATCACCAAGCGCTTCCCGGGCGTCCTCGCCTGCGATGGCATCTCCCTGCAGGTGAAGCGGGGCGAGGTGCTGGCCCTGGTGGGCGAGAACGGCGCCGGCAAGACCACCCTCATGAACATCATCATGGGGCTCTACCGACCGGACTCCGGAACCATCTCTGTGAACGGCGAGCCGGTCCACTTCAAGGCCCCTGGCGATGCCTACGCCCGCGGCATCGGCATGGTGCACCAGCACTTCATGCTCGTGCCCAACATGACCGTGGCCGAGAACCTGGCCCTGGGACTCAAGGAGCTGCACCGCTTCCTGCGCCTGGACATCAAGGGGGCCGCGAAGCGCATCCGGGAGATTTCCGAGCGCTATGAACTGCCCGTGAATCCCGACGCCTACATCTGGCAGCTCTCCGTGGGCGAGCAGCAGCGGGTGGAACTGGTGAAGACGCTGTGCCTGGGCGCCCGCCTCCTCATCCTGGACGAGCCCACCTCAGCCCTCACGCCCCAGGAGACCGACGATCTCATCGTGCGGCTCCAGCGCATGGCCTCGGAGCTGGCCATCATCTTCATCAGCCACAAACTGAACGAGGTGAAGACGCTCTCGGACCGGGTGTCCATCCTGCGCCATGGCGCCGTGGTGTTCAACGGCCATACCGTCAATCACGAGCCGGCCGAGCTGGCGGCCCTCATGACGGGCCATGAGGTCTCGCTGCCCCACAACGAGGGCAGCGGCCTGCAGGGTGAAACCCTGCTCAACATCAAGGACCTCTGCGTGCGTGGCGACCGGGGCAACCTGGTGCTGGACCACCTGAACCTGGAGCTGCGGGCCGGTGAGATCCTCGGCATGGCTGGCGTCTCGGGCAATGGCCAGCGGGAATTCGCGGATGCCCTGGCGGGTCTGCGCCCTGTGGAGTCCGGCCAGATGCTGTTCCAGAACCGCGACCTGGCGAACAAGACCCCCCGCGAGATCATCGAGTCCGGCATGGGCTATGTGCCCGAGGACCGCCAGACGGAAGGCATCGTGCCCTCCTTCTCCGTGAAGGACAACCTCATCCTCAAGGACTTCGGCACCGATCAGTTCAGCCGCATGTCCTTCCTCCGGCACAAGGCCATCGACGCCAATGCCGCGGAACTGAAGGTGCAGTTCGACGTGCGCTGCCCCTCTACCAGCACCGCCACGGGATCCCTGTCCGGCGGCAACATCCAGAAGGTCATCCTGGCCCGGGAGATATCCCGCAGTCCCAAGGCCCTTGTCGCCGTGTACCCCACCCGGGGCATCGACATGGGCGCCCAGGAGTTCATCCACTCCCAGCTGCTGGAACGGCGCCGCCAGGGCGTGGGCATCATCCTCATCTCCGAGGAACTCGAAGAGGTCATGAACCTCTCGGACCGCATCGCTGTGATCTACAAGGGCCGCATCCTGAAGATCCTCTCCGCCGTGGAGGCCACCCGCGAAAGGCTGGGCATCCTCATGGCCGGGTTGGAGGACTCGGAACAGCCACCACCGTCCCCCGCCGCCGCCCCGGGAGGGACCCATGAATAAGCAGAAGGTCATCTACGGCACCGTCGTCATCCTGGCGGTCAGCCTCATCGCGGCCCTGGTGGTGGCCCTGGTGCTGCTCTCCATCGGCGCCAGCCCCCTGGAGACCTACAAGACCATCCTCCTGGGTCCCCTCTCGGACCTCTTCGGCATGACCGAGGTGCTGGTCCGGGCCGTGCCCCTGCTCCTGGTGGGTCTGGGCATCGCCATCTCGTTCCGCAGCGGCATCATCAACATCGGCGCCGAGGGCCAGATCCAGATGGGCGTCCTGGCCTCCACGGCCGTGGCCCTGGCTCTGCCGGGCCTGCCGAAGCTCTACCTGCTGCCCATGGCCCTCATGGCAGGAGCCCTGGCCGGAGCCATCTGGGGCGGCATTGCCGGCTGGCTGCGGGCCCGGCTGCAGGTGAACGAAATCCTCAGCACGGTGATGCTCAACTACATCGCGGGGCAGATCTACACCTTCCTCCTGCGTGGGCCCATGCTGGACCCGGCCGAGCGGGAGATGGGCTCAGGCACCCCCCAGTCCATGCGCCTGCCCGATCACGTCATCCTTGACTACATCGTGCCGGGCACCCGCCTCCACACGGGCCTCATCCTGGCTCTCGTGATGGCCCTGCTGGTCTGGATCCTGCTCTGGAAGACCACCCTGGGCTACCGCATGCGCGCTGCGGGTGCGGGCGCCAAGGCCGCACGCTACGCGGGCATCCCCGTGGAACGCTACCTCATCGTGGCCATGCTCTTTGCAGGCGGCTTCGCGGGCCTGGCTGGCGCGGTGGAAGTCACGGGCGTGCACCACCGGGCCATCGAGGGCATCTCCTCGGGCTATGGTTTTGCGGGCATCGTGGTGGCCCTCTTCGGCATGCTTCACCCGGCGGGCATCATCCCCTCCGCAGCCTTCTTCGGCGTCCTGCTCATCGGCGCCGACATGACCCAGCGCTCTGCGGGTGTCCCCGCCAACATGGTGCTAGTGCTGCAGGGCGTCATCATCCTCTCCATCGTCTCGGCGCAAAGCTTCCTGCGAAACCCCTACGCCCAGGAGCGCCTGCTGCGCTGGTTCCAGAACCTCCTGCCCACTGCCCTCCGCACCAAGAAAGGGGGCCAGTGATGCATCCCGTCGAGATGATCTACAACGTGTTGTGTCTGGCCGTGCCCTTTTCCGTGGCCATCCTCCTGGCGGCCCTGGGCGAGAACTTCAACCAGCGGGCGGGCATCTTCAACCTGGGCTGCGACGGCATCATGTGCGTGGGCGCCTTCCTGGGTTTCATGGTCCCCTACAGCATCAAGGCCGGGGCCCTGCTCCCCTATGGCAATGTCCTGGGTGTGCTGGCGGCCATGACCGGCGGGGCCCTCCTGGGCCTGCTCTTCGCCCTGGTGACCGTCACCTTCCGGGCCTCCCAGGGCATCGCGGGCATCGGCCTCCAGATGCTGGGCTGGGGCCTTTCGGGCACCCTGTTCCGGCACTTCGTGGGCGGCGTCACGGGTGTGGAGGGCATCCATGTCTACGCCATCCCCGGCCTCTCCCGCCTTCCCTTCCTGGGCGGCGTGCTCTTCAGCCACACGCCCCTGGCCTACCTCGCCTTCCTCATGGTGCCCATCAGCTGGTTCCTACTCTACAAAACCCCCTGGGGTCTCAAGGTGCGGGCCGTTGGCACGCACCCCAGGGCTGCCGACACCATGGGCATCAACGTAGACCTGACGCGCTACCAGGCCCTCATGCTGGGCGGCGCCATGGCGGGTATGGCAGGCTCGTACCTGGCCCTCTGCCAGGCCAAGATGTTCTCTGACGATCTGGTCGCGGGGCGGGGCTTCATCGCTGTGGCCCTGGTCTACTTCGGCCGCTGGAGCCCCCTGGGCATCATGGGCGGCGCCCTGCTCTTCAGCATCGCCCAGTCCTTCCAGCTCTCCATGCAGGTCTGGGGCATCAAGTTCCCCTACGAGTTCGCGGTGATGCTGCCCTATGTGCTGGTCATCGTGGTCCTGGCCCTGGCCCGCAAGGCCCGCCAGCTGGGCCCCACGGACCTCGGGAAGCCCTACAACCGTGAGATGCGATTTTAACCATCCGGGGGTTCCGCGCTACGCGCACACCCCCCCACGCCCACTCGCGGCCAAGCCGCTCCTGGGCTGGCCACAGCCCATAGTCCACAGCCCATAGCACCCCCGAGGCCATATGCCATTCGCCACTGACACCCTCATCACCGCCCTCCGCAAGGCGTACCCCACTTCCCACGTGCGCCTGCTGCCGGAGCCGGCCATGTTTCTGCGCAGCAACACCGGGCGCACCTACACCGCTGAGGGCATGCAGATCACCTCCAAGGAGGGTGCTATGGACTACGCCAAGGCCTACATGAACGGACTCACGGAGCGGACCAAGGCCACCGAGGGTTTCGAGCTGAACCCGGAACACCCCTGGATCATCGGCGTCTTTCCGGGCAGCGAGACCTCAGCCCCCCTGATCTTCATCTTCGGCAACATCATCCGCTACGGCACCGAGTCCTGGGTCGAGGTGGGCTTCCCCACCTACGAGCAGCTGCAGTTCTAAGTGAAAAACGGATCACCACCAAGGCACGAAGACACCAAGTCTTGACGGACTCAGCGCTTCCAGAATTCCCGATGCAGGGCCGCGATCTCGGCTTCCACTTCGGGCACGGGGCCGATGACCTCGATCTGTTTCTGGCCCCGGGCAAAGAGCTCCCGGCAGGGCAGGTCCAGGGTGGGGTTTTCCGTGTGGCCACCGGTGAATGCCAGGAGTTGGCGCTCCTCCAGGCCATAGACCAGGCGCCCGATGTTGGCCCAGTACTGGGTGCCGGCACACATGGCGCAGGGCTCCACCGTGGTGTAGAGGGTGCAGTCCGCCAAGTAGGCTGGCGGGAAGTTCGTGTCGGCGTTGCGGCACAGCACGGCCTCCGCATGGTTCACAGTGTTCACGTTGCCCTGCTCCAGCAGCACCGTCTCATGATCGGGGCCCACGAGGATGGCGCCGAAGGGGTGGTGGCCGAAGCCCACAGCCCGCTGGGCCACGGCGTTGGCACGGCGCAGATGCCGGAGGACCTGGTCGGGGGTGGGCGCGGGCATGGGAACTCCAGGGGGCGTGACCCGTTGCCTGGGCCTGCCGAAACTCAGGGTTTGCTGATGCGCCCCAGGCTGAAGGCCCCGGGCTGCATGGGCAGCCAGTGGTTCACGAAGAGGGGCTGGGCCACCTTGTCCGCGGCCTTGAGGCGCTTGAGCGTGCCCGAATGGTCCTGGGCGGCAATGACGATGGCGAAGGCGTGGGCCAGAGCGGCAAACGTGGTGATGCTGCAGCTGAAGAGCAGGTCCTCGCTGGGCACCGGGATGAGGATGTCCGCGCAGGCTTTCAGGGGCGAGTCAGCCCGGTCTGAGAAGGCCAGCACGGGGATGCCGCTCTCCTTGGCGAAGATGGCGGAGTCCACAGTCTCCCGGCTGTAAGGCGCGAAGCTGAGGGCCACCAGCAGGTCGCCGGAGTCCAGGTTGGCCACCTGGTTGGAGAAGTCAGAGGGGTTTGCCGCGATGCAAGGCAGCCCCGCCTGCGTGAGGTAGAACCCAAGGATCATGCTCATGACATGGGAGACGCCCCGGCCCAGAATCACCCGGTGACGGGCCGCCATGAGCAGCTTGGAGGCAGCCTCCAGGGTGGGCAGGTCCACCATCTGGATCAGCCGATTGAGATTCTCGCCGTCCCGGCGCGCCACCTCGGCCAGCGTGCCGTAGACGTCCGAAGGCGATTCCATCAGTTCCAGATCCGCATCACCGGAGCGGGCATGGCAGGCCTCACGCAGGGCGTCGCGGAACTCGCTGAAGCCCTTGTAGCCCAGGCGCTTCGCGAAGCGCACCACGGTGCCCACGCTGACTTCGGCCCGCTCCGCCATGGACTCGATGCCCCAGAGGGCGCCCAGCAGCGGATCGGACATCAAGGCGTCCGCAATGCGTCGCATGGCTTCCGGAAGTTCCCGGTAAGCCTCCGCAAGGCGCATCTGGATCGGTTGGGAGTCGGCTTGAGTGGACATTTCTGTTAGTGAGCATACCACTTGGCAGGGAAGCAACACCGATTCAAGGTCTACAGGATTTCATCTAAATCGCACCTCCGACCGATCCAGGGGTTGAGGGAGCCCCTGGGGAGATGCCGCACGGCCGCCTGCCCACCACCCTTGTCGCGTTCTTGTTGAGGCCCCATGAATCTGCTGAAACACATCTCCATCCGCATCCGACTCCTGGTCATCATCGCGGGCTCCGCCCTGGCCCTGGTCTGCCTGGGTCTCTTCTCGGCCCACTACCTGAAGGAGATGGATGGGGTGTACGGCCGGGAAGCCCGGTTGAACTCGGCTCTGGAAATCGGGGCCGCAATCTCCGCCCTCCACGCCGACCTGCAGGCTCTGCCCCAGGGCGGCTCCCGGGTGGCCAGTTTGGAGCGGAACGGAAAAGACATCAAAATCAACTTGGAAGCCCTGGACCACAGCGAGGGCGGCGGCTCCCCAGAACTGAAGGCTGAGGTGGAGGCCTACCTGGCCCAGGCCCTCCAGCAAACCGATGCCGCGCTTCTGAACCCACGCTTCGCCGCCATCCAGGCGGCCCTGAACCGCTTCCGCGAATCCAAAGACTCCACCGGCGACGGCAGCCGCAAGATCCTCCAGGAGGCCACCTCCTTCAACACCTACCTCACGGCCTTCCTCATTCTCTGCGGCGCCGGCGTGGGCGCCATCATCGGATTCAGCATCGATTCCTCCCTCAGCAAGATCATGGGCCGCGTCCACGATTTGGCTGAGGGCGAGGGGGATCTCACTCAACGCATCGACCTGGCGGGCAGCGACGAACTGGCCCGGGCGGCGGGCTACATCAACCTGTTCATCGAGAAGGCCCACGTCACCGTGTCCCATTCGGTCCACACAGCCAACGAGACGGCCCAGTCCAGCCGGGAGCTGGCGGGCATCTCCCGGGACCTGGCCGGGAATGTCTCCAGCCAGTACAGCCTGGCGGAAAAAAGCAGCGGCCTCATGAAGGACGTGGCCGGCAACCTGGATGTCACCGAGGAGATGTCCATCAGCACGGCTGAGGCCTTGGAATCCACGGAGGCCCTGCTCAAGGGCTTTGTGGCCACCCTGAACCAGGTGGGCACCATCGTCATCCACGAAGGTGAGATGCAGGCCGGTATGGCCACGCGCATGGAAGCCCTGAGCCGGGACGCCATGGGCATCAGCGAGGTGCTGGGCATGCTGGCCGATATCGCCAATCAGACCAACCTCCTGGCCCTCAACGCCTCCATCGAGGCCGCCCATGCCGGCGAATCGGGCAAGGGCTTCGCTGTGGTGGCGGATGAGATCCGCCAGTTGGCCACCCGCACCCAGAACTCCCTGGATGCCATCGAAATCAATGTGAACGCCGTGGTCTCCGGGGTCGAGGCCGTCTATGCCGAGACCGCTCGGGCTTCGGAGCAGATGCTCGTCGTGTCGGGCCAGACCCGCGATCTCCTGCAAGACGCCGATGCCACCGGCACGCGCCTGCGGGCCTCCCTGGACACCTCCTCAGACCTGGTGAAGAAGACCACGTACATCGCCACCCGCACCAAGGAACTCATGGACATCATGAATGAACTGGTGGAGCTCTCCCACAAGAACAAGGATTCCGCAGAAGGCGTGGACAGCGTCTCCGCCAATCTGGCCCTGAAGGCTGACGACCTCAGTGAAACCCTGAACCACTTCAAAGTGGACTAGCCCATGGCCTCCCAGCAACTCCCCCCTGAGCCCTTCTCTCGCCAGCTGCGGCTGTTGCTGGTGGAGGACGATCCCATCAGCTGCCGCCTGCTCCAGGCCCGTCTGGCCGGGGATTTCGCCGAGATCCTGGTGGCCGAGGATGGCGTGGCGGGACTGGAGCTCTTCCTAAAGGAAAGGCCCGACCTGGTGGTCACCGACTACCTGATGCCCGTGATGAACGGAATCAGCATGGTGGAGGAGTTCCGAAGCCGGAACATCCAGGTGCCTGTAATTCTCGTCACCGCCTCCATGGACACGGATCTGCTGGTAAAAGCCATCGACCTGGGCATTTCGTCCTTCCTGCACAAGCCCGTGACGGCCAAGAACCTGGCCCGCTCCATCGCCCTGGTGACAGGCCTCATCGAGCACGCCCACCTGCAGCGAAAAACTGTTGAGCAGGAACTGGCCCTCCTGCACTTCAAGGAGAAGTATCACGAGTCCCAACAGGAGCAGGCCTTCCGAAAGGAACTGAACATCCTGGAGAACGATCTCTACCTGCGGGACTGGCAGGGTCCGCAGGGCTCTCAATGGGTGGCCCAGGCCCTCTACATGCCCCACGACATCATGTGCGGGGACAGCTACTCCCTGCGCCGCCTCCCTGACGGCGGCCTCCTGATCTACCTCGGGGATGCCATGGGCAAGGGCCTTGCTTCTTCCCTCACGTCCATGCTGGCGGTCTACCTCTTCAACCTGAAGGTGGACGCCCTACCCCCGGGCCACATCCTGCACTTCAGCACGTTCCTGGAGCAGTACACCCGCCTGATCCAGAAGCGCCTGCTCGACGACGAGATCTTCTCCTTCTCGCTCTTCCACCTGGACGCGCAGAGCCCGGTGCTGGAAGCCGCCACCTTCGGCATGCCACCTATCCTGCTCAAGGACGGCCAGGGCCTGGTGGCCTCCCTGTCCTGCAACAACCCGCCGCTCTCCACCTATCAGGAAGCCCTTCGCTGCGACTGCTATCCCTTGGACGGCATCCGTCAACTGCTCCTCTACTCCGATGGCCTCAACGAAGCCTTCCTCCAGGACGACTCCATGTACCGGGATCACCTGGACAGCGACTTCGCCGCGAGTCCCTGTGCGGACCAGCTCTGGAAGAAGTTCCGGGCCGTGGTGGAAACGCCGGAGGACGACCTCACCCTGCTCTTCCTTTCCCGGGTGGACCTGCCTGCGCTGCGCGAGGATAGCCGCTCCATCCCCAGCCGCCTGCGGGCAGTGGAAGCCGCCTGTGAGGACCTGGAGGCGCTCCTCGACATCTGGGGAACTCCAGACGATGCTCTGCGTAGCGGCTTCATCATGGCCCTCCGCGAAGCCACCCTGAACGCCTACGAACACGGCTCGCTCGCCATCAACGAGCAGGAGAAGCGGCGGCTCCTGGAGGGTAGCGACTACATGGAGTGGCTGGCCCAGAGGGAGAGCGCCCTGGACTCCACGATCGCCATCCACCTGTGCCAGGGTGAGTCCGAGGGCCATCCCTGGCTGCGGGCCCGGGTGCGGGATCCGGGCCAGGGCTTTAGGCCCCGCAAGCCCAATCCAGGCGGATCAGAGTTTGCCAGCCTGAACGGCCGCGGTCTCCGCCTCATGGAAAAGTATTCGGACACCCTCTATTTCAATGAACAGGGCAACGAAGTGTCTTTCATCAAGTTCTTGCCAAAGGAATCGCCATGCAGCTGACCGGCACCGGGGAACACGAGCTCACTATTCAGGGGAACATCAAGACTGTTGATGACTACATGGAGATCCGCGAAGCCGCCACCAGCCTGCTGGCCAGCGGCGCCCGCACCCTTCATTTCCGCATCGAGGACTCCTTCTCCATGCCCTCGGCGGTGATCGGCTTCCTGGTGAAGCTGGTGAACCGGGACAAGATCCAGGTCTCCATGGACATTCGGGATCAGCGCCTCTTCGAGCTGCTGCAGGAGCTCAGCCTGACCGGACTCTTCAAGGCCCGCTATATTCCTGGTTGAGCCTCAGGCAGAGCCGGGGCCATTCACGAAAGCCCCCCGTGCCCCAGGACTCCAGCCCGCAGCCCCTCCACACCTGCTTCGAAGCCGCCGCCCGCCGCTGGCCTGAGGCCGTGGCTGTGGATGTTCCCCCTGGGCCGGACCGTCCCCTGCGCCGCACAACCACCTACGCCGAACTGGAGGCCATGGCCCACGGTATGGCCAGTATTCTGCGCCCCCGTATGGGCCCGGACGCCATCGTGGCCATCCACTTGGGACGGGACACGGAGCACCTCTATGCCGCCCAGCTGGCGGTGCTCCAGGCGGGCGGGGCCTACACCTGCATCGAGACCAGCTTCCCCGACGAGCAGGTCCTGGCCATCCTCTCGGATGCCGAGCCCGTGGCCATCCTCACTGACACCGACGGTGCAACCCGACTGACTCGGCTTTACCCCGGAAGTCCGGTGCTGGAGGTCAGGGCCCTCTTGGCACAGACCACAGACCTGGAGCCGCTGCCCCCAGCCCCCTGGCTGAGCGGCGACAGCCTCGCCTACCTGATCTACACCTCGGGCACCACCGGCCGCCCCAAGGGCGTGATGATCCAGCACGCGGGAATCGTTGGCCTCGTGGCCGGGGACCTTCCGGAGTTCGGCCTGGGTCCCGGTGACCGCGTGGGCCAGGGCTCTTCCGCCGCCTATGACTCCTCCGTGGAAGAGGCCTGGCTGGCCCTGGCCGCTGGGGCCACAGTGGTGGTCCTGGACGACGCCACCGCGCGTCTGGGCCCGGACCTCATCCCGTGGTTGCGCTCCGAGCGGCTGACCGTCTTCTGCCCGCCCCCAACTCTGCTGCGGGCCACGGGCTGTGAGCGACCGGATCTGGAGTTGCCGGACCTGAAGCTGCTCTACGTGGGCGGCGAGGCCCTGCCCCAGGATCTGGCCGATCGCTGGGCCCGGGGTCGCCGGATGGTGAACGGCTACGGTCCCACGGAATGTTCCGTCACCTGCCTGCGGGCCGAGGTCCGGCCCGGCCATCCCATCACCATCGGCGCGGCCATCCCCGGGATGCAGGCCTGGGTTCTGGACGCAGACCTGAACGAAGTACCGCACGGCCAGCCCGGCGAGCTGTGCATGGGCGGGCCCGGCCTGGCCCGCGGCTACCGGCACCAGCCTGAGGTCACGGCCCAGAAATTTCCTCTGCATCCAGCCTTTGGCCGCCTCTACCGCACCGGAGACCTGGTCCACCGGGCCCCGGACGGGGCCCACCATTACCACGGCCGCATCGACGCCCAGGTGAAGTTGCGAGGCTACCGCATCGAACTGGAGGCCATCGAGACCCGCCTGGTGGAACACCCCGGCATCCGCGCAGCCGCCTGCACCGTCCAGGGCGAAGGCAGCCGCCAGGCCCTGGTGGCCTTCGTGATGGCAGAGGCGACAGCTGATGTGCCGGACGCCGAGGCGCTCAAGGCCTGGGTCCGTCGCAGCCTGCCTTCATACATGGTGCCCACTCACGTAGGCCATCTGGACAGCCTGCCCACCACCGTGGGTGGCAAGCTGGACCGCCGCCATCTGCCCCTCCTCAGCGCCGAACAGGATCCACTGGGGCCCGGCGATCCCCCCCGCAATCCCATGGAGACGGCCATTGCCAGCGCCTTCCAGGCGGTGCTGCGCCTGCAGGGGCTGGCGCCCATCCACGCAGACTTCTTCAATGACCTTGGCGGGGACAGCCTGGGGGCCGCCATGGCGATCTCCCTCCTACGAGAGGCTCCGGAGACTGCGGGCCTCACGGTACGTGAGATCTATGAAGCCCCCACCGTGGCCCTGCTGGCCCTGCGGGTGCAGCCGCTCGCCGCCCACCCGCACATGGCCCCGCGTCCCGACACCCCCGGCAAGCCACCCCGCTCCTCCACCCTGGTCCAGACTCTGACCCTGCTGGGGGCCCTGGGCCTCGGCGCGCCCTTGGTCTACCTGACCACCTTCGAGGGGCTGCCGTTCCTGCTGCACCACCTGGGCCTCGTGCCCCTGGTCCTGCTGGCGCCCCTGCTTTCGGCTCTGGCCCTGAGCCTCTACACCCTGGGAGCCGTGGCCTTTGCCGTGTCGGCCAAGCGCCTGCTCATCGGTCGCTACGAGCCCCTGCGGGCGCCAGTCTGGGGCAGCTTCTTCATCCGCAACTGGCTGGTACAGCGGGCCGTGCGGCTGGTGCCCTGGACGCTGCTGGCGGGCACCGAGGCCCAAGCCCAGGTGCTGCGGGCCTTGGGCGCGCGCATCGGCCAGCGGGTCCACCTCCACCGGGGCGTGAACCTGTTGCAGGGGGGCTGGGACCTGCTGGACATCGGCGATGAGGCCAGCCTGGGTCAGGACGTCTCGCTGCATCTGGTGGACCTGGAGGTGGGCCAGGTGGTCGTGGCGCCCATCCGCATCGGTGCCGGGGCCCTGCTGGAAGTCCGGGCGGGCCTGGATGGCGACACGGTGGTGGGCGAGGGGGCCCAACTCACGGCCCTCTCCTCCCTCCATCGCGGCGCCGAGATTCCCCCGGGCCAGTGCTGGCATGGCATCCCCGCCGCAGCGCAGGGCCCGGCCCTGGAGGCCCCGCCCCTGCCCCAGGAAGGGCAGCTGAGCCCCTTCAGCTTTGGATGGCGCCTGATCCTGGCCCGCCTGGCCCTGGGTACCCTGCTGGCCCTGCCCGCGGACCTGCTCTTCCTGGGCCTGGCCCTGGCCCAGGGCTGGCAGCGGAATTGGGAGCAGGCATACTCAGGCCTCGCCCTGGCCGAGACCTGCCTGGCCCTGGTGCTCGGCATCCCCCTCACCTTGGCCCTGCAGGCCCTGGCCCTGCGGGCCCTGGGGCCCGCGCGCCCCGGTGTCCTGGGTCGCTGGAGCAACGCCTACCTGCGGGTCTGGCTGAAGACGGGCCAAGTGGACGCCGCCGGGGAGTGGCTCAGCGGCACCCTCTTCTGGCCCCTCTGGCTGCGCCTGGCGGGCATGCGCGTGGGACCCGGCTGCGAGATCAGCACCATCATCGACGTGGTGCCGGAGCTGGTGGACATCGGCGCCGAGACCTTCTTCGCCGATGGCATCTACCTGGGCGGACCGCGGGTGCAGCGAGGCACTGTGACGCTGGGAGCCACACGATTGGGGCGCAATACCTTCCTGGGGAACCACGCGGTGATCCCCGCCGGCCAGAGCCTGCCGGATGACATCCTCCTGGGCGTCTGTACCGTGGCGGATGAGACCCTCATCCAGAGCGGCACCTCCTGGTTCGGCCACCCGCCCTTCGAGCTGCCCCGCCGAGAGGTGGTGGCCTGCGACCGCAGCCTGACCCACACCCCTTCAGCCATACGCTATCTGAACCGCCTCTTCTGGGAGGCCCTACGCTTCACCCTGCCGGTCTTCCCCCTGCTGGTCTTCTTCGCCTGGGTGGAAGCCATCAGCCGATGCGGGACGCTGGGGCCGTGGGTCTTCTACGGCCTGGCTCTGCCCCTGCTGACCTTGGCCAGCAACCTGGTCTTCCCCTTGGCCATCCTGCTGCTGAAGTGGGGCCTCCTGGGCCGGGTGCGGCCCGGCACCCATCCTCTCTGGTCCTGCTGGTGCAGCCGCTGGGACTTCCTCTACGTAGCCTGGGGCATGTACGCCCGGGGCCTCCTCGCCCAGTTGGAAGGCACGCAATGGCTCACCTGGTACCTGCAGGCCATGGGCCTCCACATCGGCCACGGCGCCGTGCTGGGACCGGGCTTCGCCCAGGTGGTGGATCCGGACATGATCCACATCGGGGATGGGGCCACGGTGCAGGCCATGTTCCAGGCCCACACCTTCGAAGACCGAGTCCTGAAGATCGACCGTGTCCACATCGAGGCGGGCGCCACCCTGGGCCACGGCACCGTGCCCCTCTACGGTGCGGTCATCGGCGCCCGCAGCTGCGTGTTGGCCCACAGCGTGATCATGAAGCGGGAACGGCTCCTGCCCGACACGGTCTACGAGGGCGCCCCGACCCGGCCCCAGGGCCAGGCCGAGGCCTGATCCGGGATCTTGCTACCCTAGGTGGATGATCCGCCCCCTGAAAGCGAGCCCCATGCGCCCTGCCCTCTCCGCCGCCGCCCTGAAGTCCTGCGCCCTGCTGCTGGGTCTGGCCACCCTGGCCCGGGCCGAGGCACCCCTGGTGGAATCGACGCCAAACCAGGCCCCCGTCGTGGTGGTGGCCCCGGATGCCGAGGCCTTCCCCCGGCTGCCGGCCCTGCTCTGGACGGATACCAAGCAGGTCTTCCAGAGTCCTTCGGCCTGGACCTCCTCCGACTGGAACCACCTCTGGCTGGGGGCGGCTGGGTTGGTCGTGGCGGGCGTGGCCCTGGATTCGCCCATCGACAAGGCCTTCCAGCGCAGCGCCAAGCCCTCCTGGACCAACGCCGCCAAGAACGTGGAGTTCCTGGGGGGCACCGGCAGCATCCTCATCGCGGGTGGCGCCTACCTGGGCGGCGCGGCCTTGGATAACCGCGAAGTGCGCTCCGTGGGCATCGACCTGGGCATCTCCATGGCCATCGCCCAGCTCACCCTGACCATCCCCCTCAAGAACCTGGTGGGCCGCGACCGGCCCTCCAAGGACCAGGGCGCCGGCCACTTCCAGCCCCTGGGCGGCGGGCAGTCCTTCCCCTCGGGCCACACCACGCAGGCCTTCGTGCTGGCCTCGGTCATCAGCGAGCACGCAGACCAGACCTGGGTCACAGGCCTCAGCTACGGCCTGGCCTCCCTGGTGGGTGTGGCCCGCATGGAGCAGCGCCAGCACTTCCTGTCCGACGTGCTCGGCGGGGCCATCATCGGCACCTACGTGGGCCGCACTGTGACCCGCTACAACCAGACCCAGCGCGACGCGACCAGCCACGTCAAAGTGGCCTTCCAGCCCCTGCTCAGCAGCGAATACAAGGGCGCCGTGGTAAGGGTGAGCTTCTGATTGTCGCACCGAGAAACAACGCCAACCGCTGAGAGCGCAGAGACAAGACGTCCAGCAGGGCGCTGAACATGCAGCCATATCTCCCTCTGCGCCCTCTGCGTCCTCTGCGGTTAATCAGTCGATGGGTGCAACCTCGGCGCCTAGATCCAGCGCCGCCAGAAGGGCCCGAGACTCAGCAGCAGGGCCACGAAAGTGCCCAGGGCGCCCAGGCTGAAGATCAGCACAGCCCCAGCGGCGCAGTCCTTGGCAATCTTGATCGCCGGGTGCCGTTCCGGGTGCAGGTAATCGAGGGTGTGCTCCAGGGCTGTGTTGAACAGCTCGGCCCCCAGCACCATGGCGCAGTTCATGAGCAGCAGGGCCCACCAGATGGCCGCGGGCCGCACCACCAGGAGGAAGGCCAGCACGCCGACGGCCATGAGCGCCTGGGACTGGAAGCTGCGCTCCAGCCGCAGGCCCGCGCCAATCCCCGCCAGGCTGAAACCCAGGCGGCGCAGGAAGGACTGGTTCTTCACGGAGGATGGCATGCCCCCATTGTGCCTGGAATTCGGCCTCAGGCCCCAGGCGGCCCTTCCAACCGGCTCAGGCGGTGCAGCAGCTCGTGCACATCCTCAGGGCTCAGGGGCTTGGAGATGTAAGAGTCCATGCCGGCCCCAACGCAAATGGCCCGGTCATCCTTCATGGCGTTGGCAGTCATGGCGCAGATATGGACGCGGTGCCGGGGCGACGGGCCCTCCTCGGTGCGGATGCGGCGGGTGGCCTCCAGGCCGTCCATGACGGGCATCTGGACGTCCATGAAGATGAGGTCATAGCCCTGCTGCCGCCACTTCTCGATGGCTTCCACCCCGTTTCCGGCGCACTCGATGAAGTGCTCACCCGTCCGGGCGATGGTTTTTTGCGCCACCAGTTGGTTAATGGCCAGATCGTCCACCAGGAGGATCTTCAAAGAACGGGCGGCCTGGACCGGGGCCGCAGCTGCCTTGGGCGCCACCTCCTCGGGTCGTGGCAGGTCAAAGGGCAGGGTGAAGGAGAAGGTGCTGCCCTCGCCGGGTTTGCTCTTGACCTCGAGGTGCCCCCCCATGAGCTCCGCAAGGCGCCGTGAGATGGCCAAACCCAGCCCCGTGCCACCGAAGACACGGGTGGTGGAGGAGTCCGCCTGGGTGAATTTGTCGAAGATCCGGCTGAGTTCCTGTTCGGGAATCCCGATGCCGGTGTCCACCACGGCAAAGGTCAGGGAGACCCGATGCTCATGCGCCTCGGCCACGGTGCAGCGGAGCACGACGCCCCCCTCGTGGGTGAACTTGATGGCATTGCCCAGGAGGTTGTTCAGCACCTGGCAGAGGCGGATTGGATCGCCCACCAGATACTCTGGGACCGCCTCAGCGATGTCCAGGCGCAGATCGATTCCGCTCTCCTCGGCCCCCAGCTGGAAGGGGTAGAGCGCGCCCTGGATGCGAGTCCGCAGGGAGAAGGGGATGGCTTCGATATCGATTTTCCCAGCCTCGACCTTGGAGAAGTCCAGCACATCGTTGAGGATGGTCAGCAGGTTGTCCGCGGAGGTCTTCAGCGAGCTCATGTAGGAGAGCTGCTCCTCCGTGAGGGGCGTGTCCATCATGAGCCGCGCCAGCCCGATGATGCCGTTCATGGGAGTGCGGATTTCATGGCTCATGGTGGCCAGGAATTCGCTCTTGGAGCGGCTGGCGGCCTCCGCCACCACCATGGCCTGCTTCAAGTGCACCAGGTGGTGCTGAATGCCCGCCACCAGCAGGATGAGCGCGGCCCCGGAGATGAAGACCAGGGCGATGAGCCCCGGCACCAGATTGCCGGACTCATCCAGTTCCGGGACCCGGATAAAGGTGTGGATGGTATAGCCGTCCTCGGCTCGGGTGCGGCTGGCCAGCATGATGGGCGAGTTGTCACCGGGTAGCAGGAGCGAGTGGTGGGGATGGAAGCGAGGTTCCACATCCTCGATGCGGAGCGTGGCAAAGGTGGTGCGCTTGTATCTCTTGTTCAGCTCTGCGGCGCTGAGTTTGAAGAGGGGCGAGTTGTCCACGGCCAGGCCCTCGATGCTGTGGTCGCTGGAGATGACCACAAGGCCCAGTTCGTCCGTCACAAAGCAGTCAAAGCGCTTGAACCACTGGTCCAGGCGGGAGACGTCGATCTTGGCCACCACCACGCCGTTGACCTTGCCGTCCTTGATCACGGGAGCCGAGAAGAAAAATCCGGGAATATTGGTGGTCCGGCCCACGGCGTACTGTCGGCCACGCTGCCCCGCCAGGGCGCTCTTGCAGTAAGCGCGGTCCAGGTAGTTGATGCCGACGAAGGAGTCCGAGGTCGTGGCATTGCTGCTGGCGATGCAATCCCCGTTGGCGGCCAGGACCCAGATGATGTCCACGCCAAGGTCCTTGGTGACGGTAGCCAGGTGCCGGTCCAGGGCCGCCAACGGCGGGTGGAGGGCCAGGGCCGCGCGCCGATGGGTCAGGGGCTGCTCCGCTGGGTGCGGCAGTCGGGCATAAACGTCAGGGGCCTGACGCACCTGGGCATCATCAGCCAGGGAGGCCGGCACTCCGTAGAGAGAGGCGATGGAGCGCTCGAAGTGGTCGTTGACCGCCTCGGCCTGCTGAGCCAAGTCATGAGAATGGCGCTGCAGGCCCACGGTCTGTCGGCGGCTCATGAAGAAAGTCACCACCAGGATGGACACCAGGAGCCAGACCAACAGGCCTGCCACCAGGAGCCCCCACCGAGGTAGACGTTTCAACAGGGTCATGGCGCTCCGAAGTGGACTGATTGCACCACTCTATCGGCCCTGAGCAGCAGGTTCTGAAAAGTTTCGCTGGTTCCTAGAAAACGGCCTCGAGGGGAGCGATTTCGCCCGAGAGGATCGCCACGGCCTGAGCTGCCACCAGGGGCAGGCCCCGGTGGGCGAAGTGGATCGCCGCCTGCACCTTGTTGTGGTAGAAGGCCGCTTCGCGGCTCTCGGCCAGCAGGCCCTGGACCGCGGCCTTATCGGTGCCATCCACGCCCCGCCCCTGGAGAAGAGCCTGGCTCTGCTTCTGGGCCAGAGTGGCCTGCTGGAGCAGCAAGTGGCCTGACACCACATGGCCCAGCATGTCCAGCACGGGACCGGCATTGAGGACGGTGAGCTGGCCGCCGTTGGGTCGGGTGGGGATCTCCGTGAGCACGGTGCTGAGCGCCTTGAGGGCCTCGCCCAGTTGCTGCGCGGAATTGCCCAGCACAGGATCCGCCGCCAGGGTGGCCACTGTGGCGCCCACAGCCTTCAGGAGGGCCTTGAGTGGCTTGCCTTCTTGCATGCGGAACTTGCGACCCACCAGATCCAGGGCCTGGATGCCGTTGGTGCCCTCGTAGATGGAGGCGATCTTGCAGTCCCGCAGATACTGTTCCGCTGGGTATTCCATGGTGTAGCCGTAGCCACCGTAGGTCTGGAGCGCCCACTCGGTAACCCGGAAGCCCCAGTCTGAGCACCAGGACTTGCACACGGGCGTCAGCAACTCCACGAGGCCCTGCCAGCGGTCCTTCTCCTCACCTTCGGAGACATGGGCCATGTCCATGCACCAGCCGCAGTAGGACACCATGGCACGCATGGCCTGGACGTAGGCCGATTGCATGAGCAGCATGCGCTTCACGTCCGGGTGCTGGACGATGGGCGACTGGCCAGGGCTGCGGCCCGCGCGCCCCTGAAGGCGCTCCTTGGCGTAGGCGATGGCGGCCTGGTGGGCGGCGGAGGCATTGCCCAGCCCCTGGACCCCCACCTCGTAGCGGGCGGCATTCATCATCTGGAACATCTGGGCCAGCCCCGAGCCCTCGGAACCCAGCAGGAAGCCCTGGCTGGCGTTGTTGATGCCGAAGACCAGACTGCAGGTGGGCGAACCGTGGATGCCCAGCTTGTGCTCGATGCCTGCGCAGGTGACGTCATTGGGGGCGCCCAGGCTGCCATCGGCGTTCACGCGAATCTTGGGCACGACGAAGAGGCTCAGCCCCTTGGGGCCTGAGGGAGCATCCGGCGTGCGGGCCAGCACGGCATGGATGATGTTGGGCGTGAGCTCGTGGTCCCCGCTGGTGATGAAGATCTTCTCGCCGGTGATGAGGTAGGAGCCATCCGCCTGTTTGGTGGCTTTGGTGGTGAGGGCCCCCAGGTCGCTGCCCGCGCTGGCCTCCGTGAGGCACATGGTCCCGGTCCACTCACCGCTGTACATCTTCTCGACGTAGACCTTCTTCAGCTCCTCGCTGCCAAAGGTCTCAATGAGGTGGGCCGACCCGCGGGTGAGCAGCACCTTGAGGCCCAGGGCAGTGTTGGCGCCCATGAGGAACTCGCTGATGCCCGTGCCCAGGCACTCCGGGAGGCCCATGCCGCCGAACTCAGGGCTCATGCAGGCGCTGATCCAGCCACCCGAGGCCAGATCGTCGTAGGCGCCAGCGAAGCCGTCGGGCAGCTCCACCTTGCCGTTTACATAGCGGGCGCCCACGCGGTCGCCCACCTCGTTGCATGCGGCCACACTGCCCTTGGCCACCTTGAGGGCCTCGTCCAGCACCATGCCGAGTTGCTCGCGGTCCACATCCTCGTAGGGCCCGGGCTTCAGGAGGGCGTCGAGGTCCAGCCACTCGAAGAGGTTGAAGCGGATATCGCGGTCGTCGTCGAGGAATTTCATTGGGGACCTCCGGCTAAACTATATGAAACAGCAGAATGAGGCTGGGGTGGGACTCTACTTCAGTTCAGGGAACTGTTCTTCCCGGAACTCTGTGGGGGAATGGGTCTGCTCAGCGGCCCGCTTGCGCAGTTCCACCCGGCGGATCTTCCCGGAGATGGTCTTCGGCAGCTCGCCGAACTCCAGGATGCGGATGCGCTTGTAGGGGGAGAGCCGCTCGCGGATGAAGCGGAACAGGGCCAGGGCCGTTTCGCGGTTGGGCTCGAAGCCCGCGCGCAGAATAATGTAGGCCTTGGGCACCGCCAGCTTGAGGGGATCCGGGCTGGGCACCACGGCGGCCTCAGCCACGGACTCGTGCTCGATGAGGAAGGACTCCAGCTCGAAGGGGCTGATGCGGTAGTCAGAGCTCTTGAACACGTCGTCAGCCCGACCCACGAAGAAGAGATAGCCATCCTCGTCCCGAGTGGCCACATCGCCGGTGCGGTAGAAGCCCTCGGCCTCGGCCTTCTTCATCTTCGAGGGGTCATCGGCGTAGCCCACCATGAGGCCCAGGGGCCGGGGTTTCAGGCGCAGTGCGATCTCGCCCTCCAGGGCCTCCTTGCCGTCCAGGTCCAGCAGCACCACGTCGTAGCCCGGCAGGGGCAGGCCCATGGAGCCGGCCTTCACCGCCACGCCCGGAGAGTTGCCCACGATGGCCGTGGTTTCCGTCTGACCGTAGCCGTCCCGGATGGTGAGGCCCCAGGCCTTTTCCACCTGGCTGATGACCTCGGGATTCAGGGGTTCGCCAGCCCCCACCAGCCCGCGCAGCTTCACGGGGTAGGCCTTCAGGTCCTCCTGGATGAAGAGGCGCCAGACCGTGGGCGGGGCGCAGAGGGTGGTGACGCCTTTGTCCACGATGACCTGGAGGGTGGCCGAGGCGCTGAAGCGGGCGGCGCGGTAGACGAAGATGCAGGCACCGGCGTTCCAGGGGGCGAAGAAGCTGCTCCAGGCATGCTTGGCCCAACCCGGGGAGCTGATGTTGTAGTGGACGTCGCCTTCCCTCAGACCCACCCAGTACATGGTGCTCAGGTGTCCCACGGGGTAGGACTGGTGGGTGTGCAGCACCAGCTTGGGCTTGGCCGTGGTGCCCGAGGTGAAGTAGAGCAACATGGGGTCCGTGGCCTTGGTGGGTTGATCCGGCACGTAGGTGGTGGAGCCTGTGTAGAGCGCATCCACACTCATCCAACCCGGAGCCTCACCGCCCAGGGCGATGCGGGTGAGGCTGGGATCCATGGTCTCGAACTTCCCGACCTGGGCCACGTCCACCACCAGGTGGCGGATGCCGCCCCGCTCGATACGGTCCTCCAGGTCAGAGACCGAGAGGAGCAGGGTGGAAGGCACCAGCACGGCGCCCAGCTTGATGCAGGCCAGCACCAGTTCCCAGAGGGGCTGCACGTTGTCCAGCATGATGAGGACACCATCGCCCCGCTTCACGCCCAGGGCGCGCAGGGAGTTGGCCACCTGGTTGCTGCGCAGGGACATGTCCTGGAAGCTGACCTTGGCCTCGGTCCCATTTTCCTCCACGATCCAGAGGGCGGGATTGACGTTGCCCGTGGCGTAAACGTCGAAATAGTCCAAAGCCCAGTTGAAGGTCTCGAGACTGGGCCACTGGAATGCCTCCAGCGCTGCAGCTCGATTCTCTCGGTTCTGGAACAGGACATTCCGGGCATTGAGGAACGCCGCGCGCTCAGTCATGGGTCTCTCCTGGATGTGGGGTCAGAAGGTCAATTTAGGATGGCGGGGGGCAGACGTCCACCACGAAACATGACAACTGGGACAAGAAACCCCTCCGGTCAGGATTGACTGGTCCCAAAGGCTGGTAGTGTGGACCCTAAACCCAGCCATGTGAGGTCCGCAGTGTTCAGCATCATCCCTGACGGCGCAGACTACCGGGAGTTCGCCCTGCTCATGGATGGCCAGGGCGTGCTGCTGCGGATGGCCAAGCCCGAGGACGTCGAGCGCGTGGCGGCCTTCATGCAGGGGGTCTCCCGGGAGTCACTTGCCATGCGCTTCATGGGGGCTGTCTCGGGCATCTCCCGCAAGTTCGTGGAGGAACTCTGCTCCGGGGATCCCCAGTTGCGGGCCTGCCTGCTGGCGGTGGAGGGCGAGGGCGCAGACCAGGAGGTCCTGGGTCTGGGCAACTACGTGGGCCAGGGGGGCAGCAATGCCGAGGTGAGCTTTCTGGTGGCGGACAAGCACCAGGGCCGGGGCGTCAGCAGCCTCATCCTCGAGAAGCTGGCTGGCCTCGCCGCCGCGGCTGGCTACGTGGGGTTCGAGGCTGATGTGCTCTACGAGAACGAGAAGATGACCAACGTGTTCCGGGACTCTGGATTCGAGACGCGCCGAGCCATGGAGGGCGGCATCATCCATGTGCAGTTCCCCCTCAGCGCCCCCCAGGCCCAGCGGGAACGGGCGGAGATCCGTGAGCGCGTGGCGGCCGCGAATTCCCTGGTGCCCCTCTTGCGACCCGAGATCGTGGCCGTGGTCGGCGCCTCCCGGGACCCAGGCTCCATGGGCAACGCCATCTTCCGCCACATCCTTCAGAGCCGCTTCAAGGGCGTGGTCTACCCCGTGAACCCCCATGCGCGGGCCATCGAGGGCGTGCAGGCCTACTCCTCCCTGGCCTCCCTGCCCGAAGCCCCGGATCTCGTGGTCCTGGCGGTGCCAGCCTCCAAGGTGGTGGCCCTGGCCAAGGAAGCCCTGGACCGTGGCGCCCGGGGCCTGCTGGCCCTGGCGGCGGGCTTCGCGGAGTCCGGCCCCGAGGGAGCCCGCCGCCAGGAGCGGCTCATGCGCCTGGTCCGCAGCCGCGGGGCGCGCCTGGTGGGGCCCAACTGCCTGGGCCTCCTGAACACCAATGCCTCCGTGCAGCTCAACGCCAGCCTTGCCACAGCCATGCCACCCCGGGGCCGGGTGGGCTTCTTCAGCCACTCCGCTGCGCTTGGCGTGGTGATCCTGCAGTACGCCGCCGAGCGCGGCCTGGGCTTCTCCACGTTCGTGTCCGCGGGCAACCGGGCCGATGTGTCCGGCAACGACCTGCTCCAGTACTGGGAGGAGGATCCCGATACCGACGTGGCCCTGCTCTACCTGGAGACCTTCGGCAATCCCCGGCGCTTCGCCCGCCTGGCCCGGCGCATCTCCCACCGCAAGCCCGTGCTCTGCGTGAAGAGCGCCCGCAGCCATGCGGGCCGCCGCGTGGCTCAGGCCCACATCGGCGCGAGCCCGCGGAACGACGCCGAAGTCGAGGCCCTCTTCCACCAAGCCGGCGTGATCCGCGCGGACACCCTGGAAGACCTTTTCGACATCGCCCTGCTGCTCTCCCACCAGCCCCTGCCCCGGGGCAACCGGGTGGCCATCATTAGCAATTCCGGCGGCGTGGCCACCATCTGCGCCGATGCCTGTGAGTCCCGCGGCATCCACATCTCCGGTCCCGGCGTCGTGGACCTCCATGCCATGGCCACGGCGGAACACTACGAAAAGGCCTGCCTGGAGGCCCTGATGCACCCGGAGGTCGATGCCCTCATCGCCACCTTCGCCTGCATCGGCGGCTGTGATCCAGGCATGGTGGCCCGGGCCATCCGCCGCGCCGCCGTTCGGGCCGAGCGCAGTACCGGTGTGGCCAAACCCACCCTGCTCTCCCTCATGGGCGTCAGCGGCGCCGTACCCGTGGGTGCCACCTCCCTAGGCGAAAGCGGCGGTATCCACCGCATCTTCCCCTCCTACCGCTTCCCGGAATCCGCCGCCCTGGCCCTATCTAAGGTGGTCCAGTACGCCCAGTTCCGCATGCAGCCCCCAGGTCGCATCCTGGGCTATGAGGGGCTGGATGCAGGCCTGGCCCGGCAGCAGGTGGAGCGGCACCTGGAGGGCCACCGGGAGGACGCGATGCCCCCCTTCGAGGAGGCCCAGGCCAAGGCCCTGCTGGCCTGCTTCGGCGTGCCCCTGGCCACGCAGGTCCCAGATCCCCCGGCAGCCAAGGGGGCCCATGTGACCTTGAGCCTGTCTGCGGACCCGGATTTTGGACCCATCTGGCGCTTCCGCCGCCCCGGCGTGGGCTCCATCCTGCGCCTCACCCCCCTCACAGACCTGGACATCACCGAAGTGCTTCAGAAGATGCACCTGGAGCCCGCCTGCGGCCTGGCGGAAACCCTGGGCCGCCTGACCCACCTGGTGGAGGAGCTGCCCTGGCTGCACAGCCTCGAGGCCCAGGTCCTGGCCCCCGCCACTGCGCTTGGCGGCGCCCTGCCCCTCCAGCCCGGGCTGCACCTGGTGTTTTCCCAGGCCGGCTTCCGCACGTCCTGAATTCAGGAGCCACCGATGTTCGTCAAAGACATAATGCGCAGTCCCGTCACGACCATTGCACCGAGCCTCACTCTGGGCGAGGCCTTCGCGCTGTTCCAGGCGCGGGGCTTTCGCCACCTCCCCGTGGTCGACCATGGGCGGCTGGTGGGCGTCCTCACAGACCGGGACCTGCGCCTCGCCACCAGCGCCCTCATCGCCAGCCCTCACAGGATTGAGGAGCCGGTCTCCACGTCCATGAGCCACCCGGTTCTCACTGCGGATCCGCTGGATCCTGTGGAGGACGCCGCCCGCATCATGCGTGAGCACAAGATCGGCTGCCTGCCCGTGGTGGACGGCTCGGAGCTGGTGGGCATCCTCACAGGGATGGACCTGCTGGACGCCCTCATCAACCTCACCGGCGTTTCCAGGCCCTCCTCGCGCATGGAAGTTTCTCTCACAGATCGCCCCGGTGAGCTGGCCCACCTCACGGCCTTCCTGGCGGAGCGCAACGTGAACATCCACTCCATCCTCACGAGCCCCGGTCCGGAAGGCGACATCCGCACGGTGCTCCGCCTGAACTCCAGCCAGATTCGCCCCCTGGCGGAAGCCATGCGGGCGGATGGCTTCACGGTCCTTTGGCCCCTGCCCAAGCCATGGCCACACTGATCCATCGCCCGGAGTATGCCGGGTACGACTTCGGACCGGAGCACCCCTTCACGCCCGCGCGGCTGGACATGCTCCTGGACCTCCTGCGGGCGCTTGGCCATGAGGTCAGGCCCCAGGCCGGCCCTGCGGCCACCCGGGAGGAGATCCTCACGGTGCACGAAGAGGCCTACGTGGCCACCGTGGAGGCCCTGGACCGCGGCGAGCCCCGGCCCCTGGCGGAAGCCCACGGCTTGGGCACCCCGGACAATCCCATTTTCCCGGGCATGGACCTGGCCGCCCGCTGGCTGGTGGGCGGTGCCCTCCACGGCGCCCGGCTGCTCATGGCGGGCACTGAGCGGCGCGTGCTGCAGCTGGGCGGGGGCCTGCACCACGCGCAAAAGGACCGAGCCGAGGGCTTCTGCCTCTACAACGACTTGGCCGTGGCCATCCAGGACATGGTGACCCAGGGCTTCCGAGTGGCCTATCTCGACATCGACCTCCACCACGGGGATGGTGTCCAGAATCTCTTCTACAACCACGACCAGGTCCTCACCATCAGCCTCCACGAATCCGGCCACTACCTCTTCCCGGGCACGGGCCATGTCCAGGAAGTGGGTGGACCGAAGGCCCTGGGCACCACGGTGAACGTGCCCCTGGAGCCCTACACCGGCGCCGAGGACTACCTGGCAGCCTTCGAGGCCGTGGTGCCCCGGGCCCTGGCCTGGTTTCAACCGGACATCCTGCTGGTGCAGGCGGGGGCCGACGCCCACTTCGAGGATCCCCTGGGGGACCTGGCCCTCACGACCCAGACCTTCCAGACGCTCTTCAACCGGATCCTGGAGCTGGCGGACCAGTACACGCAGGGCCGGGTGCTCTTCACCCTGGGCGGCGGCTACGAGGCCCACGTGGTGGCCCGGGTCTGGACCCTGCTCACCCTCACCGTCCTCGGGCTGCCCCTGCCGGAACGCCTGCCCCCGGAGTGGGCCGAGCGCTGGCGGAAGCTGCTGGGACCGGGCAACGGCGCCCGACTCCACGACCCTGTGCCAGCCTTCCCGGCCTTGCAGGGTGGCGAAGCACGAACCCGCCGCAACCGCGACATCGTGACCCGCCTACTGGACCATCTCGTGCCGCACTGGGAGGCCTGAAAAGATCACCACGAAGGGTACAAAGGCGCCCTTTGGACGCAGGAAGGACAAGAAGGAAGATTTGCCAGGGAGAAGGCGAATGGAATTGAGAGTTCTGGCACTGCGTCGCGCCATCACCAAGCGATGATTTAACCGCAGAGAGCGCAGAGGCCCACCAACCCACCCAGCCCGCAGGCCTCAGAACGGCAACGGTATTTCTTCTGTCCCAGCGCATTCAATCGGATTGTCTTTCTCTGCGCCCTCTGCGTCTTCTGCGGTTCATTGCTTTTCCTTCGTGCCCTTGGAAATTCCTCCATCATGCTCTTCGTGGAGATCCCTTTCCCCGTTCGATCTCAAAGCAGCATCGCCAGCGCCATCTGCGCCTCGTCCAGGGAGTAGGGCTTGTGGAGGATGGCCACGCGGCCCATGCCCCGCAGGCGGGCCAGGGCATGCTCATCGGCATAGCCCGTGGCAATGAGCACTGGCAGCTCCGGCCGGAGCACCCGCAGGCGGGCCAGAGTCTCGACGCCGTTCATGCCAGGCATATTGATATCCAAAACCACCAAGTCGACCTTCTGACCGCCCTCGATCATCCCCAGGGCCTCCAGCCCCCCCTCCGCCACTTGCACCTGGTGGCCCAAGGCCTCCAGGATGCCCGGGGCACTGAGCCGCACCAGGGGATCATCGTCCACCAGGAGGATCTGGGCGGCGGGCACTTGGCGCAGCCCCAGCGTGGGCATGTCCTGGACCAGGCGGCGCTTCTCGCCGGGGATGAGGGGTAGCCGGATCCGCACCTTGGTGCCCTTGCCCAGCTCGCTCTGGATCTCGATGGTGCCGTTGTGAGCCTGCACCGTTCCGAAGACCAGGGAGAGGCCCAGCCCCGTCCCGCTGCCTGTGGGCTTGGTGGTGTAGAAGGGCTCCATGGCCCGCGACAGGACCTCCGGCGCCATGCCAAGGCCCGTGTCCTCCACCGCCAGCACCAGCTCCTCTTCGCCCAGCATGGAAGTGCGCAGCCGCAGGGTGCCGCCTTCGGGCATGGCGTCCATGGCGTTCACGCAGAGGTTCATCAGGGCTGTGGAGATGGCCGTGGCAGCACCCATGAGCTTGGGCAGCTCCGGGGCAAGATCCAGTTCCAGCCGGATGCGCTTCAGCGTGGTGCTGGAAAGCAACTCTGCTTCCTTCTCCACCAGCTCGTTCAGGTCCACCAGATCCGCTTCCTGGACCTCTTTGCGAGCGAATTCCAGGAGGTTCTTCACCAGGTCCCGACCCCGCAGACTGGCCTCGAGGATGAGACCCGCCTGCCGGGTATTCTCCCCGCCCCGCCGCTGGATGAGGGTGGAAACGGCCATGATGGCCGCCAGAATGTTGTTCATGTCGTGGGCGATGCCGCCCGCCAGGCGGCCAATGCTTTCCATGCGCTGCAGGTGGTAGAGCTGGGTCTGGAAGAAGTGGCGCTCCTCTTCGGCCCGGCGCCGGGCCGTGATGTCGTGGATGATGGAGTAGATGCGCGGCTCCCCGTCCACGGACAGGGGGCTGCTGAAGACCTCCACGTCCCGGGTCGACCCATCCGCCAGCCGGTGCTGGAACTCGAAAGTGTTCTGCGTCTGCTGCTGGATGTGGTCGAGGACCGCCCTCAACTGGGGCGAGGGTTGGACGCTGAGATCCTGCATCCGCTTCTGGCAGAGTTCCTCGACCGTCCAGCCGTAGAAGCGCTCCGCAGCCAAGTTGGCGCTGACAATCGCGCCATCCATGGGGTTGATCACCAGCATCACCGCATGACTCTTCTCAAAGAGGCTCCGGTAGCGGTCCTCGGAGTCCTTGAGGGCGACCTCCGTGGCCTTGAGTCCGGTGAGGTCCTTGCCGAACACGGAGATGGCAATGGGCCGCCCCCCCTGCTCCACCAACTGGAACGCGAGGTCCAGGATCCGGTTTCCGGCGAAGACGCGGTACTCAGTCTGGTAATGAGCCTCTGCGAGGGCCAGATTGAACATGCCCCGCCAGAGGCTCACGAATTCCGGATCCGTGAACAGTTCCTCGGGCCGGTCCCCCAGCTTGATCTTGATACCCCGTTGCTGCTCGAAGTAATCGCAGTAGCGCTCGTTGAAGGAGAGCAGGCCAAAATTCAATGGGTCCACGGACCAGATGAAGTCATCCCCCTGCTCGACGATCCGGGTCATCCTTTCTCTCGATTCAAACATGCAGTTGCTCCCTGCCTACACCCCTGGGCCTCATTCGGGCACTCCCAGGTTGAAATCATCCAAGTTGAAGACGCCGGCAAAGGCCTCCCCCCGAGCCAGTGCCAGTGCGTCATCCTGAGCCCTGGCAAACCGCACGTAGTCCATGTCCATGTCTTCGATGTGATGGTGGAACCAGTCCGCCAGGAAGGCCGCGACCTCCATGGTAATGGCCTCACCCTCCATGAGGCTGGTCTGGAAGTGCCGGACCTTGGCGAAGAGCTGGCTATGCTCCGCCACGTGGGCCATGAAGCTGGGATAGCCCATCTCCTTCATGAAGGCCTCTTCGGTTTTGAAGTGGTTCACCGTGTAACTGGCCAGGAACTTCAAGGCCAGGCGGATTTTCTGCGTAGCGGCCCCCTCCCGGAAAGAGGCAGCCAGAGTCTCTATGAACTCGAAGAGTTCCTGGTGCTGAAGGTCCAGGATGCCGATGCCCGTTTCGTAGCGCTCGCTCCAGGGAGCGATGGAAAGGTGGCCCTCGCGGGATTGCTCCATGGGATTGGGCACGACGACCTCAGAGGACCTTGTTCACGACTTCCAGGAGCTTCTCGGGGCTGAAGGGCTTCACGATCCAGCCTGTGGCCCCCGCCTCTTTGCCGCGCATTTTCATGCTCATGTCCGACTCCGTCGTCAGCACCAGGATCGGCGTGAACTTGAACTCCGGCAGCGCCCGCAGCCGCGCCACGAGCGTGAGCCCGTCCATGCGCGGCATGTTCACATCCGTGATGATGAGATCCAGCTTCTTGCCTTTCGCCACCTCCAGGGCATGCACCCCGTCCTCCGCCTCCAGCACGTCGAAGGCCGCCCCCTTCAGGGTGAACGCGATCATCTGCCGCATGGTGCTCGAATCATCCACCGTGAGAATGCAACGGGCCATCACCAACTCCTGCTGAGAGAAGGTCCACTTCCACCGCTCCCGGCGAGGCCGAGACGAGCAGGGCACTGCGCAAGTTGGAGAATGGCCCCCTGAGTCGGCAGGGCTCTGGAAAATGGCGTCATGCAGTGTTCTCCGGTGGATGGGGGCCTGAGCCTAATGGAAAAGGCGCAACCAGCTGAGTCCGTGTGGACCTGACTGGTTGCGCCTCTGACTTGCAGACCTGATGTCTACCCGGCAAGGCGTTCTGCCCCGAAGACAGAACTCGTTACGTAGGACTCTTTCGGCCTGGGGCGGCCCGGACCTTAGAAACGTGCGTGACAATACCCCTCTGGGTCCGCTGTATTTGGAATGATTCGACTTCCTGAGCAGGACGGCATCCGGCATGCCCCCTGCTCAGCTTTTGGGGAGCTCTTCCAGCATCTGCCGCAGGCGCCCGAGTTCCTTGGACTTGAAGGCGTGGCGGGTCTGCTCCAGCACTTCGATGCTTTCCGCCACGGCCTTCTGGTAAGTCTCCAGGCGGGGGCAGAGCTGGATGGCGCAGGGCATGGGCGCGCTGCCATCCCCCAGGCTCGACTCGAAAAGGGCCTTCATGTCCAAGAGCACCCCGGCAATGTTGCCCATGGCGAGGCCGAGCACGTCCCGGGTGATATCCCGGTCGCGGCCATCGGCACTGCGGGCCGGGCTGACCTGGAGCTGATCCAGGTCCTGCACCCAGCCGGCCAGGCGACCCCGGGCAGAGCGGATGGCCAGGCGGGTACGGAGGTTGGCTCCGGTCCGGCGGATGGTCTCGGAGAGCACTTCCAGTTCCACAGGCTTGGTGAGGTAGGCGGCCACCGGGAGGTTCACAGCCCGCATGGCCGTGTCCACGCTGGGATGGGCCGTCACGAGGATGATGGGCAGGTCCGGTCGCTGAGCGCCCACGAACTGGATGAAGGCCAGGTCCTCGTTGCCGGGCATGCGGATATCGGAGACCAGCACGTCGAAGCCCTGGACCTCCAGGTGGGCCTTGGCCTCGGTGGCATCCCGGGCGGTCTCCACCAGGAAGCCGTCCATGCGGAGCAGCTCGGCCATGGCGTTCAGGTAGATCTCCTCATCGTCCGCCAGCAGGACCCGGAGCGGGGAATCGATCGGAAGCATCATGATGCTCAGCGTTTCGGCCTTGCGGCGGGGGCTCATGAGTATCGGCCGGATGCCATACTGGCAGAGTAGTGATTCATTGGAGCGGACATGACGGAAGCCTTACCCACACCCCCCGCAACCCATGCTGGCATCGACCGCGCCCTGGCCGCCCGGATCGACCACACCCTCCTGAAGCCAGAGGCCACAGCCACTGAGATCGACCGGCTCTGCCAGGAAGCCAGGGAGTACGGGTTCTGGTCCGTCTGCGTGAACTCTGGCTGGGTTCGCCGAGCTAAGGCGCAGCTCCAGGGTTCCCCGGTGAAGGTGTGTTGCGTGGTGGGCTTCCCCCTGGGCGCCATGGACCCTGAGTCCAAGGCCTTCGAGACCCGGCAGGCCGTAGCCCACGGGGCCGACGAGATCGACATGGTGCTCAACGTGGGTGCCCTCAAGTCCGGGGATCTGGCCCTGGTGGAACAGGACATCCGGGGGGTGGTGCAGGCCGCTCCGGGCCGCATCACCAAGGTGATCCTGGAGACAGGCCTGCTCACGGACGAGGAGAAGGTCAAGACCTGCCTCATCTGCAAAGCAGCCGGGGCCGGTTTCGTGAAGACCTCCACGGGTTTCGCGAAGGGCAGCGCCGCCACCGAGGCCGACATCGCCCTCATGCGGAAGACCGTGGGGCCCGACATGGGCGTGAAGGCCTCTGGCGGGGTGCGCTCCCTGGCGGACGCCCAGAAGATGCTCGCCGCCGGGGCCACCCGCATCGGCGCCAGCTCTGGCGTGGCCATCGTCACCGGGGGCGTGGGACAGGGGTACTGAGCCTGAGCCAGACTTACTCCAGGTAGGCACAGGTTCAGCATTTGCGCACTTTTCAGGCGACAAGGGCCCGCTCCTTGTTCAGGATATGAGCACCCTCCACCCGATGCGCGCCACCTGAACCAGCCCTGCCCGAAGGAGCCTCTCATGAGCCTGCTGCCCGGCCAGATGATGCAGCTGCCACTGCTGATCTCAAGCCTCATCACCCATGCGGCCCGCCACAGCGGTGATACGGAAATCGTCTCCAAACGCGTGGAGGGGGACCTCCACCGCTACACCTGGGCCAAGGCCGAGCTGCGCTCCCGCAAGCTCGCCCAGGCCCTGGCGCGCCTGGGCTGCCAGCCCGGCGACCGAGTGGGCACCCTGGCCTGGAACGGCTATCGCCACTTGGAGATCTACTACGGCACCTCGGGTACAGGCCTGGTCTGCCACACGGTGAACCCCCGCCTCTTCCCGGACCAGATCACCTGGATCATCAACGATGCCGCGGACAAGGTCCTCTGCTTCGACCTGAACCTGTTGCCCCTGGTGGAGAAGCTGGCCCCCGCCTGCACCACGGTGAAGCACTTCGTGCTGCTGGGCTTCCGGGAGCAGCTGCCCCCTGAGACCGCCATTCCCAACCTGCTGGCCTACGAAGACCTCATCGCAGCAGAAGATGGGGACCTGGCCTGGCCCACCTTCGACGAGAACACGGCCTCCAGCATCTGTTACACCTCCGGCACCACGGGCGATCCGAAAGGCGCCGTCTACAGCCACCGCTCCACAGTGCTGCACAGCTTCGGCGCGGCCCTGCCGGACTCCATGAACATCAGCTCCCGGGACGTGGTGCTGCCCGTGGTGCCCATGTTCCATGTCAACGCCTGGGGCATCCCCTACTCCGCCGCCATGATCGGCTGCAAGCTGGTCTTCCCGGGCCCGCATCTGGACGGCAAGTCCCTCTACGACCTCTTCGAGGCCGAGCAGGTCACCTTCAGCGCCGGTGTGCCCACGGTCTGGCTGGGCCTGCTGAACCACGTGCAGGCGAACGGCCTGAAGTTCAGCTCCTTCAAGTCCACAGTCATCGGCGGCGCCGCCTGCCCGGCCTCCATGATCCAGACCCTGGAGGATGACTTCAACGTTGAGGTCGTCCACGCCTGGGGCATGACGGAGCTCTCACCCCTGGGCACCCTGTCCCGCCTGAGGTCCAAGCACCTGGGCCTCTCCAAGGCCGAGCAGCGGGCCCTCCTGGCCAAGCAGGGCAAGGTCATTTACGGCATCGATATGCAGATCGTGAATGCCGACGGCCAGGTCCAGCCCTGGGATGGTGAGGCCTCCGGGGACCTCCTGGTGCGCGGTCACTGGGTCATCAACAGCTACTTCGGCAAGGCGAATGCGCCCTTGAGGGACGGCTGGTTCCCAACCGGGGACGTGGCCACCATCGACGCAGACGGCTTCATGCTCATCACGGACCGCAGCAAGGACGTCATCAAATCCGGGGGCGAGTGGATCAGCTCCATCGCCCTGGAGAACCTGGCCGTGGCCCATCCAGCAGTGCACCAGGCCGCCGTGATTTCCGTGGCCCATCCGCAGTGGGGTGAGCGGCCCCTGCTGACCGTGGTGCTGAAACCCGGCGCCACCGCCACCCGGGAGGATCTCCTGGCCTTCTACGAGGGCAAGATCCCCCGCTGGCAGGTACCCAACGATGTCATCTTCCTGCCTGAACTGCCTCACACCGCCACCGGCAAGATCCAGAAGCTGAAGCTGCGCGAGGCCTTCCGCAACCACCAGTGGTCCGAGCTCTGAGCCCAACCTTCCACCTTCCTTCCAGGAGCAGCACCCATGCGATTCGATGGCCAGGCAATCCAATGTTTCATGCTGGAGGGAGGCGTGGCCGAGCTGCGCTTCGACCTCCAGAATGACTCCGTCAACAAGTTCAACAAGCTGACCCTGGGCGAGCTGGCCGAGGTCATCGCCCTGCTGAAGGCCAATGCCGACGTGGAGGGCCTGCTGATCACCAGTGGCAAGGACTGTTTCCTGGTGGGCGCGGACGTCACGGAATTCCTCCAGCACTTCGCCAACACCGAAGCCCAGCTCAAGGCCTGGATCATGGAGGTCCACGCCCTGTTCTGCGCCGTGGAGGACTTCGACTTCCCCACGGTCGCGGCCCTCAACGGCGTGGCCGTGGGTGGAGCCCTGGAGTTCGCCCTCTGTGCCAGCTATCGGGTCATGGCCGCCAACACCCGCATCGGCCTGCCCGAAACCAAGCTGGGCATCTTCCCGGGTTGGGGCGGCACGCTGCGCCTGTCGCGCTTGGCGGGGGCGGACAATGCCATCGAGTGGATCGCCGCAGGCGAGCAGTACAAGGCCGACGTCGCCCTCAAGGCCGGCGTGGTGGACGCCGTGGTGGCGCCCGACCAGGTGCGCGCGGCCGCCCTGGATCTGCTCCAGCAGGCCATGGCCGGAACGCGCGACTGGCGCGCCCGCCGCACCGAGAAGATCTCGCCCCTGAAGCTGAACCCCACCGAAAGCCTGATGGTCTTCGAGACCGCCAAGGCCTTCGTGGGCGGTAAGGCCGGTCCCAACTATCCCGCCCCTGTGGCGGCCATCCAGGCCATGCAGCAGGGCGCCACCCTGGGCCGGGAGGCAGCCCTCGACATCGAGGCCGGCGCCTTCGCCCGCATCGCCAAGACCCCCACGGCGGCCTCCCTCGTGAGCATCTTCTTGGGCGACCACCATGTGGCCCGCATCGCCAAGAAGGCCGCCAAGGCGGGCACGCCGGTGCAGGCCGCCGCCGTGCTGGGCGCAGGCATCATGGGCGGCGGCATCGCCTACCAGTCCGCCTCCAAGGGCACACCCATCCTCATGAAGGACATCGCCCAGAAGGCCCTGGCCCTGGGCATGGGCGAGGCGCAAAAGCTCCTGGTGAAGCGCGTGGAGCGCGGCACCATGACCACGGCAGGCATGGCCAAGGTGCTGGGCGCCATCCAGCCCACCCTGGCCTACGCAGGCTTCGACCAGGTGGACCTGGTGGTGGAGGCCGTGGTGGAAAACGAGAAGGTGAAGAAGTCCGTCCTCCTGGAACTGGAAGGTCAGGTCCGACCGGACGCCATCCTGGCCAGCAACACCTCCACCATCTCCATCACGCGCCTGGCGGAGGGACTCCAGCGCCCCGAGAACTTCGTGGGCATGCACTTCTTCAACCCCGTGCCCAAGATGCCCCTCGTCGAAATCATCCGCGGCGCCAAATCCAGTGAGCGGGCCGTGGCCACCACCGTGGGCTATGCCCTGGCCATGGGCAAGACGCCCATCATCGTCAACGACTGCCCGGGCTTCCTGGTGAATCGCGTGCTCTTCCCCTACTTTGCGGGCTTCAGCATGCTGGTGAACGCTGGCGTGGACTTCCTGCGCATCGACAAGGTCATGGAGAAGTTCGGCTGGCCCATGGGCCCCGCCTACCTCCTGGACGTGGTCGGCATCGACACCGCCCAGCACGCGGACGTGGTCATGGGCCAGGGCTTCCCGGACCGCATGGTGGCGAAGGAGAAGACTGCCATCGCCGCCATGTACGAGGCCGGGCGCTTCGGCCAGAAGAACGGCAAGGGCTTCTACCAGTACGTGGCGGACAAGAAGGGCGTCCCCCGCAAGACACCCGATGATGTCTCCGCCATTCTCAAGCCCCTGGTGAGCCAGGACCAGAGCGCCACCATCACGGACCAGGACATCGTGGACCGGATGCTGCTGCCCATGATCATTGAGTGTTCCCGCTGCCTGGAGGACGGCATCGTCCAATCCCCAGTGGAAGTGGACATGGGGCTGGTCTACGGCTTGGGCTTCCCCCCCTTCCGCGGCGGTGCCCTGCGCTACGCGGACCAGGCCGGCCTCCAGGCCCTTTGCCAGAAGGCTGCGGCCTTCGCGGCCCTCGGCAAGCTCTACGAACCCACTGCCCAGATGCTCCGGCTGGCTGAGACCGGTCGCGGCTTCTACGAGGAGAACTAGCCATGCAGGATGTGGTCATCATCGACGCCGTGCGCACGCCCATGGGCCGCTCCAAGGGCGGCATGTTCCGCAATGTCCGGGCCGAGAACCTCTCTGCGGCCCTCATCAACGCCCTCTTCGCCCGCAACCCCAAGGCGGATCCAAAGGAAGTCGAGGACGTCATCTGGGGCTGCGTGCAGCAGACCCTGGAGCAGGCCTACAACATCGGCCGCTTCGCCTCCCTCATGACCGCCATTCCCCACACGGCCAGCGCCCAGACCATCAACCGGCTCTGCGGCTCTTCCATGACAGCCCTGCACTCGGCGGCCATGGCCATCATGAGCGGCCACGGCGAGGTCTTCGTGGTGGGCGGCGTTGAGCACATGGGCCACGTGCCCATGACCCACGGCCTGGATCCCAATCCCAGCCTCAGCAAGCACGTGGCCAAGGCCGCGGGCATGATGGGCATCACGGCGGAGGTCCTGGCCAAGCTGCACGGCATCGACCGCGCCGCCCAGGATCAGTTCGCCCTGGCCTCCCACCAGAAGGCTCAGCAGGCCCGGGTGGAAGGTCGCTTCAAGAATGAGATCGTGCCTCTGGAGGGCCACGACGAGAACGGCTTTTCCAAGGTCTTCGACTACGACGAGGTCATCCGCGAAGATGCCAGCCTGGAGGCCCTCGCGGCCCTCAAGCCCGCCTTTGATCCCCGCAACGGTACTGTGACTGCGGGCAACTCCTCGGCCATTTCCGATGGCGCCTCGGCCCTGCTGGTCATGTCCGGCGAGCGCGCCAGGGCCCTGGGTCTGGAGCCCATGGCCCGGGTCAAGGCCATGGCCACCGCTGGTGTAGATCCTTCCATCATGGGCTACGGCCCCGTGCCCGCCGTGCAGAAGGCCCTGGGCCGCGCCAAGATGGAGCTCCAGGACATCGAGCTCTGGGAGCTGAACGAGGCCTTCGCCGCCCAGTCCCTGCCCGTGCTGAAGGACCTGGGCCTGCGGGAGCAGATGGATAAAGTAAACCTCAATGGCGGTGCCATCGCCCTGGGCCACCCCTTGGGCTGCTCCGGTGCCCGCATCACCACCACCCTGCTGCACCAGATGAAGGCCGGCCACTGCCAGACCGGCGTCGCCACCATGTGCATCGGCTTCGGCATGGGCATCGCCACCGTCTTCGAGCGGGTCTAGCCCAGCCGGATTCATGCAGATCGTCCACCCGCACCCACCTGCCCCCGGAGAGGCCCTGGAGCTTCTTCCGGGGCTCCGGTGGCTGCGCATGCCCCTGCCCTTCGCCCTGGACCATGTGAACCTCTGGCTGCTCCAGGACGAGGGTGGCTGGACCGCCGTGGACACGGGCTTTGATGTGGCTCCCATCCGTGCGGCCTGGGATCAGGTTCTACCCGAGCACCCCCTGGTGCGCCTGCTGGTGACCCACTTCCACCCGGATCACCTGGGCCTGGCCAGCCACCTCCAGGCCCGCACGGGGGCCCCGCTATGGATCCCGCCCCAGGAATATGCTTTCGCCCAGTTCTATTTTCACCAGGTGGGTGGCTGCAGCGTGGCCGCCACCGCCAAAACCTTCCGCAGCCACGGCCTGCCCGACCCAGAACTCCAGGTACTCCAGCACCTAGGAAATACCTACCGCATAGGCGTGCCAGAGCTGCCCGAGACCTACCAGCCCATCCAGCCGGGCCAGACCTTGTGCATCGGTGGCCAAGCCTGGCGAGTGATCAGCGGCCACGGCCACTCCCCTGAGCATGCCAGCCTCCACTGTGCGGAGTTGGGGGTCCTCATCTCCGGGGACATGTTGCTGCCCCGGATCTCCACTAACATCGGCCACTCCCCCGCCACCCCTGCGGCCGACACCCTGGGCCGCTTCCTGGAATCCCTGGAGCACTTCCGGGATCTGCCCACCGATACCCTGGTCCTGCCCTCCCATGGCCTTCCCTTCCGGGGCATCCAGACGCGCATCGACCAGCTTCGGGCCCACCACGCAGAGCGCTGCGACGTGCTGCTGGAAGCCTGCCGGCCTGGGCCACAAAGTGCCTACGGCCTCATGCCAGCACTCTTCCAACGGGACATCCAGGATCCGCACCAGACCTACTTCGCCATGAACGAGGCCATCGCCCACCTGGTCTATCTGGAACGGCAGGGGAAGCTGACTCGACGGACAAATGGGGGCCGCATCCGCTTCTCGGCCTAGAGCGCCGGGTGCCGGGTCATCCTGCGCCGCTCGGGCAGAAGACCGCCCCGGTACATGGCCTTCTTGGATTCATACCCCAGCGTCTGCTGGAGCGCCTCCGCCAGATCCCTGGGATCGAAGTAGGTGATTCCCTGAAACTCCCACTCCCAGCAGTCGGGGGAGTAGTAAACATTGAAGATGGCATCGCCAATTCGGCAACTTCCGCCGCTTGGAGTCCGGGCCGTGAGGGTTTTGATGGTGTCCTCCAGGGTCATAAATTACCTCCTCGGGAAGAAGCCTCTCCTAATGTCGGTTCCTGGTGACCCAGGGCAATAGCCCCCTATAGCGTTATATGAACAAACTTTCGGCCACCCCGGGGGGTGGCCGAAAGGTCTAAGTATCCAAGGCCCAATCGGGCCGGGGATCAGAACACGAACTTGACGCCCAGCTGGGTGCGGCGGGGGGCCATGTAAGTCTGCGGGATGCTGAAGAGCCCGCCGTTCACGCTTTCGTTGACGGCGGTGACAGTCTGGCGGTTGAAGACGTTGAAGATGTCCAGGGTGCCGGACAGGTTCAGGTTCTTCTTCTTCCAGAAAGTCTGGGTGTAGCTCAGGTCCACCTGGTAGTGGGCAGGTAGGACCCGTGAGCCTGCGGGCTCGGCATAGCGGGCCGTATCGCTGGTGCTCGTGGAACCCGTGGCGGTGATGAGGGGCTTGTAGGGCAGGTAGGAATTCGCCTGCCAGTGCTGGCCCGACTGGTAGACGGCGAAGACGCCCAGCTTGCCATCCCAGGGGAAGGAGTAGCTGCCGTAGAGCTTCAGCTTGTGGCGCTGATCGCCCGCTAGGTTGCCGTACTTGTTGTCCCAGATCTGGGTGCCGGCGCTATCCGCGATGTTCGAGGAACCCACGAAGATGTTGGAGTCATTGGCAGAGCCGTTACTGGAGTTGTCCTGGTCGAAGTTGCCGTAGTAGTGGCTCCAGGTGTAGGAGACGCTGGCGAAGGCATTGGCACCGCGCCACTCGGTCTCGGAGGAGACCTCGTAGAACTTGGTGAAGGCCCCATCCAGCTGGGCGATGACGGCGGACGTGTTGCCGTTCATGGCCGTGCCGCCGCCGCCCAGGTTGCTCAGCAGGGTGGCGAGGTTGGGAATGTAGAGGGTGTTGGGGACGCCCGCGGGCGGGTTGTAGACCACCCGAGAGTTGTTGGGGGTGTCTTCCCAGAAGTTCACACTCTTGCGGTAGCGGCCATAGAGGCGGCTCGTGAGGCCCTGACCCAGGTCCTTGGTGGTGCCCACCAGGATTTCATCGGTGTGGCGAGGTTTGATGTCAGGGGTAAAGAGCTTGCCCATGGACACCGCGTCTGCGCCCTGGCCGATGAGCTTGCCGTTGGCGTCGAAGTAGACGTTGATGGTGCCCACCAGATTGCGGGCCCAGGAGGCGGCACGCGGCAGCGAGGACGTGGAGGGGACGTAGCGCGCGAAATTCGCGTAGACCGTGTCCTCCTTGGTGTAGTTCCAGGTCACGCCCAGCCTGGGCTGGAGGGTGTCCTTCCACTTGATCTCGTGCTCCAGGTAGGAGGCACCGGGAGCCAGCGCATAGCCAGAGGCCGTGCTGGAGTCATTGCGGATGCCCATACCGTACATCTTGTCATTGCTGATCAGCAGGCCGACATTGAAGGTGAAGGCCTGCCAGCGGACCTTGTCGTTGAACTCGAGGTTCTGGGACTGGTACTCAGAGTGGATGCCCGCCGCATGGCCGAGGCCCTGCTGGTAGACCGAGGCCGAGTAGGTGTAGGGCAGGCCCACACCGATCAGGGCACTGGTGGGGATCTTGGAGTTGGCGAAGTTGGTGCTGATGGAGCCCCAGCCATTGGAGACGCGATAGAGATCCTCCATCTCCTTCCAGGTCTGGTAGCCCGCGTGCAGCTCGTGGGTCACCGTGGTGCCATAGGTGCCATCCCAGGCCAGCTGGTAGTTCTTGCGGAAGAAGTTGTCGGTGTTGATGGAGGGATAGCCACCGACGGTGCCGCCGCCGATGAAGCCAGCCGCAGTGGCCGTGGCCCCGGTACCGGCATAGCCGTACTGATTGATCAGGCCGATGAGGTTCGCATTGGTGCCGGCCTGGGCGACGGTGGGCAGGGTGAAGGCACCCTGAGTCGCGAGATGCGCGGGATCCAGCAGGCTGGCGGCACTGTAGTCCAGGGTGGGATGCACGGCGGAGACAGTGTTCGGGTAGTCGCTAGAGTAGTTGCCGAAGTTCGTGAACTTGAAGTTCAGGTAGTTGTTGGGGGTGATGGCCCAGGAGGCCTCGATGGTGGTGATGGCCAAGGTGCCCTTGGCGCCATCACCCACGGAAGCCGGTGAGGTTCCGCCAATGCTGGTGTTGACGTCCGTCTCCGAGGAGTTGCGATAGCTGGCGTGGATGAGGATGTCGCTTGTGGGCGAATAGGTCAGCTTGCCGAAGTACTCGTTGCGCTTGGCACTGTACTCAGGGACCGGGCCATAGAGGTTAGAAGCATTCTGATGGCTGTCCGTGGGGCTGAAGAAGGACGCGAAGAAGAACAGCTTGTCCTTCACGATGGGACCGCCCACGTTGGCGACGCGGTGGAAGCTGCTGGTTTCGAACAGGCTGGTGCTGCCAGCAGGGCGGCGAGCCACAAGGCTGCCGGGAATGTCCACCAGGATGATCTCACCGGCGAAGGTGTTGGTGCCCGACTTGCTGTTGGAGTTCATGGTGAAGCCAGCCGACCGGTTGAAGTCCGTGGCCGAGGCGCCGCCCTTGGTGATGGCCACCTGGTCGATGTCGTAGGAGGAGGCGTTCGAGCCCAGGGTGCCATACATGGGCAGGTTGACGTTGACGCCGTCCAGGAGGTGGACGTTGTCCTGGCCGCTGCCGCCGGCGTTGGGATCGCGGGTGCCCTGCTGGGAGTATGCGATGCCAGGGATGAGCTTAATCATCTCCTTGTAGCTCGTCAGGGGCATGGCGCCAAGGGTCTCCGAGCTGATGGAGGTCTTCAGCTCTGCGGAGGTGGCATCCACCATCGTGGCCTGGGAGACCACTTCAACCGTGGCACCCACACTGGCGGCATCCACCATGCTCACGTTGACGGCGGTATTCTGCTGCAGGGCCACGGTGGCCGTGCGCTTCTCGGTCCCCTTGGTGGGGTTGGTGAAGGTCAGGACGTAGGCACCCGGGGGCAGGAAGGGCATGCGGTATTCGCCCGCCTCGTTGGTGACGGCCTTGCGGGGCATGGGGAGCACGTTGGAAGTGGCTTCGACCATGACACCAGATAGGCCCTTGCCCCCTTTCTGCGTGACCTTCCCCACGAGGGTTCCGGACTGCTGCGCCACCGCAGGCAGTGCGACCAAGACCAGTGCCAAAGCACTCCAGTGCCTTTTGTGCATGTGTGTCTCCAAATATGAGGACGCGGAGCCGGGGGAGTTCCGGCGTCGTGGGAAGGCTTGAGATGCAGACTTTCTGTGTGGATCAGTTTTATATTGCCTGGATGGATTGTTCGAATGTTTTTCATGGCTGAAGGTGTTTTTTTTTCCGAAAGTCCACGCCATCCAATGCCTATAACCCAGAGCTATGGATTTATAACTAGCACGCAGGCACTTCCGCAGGGACTGTCATCCGCCCTCAACTGGAGTCCGTGACCCAGGGCGGCCTGATGGCCCAACTCAGGTTGCCCACCAGGATCGTCACGAGGCTGCCGATGACCGTGTGCCACGTGAAATCGATCTTCGTCGTGGCCAGCACCAGAACCATGGCCAGCAGCCCGCACACAAAGCCGATCATCGCGTCGACCTGGTTCGTCTTCGGGAAGAACAAGCCCAGGAAGAAGGTTCCCAGCAGGCCGCCGTAAGTGACCGACGCAATCTTCAAGCCCAGCTCGATCACCGGATTCTTCGTGTCCATGAACAGCATGGCGCCGCCAATGAGGAGGACGCCCCAGAGCAGGGTGAAGATGCGCGACCAGCGGAGCTCGCCCGCTTCATCCAGGGAGCGGCCCCACACCGTGAGCTTGAAGAGGTCAAGATAAGTGGAGGACGCCAGGGAGCTGATCGAGGAGGACAGGGTGCCCATGGCCGAGGCGAGCACGCCCGCCACCACCAGACCCGCCACCCCAGTGGGAAGGTTCTCCACAATGAACTTCGGGAAGACTTCGTCCGAGGTGGCCAGGCCCAGCTGCTGGAAGGTGGCGCCGCCGTAGAAGGCATAGAGGCAGAGCCCCAGCAGCAGGAAGAAGCCGAACTGCAGCAGGATGAAGGTGGCGTCCAGCATCAGGGCGCGCTGGCTGTCCCAGCGGCTGCGGCACCCCAGGAGGCGCTGCACCAGGAGTTGGTCCGTGCCATGGGAGGCCATGGTCAGGAAGGTTCCACCGAGCAGCCCCCCGAGCAGCGTGTAGGGCGCCCTGAGAAAGGAGGCGAGATCTATCCCGCCAGTGACATTGATGATCGCGAACTTGTGCTGGCCGTTCGTGGTGGCGAAGGTGACCACATCCGCCCAGCCGTGGGGCAGGCGGTGGAGGATGAGCAGCATGGAGGCCAGGGCCCCACCCAGATAGATGAAGAGCTGCACCACGTCCATGGCCACCACCGCCTTCAACCCGCCCAGGTAGGTGTAGATGAGCGTGAAGCCGCCGATCAGCAGGATGCTCGTGGGATAGTTCAGGCCCATGATGAGGTGGACGGGGATGGCCGTGGCGAAGAGGCGCACGCCCGATGCCAGCACGCGGGTGACGATGAACACCGAGGAGGTGAAGCGGCGTAGCGGGAGGCCAAAGCGCTTGCCAAGGAAGTCATAGGCCGTCTCCAGGTCGCCGCGGTAGTAAGCGGGAATGAACACGATGCTCACGATCAGGCGGCCGATGAAGTAGCCCACCACCAACTGGAGGAAGAACAGGTTCCCCTTGAAGGCCAGGCCCGGGATGCTGATGAAGGTGAGGGTGCTGGTCTCGCTGGCGACGATGGAGAAGCCCACGGACCACCAGGACAGCTCCTTCCCGCCCAGGAAGTAGTCCCGCGAGGAATGCTGCCGGCCCGAGATCAAGATGCCCGCCACCGTCACGCCCATGAGGTAGACCAGTACGATCAGGTAATCCAGAGGCTTGAAACCCACAGGGGCATCCTTGAGTCAGGATCGGGACAGGGGACGATTCGGAGGTTATGTTTACAAAGTCAGGGGAGTTCACCCATGGTGGCCATGGCCGCAATGAATTACAAGTTTTTCCATATTTTTCATAAAGATTGTTTTCCCTTTGACGAGTAGTTTTAAGCCCCTATGATGAGTTCACCCTGATCGAATCCTATTAATTTGTTTATTCACCGGACAAAGTCGGAACCCTCACAACCGTGAAAAAAGCCACGCACCAGGCCACCAAGGCGCACAACACGACCCTCGTGTTGAAGACGATCTATCACAACGATCAGATCAGCCGGGCGGACATTGCGCGAGCGACCGGGCTCACGCGCACCACCGTCTCGGAGATTGTCGCCGACCTCATCGGGGCGGAACTGGTGCGGGAGACCGGGGTGGGCCCCAGCACCATCGGGAAGCCGCCCATCCATGTGGATTTCAACGCCGGTGCCCGTCAGCTCCTCTCCATCGACCTAGGCGGGACGGAATTCCGAGGGGCCCTGGTCAATCTCAGGGGGGACGTCCTGCAACGACACTCCCTGCCCCTGGGCGACCGTAAGGGAGCAGCGGCCCTGCAGCTGGCCCATCGCCTGATCGAAGGGCTGCTGCCCCAGGCCAGCGCCCCCCTCCTCGGCATCGGCATCGGCACACCGGGTCTGGTGGACACGGAGAAGGCCATCATCCGCCAGGCGGTCAACCGGGACTGGACCAACCTGGACCTCCGGCAGGAATTCGGAGTCCGCTACGGCATCCCCATCCACCTGGCCAACGACAGCCACGTGGCGGCCCTGGCCGAGAGCGCCTACGGCGGTCATGGGCCCGTGCCGAGCCTGGTGCTCATCAAGGTGGGGGCGGGCATCGGCTCGGGCATCGTGCTGGGCGGAGAGCTCTACTCTGGCGTCGGCTTCAGTGCGGGTGAGATCGGCCATCTCCGGGCGGTCAGGGGTGGCCTGCCCTGCACCTGCGGCAACAAGGGCTGCCTGGAAACCGTGGCCAACACCTCCGCCCTGCTCCGCCTAATGCGGGAGCAGGCCCTCCGCCATCCCGAGACGGCCTTCGGGTACGCACTGGCCGCCCAGGAACCCAGCCTGGAACTCCTGCGGCAGCTCCATGAGGTCCGTGATCCTCAAGCCCGCGCCCTGGTCCGCGATTTGGGCACCCATCTCGGCGTCGTGGCGGCCAGCCTGGTGGCCGTCCTGAATGTCCGCAAGATCGTCCTCTCCGGGCTGCCGATCCTCTTCGGCGAGCCGCTCCTGGACGCCATGCGCTCCGAGATCCGGGCCCGTACCCTGCCCGAGCAGGCCCGGGAGACCGAGGTGTGTTTCTCCCTCCTCGGGTCTGACATCGTGATCCAAGGGGCCTGCGCCCTGGTCCTCCGCCATGAACTCAACCTTCCCTGAGGGGCGTGGCATGAACCACATCGAAGGCCACCTCCTCACCCCGAATGGCTTCCTGTCGGGATCCATGGACATCGACCAGGAGGGCCGGATCGCCCTTGTGACCGGTACTCCCGTCCCAGAGGACCAGGTCCGCCAGAGCCGTACACCGATCCTCCTGCCCGGCTGCATCGACCTGCATGTCCACGGCGGCGCCGACCACGACATCATGGAGGGAGGCGGGGCCGCCTTCCATGTGGCGCGCTTCCACGCCCGCCACGGCACCACGGCCATGGCCGCCACGACCATGACGGCCCCGCCCGAAGATCTCGATGCGGCCTTCCGGGGCCTGGCCCCTTATGTGCGGCAGCGACCCATGGGCGGAGCTCGCATCCTGGGCGTCCACCTGGAGGGCCCTTACCTCAATCCAGCCCGCCTCGGCGCCCAGCCAGACCACGCCCGGCCGCTGGCCATGGAGGAAGTCCGGGCCCTGCACGCCATCGCCCCCATCCTGCTGCTGACCCTCGCCCCGGAACTGGCTGCCAACCGGGAGGCCATCAAGGGCCTCGTTGCGGCGGGCATCCGCGTGCAGGTGGGCCATACCCAGGGCACCTACGAGGAGGCCCTGGAAGCCCTGGACCTGGGCGCCACGGGCTTCACGCACCTCTTCAACGCCATGCCCGGCCTCCACCACCGCAACCCCGGCGTCGTAGGCGCGGCCCTGGCCAAGGCGCAGTTCGCCGAGATCATCCCCGACCTCCTGCACGTGCACCCCGGCGCCATCCTCGCCGCCCTGCGCGCCATCCCCGGGCTCTACTGCGTGACGGATTCCACTGCCGCCGCGGGCATGCCCGATGGCGATTACCAGCTGGGCTCCCACCGCGTCATCAAGTGCCTGGGCGGCGTGCGCCTCGCCGACGGCACCCTGGCGGGCTCGGCCCTCACCATGGACCAGGCTCTCCGCAACTTGGTGGACACCCTGGGCCTCAGCCTGCGTGAGGCCTCCCGCTGTGTCGCCACCCATGCGGCGGATCACCTGGGCCTCCGGGACCGAGGTCGGTTTGCCGTTGGCGCCTGGGCCGACGTGCTGGTGCTGGACCGGGACTTGAACCTCACCGGGGTCCTGGTGGAAGGAGAACGCCTTGACCCGAATGCTTGAGGAAGCCCTGGAGGCCCCCCTGGCCGCAGCGCGTCTGCTGGCCCATGACGCCGACGACTATCAGCGGCTGGGCGCCTTCCTGCGGGAGCACCCGCCCACGGGCATCCTCACCCTGGCCCGGGGCAGCTCGGATCACGCGGCCCAGCACACGGCCTACCTCATCATGGCGCGCCTGGGCCGCCTGGTGACCTCCCTGCCCATGTCCCTGGTGACCCTCTACCACGCCCACCTGGCCCGGCCGGGACTGCTGGCCCTGGCCTTTTCGCAGTCGGGCCAGAGCCCAGACCTGGTGGATCCCACCCGCTACTTCACGGAGCGCGGCGCCACCACCGTGGCCTTTGTGAACGTGGCCGACTCGCCCCTGGCCCGGGAGGCCCAGCACGTGCTGGCCCTGCATGCCGGCGAGGAACGCAGCGTCGCCGCCACGAAGTCCTTCCTGGCCCAACTCGTGGCAGGCGCCCGCCTCGTGGCCGCCTGGGAGGAGGAGCCCACCTTCGCCGCAGCCCTGGCCGAGCTGCCCCAGACTCTGGAAGTGGCAGCCCGGACGGACTGGTCCGCCGCCCTGCCCATCCTCCAACATGTCGAGCGCCTTTTCATCTTGGGCCGCGGCACGGGCCTGGCCATCGCCTCCGAAGCGGCCCTCAAGCTGAAGGAGACCTGCGGCATCCAGGCCGAGGCGTTCTCCGGCGCCGAGGTGAGACACGGCCCCATGGCCATGGTGAAGGAGGGCTTCCCGCTCTTCATCTTCGCGCCGCGCGGCCCGGCCCAGGCAGGCCTCATCGCCCTGGCTCAGGACCTGCTGGCCCAGGGGGCCCAGGTGCTCCTGGCGGCTCCAGAAGGCGTGCCCGGCACCCTGCTGCCCCTGGTGCCCTCTGCCCACCCCGAACTGGACACGCTCAGCGCGATCCAGAGTTTCTATCCCATGGTGGAGGCCCTGGCCCGGGCCCGGGGCTATGATCCTGATCATCCGCCCCACCTCGCGAAAGTGACGCGCACCCGATGAGCACCCTGCCCCGCACCGAAGAACCCCAGCCCGGCCACGAGCGCCTGGACGAGTACGGCATCCGCGAGCTGGTGGGCGTGCTGGTGGAGGACCAGGCCCTGGCCGCCAAAGCGGTGGCCGCCGCCGCTGATCAGCTGGCCCTGGCCGTGGCCGGTGCCGTGCTCCGCCTGGAGCGGGGGGGTCGCCTCATCTACGTGGGCGCGGGCACCTCTGGGCGCCTGGGCCTCCTGGACAGCGTGGAGCTGAACCCTACGTTCTCCTGGCCCCATGACCGCGCCCTCTCCCTGCTGGCCGGAGGCCCCTCCGCCATCTACAAGGCCGTGGAAGGCGCTGAGGACAACGAGGCCCAGGGTGCTGCGGATCTGGCAGAACTGAGCCCCCGCCCCGACGATGTCGTGATCCTGCTGGCGGCCTCGGGGGCCACCCCCTACGCCCTGGGCGCCCTTCGGGCCGCCCGCAAGGCTGGCGCCTTCAGCATCGGCCTCGCCAACAATCCCGGCGCCCCCCTGGCCGCGGGCGCTGACGTGGGCATCATCCTGGACACGGGCCCGGAGGTCATCTCCGGCAGCACCCGCCTCAAGGCCGGCACGGCCCAGAAGATCGCCTTGAACACCTTCTCGTCCGCCGTGATGGTGCGGCTGCACAAGGTCTTCGGCAACCTCATGGTGGACCTGCGTCCCACCAACGCGAAGCTGGTGCGCCGCTCGATCCGCCTCATCGGCCTGGCGGCGGGCGTGGACGAGAAAAAGGCCCGCGAGGCCTTCGAAGCCTGTGAGCGCCAGGTCAAACCGGCCATCGTCACCCTCCTGAAGGGCATCGATCCCACGGAGGCCCGGGCGCGGCTGGCCGCGGCCCAAGGCAGCGTGCGCGCCGCCCTGCGGGCTTGAGCGTGGCCACGGAAAGCTCCCGCTCGCCCTGGGCCTGGGTTCCCACCCTCTACTTCGGCGAGGGCCTGCCCTACGTCTCAGTGATGGTCCTCTCCGTGGTCTGCTACAAAAACCTCGGCGTACCCAACAGCGCCATCGCCCTCTACACCAGTTGGCTCTACCTCCCCTGGGTCATCAAGCCTCTCTGGTCGCCCGTGGTTGACCTGCTGGGCACGAAGCGGCGCTGGGTGGTCCTCATGCAGGCGGTGCTGGGCCTGGCTTTCCTCGCTCTGGCCCTCACGGTTCCAGGGCCGGCCTTCTTCCGCCTCAGCCTGGCGGCCTTCTGGATCCTGGCCTTCGCCTCTGCCACCCACGACATTGCCGCGGACGGCTTCTACCTGCTGGCCCTCAGTGAAAGGCGCCAGGCGGCCTTCGTCGGGCTCCGCAGTGTCTTCTACCGGGCGGCCATGATCGCGGGCCAGGGCGGCCTGGTGATGCTGGCGGGTCTGCTCAGTGCGCGCAGGGGCGATCCGCGCCAGGGCTGGCTGGTGGTCTTCGGAGCCCTGGGTGCCTTCTTCCTGGGCCTCGCGGCGTGGCATCGCACCGCCCTGCCCCGCCCCGCCATCGATGGCCCTGCGGATCAGGGCCTGGGCCTCTTCGCAGGCTCCCTGGCCACCTTCCGCAGCTTCTTCGCCCGCCCGGGCATGGGCCTGGCCATCGCCTTTTTGCTCACGTTCCGTCTGGGCGAGGCCCAGGCCATCAAGCTGGTGACGCCCTTCCTGCTGGATCCCGCGGCCAAGGGCGGCCTGGGCCTCAGCACCGCCCAGGTGGGCGTGGCCTATGGCACCGTGGGCATGCTGGCCCTCACGGCCGGGGGCATTGTCGGCGGCTTCGCGATCTCGCGCCTGGGCCTGCGGCGCTGGCTCTGGCCCATGACTCTGGCCGTGCACCTGCCCAACCTGGCCTTCGTGTACCTGGCCGCCACGCACCCGACCGGCCTGGGCGTCGTGGCCAGCGCCGTGGCCATTGAGCAGTTCGGCTACGGCTTCGGCTTCACCGCCTACATCATGTTCATGGTGATGATCTCCGAGGGCGCCCACAAGACCGCCCATTACGCCATCGCCACCGGCTTCATGGCTCTGGGCATGATGCTGCCGGGCATGGCCAGTGGCTGGATCCAGGAACGTCTGGGCTACCTGGCCTTCTTCATCTGGGTCTGCTGCGCCACGGTACCTTCCGTGCTCATCACAGTCTTCCTCCGCATCGATCCCGCCTTCGGTCGCCGGGAGCAGACAGGAGTGGGGGCATGAGCAGCCAGCCGCGCCTCGCCTCCCTGGACGCCTTCCGGGGCTTCGCCATCGCAGGCATGGTGCTGGTGAACAATCCGGGCAGCTGGAAGTACGTCTATGCGCCCCTGGACCACGCCGAGTGGAACGGCTGCACCTTCACGGATCTCATTTTCCCCTTCTTCCTCTTTGCCGCCGGGCTGGCCCTCGCCCTGTCCCTGGCGAATCGGACCCTGGCGGGCAGCGACCGCTTCAGCCTGCTGCGGAGCCTCCTGCGCCGGGCCGCCACCATCTTCCTCATCGGCCTCCTGCTGAACCTCTTCCCGGCCTTCCAGCTCTCCAACCTCCGCGTGCTGGGCGTGCTCCAGCGCATCGCCCTCACGCTCATGGTGGCGGCGCCCCTGGTGCTCTGGGGCCGCTGGCGGACGCTGCTGACAGCGATCCTCGGCCTCTTCGGCCTCTACCTGGTGCTCATGTTCCTGGTGCCCGTGCGGGGCGCAGATGGTCTGATCGCGGCTGGGCGCCTGCAGCCGGGCCAGGACTTCGGCGCCTGGCTAGATCGGCTGGTACTGGGCGGCCACCTCTGGGCCCGGGCCCGCACCTGGGATCCCGAAGGCCTGGTGGGCACCTTGCCTGCCACGGGCAGCCTGCTGCTGGGCGCCCTAGCGGGTCACTACCTGGCGGCGCCAGCGCAACGCCTCCGCAAGTCCCTGGGCCTGCTCCTGGCGGGCCTGCTGCTCCTGGGCCTGGGCACCGGGCTGGACGCCTGGTTCCTGCCCATCAACAAGAACCTCTGGACACCGTCCTACGCGCTCTTCACCGGTGGCTGGTCCTGCTGCTTCCTGGCGGCCTTTCACACAGCCCTGGACGAGGCCCCGGAGTCCTTCCGCGCCCGGGCTCGGCAGCTCTGCCTGCCCCTCACCATCTACGGCATGAACGCCCTCTTCCTCTTCGTGTGCTCAGGCGTGGTGGCCCGGGTGATCCAGACGCTGCCGGCGGGCCATGGGCTGACCCTCAAGGAATGGCTTTTCCAGGCCCTTGCCCGGCTGCCGCTCACCCCGGTGAACGCCTCGCTGCTCTTCGCCCTGCTGTTCAACCTCAGCATGTTCGCCGTGGCCTGGCTGATGTGGCGGCGGAAGTGGTTCGTGAAGGTATGAACCTCCGGGCGATCACCTGCCTGATGCTGGCGGTCCTGCTGGGCTGCGGGAGACCCGTCCTCCAACCCACGGCCGGAGCGCCCACCAGCGCAGAGCCACCCGCCGCGCCCCGGGAATTCCGCGCCGTCTGGATCGCCACTGTGGCCAACATCGACTGGCCCAGCAAGCCGGGGCTGCCCGTGGTCCAGCAGCAGGCCGAGGCCCTGGACATCATCGGGAAGGCTCGGACCCTGGGTCTCAATGCCCTGATCCTCCAGGTGCGGCCCGGAGCGGACGCACTCTATGAATCGAGCCTGGAGCCCTGGTCCGAGTTCCTCACGGGGACCCAGGGGCAGGCTCCCGAGCCCCGGTACGACCCCCTGGCCTTTTGGATTCAGGAGAGCCACCGGGCCGGACTGGAGCTGCACGCCTGGTTCAACCCCTACCGGGCCCGGCCCTCCGCAGCCCGCTCGGCCCTGGCGCCCAGCCATGTCGGGATCGCGCATCCGCAGTGGGTGAGGTCCTACGGCGACCAGCTCTGGCTGGATCCCAGCGAGCCCGCAGCCGAGGCCCACACCCTGGCCGTCATCCTCGATGCGGTGCGGCGCTACGACGTGGACGGCGTGCACCTGGACGACTACTTCTATCCCTACCCCATCCAGGACGCCACTGGGCAGCCGCTCGACTTTCCCGACGGGGCGGCCTGGCAGGTCTACCTGGCAGGCGGTGGTAAAGAGCCCCGCGCCGAGTGGCGGCGCCACCACGTGGACCGCTTCATCGAGCGGCTCTACGCAGCCGTGCACAGCGCAAAACCCCAGGTGCGCGTGGGCCTCAGCCCCTTCGGCCTGGGCAAGCCAGAGCTGCGCCCCGCAGGCATCACCGGCTTCAGCCAGTACGACGAACTCTACGCCCACCCGGAGCGCTGGCTCGATCAGGGCTGGCTGGATTACCTGGTACCCCAGCTCTACTGGAAGCGCGACTCGGTCGGCCAGGCCTTCGGCCCACTGCTGGACTACTGGCGCGCTCAGAACAAGCTCAGCAGGCATGTGTGGCCAGGCCTCTTCACCAGTCGGATCGGCGCCAAGGAGCCCTGGCCGGTGGCGGAAATCCTAGGCCAGATCCAGCTTTCGCGGGAGCGGGGCGGGAATATGGGCCATGCCCATTTCAGCGCCGTGGCCCTTCGCCAGAACTATGGCGGCCTGAGTGTGCCCCTGGCCAGGCTCTACGGTGGCTCGGCGCTGGTGCCTGCCACGCCCTGGCTGCCGGCCGCAGCACCAGCGGTTCCCCGGGTTTCCATCAAGGCCTCGGCAGAGCCTGGACTGCTGCGTGTGGAGCCAACCTCGGGCGAGGCCTGGCTGCTGGCCCTGTGGGGGCGCTACGGCGAGACGTGGCACTTCTTCGCGGTGCCCGGCCAAGGGGGCTCCATTCCCGCCCGGATGGACGGCCAGGCGCTTGGCCAGGGCCTGGTCTCCGCCGTGGGCCGCACGGGGCTGGAAAGCTCGCGTGTGCCTGTGCTGGACGCACGATAATGAAGGCGGAGTCATGATGCAGCCCGGTTCGAACACGCCGAAAGACCCACTGGCCCTGGGCATCGATGCCGGCGGCACCGGCACCCGCTGGGCCCTGTTGCGCCCGGGGGGAGAGCTGGCCGCCGAGGGTGAGCTGCCGGGTTTCAGTGCCACGGAGTTACTGGGTTCGGGCGGGGCAGCTGTGGCCGCCCTGCTGGCGGAGCTGGCCCGGCAAGTGCTTGCCCAGGGCAGCCCCGCACGGGTCCACGCGGGTCTCACAGGCCTCGATGCGGGCAGCGAGGCCCTGGCCACCCTCATTGCCACGCCCCTGGGCCTGACCCCAGCGGCCGTGAGCCTGGGCAGCGACATCGAGACCGCCTACCGGGATCTCTTTGCCCCTGGGGAGGGCTATGTGGTCTACGCGGGGACCGGCTCCATCGCCGCCTTCCTGGATGATGCGGGCACCCTGCAGCGCGCTGGAGGCCGAGGCAGCCTCCTGGACGATGGCGGAGGCGGTTACTGGATCGCGCGCGAGGCCCTGCGGCTGGTCTGGCGCACCGAGGACGAGCGGCCCGGCGCCTGGCGCGAGTCGCCCCTGGCCCAGGAGCTCTTCGCGCAGATGGGCGGCTCGGACTGGGCCGTCACCCGGCAGTTTGTCTATGGCGGCAAGCGCGGCGATGTGGGCCGGCTGGCCCTGGCCGTGGCGCGGGCCGCGGACCGGGACCCCGTGGCCCTGGACCTCTTCCGCCGCGCGGGCGAAGAGCTTGGCCGCCTGGGCTGTGCCCTGCTGAATCGCTATGGACCCCGCCCCGTGGCCCTCAGTGGCCGTGCCGCCACCCTGCACCCACGTCTGGCTGAGGCCATGGGCCAGTCCCTGCCCCCGGGCACACCATTCACTTGCCGCCCCTGCCAGGGGCACCACGCCGCCGCACGTCTCGCCCTCGCCGCCCTCCGCCAGGATGCCCAACCATGAAGCCTCTCCTTCCCTGCCTGCTCCTGCTGCTCGCCATCAGCTGCTTCCGCGGCCCCTGCATCGACCACTCCCTCAAGGCCAAGAGCCAGGACAGCCGTGCCCAGTTCCTCATCCTGCACTTCACAGGCGGCACCTGGGAGGCCTCAGTGAAGACGCTTACGGAAGAGAATGTGAGCAGCCACTACCTGGTGCGGGATAGTCCCGTGAAGGTCTATCAACTGGTGGACGAGGGCCAGCGGGCCTACCACGCAGGGTTCAGCTCCTGGGAAGGCCAGACCCAGCTCAACGCCGCCTCCATCGGCATCGAGATCCAGAATCTCGGCGATACTCCCGGGCCCAAGGGCATCGAATATCACGAGTATCCCAAAGCCCAGGTGGACGCCGTCATTGCCCTCGTGAAGGACATCGTAGCCCGGCATCAGATCCGCCCGGACCGCATCCTCGGGCACAGCGACATCGCCCCCCAGCGCAAGGTGGATCCCGGGCCCACCTTCCCCTGGAAGCGCCTGGCGGACGAAGGCCTCATCCCCTGGCCCAAGCCCGAAGCCGTGGCCCAGCGGCGCCAGGTCTTTGAGGCAGTACCACCGGACGTGGCCTGGTTCCAGGCGAAGCTGGCCAAGCACGGCTTCGGCCTCGCGCAGAGCGGGCAGCTGGACCCGGAGACGCGGCAGGTGCTTTCTGTTTTCCAGATGAAGTACCGGCCTGCGGATTACACCGGCAACCCCGATGTGGAGACGGCGGCGATTCTGGATGTACTGACCACACCTGCCCCCCAGACAAAATAGGGTTCGCGCAAGCTGTTCGATTGCCGTGTGATCGCAGCATCGTCCTGAAAATCAAGTAATTAATTTGCCGGGGATCCACGGGGATGGACGGGGATGGCAATAAGGTTTCTCATCCCCGCCCATCCCCGGCAAAAAATGGTTTTTCAAAGAGGCCCCCAAAGATCCCGCAGCCACGCGACGGCCGAAGGCTGGCACCATGGCTGATCACCGGGCTAGGCGGGTGATCATAGCTTCAGGAGTCCCCATGCGCGAGACGGCAACTGTCCCAGGGCAGGAGAGGGCCAAGGGTTCTGGCAGCTTCCTGCGCGCCCTCCTCGTCGGCACCCTGCTGGCGCTCACGCCCGTCCTGTCCCTGCTTGCCCAGACTGCCCCGGCAGCACCAGTCCACGTGGCCACCTTCGACTCGGGCTTCGGGGGCTACCTCACGGCCAAGAGCATCGAAGGCACGGCGACCACCCTCCTGCGGGACTACGACACCACCATCACCATCCATCACTATGGGGACACCAAGAACTTGCCCTACGGCGAGAAGTCGCCGGGCCAGATCGCCACCCTGGGCAGCGCCGGCGTGCTGCGGGCCTTCGAGCAGGGGGCGGACATGGTCTTCATCGCCTGCAACACGGCCTCCACCCAGTACGCCCGCATCCGCCAGGCTGTGGATGCCGCCTACCCCGGCCAGGACAAGCCCGTGGTCTCCATCATCGAGGCCTCGGCCCAGGAGGCCAAGCGACGCCTGGACCTGGCTCTGCAGCAGCGGCCCACGGCCATCCTCGCCATCCTCGCCACCCCCGCCACTGTGAAGAGCATGGTCTATCCGCGACAGCTGGCGGCCCTTTACGGCACGACCTTGGCGGAGGAGGGTGCCCGCAGCTTCCCCCAGGCCCGCTGGTACACGGCCAACGGTCCCAGCATCACCAGCCTCACCCAGAAGAGCGTCATCACCCTGTCCGGTGGTCGCCACATCGAGGTCTTCCAGCTGGCTCCAGCCAACTGGGTGGAGCTCATCGAGCACGGCGGTGACGCCCAGGCCAAGCAGGTGGCCGTGCGCCGGGACTTGGCCTTGCTCCTACCTCAGCTGCCCAAGGATGCGGCCCCAGACGTGGTTGGCTATTTCTGCACTCACTATCCGATCTTCGACGCCACCATCCGCTCGGAGATGACCGCCCAGTGCCCTGTCGCCAGGTCCACCAGCTACATCTCCCAGGGCGCGCTCATGGCAGACCTCTTCAAGACTATGGCTGAGGCGCGCCTCAAGGGCCGCCAGCGCAAGGCCCCGGTGGACGCGCAGGCCCTGCAGGCCCTGGTGGACACCGCCCGCGCCAGCATCACCATCAGCGGCCAGAATGGCGCCGTCACCCGGGAGCTGGTCCGCACCATGTTCCCCAAGGATCCCGCGCCCCTGGTGGTCGAAGAGGACATGGGCAGCCTGGCGCCAGAACCCGCACCAAGATAGCTTCCAACCTAGCCGCGCCGCCACACGTAACGATCGATGGTCTCAGGCTGGAAATCCACCTTGAGCCAGAAGGCACGGGCGGTGAAGCGGACCCGGTCGGCGATGATGAAGGCGTGGTTCCGCTTTAAGTGGTCGATGACTGCCCGGGCGATGCCCTGACCTTCGAATTCCGGGTAGATCATGATGGAGAACACGGTGAACTGAGTGGTCTCAATGCGGCACCGGGACTTGCCGACCTGCGTGCCCGCCTGTTCGATGTCGAACCAGTCGTAATCGCCAAGCCCCGGAGAGCGTGGCTGCTGGATCAGGGCCAGGTCGGGTCCGATGGTCTGGATCATTGGGCGAATCCTTGACAGAAGGCGAGCACGTTGGCCCCCAGGTCTTTCAGGTAGTAGCCACCTTCCAGCACGGCGAAGCGGCGCCCGCGGCAGACCCGCCGGGACGCTGCTCCGATCAGGGCACCAAGGCGCTGGAAATCCGGCGTATCGAGCTTGTGACCAACATCATGCCGGTAGCCGTCGAACCCTGCGGAGACAGCGATGATGTCCGTCGGCCCGAGCTCTGCCAGACGCGTCTCCACCACTTCCAGGTATTCCCAAGAGGTGGCTGCGAAGGGGTTGAAGATCTCCGCCTGGGGCCAGTGGGCAAGCACCTCCCGGGTTCCGTCTCCTGTGTGGGCGTCGATGTCGATGACGAAGGCGCGCTCAATGCGCCGCTCCTCCCGCAGCACCAGCAGAGCCAAGGCGACATTGCTGAAGGTGCAGTGGCCCCAGGCGCTCAGGCGCGAGGCGTGGTGTCCCGGCGGGCGTACGCAGGCGAAGGCCGGTTCCCCTCCGTGGGCCAAACGGCCTGCCAGAATTGCGCCGCCGGCGGCCAGGCTGGCCATGGCGAACCGGGGCTGGTCCGCCCTCACCGTCTGCAGATAGGCCTCATCGTGGCCCAGCAGCAGCTGCTCCAGTGGCGCTGGCGAAGGGGCGATGGTCTCCCAGACCGAGGCCAGTCCACTCATGGCAGCTTCCATCCGGCCCACCAACCCGGCGTTGTCGGGGGCGTAAGTGGGATCCTCGAAGCGCGTATCGTAGACCACCTTCATGGCGCCTCACTCCTGAATGAGCGACTGGTGGACGTTGTCCAGGCAGGTGCGGATGAACTCTGTCGCATTCTGGAGAATGGGGCTGCCATGGCCTGGATAGATGGCTTGCACCTGCAGCCCAGCCAGCCGTTCAAGCGTGCTCACGTAGGCCTTGGGGTAGGCGCCCAAGTGATCGTTGATCCGGTACAGGGTGTCTCCGGAAAAGAGGATTCCCGTCTCAGGTAGAAACAGGCAGATGGAATCGTCCGAGTGGCCGGGCGTGTAAAGGATGAGGCCTGCCTGGTCGCCCACCATCACAGCCTGATGATCATGCGTGGGCATGGGTCTCTGCCCTGCGGGAATCCAGGCATAGGTTTCCGGACCGAACTGCTGATCGATGGCCGGCAGCCCGCCGATATGGTCGAAGTGGCAATGCGTGAGGATCACCTGCTCCACAGCCTGTTTGCCGATGCCCTTTGGCTGACGGGCCATCTCCTTCAGGAAGTACCAGAGGTTCCCTGGATCGGTACTGCCCGTGTCGATGAGCGTGTTGCGGTCGGTGGCCGTGTTGTTCTCGCCCAGCACCCAGTAGGAGACACAGGAATAGTCGTGGGGGTCGTCCCGGTGCAGGGGCAGGACGCGCATGGCTCAGACCACAGGTTTCTGGAAGAGCGGGGTGCCCCGCTCCACCTGGATGAACCGGGTCGCGAAGGCCCTTGGCATGAGCTGGTTGCCGTCCAGGGCCAGGTAGCCCCCTGGCACGAGGGCCAGGTAGAACATGTCGAGCACCTTCACCTGGTCCTCGGGAGAGAAGTGCATCAGCACGTTCTTGCAGACGATGAGGGAGTGCCCGATCTCCGGCGCCTCCAAGGTCAGCAGATCGTGCTGGAGGTAGCGCACCCGCTCGCGGATTGCGTCGGTCAACCGGAAGACCTCCGGGTTGTCCGTGGCCTCGAAATACTGCTCCCGGTGCGGCGCGGGCACCCAGAAGATGTCCTGCCGGCTGTATTCGGCCGCGCGGATCCGGTCCGCGAACTGGGCGTAGTTGCTCTCCTCGTAATCCGTGGCGAGGACGTCCAGGTTGCGGAAGTGGAAAGCGCCCAGCTTCGCGGCAAAGAGAATGGCGATCGTGAAGGGTTCCTCACCCGAGGCGCAGCCCGCATCCCAGACCCGGATCGTTCTCGAGTGGCTGATGGCGGGAATGACGATGTCACTGATGGCATTCAGGGCATCTGTGTCTCTAAAAAAGGAGGTGTAGGCCATGGCTGACTGAGCTTTCTCGGTGGACGGTCAAAGACACGGGTGGGAACGGAAGTGCGCTTCCCTGGCAGTGTAGTCCATCGAAAACCCGATCCCCGGGGTGGGATCAAGGTTGTGACCAGGCCTTGTCAGAGCAGTTCAGTGGCCTGGATTCAGGCATTTTTTTACCAGGCAAACAAACATCCACTGCCTGATTCGACTCTCCGCGATCAGCGGTCACAACTGTACCTGCGGCTCTTAGGTAAGGGTGTGATGACCTTGATTGTCAGCCACAAGCCTGGGTGCTTAATGTCCAGATTAATGATAAACGAGGCATGAATCGATTGAGGGAAGGCAACCCGTCCTGTCTGAAAGTGAACCTTTCACGCCCATTACATTTCCACACCCTCTTCAAGGAGATGCTCCATGCGATTCCTCGACAACACCAAGATGGGACCCAAACTCATCGGGGCCTTCATGCTTGTGGCCGCGCTATTGGTGGGCATGGGGCTCCTGGGCAGCAACAAGATCCAGAGCATTGAGGCAGCTGACGCCGACCTCTATCTCAAGATGACCGTCCCGCTCGGTGAGATGGGGGACATCCGACAGGCCTTCCAGCGCCAGCGAGTCAATTTGCGAGACGCCATCATGACGGGAGATTCCGAAAAATTTGGGGGTCGGATCAAGGAACTCGAGGCAGAGCTGACGGCGCTAGAAGAGTCCTTTCAAAAGACCCTCCTGACCGATGAGGGCAAGGCTGCGTTCAAAACCTACAAGGATGCCAATTCAAAATATGATCAAGCCTCGATCAAGATTTTGGCCTTGGCCCAGGCCGGAAAATCGAAAGAGGCAGAAGCCATTTTGAGGGGCGATGGTGCCAAGGCAACTGCTGAAGTAAACAGTGCCCTGGATACTCTCCAGAAAATGAAGCTGTCGCTCGCCAAGAAGACGGCTGAATCCAACACCATCATGGCTGATGGGGCCAGTCGCCTGATGTACATCATCATGGGCATTGCCGTAGTCTTCTCCGTGGGCATCGGCTGGATCCTCACCAAGTCCATCACCGGCCCCCTGGGCCAGGGCGTGGAGATGATGAAGGAGATGGCCAAGGGCCACCTGGGCACGCGCCTCAAGATGGAGCGCACCGATGAGATCGGCGACCTGGCCAAGGCCATGGACGGCTTCACAGACAACCTCCAGGGCATCGTGGGAGGCCTGCAGGAGATCGCCAAGGGCGACCTGAGCCGTGACTGGGTAGCTGCTGATGCCCAGGACGAGATCAACCCTGCCCTGAAGCAGGTCCGCACCAACCTGCAGGCGCTGGTCACTGATGCCGCCATGCTCAACCAGGCCGCCGTCGAAGGCAAGCTGGCCACCCGCGCCGATGCATCCAAGCATCAGGGTGACTTCCAGAAGATCGTCTCCGGGGTCAATGAAACCCTCGACGCGGTCATCGGCCCCCTGAACGTGGCAGCCGAATATGTGGACAGGATCAGCAAGGGCGACATCCCGCCTAAGATCACCGACAACTACAATGGCGATTTCAACGAGGTCAAGAACAACCTGAACCAGTGCATTGATGCGGTGAATTCTCTGGTCGCCGACGCCAATATGCTGTCGAACGCAGCCATGGAAGGCAAGCTGGCCACCCGCGCGGATGCATCCAAGCACCAGGGTGACTTCCAGAAGATCGTCACTGGTGTCAATCAAACCCTGGATGCCGTCATCGGTCCGCTGAACGTGGCTGCCGGTTACGTCGACCGGATCTCGAAAGGCGATATCCCACCCAGGATCACCGATACCTACAACGGTGACTTCAACACCCTCAAGAACAACCTCAATACCTGTATCGACGCCGTCAATGCGCTGGTGGCCGACGCCAACCTGCTGGCCCAGGCGGCCATCGCCGGCAAGCTGGAAACCCGCGCCGATGCCTCCAAGCATCAGGGCGACTTCCAGAAGATCGTCGCCGGTGTCAATCAAACCCTGGATGCGGTGATCGCTCCGATCAACGATGTGCAACGGGTCATGGGGGCGATGTCCAATGGCGACATGACCGAGACCGTGACGCAGAGTTACCAGGGCGATTTCGACGTGCTCAAGCAGGCGATCAATACCACGGTGGCCAAGCTGACCGACACCATCGGCCAGATCAACTCGGCGGCCGAGGCTCTGAACAATGCTGCTGGCCAGGTTTCGGCGACGGCGCAGTCGCTGTCGCAGTCGTCCTCGGAGCAGGCGGCCTCGGTGGAAGAGACCACCGCCAGCATCGAAGAGATGACGGCCAGCATCACCCAGAACACCGAGAACGCCAAGGTGACGGACAACATGGCTTCGAAGTCCTCGGTCGAAGCGACCCAGGGCGGCACGGCGGTCAAGGATACCGTCGAGGCGATGAAGTCGATCGCCGGCAAGATCGGCATCATCGACGACATTGCCTACCAGACCAATCTGCTGGCGCTCAACGCCGCGATCGAGGCGGCACGGGCCGGCGATGCGGGCCGCGGCTTCGCCGTGGTCGCCGCGGAAGTCCGCAAGCTGGCCGAGCGCAGTCAGGTCGCGGCACAGGAACTCGGGCAACTGGCCGCCTCCAGCGTCAAGACCGCCGAGCATGCCGGCGTGCTACTCGACGAAATGCTGCCGTCCATCAGGAAGACTTCCGCACTGGTGCAGGAAATCGCCTCGGCATCGGCGGAGCAGAGCAGCAGCGTGGGCCAGATCAACGGCGCC
>CAIWKE010000017.1 GCA_903913215.1 uncultured Holophagaceae bacterium
AGCCTTCGCACTACGGGAAAGTGGGCGATCTGGATCCCCATGCGGGTTCGTTTCAGGTCCTTGGACTGGGCCTCCTCCGAGAGCACCAGGTCCAGGAAGTCCATGTAGCCAAGTTCCTTCCGGGCAGCCTCCTGGAGCAGGGCGTCCAGCCGCTCCCGCGTGGCCACCAGCTTCAGCCGGGTCAGATGGCGATTTACCCGTTCCATCTGGGGATCTACCATTGCTCACCCCCGACCACGGCCTCGTAGTCCGAGAGGGGGCGCTGGAGCTCACAGGGCCTCAGCGCCTTGTAGGTTCTCCGAACCAGCCCCTCCACATGCCCCGGATCCTGGGTGTCCCGGTGACGGCCATCGGTAATTCGATGCTCGGCCACCGCCTGCCCAGCCCAGTGCACGATCAACTCACCGCCCTCCACTTCCACATCCACCGTGCGGCCCACGAGGTGGTAGGGCACCGAGTAACGGTTGGTCTCGAACTCCACCCGGCAGTCCCCGGTCACCTTCCGGGTGAACCGACGGGCACGCAGGTAGCTCGGGTGGTGGCCGATGGCCAGGAGGGCTTGCCGCTCCCGCTCGAGCCGGTCCAAGGGCCTCTCCCCCGTGGTGCCATGGGTTCGCACATCCGCGACCTCCCGCATCCACCGGACCAGATGGCCATGCAGTGCCTCCCAGCTTGTCCAGGAGATCCGCCCCAGGGCGTTGCCTTTGACATAGCCCACGCCCCGTTCCACCTTGCCTTTCGTCCTTGGCCGATAGGGGCGGCAGGCCCGGGGTTTCATGCCCCAGTGCCGACAGAAGGCTTCGAACTCTGGATGAAAGACCGGGCGGTCCCCCTGCCACCGGAGAACAAGGGCTTTGGCGTTATCCACCACGCACGCCTCGGGCACCCCGGCGAAGTGGTGCAGGGCCGCCTCCAGGCCCTCCAGCCAGTGGCGCTGCCGCAGGGTGGGATAGACCTGGGCGAAGGTGCTCCGGCTGTAGCCCAACGTCGCCACGAACACGAACGCCTTCACCCGCTCCCCGGCTACCTCAATCCACTTCTCCCCGAAGTCGATCTGCATCTGCTGACCCGGACCTGTCTCGAACCGCAGCGTGGCCCGCTCCACGTTCATGGCCTCGGCCCGGAGCGGTGAGACGAACCGCTCCACCGTGCGGATACTGACCAGAACACCGCGCTCCGCCAGTTCCTGCCTCAACACGTCTGCATTCCGAACCCCAGCCAGGAATCGGGCTTTCAGCCAATCCTCCTGGCCCACCAGGGCCAGGGGTCGACCCGTCCGCGGCCGCTCAGCATCCGGTCCCCGGCGCACCCAGGCCCGAACCGTGTTGCGCGCCATCCCCAGTTCCCGGGCGATGGCCTTCACCTGCCACCCCCGCCCCAACAGCCCAAAGATTCCCTGAACCTCGCGTGCGTCCAACACCTCGGCCCCCAGTTGTCTGGGATCCAGCGTCCTCCACTCCCTATCCAAGCCGCCTCCTCGGCGACTCAGGGGGTCAATAGTTCTGTCGCCAGGGGGTCAGTTTTGGCTGTCGCCCGATATGGAGCAACAGGAGATTCTATGTTCAAACCATGGACCGCTTTTGTCCTAGCCGCCGCAGTTGCTTTGCCAGCCGTTGCCCAGACGCGGGATCAGGCCAAGGCTTTTGTGAAGCAGGCGGTGGATTTCGCCAAGAAGAATCCAAAGGAGAAATTCCTTGAGGAAGTGTCCGGGGCCAAGGGGCAGTTCCACTTCAACAAAGGCCAGAACAGCGACCTCTACATCTTTGTCTACGACCTAGAGGGCAAGGTGATGGCCCATGGGGTGCGTCGGGAGTTGGTGGGTGTGAACCGCTGGGCTTCCAAAGACCCGGATGGCAAGCCCTGGATCCAGGACTGGACGAAGATGGTCAAGGAAAAAGGGAATGGCTGGATCGAGTACAAGGAACTGAACCCCGCCCAGAACAACAAGGTCATGAGGAAGGCCTCGTTCGTGGAACTGTTCAACGGCATGGTGATCGGCGCAGGAATTTACGAATAGAAGGCATTCCCAAGATGATCAAAGACCCCCTGGGGATCGCCTCCAGGGGGTTTTTCTTTTCAGCCACTCATCCAGGTCGTTGTGATGTCGTTTGGGGCAACAATTATAATGGACGGTCTCTCAACCAACCACGTTGGAGCCAGTGACACGCTGATTCGCGGGCATTTGCACCGGTCTTAGACCTTGGAACTATCCGGCCAGGATGCGCAGTAGTACCGCACCGGCTCCGATGACTGCCAGCAGGACACCACAGCCCAGTTCCCGGCCCACCTTCCTCTGCCGCCCACTCCGAGACAGGGGAATCCCGATCTTACGGGACAGCCGGGACGAGCGGCCGAGATACCCAAGGCACGGCGCAAGGAGAAGCTGAGGCCAGGGATGCCGTTGCGTTTGCTCATGGCTGGATTCTACGCGGTCTTGATCGCCGACTTTTATGCAGATGGAAGGGGTCTGGATGGACGCGGAGGCGACAAGAAATGTCCACTTGGATTCCCTAGCTTCCTCCCTTCCAAGGCAGGCTCAACCTCGGCTGGCTTGGGGGGCTTGACGCCCGCTGACGGTCCTCCCAAACTGCTCCTGACGAGGTGTTAGTTTGAGTTCATCCATGTATGGGGCTGGCGCCGAGTATGCCTTGCACTCGCTGCTCACGCTTGCGACGCGCTCGGAGCCGGTCAGCGTCCGGGATCTTGCGACCTATCAGAAGATCCCCGATCGATTTCTCGCGAAGGTTTTCACGCGCCTCAAGAAGGCGAAGCTGGTGGTCGGCACCGAGGGCATTTCGGGTGGTTTTGTCCTGGCCCGCCCCGCCGAAAACATCCGGGTGATGGAGGTGCTGGCGGCGGTCGACCCTGACCGGACCCTGTTTGCCTGTGCCGAGATCCGCAGCCAGTGCGCGCTCTTCGAGGCCACGGCGCCCGACTGGGCCACGGCAGGGACCTGTCGCATCCACGCATTCATGCTCGATGCAGAGCGCGTCCTCCAGGATTATCTGGCTTCCAAATCGCTGGCGGACCTGGTCTGTGAGTTTGAACGCAAGGCTCCGAAAAAATTCATTCAGGAAACTGGAGCCTGGTTCCAACAACGCAAGGTTTCGCGCGTTCCCCAAACAAGACCGAAGGCTTCATCCACCTAGAAGCACAACTGACTCATTGCATGCCAGGAGGCAACGATGGAAATCCCCGAAAAACTGACGCAGGTGCTGGAGAAAGATGGAGTGGTCGCGATCGCGACCCTGGGCCAGGGTGGGCCGCACATGGTCAACACCTGGAATAGCTATGTCCGCGTGACGGAGGATGGGCGGTTGCTGATTCCCGCAGGCTACATGCAGACCACCGAAGCCAACGTGGCCTTCAATGACCAAGTGCTGGTCACCCTGGGCAGCTCCAAGGTGGCTGGTCACCACGGAGCAGGAACCGGCTTCCTGATCAAAGGCAAGGCGGCCTTTATCACCTCAGGCCCGGACTTTGATGCGCTCAAAGCCAAGTTTGCCTGGGCCAGGGCCACCCTGGCGATTACTCCAGATTCCATCGCCCAGACGCTCTAGGTCGGGGGGGGCAAAGGCCTCTTGCTGGCTTCGTCCGGGCACCGAATTCCTGGTTCGCAAGGTCACCCTCAACCTCTATAGGCACTTTTGGGTCAGACGTTACACTACTCGCTGGTGCCTTCGGAGCTTTCCATGCGTATTCCTGCTTATGCGGTCCTGGTGGTTTCCCTGGCTCTGATGCTGGGTTGCGGCGGGGGCAGTACGGACCGCCCGGCGCCGGCCACGGGGACCCTCAGCCTGCGCCTGGGTTCGGACAGCCTGCCGGGTTACAGCAGCGTGGTCGTGGGGGTGGAGAAGGTGGAAGCCTCCACGGACGGAAGCAACTGGACCACGCTGGGCAACGTGCAGAAAACGGTGGACCTGGTGGCCCTGCAGAACGGCAACAGCGTCTCCCTCCTGGCCGCCACCACGGTGACCCCCACGACCTTCAACCAGTTCCGGATCACCTGGGCGAAGGTGAACTATCAATCCGCCATCAGCGTGCCCGCGTATACCATCGCCACCGGGGGTGCCCAGCAAGTGCTGACCATGCCCACCACCAGCAGCGTGAGCGGTCCGGTCACCGTGGGCTCCAATGGCGCCGTCGTCGCCCAGATCATGCTGAGCGGACTCCAGGCTGTGCAGACCCGCGCGGGCCTGGGAGCCACCTTCCTGGCCCAGGGCGCGGCCTATGACCTGGCCGCCTCGGCCCGCGTGACGGGCCGCCTGCTGGACGGCACCAGTCCCCTGGTGGGCGCGGAGGTCTTTGCGGAGACCGTGGATGGTCTGGGTGTGGCCACCCTCCAGCGCCGGGCCTTCACGGACGGCACGGGGACCTATGTCCTGGAGGGTCTGCCCCTGGGGTTCGTCTATGAGGTGGTCTCCCAGCCCGCGGGGGCCTCGTCCTCCTACCCGGCCACGGCGGCAACGCCGGTGAACGCCACCAAGGCCACGACCTACACCGCCAATCTGGCCTTCAGCTCCCCCGTTACGCCGGGCTCCCTGACCCTCACGCTCACGCCCGCTTCGACGGCCACCCAGGGGACCTGGGGCGAGCTGCGGCAGGCGGTGGCCACGGGTACCAGCGGTTCCCAGATCCTCATCGTCCGCTCCCAGACCGCAGCCACCCTCGCGGCCAATGATCAGGTGCTGTTCCAGGGCCTCACCCCCGGCTTCTACGGCGTGACCGCCCAGCGCAGCGCCGCCGGGGCTGCCCCGGTGATGAAGACGGGCACCCAGGTGCTCGTGAACGCGGGCGGGCTGCCCTCCGCGGCCACTCTGAGCTTTCCCTGAGGCGCTGGGAATTTAAGGACCGCCCGGTTCGCGTCGAATCAGGGAATGGCCGTCATGGTCTTTTCGAGGTTCCCGTGCGTTCATACCTAGCCGCTGCCATCGTTTGCGTCCTGGCGCTTCCGCTCTCCGCCCAGCCGGCGGACCTCCCCAAGGCCCAGGCCCTCGTCAAGGACGGGATCGCCTTCATGAAGGCCAATGGCAAGGACAAGCTTCTGGCCGAGATCCAGAAGGGCTCCGGGAAGTTCCACGTCAAGCCGGGGAGCACCCTCTACTTGGCGGCCTACGATCTGAATGGCACGGTGCTCGCGCACGGGGCCGACGCCAGCCTGCTGGGCCTGAATCGGCTCAACGTGAAGGATCCGGATGGTGTGCAGTACATCAAGCTGCAGATTGCCGCGGGCCAGAAGAAGGCCGGTGGCTGGGTGGACTTCAAGCGGCTGAATCCCGAGACTCGCAAGATCGAGGCGAAGACTTCGTACTGCCTGGAAGCCGATGGGGTCGTGGTGTTCTGCGGCGTCTACAAGTAGGACGAGGCCCGCTCAGATTTCTGGGGCCAAGAGGGCACTCGTGATCTGCGTTAAGGTTTGGGTTTTCCTTCTCTCACGGGAACAACCCCCGCTTGAACGGAATCCCTCGGGCCCATGCTCTCCTTTTTCGCCAACAACTCTCTTACAACCCGGCGCGCACTCCGGTCCCTGCTCATCGGCCTGAGTCTCTTCGCAGTGGCGGCCATGTTCCCGGCGGCGTCCTTCTGCCTGGTGCAGAAACTCTTCCACGTGCCCTGCCCAGCCTGCGGCGGAACCCGGTCCGTGGTGGCGCTGCTGCACCTCCGCTTTCTGGATTCGTTTCGCTGGAATCCGGGCCTGTGGCTGGGCAGCCTGACCTTCCTGGGGGTCCTGGTGGGCTGTCACGGCAGCCAGGCAAAATACCGCCAGGCCTCTAAGTACTTCCTGATAGTCGGCTTTTTCGTTGGATTATTGCGAATTGTCCTGTCAGTTTATTGCAAGAATCAGAGCTTCTTTTTCCTGAACCTATAACCTACCACCGCCCGGTGGACTTCCTGGAGCCCACCATGGCCCTCGTTTCTTGCCCCAAGTGCTCGACCAACACCCAGCAGGGCGGTTACCCCGTCTGGGTGATCATCGTCTGCATCTGCTTCTTCCCTGTGGGTTTGCTGGCCCTGCTGGCTGGCAAGAAGCCCTCCACCTGCGGCAGCTGCGGGCACACGTTCCAGAGCTAGGGCTGGTTTCAGTGCACAAAGGAAAGGGACCATCCGCGGATGGTCCCTTTCCTTTGGCGCTGATGGCTACTTGATCGCGATCAGCTCCACATCGAAGATCAGCTCGGCGTTGGGCGGGATGACCCCACCGGCTCCTTGGGCGCCGTAGCCCAGGGCTGGGGGAATGTGCAGGGTGCGCTTGCCGCCCACCTTCATGCTCAGGACGCCCTCGTCCCAGCCCTTGATGACCCGACCCACGCCAATGGCGGTGCTGAAGGGATCATTGCGGTCCACGGAGCTGTCGAACTTCTTGCCGGGCTGCCCCTTGTCGGAGAGCCAGCCGGTGTAGTGCAGCACGCAGGTCTGGCCCTTGGTGGGGCTGGGACCGGTGCCCACCAGGGTGTCGACGTACTTCAGGCCGGAGGCGGTGGTGATCATGGCGGGTTCCTTTTTCTTAGCGGGTTTGGCCTTCTTCTTGGCAGTCTTGGAGGTCTTGGGGGTGGGCTTCGTGGGCGTGGTGGGCTCGTCGCCCATGAGGGGAAGGCCCAGGAGCAGGGCCAGCAGACAAACGGCAGGGCGGGTCATGACATCTCCTTGGTGAGTCTTAGTGTAGCGGGGTGATTCAACTGAAGGAGAGGGCCCGCTCCAGGTCCTCGCGCAGGTCCTTGACGTCCTCCAGGCCCACGGAGAGGCGGATCAGGTCATCGCTGATGCCGGCGCGCTTGCGAGCCTCGGGGGTCATGGAGGCATGGGTCATGGAGGCGGGGTGGGCCACCAGGGACTCCACGCCGCCCAGGCTCTCGGCCAGGGTGAACCAGCGCAGGCTGCGGAGCACGTGGTTGAGGCGGGTCTGGCCGCCCTCCTTAAGCTCGAAGCTGAGCATGGCGCCGAAGCCCTTCTGCTGGCGCTTGGCCAGGGCGTGCTGGGGGTGGCTGGGCAGGCCTGGGAAGTGGACCTTGCCCACGGCGGAATGGGCCAGCAGGAACTCCGCCAGCACCTGGGCCGTGGCCTCGTGCTGGCGCATGCGCAGGGGCAGGGTCTTGAGGCCGCGCAGCACCAGGAAGCAGTCGTGGGGCGCCTGGGAGGTGCCCAGCAGGTTGTTCACGCTCTGGATCTGCTGGCTGAGGGCCAGGCGGCCCGGGGCCGCGACCACCACGCCGCCCACCACATCGCTGTGGCCGTTGAGGTATTTGGTGGTGGAGTGGATGACCAGGTCCGCACCCAGCTCAAAGGGACGCTGGAGGAAGGGGGACAGGAAGGTGTTGTCCACGGCCACCAGGCAGTCCGGCTGGGCGTGTCCGATGGCGGCCACGGCGGCGATGTCCGTGAGGCGCAGCAGGGGGTTCGAGGGCGTCTCCACCCAGATCATGCGCGTGTTGGGCCGCAGGGCGGCCTTGAGGCCCTCCAGGTCCGCCAGGTCCAGGTAGGTGACCTCCAGCCCGAAGAAGCGCTTGGCGTGCTCCAGGAGACGGAAGGTGCCGCCGTAGCAGTCCACGGTGCTGATGAGGTGGCTGCCATGGGGCAGCAGGTTCAGGGCCACCAGGATGGCGCTCATGCCGGTGCTGGTGCAGGTGGCGCCGTGGCCGCCCTCCAGCAGGGCGATGGCCTCTTCCAGGGCGGCGCGGGTGGGGTTGCCGCTGCGGGTGTAGTCATAGCCCGCGTTGGTGAGGATGTCTTTGAAGGCGAAGGTGGAGGAGAGATACAGGGGCGGCATCACCGCGCCGTAGGATGGATCCGGCTGCACGCCGCCGTGGACGCACTGAGTGCCCAGGCCCGCGCCGGGCACCAGGGCGGGCCGCTGCAGCCAACCCGCCCCGCCCTCTGGCACCGGGGGCAGGATAGTGAAGTGGTAGGCCGGGTTGCCCGGGACGTTGGTATCGAGGAACTGCTCGCTCATATGAGCCTCCAAAATGAGGGATCTCATCGTTTCATTGCGACCCAAAAAAACGGAAGGGGCCCGATTGCTCGGGCCCCTTCCGTGTCAGTTCATGACACTTCAGCATCTCTCCGCGAGGACTCGCGGCAGGAATTGGCACCTTGCTTTCGCAGGTTGCCAAGGTTTCACAGGGCCCGTCCCTCCACCTTTCTGGATATCGCGTGATGAAACTGACAAAGATCCTGTGTGCCAACAGTATCCAATGCCTGCAGTGGACTGCCAAGGGCAAAAGCCTTCAGGGCTTCCAGTCCGGGTGCAGGAAGCCCTGGAAGACGGGCTGCACGGGGCCGGTCATGAGGATGTGGCCCTCGGGGGTGAACTCGATGTCCAGGGTACCGCCGGGCATCTCCACATTCACCTTCTCGTCCACCAGGCCCAGGCGGTGGCAGGCGGCGGCGGCGGCACAGCTGCTGCCGGAGGCTGGGGTGTAGCCGGCGCCGCGCTCCCAGATCTCGAGGCGGATGCGCTTGCGACTGATCACTTCCACCAGCTGCACGTTCACCCGCTCCGGGAACTCCGGGTGCTTCTCGATCTGGGCGCCCAGGCGCTTGGCGTTGGCCGGGCTGACCTCGCCGGGGAAGAGGACGCAGTGGGGGTTGCCCAGGCTCAGGGCCGTGATGGTGATGGGGCCCGTGGGCGTGAAGAGGGGCGTCTCCAGAACCTCCAGGTGGGCGGCGATGCCTGTGAAGGGGATGTCTCCGGCCCGGAAGCTGGGTTTGCCCATGTCCACCTGGACCAGGCTGCCATCTTCGGCCAGGAACTTCACATCCGCCGTTCCGCCTTCCGTGTGGATGCGGCAACCCGTAGGTTTCGCATGGCCGGCGCCCAGAAGGAAGCGGGCGAAGATGCGCAGGCCGTCGCCGCTCTTCTCAGCCTCGGTGCCATCGGGGTTGAAGATGCGCAGGCCGAAGGCTTCAGGATCTTCGGGCACGGGCAGGGGGCCCAGCAGGATGCCGTCGGAACCGATGCCCTTGCGCCGGTCGCAGAGGGCCTGGGCGAAGCGGGGCGTCATCTCGATGGCTGCCTGGGTGGGGTCCAACACGAGATAGTCGCTGCCGAGGGCCTGGAACTTGTAGATGGCGAGATCGTTGGGCATGAGTTCTTCCTGGGGTGAAGCCTGGACTTCGGGGTGCTTCATATCTTCCGCGGGCGATCAGGGCTGACGCGGATGATGGAATTCCGAAGTGCTTCGTAAAGCAGAGGAAGGCTAGCACCCGGCAGGCTCCAGCGGCAACCGGTCGGCGCCTTCAGGGGGAAGAACGCGTCGACCGGGCTGCCGGGGGCTACAAAGTGATAAGCAACTACAGGGTGATGCGGGTGCCGAGCACGTGGAGGAATTGGGCAATCCATGCAGGATGGGCGGGCCAAGCCGGGGCCGTGACCAGGTTGCCGTCTGTGACAGCGCCATCGATGGCGATCTCCGCGTACTTCCCGCGGGCCACCTCGACTTCGGCCCGGCAGGCGGGGTAGGCCGAGCAGGTGCGGCCCTCCAGCACTCCGGCGGCGGCCAGGAGCTGGGCTCCGTGGCAGATGGCGGCCACGGGCTTCTGGGCCGTGAAGAAGTGGCGGACCAGCTCGAGGACCTTGGGATTGAGGCGCAGATACTCGGGGGCCCGACCTCCGGGGATCACCAGGGCGTCGTAGCTCTCGACCTTCACATCCGCGAAGCTCGTGTTGAGCGTGAAGCGATGGCCCGGCTTCTCCGAGTAGGTCTGGTGGCCCTCGAAGTCGTGGATGGCCGTGGCGATGGACTCGCCTGCGGCCTTGTCCGGGCAGACAGCGTGGACCGTGTGGCCCACGGCCAGCAGGGCCTGGAAGGGCACCATGATTTCGTAGTCCTCGCCGAAGTCACCGACGAGCATGAGGATGCGTTTCGCGGCCATGGGAGCCTCCTGTGGGGTGGAATGGCCCCGATTATGCGCTCCTCGGCGGGGCTCTGGCGGCTTGTTACAGAAAAGTCCCGCCGGGGCGGGACTTTCATAGGAGCTGATGGGAAGACCAGCCTAGGCCTGCAGGTAGACCTCGGCGCCCTTTTTGACGAAGGTCTCGGACATCTCGTCCATGCCCTTCTGGATGGCTTCGGTCTCGTTGTAGCCGTGGGTCTCGGCGTACTGGCGCACGTCGTCGGAGATCTTCATGGAGCAGAAGTGGGGGCCGCACATGGAGCAGAAGTGCGCACTCTTGGCGCCCTCGGCGGGCAGGGTCTCGTCATGGAACTCCCGGGCCGTATCGGGGTCCAGGGCCAGGTTGAACTGGTCCTCCCAGCGGAACTCGAAGCGGGCCTTGCTCATGGCATCGTCCCAGAGGCGGGCGCCGGGGTGCCCCTTGGCCAGATCCGCGGCGTGGGCGGCGATGCGGTAGGCGATGACGCCGTCCTTCACATCCTTCTTGTTGGGCAGGCCCAGGTGCTCCTTGGGGGTCACGTAGCAGAGCATGGCGCAGCCGAACCAGCCGATCATGGCCGCGCCGATGGCGGAGGTGATGTGGTCGTAGCCGGGGGCGATGTCCGTGGTGAGGGGGCCCAGGGTGTAGAAGGGGGCCTCGTCGCAGACTTCCAGCTGCTTGGTCATGTTCTCCTGGATGAGGTGCATGGGCACGTGGCCAGGGCCCTCGATCATCACCTGCACATCGTGCTTCCAGGCGATCTTGGTGAGCTCGCCCAGGGTTTCCAGCTCGCCGAACTGGGCCTCGTCATTGGCATCGGCGGTGCTGCCAGGACGCAGGCCATCGCCCAGGGAGAAGGCCACATCGTAGGCCTTCATGATGTCGCAGATGTCTTCGAAGTGGGTGTAGAGGAAGTTCTCGCGGTGGTGGGCCAGGCACCACTTGGCCATGATGCTGCCGCCCCGGCTGACGATGCCCGTGACGCGCTTGGCCGTGAGGGGCACGTAGCGCAGCAGCACACCCGCGTGGATGGTGAAGTAGTCCACGCCCTGCTCGGCCTGCTCGATGAGGGTGTCGCGGAAGATCTCCCAGGTGAGGTCCTCGGCCTTGCCGTTGACCTTTTCCAGGGCCTGGTAGATGGGCACGGTGCCGATGGGCACGGGGCTGTTGCGCAGGATCCACTCGCGGGTCTCATGGATGTTGGTGCCGGTGCTGAGGTCCATCACCGTGTCGGCGCCCCAGCGGATGGACCAGGCCATCTTCTCGACCTCTTCCTCGATGCTGGAGGCCACGGCGGAGTTGCCGATGTTGGCGTTGATCTTCACCAGGAAGTTCCGGCCGATGATCATTGGCTCGGTCTCCGGGTGGTTGATGTTGGCCGGGATGACGGCGCGACCCCGGGCCACCTCGTCCCGCACGAACTCAGGCGTGATCCGGCTCTTGAGTCCGGCGGCATCGCGGCCCAGGTTCTCGCGGATGGCGATGTACTCCATCTCGGGCGTGACGACGCCCTGCCTGGCATAGTGCATCTGGCTGACGTTGCGGCCCGCCTTGGCGCGCAGGGGCTGACGCTCCGCGTGGAAGCGGATGGCGTCCAGGTCTTTGTCCCGCTCGCGCAGCTTGCGGTAGAGGCTGGTGGCCCCGGGCAGCTCCTCGACGTCACCCCGGCCCAGGATCCAGTCCTGGCGCAGGGGCTTCAGGCCCTTGGCCACATCGATGGTGACGTTGGGATCGGTGTAGGGGCCGGAGGTGTCGTAGAGCACCACGGGCTCGTTCTCCGTGAGCTGGTCCTTGAAGTCCCGGGTGGGGTGGAGCTGAATCTGGCGGAAGGGGACCTGGACGCCGGGCAGGGTGCCGGCCACATGGATCTTAGTAGAGGCGGGAAAGGGCTTGAGGCAGGCGGCCAGGGCCGTCCCGTCCACGGGGGGCGCTGCGGAATTGGACTGCATGGTCATGAAAACTCCAGACTTGGGGAATTTGGCCGGAATAGATCCCCGAATCAGTAAGTTTATCGCGGGGGGACCAACGCGACGAATTCAAAGATTATCTGGCCTTGGCCGATAGAGGGTGCACGGAGTCATTCCATGACGGACAAGCCTCAGGACAATCAGGCCATCCCCGATCAGCTCATGCAGATAGCCCGGGAGCAGGAGGGCGGCGCCGAGCGGGTCCTGGACCAGATAGAGGTGGTCCAGCACAGCTTCGAGGAGATCCAGGCCCTGGCCAGGGAGTGCCAGGAGATCCTCCGGACCCTGGTCCCCCCCTCCAATGAACTGGAGAGCCTCACGGCCAAGCTCGAGGAGATCGGCTTCCACGCTGATAACGGGGCCTACAACATTCAGGGCGCTTTCGACCTCTATCAGTATCAGGATGTGGTCCGCCAGAAGCTGGAGCGGGTGGGGCGCAGCCTCATCGAGGTGGCCCAGTACGTGCTTGGGCGTCTGCAGCCTTCCGAGGACCACCTGCCCAAGATGGCCCCTTCCGGGCGGGATATCCTGGCCCGAGAGCCCCAGATGGCAGATGTGACCAAGACCGACGCAGATTCCATCGTCGCCGCCTTCTTCGCCCAGGCCCTGAAGGACAAGGCCGCCAAGAAGGCCGAAGGCTGAGCGTTCCCGCTTAGGGCTAAACTGGTTCCGGGAGGAACCATGGCCCGTCGTGTCCTGTTCATCAGCAGCCTGGCCTTGGCCCTGGCGGCCTCGCCCCAGGGGCAGGAGGATCCTGTGCTGCGCGCCCGGGCCCAGCGGGCCACGGCCCAGGGGATCGCCGAGGGGGATCTGCCCGCCGTGCCCCGGGGCATCATTGAGCCACCCCCCCTGCCGCCGCCGGAAGCCCACGTGAAGGACACCCGCAAGGCCCAGAAGGCCAAGGGCCGCAAGGGCAAGGCCAGTGCCACGGCCAAGGGGAAGAAGCACTCCACCAAGCCCAAGACCTCGGCCAAGGCCCCAGCGAAGCGGAAGGCCAAATGAAGATCGGCGTCCTGACCTCCGGGGGCGACGCCCCCGGCATGAACGCCGCCATTCGTGCGGCCGTGCGCCAGGCCGATGCTCTGGGACACGAGGCCTGGGGCATCTACCGGGGCTACCAGGGCCTGCTGGAAGGCGACCTGGCCCCCCTGCCCAACCGGGCCTGCGCCAACATCCTCCAGCGGGGCGGCACCATCCTGCAGACGGCCCGCTGTCCGCAGTTCCATGATCCCGCCCAGCGGGCCATCGCCGCCGGGCACCTGAAGCGGGCTGGCATCGAAGCCCTGGTGGTCATCGGGGGGGATGGCAGCTTCCGGGCCGCCGAGGTCTTCCAGCGGGAACAGGGCGTGGCCTGTGCGGGCATTCCCGGCACCATCGACAATGACCTCTCCGGCACCGAGCGGACCCTGGGTTTCGATACGGCCCTGAACACTGCCGTGGAGGCCATCGACCGCATCCGCGACACGGCCTCCAGCCACGGGCGCCTCTTCCTCATCGAGGTCATGGGCCGCAGTTCCGGCATGCTGGCCGTGCACACCGCCGTGGCCTGCGGCGCCGAGGCGGTGCTCTACCCGGAGTCCCCCGAGGACAGCTACGAGAACCTGGTCTCCCAGCTCAACGCCAACTGGCTGCGGGGCAAGCGCAGCTCCATCGTGGTGGTGGCCGAAGGCGACACCGTGGGCCGCGCCGTGGCCGTGGGCGAGCGGCTGAAGCGGGACCACGACCTGGACCTGCGCGTGGTGGTGCTGGGCCATATCCAGCGCGGGGGCAGCCCCACTGCCACCGACCGCATCTGGGGCAGCCGCTGGGGTGCTGAGGCCGTGCGCCGCCTGGACAAGGGCGAGCGGGGTTTCTACCTGGGTGAGGTGGCCGGGGCCCTGGTGGCCCAGCCCCTGTCCCGGGTGCTCGAAGCCCAGCCCGTGCCCCCCGGCGAACTGGGGCGGCTCATCTCGGTGTTGGCACGGTAGCCGTGGCTTAAAAAAAATGAAACCGCCAAGACGCCAAGGGCGCCAAGAAAGGGCTTCTTGTATGCGGCTTTTTTTAGTTCTTGGTGCCTTGGCGTCTTGGCGGTGAATTCTTTTGTTGTATTGATCACACCTCGAAATGATGGGTTGCAGCGCTAAATTGAGTGGCAATGATCCTCACTGATTCGGAGCAGCGTCATGTCTGACAAAACCAAGGATTCCCTCGTAGCTGTGGTGATGGCAGGAGGGAGAGGGACAAGATTCTGGCCCCGCAGCCGCAACGCGTGGCCCAAGCAGTTCCTGGCCATCGTGGGCACTGAGACCCTGCTGCACCAGACCGTGCGGCGCCTGGACGGGCACGTGGATCCGGAGCGGATCTTCGTGGTGACGACTGAGGATCTGGCGGAGGAGACCCGGCGCATGCTGCCCGAGCTGCCCGCGGAAAACGTCATCGTCGAGCCCGAGGGCCGCAACACCGCGCCCTGCCTGGCCCTGGCCCTGGTGGAGATCGAAAAGAAGATCCCCAACGGCGTCATGGCCGTGCTGTCCGCGGATCACTGGATCGGGGACCGGGAGCTCTTCCTGGAGGATCTGGACCTGGCCGTGAAGCACGCCGCCTGGGAGCGGGAGCTGGTCACCTTCGGCATCCGGCCCACCTATCCGGAGACTGGCTACGGCTACATCGAGTCCGAAGGCCATGGCGCTGTCCTGAAGGTGAAGGCCTTCCGGGAGAAACCCCCCGTGGAGGTGGCCGTGCAGTACCTGGAGTCCGGCCGCCACTTCTGGAACGCCGGCATGTTCGTTTGGACCCTGGCGGACTTCCGCGAAGGTCTGCACAAGCACGCTCCCGAGGTGCTGGCCCCCCTCGACGCCTGGATCAAGGCCGGCGCCAAGCCAGAAGCCCTGGCCGCCGCCTACCGGCAGCTGCCCAAGGTGGCCATCGACGTGGCCCTAATGGAGAAGGCCGAGTCCGTGGCGGTGGTCCCCACCCGCTTCCGCTGGTCCGACGTGGGCTCCTGGCCCGCCGCCATCGAGTTCCAGGAGACGGATTCCGAAGGCAATGTCAGCCAGGGCGAGACCCTGCTGCTGGATACCCGGAACAGTGCCTTCTTCGGCGGCAAGCGCCTCATCGCCGCCAGCGGCGTGGACGACCTCATCGTGGTGGACTCCGAGGATGCCCTCCTCATCTGCCACCGGGACCGCGCGCAAAGCGTGAAACAGATCGTGGAACGGCTGAAGGCCGAGGGGCGGGAAGACCTCCTCTGAGTCCCGTCCTCGGGCTGTCCTACACTGACCAACGAACCTTTCCAGCGAGCGACCCTCATGCAGCGACCCACCACCCTCCACGTCGAAAAACCCTGGGGTTCCTTCGACCAGTACGCCCTGAATACGACCTGCACGGTGAAGATCCTCACCTGCAATCCCGGGCAGCAGCTGAGTTTGCAGCGGCACAGCCACCGCGGGGAGTTGTGGGTGGCGCTGGATCCGGGCGTGGTGGTGGATCGCGATGGCGCCGAGCTGCGACCTGCCGTGGGCGAGGAGATCTGGCTGCCACTGGGCAGCACGCACCGCCTGCGCTGCGACGCAGCCACGACCCATCCCGTGCGGGTGCTGGAAGTGAGCCTGGGCACCTTCGACGAGGCGGACATCGAGCGCCTCCAGGACGACTACGGCCGCAGCTGATGCGTCACGTTCCTTTGCTGCTGATCCTGCTCGCCGCGCCCCTGGTCGCCCAGAGCGGTGAGGAACTGCTGACCCGGGTGGACCGCCTGCGCCATCCCTGGCCGGACTTCACCGTGGAGTTGGAACTGAAGGACGCCAAGGCCAGCCAGCGTTGGCAGGTGGCCACGCGAGAGAACGGGGATGCCCGCCTGGATGGCCTCAGCGCCAAAGAGAAGGGTCGTGCGGTGCTGCTGCTGGGCGACAAGATGTGGCTGCTGGTGCCGGGTTCCAAGCGCCCACTGCAGGTGACGCCCCAGCAGCGCATGATGGGCTCCGCGGCCGGGGGCGATGTGGCCCGCACCCGCTTCCGCCAGGACTACACGGTGCAGGCCCTGCACGAGGAGAGCCTGGAAGGTCGCCCCTGCTGGCGCCTGGACCTGGTGGCCAAGACCGCCCAGGTGAGCGCCCGCACGGCCCAGCTCTGGGTCGCCAAGGAGCCCCTGCTGCCCCTGAAGGCCGAGTTCCACCTGGCCTCGGGAAAGCTGGCCCGTACGGCCAGCTTCGGCCCGCCGGTCCAGGCCCTGGGCCAGACCGTGCTCTCAGGCATGGAGCTGCTGGAACCCTCGGGCGCCAAGGTGAGCCTGGCCTTCAGCCACTGGGCCAAGGGCGGGCTGGACCCGGAGCGCTTCGAGCTGCCCTGAGCGCCGCCTGGGTGTAGACTGATCGTGAGGTGCCCGCAAGGGCTTCCCGCCACCAATCATCCCTCCAATTGATACCAGTCCCTTCTTGGGACTCCCGCTCAAACTCCCCACCACTCGAAACCCCGCCAAACTCTCCTCTCGAAGCGCCCGAGCCTCCGGGCGCTTCTTTTTTGGGGACGCTAGTGATGGGCCGAGTGCTCGTCGGCCTTGGGTTTGGCTTCGGACTTGACCTTGTCCTTCTCACGGGGCTGGGCCTTCTGGTGCTTGGTCTCAGCCTTCTCGGTGGCGGCTGAGACCACCACGATGGAGATGCGGCGGTTCGCGGGATCCTTGGGATCCTTGCCTTCGAGGGGGATGGTGTCGGCATAGCCCGTGACCCGGCGCACCTGACCCGGCTTCAGGCCCCCGGCGGCGCTCTCCATGATGCGGCGGGCGGCGTTGGCCCGCTCGGAGCTCAGTTCCCAGTTGGTGTAGCCCTTGGCGGAGTACTGGGAGGCGTCCGTGTGGCCGCCGATGACGATGCGGTTCGGCAGCTTGCCCAACTCCTTGGCAATCTCTTTGAGGATGGACATGGTGTAGCTCTTGAGCTGGGCACTGCCCGAATCAAAGAGCACCTGGGCCGCCTTGTCCTGGATCTGGACCCGCAGACCCTCGTCCGTGAAGTCCATGCTGATCTGGTCCTGGAAGGCTTGGAGCAGCTCGTCCTTCTGGAAGGCCTGCTCAATCTTCTCGGCGGTGGCCTCCATGGCCTTGTGCTCCTCCTCGGCGGCGCCGGGGGACTCCTTGTCGGTGTCCGTGCCGCCATCCCCGTCGGGGCCCGGGGACATGCCCCGCCCACCGGGCAGGATGCCCTTGCCGTGGTTCTCCAGGATCTCCTTGCCCCGCTCGGTGTTGAAGAAGTTCGCGTCCTGGAACATGCCGGCGATGCCCGCCTTGGTGTTGGCATTGGCGCTACTCAGCAGCCACATCAGGAGGAAGAAGGCCATCATGGCCGTCACGAGATCTGCGTAGGCCACCTTCCAGGCCCCCCCGTGGGCAGCGGCGTGGCCGCCCTTCTTCTTGACGAACTTGATTTTGACTTCGGGGGCTTGCTGTTGGTCAGCCATGCGCCGCTACCTTGGCTTGATCTGCCGGACAACTTCCTCAAGCTCGCCAGAGCCAGGTCGCTCCGTGGAAGGGATGTTGCGGCGGGCGAACTCCACGGCGGTGATGGGGGCGGCGCCGTTGCCGAAGCTGGTGAGGCCAGAACGGATGCAGTTGAAGTAGTAGGCCTCCACTGCATTCACCGCATCGATGTTCTTGGCCAGGGGCTGGAACACGCCGTAGGCCAGCAGGATGCCCAGGAAGGTGCCCACCAGGGCCGCGCCCACCTTGCCGCCGATGATGTTGGGCGGCTGGTCTAGGAAGCCCATGGTGATGACCACGCCCATGACGCAGGCCACGATGCCGAAGGCCGGAAAGGCATCGGCCAGGTTGCCCATGGCAGCGCCCGGGGCGGCATTTTCCGCGTGGTGCACGTCCAGTTCCGCGTCCATGACCAGGTCGATCTCATCCATCTTGGCGCTGCCGTTGATGAGGAGCTTCATGGAGTCGCAGAAAAAGTCCATGGCGTGGTGGTTGTGAGTGAAGATGGGGTACTTCTTGAAGATCGAGGAATTGTGGGGGTCGTTGACGTCCTGCTCCAGGGCCAGAAGGCCGCCCTTCTTCACGTTGACGTAGACCTCGTACTGCAGCATGAGCACTTCCATGTAGACAGCCTTGGTGTAAGGGCTGCCCTTCAGGGGCTTGGCCATATCAGCGGCCACCCGCTTGATGACGTTCATGGGGTTGGCGGCCAGGAAGGAGCCGATACCGGCCCCGAAGATGATGAGACCTTCCGCCGGGAGCGGGTGCAGCAGGGCGGGTATGCTGCCGCCCTCCATCAGGTAACCCCCGATGACTGCGCCAAAGACCACCACCAGCCCGATGATGAAGAACATGCAGCAACTCCTGCCCGCTTCATCGGCCGGGGGAGCCCGAGCCTGAAATCTGGACTCGGTGAGTTTACATTCGGCTGGCACAATAAATGGATTCGGAGGATTTATGGCCCCTTCCACCCCGGTTCTCGGCCCCGTCGGCAGCTACGTGAAGCATCATTTTCGGCATTTCAACGCTGCGGCCCTGGTGGACGCGGCCGAAGGCTACCGGGTCTACCTTGAGCAGGGCGGCAAGATGATGGTCACCCTGGCCGGGGCCATGAGTACCGCCGAGCTGGGACTTTCCTTCGCCGAGATGATCCGCCAGGACAAGGTGCACCTCATCGTCTGCACCGGCGCGAACCTGGAAGAGGACATCTTCAACTTGGTGGCCCATGACTTCTACGAGCGCGTCCCCCACTACCGGGACCTCACCCCCCAGGACGAGGCTGACCTCCTCAGCCGCCACATGAACCGCGTGACGGACACCTGCATCCCCGAGATGGAAGCCATGCGCCGCATGGAAAAGGCCATGTTGGACGTCTGGACCAGGGCCGACCAGGCCGGGGAACGCTACTTCCCCCATGAGTTCTTCCAGCAGGTTCTGAAGGCCGGGGTTCTGAAGCCTTCCTATCAGATCGACCCCAAGCACTCCTGGATGCTGGCCGCCCTCGAAAAGAACGTGCCCATCGTCGTTCCGGGCTGGGAGGACAGCACCCTGGGCAACATGTACGCCGCCGCCGTCATCCGGGGCGACGTGAAGAACGTCCACACCGTGCGCACCGGCATCGAGTACATGACCTGGCTGGCCCAGCATTACCAGGACGTCACCAAGACCGCGACGCTCGGCATGTTCCAGATCGGCGGCGGCATCGCCGGCGACTTCCCCATCTGTGTGGTGCCCATGCTCCACCAGGACCTGGAGCTGACCTCCGTGCCCCTCTGGGGCTACTTCTGCCAGATCAGCGACAGCACCACCAGCTACGGCTCCTACTCCGGCGCCGTGCCCAACGAGAAGATCACCTGGGGCAAGCTGGGCATCAACACGCCCAAGTTCATCGTCGAGAGCGATGCCACCATCGTGGCCCCGCTGGTCTTCGCATACTTATTGGGCTGGTAGAAAAGCCAAAAAGATCCACCGCCAAGACGCCAAGACGCCAAGAAGGCAGGAAAACCAGACCTGCTCTTTTCTTGGCGCCTTGGCGTCTTGGCGGTAATTCAGTTGTCTTTGGCGCCAGTCCAGTTCACAGGTCCCAGACCAGCAGCCGTGAACCTTCGCGGCCTTTCACGGGGATCACGCGGGCGGGGGTCTCGCCGGGGACTTCGAAGCTGTGGCTGATAAAGCGGGTGCCGGGTTGCATCTCGCGCAGGGCCTTGGCCCAGAGGGCGGGCATGGGCACGGGGGAGAGGAAGGCGTAGGCCACGTCGAATGTGGCGAGGTCCGTAGACCAGAGGCTACCCAGGCGGATGTGGGCATTGGGCAGGGGGAGGCAGCGCAGCCAGGCCACCAGCCAGGTGAGAGGCGAAGCCTCCACGCCCATGAAGACGCCGTCGGGGCGGGCCTTGGCCAGGTGCGCCACGGGGCCGCCCAGGCCGCAGCCCAGGTCCACGAAGCGGGTGCCCGGCAGCTCAGGCACCAGGCTTTCCAGCTTGGCCCAGGCATCCTCGCTGGCGTGGTAGAGGGGCACGCGGTTCAGCAGTCCGCCCCCGAACACGAGCGCCAGGCCCAGGAAGAGGCCCAGGTAGACCCAGCCAGGGATGGGGGCCCCCCAGAGGGCCCGCACCAGGAAGGGCAGGGCGGCCTGCATGAAGACCCAGCGGGGATCCAGGTCCAGGCTGCGGGAGATGAACACCGCCAGCACCGCCTGGAGCAGCACCCAGAGGAAGGGACTGAAGCGCAGCCCCAGCCGCGCCAGCCCCACCAGCACCGCAAAACCCAGGGCCTGCGCCAGCAGGGCGCGCAGGATCGGAGGCAGGCGGCGGAGGAGCGACATGGGGCCCATGCGAGGAAAGTCAAAAAGGGCGGGTGGTGAGAGATACATCGGGAACGCGGATAAAAGCATTTAACCGCAGAGGCCGCAGAGGGCGCAGAGAAAGACCTCCGTTCGGCAGCTGTGCCCATTAGTTCTTTGTGGCCATGCTTTTGTTTAAGTTGCGGCCCCGGTCGCGCTGCGTGAACCTGGGCAAGTTAAGACCCATCTCCCTCTGCGCTCTCTGCGTCCTCTGCGGTTGAATATCTTTTTCAGGCATCCTCCACTCCTATGTCCCTCGGTCGCTTCGCTCCTTCGCCCACGGGTGTGCTGCACCTGGGGAACCTGCGCACGGCGCTGGCCTCCTGGCTTTCCGCGCGGGCGGTGGGCGGGTGCTGGCTCATCCGCATGGAGGATGTGGACGGACCCCGCTGTCGCCGGGACCTGGGCGAGGCGCAGCTGCGCGACCTGGGGGCCCTGGGCCTGGACTCCGACGAGCCCCTGCTCTGGCAGTCGGAACGCGGCGACCGCTACCGCGCCGTGCTGGAGACCCTGCACCAGGCGGGTCACCTTTATCCCTGCGCCTGCAGCCGCAAGGATCTCCAAGCGCTGGCCTCGGCCCCCCACCTTGAGGACGGCCTGCGGCCCTACCCAGGCCGCTGCCGGGGGCAGGGCTGGGAGGGCTTTGACCGGGCTCTGCGCCTGCGGTTGCCCGAGGGACCGGTGACCTGGGCGGACCTGGTGCTGGGATCCCAGCACGATGACCCCGCCACCCTCACGGGCGATCCCCTGCTGTTCCGGCGGGACGGCTGCTTCGCCTACCACCTGGCCGTGGTGGTAGATGACGGAGACCAGGGCGTCACGGAGGTGGTGCGGGGCGGGGATCTGCGCGCCGTGACTGCCACCCAGATCCGCCTCCAGGAGGCCCTCGGCCTCCCCCGCCCGGCCTACGCCCACCTGGGCATGGTGGTGGGCCCCGATGGAAGCCGCCTGGGCAAGCGGGCCGGGGCCCTGGGGGTGGCGGCCCTGGCCGCCCGGGGCGTGGGGACCGCCGAGGTGCTGGGTTGGCTGGGCTGGAGCCTGGGCTGCCTGGCCGAGCCTCAGCCCTGCCAGGCCGCAGAGCTGGTGGTGGCCTTTCGCTGGGACCGGGTGCCCGCCGGGGAGCTGCGGGTACCTCTGGACTGGGTCTGATCCAGCGGGTTCACCCCAGGAACAGAGACCTCCGATCCATTCCTCCCGAAATGCTGCCATCCGAGCCACCAAGGCCGAAGGCCAAGGCACAGGGCAGCCAGGTGGCCTGAGGTCGATCTTCTGCGCCTCGCAGTTGGTGCGGTGGTGACCAGGACTAAAGCCGCTCCGAGGCGCCCGAAAACGACAAAGGACCCGCCGAGGCGGGTCCTTTGATTGAAGTTGAGCGACCGTTAGGCCAGCTTGTTGACCTTAAGCGCCAAGCGGGACTTGGAGCGGTCCGCGGCGTTCTTGTGCATGACGCCCTTGCGGCAGGCCTTGTCGATGAGGCCCTGGGTCAGGGGCAGCACCTGGGCGGCCTCGTCCTTCTTGCCGCTGGCGACCAGGGCGAGGAAGGTCTTGACGGCGGTCTTGAGGGTCGAGCGGTTGCTGCGGTTGCGCAGGCGGGCCTCGGCATCGCGACGAGCCTTCTTGGCGGCAGACTTGTGATTGGCCATGTTCGGATCTCCAGCCTCGGAACAGACCCCTTGACAGGGGCTTGGCGAAGCACGAAAGACCATCCTATCGCAATCCAGCCGGAGTTCAAGGCCAAAATACCGGGCCCAGGCCTCAATCGCCCCTTCCTCGCAGAGCCGCCGTGGGTCATCCTAGTCGGAGGCGAATGGCCTCCCGGGAAGGGTGGGACCATGCCGCAGTTGAAATTGGAGTCCGTCGTGGAGCTTGCGACGAAGGCGAAGGCCTTGCGCAGGGACGTGCTGTTGCAGATCTACAAGGCCCAGAGCGGCCATCCAGGCGGGAGCCTCAGCTGGATCGACATCGGTGTGGCGCTTTATTACCACGAGATGAAGGTGTTCCCCGAGAATCCCGCCGATCCCGCCCGGGACCGCTTCGTGCTCTCCAAGGGCCACGCCTGCCCCAGTCAGTACGCCATCCTCGCGGACCAGGGCTTCTTCCCCCGGAGCTGGCTGGAGACCTTCCGCATCTACCCCACCAAGCTCCAGGGCCACGCTGAGAACCACTACACCCCCGGGGTGGAAGTGACCACTGGCAGCCTGGGCCAGGGCCTGCCCCAGGCCGTGGGCATCGCCATCGGCCTGAAGGTGCAGAAGTCCGGGTCCCGCGTCTACTGTGTGGTGGGCGATGGCGAAAGTCAGGAAGGCGTCATCTGGGAGGCGGCCATGTCGGCGCCCCACCACAAGCTGGACAACCTCTGCGTCTTCCATGACCTCAATGGCCTGCAGATCGACGGTGCCGTGAAGCAGGTCATGAACATCAACCCCGTCCCTGACAAGTGGCGCGCCTTCGGGTGGGCTGTGAAGGAGATCGACGGCCACGACTTCACTCAGATTCTCGAGGCCCTGGCCTGGGCCCGGACCATCCAGGGCCAGCCCGCCATGATCTGCGCCCGCACCGTCAAGGGCAAGGGCGTGAGCTTCATGGAGAACCAGGCCGGCTGGCACGGCGTACCCCCAAAACAGGCGGAATACGAGCAGGCCCTGGCCGAGCTGGCGGATTGAGGACACACGGCATGGATGCACTGCGACGCACCTTCGAACAGCAGCTGGGCGCGGCCCTGCCCGGCGTGGACATCACGCTGGAGCGGCCCCGCTCCGGCGAGCTGGGCGACCTGGCCTTCCCGTGCTTCCGGGCCGCCAAGCAGCTGGGGAAGAACCCCGTACAGCTCTCGCAGGAGCTGGCCGGGAGCCTCCACATCGAAGGGGCCACCCTGGTGGCCGCAGGGCCTTACCTGAATCTGAAGCTGGCCCCGGCCACCCGCGCTGCGGCCATCCTGAGCGCCCTCCTAGCGGCTCCGGCGGAGCAGCCCTTCGGGCGCCAGCCCGCCAACGGGAAGAAGGTCATCGTCGAGTACAGCTCGCCGAACATCGCCAAGCTCTTCACCATCGGCCATCTGCGCTCCACCATGATCGGCCACGCCCTGGCCCAGGTGCACCAGTTCCTGGGCTACGAGGTCACCCGCCTCAACCACCTGGGGGACTGGGGCACTCAGTTCGGCACCCTGCTGGCGGCTTATACCCGCTGGGCCCAGGCGGACAACGCGGATCTGGAAGCGGACTTCGAGTGGGCCGAACCCGCGCCCGAGAAGCGGCGCACGCCGCTGTTCCGGCTCTTCCAGCTCTACGTGCGCTTCCACGCCGACGAAGAGCAGGATCCGGCCATGCGCGACGAGGCCCGGGACTGGTTCAAGCGCCTGGAGGCCGGTGATCCAGAGGCCCGGCGCCTCTGGAAGTGGTTCCGCACCATCTCCCTCAAGGAGTTCCAGCGCATCTACGACCGCCTGGGCGTCAGCTTCGACACCCTGGAGCAGGGCGAGGCCTTTTACGAGGACCAGCTGGTCCCCACCATGCAGAAGCTGGAAGATGCCGGCCTTTTGGTGGCGGGTGACAAGGGCGCCCGCATCATCAACCTGGAAGATGTGGGCATCAGCACCCCCTGCCTCGTGCAGAAGGGCGACGGCACCAGCATCTACGCCACCCGCGACCTGGTGGCGGCCCTCTACCGCAAGCAGGCCTACGACTTCGACCGCTGCCTCTACGTGGTGGGCACGGACCAGGTGCTGCACTTCCAGCAGATCTTCGCGGTGCTGGCGAAGCTGGATCCCTGGTTCCAGGGCCGCATGCTCCACACGCCCTTCGGCATGGTCAAGCTGCCCGAGGGCAAGATGAGCACCCGCAAGGGCAATGTCATCTTCCTGGAGGATGTGCTGGACGAGGCCCGAGATCGCGTGGCCGCCATCATCGAGGAGAAGAACCCCGACCTGCAGGGCCGCGAGGTCGTCGCCGAGCAGCTGGGCATGGGCGCCGTGGTCTTCTTTGACGCCATGAATGACCGTGTGAAGCCCATCACCTTCACCTGGGATCGCGTCATCGCCCTGGATGGGGACACGGGCCCCTACGTGCAGTACGCCCACGCCCGCATCCTCAGCGTGCTGCGCAAGGCGGGCGGCGACTGGGCGGCCAAGGCCCAGTGCGGCGCTGCCACCGGTCCCGTGCTGCCCTTCGCGCCCACGCCATTGCCCGCAGACCTGGGCGGCTTGGAGGCCCCGGAAGCCCAGGCCCTGCTCTTTGAGTTGGCTGGCCTGCCCGGCGCCATCGCCACCGTGGTCGAGGGCTGCATGGCTACGCCCCTGGCCCGGCAGCTGGTGAGCGTGGCCCGCGCCTTCAGCGGCTACTACACCAACTGCCCCATCCTGGCCCCGGACAACAGCCCTGCCGTCCGCGACGCCCGTCTGGCCCTCTGCGTCGCGACCGCCCGCGCCCTCCGCCAGGGCCTCTACCTCATGGGCATCCAGGCCCCGGAGGAGATGTGAGTCCTTCTCCCAAATCCGACCCCCAAAAAACTGAAACTGATCACCACCAAGACACCAAGGCACCAAGAAAAGATCTTTCGATAGACGAGGAGCGGGCGGCCTCATGCATCGTGGACGCGGCCATTAAGGTCCACAAGGCGTTGGGGTCTGGGCTACTTGAGAGTGTCTACGAAACCTGCCTGGCCTATGAGTTAGGTCACCGGGGGCTTCGAGTGGAAACGCAGGTTCCATTGCCAGTGGTATATGAGGGGCTGACCCTGGATGCCGGATACCGCCTGGACATAGTGGTCGAGGATATCGCCGTCATCGAACTCAAAGCGCTGGAGAAGCTCGGCCCGATCCATGACGCCCAGCTACTGACCTATCTTAAGCTTTCTGGCCGTCGTCTCGGCTTCTTGCTCAACTTCAACGTGCCCCTCATGAAAAACGGAATCTCCAGATTCGTCCGTTAGATCTTTTTTCAGTTCTTGGTGTCTTCGTGTCTTGGTGGTGATCAGTTCTGTTTTAGGAGTTAGGCGATGACCAAGTATGTGTTCGTCACGGGTGGTGTGTTGTCGAGCCTGGGCAAGGGGATCGCGGCGGCTTCGCTGGGGGCGCTGCTGGAGGCGCGTGGGATCAAGGTCACGCTCATGAAGATGGATCCCTACCTCAATGTGGATCCGGGCACCATGTCGCCCTTCCAGCACGGCGAGGTCTTCGTCACCGATGACGGTGCCGAGACGGACCTGGACCTGGGCCACTACGAGCGGTTCACCTCGGTGCCCACCACGTCGAACCACACCATCACCACGGGGCGCATCTACAACACGGTGATCCAGAAGGAGCGCCGCGGCGACTATCTGGGCAAGACCGTGCAGGTGATCCCGCACATCACGGACGAGATCAAGGGCGTCATGAAGAAGGTCGCCAAGGACATGGACGTGGTGATCGTGGAGATCGGCGGCACCGTGGGTGACATCGAGAGCCAGCCCTTCATTGAGGCCATCCGCCAGTTCAAGCTGGAGGCGGGTCTGGGCAACGCCATCAACATGCACCTCACCTACGTGCCCTACATCAAGACAGCCGGGGAGCTGAAGTCCAAGCCCACCCAGCACAGTGTCAAGGAGCTGCGGGCCCTGGGTATCCAGCCGGACGTGCTGCTCTGCCGCGCCGAGCAGCACATCCCCCGGGAGCTGAAGGACAAGATCGCGCTGTTCTGCTCCGTCACGCAGGATGCGGTGTTCAGCGCCCTGGACGCTCACTCCATTTACGAAGTTCCCCTGAACCTGCACAAGGAGGGACTGGATGCCAAGGTCTCGGCCCTGCTGGGCCTGGGTGAGCAGGTGCCGGACCTCAGCGCCTGGGAAAACCTGCTGCATCGCATCCGCAATCCCAAGGGCAGCGTGCGCATCGGTGTGGTGGGCAAGTACGTGGAGTTCAAGGAGAGCTACAAGAGCCTCATCGAAGCCCTGCACCACGCGGGCTACGGTCTGGAGACCCAGGTGGACCTCAAGTGGATCGAGGCCGAGGATCTGGAGACCGTGGATCCCGCCAGCCTGCTGCAGGACTGCCACGGCATCCTCGTGCCCGGAGGCTTCGGCGTGCGTGGCACCCGCGGCATGATCAAGTCCATCCAGTACGCCCGTGAGCACAAGATCCCCTTCTTCGGCATCTGCCTCGGCATGCAGATGGCGTCCGTGGAGTTCGCACGGAATGTGGCAGGCCTGGAAGGCGCGGACTCCACCGAGTTTGACGACGCGCCCAAGCACCGGGTCATCTTTAAACTGCGAGAGCTGGTGGATGTGGAGGAACTGGGCGGCACCATGCGGCTCGGCGCCTACCCCTGCCACTTGGCCCCGGATAGCCAGGCTGCCAAGGCCTACGGCACCACGGCCATCAGTGAACGCCATCGCCACCGCTACGAGTTCAACCACGAGTTCAAGAAGGCACTGGAGGCCCAGGGCCTCCTGTTTACGGGCATGAGTCCCGATGGTGTCTTCGTGGAGATTGTGGAGCTGAAGGACCACCCCTACTTCCTGGCCTGCCAGTTCCACCCTGAGTTCAAGAGCCGCCCCCTGAACCCGCACCCGCTCTTCACCGCCTTCGTGAAGGCCAGCACCGCGGCACGGGGCTAGGGTCTTTTTGGAGCGCGAGAATCGATCCAGGACGCATGCATGACATGCGGGCTGGATCGATTTTTCTGTCACGACGCCCAGTGCAAGCAATCTGAAAGGTTTGCGGTGGTCCAATGGTTTTTCGGGAAAGATTATCGGCAGGTAAATAATCTTGCATCGTAATGCGACCTACCGGTAATCTTTGAGCTTGGCACTAAAGATGATGTGAGTATCATGTATTAGGACGCGGGATCCCAGGTGGACCGGTGCTCCAGGTCATTGCCAGATTCGATTGAGGGGGGACCATGCAACTTTCGGGCTTGCGCTACGGATCCAAACTGCTGCAACTGGTGGAATTTCCAGTCGCAGACTTCATCGATGGCTCCGCCACGAACCAGGAGATCCAGCAGTTCTTGGAAAAGCACAAGAAGCTGGTGGTGAAGCCGGCTTTCTACGGGGGTGTGGGCAAGAAGGGGAAAGCCGGGCTCGTGCGGGTGGTGAGCACCCTGCAGGAGGCCCTGCAGGCCAAGCGGGACCTTTTCTTCGCGCAGCACACCTACGGCAACAAGGTGGTCACGGCCAACGGCGTGACCATGGAGGCCTTCGTGCCCTCGGATCTGGAGGTCTACTTCAGCATCTCCAGTTCCAGCATCCACCGGGGTCCCGTGTTCACCATCACGCCCTGGGGTGGGGTGGACATCGAGGACCTGCCAGCCGAGAAGAAGGCCGTGGTGGAGATCGACCCCTTCATCGGCATCAACGCCTTCGAGATCACCAACGCTCTCACGGATACGGGCTGCCCCGAGGCCTTCATCTCGGCCCTGGTCCAGCACCTGCCCAAGCTGTGGGAACTCTACGACGGCTATGGCCTCACCACCATCGAGCTGAACCCCATCCGCGTGCAGCGGCGGGGTAATCAGATCCTGCCCGTGGCCTGCGATGTGAAGGCCAGCTTCGACCAGGACAACCCGGCCTGGAAGCGCATCGGCCTTCCGGATGTCCTCTTCCAGACTGAGACCACCCCCTTCGAGGCCGATATCAACGAGCTGCGCACTTACCAGGGCCAGAGCGACGTGCTGGAGATGAATCCCAAGGGGAGCATCCTCCCCTTCATGTTTGGCGGCGGCGCCAACAGCGCGGGTACCGAGAGCCTGGGCGATGCGGCCATCTTCTCCTCGGACTTCGGCGGCAATCCACCCTACGAGAAGATCTACGAAATCAGCCGCATCGTGTTCGAGCACTGGTACCAGCAGGCGGACATGCTCCTGCTCATCGGCGGCAAGGCCAACAACACGGACATCTACGTGACCTTCAAGGGGGTCTTCGACGCCCTGCGGGACCATGTGGCCAAGGCCGGCTGGAAGCCGCTGTACGTGGTGATCGGGCGGGGCGGTCCCAACGTGGTGAAGGGCATGTTCTACGCCAAGGACATCCTGGATCGGCTGCGGATGCCCTACCAGATGTTCGGCCACGACACGTCGATGATCCTCACGCTGGAACACGCGCGGAAGATCGACCGATGGTGGCGCGCCGAGGGTGCCGATGCCTACCGCAAACAGATTGAAATCCAGGCGAGGTCCTAGTCATGCGCAAACTCATCACCCGCCCCTTCCCCTACTACGTGGGTCTCCACTCACTTGAGGAGCTGGTCACCAAGGAGAACCGCGTCTGCGTCATGAACATCCTGGGCAGCGAAAGCCGCAAGGTGACGCCCGTCTCCCATGAGTACAGCGGAGGCAACATCGTGGCTGGCGTGCAGTACGGTCGCCGGGGTTCCCTGGAGACCAAGCTCGGCCCCATTCCCGTGTATCGCAGCATCCGCGAGGTCATGGAGAAGGGCATCACCTTCGACATGGGCGTGGTCTACATTCCCCCCCTCGGTGTCTGCAAGGCCGTCTCCGAGCTGGTGACCCACAACGAGGCCCTCAAGCGCATCGTCATCGTCACGGAGAAGGTGCCCGCCCGCGACTCGCGCAACATCCGGGCGCTCTGCCAGGAAGCCGGCGTCGACGTCATCGGCGCCAACTGCCTGGGCATGGCCAATGCCTGGGACTGCGTGCGCATCGGTGGCAGCCTGGGCGGTGACCACCCGGAAGAAACGCTGAAGAAGGGCTCCATCGCCATTCATTCCAACTCAGGGAACTTCACCACCACCATGGCCGAGTACCTGCGGACGGCGGGCTTCGGCATCAGCACGGCGGTGTCCAGCGGGAAGGATGTCTACATCCACTTCGCCTTGCCGGAATTCCTCTATGCGGCCCAGAACGACCCCCGCACCAAGGCCGTGGTGATCTATGTGGAACCCGGTGGATACTACGAAAAGATGGCCCTGGACTGGATCCAGGATCGCACCTTCGGCTTCACGAAGCCCATCATCGTCTGCGTCACAGGCCGCTGGAAAAAGAACATCACCCGGGCCTGTGGGCACGCGGGCGCCCTCTCGGGCAGCGGTGATGATGCCGAAGCCAAGGAACGCTGGTTTGACGAGTATTTCGGCGTGGGCGTCTTTGATCCGAAGACCCGTCAGGTCAGCAAGCGGGGCGTTCGAGTCTCCAGCATCCAGTACATCCCCGATGCCGTGCGGGCCGTCTACGAGAAGATGGGCGAGCAGCCGGACTTCGAGACCACCGGCGACTTGTCCCTGAAGCTGTGGTTGGGCGACACCCAGGTGAAGCTTCCCGAGGGACTCAACCTGCCCCTGACGACGCCGCCGTCGCCCTATGATCACCAGATCATCGAAGTGAACAAGCAGGTGGGGGCCCACTACCTCCGCCAGAACATGGCGGACAAGTCTGGTGCTTCCCGCATCAACCCCGAGTCCCAGGTCTCGGAACTGCACGGGAAGACCGTGCTCGATCTGTCCAAGCACACCATGGAGGAGAACCTCTACTTCGCGCTGGCCAAGGTGATGCCGGAGAAGACGGACCTGCCCACCCTGAACCTCATCCTGAACCTCTTCATGAAGATCGATGAGCGCCGCATGGAGCTTATCGATGTGGCCCGGGCCAACGGCTGCACGCCCAACGCCTACCTGGCTTCCCAGATCGCCCTGGTGGGCGACAAGGACCTGCTGGCGAAGTCCAGGAAGCACTCGCAGTTCATCATCAACCTCATCCGCGAGTTCGGGCTGAACGAGTTGACCCGTGAATTCCCGATGGCGCTGGACCAGTACGTGGTGGAACACCTGCTCAGTGCCGAGCCCTCCCGCAAGACGGATGTCTCTGAGCTGCTCTTCAAAGAGGTCAAGCGGTCCAAGAAGTCCTGCGTGGCTCTGAAGGTCTGCCAGCACATCATCGATCTGGCCGAGCAGCGCCAGATGGAGATCCGCGACACCTACGAGTTCCTGCTCGCCACCATCGCAGTTTGCGTGCTCTGGAATCCCATGCTGGAGAAGCGCATCAGCCGGCAGATGGTGGAGGACGCCGTCACCTACTTCTACCTCATGAGCCGCATCGTGGCCTACTCGGCCGTGGATCGTGCGAACAATCCCCACTGGAAGAAGCTGGTGGACCAGAAGCTGTCCAACCTGAACCACAGCTTCACGGAGAACACGTTCAAGGTGCTCTTCGCCCGGGTGCCCGAACCGGGGGAGCTGCTAGAGCTGCAGACCCTCCTGGGGCTCACCATCACCAACGGTCCTGGCACCCTGTCTTCCAAGGGCGCCAAGGAGAGCGTCAGCGCCCGCAACGACATCTCCATGGCCTTTGTGGGCTTCCTGTCGAACACGGGGCGGGCTCATGGCGGCAACGGCTACGAGGCCATCGAGTTCCTGGTGGAGCAGTTCCAGGGCATCACCCTCGCCGATCCCGCCGATCCGAAGCATGGCCTGGACCTCAAGGCCATGGCCAACCGGGCGGCCAAGGCCTACGGCGCCTACAAGAAGGAGGCCCAGGAAGTTGAGGATGGCGTCGTGAAGCCCATCCCCTGCATCAACCACCCGGTCTTCCGGGGCAACAAGATCAATGTGGATCCCCGGGAGCAGTTCGTGGCGGCCCTCCTGGCCGAAAAGGGCGTCTACAACGTGTTCTGGGAGTTCTACCGCCACCTGGTGAAGGAACTCTACGCCGAGGGGGTCACGCGGAATGTGTTCTGCGTGAACGTGGACGCGGTTCTGGCCGTCATCACCCTCAAGCTGGTCTGGAAGGACCTCCAGGCGGGGCGCATCAACCTCCGCCAGGTTCAGGATCTGGCCTTCACCCTCTTCCTGTTCAGCCGCACCATCGGCATCACGGCTGAGATCGCCGATCACCGCGACCGCGGCCAGGACATGGACTGCCGCACGCCGGAGAATGAGCTGACGTTCGTGCTCTAGTTGCTGAGTGCCAAAGAAAAGGGCGGGCCGAATGGCCCGCCCTTTTCTTTGCAGAGAAGCCGTTTCTACCGGCCGCCCTTGGTGGCCCACTCTTCGAGCATGGCGGTGGTGACAGACTTGGGACGCTCCAGGGCATAGCCCAGGGCGCGGTCCCAGGTGATGTTGGCCAGCACGCCGATGGCGCGACCGACACCGAACAGCACGGTGTAGTAATCGTACTCGGTGAGGCCGTAGTACCACTGGATCACGCCGCTCTGGGCATCGACGTTGGGCCAGGGGTTCTTGGTCTTGCCCTGCTCCGTGAGGACGCCTGGCGCCACGCGGTAGATCATGTTGACCAGCTTGAAGAGCGGGTCGTTGGGCAGGTGCTTCTGGCAGAACTCCATCTGGGCGGTGTACCGGGGATCGGTCTTGCGCAGCACCGCGTGGCCGTAACCGGGAATGACGTGGCCGGAGTTGAGGGTGTCCCAGAGGGCCTGCTTCACGTTCTCTTCGGTGGGCTCGGCGCCGTTCAGCTTCTTCTGGAAGGACTTGATCCAGTCCAGCACTTCCTGGTTGGCCAGGCCGTGGAGCGGGCCGGCCAGGCCGTTGAGGCCGGCACTGAAGGAGTAGTAGGCGTCCGACAGGGCCGAAGCCACCAGGTGGGTGGTGTGGGCGCTGACGTTGCCGCTCTCGTGGTCGCTGTGGAGGATGAAATACATGCGGGAGACATCGTCGTAGGGCTTGGGGATGCCCATCATGTGCGCGAAGTCGGCGCCGAAGTCGAGGGTGGGATCCGAGGCGATGATCTCGCCGTTCTTGTACTTGTAGCGGTAGATGAAGGCGGCGATCTCGGGCAGCTTGGCCAGCAGGTCGCAGGCATCCTCATACATGGGATCCCAGTAGTCGTTCTTCTTCATGCCATGGTAGGCGGCGGCGAACTTGCTTTCCTTCTGCATGGCCAGCACGGCCGAGGACAGCATCACCATGGGGTGGGTGTCCTTGGGCAGGGCGCGGAGCACGTCGAAGACGTAGGCGGGCACCTTGGCGCGGGACCGGAAGTCCTGGTGGATCTCTTCGGCCTCCTCGGGGGTGGGAATGTCGCCGGTGAGCATGAAGAAGAAGAAGGACTCCACCGTGGGGTACTCGGCGCCGGGCAGCTTAGGCAGGGCGGCGAAGGTCTCGGGGATGTTCTTCCCGCGGAAGCGGATGCCTTCCTGGGAATCCAGGTAGGACAGGTCCGTCACCAGGCACTTGATGTCCCGGGCGCCGCCGATGCACTGGTCGATGGTCACCTCATCGATGACGACCTTCCCGTGTTCCTTCAGGAGGTTGGCGGTTCGCGGGCGGAGTTCCTGGATCTTTTCCAGAAGCCTGGCTTTGAGTCGGGTCATGGGGCGCCTCCTGTGGAAGAAAACAAAAAGGAATTGGGAGAACAAGGTAGCGAATGGTTGCATGCCCACCTACCCTCAGGGCACGCTGGATTGCTCTGAACTACTCAAGAATTAGTCCACCTGGACTGTCGGGAACGTCAGGGCAGGATATTACCTTTGTGCAAAGGATGTTCCGTGACGTTGGTCAATCTATCCCTCCGCATTTTTTTTGGGGTCGGGGGGTTGTTGGTTCTGGGCTCCCTTCCCCTGTCCGCTCAGGACACGCCCCGCCCCAACCGCGTGGCCTGGTTCGAGGGCTTTCCCGAGCCGCTGCCCCAGGGGATCAGTGAGCTGACCATGGAAATGACCAGCCAGATGCTGCGCCCAGATCTGGAACGCACCGGGGACAAGCGCAGCTTCGCCCGCCTGGACGGGGAGGAGTGGCAGCTCGTGGGGGACTGGGCCACGAGTGTTGGCAACTCCAAGATCAATGTGCGAGTCCGGCTGGCCTCCCGGTCCGGTGGCATCGCCGATCAGGCCATCTGGAACTGGCACACGATGTTCAGCATGCCCCAGGGCGGGCGGGAGGACGCCCCCAAGGGCCGCCTGGCCTACCACCTGGAGCGGGATGGCCACGTGATCGGTGATCTGTCCAAGCCCAACCTGGGCCTCATGGACGTGGACGTGGCCTGGATCCGGCCCTTCGGCACCCAGGACGAGGGGGGCCGCTTCGGGGCTTCTGTGCAGCTGCCCACGGGCAAGCAGGCTGACTTCTCGGGGGACGGCGGCACGGATGGCCTGGTGGGCGGGGCCCTCTGGAAGCGCTTCGGCCACTGGAAGGTGTTCGGTCAGGCCGAGCACGTAGTGCTGGTGCTGCCCCAGAGCAGCCCCCTGCGCTACGTCCTGGACAAGCCCAATTTCAACCGGGCCTGGGCCTCCCTGGGCTGGCAGGGCGAGGGCGCGGGCTTACTTACCGGCCTGGGTATCGAAGTCTGCCTGGAGTACGCCGGCAGCCCCTACCACACGGACCTGCCCCGCCTAGACCGGGCCGGCTGGCAACAGCACTGGACCCTCCGCCACACCCAGCTCCCCAGGTGGCGCTTCGGAGTCAGCGAGGAGGCTGGCACCTGGACGGCCCCGGACATCACCTTCTTCACGGCCTATCGCTTCGGTAACTAGGGAAGCTCAGCTAAACTAGTGGGTTAGTGCCGGAGTCCCCATGCAGCCCAACCAGTACCGTGATGTGCGCCTCGAGAAGCTGGAGAAGCTGAAGGCCCTGGGCCTGGACGTCTGGCCCCGCAAAGCCCAGCGCAGCCACGGCATCGCCCAGCTGGTCGAGGCCTACGCGGATGCCGAGGTCTGGACCAACGAGAAGCTGGAGGGGCTCGGCCTCACAGTCTCAGTCATGGGGCGCATCCTCACCATCCGCGAAATGGGGAAGAGCGTCTTCGCCCACCTCACGGAGAACGGCGAGAAGATCCAGGGTTTCTTCCGCATGAACGACCTGTCCGAGACCACCTGGGAAGTCCTCAAGCTCCTCGACATGGGTGATTTCATCTGCGTGACCGGGCCCCTCATGCGCACCAAGACCGGCGAGCTGAGCGTGCGCGTCAAGGAAGTGCAGTTCCTCAGCAAGGCCCTGCTGCCCCTGCCCGAGAAGTGGCACGGCCTGCAGGACAAGGAGCAGCGCTACCGCCAGCGGTACCTGGACCTCATCTCCAACGCCGACGTCCTGAAGACCATGCAGACCCGCTCCCGCATCGTGAGCGCCATCCGGCGCTACATGGAGGAGGACGGCTACCTCGAGGTCGAGACGCCCATGATGCAGCCCATCCCGGGCGGCGCCACGGCGCGGCCCTTCGTGACGCACCACAACGCCCTCGACATGGACCTCTACCTCCGCATCGCGCCAGAGCTCTACCTCAAGCGCCTCATCGTGGGCGGCTTCGAGAAGGTCTTCGAAATCAACCGGAACTTCCGGAACGAGGGCCTGAGCGTCCGCCACAACCCCGAGTTCACCATGATGGAGTTCTACGCCGCAGGCCAGGATCTGCGGGACATGATGGCCCTCACCGAAGGCCTCATCTCCAGCCTGGCCCTGGGCGTCGTGGGATCCGTCGAGCTGCCCTGGGGCGAGCAGACCATCTCCTATGCCGCGCCCTTCCGGCGCCTGTCCATGAAGGACTCCATCGCCGAATACGGCACCATCGAGCGCGGCCTCCTGGAGGACGGAGAGAGTGTGCGCAGCCTGGCGCGGGCGGTCCACATCGAAGATGTGGAGAAGAAGAGCGTGGGCATGCTCCTCGGCGACCTCTTCGAGCACCACGTGGAGAAGCAGCTCATCCAGCCCACCTTCATCACGGACTACCCCATCGAGCTGTCCCCCCTCACCAAGACACTGGAGGGCAACGAGGCCTTCGTGGACCGCTTCGAGCTCTTCATCGGCGGCATGGAGCTGGCCAACGCCTACTCCGAGCTGAATGACCCCGTGGACCAGATGGCCCGCTTCCAGGCCCAGATGGATGAGCGTGAATCGGGCAACGACGAGGCCATGCTGTTGGACCAGGACTTTGTGACCAGCCTGGAGCACGGCTTTCCGCCCACCGGCGGCGAGGGCATCGGCATCGACCGCATGGTCATGCTGCTCACCAACAGCGCCAGCATCCGCGACGTGATCCTCTTCCCCCTCATGAGGCCCCACTCTGCTCCGCAGGGCGTCAGCCCTGCGGAGCAGGAGGACGCAACTTAATGTCGCGTCCGTTCGTGGGCTGAGGAGCAGGAATAATCAGGCCGAAAAGTCGGAGCTCAGTAGCCTGGCTTGAGGCTCGCGAGTTCATCCAGCTGGTCCTGCTGCTCCAGCACGACGGCGAAGCGGTCGCCGAAGTAGAGGCGGTCCCCCGGGCTCAGCAAGCGCTCCGCTTTCTCCAGCTCCGAGTTTACGCGGGTTCCGTACTGGCTGAGGTTCACCAGCAGGCAGCCTGCGGGGCCAGGGCGGATCTCCGCGTGTTCCCGGGAGACCTGGGGTTCCACGAGGCAGATCTCGCATTCAGCTCCGCGCCCGATGCGGATGGGCTTGTCCTTCAGGGGCACCTGCAGTTCCAGCGTTTCAAGGCAGTACACGTCCAGACGGGACATCTGACCTCCCCATTTTGATGGTGGGCCAAGGCTACAACCCCCCATTTCGACCCGAACTGGGAAAGGGATTAGTCCCTTGCAGCCCTGACCGGCCGAACCCTCAAGGTCCCGGCGCCTGCCGATGTGACGAAATCTGGCGATGGCCGCTGGCATACTTGAGCCTCCTGAATGGAGGCTTCCATGCCTGTCCCGATGCTCGAGCTCGCGCCGCAGAACGCCGCCATCAAGGCAAAGGTGCTGGAGGGCCTTTCGGGGCTGATTGACCGCTCCTCCTTCATCCTGGGTGAGAACGTGAAGGGCCTGGAAGCCGAGATCTCCGCCTATGCCGGCGCTGCCCACGCCGTGGGCATGTCCAGCGGCACCGACGCGCAGCTGGCGGCCCTCATGGCCCTCGGCATCGGCGCGGGCGACGAGGTCATCGTCCCCAGCTTCACCTTCTTCGCCACCGCGGGCGTGGTCTCGCGGCTGGGTGCGAAGCCCGTCTTCATCGACCTGGAGCCCGCCACCTTCAACGCCACGGGCGCCCTGGTCGAAGCGGCCATCACCCCCCGCACCAAGGCCATCATGCCCGTGCACCTCTTTGGTCAGCTGGCGGACATGCCCGGCATCATGGCCGTGGCGAAAAAGCACGGCCTGCCCGTCATCGAGGATGCCTGCCAGAGCCTGGGGGCCAAGGGCTGGGGCAAGTCCGCGGGCCAGTTCGGTGATATGACCGCCTACAGCTTCTACCCCACCAAGAACCTGGGTGCCTTTGGCGATGCCGGCATGACGGCCATCCGCGACGACGCAGCGCTGGCGGGACGGGTGCGTCGCATCCGCGTCCACGGCATGGAGCCTGTCTACATGCATCACGAAGTGGGCATGAATGGCCGCATGGACGAGTTCCAGGCCCTGGTGCTCCGGGCCAAGCTGCCCATGCTGGACGGCTGGCACGAGGGACGCCGGAAGCACGCCGCCTGGTACCTGGACCGCATGCAGGAGCTCAGCGCCGACGAGGTGGTGCTGCCCCTGGAGCTGGTGCCCGATGGCCGCCACATATACAACCAGTTCACCATTCGCGTGGCGGGTGGCCGGCGCGACGCTTTGCAGGCCCACCTCAAGGAGCGGGGCATCGGCTGCGCCATCTACTACCCCATCTGTCTCCACGAGCAGCCCTGCTTCAAGGATCTGGGCTACCGGACCGGCCAGCTCCCAGAATCAGAGCGCGCCGCCAAGGAAGTACTGAGCCTGCCCGTCTATCCCGAAATGACCGAGGCCATGCGCGAAGAAGTGGCCGCCGCGATTTTGGGCTTCTTCGGGAAGAAGTAACCTCAGTCCACCGGAGTGATGTGGGCGGCGGTGACCCAGACGTCCAGGGCGCGCTGGGCCTCGTCGTCCATGCCCAGGAACTGGACGCCGAGGCCCACCATTTCCATGGGGTCTGCCCCGGGGTGGCCGCCCAGCACGTAGGAGACGGCGGCGAGGATGGGGGCCTTGGGCAGCTCTGGGTGGAGCAGGACAAGACCCTCCAACACCGAGCCCCGGGAGAGGAGACGGGCATCCCTTGCCCCCACCAGGGCGAAGCAGCCCCCGGTGCTGAGGTTGGTGATCCGCACATCCCCGTAGAAGTGCCCCTTCAGGTTGAAGGAGATGCCGTACTCCCGCCCGACGATGATGCGCCTGGTATCGCGCCGATCGGGATGGGTGGACATGGACACTCCTTGAATGGGAAATCCCTGCTTGGGTATCGGCCTTCTCCGAGATAAACTGGATTTTCTGATTGGTCTGAACCCATCGGGGGACAGGGCGGGTGTCCACACAACCGACCCTGACGGCGCCAGACGCCGTCTCACCCACCTGGGGACAACGCGAGCCCGTGGCGCTGACCAAACCCAAACCCACCCTCCCTGGAGTCCCCATGGAAATCCTGCTCATCGAGAACGTTCAGCACCTCGGCATCCGTGGCGATGTCGTCAACGTCAAGGACGGCTACGCCCGCAACTTCCTGCTGCCCCGGAAGATGGCCCTGCCTGTCACCGCCGGCAACAAGCGCCAGATCGAGCTCGAGAAGGTTCGCGCCGAGAAGCTCCGCGCCAAGGAACTCTCTGACGCCAAGAGCCTCTGCGAGAAGCTCGAGGCCATCAGCCTCGCCGTGGCCAAGAAGGCTGGCGAGAACGGCCACCTCTTCGGTTCCGTCACCAACGCCGACGTGGCCGAGATGTTCAAGGCCAAGGGCTTCACCCTGGATCGTCGCGAAATCACCGTTCCCCACATCAAGGATGCTGGCATCTACGTCGTGGACGTGCGCCTATACAGCGGCGTGCACGCGAAGGTGAACCTCGACGTCAGCGCCGCCACGGCCGCCGAGTAGGCCTAGCGCACCCCATTCCCACCTGTGGCCGGGCCCTGCGGGGCCCTGGCCGCACCGGGGTTTCCAGGCCAGCAGGAAACCCGACCCCCCATCTTTAGGAGCCCTTCCATGCCCAAGACCAACAAGCCCGACACCCTCGGTATCGCCGAGCTCGCCGCCAACCTCGCGGAGGCCCAGGATCTCTCCAAGGCCCGTGCCAAGTCCATCCTGGACGGCGTCCGCGACCACATCGTCGAGACCCTCCTGACCGGTAACCGCGTCAACCTCTTCGGCCTCGGCACCTTCGAAGTCCGTGCCACCAAGGAGAAGATGGGCCGCAACCCCAAGACCGGCGAGAGCATCAAGATCCCCGCCGGCCGTAAGGTCGTCTTTAAGACCGCGAAGGGTCTCAAGGACCAGATGTAGGTTCGTTCAGGAGCTGCAAACCTGCGGTTTGCAGTTTGACAAAGGCCGCCGAAAGGCGGCCTTTGTGTTTTCTGGGGGAAAACCACTGCCCGCGCAGCGGGTAGCTAACTCCAAATTACGTAGTAATTTGGAGCCGGGAGCCAAGCCCAAGGACGGCAGTGCACCCTGCCCGCAGGACCAGAGCTACCGATGCGGTCGTATCATGAATGGACCTTCAGCCAAGGAGGCCGCCGTGAAGCGCTCACTTCTCTGCGTTTGCTCGATGCTGCTCCTGATCCCGCTCCTGGGTTGCTGGTGGTACGTGACTCCCGAAGCCCAGAGAAGGTTCCAGGCGCGGCCCCAGAAACCCACGATCACGGTCTATCCCGTCCATGTGGCCCTTCGGGGGAAAGTGACCCAGGGCGACTTCCGCCTTGGCCGTGAGGTGGTCTCCTGGCTGAATGCCCAACAGCTGGCCGAGGCGAGCTTCGGTCATCCGGGTGTGCCAATCGCGGTGCAATGGCACCGAAACCAGGCCAAAATGGCCGAAGAAAGCGCTAAGGCTTTCGGCACTTGGGTGCAACAGGCCCAGATCGCCACGGACTATGCCCTGCTCGTGGAGATCCTGTGCAATGGCGAGGAGACCAAGGTCCTGGGCGTGCATTTCTACCTCGCGGAGAAATCGGGTCTGCTCGCTGACGGCAGCCTCACCAACTCCCACTGGGAGGAGTTCAAGCGCATCAACCCCGTGGACCGTTACGGGGGCCTGAGCGTGTTCAAAGAGATGCTCCAGAAGCGCTGGCAGGGCCCCAGTCGCCCGTAACTGACGGGGCAGGTCACCGAGGAACCAGGCTTGATTTCCGCCCCTTCCAAATCGCGCAGCGATTTGGAGCCAAGCCTACGACCCAAACTCTGAAGGACTCAACCCCTGAAGGTACCGGGTCAGCAGCCGCAGCTTCGCCTGTGGTGCCCGCACCTTCTTCTGATACACGGAAAAGCGGTCCTCCGCAGGCCGGATGCCGGGGAAGAGGGCCAGCAGGTCGCCGCGCTCCAATTCTTCCAGGACGCTGTAGCGGGGCACCAGGAGGACGCCCATGCCGGCGACGGCGGCGTGGATCATGGCGCGGATGTGGTCCACGGCCAGGATGCGATCCAGCTGGGGCTGGTCCTGGCCGTGGGTGGCCAGCAGGAAGCGGTTCCACCAGGCCCCGGCCTTGTCCAGGGAGAGCACGGGCACGCGGCCCAGGTCCTGGGGCTCCTGCAACCGGTGCAGCTTCTGGAAGGCTGGGGCGCAGGCCACCACGTAGGTCTCGCGAAAGAGGGGCAGCTTCTTGAGGGCGGGCAGGGGATGCTCCTGGCAGTCGATGATGAGGTCCAGGTCGTCGCGGAGCAGGGGGGCGAGCAGGTCCTGGCTGAGGGTGAAGTCCAGGTCCAGGTCCGGGTGGGCGGCCAGGAAGGGCTGCATGTGCTTCATGAGGATGCTGCTGCCGAACTCCACGGTGGTGCCGATGCGCAGGCGGCCCTGGGCCAGGCTCTGGTGGCGGCGCAGGTCGTCGACGGCCCCGTCCAGGAGCGCGAAGACCTGCTCACAGGTCTGGTGGAGGCGGCGGCCCTCCTCCGTGAGGCCCAGCTCCCGGCCCCGGCGGGTCAGGAGGGGCACCCCAGCCAGGTCCTCCAGCTTGGCCATGGCATGGCTCACGGCGGATTGCGTGCGACCCAGGCGCCGGGCGCACTCCGTGAAGCTGCCTACCTGGACCAGGGTGAAGAAGGTTCTGAGTTGGGGGAGGTCCAGGAGGGCGTCCATGACATGAATCATATTCATGATTCATGTTAGAAAAATGAATTTCTTAATTGAAACAAAAAACGTTACTAATGATGGTTGGAGGTGCGGTATGCAATCGATTCTTGAGTCGCTCGGCATTGGTGCGGTGAATCCTGGGGGCTTTGGTGGCACCTGGGGCGGCAGCGGCAAGGCGCAGGTGGTGGTCTCTCCCATCAATGGCGAGACCCTGGCCACGGTCACAAATGTCACCCCGGCGGAGTTCGACGCCATCCTGGCCAAGAGCCACGCGGCCTTCGCCTCCTGGAAGCTGGTGCCCGCCCCCAAGCGTGGCGAGGTGGTGAAAGCCATCGGCGACGAGCTGCGCCGGCAGAAGGCCGCCCTGGCTGAACTGGTGACCCTGGAGATGGGCAAGACCCTGCGCGAGGGCCTGGGCGAGGTCCAAGAGATGATCGATATCTGCGACTTCGCCGTGGGCCTCTCCCGGCAGCTCTACGGCCTGACCATGCCCAGCGAGCGTCGGCAGCACCGGCTCCAGGAGCAGTGGCACCCCCTGGGCGTGGTGGGCGTCATCACGGCCTTCAACTTCCCCGTGGCCGTTTGGAGCTGGAACACCGCCATTGCGCTGGTCTGCGGCGATACGGTGCTCTGGAAGCCCTCCTCCAAGACGCCCCTGACCGCCATCGCCTGCACGAAGATCGCCGAGAAGGTCCTGCGGGACTTCGGCTATGACCCCGCCATCTGCAGCCTGGCCATCGGCCGGGGCAGCGACATCGGCGACCTCATCAACACGGACCCCCGGGTGGCCCTGGTCTCCTACACGGGCTCGGTCCCGGGCGGGCGCCACGTGGGCAAGCTGGTGCAGGAGCGCTTCGGCCGCCACATCCTGGAACTGGGCGGCAACGGCGCCGTGATCGTGAGTGAGAAGGGGGATCTCGAGATTGCCCTGCGCGCCATCTACTTCGGCGCCATCGGCACCTCGGGCCAGCGCTGCACCTCCACCCGCCGCGTCATCGTCCACCGCTCCCTCCACGCCACCTTCCTGGAGCGCCTGGAAGCCCTCTACGCCAGGACCCCCATTGGCGACCCCCGCCAGAATGAGATCCTCATGGGCCCCCTGGTGGACCAGGGCGCCGTGGCCACCATGGAGGCAGCCATCGCCACCATCAAGGCCCAGGGCGGGCGCATCGTCTGTGGCGGCCAGCGCCTGGACCTGCCTGGCGGCTGCTACATCAGCCCCTGCATTGCCGATGTGGCCGGAGACCTGCCCATGGTGCAGGAGGAAACCTTCGCGCCCGTGCTCTACGTTCAGGCGTATGACAGCTTCGAGGAGGCCATCGCCCTCCAGAACGGCGTGCCCCAGGGGCTCTCCAGCGCCATCATCACCAATGACCAGCGGGAGAGCGAGCTGTTCCTCTCGGCCGCGGGCAGCGACTGCGGCATCGCCAACGTGAACACCGGCACCAGCGGCGCCGAGATCGGCGGGGCCTTCGGGGGCGAGAAAGAGACTGGCGGCGGCCGCGAAAGCGGCTCCGATGCCTGGAAGGCCTACATGCGCCGCCAGACCAGCGCCATCAACTTCAGCGGTGGCCTGGAGTTGGCGCAGGGAATCACGTTGGAGCTTTGATCGGTCGAAAGGGGAGGACGTCATTGGCTTGACGGGGCTTCCCGTTAAGCTGGTCACCGCCATTTTTTCCGAGTCGCCCAGTGCCCGGGTACACCCTGCCTGAACAGCCCAAGGAAGCGCCCACCGGCCCCGCGCAGAGGCCGGTGGGCGGGATCGTCCCCGCAGGCCTGGCGCAGGCGGCCCGGGTGCTGCTGGTGGGCACCTGGTCCCTGCTGGCCCTGATCCACCTCTGGCTGGAGCCCGCCCAGCGGCCCCGGGTCTGGTTCCCGGGCTACCTGGTGTTGGCCCTCCTCGCCTGCCTCAGCATGGCCTATCGCTCCCTGCGGACCCAGGGCCGGGAGCGGCTGGCCTGGGCCTTGCTCGCGGGTTCCGCCTTCCTGGATATCCCGAACCTCTCGCTCCAGTTCCTGCATGTCCAGGGCCGTCTGGGCTGGGGGTGGATGATCCATGCCGTCAGCCTGCTGAACCTGGGGACCGGCCTGCTGGTCCTGCTGGGCGTCCTCAGCTTCCCCATCGGCCCGCAGCGGGGCGGTATGTTCCGGCGCCGGGCTCTGGACGGCCTGCTCTTCGCCACCTCCGTGCTGTTTCTGCTCTGGGTCATGGGGGTGCAGGGCTCCCTGCGCACGGCGGCCCAGGGCATGGGCCTGCGGGTGCTGGCGAACTTCCTGAACGCGGCCCTCTTCGGGGGCGGCCTGATCTTCGTCACCTCGTACAACCCAGACCGCGCCCGGGGGCCCCTGGGCTGGCTGGCGGTCTCGGCCCTGGCCTGGCTGGCGGCACTCTCCTGCTGGACCTTCCTGGGCCTGCCCGATGCCTTCGCCCGGGAACCCTGGGTCCTCCTGGCGGGGGCCATCCCCCTGTTCCAGGGGCTGGCCGCCTGGTCCTCGGCGCCGGTGGATGGCAGCGACGGTACCAGCGAGAACCAGCGCCGGGTGGCCCGGCAGCTGCCCTACTTCCCCGTGGTGGCGGCCCTGGTGGTGCTGGCCCTGCTGCTTCCCTGGGTCTCCCTGAACATGATGCGGGGCGCCTTCGGCATCTTCCTGGCCATGGTGGCCCTGCTGTTGCTGCGGCAGCTCCAGGCCATCCAGGACCTGCAGGCGGCCCGCCGCACGCTGGAAGAGCGGGTCCAGCAGCGCACCCAGGCCCTGGAGCAGGCCCAGGACACCCTCCTGCGCACGGAGCGCATGAACACCCTGGCCCTCATGGGCGCGGGCCTGGCCCATGACCTGAACAACCTCCTCAGTGCCATCAAGGGCTCCGCGGACCTCGCAGCCATGAACATCGAGGAAGGGCGGCTGCCTGCGGAGGCGGACTTCACGCGCATCTCGAAGGCCGCCGATCATGCGGCCCTGCTGACCCGGCGCCTCATGGGCTTCGTGCGCCGGGAGCCGGAGGACCTTGGCGCCCTGGACCTGGGCCAGGAAGTTCGTGACCTAGAGACCACGCTGCGGCTCCTGCTGCCCCGGACGGTGGCCCTCAGTCTGGAGTCTCTGGAACGGGAGCCCCTCCGAGTGAAAAGCTCCAAGCTCCGCGTGGAGCAGATGCTCGTGAACCTGGTGGCCAACGCCGGAGATGCCATGCCCGGGGGTGGCACCCTCAGGGTGCGGACTGGCCTGACGGCCACGGAGCCGGTCGAAGTGAGCCTCGAGGTCATCGACACCGGCACAGGAATGTCCCCGGAAACCCTGGAGCGGATCTTCGAACCCTTCTTCACCACCAAGGCCCCCGGCAGGGGCACGGGCCTCGGCCTGCCCTCCCTCAAGGCCATGGTCGTCCAGGACGGCGGCCGCATCGAAGTCAGCAGCGAACCGGGGGTCGGAACCTGGTTCAGGATCCTATTGCCGCGAGTTGGATAGAGGAACTGATCCAGCACCAAGCCTGAAAAATCACCCACCACTAATAAGGTGGATCACCTTCACCACGGCCTCGTCCGGGACGACAGTGGTGTCGTAGTCCTGCTTGGGAATCAGAGTGTCGTTCACGTGGATGATGAGCATGGGGAAGCGGTAGTTCTTGGCGCGCAGGATGTCCCGCACGGTCATGCCCACCTGCCAGGCCAGCGGTTCCTCATTCACCAGGATCATGGAGGTACCTACCCTTCCGATCTTTTCCCCTGAGCAAATCGGCCGCTTTCGCGGCCGATTTGCTTAGAGGTGCTGCTTGACCACTGCCACGACTTCCGGGAAGGCGTCCAGGCCCAGCTCCTGCAAGCGAGCCAGGGTGGGCACGCCGTCCAGGGTCCAGCCCCGGCGGGTGTAGACGGCATCCATGAGCTGGGAGAACCGGCCCGTGCGCCACTCGCGGTGGAGGGCCATTTTTTCTTCGGTGCTCTTGCCCTTGGGGTCGAGGCCCATCTCGGTGACGATCTGCTGATCATAACGCTCGGCCCGGGACTCGTATTCTTCCTTGGTGACGGGGCCCAGGGAGCGGTAGGGAGCAGCGTCGTGGAGGCGGAGCCCCTTGCCCATGCGGATGTTGAACACTCGCTGGAAGTTGTAGACCTTGGCGGACTGCCGGATCAGCTCTTCCTTGTCGATCTGGATGCCCGTGGTGGCGCTGAAGAGGTCCACGTAGTTCTGCACATGCTCGGGCACCTTCTGGGGCTCGGGCTGGGAGGCGTTGTCACTGGGGACCACGTCGTTCCAGGGCAGCTTGCAGAATCCGTTGAGGCCGAACCAGGTGCGGAAGAGGGGGAAGTAATAGAGCGCTTCGGCCTTGTCCTCGAAGGTGGGCAACTGCTTGTTGACCATGTCCATGAAGATCAGCCAGGCCTCATCGTGCTGGGGGCCCTTGTTGGTGAGGGCGTAGCCGCCCTGCTGAGCCAGGCTCTCCTTGGACATGTACTGGGAGTATTCGAGGCCCTTGTTCTCCATGCCGATGTCGTTGATGAGCTGGGGATCGCCGTAGCCGTTCCGGATGAAGTATTCCTTCATCTTCTTCACGCCCATGCCGGCGATCTTGCCGAAGCCTTCGCCCCGGGCCATCTGGTGCATCATCTCCAGGTCCGCCTCGGCATTGCCCCAGGTCATCTCCAGGCCGCCGGTGCGCTGCTTGTCGAGGATGCCGCGCTGGTAGCACTCCATGACAAAGGCCGTGAGGGTGCCATAGGTGATGGTGCAGATGCCGTAAGTGTCGCAGTAGAAGTTCAGCTCAAGCAGGTAGTCGGGATCGAAGACGCCGCAGTTGGAGCCCAGGCCCGCCGCGTTCTCGTACTCGGGGCCATCCACGGTGACCATGTCGCCCTTGTAGGGGCCGGTCTGGAGGATGAGGCCGTCAGCGCCCTTGGCGCAAGCCATGGAGCAGCCGTACCAGCAGCCGTCCACGGTGACCTGGGTGCAGCGCTGCTGCCAGTAGCTGGAGTCGATGCGGTGCACGTCCGGGTGCGAGCCGTACTGGAAGTTGTGGACGGGCAGCAGGTCGTAGGCGTCCATGATCTCTACGATGTGCGCCGTGCCGTTGCGCCGCATCATGCACTGGTGGGGATCATTCTCGCGGATCTCCTTGTGGTACTTGATGCCGGTCTTGGCGATGGTCTTGGGGTCGGCGGGGTGGTTGAGATCCCCGGCCACCTTGGGCCCACGCACCACCAGGGCGCGGATGCGCTTGTCCCGGAACACGGTGCCGATGCCGCCCCGGCCCGCCTGCTTGAAGCGGACGCACTTGCGACGCCGGTCATAGAAGGAGAAGTTCAGCATGCCGATGAGGCTGTGCTCGGCGGCGGCGCCCGTGGAGACCACGGAGATGTTGGGCAGATCGGCCTCGTCCTCGGCGTAGAGGTGGGTGAGCACCTCGCCCAGCACGTGGCTGTCCACGGGGCCCACGGGGGCTTCCTCCACGCGGATGATGCCCTTCACGCCGTCGATGAAGAGGATGACGTCCTTGTTGGCCTTGCCCTGCAGCTCCAGGGCGTCGAAGCCCGAGAACTTGAGCAGGGGGCCGAAGTAGCCGCCCACGTTGGAGTCAATGGGGATGTCCGTCTGGGGCGAGAGGCTCACCACCAGGGACTTGCCCGTGCCCGCGTACTGGGTCATGCCCGCCACGGGCCCGGGGCTGATGATGATCTCGTTCTCGGGGTCGTTCCAGCGGGTGGTGGGCTTCACCGCGTTCCAGAGGTGGAAGAGGCCGAATCCTCGACCGCCGATGAAGACATCCTTCATCTGCTGGGTGACGGGCTTCTCCGTGATCTCCAGCGTGTCCACGTTCACATAGAGGCTGCGGTTGTTGTAGCCCTTGTCCGGCAGGCTGGGGGTGTAGGTGATCTCCTTGAGCACCTTCCGGTCGGCCTTGATGGCCGCGAGGCCGTCCAGGTACTCGGTGCGCTTCGTGTGATCGATGGGCATGACCTTGGTGGGATCGAAGACGAGCTGGCTCATGGGTACCTCAGAGGATCCGGGCGGCCGGTTCGGGCACGTCCACGATGGAGAGGGCCCCGTGGGGGCAGACCTTGACGCAGATGCCGCAGGAGGTGCACTTGTGCGGGGTGATCCAGTCGGAGTTGTGCATGAAGGCCTCCTTCTCGCAGAAGCCGATGCACATGAAGCAGCCCACGCAGACCGTCTTGTTGAGGATCACGGCGCCTAGCTTGTTGCGCTTGAGGGCTTCCGTGGGGCAGACCACCACGCAGTCCCCGCACTGGTCGCAGAGCACGGCAATCCCGCCACCGTCCTCGTAGGCCTTGATCTGCAGGGCAGCCTTGGCGGGATCGTCCACCTTGAAGACCTTCACCGCGCACTCGAGTTCACACTCGTGCTCGCAGTTGCGGCCCGCATCGCATTTCTTGAAGTCGATCACCAACTGTTTCATGGCGCGGACGCCTCCGGTCGGGTTAGGGGCTGTTACGGAATAATCAGAGCCTTCTGTTACAGCCCCTTATGTCGCGGGTGCCTCAGAACGAAACAGTTGTTTCTCGACAGCGACGTAGGGGAAAGCAACAGCACAGAGGGAAGGCGGAGCCATCCCTATAGCTGAGGCTAGGCCCGGGCCACTCCGGTCGCAATGGCTGCCGGTCACAGTTCGGTGTCGAGACCCTCCGTGCGGATGACGTGGACGGCCGTGGCTTTGAAGGCGGCAACAATGGCCCGACCCGGTCGGAGATCAAGTTCTGACAGGGATTGGGGCGTCACGTAGGCCGCCAGGAAGAACCCGCAGTCCAGCTCGATTTTGAAGAAAGGCCCCCGGGGTATGACCTTGGTCACAGCCCCCGGAAAGGCATTGCGGGCGCTGCTGGTGTTATCAGTTTGTAAAGATAGGGCCACGTGCTCCGGGCGCACGCCGATGAGCACCGTCTGGCCAGGCTGGGCCTCGCCGATGGCCACCAGCTCGCGGTCCGCGGGGCCCTTGCGGAGACGCAGGGACAGGAGACCGTCCTGGCAGCTCAGCACCTGTCCCTTGAGCAGGGTCTCCATGCCCACGAAGGTGGCCACGAAGGGATCCTCCGGGTGGTTCATGACCTCGCGCAGGCCCCCCAATTGGAGGATCCGGCCCTCCTTCATGACCGCCAGGCGGTGCGCCAGCCGAGCGGCTTTGCTCTGATCGTGGGTGGCCAGCACCGCCGAGGTGCCGGTCTCCGTGAGGAGGCGGCCCAGGTCTTCGATGAGCTCCTCGCGGGTCTGGCTGTCCAGAGAGGAGAAGGGCTCGTCCAGGAAGAGGAGCTCCGGCTGCAGCACGAAGGCCCGGGCCAGGGCCGTGCGCTGGGCTTCACCCCCGGAGAGCTGGTGGGCGGGGCGCTGCAGCAGGGCGCCCAGGCCCAGGCGCTGGGCCCATTCCTTCACTCGCGGTGCGCGCTCGGCGGTGCTCAGGCCGCGCAGCTTCAGGCCGGACTCGATGTTCTGCGCCACGGTGGCATCGAAGAGCAGGGGATCCTGGAACACCATGGTGGTGCGGCGGCGGAAGGCCTCCCGGTCGGCGTGGGACCGGAGGGGGGTGCCCTTGAAACTCAGCTCGCCCCGCGTCGGCGCCAACAGGCCGGCCAGGCTGAGCATGAGGCTGCTCTTCCCGGCGCCATTGGGCCCCATGAGGGCCAGCACCTCACCGGCCCGGAGGTCCAGTTCCGGCACATCGAGCACAGGGACACCGCCCCGGTGCAGGGCTAGATTTCGGACCTGGAGGAGGGTCTCGCGGCTCATGAGCGCCGTCCCCGCTGCTGCAAGTGCGTGAGCAGGGTATTCACCCCGAAGGCCAGGATCAGAAGGATGAAGCTGAGGGCGAAGGCCACGTCGAAGTTGCCGCGGCTGGTCTCCATGACCGTGGCGGTCGTGAGCACCCGGGTACTCCCCTTGAGGTTGCCGCCCACCATGATCGATGCGCCCACCTCCGAGATGACGCCACCAAAACCCGCCATGACCGCCGCCAGCAGGGGCAGGCGGGCCTCCTTCAGGAGGAGCCAGACCATCTGGGGGCGCGTGGCGCCAAGGGAGAGGATCTGGAGGCGCAGGCCTGGGGGGAGGTGCTGCAGGGCGGCCAGGCCCAGGCCCGCGATGATGGGTGTGGCGATGACCGCCTGCGCCAGGATGATGGCCGCGGGCGTGTAGAGGATGCCCAGGAAGCCCAGGGGTCCGTTCCGCCACAGGAAGACGGTGACAAACAGGCCCACCACCACCGGGGGCAGGCCCATGCCTGTGTTCACCAGGGCGATGACCAGGCGCTTGCCCGGAAACTCGTTGAGGGCCATGAGCACCGCCAGCCCCAGCCCCAGCACGACGCTGATGAGGGTGGCGATGCCCGAGACCTTCAGGGAGAGCCAGGTGATCCGCAGGACCTCGGGATCCAGCCGGAGCAGCAGCTCCAGCGCCTTCCGAAGGCCCTCCCAGATCAGGTCCATCCTATTCCGCTTCGAGGAAGGGGAACTTCAGATCCCGAGGTGGGGTGAAGCTCTCCTTGATGGTGCGGGGCGAGGACCAGCGGATGAGGTTCAGGAAGCTGCCGGCCTTGTCGTTGGTGCCCGAAGCACGGGCCCCGCCGAAGGGCTGGTGGCCCACCACAGCGCCGGTGCACTTGTCGTTGATGTAGAAGTTGCCCGCGGCGTTGGCGAGGGTCTCCGTGAGGTGGTTGATGACGTAGCGATCCTTCGCGAAGATCGCCCCCGTGAGGGCATAGGGCGAAGTGCCGTCCAGGATCTGGAGGGTCTCCTCCAGCTTCGCGTCCTCGTAGACGTAGATGGTGACCACGGGGGCGAAGATCTCCTCCTCCATGGTCACAAACTTGGGGTCCGTGGTGAGGATGACGGTGGGCTCGATGAAAAAGCCCTTGGTCTTGTCGCCCTTCCCGCCGGCAATGATCTTGGCGTCCTTGGCATTCCGGGCCAGCTCGATGTAATTCATGGTGCCGTCGAAGGCGGCCTCGTCGATGACGGCGTTGAAGAAGTTGCGGAAGTCCCGCACATCGCCCATCTTCACTTCGGCGAGCAGGCCCAGGACCAGGCCCTCCACCTCGGCCCAGCGTGAGGCGGGGATGTAGACCCGGGAGCAGGCGGAGCACTTCTGTCCCTGGTATTCGAAGCCCGCGCGGACGATGGCGGCGGAAGTCTCCTCCGCATCCGCAGAGGCGTGCATGAAGATGAAGTCCTTGCCGCCGGTCTCACCCACGATGCGGGGGTAGCTGCGGTACTTCCCGAGGTTGTCGCCGATGGTCTTCCACATGCTGTTGAAGACCCCCGTGGAGCCCGTGAAGTGCAGGCCCGCGAAGTTGGGATCCTCCAGAGCGATCTTGCCGATCATGGAGCCTCGGCCCGGGATGAAGTTGATGACGCCGTCGGGCAGACCCGCTTCCTTGAAGAGCTGCATGAGGTAGTAGTTCGACAGGATCGAGGTGGAGGCGGGCTTCCAGACCACGGTGTTGCCCATGATGGCGGGGGCCGTGGCGAGGTTGGCGCCGATGGCCGTGAAGTTGAAGGGTGTCACAGCGAACACGAAGCCTTCGAGCGCCCGGTAGTGCACCCGGTTCCACACGTGGGGATCCGAGATGGGCTGCTGCCGGTAGATGTCCTCCATGAACTTCGCGTTGAAGCGGAAGAAGTCCGCCGTCTCACAGGTGCTGTCGATCTCGGCCTGGTAGGCGCTCTTCGACTGGTTGAGCATGGTGGCGGCGTTGAGGATGTAGCGGTACTTCGAGGAGATGAGGCTGGCCATCTTGTGGAAGATGGCGGCGCGGTCTTCCCAGGGCGTGGCTTCCCAGGCTTTTTTGGCGGCCAGGGCGGCGGCAATGGCCTGGTGCACCTCGGCCTCGCCCGCTTCGTGGTAGATGGCCAGAACGTGCTGGTGGTCATGGGGGCAGACGGCTTGTTGCGTCTTCCCCGTGCGGACTTCCTTCCCGCCGATGATGAGCGGGATGTCGAGGACCTGATTGAACTGGCGCTCCAGCTCCGCCTTCAGCAGCGCCCGCTCCTTCGACCCAGGGGCGTAGGAGAGGATGGCTTCATTGTGGGATTCGGGGAGGCTGAAGATCGCGTTGGACATGGGCTCTATCTCCTTCCGGCCTCCACTTCCGGGAGGCCAGCATCTGGGAAGAATAGCGGCGAGCCATAGGTTGCGATTCCGAAATCTTTGATGCGATTCTGCACGGCTTTCGACACCATGAAGTCAGCAAAGGCGCGGCCTCCCGCGGCATTCACCTTGGGGAACCGCGCCGGGTTTACCTCAATGACATGGTAGACATTCATGAGGGCGGCATCGCCTTCGTGCAGGATGGGCAGGCCGAGCTTTTTCCGCAGGGCCAGATACGTGCCCCGGTCTGACAATGTGTAAGCCTTCTTTTCGGCGGCGATGGCCAGGGTCTGGCCCATGCCCAGGCCTGACTGCTGGTACCAGGGCTGCCCGTCGGGGGCCACGCCCGCGGCCTTCCAGAGCTTCAACTCCATGGCGTGGGTGCCGGAGTTGTCGCCCCTGGACATGAAGAGGGCCTTCGCAGCGGCGATGCGCTGGAGGCACTGGATGGTGCTGAGCTTGGCCAGTCCTGCGGGATCGTTGGCAGGGCCCACCAGGATGAAGTCGTTGTGCATGACCAGGCGCCGGTTCACGCCGCCCCCATCCACCAGCAGGCCTTTTTCCGCGTCAGGGGAGTGGACAAGCAGCACGTCCGCCTCGCCGCGCTTGCCCATGGCGATGGCCTGTCCCGAGCCCACCGCGATGGTCTTCACCGAGTAGCCCGTCTGGGCCTCGAACATGGGGATCAGCTCATCCAGCAGCCCCGAGTCCTGGGTGCTGGTGGTGGTGGCAAGGATCACCGCCTTCTGTGCTGGAGGCCCGGCCGGGAGCAGGGTGGCGGTAAAGGCAAGGAGCAGGGCCAGGAAGCCGCTGAGCTTGCTGAATCGTCGCATGGGGGCTCCTCGATAGAGTTGCAAGGATATAGCGGATGGTCGCAGGAAACCACTCGGCTGGCGCATTCATCGGTTGATTCATTACTGAGAACAAAATGAAAAGACATTTAACCGCAGAGAGCGCAGAGGACGCAGAGGACGCAGAGAGGTGCACTCAGCCCCAAAGATCGCAGAGAAGGGCAGCTCTTTCCTCTGCGCTCTCTGCGTCCTCTGCGGTTACATTTTTTGGTTTTCCACCCCGAGTCCCACACGGCCCATCACAGCAGCAGTCGCTTCCGGAAGGTCTTCACGTCGGTGTCGATGGCGGCGAAGGCCTTGGCCTGGATCTCCCGGAAGCGGGTGAGGGCCTCCAGGCCCATGGGGGTCACCTCGGCGCCGCCGCCCTGAGGGCCGCCCTTGGAGGCCACGACCACGGGGGTGCGGAAGCACTGGTTCATCTCGTCCATGAGCAGCCAGGCTTTCCGGTAGCTCATGCCCAGGTCCCGGGCCGCGGCGGAGATGGAGCCCGTGCGGTGGATGGCCTCCAGGAGGTCCGCCTTGCCCTGGCCGATGGCGATGTTCTCCCCTGCGCCAATGCGGATGCGGATGGTCGCGGGCTGGTACGTGGTGGTTCGCTTGGGCGCGGGTTTGGCCGCGGACTTGGGCGCTGACTTGGGCATGATCGACACCTGATGCGCCCATTTCAGCACAGTTCGGAGGACAGCGCGCCCGGCCGGGGCGGAACCTGCTAGAACGGAGGCATGGCTTCCGCTTCCGCCCAACGGCCCCCGGGGCAACTCCGGGCCCTCCTCTGCCCCGAGGTTCCGCGACACTTCGCCTGGGCTCGCCCGGTGCAGTTGCTGCTGCGCAGCCTGCACCTTGCCGCCATGGCCCTGGTCCTCGGGGCCATCCCCTTCGGCGCGGACTTCGCGGCCCTGCGCGGTCCCATCCTCGCGACGATCCTCAGTGGCCTCCTGCTCTTCGCCATCGACCTGGCCCGGGACGCGGCCATCCTCGTGCAGGGCAGTGGCGTGGCAGTGCTGCTGAAGCTGGCCCTGCTGGGGATTGGCGTGCTGCAGCCAAGCCACCGGCTGGCCTGGAACCTGACCGCCACCGTGGTGGCCTCGGTGGGGGCGCACATGTCCGGCAATTGGCGCCACTTCTCCTTCACGGCCTGGAAGGTGATGAGGTACTCCAAGTGATTCCCACGCCTGCTGAAGCCCTGGCCCGCATCCTCGCCGAGGTGGCGCCCCTGCCGCCCCAGCGCCGCCCCCTGCCCGAGGTCCTGGGCCTTGCCCTGGGGGAAGACCTCCACTCCCGGGCGACGGTCCCGCCCTTTACCAACTCCGCCATGGACGGCTATGCCGTGCGCGCTGGAGATCTGGCAGCAGTTTCGCCCGAACAGCCGTTACGCCTGCGTGTGCTTGGTGATCTTGCCGCGGGCGATACGCCCCGGCAGCCCGTGGGCCCCGGCGAGGCCCTGCGCATCATGACCGGCGCACCTCTGCCGGAGGGAGCGGACACCGTGGTGCCCGTGGAGCAGACCACGCGGGGCGATGGAGCTGGGGAGGCCTGGGTGGAACTGCACCAGCCCCAGCGAGCGGGCCTGCACGTCCGGCACACCGGAGAGGACCTGCGGGAAGGTCAGCTCCTGCTGCGGGCGGGCCACGGCCTGCGGCCCGGGGATCTCGGGGCCCTGGCGGCGGCGGGCATCCCTGAGCTGGCCGTGCACCGGCGCCTGCGCGTAGCGGTGCTCACCACCGGCGACGAACTGGTGGATGTCAGCGAGGAGCCCGGCCCTGGCCGCATCCGGGACGCCAACATCCACGCCCTCTGCGCCCAGGTGCGGGCCTGTGGGGCCACGCCGCTGCCCTTCGAGCGGATCCCCGACGACCGGGAGCGCCTGCTGCAGACCCTGCGCCAGGCCCTGGAAGCAGATGTGGTGCTCACCACCGGCGGCATCTCCGTGGGCGATTACGACCACATGAAGGGCCTGCTGGAGGAACTGGGCGCCCAGCGTATCTTCTGGAAGGTGGCGCAAAAGCCCGGCGGCCCCCTGGGCTTCTGGAAGCTCGGCGAGACGCCCATCTTCGGCATCCCCGGCAACCCCGTGGCCGCCATGCTCATGGTGGAGGAGTTCGTCCGCCCCGCCCTGCGCCGCCTCATGGGCTTCACCAAGCTGCATCGCCCCATGGTGGAGGCCAGCCTGGAGGGCGGCTGGGCGGGCAAGCTGGGCGACCACCGCACCACCTACTTGCGTGTGGTGGCTGAGCGCGCAGGTGCCGCCTACCGCGCCCAGCTCACGGGTCCCCAGGGCTCCGCCATCCTCTCCTCTATGATCCTGGCCAACGCCCTGGCCGTCATTCCCGCCGGTGTGGATCGGGTGGAACCAGGGGGGCAGGTAACCCTGCATTTGACGGATGAGAACGAGGATCACTGAAGTAAAAATGACCGGGGCGGGCTCGGTCGCCCTCCCTGGTAAATTCGTTTTGGATCGAGGAAGCAGGCAAGCGCTGGGTTCAATGCACTGTTGTGCCAGGGACTCGGCCTAGGGCGTTACCACCACCTGCACCGTGCGCGTCACACTCCCGTAGGGCCCCTGGGCCTCCAGGGTATAGGTGGTGGTGGCCGTGGGGTGGACCGTGGCGCTGCCCCCGGTGACCCAGCCCACCTCGGGGCTGAGAAACCACCGGGTCGCATTGGCGCTGGTCCAGCTGAGCAGGGCGCTGGCTCCCTTGGCGATGGAGGCGGGGCTGGCCGCGAAGGTGGGCAGGGTGGGGGCCGAGCCGGTGGGGTCAGCGGTGTAGACGATGCTCATCTGGACCACCTCCAAGTCCGACCCCTTGATGCCCGACAGGGTGGCCAGTTGGGTGTTGTCCCAGCGGTCGTCCGGGGCACCGGAGATGAACCATGCGCTCCCGTTGTCGGCCAGGATGAGGCCGTAGCGTTTCAAGGCGGTGAGCACCACTTTGGCCTGGGCAGGGTAGGCACTGATGTCCACGCTGGCCTTCAGGCGCACCCGCAGGCCCATGGGGGGCGCGTTGGTGCTGGTGTTGCTCGAGGCCCAGTGTGTGGCGGGCAACACATAGGCCTTGCGGGAGGTGGGCACCGTGAAGCGCAGGGCATGGTTGATGGCCCCGGCGGCCACCTCGTCGTACCGGGCCAGGCCCGGGAAGATGGGCAGCCCGGCCGCGTCAGCGCTGGTCCAGCCATAGGGCCGCAGCGTATTGGCCTTCAAGTCCCAGGTGGCGGCGGAGTCCGCGGTCCAGCTGCCGTCGGCTTGAAGGAAGGCGCGGTACAGCTCGTAGAGGGTGCAGGTGTCCCGGTCCAGGACGAGCACGTGGCGATCTCCCGTGGAAGCACTGCCGCCCTCCACGGCTGCGGTGGCGGGGATGGGCGTGGGGCCGGGGTCGCTTTCGCTGCCGTAGGCGGTGAAGGTCACGGGCACCTTGGCCTGAGAGGAGGAACCCACGACGGCATAGGGGATGCCGATGGGAGCACCGGCCCAGAGGCCCGCGCCGAAGTCCGGGTGCAGGCCCGTGCCTGCGCCGATGAAGGTGATGATGGCCGCGCTGTTGGGGTCCACGGGGTCGGCGGAGACATCGCGGTTCCAGGGGTTGTCAGCAGGGAAGGGGAGGAAGCCCTGGAGGCTGGCGCCGGGACCCAAGGCAGCGCCGTTGCAGGCCCCGGCAGGTGCTTGCAACGACACGGTCACCAGGGTCTGGGCCGATTTGGTGGCATCAGCTGCGCTGACGGCCTGTACATGGAAGGTTCCGGCCGTGGCCGGTGCGGTGTAGACGCCTGCGGTGGTGATGGTGCCGCCCGCGGCTTCCAGGACGCTCCAAGTGACAGCGGTGTTGGTACTGCCCGTCACCGTGGCCGTGAAGGTCTGCGTACCGCCCGTCCAGAGGCTGACGTTCGCAGGCATGATGAACACACTGATGGAAGCCGGCGGTGGGGGCAGGATGGGCAAGACGGTCTTGCTGCTGCCACAGCCCATGGTCAAAGTCAGCAGTGCCCCGAAGGCCAATCCCATTCCGCGCATGGGTCCTCCCTGGATGTGGTTCGAGACCTTGAGTGTTGTCGCGCCCCAGGGAAAGTCAATCGCCCGAAGGGTCTAGCGCTGGGCCGTGGCACACTAAACGGACCTAGAGGTCACCATGAGCACTGAGCCCAGCTTCCGCGAAAAGTATTCGTTCCCCGCCAGCTACTGGAACGCGAACCTCACGGAGCTCTTCGAGCGGGCGGCCTACTATTCCATGGCCAGCTTCATCGTCATCTACCTGGGGCGCCTGGGGCTGGGCGACTACTGGCCCAGCACGCTGAACGGCATCCTCTGGTTCCTGGTCTACTTCCTGCCCATCCTCAGCGGCACCATCGCGGACCAGATCGGCTTCCGCCGCAGCCTCCTCATGGCCTGTGTACTGCTGGTCTGCGGCTACTTCCTCATGGGCTATCCCGTCTGGTTCGGTGGCCAGACCCTGGCCCTGCAGGCGGGTAAGGACGTCACCGCGGGCCTGGGCGTCATGGTGCCCGTGGCGGCGGCCATCGTGCTGATTGGCGTCGGCGGCTCCTTCGTGAAGCCCTGCATCGCGGGCACCGTGCAGCGCACGCACCTGGGCAAGGCCACCCTGGCCTTCGCCATCTTCTACATGGTCATCAACATCGGGAGCGTCTTCGGCCGTCTCACGGCCTTCTACGTGCGGACCAAGCTGGGCAAGCTGGACACCATCTTCATCGTTTCCATGATCGCCGCCCTGCTGGCCTTCCTGGTGGTGATGCTGCTCTACCGGGACCCCGAGACGGCCGTGGACCCGGACAAGCCCAAGCACAGCCTCGCCGACATCTTCTTCGGCATGTTCAAGGTGCTGCGCAGCGGTCGCTTCGCCCTCTTCCTGGTGGTGAGCAGCGGATTCTATTTCATCTACAACCAGGTCTACAACGTACTGCCCCTCTATGTGAAGAAGACCGTGGAGCTGAGCCCCGCCATGGACCTCTACACCATGGCCAACCCCATCACCATCGTGCTGTTCCAGCTGCTCATCACGAAGCTCCTTGGCAAGCTGCCCCCCATCAAGTCCATCATCATCGGCACCGTCATCATCGGCCTGGCCATGCTGATCAATGTGGCGCCCCTTTATATGGCGGGGGGCGTGACCCTGCGCGTGTGGCTGCCTCTGGGCAGCCTCTTCGTCGTCATGACCGTGGCCCTCATCGCCTTCGGTGAGCTGTTCGCCTCCAGCCGCCTCTACGAGTACATCGGTTCTCTGGCGCCCAAGGGCCAGGAGGGCCTCTTCCTGGGCTACGCGAACCTGCCCATGGCCATCGGCAGTCTGGTGGGCGGCCCCGCCGGGGCCTGGCTCTTCAACAAGGTCATGTGCGCCGGGGCTGTGAAGCTCCCCAGCGGCCTCCTGGCCCTGGACCCCAAGGCCGCCGCCACCGGCTGGATCATCCTCACCCTCTTCGGCCTCGGCAGCGCGGCGAGCCTCTGGGTCTACAACCGCTGGCTGCAGAGGCAGGCGATCTGAACAGACAGGTCCACAGATTTCACAGATTAATAGGGACCGGATCTGTGGATAAAATTCTTTTTTGGAGATAATGAAACCCCGCTCCCGAGGTTCCCATGTCCCAGAAGGCAACGCTGCTCTTCCCCCTGCGCAAGGGTGTCCACGCGCGGCAGGCCCACGTGGACCTTCCGCCGGGCACCTTCGAGGAGGAACATGCGCGCCAGGGCTTTTTCGGGCGCACCACGCACCTGTACCGCCTGCACCCGGTCACGGACTGGACCCGCATCGAGGGGCCTCTGCGGCCCCACAGCTACGACCTGAATCACCTGAAGACTTCAGCAGAAGAGGCTGTCCGAGCCTCGATGCTGGGCTCCACGGAGGCCGCCTATGCGCCCATCTGCCTGCTGCACAATCAGGACGTGGCCCTGCACTGGGTGGCGCCTGCGGCCATGGACTTCTTTTACCGGAATGCCGATGGCGATGATGTCTACTACATCCACGCCGGGGCCGGGAAGCTGGAGACCAGCTTCGGTGCCCTGACCTATGCCACCGGTGACTATCTGGTGATCCCTCGGGGCACCACGTATCGTTTCCTGCCCACCCATGGCGAACAGCGCTACCTGCTCATCGAAAGCTTCAGTGAGGTCACCATCCCCGACCGGAATCAGCTCGGTCCCAACGCCATCTTCGACCCGGCCATGATCGACACGCCAGAGCTGGAGCCCTACGATGCGACACCTGGAGAGTGGGCCGTCCACATCAAGCGCGAAGGTCAGATCACCAAGGTCTTCTACCCTTTCAACCCCCTGGATGTGGTGGGCTGGAAGGGGGACCTCACGGTCTGGCGCATCAACGTGAAGGACATCCGGCCCGTGCTCAGCGCCCGCTACCACCTGCCGCCCAGCGCCCACAGCACCTTCATCGCCCAGAACTTCGTCATCTGCTCCTTCCTGCCCCGGCCCTTCGAGGAAGAAGAAGGCGCCATGCGCGTGCCCTTCTTCCATTCCAACATCGACTACGACGAGGTGCTGTTCTACAGCGCGGGTCACTTCTTCAGCCGGGACGGCATCGGCGCGGGGATGATGACCTGGCATCCCCAGGGCATCCACCACGGCCCCCACCCCAATGCCATCCCCCTCAGCCGCACCAAGGACCGCACGGACGAGGTGGCCGTCATGGTGGACACCTACCGGCCCCTGAAAGCCACGCCTGCGGCGGAACTGGTGGAGAACCCCGACTACTGGGCCTCCTGGAAGTAGGAGAGCCTCGCAAATTCCGACAAGGCCCCGTGGGGCTTTCGGAGCTCGCTTGGGGGTGGCCCAGGCGATTTCTTGAAAGCGGTCCTGTTGGGGGTGGACGAACCTCTCGACACTTGGGACATGATCCCTTCTTGTATCGGAGAACCCATGTCCAGCTCCTCCAGCCGCACCGGTGTCTTTCGGCTTCATTCCAGGCTGGTGGTCGGCCTGCTCGGTCTTGGGCTCCTCCAGGCCTGCGGCGGGGGTGGGGGTACCGCAGCCCCTGCTCCCACGCCCATTTCCACCACTCGCACCCTCAGCGGTCTGGTGACCTACGACTTCGTGCCGACGGCCTACAACCTGAGCACCCAGGTCGGGGGGCTCAACTTCGCTGGTGCTGTCCAGAAACCCGTCCGCAATGGCCTGGTCCAGGTGATGAACGGGAATGCGGTGCTGGCTGCAGGTGTCACCGATGCCACCGGGCACTACAGCCTGACCTTCACACCTCCGGCCAGCGGCACCCTGCAGTTGGTGGCCCTGGCTTCCTGTGCCAACCCCGCCATCATCGTGCAGGACAACACCTCCTCTGGCGCTGCCCTTGGGCTGAGCGCGACCGTGGGTACCGGCAACAGCCTGGATCTGCGTGCCACCCACGGTTGGACCGGCAGCAGTTACAGCGCGGCAGATCGGCAGGCGGCCCCCTTCGCGATCCTCGATTCCATGTACACCGCCAGTCAGGCTTTCCTCGCGGTGCGGCCCGGCGTGGTCTTCCCGACCCTGAAGGTGAACTGGAGCCCCAACAACGCACCTCAGACGGGCACCGTGGCCCTGGGCCAGATCGGCACCTCTCACTTCTCCCCAGCGGACAACCAGATCTACATCCTTGGCAAGGAGGGGGCTGATACCGACGAGTTCGACAGCCATGTGATCGTCCACGAGTGGGCCCACTTCTTCGAGCGGAACCTCTCCCGTTCGGACAGTCCCGGCGGGCCCCATGGGGGCGGTGACATCCTGGATCCGCGCCTGGCCTTCGGTGAAGGCTACGGCAACGCCCTGGCGGCCATGCTGCTGCCTGAGTCGGTCTACGTGGATACGGTCTGGAGTGGTGGCACGATCCGGGCCTTCGGTTTCGATGCGGAAACTGCTCCCATCCCCACGGATGATGCCCTACCCAGCGTCTTCTCGGAAACCACGGTGATGCGCCTGCTCTATGACATTTTCGATGGCGGCGCCAGTGAGTCCTACGATCAGGTCCAGGCCGGCCTGGGGGTCATCTACGATGTGCTGATCGGCCCCGAAAAGGGCACGGATGCGCTCACGACCATGGCCTCCTTCATCACGGGCCTGAAGGCCCAGGCGGGCATCAGCACCGCGGCGGTGGACGCGCTGTTGGCTCATTACCAGATCGGCCCCATCAGCAGCCAATGGGGGGATGGTGATCCGGACCTGGCTGCCATGTACACCCAGGTGAACGCCGTTCCCTACAGCGGGGTGATCCAGTTTGACGGTGGCTTCGACTCAAATAAATGGCAGCAGAACCAGTATTTCGTGGGAGCTGGCACCGGTGGACAGCTCACGATCAAGACCACCTGCACCCAGGACGTAGACATCAAGGTCTTCCGTTCCGGCACCGTGGTGGCTGCAGCCGCGACCACCTCTGGCAATGAAACGGTATCGTTCAATTCCCTGGCGGGGGTGAAATACGTGGTCGTGATTACCGGCTACGGTGCGACCACAGGCCCCTACAACGTCGGCGTCTCCATCACCGCGCCCTGAATCCAGCCCCTGTCACCTCACGGAGTCGACCCCATGTTCTCGCTCGGAATTGCCCTCACCACCCTGCTGATCACCCTGCCGGGCTCCGGTACGCCCCCCGCCAAGGCTGCGACCAAGGCCGCACCCACGCACAAATCCAAGGTCCCCGTTACCGTGACTACGGTCTTCGGAGAGGGCAAGGCCAGCATCACCCTTTGCTTCGATCAGGCGGTCACCGAAGCTTCCATCGGGGTCCGCGGTCTGGACGGGCTCCAGGTCACCCGTGTGCCAGGCATCGACAAGACCAGCTTCAGCCGGGGGGAGATCCTGAACCTGGACGTGTCCTTCTCGCCGGGCCCTGGCCGCTCCCACCTGGCCGTGGATATCGAGGGGAGGTTCCGGGGGCAGCGGCGCATGGGGGTTCAGACCTTTGCCGTGGGCAGCCCTTCCGCGGAGCAGCAGAAGCGGGCCGAAGACACCATCGTCACCACCCCTGAGGGCCAGCGGCTGAAGCTGATGCCCGTGAAGCAGCAGTGATCCGGGCTGCCTTCCCCTGCCTGGCCTGGACTTTTCACTTTGGAGCCTTCTGATGCATTTTCGCAACGTCCTGCTTTACCTGCTGGCCCTGGTCGCCCTCTCCACGCCCGGCTTCGCCCAGAAGCGGCTGTCCAAGGAGGACAAGGCCAAGCTCCCCCGGGTGGCCATCCTCGAGTTTAAGGCCGCTCCGGATGCCTGGCACGGCTGGCATCACGGCGGCTGGGGCAACAACATGAGCACCATCTCCAACCAGCTCCGGGACATGTTCACCACGGAGATCATGGAGAAGGGCAAGAACAAGATCCGGGTCATCGAGCGG
>CAIWKE010000018.1 GCA_903913215.1 uncultured Holophagaceae bacterium
CCCTTCCCAAGCCCCCACTCGGGCCATAGACTCCTTAGTCAGCAACGGCAGCCTCCTCTCCACTTGTTTCTTCGCAAATCCAAGTGAATCAGAGACTGCCGTTGCCCTGTCTATCTACCCCTCAAATCCCGGAAGAACCTAATTTCTCAAGCAAGGCACCTGCCTTCAAGAAGGGGGAGGGCCTGAGCCGGGCAATCTGCCGGACCATCCTTCTGGCCCATGGCGGGAACGCCCGGATCGAATCCAAGGAGGGGGCAGGCAGCACCTTCGAGGTGCTATTGCAGATTCCTCCTGCCGCGTTGCCCACCACCATGGGAGCCGACCCTTCCTGACCCTGCTGCGGATATATCACAGGGTGCCCAGCAACTGGGGCATCACCCCCTGCATCGAGTGTCGGCACCTGCCTTCAGGGTATGTCTCAAACTGGACGGTAGCCTGGGCTGTTCCCCCGATAGCCTCTACACCTAGAGCCACTACCACGGGGTTATCGCTGCACTGGGCCCACCGGCAGGAGCAGACCGTGGCGAGAAAACCCTCCTGCGGCAAGAGTGGGGGCATCCCTAGAGGGGTAGCGGTTGCGTATTCGCTGTGAACTCACCGGCACTCGCGCTTGACGGACTCAAGCTCCCCTGGCCCCCAACTCTTCAATAGCCGGTTTATGTACTGGAGGTCGTGTAGGCCCCAAGGGCGACCTTGCAGGATGGTCTGCTCCTGGCGGGTGAACCGGTCCCAGAGGTCCAGTCCCTCCCGGTAACGAGCTAGTCCCACTAAGTCCACCTTGGGGTCAAGTCGCAGGATGATCTCCCGCTGCACCTTGGTGAACAGTCTCAACGTTGCCCTGGGTTCTTCGGCCTCGGGCCTAGTGAACCCGGCCTCGAATTCGAGGATGGCGGATCGCTCGACCCAGAGGTCTGGGAGGGGCATGCCAGTGGAGAAGCAATCCCGTTCCCTTTGGTCGACAGGAAGGCTTGTCCCACTTGTCCCATCTGTCCCAAATTGGCCTATATCCAATGCTGGTGAGGGTTCAAGCAGGGACAAGTCGGCCTCCAGGACTTGACCTAAGGCTTGAGATTTCTGTCCCACAGCCTCGACTGCGGCTAGCAGGCTGTGGGGGTCTTCAGTTGTGTGACAACCTTGGGACAAGCCTGGGACAAGGGACTTGTCCCCCTTAGATCCACACAGATGCTCAGTCTCAAGAGTTGGGACAAGCGGGACATGAATACCTATCTTCATTTCTAGGAAGCGATCCAACCAGGTCACGCGGTCTCACTCCGGAACTGGCCTAGGCCATCGGCCCGGATGATGTAGTACTGGCCTTGACCGTGGGGTGTCCGTTCCTTCTGATAGGGTCTCCCATCATCCGCAGCCTCCAGGAGTCCTTCGGCTGTGGCGTTTCGAGCAACCTCGCGACCGTCGAAGCCCTTGGTCGCCTCCCTCCAGCCGGTCGATGTGAGGTAGAAATCCCAGCCAAAAGTCGGTGCTTCTTTTCGGACTCCGCAGCAGTTGATAGGGCGGGAATCGACGTTGTGCCACTCCGCAAACCGTGACAGTCCATGGAGGGACAGGAAGTCCACCACAGCACGAAGACCACGTTCCCGCTCGCTGGCTCCATGGTGCCCCCGACGGTCCAGCCACGCTTTGAAGCAGGTCCTGGCGGCCCTGGATGCCTCGCCAGTGGGCCAGGGAAGGACTCCCATGGTCACGGCCAGTTCACCGGCGATAGCCACCAGGGCGAAGCGAGCAGCCACCCGGCGCACCTGTCCGTCGGAACCCTTTGGTACCGCATTGGCTAGCCATTCGGTTTCAAGTTTCTTCAGCTTAGCAGTTAGCTCGGCTCGGTTATTCCATTCCTCGCAGAGGTTCTTCAGGAAGGCCGTTGCTGCGTGCCCGTAGTGGTTTCGGGCCTGGGTCTTCAAGTGTTCCGCCAGATGGGCCATGGAAAGCAGCCCATGGGCATCCTGGAACAGCCCCTCGGCACCACATGGGATATCGACAACCCGGACTTCGTGACCAGCGCGGATGTTCTTCCCATCCTCGGACAACTTGTCCTCTAGGGTCTGCTCGCCACTGGACAGGAAGACGATCCTCCAGGTTCTTGGTATTCGAGCCTCGCCGGTCTTGGTCATCCGGGCCTTATCGCGTCCGTTGGCGATCAAGTAGGCCGCCTGCCCCGCTTCCTTCGGGTCAATCTGGGACAGTTCATCCAGTGCCATGAAGCCATCGTTCCGGGCGGCACACATGCCTTCCAAGCCGTTCGTCGTGGCTCGCCACTGCGGGAGTGGGTCCGGGTTACACCAGACGGACGAGGCAGATTCCAGGCAGGTGCTTTTCCCTTTGGAGCTGGATCCTTGGAGGTTGAACCCTCCTGACCCGTCTGGCCGGACAATCGAAAGGAGGGGGCCGGTGAAGGCGCAGGATATCGCAAACGCGAGGAAGGGGTTCCCTGGGGCATAGCCAGCAACGCCCTCCTGCCAACCGGCCAAGGTGCCCTTCGTCGTCGGAGTGTGTCGTCGCTCCCCGGCATACCTCAGCACCTCGCCTGAGTGCCCTACCACTGAACCGTCGGGCATCACGAAGGCTTGGCCGTCGTCGATCCAGCCGAGGGTATCAACGATTCGGACGCGGGCCTTGATCTTCCGAATGGCGCGGGTCAGGTACTCCAAGAGCTGCTTCCGGAGTTTCAGATTGGGTGGCAGCACCATCCCGCCACGGGCGAGAACGCGGAAGAGTTCCGTTCCCTCACCTGCGAGGTACTCGTTGTGAATCTGTTCCTCATGCCGCATCTGGTCAGGGTCGTACCAGCCGACCAGGAAACCCCATTGATCGGAATCACCATCCCGGACGTTTCCAGGGAGCGTGAAGGGCGGGGCGATCCATTCGCGAATTTCGACAAACTCACCATCAGCTTGCTTCTGTTGCGTGGTGGAGTGCAGGCCATCCGACTCCCATTGAAACCCTTTAACGTAGGGCGGGTCCTCAACTTCAAGCGTCTCGACTTCAGCCCTCTTAGGCTCCGGCGTCCCCTGTGGTCTGGTGGTCGTCGGGGCGTGGGGCATCGAGGCGTTCCAGCCGTCAGTTACATGGTGGTCGAAGTCAGACCTCTGCAATTCGTCCCAAGGTGGTTGGCAGCGGGAGTTGAATCTCTGCCACAGCGCCTCGATCGTGTCATCCAGACCCAGATCCAGGACGGTCCTGCACTTCATGGCAGCAGTGAACAAGATGCTAGAGCCTCCAGCGCCCTCCACAGCAGGGTCAAGGGTGTCGAGGTAGCGTTGGACCCGTTCAGCCGACGAGGAAGCTGTTGGGGATGTGGGCAACGGCAGAGGGGCGGACCCGACCTCCTTCCTGGCTCGCTTATCTGGAATCCAGGCGGGGTCAAAGACGGGCAGGTCCTCGATAGGGACATTCCAATCACCGACAGGTTCATATCTGACGCCAGCGGCGTGGTGGAATGAGCCGGGTGCCAGGATGTAGCCACCAGCAGACTTGATATCAATGTCGAGGTGGAGCTTGACCGAGTTCCGAGGCGGTTCCCGGTCTTCTGCGAGGCGGTAGAAGCGATGGAACCCTTTCGCCGTCTTCGTCACCCATGGCGTTGTCGGCAAGTTCCCAGCCGCCCAGGCTTCGGCCTTCGGGCTATCGGTATCCACCGCCACCAGGCGGGAAGGTCCGAGGGACAGGCCCAAATTGCACTTCGCCTTGTCCATGGCTGTGAGTTCGGTGCTTGTCACGGCTTCAGAGCGACTCTGCCAACCAGTCGAGAGTGGTTGCTTGAAGGCCCGGTCGTTGGCCGGGTCATGCTGTTTGAGTTGGAAGGGGAACAGGCCAAGCTCGAAAAGTTTTGATGCTGTGAACCCGTAGCCCTGGCCTAGATGAACAGAGCCTTCTACGAGGATCGCCATCACCGCCTCCGTGGGGGGTGATGCAGGCCCGATGCAGGTCGGCATGCCCGACGACTCCCATGAGTCCAGTGGTTGCTGGCTTTGCTGGCCCGCACCTTCTGATCAGGCATCTGAGGTTCTCCGTCCTGCTTGCCGAAGCAGTCGTGACAATGCCGGATGAGCCCTTCAGGGTCCGTGCAGGGCAGGGAACTCAACATCCACGCGCGCCAAATCGACATGTAGTCGGGGAGACGAGTTTTTTTCGGAGTTGAGTTGATTCCGTAGATATTGGGACAGGCCGAGGGCCACGGGGTGCTCACTCTTCGCTGCATGGTTGTCTCCCCTTATTCCGCGATCGGTTGGTTGACGCCAGGGAGGGAGGCTAGCCAGTTGGAGGTCTGGGCCTCAGAGAACATCCACCTCTTCCCGAGGCGGATGGCTGGAAGCCCCAGTTCCTTCATGGCGTGGTAGATGAACGGTCGGGATTTCTTGAGCTTCTCGCATACGGCATTGAAGTCCATCAAGTCCGACGGCGGCGTCGGGACCTTGGGCTTCTTCTTGGAATAGGTTCGGGGCATTGTGAACTCCAGCAGTTGGCCATGTGGCCGTTTTGGTTGCAGGAGGTCATCGCAGTACCCACAATGGGGCAGCGAGCCTCCCTAAGGGTTGTTCGTGGCTGCCCCCCAGTTCCTGCCCGACCTTCACGAAGGATCGGAACTGAGGGGCGAAGTTTTGTCAGGTCTTCATGGCGGCTCCTACTTCAGTGTGGTTCCTGAAGACTAGAGTCGACCTATCGCAATGGTTTGCAAGTGAATAATTTATTATGGTTAATGCGAAACAAACTATTTCACCGATGCGATACAAACCCTTCCGCTGAAGTGAGACAAACTTGATGAATGAAAGTTGTTCAGCCACATGCGTTACGACGACGCAGTACAAACAGCCGGGAGCAGTGCGACACAAACCCATCAAAATATACAGCAGCAAAACTAGGTCCTAAACGGACACCCGTTTCGATGAAGTGCGCGCCTCAATGCCTTCCTTGCTCAAGTCGATGGTTCCGTCCAGCAGTCCCGCGATGCGGCCTCCAAGTGCCTCTACTGCGCTCCTGAGGGGGTGGTCCTGCATATTGGTCCGAGCGTACCCCGCCGTCACCGTACCAGCTGAGTGCCCTAACAACGCGCTGATCCAGAGTTCGGGGTATCCCATGCGCGTGGCCACACTGGAGAAGGTCCGCCTCAGGTCATGAAAGTGAGCTTGTTTAGCGTCGATCATTTTCTTGATCTCCTTCCTCTCTTCCTCGGTCGCCTTCTTCCAGACCTTGGCGTTCTCCTGCATCCAGGTGCCGTCATAGTCCAGGCCAGCCGCAGTCCTGACCTTCTCCCAGGGAGTTTGAATATCGACCAAGGCGCCCTTGCCCTTTCCCGCAATCACGAAGGGGTTACCGAGAACCCGTGGCAGAGACTTCAGCAGGGCACAGGCAGCGTTACACAGCAGGACGACGCGTTCCTCCTGCGTTTTCTTCCCCGTCTTGTGGAAAGCGGCAGGGATGTGAATCTCCTGGGCCTCATAGTCGATCCATTCGTGGCGGAGAGCCTGAATCTCACCCTTCCGCATCCCGGTATAGAGCGCCAAGCTGATCGCCGCATGGGACAGGTTGGCCAGGCGGAGTGTCGTCAGCCCTCGCAGGGTTGGTTCCTCCACAGCCTGCGAGGATGGGTCCAAGGAAACCAAGGCCCTTCCTAGATCCTGGATCTCCTTGTCGGTTAGGTTGCGCTTGCGCTTGTTGTTGGCAGCTGGATTTACCTGCTTCTTTACAGGATTGGAGCCTGTTGGCCGGTCCTCCCAGCGTTCAGCCCTGACGAACATCTTTGAGAGAACCGCATGAACCCGGTTGGCTTGAGTGGGTGTCTTCTCCCTGATGGTCTGGAGTAGATCGTCAATGACCTTGGTGGTGACATCCTCCATGGCCATTGAACCGATGGCCGGCCTGATTAGCTTCTCAATGAGACGGATATGCTCCTTGGCCGTGGAGAGCCGGTTACCGTCTTCGGCTGCTCCGATTTTGGTGACCACCATCTTGGTGTCATCCATCGTTACCTTGGCGCAGATGTGGTCCTTAATGAACCGGTCAGCCAGTTGGTTGACCGTCAGTCGCTGGCTATGTGCCAAATCCGCTGCGACCTGGGCTTCCCTCTTCGAGACGTTTGACGCCTTCTTGGCCAGGACGACTGCCTTCGGATCCTCCCCGTCCTTCACCGCCTTCTTAAGCGCCCAAGCTTTTAGTCGGTAGTCATCCACGGTCCACTTTCGGCTCCGAGGTTCACCAGTCGCCTGGTCCTCCCACTCGATGCCAGACACACCGTACTGGCCCAGGGTGTGCCACCCACGGCGACCGTCCACGCAGGTTTTGGCCACCATGAGCTTCGTTTTGGCTGGAGTTACTTGGACACCGAACCCAGGGCATGCCTTGTCCCAGACGTAGTAGTGGGTTGATCTGGGTTTCAGCCCAATGACGTTGGCATCGTTGAGGGTGATTCCGCTCTTTCTCATGGGACTGGGCCTTTCGACACCTCCAATGTCGACCTGCATCCAGCCTGCGTCAATGGATTACATTGAATTCTATGCAAGTCGATGAAAAATTTATAAACACCCTAAAAACAACACAAGAAGACATGAGATTTCATTGAAAATCGCTAACCTTCCTGACTACGAATCTGAGGGTCGGGCGTTCGAATCGCTCCGGGACCACCAACAAAAACCCAGCCACCTTATAGGTGGCTGTTGTTTTTTGTCAGCATGATTTCGATATGCAGAGTCACGGTTTTTTTCTTCGTCATCATACAGTCATCACGCCCTGAGCGAACTGACCGTCGCAGGGATGAGTCTGGTGGTTTTGGTGAGTCTGTTTCAGCCACGCCCATACGTGAGGGGGTGGTAAAGCTCTCTCAAAAATTATAAGCCGCAATGGAACTGACTCACCAGAGTCACCAAAGTCACTGGTGGTAGGGGTTGCCCGGTTGGTGATGGTGAAGCGGCCCGATTGTCTGACAATGAAAAAGTCATTCACTTTCGCGGGCTGATCTAGGACTGAAATCACAATCCGCTGGCGTACCGATTCGGACCGCTCTCTTCTACTAACCTGGACGGACGAAGTCATCGTAATTACGTAATGTTAATCGGGAGAACTCATGCTCAATAAGAGACGACTCGGACTGCTGATGGCGGGGCTGATGGCCTGCACTTGGCCTGCATGGGCCCAGACGGCTTCGAAGGCTACCTCCAAGAGTGCGGACAGCACCAAGTCCACCAAGCCGATGTATGGCACTTTTGGGTTCGACGTGGCAGGCATGGATCGCAGCGTCGCTCCTGGCCATGACTTCAGCGGGTATGCCAGCGGAACCTACCTGGCGAATTTTGTCATCCCTTCCGATCAATCGAACTACGGCATGTTCACCAAGCTGCGAGACCTCAGCCAGGAGCGGACCCGAACGATCATTGAAACAGCAGCCTCCATCAAGGGCACTAAGCGCGGTGCAGAGGCCCAGAAGGTTGGCGACTTCTACGGCAGCTTCCTGGATGAGGCCGGTATCGAGGCTAAGGGGCTGGCTCCATTGAAGACTCACCTTGCAGCCATCGCCGCCATCGGGAATCGCAGCGAGCTCTTTGGTTCCATGGGGCAGGTTTCGCAGCTAGGCGTCAATGTTCCCGTGCAGGTGTATATCAGCCAGGATTTAAAAAAGCCTGATGTCTATTCGGTCTACATCACTCAGGGGGGGCTCGGGCTACCGGACCGTGACTACTACCTGGACACTAAAAACCCGAAGTTCGGTGAGATCAGGGACAAATACCAGATTCACATCGCGACCATGCTGAAGCTTGCTGGCTTAGAAAACGCCGAGGCAAAGGCGAAGGGTATCTACAGTCTGGAGACCCGGATTGCAGAGTCTCATTGGAGTCAGGTCGAGAATCGCCAGATTGAGAAGCTCTACAATCCAGTGAAGATCGGTAACCTGCAGGCTGCCTACCCGGGTGTTGCTTGGACTCCCTTCCTGGTGGCGGGAGGCATCCAAGGCCAGAAGGAACTGATCATCGCACAGCCCAGTGCCATCACTGGGATTGCCAAACTCATTGCGACCGAACCACTCGAGACCTGGAAGGACTATCTAGCCTTTCGCATGCTGAAGATGGCAGCCCCTTACCTGTCGAAGGTGTTCGTGAACGAGGATTTCGCTTTCGATGGCAAGGTCCTCACTGGCCAGCCTGAAATCAAGCCTCGCTGGAAGCGGGGTGCGGACCTGACGACAATGGCTCTGGGTGAGGCCGTGGGCAAGCTCTACGTGGCTAGGTACTTCCCCCCACAGGCCAAGAAAGAGGCCGATTTGCTCGTAAAGAACATCATTGCGGCAATGGACGTCCGGCTCTCCAACCTCACATGGATGGACCCGAAGACTAAGGCCGAGGCCCGCGCCAAACTGGCCGGGTTCACTCCGAAAATCGGTTACCCCTCCAAGTGGCGGGATTACACGAAGCTGGATGTGCGTCGAGGAGATGCCCTGGGCAATGTCTTGCGTGCTCACGAGTTCGAATTCCAACGCGAGCTCGCCAAGATCGGCAAGCCCATCGACAGAACCGAGTGGGGCATGACGCCTATGACTGTCAATGCCTACGCCAACCCGCTTTGGAATGAGATCGTCTTCCCAGCGGCGATCCTCCAACCCCCCTTCTTTGACCCAAACGCCGATCCCGCCGTCAACTACGGCGGTATTGGCCTTGTTATCGGACATGAGATCAGCCACCACTTCGATGACCAGGGTCGCAAGTTCGACAAGCATGGCAAGCTCGCCGACTGGTGGACGCCCGAGGACGTCAAGCGCTTCAAGGTCCTCACTGACAAGGTGGTCAGGCAATACGCAGCCTATGAGCCCCTGCCGGGTAGCCACGTGAACGGAGAGCTGACCCTGGGCGAGAATATGGCCGATCTTGCTGGTCTATATGTCTCCTTCGACGCCTATCACAAGTCTCTCCAGGGGAAGCCTGCCAAGGTTCTTGAGGGCTTCACTGGCGACCAACGCTTCTTCCTCGGATTTGCCCAGGTATGGCGTCAAAAATTCAGGGATGCATCGTTACTGCAGCAGCTGACCACTAACGAGCACACACCTGGATTTCTCCGCCCCAATGTCGTCCGTAACCTCGATGCCTGGTACACCGCCTTCTCGGTAAAGCCTGGACAAGCCCTCTACTTGGCTCCTGAGGATCGCATCAAGGTCTGGTAGGGGTATACCGCACCAATTCAGGTCGGACCTCTTGACGGGTTTGACCCCAACCCGATACTTGGTGCGTTACAGCCCGAAGCGGGCAGAAACCCGCACGATGAGCCCCCGACGATCGGGGGCTTTTCGTTTTCCTTGCTGCTGACGATGACCCCAGGCACACCGGCGTGCTCCTCGTCCAGTTGTAGGAAGGGCACGCTTCAACGGTAGACCCCTACTAGGTGAGGGGTTGCTTGCCGTTGTAACGGGCACCAGTGCGCAACCGGTGCTCAAAGGTACCCCAATCTACCCAGGCTTCACTGAAGCACCTGGCTAAGCCAGGGGGAACTGTCAGGCTTAGCCAAATAAGCACTGAGAGGTAAGGCTGTAAAGCTATAGCAGTCCTAAAAGGCTTTGCAAAAAACAATGATTGAAGCCTTGACAAGGGTTGAATGAATGGCGTGAGATGTAGGTCTGCATCCCACCTAAACCCTACTCACCACGAGTCAAGGCGACTCAAGATCTCGGGAGGTTCTCTTGAAACACTTCGCTCTCACAGCTGCGCTTATCTCCGTCAGTTTGTGCAGTGCCCTCACTGCGGGAAGTCCCTTCAACGGCACCTGGAAGTTCAATCCGGCGAAGAGTCAGCTCACTGGCGATACCTTCACCTACTCGGCCGGGCCAGACGGCAAGCTCCACTTCTCCGATGGCGGCGCGTGGGAGTTTGATTTCGCCCTCGACGGGAAGCCCTACAAAACTCCGGGAGGAAGCCTCACCACCTGGACCCCGGCCGGGAACAACGCCTGGGACAGGTCATCCTCATTCGAGGGGAAAGCGACTGGTAAGGGGCACAGTGCCCTCTCAGCGGATGAGAAGCAGTTGATCAGCAGCTGGACTGATTTCCGGCCCGATGGCACCAAGGCAACCTCGTCCGATGTCTACGAGCGCGTTTCCGGTGGTCCTGGCCTGCTGGGCAAGTGGAAGAACATCAAGGTGGAGGCCACCAGCGACACGATCATTCTTTCAGTGCCTTCGCCGGGGAAGATCAGCTACGAGGTGCCGGAATACAAAATCAAAGTTTCAGGCCCCACGGATGGAAGCCCCATCAAGCCTGTCGGCCCCACGGTCTCCAAGAATTTCTTCTTCTCATTCAAGGTCGTCAACCCCAGGACTTTCAGCTATGAGAGCCGACTGAACGACAAGGTCACCGGGGTGGGCAACCTGGAGGTCTCTGCCGACGGTAAAACGCTCTCTGCGGTCTCCTGGACTCCCGGCAAAGAGGATGAGAAGACCAAGGCTGTATACGACCGGAAGTAGCGGTTCTGCGGAGTCAGGGGTGACTGAAGCCTGAAACCTGGGTGTCAGTCCCCCTTGCCCCGATCATGGATCACCCTCGGACTGAGGGGCAGGGGCTCTGGAGATGATTTTCAGGGCCCCTCCACATTCAGGTTGATTCGAACCCATAGCTGCATGCGCTTCCCTCGATTTCATGCCACCGTTGGCGTGATCAAACGAGAAGGATGGACTTTACGATTGGCGAACGGGATCCCGGAGTGCGCTCGGCAAGAGATTCGGCAGCTCCAAAAGGAAGAACTTGATGCTCACGGCACGGTTACGGAATTGGGGCTTCCTGGCGAGTGATCTCATGCAAGGCTCGCCCATCCGGAAGCACTGTGAGGACATCGAGGCCAGGCTGGCTGCAGGCACCTCACAGGACGAAAGCCTGGAGTCGCTGCTGCGCTTTGCTGTGGACCACACCCGATTCTACGGCTCCTACCGGGGATTCCGGTCCCTCCAGGATTTCCCGGTCATCACCAAGGCCACCATCAAGGCGCAGCCCGATGCCTTCACTTCGGACGCGTTCCAGGGGGCCAAGCTTCATGTCATGCGAACGAGTGGCTCGACTGGAACCCCCTTCGCCATCCTTCAGGATCCGGACAAACGCCGCCGCGTGCTCGCCGAGATGATCTGCTTCGGGCGACGGGCTGGCTACGACGTGGGCGACCGGTTTGTCTTCACCCGCGCCTGGACCCAGCACAACCGGAAGCCCTGGCATGTGGCCCTTCGGGAGAATGTGGTCATGTTCGACATCTCCTCCCTGGGCGAGGATTGTCTCGAGTCGCTTCGGAACCTCTTGCGCAGGGACACCCGGATCCGCTGCCTGCTCGGGTACCCCTCCACGCTCGGTCCGCTGGTCCGGCACCTTGAGGCATGTGGCGATGGTCCTGAGGACTTCCAGCTCCGCTCCATCATCTGCATCTCCGAACACCTCCCTCAAGTCCTCAGGGAGCGTCTCCAGTCACGGTTCGGCTGCAAGGTCGTCTCCCGGTACTCGAACCAGGAGAATGGCGTCCTTGCTCAGCAGTGCAGGGATCAGGAGGAATTCCACCTGAACACTGCGAGCTACGGCTTCGAGTACCTGGCTCTGGACCAGGACACCCCGGCGGCGCCCGGCGCGCGAGCCCGGATCGTGGTCACCGATCTCTACAATCGAGCCATGCCGATGATCCGATACGACACGGGAGATGTAGTGGTACGCCAGACCACCGCCTCCTGTGGCTGGAAGACGGAGACGCTGAAGGAAGTTGAAGGGCGCAAGCTGGATTTCATCTACGACACCCAGGAGCACCTGCTTTCGCCCTGCCTCGTCTGCAATCAGTTCTGGCCCTACACTCACTTGAAACAGTTCCAGATCATCCAGGAAGCCAGGGGCCAGTACCAGATCGTCTTGAATGGGGCCAAGGGGCATTACCGCGATGTGGAGTTCATCGATCTTGCCAAGAGCTTCCTGGGATCCGATGCTGCGGTGAACGTGGTGCATGTTGACCAGATCCCGCAGCTCTCCTCGGGCAAGTTCAGCGTGGTCGTCAACCGATATCGGCCCTCCGAATGAGCCGGATCCCGCTCACCCCCCATCCCTCCTGCCTCGGTGCGGCAGCCTTCCTTCATGCGGCAGGCCTGCCATGAACGTGCTCTACCTCACCCTGAGCTTCCCCCTGCCCACCCGGCCCAGCACGCCCTCCGACATCATGCAGCTCATGGCGGAGTTCTCGAACCGCGGACACCAGGTGGATGTCGTCACCATCGACGAGCGCAAGCACCTCAGGCAGACCCGCCTCACTCAGGAGGGGCCCTTCCAGGTGTTGAGGGTCCGGACCGGCAATATCTTCGATGTCAGTCCCTACGAGAAGGGGCTCAGCCTCATTGCCCTGCCATGGCTCCTCTGCCGGGCCATGGTCAAGCACCTTCCGGATCGCCACTACGACCTGGTGGTCTACGCGGCGCCGCCTGTCACCTTCGCCCGCGTCATCCGGTGGCTGAGGCGCATCCATCCCAGGGCGAAGACCTACCTGATGCTGAAGGACATTTTCCCCCAGAACGCACGGGATCTCGGGATCATCCGGAACCCGCTGGTGTTCGCCTACTTCCAGCGGCAGGAGCGGCGCCTGTACGCCGTGTCGGACGTCATCGGCTGCATGTCGCCAGCCAATGTCGCGTTCCTCCGCGAACACCATCCCGAGCTATTGCCCTCCCGGGTGGAGGTGTTGCCAAACACCCGCACTCCGGGCCCTGACGAAGGCCTTTCGCAGGCCGGCCCCCTCCGAAGACGCCACGGCATCCCAGAGGATGCTGTCGTGGCCATCTACGGCGGCAACATGGGTGTGCCGCAGGGCCTCGATTTCCTGCTGGAGGTTTTCGAAGCCAACCGTGATCGCTCCGACCTGCACTTCCTGCTGGTGGGCCGAGGCACGGAACGGAAGCGGCTGGCGAAAGCCATTGCCACTCGGGGGTTCACCCACGTGACGCAGATCTCCCACCTCCCGCGGCTAGAATACGAAGCCCTGGCGCGAGAATGCGACATTGGGCTGATCTGTCTCGATCCGCGCTTCACCATCCCAAACTTCCCGTCCAGAGTGCTTTCCTACTTCGAAATCCGTATGCCTGTGCTCGCTGCCCTGGATCGAGCCACCGACTTCGGCGGGATGCTTGAGGAGGCCGAAGCCGGGTTCTGGAGCCATACTGGGGATCTGGCCACCTTTAATCGACACCTGCACCTGCTGGCCTCGGATCCCCTTTTGCGAACCCGGATGGGGGCCTCGGGACGAAAGTACCTGGAAAGCCATTTCACCACCAGCAAGGCGTACGAAATCATCACCCAGCACCTTAGGCCGCTATGACTGAAACCCACCTCATCAGCACCCTCACCACGGGCCGCTACCTGGTCGAACCCGGGCTGGAGGTCGGGGCTCCGCTGCTGGTGGGCTTTCACGGCTATGGGCAGCGGGCGGAGGAGCTCCTGGACGAGCTGCGGCGCATTCCCGGAGCCCAGGCCTGGACGCTGGTGGCTATCCAGGCCCTGCATCGCTTCTACAGCGCCAAGACCCGCGAGGTGGTGGGCTCCTGGATGACCAGCCTGGACCGGGACCAGGCCATCGATGACAACCTCGCCTACGTGGCATGCGTGGTGGCGGAGTTGCGCAGGACGAAAGGGCAGGGCAGGTTGGTCTTCGCGGGCTTCTCCCAGGGGGCCGCCATGGCCTGGCGCGCCGCGGCCCGCTGTGGGCCCTGTGATGGCCTGGTGGTACTGGGTGGGGATCTGCCCCAGGATGTGGCCGAGGCTCCGGAGCTGATCCTGCCCCCTCTGCTCCTGGGGCGCGGGGACCAGGATCCCTTCTATTCCGCTCCCCAGCTCAAGCAGGACCTCGCCACCCTGGGTGCCCGGGGCTTCGAGGCTGAGGTGGTTCGCTACGCTGGGGGCCACACCTGGGATCCCGCGTTCCTTCAGGCCGTCGGGCGCTTCCTGGCGCGGGTCCAAGGTTAGACGGCCCCCTGGGAGACCGCGCTCGTCACGCTGTTTTGGGGCTGTCACTCTGGGGCTTCCAGGGTGGGTGGTGCTTGGTTTCATCCCGGGGACAGGATTTACATTGGAGGGGATCGGCCATGAACACCGACCAGGACCGAGGGGGACTTTCCGACGCTGCCTACGAGGAAGCCAGGAGGGTGTTCTACGCCGCTCCCTTCGCCGCTGACCTGGGCCTCGTCCTGGAGCGCCTGGCCGTGGGTGAGTGCGAAACCTCGTTGAAGATTCTGCCCCGGCACCTGCAGCAGGACGGCTTCGTGCACGCTGGCGTCCAGGCTTCCCTGGCCGATCACACCGCAGGCGGAGCAGCTGCCACCCTGCTCGTCGAGGGCAAGATCGTCCTCTCCATCGAGTTCAAGATCAACCTGCTGCGCCCCGCCAAGGGGGATGTCCTGAGCTGTCGGGCCAAGGTACTGAAGGGCGGCCGCCAGGTCACGGTCGCCGAGGCCGAGGTCTATGCCGTGACCGGTGAGAAGGAGATCCTGGTCTCGAAGGCCACCGTGACCCTTGCCAATGTGTCGCTCAACGCGTGAGTGCCGTCGATTTTATTCAGCACATCCTCATGCTCGGCATGGAGCTGCTGAATCAGATCAATTCAAGGCATCCCAGGGCCCGCTTCCAGGCAGGAGTACCGGTGCGAGCCTGCGATGGCCACCCTCGACACAATCAGGCTTGCCACATTCCCCTGGGTGGTGGTGACTAAGTCCAGTGGCTGGCTCTGATCGCAACCATGACGGCTTTCCCGATTCAAGGTCCATGGCGCCAGAGCGCTCGTCTTAGTTTGACGACCTTCAAATATCCAACGCATGCTTCCAACAGATAGTGGCCCCAACCAGGAGACCCCATGAGCGAGCAGCAGTGGTATTACGCGATGAACGGGCAGCAGGCAGGGCCCGTCAGCTGGGAAGAACTGCTGACCGAGTTGCGCATGGGGCGCATCCAACCGAGCACCCAGGTCTGGTCGGCCCACCTGCCGGGCTGGACCCCGCTCGCGGAATGCCTGAAGGCCCAGGGAGGTCCTCCGCCACTCCCGCCCCCATCGCCAGCACCCACGCCCTTTCCGGCGTCGATCCAGCGTCCTACTCAGGGCCTGCTGCCACTGGCACCAGGGGCGACCGCGGCCAAGACCACCGGCATTCTCTCCCTGATCTTCGCCTTCCTCTGCCTGCCGGTGGGCATCGTGTTGGCCATTGTCGCCCTTGTGCAGCACAGCAAGGCCAAGACTGCCTATTCGCTCAGCCCTGGCAGCTATCAGCCAGTCAGCAGTGTGGGCAGGACCACCGCCATCATCGGTCTGGTCCTCCCCGTCCTGTTGTTCTTCATCGGCCTCGTTTCCGCCATCGCCATTCCGGCGCTGCTGGGCCAGCGCGGGAGGGCCCGCGACAAGGCCTCCATCGCCACCATGACCTCGGCCATCGCCGACCTCACAGGAGAGTGCGATAAACAGAGGGAACTCGGCGTTCCTGTGGAACGGCTCTCCGCGCAGCTGGAGGTCAAGCTCAGGGCCCTCGGCAGCACCACCCTCAATCCGTGGGATACCACCACCCCTGCCTTCACCTACACCGTTGAAGTGGTGAGTGCCGGCGACTCGAGTGCGGCCGCCGATCAGGCCCGGTTCCTGGCTGCGGACAAGGGCAGGTCCGTCTTCGTGCTCGCGCTGCCTGATGCCATCAACAACCGCCCCGGCTATCTCGCTGGCGCGGTCCGCCTGGAGACCCCCGTGAATGGCTCCCGGGTGTTCACGAAGGTGATCGAACTGGACTGAAGCGGCACCATCCCACTGACTTGTCGCAGCCCCTCTGACCCCCGGAGGGGGATCCCCCTGGCCTTGGCGTGCCCGGGGCATGGATCCTGCAGACCAAAATCGTCCCAACGCTTTAGGGCTCTTGGTAAGGGTCCGATGGGAAGGCACGGGGATGCCTGCAAGGGCCCCGTTGCAATGGGCAATAAACATGAAATTGGGAAGCACATTGATCTCGATTGTTGGGGCCAGAATGTTGTCATGCCGTTTAATTGCAAGAATTAATGTTATGGTTGCCGGGCTCGCCCTCCTGGTTGCCAGCGCCTGCAACTATGGTGGGGCCAACGGTCAGACCACCACCGTGGTGAGCCCGGCCCCGACGATCAGCGTCTTCACGGCCGCCCAGGCCACGGTCACCATGGGTGCGGGCACGACCTTGCTGGCAGTCTTCAGCAACGGAACGGGCACCATCGACCAGGGGGTGGGCACCATCAGCAGTGGGGCCACTGTTACGGTGACCCCCACGGCCACCACCACCTACACCCTCACCGTGACCGGGGCCGGCGGCACCATCACCCAGTCGACTAGCATCACCGTAAATCCAATGCCCGTGGCCACCATTACGCCTTCCGTGACGCTGGCCACGGTCGGCACGCCCGGGCTCGCGGCCTCGGTCCCTTCCCAGCCCGGTGACACCTACCTCTGGACCGCCACGGGGGGCTCCATCACCAGCGGTCAGGGCACCGCACAGATCATCTTCACGGCCGGTTCCGGTGCCGCGGTAGTCCTGGGTGTCACGGTCACCAACCCCGCCGGCACGGCCAACACCGGTGGCGCCAGCATCGCCCTGGTCGCCGCTCCCGTGGCCACGGTCACAGCCCCAGCCAACGTCACCGCCAGCCAGGCAGGCTATGCCGCCTCCGTGCCCGCCCAGATCGGCTGTAGCTTCGCTTGGACCATCTCCGGGGGCACCCTGACCTCTGCCACCACGGGCACCAGTGTGACCTTCACGGCCGGAACCTCGGGGTCGGTGCAGCTTGGCTGCACGGCCACGAATGCCGCCGGCACCGTTTCCACGCCCGGCACAGCCACCAGCACCATCGTGGCTGCTCCCGCCCAGCCCACGGTCTCAGCACCGGCAAGCGTGACCGCAAGCCAGGCGGGTTACGCCGCCTCCGTCCTTGCCCAGACGAACTGCAGCTATGCCTGGACCATCACTGGAGGCACCCTGACCTCCGCCACCACCGGGACCAGCGTGACCTTCACAGCGGGGCCCTCGGGCACGGTCCAGCTCTCCTGTACCGTCGCCAACGCGGCGGGCACCCTGTCCACCCCTGGCACGGCCACCAGCACGGTCCTGGCGGCCGCCGTCCAGCCCACCATCACGGCCCCGGCCAACGTGACGGCGAGCCAGGCGGGTTATGCCGCCTCCATCCCAGCCCAGAGCGGCTGCACGTACGCCTGGTTCATCACCGGGGGCACCCTCACTTCCGCCCTCAATGGGACCAGTGTGACGTTCACTGCGGGGCTCTCAGGCACGGTTCAACTCTCCTGCATTGTCACCAATGCCGCAGGCAGCCCCTCCACCTCTGGCACGGCGGTCAGCACGGTGCTGGTCGCCGCCTCCCAACCCACCATCACGGCCCCGGCCAATGTGACGGCGGACCAACTGGGCTATGGTGCCTCAGTCCCGGCGCAGTCGGGCTGCACCTATGCCTGGACGATCAGCGGCGGCACCCTGACTTCCGCTACCACTGGAACCAGCGTGATCTTCACGGCTGGATCTTCCGGGTCGGTCCAACTCTCCTGCATCGCCTCGAATGCGGCCGGCACCCCCTCGACGCCAGGGACCGCCATCAGCAACGTGGTGGTGGCCCCGGCCCAGCCCGTTCTCACGGCTCCGGCCATCGTGACCGCAAATCAGACGGGCTACACCGCCTCGGTCCCAGCCCAAGTGGGCTGCACTTTTGCCTGGAGCATCACGGGGGGCATCCTCACCAACGGCACGGTCGGGACAAGCGTGACCTTCACCGCCGGTCTCTCTGGCTCAGTCCAGCTCTCCTGCATGGCCACCAATCTGGCCGGCACCCCCTCTCTTCCGGGCACGGCCACGAGTACGATTCTGGTCGCCCCGGCCCAGCCTGTGGTCACGGCTCCGCTCAATGTGACCGCCAGTCAGGCGGGCTACACCGCTTCGGTGCCAACCCAGCTGGGTTGCAGTTTCGCCTGGACCATCAGCGGCGGAGCCATCACCTCGGCCACTACCGGCACCAGCGTGACCTTCACAGCGGGAGCCTCGGGTCTGGTCCAAATCTCCTGCATCGCCACCAATGGCGCGGGTTCCCCCTCTCCGGCAGGGCAGTTCGTCAGCACCGTGGTCCCGGTTCCGGTCATGCCCACCGTAACTGCCCCCACCAGTGTCACCGCCAACCAGGCGGGCTATGCCGCCTCCGTCCCGCTCCAGGGCACCTGCACCTATGCCTGGGCCATCAGCGGGGGCACCCTGACCTCCGCCACGACCGGGATCAGCGTGACCTTCACGGCCGGCCCCTCTGGCACTGTCCAGCTTTCCTGCACAGTTCTCAATCCAGCCGGTGCGCCCTCCACGCCAGGCACGGCCATCAGTACCGTCGTTGCGGCCGCTACCCAGCCAACGATCACTGCGCCCTCCAATGTGACCGCCAATCAACCGGGTTACGCCGCCTCTGTGTCCGCCCAGTTGGGGTGCACCTATGCCTGGACCATTGCTGGAGGCGTCTTTACAACGTCCCCCTCTGGAACCAGCGTGACCTTCACGGCGGGCCCCTCGGGTACTGTTCAGCTCACCTGCATGGTGACGAACTCGGCGGGTACGCCCTCCACACCAGGTACGTCGTCCAGTACCGTGGTCGTTGCACCGGTCTCGCCGACCATCGCTGCTCCAGCGAACGTGACCGCCAACCAGGCGGGCTACACGGCCTCAATCACGGCCCAAGCTGGCTGCACCTATGCCTGGAGCATCACCGGGGGCGCCATGAGCTCCCCCACGACCGGTACCAGTGTCACCTTCACCGCCGGGCCGACGGGCTCGGTCCTGCTCTCCTGTACGGTCACCAACGCGGCCGGCACCCCTTCCAGCCCCGGCTCGACCTCCTGCGCCGTGGTGCCCCCCGCGACTCAACCCACGGTCACAGCGCCCGGAAACGTGACGGCTGGGCAGGCCGGTTACACCGCCTCAATCACGGCCCAAGCTGGCTGCACCTACGCCTGGACCATCGCTGGAGGCGCCCTGACTTCCACCACCACCGGGACCAGCGTGACCTTCACGCCGGGAGGCTCGGGCCAGGTCCAGCTCTCCTGCACGGTCACGGATGCAGGCAGCACCTCCGCCCCGGCGGGCACAGCCACCTGCACCATCGTGGCAGTTCCCACACAGCCCACCCTTACCTACCCTGCCGTGGTCACCGCCAGCCACGCCGGCCTCATCGCCTCGGTCCCCCTCCAAGCGGGTTGCACCTACGCCTGGGTGATCACGGGAGGTGCCATCACCTCCGCCACCATCGGCACAAGTGTGACCTTCACCGCCGGAAACTCCGGCTCGGTCCAGCTCAGCTGCACCGTCACCAATGCTGCCAGCACTGCGGCCACACCAGGGACAGCCACCTGCACCATTGTCCCTGCACTCAGTCCAGTCGTGACAACGCCACCCACGGTCACGGCGGGGCAGACGGGCTGCGTCGCCTCGGTGACACCTCTCACTGCGGCGGCCTATGTCTGGAGCATCACGGGGGGCAGTTTCACCTCTGGCAGCACCGGGACCAGTGTCACCTTCACGGCTGGCGCCAGTGGTTCGGTACAGCTCAGTTGCAGCCTGACCAATGCCGCCGGTGACGCCTACAGCGCCAGTGGCACCAGCAGCATCGTCCTCGGCATCGCCGGGACCGCCAGCACCTTCCCGCGAGGCACCCGGACCCTCACGCCCAGCGGCGGCAGCGGCGCGGGCTACACCTGGTCTCTCTTCACCAACAACTCTGGCAGCTCCATCGTTCCTGGAACGGGGGTCTACACCGCAGGCAGCACGGGTGGGGTCACCGACACGGTGCAGCTCACGGATTCCCTCAGCAACACCACCACGGCCACCATCGCGGTCAGCGCGGGAGTCGCCATCGCCCCAGCCACCCTCATCCTGGCCCCCCGGGCCACCCAGAGCCTCACGGCTTCGGGAGGCAGCGGCACTGGCTACACCTGGTCCATGGCCACCAACAATTCCGGCGGCACCATCGACGCCAGCACTGGGCTCTACACCGCTGGCCCCACCGGTCATGTGGCCGACCTGGTGCGGGTTCTAGATTCTCTCGGCAACACCGCCACGCTCAGTGTCTCAATTACCGCTGGCCCCGCCACGCACGTCACGGTCACGGGCTTCACCAATCCGACGACCTCCGCGGTGGCCCACCAGGTCACGATCATGGCCCTGGATCAGGACAACAACACCGCCAACGGCTACCTGGGCACCGTGCACATCACCAGCTCAGACCCCCTGGTTGTGGCGCCCGCGGACTACACGTTCCAGGCCTCGGACAATGGCGTTCACGCGCTTTCCGCCACCCTGCGCACCGCCGGGACCCAGTCCATCACCGCCACAGATACAGTCAGTGGCTCCATCACCGGTGCCCAGGCGGGCATCACGGTCCAGGCGGCAGGAGCCGCGAGCCTCGCCCTCAGCGGGTTCCAGAACCCCACCACCACCAACGGGCCCCACAACCTCACCATGCGGGCCCTGGATGCCGCGGGCAACACGGCCACTGGCTACCGGGGCACGGTGCACTTCACCTCCACGGACCCGCAGGCGGTCCTGCCCGCCGACTACACGTTCACGGCCCTTGATGCCGGGCTGCAGGCCCTCAGCTTCACCCTGAAGACCCTGGGCAGCCAGTCCATCACCGCCACGGACATGGCCACCAGCAGCATCACAGGCACCCAGGCGGGCATCACGGTTAACGATGTCGCCCCCAGCGGCCTCACCTACACGTACACCGCCACCACCTTCACCACGAACATCGCAGCTTCCACGGATACTCCCAGCAGCGGTGGGGGGCCGGTGGTCTCCTATGCGGTGGCACCAGCCCTGCCCACGGGGCTGACCTTGAGTACCAGCACAGGGATCATCACCGGTACTCCTACGACCTACACCCCCCTGGCCACCTACACCGTGACCGCCACCAACAGCGGCGGCAGCACCACCGTGGGCCTGGACTTCAAGGTGCTGCCCCCGGGGCCCACCTTCAGCGCCCAGCCTGCCAGCATCACGGTCGCCTCCGGGGGAACTGCGGCCTTCAGCGTCACGGCCTCGGGCGCATCAGCACTCACCTACCAGTGGCAGAAGAACGGCACTAACATCGCCGGCGCCACCGCCAACAGCTACACCACGCCTGCCCTTGGCGGCAGCAGTGATGGGGCCACGTTCCGGGTCATCGTCACCGATACCTATGCCAGCCAGAACATCAGCTCGGATGCCACCCTGACCGTGAGCACCTGGACCAGCAAGGGAGCTCTGGTGCACCCCCGGTCAAGCCAGACCGCCACCATGCTGCCCACCGGCCAGATCCTGATCATGGGCGGGAAGGATCCCCTCGCTGTCGCCAATGCCGAAGAGTTCAACCCTGTCCTGGGGACTTCCACGGATGTCGGCCCCCCCGCGCACGTGCGGACGCTGCCCGCCGCCACCCTGCTCATTAATGGGACCGTACTCATCAGCGGCGGCGGGGGCAGCCACGCCGAGCTGTATCACAGCGACACCCATGCCTTCACGGACACCGTGCAGGCTGGATCCGACCGCGCCAACCACAGCGCCACGCTCTTGCAGAATGGCTGGGTCCTCCTGGCCGGCGGCAGCTCTGGAAGCACCCTTGCGACAGCCGAAATCTACAAGCCCGCCGGAGGCACCTTCACCGCCACCGCTTTGAACATGACCTCGCCGCGGAAGAACCATCTGGCCACCCTGCTGACCAGTGGCAAAGTACTGATCACGGGGGGGGACAACAATGGCACCCCGCTGGTCACGGCCGAGGTGTACGACCCTGTTGCCGATACCTTCACCGCCACCAATGGCCCCATGAGCAGTGCGCGGGTCGGAGGGACGGCCACGCTGCTGGGTAATGGCAAGGTACTACTGGCCGGTGGCCTCACTGCGGGGGGACTCGCCGCCAGTACTGAATTGTATGATCCGAACACAGGGCTGTTCGCCCCCACCGGCAGCCTCATCACGGCCCGGCAGTATCCCTCCGCGGCACTTCTGACCAGTGGCAAGGTTCTGCTCATCGGTGGCTTCAATTCCCTCGTGGCGGGCGGCTACCTGCTCAGCACTGAGCTCTTCGATCCGGTCACGGAGACTTTCAGCCCCGCGGGGAGCCTGCTGGTCGGGCGCATGCAGTCAACAGCTACGGTCCTGTCTGATGGCACCGTGTTAGCTGTGGGGGGTCAGGGCCTCAGTGGCTATCTGAGCAGTGCAGAACTGTCTCAGTAGACTGGAGTCCATGGACCACGGCTCCCGCAATCGAATGACGGAAAGACTCCTCCCGCAGTTCGGAGGGGAGACCCTTTTCGATCGCGTGGCGCGGGCTGTCTGTCATGCCGGCTGTCTGCCGCGCAAGGAACTCTATGAGGCCTGGGAGGTGGCCCGCCGGGTGCGGCGCCGCTTCCGCGGAGGGCGCGTGGTGGACCTGGCCTGCGGGCACGGCCTCCTGGCTCAGCTCATGCTGCTGCTGGATGACAGCTCCCCCGCAGCTCTGGCCGTGGACCTGCGCCTGCCCAAAAGCGCCGCAGCCCTGCAGGCCAGCCTGGGCGAGGCCTGGCCCCGCCTGGGCGGGCGGGTGCAGTTCCTGGAGGCGGACCTGGGCAGTTTGGCCCTGGACTCGAATGACCTCGTGGTTTCGGCTCACGCCTGCGGCGGCCTCACGGATCGGGTTCTGGAACTGGCTGTGACGGCAGGGGCACGGGTGGCAGTGCTCCCCTGCTGCCACGACCTCAAGGCGGGGGACCTGGGCGGGCTGGAAGGCTGGCTGGACGGCCCCCTGGCCATGGATGCCGCCCGCGTGGGCTGGCTTCGCCAGCGGGGCTACCGGGTGTTCACGCATACGATCCCGTCGGAGATCACGCCCAAGAACCGGCTGCTGCTGGCGGAACCGAACTAGGGCCTGTTTTCAAAGTGGATGCGCGGCCACACCCTACTTTGAAAAAAAGGTTCTTCCGGGATTTGAGGGGTAGATAGACAGGGCAACGGCAGTCTCTGATTCACTTGGATTTGCGAAGAAACAAGTGGAGAGGAGGCTGCCGTTGCTGACTAAGGAGTCTATGGCCCGAGTGGGGGCTTGGGA
>CAIWKE010000019.1 GCA_903913215.1 uncultured Holophagaceae bacterium
CCCTTCCCAAGCCCCCACTCGGGCCATAGACTCCTTAGTCAGCAACGGCAGCCTCCTCTCCACTTGTTTCTTCGCAAATCCAAGTGAATCAGAGACTGCCGTTGCCCTGTCTATCTACCCCTCAAATCCCGGAAGAACCAAGAAAATTACTTATGACAACTCCGGTGACTGGGATAGGGTGTTGTTCAACAATTGCCAATCACAATCATCTAACCCAGAGGGGGTCCCTATGACCGCCATCAACACGCGTTCCGACAAGTTCATGATCTGGGTGTTCCTTGGCATCGTTGCCGTTGTCTCGTTCATCCTCTTCAAACTGATCGTTGGCTCCGACGGAATTTAGGACCAGCCGGGCGCTGTGTCCCATTTCCCCCGCCAACGGCCCTGTCTCCCGGCCACGCGGTGCCAGGGATCGGCGGCGAACTAGAGGCCCGGCAGGTCGGCCAGCCGGGTCCGCAGCTCACCGAGGGTGAAGGGCTTGGAGATGCTGTGGACGCCCGCCGTGGCTTCCACCAGGGCCAGCAGGGACTCGTCGTTATAGCCCGTGCAGAGGAGCACTGGCACCGTGGGACGGTAGCCCCGGAGCAGGGGCAGGACCTGGGCCCCAGTCATGTCGGGCATATGCATGTCCAGGATCACCAGGCTGAAGGGGCGATCGGTCGCCAGGAACTGGAGGGCCTGGTGGCCGGTGGAGGCGGTCAGGGCCCGGTGCCCCAGGGCCCCGAGCAGCAGGCTCATGGCATCCAAGATCAGGGGGTCGTCGTCCACCAGCAGGATGTCCAGACTCGATGGCTCGAGCCGCTGCGTCCCAGATCCGGTGCTGGGTATCGGGGCCCAGGGAACCAGCCGCTCGGCGGGGAAGGTGAGGATGGCCTCAGTCCCCATGCCGGGGCTGCTCCGAAGTTCCATCCGGCCCCCGTGGGCCTTCATGGTGCCGTTGACCATGGAAAGCCCCAGGCCCGTGCCAGTCCCGTTGGACTTGGTGGTGAAGAACGGCTCCATGGCCCGAGCCAGCACAGTGCTATCCATGCCAGGGCCGGTGTCCACCACCCGCAGTTCCAGGTCGCCGTCGGGCCGCTGCCGCCCCAGAATGAGCAGTTCGCCGCCTTCGGCCATGGCGTCCATGCTGTTGACGCAGAGGTTCAGCAACGCGTGGCTGAGGGCCCCGGCCTCGCCCCGGACCAGGGGCAGATTCGGCTGCACCTCCACTTGGACCTGGATGCGCTTCATGGTGAAGGAATCCATGAGCCGGGCCAGGTCTTCGACCAGGAGGCGCAGGTCCACGGGCCGTTCCTCCCGGGGCCCCTTGTGGGCAAAGGCCATGAGGCTCCGCACCACGTCCCGGCCCCGGAGGCAGGCGGCCACGATGGTTTTGAGGTTGCGGGCATGGGTCGGGGGCAGATCCTGGGCCTCGCACAGGGTGGTGGCCAGGCCCAGGATGGCCCCCATGACGTTGTTCATATCGTGGGCGATGCCGCCGGCAAACACGCCGAGGCTCTCCATTTTGTGGGCCTGGAGCAGGTCAGCTTCCAGGAGGCGACGCTCTTCCTGGCTCCGCTCCAGGTCGCTGATGTCTACGATCACGGCCCGGCACTCCATCCCATCCGCCGTGGGCATGCCCTCCAGGTGGACCGGGAAGACCGAGCCGTCCTTCCGCACCAGATGCATCTTGCAGGCGCCGGCGGCCCCCCCGGAAAAGATACCCGCCAGGAATGCCTCCAGCCCGGAGCGGTCAGGCTTGGCCACCCAGGCGCCCAGCCGCTGGCCCACCAGCAGGTAGCGTTCCTGCCCCAGCATCCGCGCCCCGGTGAGGTTGATCTGCAGGATGCCGCCATCAGGCCCCAGGCTCACGAAGCCCGAGGGGGAGAAGTCATAGAAGTCCACGTACCGCTGCCGAAGCGAGTCCTCCTCGAGGCGGGCCTCTCGCAACTCCTCGTTCTGAATCTCCAGTTCGACCTGGTGGACCTGCAACTCGTGAAGGATCCGCAGAAGCCGATCCGGCTCGGCCGCCTGGTAAGCCGGTGAGAAGCGCCCGAGGCGGGCCTCGGCCCGACGGCGGATGCCCTCCAGGCCGGGCTCGGGCTCCTCGGTCATCTCTTCCGTCCTTGCCCCTGCTTGCTGGAGCCCGTCGAAGGGGGCTGCCCCATGGCATCGTGGAGCAGCTGCTCCTTCAGGCTGGCCTGGGCCCTTAGCAGGGTACTCTCCACCTCGGAGGTGTTCGGAGCGTCCAAGGCCATGTCCTTCACACGGGACTGCAGCAGAGTCAGGGCTTCCCGCAGCGAGGCCTCTACCCGCTTGGCGGCGCTGATGTCCACGAAGGTGATGACCAGGCCGTCGATGCGGTTGGCCTGGGTGCGGTAGGGCATAATGCGGACCGTGAACCAGCGGTCATTCCGACCGCGAACCACCAGCTCCTGGGGGACCAGCAGGCGCAGCACCCGCCTCGCATCATCAGCCAAGTCCGGGTAGTCCAGCTCTGTGACCAAGTCTGTGATGGGCCGCCCAGCATCGCCGGGGATGAGCTTGATGATGTCAACTGTCTGGGGTGTAAAGCGGCGCACCCGCAGCTCGTCATCCAGGAAGAGGGTGGCGATGTTGGTGCTGTTGAGCAGGTTCAGCATGTCGTCCTTGGATTTGGACAGCTCATCCACCTTGGCCTGCAGCTCCAGGTTGACGGTCTGGAGCTCCTCGTTCATGGACTGCATCTCCTCCTTGGAGGTGGTCAGTTCCTCGTTGGTGCTCTGCAGCTCCTCGTTGGTGCTCTGCAGCTCCTCGTTGGTGGACTTGAGTTCCTCCTGCGAGGACTGCATCTCTTCCCGGACCGTCTGCACCTCGTCCCGCGCCTGCTGCAATTCCAGGCCCAGGGTCGAAAGGCGACCCGCGTCCAAGGAGGCCTTGGACGTGCTGGCCTTGGGGTGGGCGTCGGGCATGACCAGGTCACTGAACACGATGAGCACCATGCCCCTGAGGGCCAGGGGTTCAGCCAGGGCCTGGACGGTCACGTCCACGCAGCGGGAGCCGCTGTTGGTGCCCACGGTGACCCGGTTGAGGGTGACCTTGACCTGCTGCCGCAAGGCCTTGGAGAAGGCTTCATTCAAGGCCCCGCCCAAGCCCTCCCGGGCCATGGCAAACACGTTGAGGTTGGCCTTGCCCGCGGCGGGTTCCAGATAATTCCCGGTCTTGCCGCTGATGTAGACGATGTCGCCCTTGGAGGTGGTGAGGACGGCCGCCGGGGCGAAATGCTGCAGCAGGATCCCTTCGGTCAGGGCCTGCAGGTTTGGAGCGGAGGAGGCGATCAGGGTGGGTTCAATCAAGGTTGAGTCCTGGTGGCTGGTGGTTTTTTTATGAGTAAAGGAGGAGGGGAATTCCACCTGATCACTGCGGAGGCCGGATTCCCTGCGCTGGAAGATCCGGTTCTTGCCGGGGAGGGCTGTGAAGTGATCTGCGGCGGCCCCCACGGACTCCGAGGTGCCCAGCACCAGGAAGCCACCGGGGTTCAGGCTGTAATGGAAGAGGGGGAGGAGGCGCTTCTGAAGGGCCCCTTCCAGGTAGATGAGCAGGTTCCGGCAGAAGAGCAGGTCCAGCTTGGTGAAGGGTGGATCCATGACCAGGTTCTGGGGTGCGAAGATCACCATTTCACGGGTTTCCTTGGCCACTTTGTAGCCTCGGTCCTCCACCTGGAAGTACTTGCGCAGGCGCGCTGCGGGGACGTTCTCGGCAATGTTCCTGGAGTAGGAGCCCACCCGGGCCTTGTGGATGGCCTCCTTGTCCAGGTCCGTGGCGAAGACCTGCAGGGTGTACCGGACCGAGGGGTTGGCTTGGGCCAGGGCTTCCTGGAATATGATCGCCAGGGAGTAGGCCTCCTCCCCCGTGGAGCAACCCGGGCACCAGGCCCGGAAGTTGGCTCCGTTGGGGTGGGCCGCGAAGAGCGCGAGCATGACCTCCGCCTTGAGCTGCTGCCAGACCTCTGGATCCCGGAAGAAGGCTGTCACCCCGATGAGCAGCTCCCGGAAGAGCAGGTCCGCCTCATGCAGGTTCTCGCGGAGGTACCGCACATAGTCCGCTATGCGGTTCAGCTGATGGAGGGCGATGCGCCACTCCACGCGCCGATAGAGGGTGCTCTTCTTGTAGAGGGTGAAGTCATGTCCCGTGCGGGAGCGAAGCAGGAGGATGATCTTCTCCAGGTTGCTCTGGTCCTGGTCCCCAAAGGCCAGGCCAGGTTGGGTCGGCAGCACGGGCCTGTAGCGGAAGTAGGCGCAGAGCTTGGCCCCCAGTTCCTCAGCGGGCAGCGTCACGTCTGCCAAGCCCGCTTCCGTGGCGCTGCGGGGCATCCCGTCGAACTTGGGCTGAGCCTGCACGAAGACCGCCCCCCCCTGTTCCTTGATGGCCCGGGCCCCGGCCGTGCCATCGGAGCCCATGCCCGAGAGGATCACCGCGATGCTGCGCTCCCGCTGGTCTTCGGCCAGGGTGCGGAAGAAGCCATCGATGGGCAGGCGCAGCCCCCGGGGGGTGGTCGGCTCCTGGATGTGCAGGACACCATGCAGCAGGGCTAGGTCCCGATTGGGAGGGATGACGTAGACGTGATTCTTCTCGACCGGCATGCGGTCCGTGATCTGGACCACGGGCAGTGGGGTGACCCGCTGGAGCAGTTCCACGAGGATGCCCCGGTGGGTGGGGTCCAGGTGCTGAACCACCACGAGCGCCATCCCGGGCTTGGGGGGCAGGTGGGCCACGAGTTGCTCCAGCGCCTCCAGGCCCCCGGCTGAGGCCCCCACACCCACAATGGGAAAGTCCTTGGAGGGCACCGGGTCCTGAACCACCTTGGGAGCAGGCCGACTGCTCGCAGCCTTCGGGGCGGGCGGCTTCGGTGCCTTCGCGGTAGACCCCGACTTTTGAGTCATCTCGCGGCTCCTGGGAGGATAATTAAGACCAAGTATAACCATGGGGGCCATCCCGGCCCCTGGCCCCGGAAGGGAAGATTGGAACAAGGTTCAGTGGCCCTGGCCTAGACTGGGGGCCTGATAGGAGCTGACCATGCCCGAACCGCTCGAATCCGTTCAGGAAGGCGTGCAGGACCATGCCGCCGAAAGCCGCTTGAATGGCTTCATCGCCCTCTTTGTGGCGGTGGTGGCCACCTTCATGGCCCTTTGCAACGTGAAGGACGGCAACGTCGTCCAGGCCATGCAGCAGTCCCAGGCCCGGGCCGTGGACCAATGGGCCTACTACCAGAGCAAAGGCACCAAGCAGCACATCGCCGAGAACTCCGCGGACATGCTGCGGGTGCAGCTGGACCTGAACCCCGGCCTGAAGCCGGAACTGAAGGCCAAGGTGGAGGCCAAGATCGCCACCCAGGAAGCCAACGCCAAGACCTACGCGGCGGAAAAAGAGCAGATCAAGGCCGAGGCGGAAAAGGCCGCCAAGGACTACGACGCCATGAACGTCCACGACGACCAGTTCGATCTCGCCGAGGCCTGCCTCAGCGTGGCCATCGCCCTGGCGGGCGTCACGGCCCTCACCAAGAAGCGCTGGCTCTTTGGCGTGGCCAGCGTCTTCGCCAGCCTCGGCATCCTCTTCGGCCTGGCGGGCTTCCTGGGCTGGGGCCTCCACTCGGACTTCATGGCCAAGGTACTGGGCTAGGGGGCACTCCGTGCTTTGGTGGGATGATGCCTGCATCCCATCACCGCGCCACCGAGGAAGGACTCCATGATCAAGGGCTACGCCAATAGGATCCTGGAGGTCGATCTCGCCGCCCGGACCTTTTCGTTCCAGCCCCTGGATGATGAGATCGCCCGCCTCTACATCGGCGGCAAGGGCTACGGTACGCGGCTGCTCTATGACACAACCAAGCCCGGCATCGACGCCCTGGGCCCCGAGAACCCACTGATCTTCGCCACGGGGCCCCTCAACGGCTCGCTGGCGCCCCAGTCCAACCGCTTCGCCGTGGTCTGCAAGAGCCCCCTCACGGGGGGCATCGGCAACGCCGCCTGCGGGGGCTCCTTCGCCCTGGGCCTGAAGAAGGCCGGTCTCGATGTGCTGGTCATCCGGAACCAGTCGCCCACCCCATTGCGCCTGGAGGTGGACGGAGACGCCGGCACCGTGGCCTTCGTGGACGCCACGGAACTCTGGGGCCGGGGCACCTCTGCCACGCAGGAGGCCCTGGGCAAGAGCGGCTACCACGCCGTCATCGGCCCGGCGGGAGAGAACCAGGTGCTCTACGCGGGCATCGTGTCCCAGGAGCGCATCGCCGGGCGCACGGGCGTGGGCGCGGTCATGGGCTCCAAGCGGCTCAAGGCCATCACCGTGAAGGGCACCGCCAAGCTGGAGATGGAGGACGAAGAGAAGTTCAAGGCCTACACCAAGTGGCTGCGCCAGCACTTCCGGGCCCACCCGGTGCTGGGGGAGAAGCTGCGCCGCTACGGCACCATGGGGATCGTCAACACGACCAATGGCCGGAACATCCTCCCCACCCACAACTTCCGCTTCGGGCACCACCCACACGCCATGCAGCTGTCCGGCGAATACCTGGAGGACAACGGCCTCGTCGGCGTGAAGTCCAGCTGCATCCACTGCCCCGTGGCCTGCGGCCGCGACGTGATGGTCGATGGCGCCCGGGTCAAGGGGCCTGAGTACGAGACCGTGGCCCTGCTGGGCACCAACCTGGACATCGTGGATATCAAGCAAGTGTCCGAATGGAACCAGCTCGCAGACGACCTGGGCATGGACACCATCAGCCTGGGCGTCACCCTTGGCTTCGCCATGGAGCTGCAGGAGCTGGGCATGCTTGAGACCGACCTGGCCTTCGGCAAACCCGAGGGCATCAGCGCCATGATCCGGGACATCGCCTTCCGCCGCGGCCTCGGCGACGACCTGGCCCAGGGCGTGAAGCGCCTGAGCGAAAAGTATGGTGGCTGGAGCTTCGCCATGCACGTGAAGGGCCTGGAGCTCTCGGCCTACGACCCCCGGGGTTCCTACGCCCAGGGCGTGGAGTACGCCACCACCAACCGGGGCGGCTGCCACGTGCAGGGCGCCAGCATGTACATGGAGTCCACGGGTCCGCTGACCATCAACCCCCAGAGCCTGCGCCTCAAGGCAGAGCTGCCCGTGGTCCAGCAGAACCTGGCCTGCGCCCTCAATGCCATGGTGCTCTGCATGTTCAGCACCTACGGCATCATCCCGGCCTTTGTCCACCGCATGGATCCCAATAGCTTCCTCTACCGGATGCTCGTGGGCGCCTTCGAGCGCAGCGGACCCATGTACCGCTGGCTCCTGGGCCTCAAGGTCCGGCCCCTCCTCTGGTTCGAGCAGTGGCTCACCTACATCACGGGGCAGACCTTCACCTCAGGCCACCTGCAGGAGATCGGGGCCCGCATCTTCAACCTGGAGCGCATGTACAACCTGCGGGAGGGCCTCACGGGCCAGGACGACACCCTGCCTCCCCGGATGCTCCACGAGCCAACATTCAAGCACCTGCATTCGGGTGTGCCCCTGGACAGCCTGCTGCCCCGCTACTACCAGATCCGCGGCTGGGACGCCCAGGGTGTGCCCCTGCCCCGCACACTCAAGAAGCTGCAGGTGCGGGTGTGAGCATCACCGTGGAGCTCACCTACGACCTAGCCAAGCTGCTGGGCACCCGGCATCTGGAGCTGGAGGGCGCCGCCACCGTGGGGGACGCCCTGCGCCTCACCCGGGTCCATTTCGCGGAGCAGCAGGCGGACTTCGACCGGCTCACCCGGGTGACTGCCCTGGCCGTCAACGGCGTCCTCATCAACCACCGGAACCTCTGGGCCACCCCCCTCGCTCCCGGGGACCGGGTCAGCTTTCTCAAGGCCGCAGCCGGGGGCTGAGGTGGGCTGTGAACGGCTCGAAAGCGACTGCCTGAACGTCTAAGATTATTCCGTTGGAACCCACTATTTAATTCAGGCCCCACCACCTAATATTCAACGAATTCAAGCAAATTCCCGAAGAGACGGCAATCTTTGTAGCAAAAGGCGGCAACGACTCATGCTCCGATGGACTTCTGCACTCTTGATGGGGGGCTGCCTGGCGGCTCAGCAGGTTCCCGAGGCCCCATCCGAGGGCGGAGCACGGCTCCTGGAGCTTCTGAACACGCCCATCGCGGTCACCTCCCACGTGCCCCTGTCCAACCGGGAGAGCCCTGGCATCACAACGGTGCTGCAGCGGGAGGAGATCATGGCCTCCGGTGCCCGCGACCTGATGGATGTGCTCCGCTTTGTCCCCGGATTCGCCTTCGCGTCTGATACCAACGGGGTGGTCGGCATCGGGGTGAGGACCTGCTGGGGCCACGATGGGAAAGTACTCCTGCTCATTGATGGTCAGGAGATGGTCGAACCCCTCTATGGCACCCTCCAGTTCGGGGGGCACTACCCCATCGACAACGTGCAACGGATTGAGATCATCCGCGGGCCGGGCAGCGTCCTTTACGGCGGATTCGCAGAACTGGCGGTCATCAACGTCATCACCCGGAAGGGCGGAAACATCGGTGGGGTGGATGGCTCCTTCTGGTTGGGCCAGATGGCAAGTGCACAGCACAACCTTGCCAAGGGGCACGTGGCCTATGGGCAGGTCTTTGGTGACCTCGATGTGGCGCTCTCCTACGTTCGAGGTCAGGCCCCCCAGGGCGTCGGCTCCTGGCAGAAGCCTGCCTATGCTGGCTCGACGGTCATCCAGGCGGGGGACGCCTCAGCCACCCACCAGGACTTCCTCAACCTCAAGGCCTCGTACGGCAACCTGAACCTGCACTACCTGCGCGATGACTACGCCGTCAATGACTACACCGGCGAGTTCAAGACCACCACCACGCCCATCCGTTTCCCGGGAGAGTTCTTTGGCGTGAACGACCTGTTCGAAGTGGGTGCCTGGTCCTTCAAACCGAGCCTCACCATCAAGTCCCAGGCCCCTTGGCTCTACACGGCGGCCCGTACCGATCGCAACACCCGGACAGACGGCGGCCTGCTCGCGACCTGGGCGGCGACCAAGACGTTCAAGGTCACCCTCGGTGCCGATGTCATCCAGGACAACACCAACATGTTCTGGAGCAGCCGGAACGTGCGCGAGACCTACGTCTACGAGAGCCGGGCCACCTACCTCCAGATGCTCTGGTCGAAGGACTTCGGGAACCTGGACCTGGGCGTGAGGTACGACTACAACAATGCTTTCGGATCTGCCCTCAGTCCCCGCCTTGCCTTCACGAAGGCCACCGAGACGTGGCATGTGAAGCTCCTCGCAGCGGGCGCCTTCCAGGCACCTTCCTACGAGGATCTCTTCGCGAACCCGTCCCTGAGACCTGAGCGTACTCGCACCTTTGAAGTGGAGTATGGCCATGCGGTAGGACCGACCAGCTACCTGACGGCCAACGCCTTCTACCTCCGGGTGCATGATCCCATCAGCTATGGCAATCCGGCCCCAGGCGTCAACGGCTACTACAATTTCAACTACACGGGAGCCCACGGTCTGGAGGTGACCCTGCGCAGTCTCTGGACAGACCTCGTCCTCCAGGCTGCGGTGTCCCTCTCCAGGGCGGATGACCAGAATGCCGCTTTCTACGCGGTGCTGGGGCAGCCCAGCTACCACGTGGGCTTCGCCAACCTGAAGGTCTCATCCCAAGCCCAGTGGCAGTTCGCGCAGGACTGGTCCCTGAACCCGGAATGCCTCCTGCTGGGGCCCCGCTACGGCTACCGACTCGGCGAGGTGGCCCCCTCCCGCTTCGGCAGCACGGTCCTCCTGAACCTCTTCCTCACCCGCCGCCTCTCCAGCCACGCGGAACTGGGCCTGAGTCTCCGCAACCTCGCCAACGCCACCATGGACTACATCCAGGCCTTCGGGATCCCAGGTGCGGGCGGCAATCCTCCCCTGCCCGGCCCCGGCCGGGAAATCGCCCTCCGGGCCTCCTTCACCTACTAGGCCGGAACCCCACGCATGGAACGAGTCCCCGCATCACCTCGTCCAAGGCAGGCCCAGTCCTGGGTGGGGAGGACATGCCTGACCGTGATCCTGTTCCTGGGCCTGGCCCTGCCGACCCTGGCAGCCGGCCTTTCGAAACCGGATCCGGCCGGGCTGAGACTTGAAGCCAAGTTCACCATCGAGCTGGCTTCCTACATGAAATTCCCAAAGGTGAAAGATCCCTCAAGCCCTTTCGTCATCGCGGTCATCGGCGAGTCCCCCTTCAGTGATGAGCTGGAAGCCTACGCCAAGGGGCAGACCATCCAGGGGCGGAGCATCCAGATCAGTTACTACCAGCGGGTACCCGAGGGCCGCCCCTGCGACCTGCTCTTCATCTGCCGCTCCGAGTGGCCACGGGTCGGCCCCATCGTCGCCTGGTGCAAGACCAAGGGCATCCTCACCGTCGCCGAGGGGGAACAGCTGGCCTACAAAGGCGTGATGGTGAGTCTCTTCGTGGAGGGCGATCGCCTGCGGCTGGGCATCAACTTGCGGGCCCTCGAGGAGGAGGGCTTCACCCTCGGCGCCAACGTGCTCCAGCTGGCCCGAGTCCTCGTTCCCCCCAAACCGGCACGCTGAGCCCCATGTCCATGGAATCCCACCCCTCCATCCGGCGCCGTACCCTGGCCATCCTCCTGGGCACGGCGAGCCTGGGAATTCTGGCCACGGGGCTGATCCTCTTCGGCTTCCAGTACCGCTCGGCCCGCCAGGTGGCCCGACAGGACCTGCAGAGCCTGGGTGTGGTGCTGGCCTATAACGCAGCCCCCATGCTCTCCTTCGACGACCCGGAAAATGCAGCGCGGCTACTGGAGGCCCTGCGCCAGCGTCCGGACATCAAGCGCGCCAGGATCCTGCGCGGCAACGGCAGCGAGCTCGCCCGCTATCCCAGCCAGGCTGCAGGTTCACCCGCCGTGGAACCGAGCTCTGAGACCGGTGGTCTCTTGCTGACCTCGGTCCCCATCCAGAACGCCGCCGGGCACGGGGTAGGCACCCTGCTCATGGAATCCGATCAGGTCGCAGTCAAGCAGCAGATCCGCTGGACTGCCACGGCCCTCTTCATCACCTTGGTCATCCTGGGCGGGGGCGTGTTCCTCCTGTCCCTGCGCCTCCAGCACTACCTCACAGACCCAGTGCTGGACCTGGCAGGCCTGGCGGAGGTCATCTCCAAGCGCAAGGACTTCAGCCTCCGCGCCCGGCCCCAGCGGACCCGGGAGTTGGACATCCTGGCGAGCGCCCTCAACGAGATGCTGGCCCGCATCCAGTCCCAGGACCGGGAACTGGAGGCGAACCTTCAGCAGCTGGCCCAGGAACTCCAGGAGCGGAAGCAGGCCGAGGCGGCCCTACGGGCCAGCGAACAGCGCTACCGCGGCCTGGTGGAGAACACCTCCGACATGATGTTCTGGGTCTGCATGGATCGCAGGGGCGACTTTTTCGTGGAGGACCTCAACCCGGCCCAGGAGCGGATCCTCGGCATGGCGCGCAGCCAGGTGGTGGGGCGGCGCATCGTGGACATTCTCCCTCCAGACGTGGCGGCTGGCATCGTGGGTCGCTATCGGCAGTGCCTGGACTCCGGCGCCCCCCTCAGCTACGAGGAGCGGGCCGAGCTCCCCACGGGCCTGGTCATCGCCCAGACCCTGCTGGTGCCCCTGGTGGGGGAGGACGGCGAGATCCGCCAGATCATCGGCACCTCCCGCGACATCACCCAGCACCGCAGCACCGAGGAAGCGTTCCGTCAGGCTCAGAAGTTGGAGAGCCTGGGTGTCCTGGCCGGAGGCATCGCCCACGACTTCAACAACCTCCTAGCCGCCATTCTCGGCAACCTGAACCTCGCTCAGTCCCTGGTGGGCCCTGGCGGCGAGGCCCTGCCCTTCCTGGACAAGGTCGAGAAGACCGTTCTGAGGGCCTCGGATCTCACCCAGCAGATGCTGGCCTACTCCGGGCGCAGTCGCTTCGAAGTGAAGCCCCTGGACCTCAACCACACGGTTACGGAAATCGGCCACCTGTTGGCCGTCTCCATCGCCAAGACCGTGGCCCTGTCCTATCAGCTGGAGCAGGACATCCCCAGCATCGCGGCGGACGCGGCCCAGATCCAGCAAGTGGTCATGAACCTAGTCACTAATGCCTCGGATGCCATCGGCGACCGACCGGGCTCCATCGTCATCCGCACCAGCACCGTGGGCCTGGACCACGCCAGGCTGGAGCGCGACTTCGCTACCCAGGGCATGCGGCCGGGGCAGTACGTGCTGCTGGAGGTGAGGGACACGGGCAGCGGTATCAGCGAGGAAGTCCTGGCCCGCATCTTCGATCCCTTCTTCACCACCAAGCCCAAGGGGCGTGGCCTCGGCCTCTCCGCCATGCTGGGCATCCTGCGGGGCCACAAGGGCGGCATCCGCATCCAGAGCCGGATGGGCGAGGGTTCCACCTTCCACTTGTACTTCCCCAGCAGCGAACTGCTGGTCCCGGCGGCCGCGCCGGTGCCGGTCCCAGAGGAGAGCCCACTGGCCTGTCGCGTCCTGCTGGTGGACGACGAGGAGGAGGTCCGGGAGGCCTCGGCAATGGGGCTGCAGATGCAGGGCCTGGTGGTGGTGGAGGCCCGGAATGGCCTCGAGGCCCTGAACCTCTTTCGCGATTCCCCACAGGACTTCCACTTGGTGGTGATGGATCTGACCATGCCCCACATGGATGGCCGCACGGCCTTCCGGGAGATCCGGAAGCTGGATCCTCAGGTGCCAGTCATCCTCATCAGCGGCTTCGATGAGGGGGAGCTGCCCGAAGACTTCGATGGCCAGCGACCCAATGCCTTCATCCAGAAGCCCTACCGGCTCTCGGAACTGCGCCGCAAGGTGGTGGAAGTGATGAAGAGCAGCTAGTAGCCGAACTCAGAACTGGTAGCCCGCAGAGATCAGCACGCTCCTGAGCTGAGATTCCCGGTCCTCCGCTGAGCGGGGCCGACCCATGATGCGCTTCCAGTCGGCGGCGTACTCCACCTTGAGAGGAAAGCCAAACTTGAAGATGAGACCAAAACCCGGCGTGACGCGCAGGGCCGGAAAAGAGGGTGCGATCGGCTTCAGGGTGGTGGCATCTGTTGAGGTGAGGAGGGCCGAGTAGACCTGCCCCGCATCCACGAAGAGCTCGGCCCAGACCGAGTTCATGCCGAAGAGGGGGAAGCGGTATTCCAGGTTCAACACCAGCAGGGCCTGGCCCCCCAGAGGGATGGTGCGGGTCACCGGGTTGCCGTTGGCATCTATGACGGCGTTGCCCGTGGCATTCAGAAGTGGCACCTGGCCCAGGGGTCCCAGCATGTCAGGCTCCACGCCCCGCACCGTGGCGGAGCCGCCCCCGAAGAAGCGCTCAGATAGGGGTAGAGCCTGAGAGGAACTCGCTGTAGGTCGGGCCAGGCCCAGACGGGCGCTGGCCATGAACATGCCATCTTCCGCATGAAAACCCACGGGCGAGTTCCATTGGTAGCGGAGGTCCAGCTTGGCGAAGCTGCTGTTTTTGGAGGTGAGGAAGGCCTGGCCAGCGAACTCCACCCGCCCCTGGAAGTAGGTGCCGTCCGTGGGATCGTAGGGGCGATCCCGCCGGTCCACCGTCACCTGGAGATAGGGGGCGGAGATGATGCTGTGCGGTGGGGTGCGGGCGACCTTGAACAGGTCTTCGTTGGTGATCAAGGCATTGCCGTCGGAGTCTTTGTTGGCGGCCACATCCACCCGCTCCCAGCGGTAGCCCAGCTGCACGGACTGCACGGGACTGAGCTTCCATTCCAGGCTGGGGGTGATGCGGCGGCGGCGGGCGAAGAAGGCCGCCTGGGCCTCCTCGATGTAGGCCGCCTCAGCATGGAACGTGGTACGTTCGGGCAGCCAGCTGTCCAGTGCACCCGGCATGAACCAGGGATCCGTATAGCCCACGCTGTAGTTGTCCACGGAGCGGTTGATGTTGCCCGTGGGGAAGGCCCGGCGCAGGAAGGGGATGTCGAGGGTCTGGTTCCCACCCCGGGCGCCAAAGTCCAGGGTGCGGCCCATGCCGCCCACGTTCAGGCGCTGGGCGTTGAGCCCGAGGTGATAGCCCTGGGTGTTGTCGAAGCCGAAGGACTCGGAAAAGATCCAGGGCGGCCGCTCCTGGAGCCGCAGGGCCAGGTCGCCCCGCTGCCAGGGCTGTTGTTCTTCGCCGGGCAGCTCCTTGAGGCCGAGAAGGTCCAGCCGCTGGAAGGTGCCCAGGTTGCCCAGGTGGATCTGACCCTCGTCCAGCCGGAGGGGATCCAGGGCGGTCCCGGTTGGCAGCTCCATCTCCCGCAGAACCGCCCGCGCCTGGGTCTGGTCGCTGCCCTGGACCACCAGGCGGCGGGTCAGATCCAGGGGCTGGGTCGGCACCTGGATGCGCACCATGGAGCGGGAGTCCTCATCCTCGAAGCTCAGCTTCACCTGAGGATTGGCGGAACCCGCCGAACTCAGCCGCCGGCGCAGGTCCGCCACCACCAGGGCCAGATCGTTCCGGACCAGGGGGAGGCTGGGCTTGAAGTCAAGGCGCACGGTCTCCTCCGTGCGGACCAGGGTTCCCTCCACCCCCAGGAGGTGTCGCCGATCTGACGGGTATGTGGCAGAGCCGTGGAGGGCCTTCGGCCGGTCCGAGAGGGCCAACAGGAGGCTCTGGGCCAGGCTCTCCCGGGGCAGGTCGGTGCGGGCGGGCAGGTCAAGGACGAGGCTGTCCAGGAGGTGGCGGCGCCCCTCCCGGATGCTGAGGTGGACTTCCACGATCCCGCTGGCCAAGGTGTCCACGCGTCGCCGCACGGCCACCTCCGTGAAACCCCGTAGCAGGTAGTAGGCCGTGACCCGGTCCTCCAGGGACTTGACGGTCTGGGCCTCAGCCAGAGGCGAGAAGACCAGCAGGCGGCGGGACAGGGTCACCACGGCCTGCAGATCCTTCTCGGACACCTCGCGATTGCCCTCGAAGGTGACCTTGCCCAGCGTGCGGCGGGGTCCCTTGACCACGGTATAGGTGAGGGTCACGGCCTGGGGGCGTTCTGAGGACCCGGCGCTGACCTCGCGCTGATAGGTCACCTTTGCTTCCGGGTAGCCCTGGTCCCGGAAGTATGAGGCGATGCGTCCCGCCCCCTCCTCCAGGAGGCTGGGCGTGTAGCGTTCGGCCCGGGCCAGGGGCACGAACTCTGCGAGCCGGGGCTGCTTCCAGATGAAGCCGAGAGGGTTCATGCCCCGGGCACGGAGCTGCACCTTGGGTCCAGCCTGCACTTCCAGCACCATGATGCCGGTTTCCGGAGCAGGCTCCAGCCGCACCGTGCCTTCCAGGTAGCCGTCCTTGACCAGGCGCTGCCGCAGCCTGCGGTGGGCCTCGCGGAGCGTGGCGGGGGTCCAGAGGGTCTTCCCGGGCTCGAGGTGGGCTTCCTTCAGGAGCCTTTCCTGGGTGTAGGGCGCGGGATCGCCCTCAAACCGGATCTGCTGGAGCAGGGCGGGCGTGCCCAGACTCAGCACCAGTCCCAGGGGCCGCCCGGGCTCCGTCACCCGAAGCTGAAGCCGGGCTTCGGGGTAGCCAGCCTCCCGCAGGCGCTGTTCGGCCAGGCCCACCAGCTGGGCCTGGCGCTGCGGCCCTAGGCGCTGGCCCCGCCTCAGCTCCGGCAACAGGGTCTTCCGCAGGGACCCGGGGACCGCATCGCCCTCCCAACGCCAGCTCTGGATCGGCTGGAGGGAGACCAAACGTAGGTGGATCACCCCGTCGACCAGGCTGCCGGTCACGGACTGGTACCGGTCCACCAAGCGCACGGCAGCCAGAGCCTGCTGGAAGCTGCCCTCGTCCAGGGGCAGGCCGGGCTTCAGGCCCAGGGCAGCGGCGGCGAAGCGCCGATCGTCCTCGCTGCCGCCCTCGATGTCGACCTTGACCAGGGCCGTCGGGACGTCGAGCCCCCAGGCGCCGGAAGCACCCAGCGCCAGGAGGCTCGACAGCAGGACGGTGCGGGGACGCACCTTCCTAGAAACCCGCGAGGGCCTCTTCCTCGGTGTCCATCACGTCGAAGACCGAGTGCAGGCTGGTCATCTTGATGAGGCTGAAGATCTTGGAGCTCATGCCGCAGATGCGCATCTCGCCGCTCTTCCCCTTGATGGAGGTGTAGCAGCCCACCAGCTCGCCCACACCGGAGGAGTCCAGGTAACTCACCTTGCTGAAGTTGATGACGATCTTGCGGGCGCCGTCCGTCAGGGCCGTGCGCACGGCCTCGCCGAGCTCCTGGTCGCCGTCTCCGAGGGTGATCTTCCCTTCGGGGTAGAGGATCAGCACCTCTTGGTGCTTGCGGGTGTTCAGGATCATGGGATGCCTCGAGATGAGCGGCCAGTGTAGCAAAAGTGCCGAGGTCCAGGGCAAAGATGCGATCGCTTCTCAGAGACTTTGGAGCTGTCCTGAAACCAGAACCCAGGAACCGGCACGGGGCCTGCATGGCTCTCCCCAGTGCCGGGACTCACCCGGTCCATTCTGCAGGGTGCTCCATGTTCGACCTCACCGGTGGCAACGCGATGATCCAGTCCATGGATGTCAGCATGTCCCTGGCTTCCAAGCGCATGAGCCTGATCGCCTCGAACCTGGCCAACCTGGACACCCCGGGCTACCGGACCCGGGACTTCAGCTTCCAGGGGGCCCTCAAGTCGGCCCTGGATGGGCAAACCTCGCCCGCCTCTCTCAACGCCACCCACCCCATGCACCTCCAGGGCACGACCAGCGCCGCCCTGCCGCCCACCACCGATGCCCTCAAGCCCAGCTCCGAGCGCAACGATGGCAACGATGTGAGCCTGGACCGGGAGAACATGCTGCTCTCCCGCACCCAGACCGACTACCAGACAGCGTCCACCCTCATGCAAGTCGAGCTTCGGAAGCTCTATTCCATGATCCGAGAAGCGAGCGCGCACTGATGTCCATCAACCAGATCCTCGATATCGCCGGCACCGGCATGGCTGCTCAGCGGCTGCGGGTCCAACTCATCGCCGCCAACATCGCCAACAGCGAGACCACGCGCACCAAGGAAGGCGGCCCCTACCGGCGCATGGACGCAGTCTTCCAGAGCCAGGACATGGGCTTCAAGGGCGCCCTGGCCAGTGCCGGAGTCCGGGTCGCCAGCATCCAGAAGAGCAAGGAACCCTTCCTCAGCCGCTACGAGCCCAGCCACCCGGATGCCAACTCCGATGGCGTGGTGAGCTACCCCAACGTCAATCCCGTCGAGGAGATGGTCAACCTCACGGAGGCCAGCCAGTCCTATCAGGCCAACATTGCCGTGGTCCGGGCCGCCAAGACCATGGCCACCTCCGCCCTGGACATCCTCCGCGTCCAGTAGGCTGTCGGAATTTCGACTTGCCCCCGGACCGCTCCCGACTGATCGTGTGACTAGCCCTTCCCCCGAGCCCACCCCATGGACCCACTCCTGAACATCCCCTCGCTGACCCCCCTCAGCCCCGCCTCTGGAACCGACCGTTCCAGCCTGGGCAGTGGCGCTGCGGGCGGTGCGGGTGCCGAGGGCGGGGTCGCTTTTGGGGACCTCCTCAAGCAGGCCCTCCAGGAAGTGAACCAGGTTTCAGCCCAATCCGAGGTTGAGGCACGGAACTTGATGACTGGAGAGGGTGCAGACATGCACTCGGCCATGCTGGCTGTCCAGAAGGCCGATCTTAGCTTCCAGATGATGATGGCCGTGCGATCGAAACTGATCGACGCCTACCGCGAGGTCATGCGCATGCAGATGTAGCGCAGGCCTGGCTTTCGGGCGCGGCCTCACCCCTGACTGAGGAACGCCTATGGCCGGGGAAACGAACCTCGCTGAACAGATCACCACTGCCTTCCGCGACATGAGCGGGACCCAGCGCGTCATGGTTTTGGCTATCACCGTGACGGTGCTCCTGGCCCTCGGCGGTCTGGGCATCTGGGCTGGCCAGGAGTCCAAGGCCGTCCTGGCCGCCAACATCTCCCCCCAGGAGGCCAGCTCCATCGTGGCCCAGCTGGACAAGCAGCAGATCCCCTACGAGCTCAGCGGCGACCAGCGCAGCATCATGGTCCCCGAGAGCAAAGTGGGCCAATTACGCCTGAAGTTCGCTGGGGACGGCCTCCTCTCCGGGGACAAGCTGGGCTTCGAGAAGCTGGAGAACGCTGGCCTCGGAACCACGGATTTCTCCCAGAAGGTCATTCACCGCCGGGCCATGGAAGCCACTTTGGCCAAGACCATCATGAGCCTCCAGCAGGTGGCTGACGCCAACGTCCACATCACACCCTCCAGCGACAGCCCCTTCCTCACAGAGAAGGAAGACGCCAAGGCCAGCGTCCTGCTCAAACTCCGGGGCTCCAAGATGCTGCCGGACGAGAACACCCAGGCCATCGTGAACCTGGTGGCCGCCAGCGTGGAGGGCCTCAAGCCTGAGCAAGTGGTCATCATCGACCAGTACAGCCGCATCCTCTCCCGCACCGGCCGCGACCCCATGGTGGGGGCCAGCGATGCTCAAAAGAAGGTGGCCCGGGAGGAGGAGGACTACCTTGTCCGCCGCGTCACGGACCTGCTGGAGCCTGTGGTGGGCATCGGCAAGGTGCGGGCCACGGCCCATGTGGACCTGGATTTCGACAAGGTGAAGATGAACGAGGAGCGCTTCGATCCTGCGAGCCAGGTGGAGCGCAGTGTTCAGCAGAAGGAAGAGAAGCTCACCAAGAAGGACTCGGGCGCGGGCATCCCCGGCACCCCCAGCAACGTGGCGCCAGCCACGGGCGGCGGCACCGCGAATGTCATCGAAAACTCCGAGAAGAAGGAGACCACCACCAACTACGACATCAGCAAGGTCGTCAGCTCCACCGACAAGGCCACCGGCACCGTGAAGCGCATGACCCTGGCCGTGATCGTGGATGACCTGAGTACCTGGACCAAGGATCCCAAGGGTGAGCCCCTGCTGAAGACCACCCCCCGGCCCGCCGAGGAACTGAAGAAAATCCGGGACCAGGTCTCAGCCGCCGTGGGCATCCAGCCCAAGCGCGGGGATGAACTCACCGTGGAGAACATGGCCTTCGCCACCCTCCAGACGAACCCCAAGGAAGAGGCGGACGCCAAGAAGCAGTTCTGGGTGGATCTGGTGCGCCAGTTCGCCCCCAGCGTGATCTACGGCATCATCGGCCTGGCCCTCTTCTTCATGATCTTCCTGCCCATGCTCAAGCGCATGTCCGCCGCCATCAACCGCCCGGCTCCCATGCGGGTGGCCAGCGGAGACGGTGGCGAGGGCGGCCTGGCCATGGCCGGCGGCGGGGGCGGCGGCAGCACCCGCAAGCCCGTGCAGGTGAAGTCCATGACCGAGATCGAGGCTGAGATCGAAGCAGAACTCAACGCCGATGCCGCCTTCAGCGCCCCGGAAGCCCGCCGGCGCGAGCTCATCAAGAAGCGCCTCCAGGAAGGCTCCATGGAGGATCCAGAAACCATCGCCTCGCTGGTCCGCTCCTGGCTGCTTGAGGAGGGACGGTAGCCATGTCGAAACTGACCGGAATGCAGAAGGCCGCCGTGCTCATGGTCACCCTGGGTGACGAGACCGCATCGAACATCTTCAAGTACCTGGAAGAGGACGAAATCCAGTCCATCTCCCGGGAGATCGCCATCACCAAGCATGTGCAGCCCGAGTTGGCCGAGGAAGTCATGGAGGAGTTCCACACCATGACCCAGGCCCGGAGCTACATCAGCCAGGGCGGCATCGAGTACGCCAAGAAGCTGCTCATCAAGTCTGTGGGCCCCGAGGTGGCGCGGAAAATCATCGACCGCCTGGTCAAGGCCCTGGAATCCAGCGCCGGCTTCACCAGCCTGGAGCGGGCGAACCCCCAGCAGCTCTCCAAGTTCATCCAGAACGAGCACCCCCAGACCATCGCCCTCATCCTGGCCCACCTCAACGCCTCCCAGGCGGCGGAACTCATCTCCAGCCTCCCGGAAGTACTCCGCAGCGACGTGGCCATGCGCATGGCCAGCCTCCAGGAGATCAGCCCCGAGGTGGTGCGCCGCATCAGCCTCATCCTTGAACAGAAGCTGGAGGCCCTGGGCTCCTTCGCCACCGAAGCCTATGGCGGTGTCCGCGCCGTGGCTGAGTTGTTCAACCGCATGGAGCGCAATGTGGGCCGCACGGTGCTCGAGAAGATCGAGACCGAGAACCCCCAACTGGCGGCCAGCATCCGGGACCTCATGTTCGTTTTCGACGACATCCTGCTCATCGACGACAACGGCATCACTGAGATCCTCAAACGGGCCGACAAGAAGACCCTCACCATCGCCCTCAAGGGCACCAGTGAGGAACTCCAGAATCAGTTCTTCCGCAACATGTCCAGCCGCGCCGTGGAGCTCATGAAGGAAGAGATGGAGTTCATGGGCCCCGTGAAGCTGAAGGATGTGGAGAAGTCCCAACACGAGATCGTGGAGATCGTGCGTCAGCTCGAAGAGGAAGGCGTCATCAGCATCGGCGGAGGCGGAGGCGAGGACTATGTCTCATAAGGGCTTCATCCGCGCCGAGGACCTCGTGGACACCCTCCTCGAGTCGTTCCCGTACTTCCCCATCGACGCCATGATGTCCCAGGAGAACTTCGGCGAGGATTCCGATTCCATCGCCTCGGAGCTGGGGGACCACGATGGCATGGCCATCCCCCTGGAGAAGCGACTCGTGGACCGGCTCCAGGAAGCGGAGCGCCAGGCTCAGGACATCGCCCGCCGCGCCTATGAAGAGGGGTTTGCGGGAGGTGAGGCCGAGGGCCGGGCCTTCGGCGAATCCCAGTACAAGGCCTACATCCTGCGCCTCGAAGAGCAACTCCTGGACTTGGCCACGGTCGCGACGGGCCTCAGGGAAGCCCTGAACGAAGAGGTGGTGGCCCTGGCCCTGGCCGTGGGCGAGCACCTGGCCGTCCAGCAGATCGAGCAGAACCCGGAGGCCGTGAAGGCCCTGCTGGAGCGCGTCCTCGAAGAGCTGCCCTTCCCCCTCCCCCGGGGTCGGCGCGAAGGCGAGATGCCCATGCAGGTCTACCTCAACCCAGCCGACCTGGAGCAGCTGGGCGAGCACTTCTCGGACCACTCGGGCCTCGTGCTTCTGGCCGAAACGGCCCTCAGCCGCGGCAGCCTGCGCATTGAGGCCCCCCAGGGCATCCTCAACGGCACCCTCGAGCGGCGCCGCGAACGCCTCATGCAGCTCATCGAACGCATGAAAGAAGAAGGCCGGGCATGAGCCCCCTCCTGGCCCCCTCCGCCCTGGCGGCCCGCATCCCCGGGCTGCCCAAGGGCGACTGGATGGGCCGGGTCACCAAGGTGGTGGGCCTGGTGGTGGAATCCACGGGGCCCGATTGCTCGGTGGGCGAGCAGATGCTCATCCACGCCACGGACGTGGGGGGTCGGCCCCGGCTGGTCCATGCTGAAGTGGTCGGCTTTTCCGGCCAGAAGGTGCTGCTCATGCCCATCGAGGAGACCGAAGGCATCCGCCCCGGCCTCTGGGTGGAGGGCACAGGCCATCAGTCTGAGCTGCCCGTTTCGGACTCCCTGCTGGGCCGCGTCATCGATCCCCTGGGACGCCCCTTGGATGGTGGCCCCCCCATCGAGGCCATGGCCCACCTGCCTCTGCAGGGCGCCCCCCCCAATCCCATGCAGCGCAAACGCATCGATCAGGTGCTCTCCACCGGCGTGCGGGCCATCGACGGCCTGCTCACCCTGGGCAAGGGCCAGCGGGTCGGCATCTTCTCCGGCTCCGGTGTGGGCAAGTCCACCCTCCTGGGCATGGTGGCGCGGAACACTTCGGCCGCAGTGAACGTCATCACCCTGGTGGGGGAGCGGGGCCGCGAACTGCGGGAGTTCATCGAGAACGACCTGGGCACCGAGGGCCTCCGCCGCAGCGTGGTGGTGGTCTCCACCAGCGACCAGAGCCCTCTCCTGCGTCTGCGCTGCGCCATGGCCGGCACCACCGTGGCCGAGTACTTCATGCGCCAGGGCAAGGACGTGCTCCTGATGATGGACAGCGTGACCCGCTTCGCCATGGCCCAGCGCGAAGTGGGCCTCAGCGCCGGCGAGCCGCCGAGTTCCCGAGGCTATACCCCTTCAGTCTTCGCCCTGCTGCCCCGGCTCATGGAGCGGGCCGGAACCTTCGAGGGCATGGGTTCCATCACGGGCATCTACACGGTGCTGGTGGAGGGCGACGACAAGAACGAGCCCATCAGTGACGCCGTGCGGGGCATCCTCGATGGGCACGTGGTACTCTCCCGGAAGCTGGGCTCCAAGAACCATTTTCCCGCCATTGATGTGCTCGCCAGCCTCTCCCGCCTCTTCAGCGCCCTGGCGCCACCCGAGCAGAAGCAGCTCGCCAGCAAGCTGCGGGACCTCATGGCCACCTACCAGGACGCCGAGGACCTCATCCAGATCGGCGCCTACACCAAGGGCTCCAGCACCAGCATCGACCAGGCCATCCAATTCCAGCCCGCCATCCAGTCCTTCCTGCGCCAGGCCACGGCCGAGGCCTCGGATCACCGCCAGGCCATGCTCGACATGGGCAAGATCTTCGGCATTGATCTGGCGCCCTTCCTGAAGCAGCTGAGCTGATGGCCGCCCGCTTCCACTTCCGCCTGGAGCCCCTGCGCAAGCTGCGGGAGGCCCTGGAGCGTGAGGCCGAGCGCGCCCTGGCCCGGGCCATCCAGGCCGAGCGGGAAGTCCGAGATTTCCTGGAAGCCCTGGAAGCCGAGCGCACCGCCCTCTACGAAGCCCGCCGTCAGGCCGCAGGCCAAGTCCTGGACTTGGACCTCTGGCGCGCCGGCGAACGCTACCTGGTGGTGCTGGAACGGCGGCAGATCGAAGCCTTTGAGCATCTGCGGACAGCCTCCGCCGCCACCGCCGCCGCCAGGGCGGCCCTGGTCCTGGCCCACCGTGATCACCTCATGCTCGTCCGCCTGAAGGAACGCCGCGCGCTTCAGCACCTGAAAGAACAGGAGCTCCGCGAAGCCCTGGAGATGGACGAACTGGCCGTCCTGCGCTACCAACGGCTTACCGCCTAGCCCCGTAGGAGTCCCCATGAATCCCCGCTACCTGCTCTGGATCTCGGCCCCCCTTATCCTGTCGGCAGGCGTCCTTTGGCTGTCGGCCCAGGAACCCAAAGGCGAGACCAAGGGCCTCGCCGGTGAAGGCGTGAAGGTGGCAGAGCTGGCCTCCCAACTGCAGAACCGCGAGAAGGCCATCGCCCAGAAAGAGGCTGAGCTGCGCCAGCTGGAGCAGCGCCTCAACACCCTCCAGGCCACCCTCGACAAGGACCGCGGCGAGATGGCCGGCCGGGAGAAGGCCGTGCAGGAGGCCCTGGCCAAGGTGGAGCACCTGAAGGTCCGCCCCGCGATCGACCCCCAGATCATCCGCACCTATGAGGCCATGGACCCCACCGCTGGGGCCCAGGCCATGAAGGAGCTGGCCGCCCAGAACATGGAGGTGGCCGTGGCCCTGGTGGCGGGCATGGTGCCCAAGAAAGCCGCGAAGCTCATGGACCAGCTGGCACCCCTCGACGCCAAGCTGGCGGGTCGGCTCTCGGAGAAGGTCAGCCTCTCCAAGGCCAAAGATCCCGCAGTTTGAACCCCGGCAAACCATAGTCCACGAGCGGCTTGGCCGCGAGTGGGCCCGGGGGTGTGCGCGCAGCGCGGGACCCCCGGACAGCATCGAGCCATTCCTGCCCAACGACATCGGCACGGTCCTGGCCCAGGGAACTCATCCGGATGACCCGGAAGTGAGGTCCCCATGGCTTCAGCCAGTCCCACCGCCCTCTTGCCGATCAGCGATCGGCTGGTGTCGGAGCGTTCGGAAGCCAAGGCCTACGATGGCTCCGACGGCAAGTTTGCGGGCCTCATGGCCCAGTTCACGCCCCCGGCGACCAAGCCCGCGGGGACATTGGTTGGCAGCAGCCCCCAAGCCCGGTCGGAGGCACTGCGGAGCAGGCGCAGTGACAGCTCCCAGACCGCCCATGTCGACGCCAGCAGCACCACGGCTGCCCAGGACAGCCCAAACCGCCCTGCGCCAGTCCGAGAGCAGTCAGCCCAAGTGCCGACGCCCCGGGATCCGAGCCGCAACAATCCCGCCGCCGCTTCCACCCCCGCCCCGCGGAATGGCGCCACCGCCGCCCCCGATGCCAGTGGCACCCCGGCAACTCCTGCCAAAGCTGACGCGTCTCCCACGACCAATGCCCAACCCCAGGGAGCCCAGGGACAGCCCCCAGTGGCCCCAACTGTTGACGACACCGCTGCCGCCGTGGCCCAGGCTCTGGCGCTGACTCAAGCTCAGTTCCAGGCCAGCCAGGGGTCCTCCCTCATTCCCATCGCCGCCCAGGCCCCCAACGCAACCCTGGATCCCAACGCAGCCCCAGATCCCAGCGCAACCCTGGATCCCAAAGCAGCCCTGGATCCCATGGCGATGCTGAAAGTCGGCCTGGCGGCCTCCCAGGGCCTGCCGCTCCCCCAGGCGCCCTCTGCGCCTGCAGCCACAGCCGCCCTGCCCACTCCGACTCAGATCCAGCCCCAGACCCCCACTCCGGCGCCGGCACAGACACCCGTTCCACTTCCCACCTCTGCCGCCAGCCTCAGCCAGGATCTGGCCAAGGCCCTGCAATCACAGAGCCCCAGCCCGGCGGCCAACGATCCCGGGTCCGCCGCGCCCACCCAAGGCCAGCCCACCTCGCCGATCATCACCTTCCAGGCAGCGGTTGCCGCCACTGGCGCCCCGTCCAAGGAGACGCCGAAACCAGCCGCCGCGGCGCAGCTCGCGACAGGATTGCTGGCGGAAGCTGCGCTGGCCAGCGCCAAGACTCCGCTGCTGCTCGCGGCCCCCGCCGCACCGCAGGCCCTGACCCCCGTGCAGCTCAAGCTCCAGCTCGAAGCAGCGCCCCTGAGCGCAGAGGCCACCAAGGCCACCGCAGCAGAGGCGGGCTTTCCGACTCCCACCCTGGATCTCGGCGCCCAGAAGGTCCAGGGCACGTCTACCCAGGCCTTGCACCTACCGGATGGCTCCAGTGCGGCGGTCCTGAACGCTCCCGCAAAAACCATGGAGGTCGCTCCCGCTCCTGTGGTCACCGAAGCAGCCACCATTCAGACGCCGCTCACGGCCCCCGTCAGCCAGGTGGCCGGCAGCATGCGGTGGATGCTGAAGACCGGCTCCCAGGAAGCCCAGCTGCAGTTGCATCCCGACTCTCTTGGCCAGGTCACCATCCACCTCAAGGTGGAGGGTGGCGAGGTCCACGCCCGCATCTGGGTCACCGATCCCAGCTCCGCCCAGGCCGTACAGGAAGGTCGTGCCCACCTGGAGCTGTCGCTCAAGGAGCAGGGTCTCCAACTGGGAAGCTTCGACCTCCAACAAGGCAATCATCCCTCCCAGCAGGCGCCACCGACCGCGGCCTACAGCACGCCGCCCGCCGCAGACCTGCTTCAGGCCCGGCAAGAAGCACCACCCGGTCCGTTGCCTTCCGTCCTCAACCCGCACCACGTCGAGCTTTACGCATGATCGGCATGATTCCTGTTTATTCAATCACCTGGAGGTTTCCATGGAAACCGGAATGATCACCAGCACCACGGCGACCCCCGCTACCACCACCAGCACCGCCACACCCGGCGGCGCCCTGGACAAGAACAGCTTTCTCAAGTTGCTGGTGGCCCAGCTGAAGAACCAGGACCCCACGGGTTCTGGCCAGGATCCCAACGCGATGATCCAACAGCTGACGAGCTTCTCGTCTCTGGAGCAGGCACAGAACACCAACAGCCTGCTCACGGGGTTGCAGGGCCAGACCTCAGGCCTGTTCCAGGCTCAGACGGCGGCCCTGGTGGGCAAGACCGTGCAGGTGAGCGGCTCCTCCTTCAACCTGGCCTCGGGTTCCGCCTCCATGGGGCTCAACCTCGGCACCGCCGCCAACGTGACGCTGACCGTGAAAGATGCCAATGGCCAGCTGGTGGCCCTCATTCCCGAAGGACAGCTCAACGCTGGCAATAACACCCTGACCTGGAATGGCAAGGATGCCAACGGCGTCACCCTGCCGGACGGCGCCTACTCGGTGGGCGTGTCGGCCACGACCGCCAACGGGACCGCCGCCACCGCCACCACCAGCATGTTGGTGAAGGTGGACTCGGTCTCCTTCAAAAACGGAGCGGTCTACCTGAACTCTGGCAACAGCAGCTTCGCCCTCACTGACGTCACCAAGATCAACGCCTGAGCCCAAGGAGCCCCCATGAGCCTCTATTCCGCCTTCTATTCCGGCCTTTCCGGCCTCGCCACCAATGCCAATGCGCTGAATGTCATCGGCAACAACCTCTCGAACATCAACACTGTGGGCTTCAAGGGCTCCAGCACCACCTTCCGCGACATCTTCAGCACCAGCCTGGGCGGCGTCTCCACCCAGGGCAACGGCAACCCCATCCAGTTCGGCTTGGGCGTTCAGGTGAACAGTGTGAGCCAGGACTTCTCCCAGTCTTCCTTCCAGAGCACCGGCAACGCGCTGGACATGGCCATCCAGGGCAACGGCTTCTTTACCCTGCAGAGCACCGATGGCCGCCAGGTCTTCTCCCGGGCCGGCAACTTCACGCGCAACAACTCAGGCCTGCTGGTGGCCAGCGACGCTTCCAACGTCATGGGCTGGAACCGTGATCCCCTCACCGGCAAGGTGAACACCTCCGCCTCTCTGTCCCCCATCAGCATCAGCGACGGCACCACAGCCAGCGCCCTGGCCACCTCCGTCATCAAGACCGGCGTGAACCTGAACGCCTCCGCTGCCACTGGCGCCACCTCGGTGCTCACCACGCCCGTCCAGGTCTATGACAGCCAGGGCAACACTCAGTCCCTCACGGTGACCTACCAGAAGACCGGCACCAACACCTGGAGCTACACCGTGGCGGGCCCCGCCGGGGCCACCATCAATGGCGGCGCCACGGCAGCCGGCAACCTCACCTTCTCCCCCAACGGCACCCTGCTCACCATCAATGGCAGCTCTCCGACCGCGGGCAACAATCCCTCCCTCGCCATCAACTGGGGCAACGGCGCCGCCGCCAGTACCATCGGCTTTGGCCTGGTGAATGCCGACGGCAGCTCGAACCTGACCCAGTACAGCGCCGCCAGCGACACCAGCAGCAGCTACCAGGACGGCTACGGCGCCGGCACACTGCGCGACCTGACCGTAGACCAGACCGGCGTCATCAGCGGCACCTTCACCAATGGCCAGGTCATCCAGCTGGCCCAGGTGGCGCTCTCCACCTTCAACAACGTGAATGGCCTAGTGCAGGCCGGGAACAACCACTGGGGCCAGAGCCTCGCCTCGGGCTCGCCCACCGTCGGCATTGCGGGCCAGGGCGGCCGGGGCGGCGTGCTGGGTTCCAACCTGGAACTTTCCAACGTGGATATGGCGGGCGAGTTCACCAAGCTCATCCTCAGCCAACGCGGCTACCAGGCCAATTCCCGCATCGTCACCACTACGGACCAGCTGCTGCAGGAAACCCTGAACATGAAGCAGTAGGTTCTGGACTCCTACCCTTAGAAGCGCGGCTCCCCCGAGCCGCGCTTCTGCGTACACTGCTCCCATGCCCCAGACCTACTTCCCCTCCACCGAATACCCAGGCCGCATCTTGGTGGTGGACGACCAGCGGGACAATCTCCGAATCCTGGCCCTGGAGCTGAAGCGGTCCCCCTTTCAGCTCACCTGTGTGGAGTCCGCCCGGGAAGCCCTGGAGCTGTGCGCGAACACCGTTTTCGAGGGCATCCTCATGGATGTGAGTCTGCCCGAGATGGACGGCATCGAGGCCTGCCGACGCATCCGGCGGGAGGGACTCAACACCCGCACTCCGCTCATCTTCCTCAGCGCCATGCGGGTGGGTGGGGACTGGGTGACCCAGGGCCTGGAGGCCGGGGGCCTAGACTACCTGACCAAGCCCTACGCCCTGCCGGAGCTGCTGGCGAAGCTGTCCGTGATGGTGCGCCTCTCCCGACAGAACGAGGCCGTCATGGCCCACGAGCGGCACACGGCCCTGCTGGAGGTGGCGGGCGGCGCGGCCCACGAGTTGGCTCAGCCCCTGGCCTCGGCCATCCTCCTGGCGGACCAGCTCGCCCACCAGAACGCCCCAGCCTCGGCCGCGCAGATCGAGCAGCTCCGGACCTTCCTGGGCCAGACCGCCCGCATCCTCCGCCAGATCCAGAACCTCCGCACCTATGTGACAAAACCCTATGCCACCGGGCAGATCCTGGATCTCGCCCAGAGCAGCGGCGAGCGGGACGAGCCAGGGCTTTAACGGGGATACAATGGGCTTTTGACCGAGGCCCCATGTCCGACCAGGAACTTCAGCCCCTCGCGCCCCGCCGGCACACCCGCCAGATCATGGTGGGCAAGGTGCCCGTGGGCGGGGATGCTCCCATATCCGTGCAGAGCATGACCAAGACGGATACCCGGGATGTGGAAGCCACGGTCAAGCAGATTTACGGCTATGCCGCTGCGGGCTGCGAGATCGTGCGCGTGAGCGTCCCCACAAAGAAGGCCGGTGAGGTCTTCCATGAGATCTGCGACCGCAGCCCCATCCCCGTCATTGCCGACATCCACTTCGATTACCGCCTGGCCCTGGTGGCCGCGGATGCTGGCGCTGCCTGCCTCCGCATCAACCCGGGCAACATCGGCGGCCAGGACCGCGTGAAGGCCGTGGTGGACAAGGCGGGCTCCAAGGGCATCTCCATCCGCATCGGCGTCAACGGCGGCAGCCTCGAGAAGGACCTGCTGGAGAAGTTCGGCACCGCCACCCCCGAGGCCATGGTCGAAAGCGCACTGCGCCACATCGAGGTGCTCGAGCGCGAGAACTTCCACGACATCAAGATCAGCCTCAAGGCCAGCGATGTCATCCGCACGGTGCAGGCCTACCGTCTGCTGGCCAGACAGGTGGATTATCCGTTTCACCTGGGCATCACCGAGGCCGGCACACCCTTCGGCGGCACCATCCGCTCCAGCGTGGGCATGGGCATCCTGCTCGCCGAGGGCCTGGGCGACACCATCCGAGTCTCCCTGACGGGCGAGGGCGAGGACGAGTGCCGCGTGGGCCATGAAATGCTGCGCGCCCTCGCGCTGCGCTCCGGCGGCTTCCGCATGGTGAGCTGCCCCAGCTGCGGCCGGGTGCAGATCGACCTCAACCGGGTGGCCCACGAGATCGAGGAGGGCCTGAAGCTCATCAACCACGAGAACATCACCTACGCGGTCATGGGTTGCGTGGTGAACGGACCCGGCGAAGCCCGGGACGCGGACCTGGGAGTGGCGGGTGGCGCGGGCGAAGGGCTCATCTACCGCAAGGGCGAGCTCATCCGCAAGGTGAAGGAGGAGGACCTGGTCCCCGCCTTCCTGGAGGAGGCCCGCAAGGTCAAGGCCGAGGCTGATGCGGCCAAGGCCTAGCATGGTCCTCTGGCTGCTGCTGCACCCTTTCGCCGCGTTCAGCCTCTACCTGCTGCTGGAGGCCTGTCTGCCTGTGCCCTTCCAGCCCACAGCCTGGGTCTGCCGGGGTGCCATCCGCACCTACCAGGCCACCCTCTCCAGCCACCTCCCCACCGCCTGCAAGTTCACACCCACCTGCAGTCACTACGGCCTCGGCTGCATCCAGAAATATGGCACCCTGCGCGGGGGCCTGCTCACCACCTGGCGCCTGCTCCGCTGCTCACCCCTGACCCAGGGTGGTGTGGATCCCATTCCCTGAGTGAGGGCGCGTCGAGCGCCCAAACGAGAGCTGTAGATTCTTTAAACAGATATTCAGACCTTTTTAGTATGGTATTGTGACCCAGCTCACGGCCCCTCCCACCCATCCTGAGGTCGAGTCATCAACCCGGAGGCATCCCATGACCCTCACCCTCGATACCAAAGTCGGCGACCTCGTACTGGCCTGGCCCCAGGCACTCCGCTTCCTGGAAGCCAAGGGCGTGGACTACTGCTGCGGCGGCCACCGCTCCCTGCAGGAAGCCTGCACGGTCGCGGGGCAAGAGCCCGAGGCCATCCTCGCGGCCCTGGAGGCCCTGCCGGCGCTGGCCCCCGGCACCCCCTCGCCCCAGGTCTGGCTGGCAGCATCCCTGACTCAGCTGCTGGCCCACATCGAGGCCACGCACCACGCCTTCCTCCGCACCGAGCTTCCCCGTCTGGAGGCTCTCATGCAGAAGGTCTTGGGCGCCCACGGGGCGAACCACCCGGAACTGGGCGAGGTGGCCGGGATCGTCCAGGACCTGAGCGGCGACCTGATCCCCCACCTCATGAAGGAAGAGCAGATCCTCTTCCCCTTCATCCGCCGCATGGAATCCGGCCAGCCCGGCGAGGCCTGCTTCGGCACCGTGCAGAGCCCCATTCGCGTCATGGAAGCCGAGCACGTGGAGGTGGGCAACCTGCTGGTCCAGCTCCGCACCCTCACGCAGGACTGCAGCGTCCCGGCGGACGGCTGCGCCACCTTCCGTGCCCTCTACGATGGCCTCAGGGGCCTGGAGGAGGATCTCCACCTCCACATCTACCTGGAGAACCAGATCCTCCACCCCCGCGCCGTGGCCATGGAGGCGGGCGTTCGCGCCTAACTTGGATCAGTGCGCGTCCTGGACGCTCCAGCGGTCGGTGCAGCCTTCGCTCTCGACGACTTGGTGGGCCTTGCGTAGGCGCAGGGTGTGCTGGACGGTCTGCATGACCGTGTAGAGCCGCTCCTGGATGCCCAGGCGGCGCAGGTCTTCAGCCGCGAACCAGGTGATGCCCTCTGCGCTCTTGCGAACGGCGTGATCTGCCAAGATCTGCTCAGTGATACCCACAAAGACCTCCGAACTGATACGTTGATCATACAGGGGGGAAGCGTGGCCAAGTGGCGGGACACGGGAATGGGTGCGGTTCTCATGGGAGCATGGGCCCTGGCCACGGTACCCCTCACGGTCATCGGCATCCTGTTGGCTGTACCTTTCCTGGGGCCCCGGCGCGCCTTCGCCAAGGTGGGTCCCATGTTCGCCCGGGGCATGGCCTGGTTCTGCGACACGCCCTTCGAACTCCGGGGTTGGGAGCAGCTCCCCGAGGTCATCCGCTCGGGGCGGCAACCCGTGGTCTTCATGTCCAACCACGAGAGCCAGCTGGACCCACCGGTCCTGGTGGCCGCCCTGCCTCTGCCCGCGGTCTTCATCGCCAAGAAGGAGCTCAAGTACGTGCCCTTCATCGGCTGGGCCGGCTGGGCCGCAGGCGTGATCTTCATCGACCGGGGCAACCGCGAGCGCGCCATGCTGAGCCTTCAGGATGCCGCCCAGCAGATCCGGGGCGGCAAGAACGTGGTCATTTTCCCCGAGGGCACCCGCAGTCCCACGGGCAAGATGCTGCCCTTCAAGAAGGGTGGCTTCGCCCTGGCCATGGACGCCGGCGTGCCAATCATCCCGACGGCCACGGTCGGTGGCCACCATGTGCTTCCCTCCGGGGGCCTGCACATCCGGCCGGGGCGCTTCGTGGTGCTGGTGGGCGAGCCGGTGGCGCCCTCGGACTTCCCCAGTCGGGACGCACTCATGGTCGAAGTGCGCAGCCGCGTGGAGGCCCTCGTAGCCGAGGCGAATACGCTCTAGCGGAAGACCGGATCCTGCTTGGCCACTTTCAGCTTGCCCGGATGGAGCCGGTCCGCCAGTTCCACCATGGACTGGGCCATGGCCCGATCGCCCAGCCGTGCCACGACCCGGGCCATGAAGTAGAGGTTCACGGAGAGCACCCGGCGCTCGTTGTGCTTCTTGGTGCTGAGGTCAGTGGAAGCCAGCTTCTGCCGGAAGGCCTCGAAGCGGGCCTTGGCGCCCTCGCCATCCCCAGCCACCGCCTGCTTCACCCCCGCGAGCAGCACCGTGTTGGAGTGGTCCGGAGGCCACACGCCTTCCAGGTCCCGGAGCAGGCCCTCGGCCGTGGCCCGGTCGCTCCTGGTCCAGGCCGTGTAGGCCAGGAGACTGCGCAAGACGTTTGAGTTGGGGATCTCGCGCAAGCCGGCCCGGAGGCGCACCTCAGCCTCCTGGCTGCGTCCCATCCAGAGGAGGGCATCGGCCGCAGTGACATAGGCGAACTCCGCTGCGGGACGCAGACCCAGGGCGCGGTCTGCATGAGCCAGGGCCTCGGGCAGCTCACCTTCGTTTTGCAGCAGCACGCCGTAGCGGTGGTGGGCCTGCCAGCCCTCAGGGAAGAGGCTGAGGGATTTCTCGAAGTAGCGGCGGGCCGCCTGATGGTTCTCCTCGCCCTCCAGGCCCGCGAACACATCCGCCAGCACATCGTAGGCCTTGTGGTCGGCCGGATCCAGGCGCACGGCCTGCAGGGCCGAGCGGCTGGCGCCCTCCAGGTCCCCCATGCGGAGCAGGATGGAGCCCAGGGCCCGGTAGGCCTGGGAGGCGCTGGGATCCAGGGCGATGGCCTTTTCTGAGGCCACCTTGCCCAGGCGCAGGAGGTTCTGGCCCTCCTCATAGCGGCCAGAACTGAGGGCCGTGATGGCGCCCAGTTCCGCTAGGGTCCAGGCGTACTCGGCCCGGGCCGGCGCGTAGTCGGGTTCCCCCTCGATGGCCGAAGCCAGGAGGTTGCTGGCCAGCCGAACAGAATCCAGGTTGCCCTCGGTGATGACCCCCAGGGCCTTGGTGTAGAGCTCGCGGGTGCGGGGCAGCTTGGCCTGGGAACGCATGGCCCCGGGGTCGCTGCCCAGACCCATCTCCTGGGGCAGCCGCTGCTGCAGCTCATCCTCCAGCTTCAGCAACTCGGTCATGGGCCGGTCCAGCTGGAACTGGTGGAGCGTCGCGCCCCGGGCCACATCCACCACCCGGACGCCCATGCGCAGCTGGCCGCCCACCACCTGGTAGCTGCCGAGGACGAGCAGCTCCGCCTTGAGGCGGCGGCCCAGCTCCCCCAGGGCCCGCGGCGCCTGGCCCGGCTTGTCGCCCATCTGCTGCATGGCCTCCACCACCCGCAAGCGGTCCACCACGGCCAGATCGTCGCGGCGCACGAGGCCAAAGGCCATGGCGTCGGCGAAGCTGTTGCTGAGCCAAGCCTGCTCGAGATCCGGCTGCAACTGCTCCAGGGGCAGGATGGCCACCACACGGCGGCCCTTGGTGAAGTCCTCGCGGGAGGCCCGCCGGGCCTCGCCCAGACCCGTGCCATCGCCGCGCTGCAAGAACCAGGTGGTGGCGCCTACCACCAGCAGCAGGGCCACGCCCCCAAGCGCCCAGGGCCAGCGCCGGGTGGCGATCGGAGCCCGCGACGGGATCAGGTGGGGCACCGCCGCCGTGGCGGTATTTTCGGACAGCCCCGCGGCCAGGGCCTGCAGGTTGGGAAAGCGATCCTTGGGCTGCTTGGCCATCAGGCGGTGGATGGCGTCCTGGAGGGTGCGGGGCAGGTCCGGGCGCACCTCGGAGAGGGGCTTCGGCTCGTCCCGGGTCACGGCATAGAGCGTGTCCACCAGGCTGCCGTGGAGGAAGGGGTGGATGGCCGTGGCCAGCTCGTAGAGCACCACGCCCAGGCTGAACTGGTCCGACTGCCCGGTGAGGGGCTGACCATTGGCCTGCTCGGGGCTCATGTAGGCGGGGGTGCCCTGGCTGTAGCCCGGGGCCGTGCGCTCCACCAGGGTCAGGTGATGGGAAGTCGCCCCCAGGGATAGGTCATCCCCGCCGCGGCGGGCGATGCCGAAGTCCAGGATCTTGAGCTGGCCCTCTTCCGTGAGCAGCATGTTCTCGGGCTTGATGTCCCGATGGACGATGCCCTTCTGGTGGGCGTGGGAGAGGGCCGAGGCGGCCTGGCGGGCCAGCACCAGCAGGGTGTCCGGCTCCGCCGGGCGGCCCACCAGGGCCCGCAGCGTATGGCCCTCCACCAGTTCCATGGCGATGTACGGGGTACCGTCCACATCGCCGGCATCGTAGATGTGGGCAATGTTGGGATGGTTCAGCTGGCAGGCCAGCTTGGCCTCGCCGATGAGGGCCTGGCGGCGCAGGTCATCGGCGTCCTTGAGGATCTTGAGGGCCACCTCGCGCTCCAGGCGCAGATCCAGGGCCCTCCACACTTCGCCCATGGCCCCCTCGCCCAAACGGGCAAGCAATCGGTAAGAACCGAAACGGGTCGATTCGAGGGCCAAGCAACTCCCATTACAAAAGAAGCAAGTATACCTTTCGGCAGGTAGGCATCGGACCTCAATGGTCGAACATTTCCAACCCCGACTTGGCCCTAGCCTTGGGCCGGGCCTTGACCTGGGTCTCGAAATGTCGAGAATCAGGCCGGAGGCCGCCATGCTCGCACCGGATCTGGATGCTGCCCTCACCGGGGCCCGCCTGGTGGAGGAAGCCGGCGCCCTGCTGACTCTGGGCGAAGAGCCCGAGCGCATGGTGGCCCACGCCTTCGAACGGCTTGGGCAACTGGTGCCCTATGACCTGGCCACGGTGCTGCTGAAGGAGGGCGATCGCCTGCGCGTGGCCCACGCCGTGGGGCCACTGGCCACGCCCCAACTGCTGTCGGCCCTCATTCCCGTGCGGGGGAATCTGCGCCTGCAGAATGCCCTCAAGGCCCGCTCCCGGCCCGCCACCTTTGAGGAGGACGACCCCGGCGAGGACACCTTCCACGGCCTCCTCGACATGCCCAACGGCCACAGCTGCATGGTGGCGCCGCTGCGGAGCCAAGGCGAGACCTTCGGCCTCATGACCCTGGACGCCATGGTCTGCCGCCAGTACCCGGAGAGCGTGCTGCACCACGTGGGTGTGTTCGCTTCCCTGCTGGCCCTGGGCCTCAAGCAGGCCGAGCACTTGGGCCGTCTGGCGGAACGGGAGCGGAGTCTGGCCGAAGAAGTCAGCTACTTCCGGGAAGTGCAGCGGCGGGATGTGCTGCAGGAGCCCCTGCGGGCCGAAAGCCCCGCCATGCGCGGCATCCTGGAGCAGCTGCGCCAGGTGGCTGCCACCGCCGCCACAGTGCTCATCACCGGGGAGACCGGCACCGGCAAGGAAAAGGTGGCCCAGACCCTGCACCACCTCTCGCCCCGCCGCGAGAAGCCCTTCATCAAGGTGAACTGCGCCTCCCTGCCCGCCACCCTCATCGAGTCCGAGCTCTTCGGCCATGTTAAGGGCGCTTTCAGCGGTGCGGCTTCGGCTCGGAAAGGGCGCTTCGAACTGGCGGACGGCGGCACCCTGTTCCTGGATGAGATCGGCGACCTGCCCCTGGACCTGCAGCCCAAGCTGCTGCGGGCCATCCAGGAAAAGGAGATCGACCCTCTGGGCAGCGAGAAGCCCAAGCGCGTGGATGTGCGCCTGGTGGCCGCCACCCACACGGACCTGCGCCGGGCTGTGGCCGAGGGGCGCTTCCGGGAGGACCTCTTCTACCGTCTCAGCGTCTTCCCCATCCACCTCCCCCCCCTGCGCGAACGGCCCGAGGACATCGGGGCCCTGGCCGAGGGCTTCCTCGAGCGCTTCGCCCGGGAGAATCGCCGCCCCCCCATCCACCTGCCCGCCGCCATGCGGGAGCAGCTCGAGGGTTACGCCTGGCCCGGCAACGTCCGCGAGTTGCACAACGTCCTCGAGCGGGCCGCCATCCTCTCGGCGGATCGTGAGTTGCGCCTCCCGCCGGGCGCCCTGCCCGCCGCGGGGGAGCGCAGCGACCCGACGCTCAGCGGGGTCCTCAGTTGGGATGCCCAGGAGCGCCGCTACCTGGAGGGGCTGCTGCGCCACTGCGGCGGCAAGATCGCCGGCGCCACCGGGGCCGCCGCAAGGGCGGGGCTGGCCCCCTCCACCCTCCTGTCCAGGCTGGAGCGCCTGGGCCTGAAGCCCCGGGAGTTTCGGGAAGCGTGATAGCGTAAGTCCCTAACGGAGTGTTGGATGAGCGAGATCACCGGCCCCAACGAAGCCCTGCCGCCTGTTCAAGCAGCACCGGCTTCCCCGCCGCCCCTGCAGCCCATCCCCTTCGAGGACCTGGAGACATTCCCTGGATTCTGGGCCCGGGTGGGCGCCATGTTCCAGCTTGTCTTCAGCGAGCCCATGACGCTCTTTGACCGGGTGCCCTTGACCGAAGGCCTCGGTGCTCCCTGGCGCTTCCTCCTGCTCATGTCCGTGCCGATTTTCCTCATCGTGGCGGCGATTTTCTTCTTCACGGGCATGGGCATCATGCTGGCGGCCCTGGAGTCCAAGGGCCTGCGCGGGGAGGGCGGAACCGTGGCGGCGGTCATGCCCATCATCTTCGGCGTCATCCTGCTGCTCATGCCCCTCCTGAGCTTTCTGGGCATGGTCATCGGCGGAGCCCTGAACCACTTCTTCCTGTGGATGTGGGGCGGCCTCAAGCACGGCCATCCCACCAGTCAGACCATCCGTGCCTACGGCTATGCCTCGGCCTTCCTCCAGATCGGCGCCCTCATCCCCTACCTCGGTTTCCTGATCCAGATCGCCGGCCTGGTGGTCATAGGCATCGGCCTCGCCCGTATGCACAAGACCGATACCTGGCGTGGCATCTGCGCGGTGCTCACCCCCCTGGCCCTCATGTGCTGCTGCCTCGTGCCCATCATCGTGATGTTTGCCGTCTACATCGGTGGCCACGCGCGGTAGTCCGTATTCTGCAAATCCGTTGGCTGGACCGTGGAAGAGACCACTGATCCACCACGAGAAGTCAGTTCTTCAGTCGTATCGGAGCCAAGCCCGTATTGCGTCCCCCACTTCGTCCGGGGCCAGCACGCGCTGCACGGCGTCGGCCTCCAGGGCTGTCTCTGCATCCCAGGTCTCGAAGCCCCGGAAGAGCCGATCGGCCCCGGCGGAACCCAGCAGCTCAGGCAGGCGCACGGTGCCGCCGAAGCCCGTGAGGATGCCGTGCTTCGCAGCGGGGTGTGCCAGGCGCAGGCCACCCTTGCCGGTGACGGGATCCGCGTCCACGGCCCACCGCTCCTGGCCATGCAGGGCCAGGTCACAACCACCCCCCATGGCCACGCCAGAAATGACCGTAAGGCTGCGCCAGCCGGGCCAGAGCAGGTGGTTCATCACGCGCTGGCCCCGGCGGGAGAAGGATTCCGCGGACACCGGATCCAGGGCGCCCACTTCATGCAGATCCGCCCCGGCGCAGAAGTGATGCCCCCGGCCCGCCATCCACGCAGAACCACCCAGGGCCAGGCGCCGCACGCCCGCCCAGCGCAGCTCGATGAAGAGCCGATCCATCGCCAGCAGCAGGTCACTGTGCAGCCGGTGCAGACCGTCGCTGGAGCGCAGCCCGATCCAGGCCCCGTCCCCCTCGCGCCAGAGATCCAGCGAGGTGCGTCCTTCATACCAGGCCTGGATGGTCATGGCAGCTCCAGCTTGGCGAAGGCCGCTTCGAGCGGCTCCGTGTCAGGATCCCAGGTCGGGGCCCCGGGCAGCTGATTGCGGAACCAGGTGGCCTGACGCTTGGCGTAGGCCTGGGTCTCTTGTACCACCTGCGCCACCACCTGCTTAGGATCCCCGCCCGCCACCCAGGCCGCGTAGCCCAGAGGCCGCAACGCCACCAGATCGTCGGCGTGGCCCGCCGCCAACAGTCCCGCCACTTCCTCGGACCAGCCCTGGGCCACCTGGGCGGCCACCCGGGCCATCACACGCTCCCGCCGCCGCTCGCGAGTCGGCGTCACCACCAGCACCCGCCAGCCCGCAGGCAGGCCCGTGGTCGGTCCTTCCAGCAAGCCCGAAGGCGCGCGCCCCGTGGCCAAGTGCAGGCTCAGGGCCCGCTGGACCCGGGCCGTGTCGTTGGGGTGCAGGCGCGCGGCCCGCGCAGGATCCACGGCCCCCAGGAAGCGATGCAGCACCGGTGCGCCCAGCGCTGCGCCCCAGCGCCGGACCTTGTCCACCAGGGCATCGTCCACCTCGGGCAGAGCGCTGAGTTGGTCCCAGATGCCGCGCAGGTAGAGGCCCGAGCCCGTCACCAGCACCGGGGCTGGAACCGATCCCAACCAGCCCCGCACCAGCTCCCCGAACTGGGCCGGGTTGGGCCGCGTCGACAGGGGCAGCACGCCGTAGCCTAGGTGGGGTAGGCCGTCCTGCTCCGCGAGGCTGGGTTGCCCCGTACCGATGGCCAGGCCCGCCATGGCCTGGTAGGGATCCCCGTTCACCACGGTCCCACCCAGGCGCCGCGCCACCGCCGCCCCCAGGGCGGACTTGCCGGAGGCCGTGGGGCCGAGGAGGGCGATCAACATGACTAAGACGCTAGCAGGAGTCAGCGGCGGGAACCTTCTCACTGGTTCACCACATTCGAAGGTCATGCGCGTCTCCCTAGCCTGCCTGTGCCTCTGCGTCGGTCTCCTGGCCACAGAGACACCCCGTCCGGGGCTGGATCCGACCTTTGTATCCAGGGTGCAGGCGGACACGGATGGGGGCCGGCACCCCTGGAAAGGCCTCAAGCAGCCAGCTGATTCGGCCTCGGCCATGGTGGAGATCATCGGCGAGCTAAGCCCCGAAGAACTCCGACAGGTGACCTTCCAGGAATTCCTGGTGTGGTTCCGGGCGGACCTGCGGAAATTCTGGCGCGACCGTGGCTTCCCGGGGGCCCCTGAGGACGATGCGGTCACCACCCGCGCCGGCGGCAACCGGGTCTCCCACAACGTGGCCCTGGCGCGGGTGAACTTCTAAGGTTCCCGCTCGCTGAGTCGGGGGATGAGCAGGGCCGCCTGGTCCCGCGCCAGCATGGCTGCGTCGATGGCGTGCCGGGCGGCAGCTTCGGCGGACTGGTCGGGGGTCAGCAGAGCTTCCAGCTGGCTGCGCAAACGGCGGATCTCACCTTCTGGATCGGGCAGATGCCGCTGTGCGGCGGCCTCAAAAGTCACCATGAAGCAGTTGATCGCATCGCAGGCGGTGCTCACGATGGCGCCGCTGTGCCGGTGGTCCAGTTCCAGAGCCAGCGCCGTCGCCAGGAAGCGGAGGCCGTCCTCGAAGCGGGCGTGGGGTGGGCCGGGCGGGCCGGAAGCTGACATGGATTCAGCTAAGCACATTGAGGTAGGGACACAAGGGAAAGAGCTGGACACGGAAGACGCGGAAAAGGACAGAAGACACGGGAATAATCCATTAGCCGGGGATAGACGGGGATTTACGGGGATGGGACCAGCCCGATCCCTATCCCCGTCCGTCCCAGTCCATCCCCGGCCATTTTGCTTTCCCTCGGTCAGGAACCATACCCATTCTCTTCCAGCCCCAAAAAAAATCGGCACCATCCCTGTGAATGAAGGATTCAACGAGTATCCAGGATGGAAGGGGTGGGGACGGGGCCGCATGGGAACTGCTTCCGCATCCAGCCCCTCGTTCCCGGCTCAACCCTCGGCTGGCGGCACGGGGTATTCACCCGTAAAGCAGGCGTAGCAGAAACTCTGGCCATCGGGATCGCCCATGCAGCCCTCAAGGTCCTTGAGGTCGAGGTAGCCCAAGGTATCGGCCTCCACGAACTGGGTGATCTCGGTGTGGCTCATGTAGGAGGCGATGAGCTGCTGCCGCTTGGGGGTGTCGATGCCGTAGAAACAGGAGTGGGTGGTGGGCGGGCAGGCGATGCGCATGTGCACCTCACTGGCCCCGGCCTCGCGGACCATCTGCACGATTTTCTTGCTGGTGGTGCCCCGCACGATGCTGTCATCCACCAGCACCACGCGCTTGCCCGCCAGCAGGTGCCGCACGGGGTTCAGCTTCACCTTCACGCCAAAACTGCGGATGGTCTGCTTGGGCTCGATGAAGGTCCGGCCTACGTAGTGGTTGCGGATGATGCCGAAATCGAAGGGGATGCCGGATTGCTCGGAGTAGCCCAAGGCCGCGCTGACGCCGCTGTCGGGCACGGGCACGATGAGGTCCGCCTCCACGGGATGGCGCAGGGCCAGGCGGCGGCCCATTTCACGCCGGGCCACCATGACGCTCTGACCGTAGACCAGAGAGTCCGGCCGGGCGAAGTAGATGTGCTCGAATACGCAGGGCCGGGGCCGCACCCGCGGCAGAGGGAAGTGGGAGCTGGGCTCGCCTTCCCGGCGGGGGATCACGATCATCTCGCCGGCTTCCACATCGCGGATGTAAGTGGCACCCACCAGGTCGAAGGCGCAGGTCTCGGAGCTGACCACCGTGGTGCCGTTCATGCGGCCCAGGGCCAGGGGCCGAAAGCCGTGGGGATCCCGGGCGGCGATGAGGGCGTCCTCCGTGAGGATCAGCAGGGAGAAGGCCCCCTTGGCCTCGCGCAGGGCCGCCACCACGGCACCTTCCAAGGTGTCCGCCTGGGCCCGGTTGATGAGGGCCAGCAGTACTTCGCTATCGGAGGGGCTGGTGAAGGTGTGGCCATCGGCGATGAGGCGGGCCCGCAGCTCCTCGGTGTTGGTGAGGTTCCCGTTGTGGCAGAGGGCCACCTGGCCGAAGCGGCCGTGAATGAGGAAGGGGTGGGCCGCCGAGGCCACGTTGCCCCCGGTGGTGGAGTAGCGGGTGTGGCCGATGGCCGCATCGCCAGGCAGGTGGTCCAGGACGGATTCCGAGAACACGTCTGCCACATAGCCCATAGCCTTGTGAAGGTGCAGGCCCTCCTCATCGGCGGAACAGATGCCCGCGGCCTCCTGGCCCCGGTGCTGGAGGGCGTAGAGCCCTAAGTAGGTCTGGCGGGAGGCTTCCACCTGGTGGCAGATCCCGAATACCCCGCACTCATCCCTGAACGGCATGCTTCCCCCGGCTTCCAGAATAGACCCTCGGACAGCGATCAAACAGCGCGGTTCTCTGTCCTAGCGGACCGTCACGCCCAAGGGCCCGTCCACCTGGGTTTCCCGCCCCCAGGCCTGGAGCGTGCTGAGCAGGCTGGTGCCCGCCTCGGCGGCGGCCAGTCCTGCAGTTCTGTCCAGGCCCTCCAGGTGTAATTCCACCCGGGCCACATCCCCCTGCTCGAAGCGGGCGCTGAGATCGCAGAGGGCCAGCAGCCTGGGCGCCACCTCCACCAGCACCGTGGAGGCCTGCAGTCCCTTCGGCATCTCCAGGCTCCAGACCGGGAGGCTGCGGCCGCCGAAGCGGAGCAGGATGGGCTCCGCCCGGGTCTGGGGCGAGGGCCCCGCCAGGTAGAGCAGGTGCTCGGCCCGCCCCAGCAGCATCACCTGGGCGTAGGGCGTGCCCTCACCGCGGTTGGCTTCCAGGCGCCAGCCGCCCATGCGAGGCTTCTGCACCTTGTTGTGGCTGTGGGTGCCCGCCGTGGCCGCCAAGCGGAAGCGGGTTTCCAGGGGCTGGGCCTCTCCCCGCATCCAAAGCTGCATTCGGTACCTGAGGCCCTCCTGGGCCTGGACCGGCAGGATGAGCAGGAGGAGGAGCAGGGTCGAGCGCATCAGGGCATCACCTTCACCTTTGAGAATGCCAGCCCGTGCGATCCACGGCCAGTGCTGCGATCCTGAAGGGGAGCCTGGAGGCCCTGTGCCGATCTGCTTCGACCTGGACGGAACCCTGGGGCACTTCAGCTCCGGCTTCGTGCTCCTGCGGGAGGCCCTGGGTGACCTTTGGGGCGGAACACCCACGGTGGAGGAACTTGGCCGCTGCACCGGTTCCACGGATTGGGAGATCGTGGACGACCTGCACCGGCAGCGCTTCGGGCGGCCCCTGGACGAGGTCGGTTATCAGGCCTATGAAGCCGCCTGCGTGGCCCGGTTCAGGACGGCCTTCTGCCCCGGCGGCCAGGCTCCCGTGGCCTTCCGGGGCATCCTCGCGGGTCTGCACCTGCTCGCGGTCACTCGGCCCGTGTGGGTGGTCTCGGGCAATGCCCCAGGCCTGCTGGCCTTCAAGGCCGAGGTGCTGGGCATCGATCCGGCCATCCCGCGCCTGGGCTCCCTGCCCCGCCACAGCCGTACCAGCTTGATCCAGCTGAGCCTCCGGGGCTGCCCCGGCCCCCACCTCTACATCGGCGACCGACCCCACGACCTCGCCGCCGCCCAAGCCGCAGGCCTCCCCTTCCTCGCCATCGGCCCCGCCGTCCCCGGCCAGCACCCCAGCCTCGACCCCGAAGTCGAGGCTCAGGAACTCGTGGACACCGTGGAATCGATACTCGGGGCTGAAAGGCAGAACTGATCACCACCAAGACACCAAAGTACCAAGAAAAACAAAGGCGAACTTGGTGTCTTGGTGATCTTCCTGGTGCCTTGGTGTTCAATCCGTTTCAAGCCTAAAGGGCTACCGCGTGCGGATCTCGAGGTCGTCCAGGAAGGCTGCGGTGCGCGCATCCCCCACCTTGCGGACGATGGCCTGGGCGTGGTGGAGGCGGCCCCGGCGGACCACCACGATGCCCTCGATGACGCCACCAGTGGGGCTCTTGGCGAGGTAGCGGAAGCCCGGCCCCTTGGCCTCGGGCAGCTCCGTGCGCTTGACGGGTCCGAAGCGGTAGCCCAGGAAGTTCTGGAAGGTCTGGAGGATCTGGGTGGGAGTCGTGCCGCCCTTGTCGCCGGGGGGCAGGTTCCCCACAGCCACGCTGAAGGCCTCATCCAAGCGCCCATTGGGATTCATGGCCATGTCGAACCACTCCACCTCCCCGTAGGGCCCAGGCTCTGTGTGCCGGTGGAGTTTGGGGGGTCCCGGGAAGGTGGCGGCAAAGCCCAGGTTCTCGTTCTCGATGCGACGGGGATCATCCTTGCACCCGCACAGGGCGAGCAGCAGCAGCAGGCTCAAGCAGGCACGGACCATTGACTCCCCCAAGAGTGTCATCGGGCTACCCGGTCGAGAAGTTTATTCACGACCTGCGGCTGCTTCCCAGCGGGCGGCCTCGCGCCGGTCCCGCAGCACCCCGTGGCCGCCCAGGTAGGCTTCGGCCAGGGCGAGCATGGCCTCCCGATGGCCCCCCTCGGCGGCCTTCCGGAACCACAGGGCGGCGCTCAGGCTGTCCCGGTGCCTCTGCCCATCGCCCTGGCGATAGGCCAGACCCAACCGGTAGCAGGCCTCCAGATCCCCGGCCTCGGCGGCCTCCCGCAGGCGGTCCCGGGTCGTCGAGGGGCGGTCCCGGCGCAGGGAAACTGCCAGCCAGACCAGCATCGCCCCGGGGGGCACCAGCATGATCAGGGGCAGGTGGTGGAGCCCCGAGGAACCCGCCCAGAACAGGCTTCCGACCAAGTACAGCCCCGCCCCCAGGAGCAGCGCGAGAACCAGAAAGAGTCCCCAGCGCCCGGCCCGGTGGACCAGCGCCCGGTCCGCGGCCTGCTCCATCCCAGCCATGACCTCGCCGCTCAGCCGCACCAGGGGATCCGAGCCCGACGCATCGTGTCGCAGGAGGTTCCGGGACAGTGGCGGCCAGGGGCGGAGCTGCTCCGCCCGAGCCTGCCAGGCCTGAGCCTTGGTCGGATCAGCCTCAACCCCATCGCCATCCGCGTGGGCCCGGGCCAGCCAGTCGGCGGCGGGCCCGAAGCCCAGGCTGGCGGCACGGCTGTACCAGACCAGGGCTTCGCCAGGCTCTGCCACGACGTAGCCAAGCCCCGTGCGAAGGGCCTCCGCCAGCCGGAAGGCGGCTTCGGCGTGGCCCCGCTGGGCCGCCCGACGAAGGTGTTCGACCCCGGCGCTTTGGCCCCCGGGACCGTAGCCCCCCTCCAGAAAGACCAGCGCTTCCTGGAACTGGGCTTCCCGCCCGCCCAGGGCCAGGGCCCGATCCAGGTAGCGGCGGCCCAGGGCCGGATGGTGGGCCCGGCTGGCCCAGTGGAGCCAGAGGGCCTCAGGGTCCGGGGCGAAACGGGCCACCCAGCCCCGGAGCCAGCGTTCCAGGAAGGCCAGGGCGGGGGTGGAGGCCCCGGCCATGGCCCCGATCACCGCAGCCGCCAGGAAATACCAGGTCGCCAGGGCGAGCAGGAGCACCCAGGCGATGGCCACGGGACGCAGCGGGGTGGGCAGGAGCAGGAGTGGGCCGAAGAGCAGGGCCCCCAGCGAGACCAGCCCCATGGCCCAGGGGCGCCAGGCTTGGGGCGGGACCACGCTCAGCGCCCCTTCAGGGCCTCGTCGAGGGCCTGCCTGGCTCGGCCTCCGGCATAGCCGGACCAGCGGCGGATGAGGCGGCCCCGGCGGTCTACGAGGAGGGTGGTGGGGATGCCGCTGATCTCGCCGAAAGGATCCAGGGCCTTGCCCCCGTCTGGCAGGAAGGCCTTCAGCCCGAGCTGGGGATTCTGGCTCAGGAAGGGCTTCACATCCCCCCAGCCGCCACGATCCACAGAAATGGGGAGCACCGCGTAGGCCTCCCCACTGGCTTTCTGCAGCTCTGCCACCTCAGGCAGGGACTCGCGGCAGGGCGGGCACCAGGTGGCCCAGACATCCACCAGCACCACCTTGCCGCGGTATTCCGCCAGGGTGTGGCGCTGGCCCGCCGCGTCCAGGAAGGCCACTTGGCTCACATCCGCGCCCTTGGAGGCGCCCTCGGAGCTGCCGCCAAAGAGGCCCCGCAGGACGGCGAAGCCCCCGAGCAAGAGCCCACCGCCCACCAGCAGGGCAGCCACACCCAGACGCCAGCGGGACTCGGGTTGGTAGGTTTCAGACATGGAGGCTCCGGTGAGAGGGTTTAGATTACTGCCGCACCGGGACGCTTCATACTGGGGGCATGCCCCTGATCACTGCCTCTGAGCTCCGCCCCCGCCTTTCCCAGGTCCGCCTCCTGGATGCCCGTCCAGTCCATGCCGACTTTGCCCGGGGCCACCTGCCGGGCGCCCTGCACGCGGGGCTGGAAAGCCACCTCAGCACCGCCCAGGATCCGGGCCATGACCCAGCCCAGGGCGGACGCCACCCCCTGCCGTCCCCAGCCCGCTTCGCCACCCAACTGGGGGCCTGGGGCATCGGCCCCACCACGGAGGTGGTGGTCTACGATGCCAGCGGCGGGGGCAACGCCGCTGCCCGCCTCTGGTGGATGCTGAAGGCCGTGGGCCACGGGCCCGTGCGGGTTCTGGATGGGGGCCTGGCCGCCGCCCTGGCCGAAGGGCTGGGTCTCGTCGAGGCGGTCCTGACCCCCGCGCCGGAGCCCCCCTATCCAGTCAGCGCCTGGCAACGGCCCACGGTGGATGCGGACGCGGTGGAAGCGCTGCGCCAGGATCCCCTGCGCCGACTGCTGGATGTGCGCTCCGCAGAGCGCTGGCGCGGTGACACGGAGCCCTTTGATCCCGTGGCCGGCCACATCCCCGGCTCCCTGAACCTGGACTGGAAGGAGAACCTCAGGCCCGAAGGCCGCTTCAAGTCCCCGGAGACCCTGCGGGCCCAGTACGCAAGCCTGCTGGGCGGCCTGGGACCGGAGCACCTGACGGTCCACTGTGGCAGCGGCGTCACCGCCTGCCACACCCTGCTGGCCCTGGAGGTGGCGGGTCTGCCCGGCGCGGCCCTCTACGTGGGCAGCTGGAGCGAGTGGTGCCGCAGTGCGCACGCCAAGACCGGCGCCGCCAGATGAACCCCTGGAAGGGCCTGGGAGGCCTCCCCCGCGAGGTGTGGCTGGTATGCGCCAGCACCCTGGTGAACCGCCTGGGCACCATGGCCCTGCCCTTCCTGGTGCTCTATCTCACCCAGGCTCGGCACTGGACGCCGGAGCAGGCGGCCTTCGGTATGATGGTCTACGGGGCCGGCGCCCTGGTGGCGGGGCCCTTCTCGGGCCGCCTGGCAGACCGCCTGGGCCACGCCCAGGTGCTAAAGGCCAGCCTCTGGTGCTCAGGGGCACTGCTGCTCCTCCTGCCCTTCGCCACCGCTCGGCCCCTACTCTTCGGGCTGATCTTCCTCTGGGCGGGCCTCACCCAGGCCTTCTGGCCCAGCGCCATGGCCCTCATGACGGGCCTGGCCACACCAGAAAAGCGCAAGGCGGTCTTCGCCCTGCATCGCCTCTCGGCCAACCTCGGCATGGCCGTCGGCCCCGCCATGGGGGGCTTCATCGCCCACCACAGCTACCGCTGGGTGTTCTGGACCGACGGTCTCAGCACCCTCCTTGGGGCCCTGGTGCTGACCCTGCTGCTGAAGGCCCGGCCCCGGGCCGAACTGCCGCATGATCACCAGCCCGGCCAGAGCCCCTGGCGGGACCGCCACCTGGCCTTCCTGCTGCTGCCCTTCATCCCGCTGCTCATGGTGTTCTTCCAGATCGAGGGCACACTGCCCCTCTGGGTAGTGCAGGATCTGGGCCTCGGCAGCCGGTTTTATGGCCTGCTCTTCACGGTGAACACCCTGGTCATCGTGGCGCTGGAAGTGGCCCTCAACCTGGCCCTGGCCCGCTGGCCCCATGGCCGCCAGATCTTCCTGGGGGCTGCCTGTCTGGCGCTTGGTTTTGGACTCACGGCCTTCGCCAGGGGACAGGTGCTGTTGATCGTGACCACGGTGATCTGGACCTTCGGCGAAATGATCCTCTTCCCCGCCATGAGCGATGCCGTGGCCACGCTGGCGCCACCGGACCGACGGGGCGAATACATGGGCCTGCTCTCTCTCTGCTTCGCCGCAGCCCTGGCCCTGGGCCCCTGGCTGGGGGTTTTGGGCTACGCCAAGCTCGGGCCCCAGGCCGTGTGGCTGGCCTGCTTCCCCATCTGCCTGGGGGCTGGCTTTCTGCTCTTCCGGTTTCGGACACCAGAGCGACCCTGAATCACGAGCCAGTGGTGTGAATCCGCCCCCACCTCGGCGGGAGCCCTTGTATTTCAAGGCTGGTTGGAATGAAAGAACATGTGTGTTGATTTTCCCCTTGTAACGATCGGTAATTGTCGAGGCGTTCCTGCTCAGGTTTTGCCAACTAATAGCTTAAAAAAGGTTCTTCCGGGATTTGAGGGGTAGATAGACAGGGCAACGGCAGTCTCTGATTCACTTGGATTTGCGAAGAAACAAGTGGAGAGGAGGCTGCCGTTGCTGACTAAGGAGTCTATGGCCCGAGTGGGGGCTTGGGA
>CAIWKE010000020.1 GCA_903913215.1 uncultured Holophagaceae bacterium
ACCCTTCCCAAGCCCCCACTCGGGCCATAGACTCCTTAGTCAGCAACGGCAGCCTCCTCTCCACTTGTTTCTTCGCAAATCCAAGTGAATCAGAGACTGCCGTTGCCCTGTCTATCTACCCCTCAAATCCCGGAAGAACCATTTTTTAAGCCGCGAGTGGGCGCGGGGGGAATCCCCGTACGAGGTCTAACCCGGCTCCCGCGTCCCCTTCAGCGCCGCCTTGGCGGTTTCCATGCGGGTGATGGCCTCGGGGCCCTTCCGCAGGGCCAGGGCCACCGTGAGCACGTCGATGATGGTGAGGTGCAGGAGGCGGGACACCATCGGCGCGTAGACCTCCGGATCCTCCTGCACATCCGCGGGTAGCACGAGATCCGCGGCCTTGGCCAGGGGGCTGTCGGAACGGGTCAGGGCCAGGATGGTGGCCCCGCTGCGCTTGGCCAGCGCCACCACTTCCAACAGGGCCTTGGTACGACCCGAACTGGAGATGACCAGCACCACGGAACCCGGGGGAAGCAGGGCGGCGGCGACCCGCTGCATCTGCGGATCCACGCAGGCCACCGTGGCCGTACCAAGGCGGAACAGCTTCATCTGAGCGTCCTGGGCCGTGACGCCGGAGTTGCCCAGGCCGTAGCACTCGATGCGGCTGGCCCCATGCAGGGCCTCCACGGCATGGGCCACCACGGTCGGCGCCAGGGCCCCGCGGCCTCGGGACAGGCCCGCCGCCGCGTGGTCGAAGACCTTGGCGATGAGGTGGGCCAGGTCGTCCCCGGGCACCAGGCGGGCATGGACGAAGGGGATGCCCGATCCCAGGTCTCCAGCCAGGCGCAGCTTGAAGCTGGGCAGGCCCGCGAACTTGAGGCGCCGGCAGAAGCGGATCACCGTGGGCTGGCTCACTTCCGCCCAGAGCGCCAGCTTCGAGATCGGCGCCGACACCACTTCTACCGGGCGCTGGAGAACCAGTTCCGCCACCTTTTTTTCTGAGGGCGGAAGCTCCGGGAGGAGGGCCTGGATACGGCTCAGTAACGACATCAGGGCGCCCAGTAGATGGAGACCGGCACCGCGGATTGCCGCAGGATGGCCCGCACCGGGAGGTCTTCCACAGGCCCCTCACCCAAGGCCTCTTCCAGCACTTGGCGCTTGGCGGCCCCGGAGATCATGAGCACGATGTCGCGGCTCTGGAGAATGCGATTCAGCGAGAGGCTCATGCGGGCGTGGGGCGCATAGGCGGGGTTCACCGCCAGCACCGGGTCCGGGGTAATGAGGCCCGCGGCCAGCTCGGCGGAGCCTGGGAACAGCGAGGCCATGTGGCCGTCCTCGCCCATACCCAGGACCAGGGTGCTGAAGGGACTTGGCAGCTCTAGGAGGCTGGCGCAGAGGCTTGGCGCGGCAGATTCCGGGGTAGAGTCGCCAGTCCAAAAGGGCAGGAAGGAGGCCATGGCCGCCCGCTGCTTCAGGAGGTGGGTACGGACCAAGGCCTCATTGCTGTCGGCGTGATCTGGCGGCACCCAGCGCTCGTCCGTGAGGGTGATCACCACGCGGCTCCAGACCAGGGACTGCGTCGCCAGAGCCTGGAAGAGGGCCACCGGGCTGCGCCCGCCCGACACCACCAGCACCGCCTGCTCCTGCCGGGCCAGATCCTCCTTAAGGCGCTTAGCCACGTGCTGCGTCAGGGCCGCCGTGAGCTTGGGGGTATCCGTACACTCTCGAAGCGAGGGCAAGTCAGTCCTCCTCATTCCAGGCCAGACCGTCCCTGGACAGGAGTGCGCTGGAGGCCGCGGGGCCCCAGCTGCCGGCGGTGTAGAACTTGGGCCGGTCCTCGTTGGCGGCCCAGCTGTCGAGGATGGGCTCCACCCAACGCCAGGCGGCCTCCTGCTCGTCCCGGCGCACGAAGAGAGTCAGTTTGCCGCGCATGGCGTCCAGCAACAGGCGCTCGTAGGCCTCCAGGCGGCGGGCCTTGAAGGACTCGGCGAAGTCCAGGTTCAGATTCACCGGGTGCAGGGCCATGGCATCGCCGGGCTGCTTGGCCTCCAGATAGAGGCGCATGCTCTCGTCGGGCTGCATGCGGATGATCAGGCGGTTCGCGCGGTTGGTGTGGTGGGCCTCACCAAAAATGGGATGGGGCACCGGGCGGAAGTTGACGACGATCTCCGCCAGCTTCTCGGGCATGCGCTTGCCCGAGCGCAGGAAGAAGGGCACACCAGCCCAGCGCCAGGTGTCGATCTCCGCCTTCACAGCCACAAAGGTCTCCGTGCGGCTGTCCGGCGCCACGCCCGCCTCCTCGGCGTAGCCAATGACGGGCTGGCTGGCCACGGCCCCGGCCTTGTACTGGCCCCGCACGGTCTTGGTGGCCACGTCCTGGGGGCGGAAGGGCTTGAGGGAGCGCAGCACTTTCAGCTTCTCGTCGCGCACGGCATCGGGGTCGCTGCTGGTGGGAGGCTCCATGGCCACAATGCAGAGCAGCTGGAGCAGGTGGTTCTGCAGCATGTCCCGCAGTGCTCCAGTGCCCTCATAGAAGTCGCCCCGGCCCTCCACACCCAACTGCTCGGCCACGGTGATCTGCACGTCCTGCACCCACTCGCGCCGCCACAGGGGCTCAAACAGCACGTTGCCGAAACGCAGGGCCAGCAGGTTCTGGACGGGCTCCTTGCCCAGGTAGTGGTCGATGCGGAAGATCTGGCGTTCCGTGAAGTGCTGCCCCACGGCGTCGTTGATCTCGCGCGACGAATGGAGGTCGTGGCCCAGGGGCTTCTCCACCACCACCCGGGACTGGGTCGTGATGAGGCCGGCCGCGCCCAGGTTGGCGGACATGGCCGCGAAGAAGTCCGGCGAGGTGGAATAGTAGAAGACCCGGACCCGCTCCGGGTGCTGCCCCAGGGCCTCGGCCAGGGGCCCGTAGCTCTCCGCCTGAACTGCATCCATGGGGAAGTAGTGGACCCGTTCCGCGAACGCAGCCCAGGTCTCCGCATCAAAAGCGTCCCCCAGAAAGGGACGGCAGGTGGCCTCGGCCAGGGCCAGGAATCCGGCGCGATCCAACGGCTTCCGCGCTGCGGCCAAGATGCGCGAGGCAGTACTCAGGGTGCCCGTCTTCACCTGCTGATAGAGGGCCGGCAACAACTTCCGCATGGCCAGGTCCCCGGTCCCGCCGAACAGCACCATATCAACATCGGGCAGGCTCTTCATGCGGGGCTCCATACGTAGGAATACTACATTATTTGAGATTGGAACCGCTTACACAATGTAATATTGTTACGTTCCGGCCTGACCGGGAAGGAAGGAAGCCCATGGCCCTGCATCCCCAAGTGGCCGCCATCACGGAGCGGATCCGCCAGCGCAGCCGCGCCAGTCGCGAGTCCTACCTGGCCCAGATCCGCGAAGCCGCCTCCACCAAGCCGCATCGCTGTGATGTCTCCTGTGCGAACCTGGCCCACACCTTCGCCGCCGCGGGCACGGATAAGCCTGCACTGCGGGAGGGGCACAGTCCCAACCTGGGCATCGTGACGGCCTACAACGACATGCTCTCAGCGCATCAGCCGCTGGCCGCCTTCCCCGCCTGGATCAAGGAAGCCGCCCGCGACGAGGGGGCCACGGCCCAAGTGGCCGGGGGCGTGCCCGCCATGTGCGACGGCATCACCCAGGGCCAGCCGGGCATGGAGTTGTCCCTGTTCTCCCGGGACGTCATCGCCATGGCCACGGCCGTGGCCCTCTCCCACAACGTCTTTGACGGGGCCCTCTGCCTGGGCGTCTGCGACAAGATCGTGCCGGGCCTCCTCATCGGGGCGCTGCAGTTCGGGCACCTGCCGGTGATCTTCGTGCCGGGCGGGCCCATGGTCAGCGGCATTTCCAACACCGAAAAGGCCCAGGTGCGCCAGCGGGCCGCCGCGGGCCTGGCTGACCGCGCAGAACTGTTGGAGGCCGAGGCTCGGTCCTACTCGGCGCCGGGCACCTGCACTTTCTACGGCACAGCCAACAGCAACCAGATGCTCATGGAAGTCATGGGCCTGCACTTGCCCGGCGCGGCCTTTGTGCCCTCGGGGAGCCCCCTGCGAGAGGCCCTCACGCGCCACGCAGCCACCCGTCTGACCCAGCTGGGCGAGGGCCGAGCCGACTACACGCCCCTGGGCCTGGTCATCGACGAGCGGGCCGTGGTGAACGGCATCGTGGGCCTGCTGGCCACGGGGGGCTCCACCAACCACACGCTGCACCTGGTGGCCATCGCCCGGGCCGCGGGCATCCACATCGACTGGACCGACTTCGACGAACTCTCGGCCTGTGTGCCCCTCCTGGCCCGGGTCTATCCCAACGGCCCGGCTGATGTGAACGCCTTCCATGAGGCCGGTGGCACCAGCTTCCTGATCCGCGAGCTGCTGGGCGCCGGGCTCCTCAATGGTGATGTGCAGACCGTGGCGGGCCCGGGCCTCCAGCCCTACACCCAGGCGCCCAGCCTCGGCCCAGCGGGGCTGATCTGGACCGAGGTTCCCGCCGCCAGTGGCGATGAGGCGGTCCTGCGCCCCGCCGCCCGGCCCTTCTCGCCGAATGGTGGCCTCCGCCTGCTCCAGGGCAACCTGGGCCGTGCGGTCATCAAGGTCTCGGCCGTGAAGCCCGAGCACCACCACATCCTGGCCCCAGCGCGGGTTTTCGACAGCCAGGAGGCCCTGCAGGCCGCCTACAAGGCCGGGAGCCTGGACGGGGACTTTGTGGCCGTGGTGCGCTTTCAAGGTCCCCGTGCCAACGGCATGCCCGAACTGCACCAGCTCACACCTCCCTTGGCGAACCTCCAGGACCGTGGCTGCCACGTGGCCCTGGTCACGGACGGCCGCATGTCCGGGGCCTCGGGCAAGGTGCCCGCCGCCATCCACGTCTCGCCGGAAGCCCTCGCGGGCGGCCCCCTGGCCAAAGTGCAGGACGGGGATCTCATCGAACTGGACGCGGAGAGCGGCTTCTTGAACATCAGGGTAGACCCAGCCCAATGGGCCCTGCGCCCCTCGGCCCCACCCCCCGACAAGGGCTCCGAACGGGGCTCGGGCCGGGAGCTCTTCGGCCTGTTCCGGGCCCACGCCACGGAAGCCGAGGCCGGAGGCACCTCCTTCGGCGCCAGCTTCGATCGGAGTCAGTCATGAACCCCAGCCTCGACCAGACCCTCCAGCGCATCCTCGCCGCCTCGCCGGTGATGCCCGTCATCGCCATCGAGCGTCTGGATCAGGCGCTGCCCCTGGCGGAGGCCCTGCTCACCGGGGGCCTCAACAGCCTGGAGATCACGCTGCGGACCCCTGTGGCCCTGGAGGCCATCCGCCTCATCGCCCGCGCCTTCCCCGGCGCCCACGTGGGAGCCGGCACCGTCACCACGCCCGAGGCCCTGCGCCAGGTGGCCGATGCGGGCGCAGTCTTCGCCGTGAGTCCGGGCCTCACCGCCTCTCTACTCGAGGCCGCCACCACCAGCCAGCTGCCCCTGCTGCCCGGGGTCATGACCGCCACCGAGGTCATGACGGCCATGGAGGCCGGGTTCAGGCACCTGAAGTTGTTTCCAGCGGAGCAGGCCGGGGGCGTGGGCATGTTGAAGGCCCTGGCGGGCCCCTTCAACAAGCTGCGCTTCTGCCCCACCGGGGGCATCAGCCTCCAGAATGCCCCGGGCTATCTGGCCCTGCCCAACGTGGCCTGCGTGGGGGGCTCGTGGCTCACCCCCAAGGCCCTACTGGACATAGGCGACTGGAAGGCCATCATAGACCTTGCCCGTCAGGCTGCGGCGCTTCCACGCCCCGCTGCTTCCGTCCGCTAGGCACTCCCAAACCAGGCACCCACCTCTCAGGAGAAGGCATATGACGATCAAAGTAGGCATCAACGGCTTCGGCCGCATTGGGCGCATGGTGTTCCGCGCCGCCGTCCAGAACTTCGCGGACATCGAGATCGTGGGCATCAACGATCTGCTGGAGCCGGATTACCTGGCCTACATGCTCCAGTTCGATTCCGTGCACGGCCGCTTCAAGGGCACCATCGCCGTGGAGGGCAACACCCTGATCGTGAACGGCAAGAAGATCCGCCTGACCCAGGTCAAGGATCCCGCTGAACTGAAGTGGAACGAGGTGGGCGCCGACGTGGTCATTGAGTGCACAGGCCTCTTCCTCACCCAGGAGACCTGCCAGAAGCACATCGCCGCCGGAGCCAAGAAGGTGATCCAGAGCGCCCCCAGCAAGGACGACACGCCCATGTTCGTCTTCGGCGTGAACGACAAGGAGTATGCGGGCCAGACCATCATCTCCAATGCCTCCTGCACCACCAACTGCCTGGCCCCCGTGGCCAAGGTTCTCAACGACGCCTTTGGCATCAAGCGCGGCCTCATGACCACGGTGCACGCGGCCACGGCCACACAGAAGACCGTGGACGGCCCTAGCAACAAGGATTGGCGCGGCGGGCGGGGCATCCTGGAGAACATCATCCCCAGCAGCACCGGCGCGGCCAAGGCCGTGGGCAAGGTCATCCCCGCCCTAAACAAGAAGCTCACAGGCATGGCCTTCCGGGTGCCAACCTCGGATGTCTCCGTGGTGGACCTCACGGTGGAGCTCAACAAGGAAACCACCTACGAGGCCATCTGTGCCGCCATGAAGGCCGCCTCCGAGGGCCCCATGAAGGGCGTGCTGGGCTACACGGACCAGAAGGTGGTCTCCACGGATTTCCGGGGCGAGAGCTGCACATCGGTCTTCGATGCCGAAGCTGGCATGGCCCTGGACGGCACCTTCGTGAAGGTGGTGTCCTGGTACGACAATGAGTGGGGCTACTCCAGCAAGGTACTGGAGATGGTGCGGGTCATTTCGAAGTAGAACGGCAATCCCAGCCTCTGATTAACCGCAGAGGACGCAGGGGGCGCAGAGAAAAGAAGGTGTTTCTCTGCGCCCCCTGCGTCCTCTGCGGTTGAGTCTTTTCTCGGGTGTTCCTCGATATGCTGAGATCACTCTCGGAGTCGCGCATGTTCAAGCCCTTCCTGCTGCTGTCAGCTCTGGCTCTGGTGACGATGGGGCTTCCAGCCCAGGCTCAGAGCCTGACAGTGTCCACCGCTGCGACGGAACTGCCCACGGGGGCGCGCTGGCTGCGGCACTTCAACGAGGATCTGCTCCCCTTCTGGAACTTGCCGGATGCCTGGGGCCAGCCCGAGGGCAACTTCCCCACCTTCCGGGGCAATGACGGACGGGCGGTGGACTGGGCCAAGCCCCCGGAGGAGCTTGCCGACGGCCCTGGCTGGATCAAGGCGGAGTTCGGCCGGGACTATGTGCGCATGAAGTCCCGCCAGACCTACTTCTACTGCGTGGCCTACCACCTCACGGGAGATCCCCGCATGTTGGAATTGGCCCGGGCTGGTGCGACCTTCATCCGCACGAAGGGCATCGACCCCAGTACGGGCAGCGCCGTCTCCTACTGGGAAAAGGGACTGCCCAAACCCGAGCTGCTGGCCCGCAGCAGCCAGGACCTGGCGTATGCGGAGTTGGGTCTGGCGATGTACTACTACCTCACCCGGGATGAAACGGTGCTGCGCGACATCCAGAAGCTGAAGCAGCACATCTTCTCCCAATACTGGAACCCGGCCTGGAAGGGCCTGCGTTGGGTCGTGAAGGAAAACGCCGATCACGAAGAGCAGCGTCAGGAACTGGTGGCCCAACTGGACCAGGTCAACGCCTACCTGCTGCTGTTGACCCCCATCCTGCCACCCCGCGCGCGCAAGGCGTGGACCGTGGACCTGCAGCTTCTGGCTGAGGTGATGGTGAAGGACTATCACGAGGCGGACCGGCACCTATTCTGGGGCACCATCCACGACGCCAAGCAAAAGCGCCTGGGCGCTCGGCACGTGGACTTCGGGCACACGGCCAAGGCCTACTGGATGCTGGAACGCATCGGCCTCCTCACCAAAGACCAGGCCTTGGTGGACCTGGCCACCACCGGCGCCGCCGCGGTACTGAAGCAGGCCTACCTGCCGGACTCGGGCACATGGGGTTCGCGCCTGCGCCCCGATGGCAGTGTGGACTCAGGCAAGGAGTGGTGGATCTATGCGGAGCTGGATCAGCTCAGCGCAACTCTGGCGCTGCGAGATCCAGCCAAAGCCGCGCCCCTTGGGCGCACCGCAGACTTCTGGTTCCGGCGCATGGTGGACCCCGTGGGCCACGAGGTCTGGGGCGGGGCCGGTGGTCCCGACTTCGAGCCCTACCAGGGCCCCAAGATCCACCAATGGAAGAGTGGCTACCACTCCGCCGAGCACGCACTGGTGGGCTACCTTACGGCTCAGGCCCTGCACGGTGAGCCAGCCACCCTCTACTTCGCCCCACCCAGTGCCAAGGCTCTCCTGCGGCCCTACTTCTTCGAAGGCAAGGCCACCGTGCTCAGCACGGCACCGCTGCCAGGCTTTCCCGGCCATGTGAAGGTCCAAGCCAGCTTTACGGACCTGAAATAGGGGTTCTGTTCAGGGCTTGCGCAGGATCGCAGAGGTGAAAGGTTGCAGGGTCACGGCGGTGCCGATCACGGACACACCTGTGGGGGACGCGATGGAGGTGAGGCCCGCCTTGGCGCCATCAGCCAGTAGCGCCGCACCACCCAGGTCCACATCCGCAGTGAAGGTCTTGGCCGTAGCATCGGCATTGTGGAAGACATAGTAGGCGGTGAGATTCGTGGCCACGGCCTTGTAGCCGAAAGCCAGCGTGGTGGTGCCCACGCCTACAGGCGGGATGGCCGTGAGGTTGGCGGCGCGGTTAGCGTCCGGCAACCGGAACGCATCGGTACTCTTGCGGATGGCCGTGAGGCCCTGCACGTAGCTGTACAGCAGGTAGCCATTGCTGGTGGTAGCGTAGTTCGTGAAGTGGCCACTGATGGGGTCGCTGGAGTAGACATTGGCCCACTTCACCATGTTGATGGCATCCGAGGCGTTGTAGGAGTTGTCCACGAAGGAGCGGATGTTGTTGGACTTGGTATTGGCGTAGCCGCCGGTCGTCTCCTTGGTGCGGAACATCTCGTCACCCGCGTGGATGAAGGCCAGTCCCTGGGAAGTCAGCAGCACCGCATAGCCCACCTGAGCCCGCTTCAGGATGACCCCGTCATCGTAGGCTGTCTTGGTGGCGTTGGTGGCCATGGCCAGCACATCATAGAGGCAGAGGTTGTCGTGGCAGGTGAGGTAGCTCACGACGTTGTTGGTAGAGCCGGGGGCGAAGGTGGGGCTGGTGTTGGTGGGCAGTCCGGCGATGTTGGCGAACAGGTTGGCAGGATTCTGGGCGGAGCCAGTCAGGAAGGCCGGTGCCCCGTCGTTGGGATAGCCGTTCTTGAAGATCTGCCGGTAACTGTCCGAGAACATGGCCACGTTGAGCCCCTTGAACTGGGCTGAGGCGCTCTGGTCCGCGCCCGCGATGGGATCGCCGTTGTAGTCCGTGGCACCACCGCTGTAGAAGCCATTCCAGCCTTCGCCCAGGAAGACCACCTTGGGGTTGAGGGCCGCAGCCGCGGCATAGGCGTCCTTGACCGTCTGGGTGTCCAGAACCCCCATGAGGTCGAAGCGGAAGCCATCCACCTTGTACTCACTCACCCAGTGGACGATGGAGTCCATGATGAGCTTGCGGACCATCTTGGCCTCGGACTTCACATCGCGGCTGCCGGCGCCGTTGTTGCTGGTGCTGCGATAGAGGTAGGACTGGAGGCCCGAGTCCCCCAGCACTGCGTTATTGGCCGTGTGGTTGTAGACCACGTCCAGGATGACGCCCATGCCCTGCTTGTGGATCTCGTTGACGAGGGTCTTTAGCTCATTGATCCGGGCCGTTGGGCTCGTTGGCGAGGCGGAGTACATGCCCGTGGGGGTGAAGTAGTTCTGGGGATCGTAGCCCCAGTTGTAGTTGGCCCCGGAGGTGATCCGCACATCCAGTTCCCGGGTGCCGATCTTGGTCTGGTCGTAGGTGTAGTTTTCGAGGGGGCAGAGCAGTTGCACGTGAGTGACGCCGAGCTTCTGGATGTGGGGCAGCAGGTCCACCAGGCCCTTGTAGGTGCCCCAAGTGTGGCCGGAGGCAAAGCCGGTCAATGCTGAATCCACGGTGAGGTCCCGTACGCCAGCCTCGTAAACGATGGCATCCCGGTTGCCACTGAAGGCATAGGGGCTCGCGGCGCCGCTGGCATCCTTCATGGCTGAGCCATCGAAGTAGTAGGAGCTACCCGCATAGGCGGTCCACCCGCTGTCTGGCCCGGTGCTCGCGGGGTTGACGATGGCCCCCTTGCCGATGGTGTCGCCGCTGATGGTGGCGCCGTTGGCGTGAACCCACTGGGCCATGGACTTGGCGTAGGGATCCAGGACGAATTCGCCACCCACTTTGTAGACGTAGAAATTCTGGCTGGGCAGGGCCACCGAGCCCGTGCTCCAGACGCCACCACTGCCGCGGGTCATGGCGAGGGTGCCGGCAGGGGCGCTCAGCGAATCGCTCCAGGCCGAATACAGGTTCACCGTGACGGAACTGGCGTTGGGGTTCCAGTAGTTGAAGGTCACATTGGCGCCGCTGACCAGAGCGCCCAAGGCCGTGCTGGGCACCTTGAAATACGCGGGGTCTGCCGGTGGGGTCGAGTTGGCGTCGGTGTCGATGTTGACGGCGGGAGGCGTGGGAGTGGAGCTGCTGCTGCCCCCTCCACCACCACAGCCAAGGAGGGCCAACATGCCTGCGCTCAGGGCAAAAATTGTAAATCGGGACATGCGCACCTCCTTGGTAGGTCGATTCACAGCGGGGTGATTACCGGGCGCTGCGCTTGTACATCCGGGTGTAGTACTCCTCCAGCATGCGCTGGACGCCGAAGGCCTCCCGGGTGCTGCGGATGGATTCCACCATCATGTCCACCCAGGCCTCGTGGCGGTCGTAGTAGGTGGGCAGCACTTCCTCCGCCAGCACCTTCTTGAAGGCCTTGAAGTCGTGCTTGTCGAGGACCGCTTCATCCTCACTTTCGAAGCCGTCGCCGAACTGCCAACCATTCACACCGTGATTACAGGCCTCGGGCCACCAGCCGTCCAGGATTGACAGGTTCAGAGATCCGTTCATCGCGGCCTTCATGCCGGAAGTGCCAGAGGCCTCCTTGGGACGGCGCGGATTGTTGAGCCACACGTCAGAACCCCGGGTGAGCATGCGTCCAATCTCCATGTCGTAATTCTCCAGGAACACGACGCTGTTCGGGTACCGCTTGGTCATGTCGAGAATGTTTTCGACGATCTTCTTGCCGTTGTCATCCAACGGGTGGGCCTTGCCGGAGAACACGATCTGCAACTTGCCGCTCTTGAGGAGGGGCTCGATGAACTTGCGGTCCGTGAAGATGAAGTTGGAGCGCTTGTAGGGGGCGGCCCGGCGGGAGAAGCCGATGAGCAGCTTGTCTGCATCCAGCTTCACGCCCGTACGGCCCTCCACGAACTGGATGAGCTTCTTCTTGTTGTCCATGTGCGCCTTCCAGAGCGCGTCCTTGGCCTTCTTGGAACCGGCACAGACCGCGCCCAGATCCAGCATGCGCGGGTCCACCCATGTGGGGAGGTGGATGGCGTTGGTGATGCCGATGATCTCACTGCGTCCTGAGATGTTCTTCCACATCTTGTTGGAGGTGACCCGGTGCAGGTCCGCCACGGCGTTGGAGATGCGGGACAACCGAAGGGCGCCCACCGTCATATTGAAGGGGCTGCCGCCCAGCTGTTTGAGCTGGGCCTTGGTCAGGCCCAGGTTGGCGCCGAGATACATGAAGCGGTCGATGGGGTGAGACTCATTGCCCTGCACGATGGGCGTGTGGGTGGTGAAGACCACCTCCTCCCGGGTCTTGGCCCAGGCGGCCTCGAAGGTGGCGCCCTTGGCCATGCGCTGGTGGATCAATTCGAAGCCCGCAAAGAGCGCGTGTCCTTCGTTGAAGTGATAGACATCTGGCTTGATGCGCAGGGCCTGCAGGGCCCGGACGCCGCCAATGCCCAGCACCATCTCCTGCGCCACCCGCTCCTCACCGAACCAGCCGTAGAGCTGCCCAGTAATCCACCGAGATTCGCCGTCATTCTCTTGGATATCCGTGTCCAGCAGGTAGAGAGAGTCCACGCCAAAGGAATTCACGCGCCAGACCTTGATCTTCACGGGCTTGCCCTTGATCTCGATCTCCACCAGGACGCCCGTATCCTCAAGGAACTCGTGGTCGCCGCTCTTGTAGGCGTCATAGACCTTGCCGGTCCCGGCATCCACCATCTGTTCGCCGTAGCCCTGCTTCCAGCGGATGCCGATGCCCACCAGGGGGTAGCTGTGGTCCTTCACACCCTTGAGGTAGTCTCCGGCGAGAATGCCGAGGCCCCCCGCGTAGATCTTGAAGGGGCTGTCGAGGGCGTATTCCATGCAGAAATACGCGACCTTGGGCAGTTTCTTGGTGGACATGGAGGCTCCTTCGTCGTGGGCACTGCTCCCCATTCCTGTAGAACGGGGAGTTTGAAAATGATCTCGAAACTAGGGTTTGATGCGCTCTAGGAGGACGTAGCCATCGGCCTGGAGGCTGACCTTCCCGGCCGCCACGGTGGCAGAGCGGCCGGTGTAGGCGTCCTGGAGGGTCTCCCCGTCGGCAAAGGCGCCGGCGACGGTGAGGTTCACGGGGCCCTTGGCGCCCATGGCCACAACCACCCGGTCACCACTGACGGGTTCGATGCGGCTGAAGGTGTAGGGGGCCTCGCTCAGTTGCTTGTGCTCGCCATTGGCCAGGGCCCGGTGACGGGACCGGAAGGTGCCCAGCTTCCGCCAGTGCTCCAGAACCTTGGTGTTGGGGCTGGACCAGTTCATATCCGAACGGGTGGCCTGCTGCTTGTCCGTGCGAGGTGCGATGCCTTCGGGGCGGGCGGTCTCGTCACCGTAGAAGATCTGCACGCCGCCGGGAGCCAGCAGGAGGGCGGCGCCAGCCTCAATGAGGTGACTGCGGTCCAGCAGCTCGGTGTCGTGGGAGGAGATGTAGTTCAGCATGTGCACGGACTTGCCGGCCTGGGCCTGGGCATAGCTGCGGAAGAGCTTCTCGGGCTTGGTGAAACCCTCCTCCTGCTGCTGGAAGTCGAAGTTGATCATGGCGTCGAAGCCGGAATCGATCAGCTTGCTCCGCGTGGGGCCCACGCCCCAGTACTCGCCCACCATCCAGAAGGGCGCGTCATCCACCTTGCGGGTGGGGTTCTTGGCCTTGAACTCTGCCAAGGCCTTCAGGCCTTCGGCCTTCAGGGCCACCCAGGCCTCAGGCTCCACGTGCTTCACGGTATCGGCCCGGAAGCCGTCGATGCCGTAGTCGCGGACCCACTGGGTGAGCCAGTTGATGAGGTAGCCCCGCACGGTGGTGTTGGGCAGATCCACGGCCTTGGTGTCCGCCTTGGCCTTCAGGAACTTCGGCAGCGTTACGAACTCCGTGCTCTCCGTGCGGAAGTCCGGCAGGTAGGCCAGCTGCATGGTGAGGTCGTCACGACCTCCATCCATGTAGCCCGGCAGGCCAGCGCGCACCCAGGGACGGCCCCACCAGTCCAGGAACTTGAACGAGTTGTAGTCGATGTAGTTGTGGTAGTTCCGCAGGAGGTTGGCGTCTTTCTCGGAATCGGGCCACAGGATGTCGATCTTAAAATCTTTGGCAGTCTGGATGTCCAGGTAGCCGGGGTGGTTCATGACGATATCGAAGAGGACCCGGATGCCCTGGCCATGGGCTGTGTCCACAAACTCCCGCAGCTCCTCGGGAGTGCCCATGTTCTGGTCCAACACTGTGTAGTCCAGGGCGTAGTAGCCGTGGTAGGCGTAGTGTTTGAACTCCTTCTGGCCGCCCTGCACCCAGCCATGGATCTGCTCGTAGGGTGCCGTGATCCAGATGGCATTCACACCGAGCTGCTGGAACCAGCCTTCCTTGAGCTTAAGGGTCAGGCCTTTGAGATCGCCGCCATGGAAGGTGCCCACGTCATCCTTGGGCGCTTGTTCCCGCTGCCGCCCATAGGCGTGGTCATTGGCGGGGTTGCCGTTGTAGAACCGATCCGTCACCACGAAGTAGACGATGGGGTTTTCGGCGAAGGTGCCGGGCACGGCGACGGGCTTGGGGGCCGCCACGGGTGCCTGGGCCCAGGTGGAGAGGCTGGCCGCGAGAAGGCCCGCGGCCAGGCAGATGGCGCGGAGGGGTTTGGTGAAACAGGCATGGGGCATTGACAGACTCCGCGGTGATTCAGACCAGGTACTGCACCGCCCCAGGGGCAGGGCCCCTGGGGCGGCTCAAACAATTACTTCTTGCAGACGTGGTCCTTCAGGGCCTCTTCCTTGGAGAAGTAGATGGCGCGGTCGTTGGTGACGACCCAGATGGCCTTGTGGGCATTGCCGTCAAAGGCCATATCCTTGGCGCCCTGCTCCTTGATGTCACCCTTGTGGATGATGTAGTTCACCTGGGCCTTGGAGCCGGTCTTGAACTCCTCCAGGTCCGCGTGCCAGTAGACGCCAAAGTCGTTGGTGCCCGTGGGCTTCATGGGATTGGGCCATTCGATGTCGGGCAAGGGCATGTTGGGGCTCTTCCAGAGATGCACACCCCACTTGTCGTACTTGCCATCGCAACGGTGGTAGTTGATCTCGATCTTCCCTTCCGGCGGGGCGGCCAGGGCAGGCGAGATGGCGAGAGCGATCACGGCGATCGCCTTGAGGAAGGTCTTGCAGAGGCTCATGCGTGACTCCTGGGTGGAAGATGGGGGCGAAGGCCCCCGAGGTGGAAATGCTCAGCCCTTGTTGGCGCCGGAGGTGAGGCCGGAGATCATCCACCGTTGGGCGAGGATGAACACGGCGGAGATGGGCAGGCCGGACAGGATGGCCGCCGCGGCGAAGTCGCCCCAGAGGTACTTCTGGGCGTAGAGGAACTGTTTGGAACCCACGGCCAAGGTCAGGTTCGGCTGGGTCCGCAGCAGCACGGAGGCCTGGGGGTACTCGATGATGGCGCCGATGAAGGCCAGCAGGAACACCACCACCAGGATGGGCAGGGACATGGGCAGGAGCACCCGCCAGAAAGCCTGCCAGGGCGTGGCGCCATCCACGATGGCCGCCTCCTCGATCTCCACGGGGATGGTTTCGTAGAAGCCCTTGATGGTCCAAACATGCAGGGCGATGCCGCCCGAGTAGGCCAGCACCAGGGCCCAGTGGCTGTCGATACCCAGGAGGGGGAAGGCGTGGCCGATGCGGGAGAAGATCGCGTGGATGGCAATAAGCGCCAGGATTGTGGGGAACATCTGCATGAGCGTGAGCCCCAGCAGAGCGGACTTCTTGCCCACGAAGCGCATGCGGGCGAAGGCATAGGCGGCCGTTGTGGAAAGGAAGAGTGCCACCGTGGCGGAAGCCGTGGCCACCTTCACGGAGTTCCAGAGCCAGCGCAGCACGGGCAGATCCGGGGTGATCATCTGCCCGTCGGGTCCCGGGGTCGGGATGCCCAGGGCGAAGCGCCAGTGCTCCAGGCTGATGGTCTCGGGGATGAGGCTGCCGGTGGCAAAGTTGCCCGGGCGGAGTGAAATGGCCACCACGATCAGGAGCGGGAAGATGACCAGGGCACAGAGGCCGATCATAAACACATGGGCCGCGACCACGCGCCAGCGCTGGGATTTGTCGATGACGATCGCCATGCTTGTCCTCCTCAGCGCCTGTCGTCTTGGGTGATGTTGGTGGCCCGGATCTGGATGATGGAGATGACCGCCACCATGAGGAAGATCACCGCCGAGATGGCCGCGGCCAAACCGAACTGCTGTCCCGAATCCTCGAAGGCGATGCGGTAGGTGTAGGTGGCCAGAAGGTCCGTGGTGCCTGCGGGGAGGCTGGTGTTCAGGATGTCGGGCCGGCCTCCGGTGAGCAGGTTGATGAGGACGAAGTTGTTGAAGTTGAAGGCAAAGGACGAGATGAGCAGGGGCGTCAGGGGCCTGATCACCAAGGGCAGGGTGATCTTGAAGAAGTTGGTGAGAGGCCCCGCTCCCGCCACGGCCGAGGCCTCGTAGAGGTCTGGCGGGATGGCCTTGATGAGGCCCATGCAGACCACCATCATGTAGGGGAAACCCAGCCAGGTGTTGACGATCAGGATCATGGTCTTGGCCAGGAAGGGATCTGAGAACCAGGAGGGCTTTAACCCGAAGAGGCCGTGGAGGATCAGGTTGATCTCACCAAAATTGGCGTTGAAGAGGCCCTTGAAGACCAGGATGGAGATGAAGCCTGGGATGGCGTAGGGCAGGAAGAGCATGAGCCGATAGACGCTGCGAAAACGGAGAGCCTCCCAATTCAGGAGCACCGCCAGCACCATGCCCAGACTCACGGTGAACAGCACCGACAGGAAGGCGAAGGTCACGGTCCAGACGAAGATCTGCAGGAAGGGTTCCCGGATGGCCGCGTCGGTGAAGATGCTGAAGTAGTGTTTCCAGCCGATATCCACCTGGAAACCTGGATCCACCGGATCCCCTGAGGGTGTCTCATAGAAGCCGGTTTTCATGTTCGGGCGCAGGAGGCTGCCGTCCTGATGGTTGGTGAGGCTGCCGTCAGGGTTCCGGGTGTACTGCTGCTTCGACGGTGCGAACTCCCGCAGGCCCGTCATGCGCACTTGGTTCCCGTCAGGCATCTTCACGGTGATGCCCTTGAGAAAGGCCTGCTGCTCGATGAGGTCCTTCATGGGCATCTCGTCGCCCATGAGGGGGATTCCCAAGGGTTCGGCCTTGATCGTGATGGGCTTCTCGGGGCCCAGGGTGATGGGTTCGCTGACGAAGACTTTGCCGCTCTCGGCATCTTCCAGACGCAGGCGCCACCGGCGCCCATCCGCGTGCAACTCCGAGGTGTAGGTCGCTCCCTCGCCCCGGTAGGTCTCTTCCAGGAGGTACTGGGTGGACCGTTGGAAATTGAGCAGGTTCTTGGAGCTGTAGTTCGAGAACCCAATGCGGATGGTGTAGAGCATGGGGAAGACGACAAAGATCAGGGCCGCACCGATTCCAGGAAACAGGTAACGATAGGCGTAGGTCTTCGAGGAGGTGTAGATCCAGAGGAAGCAGGCCAAGGTGACCAGCATGATGCCGGCCAGCAGGCTTTCCCCAGTGGCGTAGACCTGAGTCACCACCAAGAGCCCCGCCAGGCCCACGAGGATCATGAGGACGGGGTGCAGGAAACGTTGCAGGACCTTGGGCATGCGCATGGGGTGATCCAGTACTCGAGTCGGGGATATCCCGGCGGGCGGGACGGGCCATCAGGCCCGCCCCGCGCCGGTAGGTGCTGCTACTTCAGGATGCGCTTGGCAGCGGCGTCCAGGGCTTCCTTGGGGGTCTGGCGACCCTCGGTCATGTTGTTCAGGGCCGAGACCATGGAGGCCCAGAAGCGCCCCATCTGGGGGTTGTTGGGCATCACCACGCCGTCCTTGGCGCTGGCCATGGAGACCTGGATGAAGGGGTCGTTCTTCATCTTGGCGAAGACCGCCTTGTTGGCAGGGGCGCCGATGGCCACATCCGCGTTCATGGTCTCGAGGCCCTTCTGCGTCAGCATGGCGTTCTCAATGAACTCGCGGGCGATGTCCACGTTGCCGGCGCCGGTGGCGGCCTTGGTGATCATGGCGCCCAGGTAGCCCACGAAGGGCGAGGCGGCCTTGCCACCCACGCTGGGGATCTTCGCCACGCCGAAGTTGATCTTCGCCTTCTTGAGGTTGTCCCAGGCCCAGGGGCCGCTGATCATCATGCCGAGCTTGCCCTGCGCCATCTGGGATTCCATGTCCGCATAGGAGGCGCCCTTGGGCATGACACCCTCCTTCACCAGGCGCGTCAGCATCTCGGCGCCCTTGAGGGCCCCGGCGTTGTTCACGCCCGTGTCCTTGGGATCGTAGGTGCCGTCAGCCTTCATCTTGAAGGCATAGCCACCATTGGCGGCCAGCATGGGCATGGTGAAGTAGGTGTTGGTGTAGTCCCACAGGATGGCCTTCTTGCCCTTGGCGACCATGGCCTTGTCCATGGCGAAGATCTCTTCGAAGGTCTTGGGAGGGGTCTTCACCAGGGCCTTGTTGTAGATGAGGCTCACAGCCTCGATGGCCACGGGGTAGGCCCAGACCTTGCCCTTGATGGTGAAGGCCTGCCAGGCGGTGGCATCGATGTCCTCTTTGATCTTTTTGCCCGGGGTCACGGCGTTGATGACACCAGCCTCGGCCCACTCGCCCACGCGGTCGTGCGCCCACATCCAGATATCGGGGCCCTTGCCCTCTTCTGCGGCCGCCTGGAACTTGCCGGGGGCGTCTTCGGGGTGCTCGACCACGACTTTGACGCCGGTCTTCTTGAAGAACTCGTCGCCCACCTTCTGGAGTCCGTTATAGGCCTTGTCGCCATTGATCCAGATGAGCAGCTTGCCCTTTTCGGCAGCCCGGGCGGTCATACAGGCCCCCGCGACTAGGGTCAGGGCGGCAGCGGTCACCAGCTTGCTGAGGATGGATGTCTTGCTCACGTCAGTCTCCTTTTGCGTGGCCCGCAGGCCCAGTGGAACGGTTGGAAGGCGCCTAGGCGATCCGTGGGAGGGTCCGGTCATCCGCGCCGAAGAGGTAGCAGCGCTGTGCCGGGAAACAGAGATGGGCCTCGTCGCCCATGTGGAGGGGATCCTCGGGTTGGGCCTTCACCGTCAACTGCCCAGCGCCGCCCGGCGAATCCACGTAGAGGAAGACCGTGTCGCCCAAGTGCTCGGCTACGCGCACCGCCGTGCGGGCCCGGCCCTCGCCGCCGGTGCGGGAGGCCTCCAGGTGCTCAGGACGGATGCCCAGGATCAGCGCCGCGCCGACCGCCTGCCCCGTGGCATCTACCGCCACGGCCACAAGGGTGCCGTCTTCCAACCGGACCGTGGCCCCGGTGGGCGCAGCCGCGACCAGGGTGCAGGGCAGGAAGTTCATCTTGGGCGAACCCATGAAGCCCGCCACGAAGCGGTTGATGGGCGCGTTGTAGAGCTCGAGCGGCGCTCCCACCTGCTCGATGCGGCCCTGGTTCAGCACCACGATGCGGTTGGCCAGGGTCATGGCCTCCACCTGGTCGTGGGTAACGTAGACCATGGTGGTGCGAAGGTCCGCGTGGAGCCGAGCCAGTTCGACACGCATCTGGACGCGCAAGCCTGCGTCCAGGTTGGATAGGGGCTCGTCAAAGAGAAAAACGCCGGGCTTTCTGACGATGGCCCTGCCGATCGCCACCCGCTGACGCTGCCCCCCCGACAGCGCCTTCGGACGTCGATCTAACAGAGCTTCGATCTGGAGGATCTGGGCGGCCTTTTGGACCGCGTCCGCCACCTCCACCTTCGAATGCCCGGCGAGCTTGAGACCGAAGGCCATGTTTTCGGCCACGGTCATATGGGGATAGAGGGCATAGCTCTGGAAGACCATGGCGATGCCCCGCTTGGAGGGGGGAATGTCGTTCATGGGTACGCCGCCAATGAGCAGTTCCCCGCTGGTGATCTCCTCCAGGCCCGCGATGCAGCGCAGGAGGGTGGACTTGCCGCACCCCGAAGGGCCCACGAAGACGATGAACTCCCCGTCCTGGATCTCCAAGTCGACGCCATGGAGAATCTCCATGTCACCGAAGGACTTGCGCAGCGCTTTGAATTGGAGGTTGGCCATGGGGGAATCCGGGGTGGAGTCTGATGGAATAGGCTGCAGGAGGTGAGGCTCGGTCAGGGCAGGTCGCCATGGAGGGTGGTCTGGAAGCCGGTGCCCGCCAGGTAGAGCACGCGCACACCAAAGGGAGGGATCGCGGTCGCAGTATAGGCGTCCCCGGCCAGGGCCGACACACCCTTGAGGTCACCCAGGACGGCCTGGACAGGGGCCCCGGCTGCAACGCCCTTGCTGCTGAGCCCGGGGACCACCACGGTCTGGGCCGCGGCACTGAGGTTGGCCACCACCAGTACCCGCTCGGTGCCCGCAGAACGGAGGTAGGCCAGGGCCTTGCTGGGGCCGACATCTGTGGTCAGGGTCTGGTAGGCACCGCGCAGGGCGGGGTAGGCCTTGCGGGCCTGGATGAGGTAGCGGCACCAGCTAAGGATCGATTCGGAATCCGTGGTCTGAGCGCTCACGGCCCCCCAGTCCATGGCCTTGCGCAGGTTCAGGTCGGTGCCCGAGGCGCCGAGCATGCCCACTTCGTTGCCGTAGTAGATGATGGGCGTACCTGGGGAGAGGAGGTTCAGGGCTTCGGCCAGGATGATCTTGGGCTTGCTGGCGGCGTACTGAGTCCCGGGCCTTGAGATCAGGTTGTCGTGGTTGGAATCGAAGGAGGCCGCCCGGTACCCACTGGGGTAGGTGGCCTGCTCCAATTCCCAGAGAGAACTCAACTGAGTGGCGTCCCCTTTGCTGATGGCGTTGTAGGTGGCCCAGGGGGCGCTGAAGTCCAGGGCCATGTGGAACTCGTTGTGGCCGTTGCCGTAATAAGGCGCCACGCCGGAGGCATCGTTGGTCCAGGCTTCGGCGATCATGACCTTGGCGCTGTGCTTGGCCAGGTCACCGCCCGGATGGGGATGGAGATCCCCGGTGTTGTATTCGTCCAGGAGGGCGCGGAAGCCCTGCAACTGGGTGTGGGTGTCCGGCTGATCCGCCTGTTGGCCGGGGCCGGTCTCACAGAGGTAGCGCACGGCGTCCACGCGCATGCCATCAAAGCCCCGGTCGAGCCAGTAACTCTGGACCTTGCGCATTTCAGACTGCACCGCCGGGTTGTACCAGTTCAGATCCGCCAGGCTGTTGGTGTTGAAGGAGGTGTAGAAGTAGCCGGAGGTCCCGCTCATCCAGACATCCGAGGGCGTACCGCCCCCCCAGGGCAGACCCCAACCCGCAGGCTGGTTCGGCTTCCAGATGTACCAACTGTCCCGCGTCGCAGACTGGGTGAACCAGACGTGCTGGGTGGATGTGTGGTTAGGGACATAGTCGAAGAGGATCCGCATGCCCCGGGCATGGACCGCATCGATGAGGGATTTCAAGTCCGCCTTGGTGCCAAAGCGATCGTTCACGGCGTAGTAATCCGTGGTGTCGTACCCGTGCATGTTGTCGCCCTTGTAGGCGCACTCGAAGACGGGGGAGAGCCACAGGGTGGTCACACCGAGGTTCTGAAGGTAGTCCAGCTTGGACTGGAGTCCGGGCAGATCACCGATGCCGTCGTTGTAGACGCCATCCGCGAAAGCCCGGACCCAGACCTGGTAGATCACCGCGTCGTTGTACCAGCCGGGAGCGTTCTCCAACTGCTGGCCGGGCGCGATTGTCGTCGCATCCGTAGGGTAGTGGAAGCTGCTGGCATCCGCCTTGGGCCCACTGCAGCCCAGCCCGGCCACCAGGAGGGAGGCCAGCAGGGTGGTGCCGAGAGCCGAGTGGAGTTTCACAGCTTGTCCTTTATGACTTCAGCCAGGAAGCGGCCCGTCCCGGAGGACGGGCCGTTCTGTCAGGCAGCTCTTACCACCAGGCCTCAACCTGGGCGCCGAAGGTCATGCCCTGCATGGCGGTGCCGAACTGGCCTTCACCCACCTTGTTCCAGTTGTTGGCGTTCTTGTTCCAGTCCGCGCGGGTGGCGAAGAGGCGGATGACCGGGCGGCTCCAGAAGGAGGCCTGGGGGCTCCACTGCAGGGCCACGGTGTTCTTGAGCAGCTTGCGGGACTCGGTCTCGTTGTCAAACTTCAGCTGATCGAGGCCGATCTCGTAGGCCACGCTGAAGTGCTTGGTGAAGAAGTAGACGGGACGGACACCGGCAGAGGTCCAGGCATTGGTGTTCCCCTTCATGCTGCCCTTGCCGTCCTGCTTGCGGTACTGGACGGTGCCTTGCATTTCGAGGTTGGCCATGGGCTTGATGTAGAAGACATCCATGACCTGCCACCAGGTGTTCTCAGTCTTCACATCGGGGTTGTACCAGTTCCAGAAGGTGGAACCATTGCCGTAGGTGGCATAGACGCGGTTGTCGCCGCCCATGAAGCCAGCCTGGTTGATGATGACGTTGAACTGGGTGCCCTTGTTGTCGTTGGAACCAACAACCGCCGTGCCGCTCTTGTTGCTGGCGTCGTTGTACTGGATGCCGAGGATCAAAGACCCGCCCGACCAGGGAAGCTTGATGTCAGAGAGGCGCAGATCGTGGGAGCCCACGATGTTGTGGCCGGCCCCGCCCACCCACTGGCTGTAGGGATTGACCGCGCCTGCGATGGCGCCGTTGTTCCAGTTGCTGCTGATGTTGCCCGTGTCGTGCTGGATGTAGGCGTAGTGCAGCTTGGCGCCGCCCAGGTCGATGTTCTCGATGCCCACGCCGTCGCCGCTGTTGTTCCAGTACCACTGATCGCGCATGTGCAGGTCCTGGCGCATGTAGAAGCGGCGGCCAGCCCAGAGGGAGGCATCCTTGAACGCGCCCGTGGTGCCGAAGATGCCCGTGGCCTCGCCCCAGGCTTCCCGGATCCAGATCTGCTGGTTGGGGTTCGCGAGCTTGCTGTTGTCCACATTGCCGCCAGCGTCGGTGGACGCGTCACGCACCTGGTAGTACTCGCGGAAGGCGGGGCGGAAGTGCAGCTTGAAGCTGGTGGTGCCCTTTTCGTAGGCGCGCACATCGACGGCCAACTCAAGATAGTTGTCGGTCTCGTTGCCGAGACGGTAGCCGGGGCCGCCGGTGGGGCTGCCACCGGTGTTGGCGAGGAAGAAGGAGACCTGCTCGCCGCCGTTGGAGGAGCGGCCGACGCCGGCGCGCGTGTAGCCGTGGATTTCGACGACGTCCTGGGCGAGGAGCGGCCCGCAGACCAGCGCCAGGGGGAGCGCGGCCTTGATGAGGGAGAAGGACTTCATGGTCTTGCCTCCAGAGAGAGGAGCCGCTGAGCGGCAGGTTGGGGGGTTGGGTTCAGGAACAGGCGCATGGTCGTCAGGCCAGGCGGCCAAAGAAGCCTCCCCAGGGGGGGAGGTGAAGCGTCCGGCCTTCGAGTCGGCCGGCATTGAGCCCGTGCCCCGCCATGGGCTGGACGGGTGCGGGAAGGGTGTACTGGATCTCTTGGGGACTCAGGTTGAAGGCTGCCAGGATCCGCTCGCCATCGGCCTCCCGGCGCAGGGCCAGGATGGGCTCGGGGCTGCGGTAGAAGTGGATTGAGCCGGTGCGTAGTGCCGCAGAAGCCTTCCGCCAGGCCAGGAACTGCTGGTAGAAGTGCAGCACGGAATCGGGGTTCAGGGCCTGGGTCGCCACGGCACGGCTCAGGTGGTCCGGGTACATGGGCAGCCAGGGTTCCACGGTCGAGAAGCCGCCCCAGGGCTGTTCCGCGGTCCAGGGCATCGGGGTCCGGCAACCATCCCGACCCTTGAAGTCCGGCCAGAAGGTTATTCCGTAGGGATCGATGAGGCGGTCATAGGGGACTTCGGCCTGGGGAAGGGCCAGTTCCTCGCCCTGGTAGATGCAGAAGCTGCCCCGGAGGGAACCCAACACAGCCACCAGCAGCTTGGCAAAGGCGGGGTCGTCGATGCCCTTGCCCCAGCGGGTGACGACCCGCACGCAGTCATGGTTGGAGAGGGACCAGCAGCCCCAGCCGCCGCCGGGCCGGATCAATCGCTCATAGTCCTGCACCACGGAGCGGATCCGGGCGGCGCTGAACTCCTCCGTGAAAAGGCTGAAGCCGTAGGCCATGTGGAGCTTGTCGCCATCGGCGGTGTACTCGGCCATGGTGGCCAGGGCCCCTTCGTCACCCACCTCGCCCACACTCATGACGCCGTACTGGTCCATGAGACTGCGGAGCCGCTTCAGGAAGGGCAGGTTCTCGGGCCTGCTCTTGTCGTAGCGGTGAATCTGGCAGCCGTAGGGGTTGCCCTCCTGCACGGTGGACAGCTCCAGCTTGTTGTAGCGGGCGGGGGGATTGTTGCGGAGCTTCCGGTCGTGGAAGTGGAAGTTGCAGGCGTCGAAGCGGAAGCCATCCACGCCACGCTTCATCCAGAAGGCGACCTCCTCCAGCACCTGGGCCTGCACCGCTTCATGGTGGAAGTTGAGGTCCGGCTGGGACTCCAGGAAGTTGTGCATGAAGTACTGGCGACGACGGGGCTCCCAGGACCAGGCGGAGCCACCAAAGACCGACTGCCAGTTGTTGGGGGGCGTTCCGTCCGGCCGGGCCTCCGCCCAGACATACCAGTCCGCCTTGGGATTGGTCCGGTTGGTGCGGCTCTCCTTGAACCAGGCGTGCTGATCCGAAGAGTGGGACAGCACCTGGTCGATGAGCACCTTGAGCCCCAGGCGGTGGGCCTCGGCGACCAGCTGGTCGAAGTCCGCCAAGGTGCCGAAGGTCGGGTCCACATCCCGGTAGTTCGACACGTCGTAGCCGAAGTCCTTCATGGGCGAGGTGAAGAAGGGCGAGATCCAGATGGCGTCCACACCCAGGTCCGCCACATAGGGCAGGTGGGCAGTAATGCCGGGCAGATCCCCCACGCCATCGCCGTTCGTGTCTTGAAAGCTTCTAGGGTAAATCTGGTAGATGGCCGCGCCGCGCCACCACTCCGGGGCAGACTGCACAGGAGTCGACCCGCCCGGGGCAGGCGTGACTTGGGGGCTGTCGGAGGCGAGCAAGGGCGACATCGGGCGACCTGGGGAGCGAGGCGTTGCAGGAGAGCAAAAGCAGCATTAATTTGCCAGGATTATGGCGTTGTAAGCGGTTACACGAACAGCGTGGGGCATGTTGAAAACCAGGGTTCATCAGGGTTGGCGTCGTGCAAGGTGAACCGAAGGGCCGTCGGGTCTTGATTGTGTAAGCGGTTACAAGAGGGTCGCAGGTATGGTCGTCCGCCGTTACAAGGCTGTCAAGCGGGTAATCCAACTTTGGTGGGACTTTTTGCCGAAGCTCACAGCTCCGCCTTCATAGCGCGTTTACCTACAGTCAGTTCCAAGTTAGCGGTCTGACCAGTGGTTCCAGAACGTTGAGAAGCGGTGGACGTTCCACCTCTATGCGGGGACCATGGAGTCTTCTTGGCATCTATTCCGCTGGAACCCAATAGCCATGGCCCTTTATGTTGTTTTGAGGTGATCTTCACGTGATTGCAACCGTTGACAATTCCATCCTGGTGGCCGATGTGGGCGGTACCAACCTGAACCTGGGCCTCCTGGCCCTGGAGGGTGCCCGGTATCGCCTCCTTCACAAGGAGCGCTTCAATACCCAGGCTGAGTCCTCCCTCCTGGAGCCCATCCAGCGCTTCCTCAGCTCGGCCCCCCACCTGCGCCCGACCCGCGCCTGCTTTTCCGGGGCCGGTCCCGTCATGGAAGAGCGCATCCACCTCACCAATGCCCCATGGGACATCGATGGTCCAGCCCTGGCGCGAAGCCTGGGGATCCCGGTGCATTTGGTCAACGACTTCACGGCCCTCTCCTGTGGTGTGCTGCAACTCGACCTGAGTGACCCTCAGCAGGTGACAGCCCTTCCCCATGGCGACGGCTCCCTGCCCGCCGCCCAGCCCCACGGGTTGGCCCTGGTGGTGGGGGCTGGCACAGGACTTGGCGTGGGTTTCGTGGTTCCCACACCCCTGGGGCCCCGCGCCTTTCCCAGTGAGGGCGGGCACATCGGCCTGCCTGTCTTCAACGAGGACAGCTTGGCCCTCTGGCGCCACCTGGCCCGGGGCCTGCCCGGCCCTCCCGGCGCCGAGATGGCTGTTTCAGGCCAAGGCCTGGCCAATATCTTCCGCTTCCTACTGGATTCCCGGCGCATCCCCTGGACCGCAGAAGCCACCACCATCCTGGGCCTCCCCACAACGGAGCAGCCTGCGGCCATCACGGCCCGGGCCGATGCAGACCCCGCCTGCGGCCGCACCATGGCCCTCTTTGTGGAACTCTATGCCCGGGTTTGCGCCGAGCTCTGCGCCGTCTTCCTGCCCACCGGGGGGCTCTTCCTCGCGGGGGGGGTCACTGCCAAGAACCGGGAGCACTTCCTGGCCGAAAACCGCTTCATGGCCCGCTTCGAGCAGAACTACCGGGTCCACCTGGACCAGCTCACCCGGCACACCCCGGTCTACCTGGTCCACGACTACAACCTGAGCCTCTTCGGTGCGGCCCAGGCCCCGGACTGCACGCCCTAAACCTCTTCAAATCTGCTATTCCGCATTGACGACCTCCCGGTTGAACGTTATTCATGGGGAGTAGCTTCTTTTAACCCTCTTCTTCCGCCCCGGCCCCCCATGAAGATCACCATCGGCGAGATCGCCAAGCAGGCTGGCGTGTCCACGGGCACGGTCAGCCGGGTGATCAACGGCAAGCCCACCGTGGCCGCCACCACCCGGGCCACCGTGCTGGAGGTCATGAAGAAGCTGGGCTATGAGCCGGATCCCGTGGCCCGGGAGCTGTCCCGTCGCACCAAACACACCCTGGGCATCTGGGTGGGGGCCGGTGAGAACCCGCTCTCGCCCTACTTCAACGTCATCTGGCGGGCCCTGCTGCGGGAGATGCAGCTGCACGCCACCCAGTTTGTGGAACTGCCCGTGGACATCACGGCCGTACGCCGGAAGATGGACGCGGTCCTCATGTTCCACTGCGCGGACATCGACCAGCGCCTGGCCACCCTTTGGCGCCGGGGCGTGCCCGGGGCCCTCATCGGCCACCACCCCGGCATCTCCTGCGTCGCACCCGATGACATCAACGGCGGTCGCCTGGCGGCCCAGAGCCTCTTGGCCAAGGGCCACCGCGACCTGCTGCACCTCACGGGCAGTGATGAGCACCAGTGGTCCGTGGATCGTGCGGAGGGCTTCCTCCGCGCCGTGGCGGAGCACGTGGGCACGCCTGTGCCCACGGTCTTGCGGGGCGGCAGCTCCGTCCTGGGCGGCTACCGGCTCATGTGGGACGCCTGGCAAAAGGGCCACCGTCCCACCGGCATCTTCTGTGGCACGGACGAGATGGCCGTGGGCGCCCTGGGGGCCCTGGAGGATCTCGGGATTGCCGTACCTGGCGAGGTATCGGTATTGGGCTTCGATGGCCTCGTGGACCTCTACCCAGGCCTGGCCTCCGTGGCCCAGGACATCCCTGCCATCGCCCACGAGGCCGTCACGCTGGCGCTGGGCGCCATCGACCGCGAGGCCATCCGGCACATCACGGTGCCCGTGACCCTCATCGAGGGCCGGACCCTGGGGCCCGCGCCCAAGCGCACCTCGTCGACCGGCTAGGCCTTGCGGCACACCGCGAAGCCCTGAAACCCCTCGCCCTCCCAGCGCAGCGGATGGGGCTGGAAGAGGGCGGTGGTTGAAGCGTCCGCCTCGGCGGAACGGCCCATGCTCGCGGGCCAGACTTCGGCTGGTTGCAGCTCTGGCCGGGCCTCCGCCAGCCAGTCCCGGTGGAGCACCCCTTCTTCCGGCAGCCAGGAGCAGACAGCGTAAATGAGCAGCCCGCCCGGGGCTAGGCGCTCCACCGCGGCCAGCAGCAGGCGGCGCTGGAGGCCCGTGAGCCGGGGGAGGTCGCTGTGGTCCACCCAGGGCCATTCTGGGTGCTTCTGCAGGGTTCCGCTGCCACTGCAGGGGGCGTCCAACAAGATGAGGTCGAAGGTGGCCGCCGTGCTTTCCAGCCAGGCCGCCGCGTCTGCCTGGACCACCTCGGCCTTGACGCCGCGCTGTGCGAGGGTCTGCCGCAGCCGCTGCACCCGGCGGGGGTGAACCTCCAGGGCCGTCAACTCGGCACCGGGATGGCGCAGGGCCAGGGCCGTGGTTTTACCGCCGGGGGCGGCACAGGCATCCAGGATGCGGGTGACGGGCCGATCCCAGGCGTAGGCCAACAGGGCCTGGGAGCTGCGGTCTTGCACCATACCCTCGGCCGCCTCCAGCCAGGGCCGGGGGAAGGGCAGACCCTCCTCCAGGTGCAGGCAGTCCGGCAGCACCGCATCGGGCACCAGGCCCTCGGGCAGCTCCCCGCGCAGACTGCGGAAAGTGGGACGGGGAGGCTGCTGCAACCGCGCCCACAGGGTCTCGAGTTCCGCCTCGGCCCCATGGGGCACCAGGGCGGCTTGGAGGGCCCGATCCGCTGCGGGGCTGCGGTCCAGGGCGGCGGGCAGGGCCTCCAGTTCGGCAGCAAGCCCCTGCCGATCCTTGGCGGCACGGCGCAGCAGGGCATTGACGAGACCCTTGTGCGGCACGAAGCCCAGCTCGCGGTCCGCGCACAGGTCCACGGATTCGTTCACGGCCGCGTGGTCACTGACACCGGGCAACCAGGCCAACTGGGCCAGCCCCATGGCCAGGCTGACGCGGGTGCCCAGGGGCACGCCCCGATCGGGATCCTTCAGCTTGGGCTTCACCCAAGCCTGGAGGCGGCCCCAACGGCGCAGGCACAGACCCAGCATGGCCTGGGCCAGCCCGGCGTCCTCGCCGAGATCCCGGTCCCAGATGTCCGGTACCCGACCGCCCTCTCCAAACACTTCGTGGAGGGCGTGGGCGACGTGGATACGACCCGGTGTCGGCATTACAGCTCCTTGAGGATTTCCGCCTTCTTGGCGTCGTATTCCTTCTTGTCCAGCAGGCCGCGCTTGTAGAGCTCCTGGAGCTTCTGGAGCCGCTCCTCGGGACCGGCCTTGGTGCTGACGGGCTGGGCCACCGGCTTGGGCTCGGGCCTGGACGCGGGCTCAGAGCGGCTCTCGGCCCGGCGCAGGGCCTCCTGCAGGTCGATGGCCTCCCGGCATTCCCGGAGCGCCGTCTGGAAGATGCTGGCGTCGGACTGCATGTCGAGGGCCGTGCGAAGGTAGGGCAGGGCTTCCTCGTAGTGGCCTAGGGCGAAGTGGATGATGCCCACGTTGTACTGGACCCGGGGATAGTACTTGGGCTTCTGGCCAGGGTCGCGCTTGGCCTGGTCGAGGCCGTCCAGAGCCAAGTCCAGGGCCCCTCGGACGTCGCCGGATCGAAGGCGCTGGTGGGCCTTGGCCATGCCGAAGGTGTCGTCATCGAAGAAGGTCAGCTTCCGCACCTCACTCCAGGAGAGCAGCATGCGTAAAACCTTCAGCTTGGCGCCATCGAAGGCCAGGCGGCGCACATCCGAATCCCGCGGAAAGGCAGGAAAGCCGTCGTACGAGGTGTTGGCGAGACTGGGTGCGTCCTCCAGGCGCTGGGCACCAAAGACGCGCCCCGTGCTGAGGTCCACCACCTGTACCGTGGCGCTGAAGTCGAGGCTGGTGATGCTGGTGCGCTTGTGGCGGATGGTCTCCTGCTTGGTCTTGGGATCGGTACTGCGCTCTTCCTTGCTGGACTGGTTGCGGCTCAGCTCCGAGCGGTTCACGTTCACGATGACGAGCACACTCGGACCCAGCAACTTGCCCAGCTTGGCGATGGTAGCGGGCTCCACGTAGCCGTTGGCCCCCAGCTCCTGCTCCTTGAGGATGGCGTCCAGGTGCCCGCGATCCACCACCTCCACCTGGCGGCTCTGGACCAGGTCCGCCGTGAGGGCATCGGCCAGCTCACGGGAGTTCAGGTCCCGGGAGGGGGCGAAGGCCAGGCGCTCCACCTTGAGCCCCAGCCCTGGGGGGTGCACCAGGGTCACCTCCACCTTGGGGTTGGCGATTTCACTCCAGAACTGGGCCTGGACCGGCACGGCCAGGAGGGCCAGGGCGGCGGGAATGAACAAGCGCATGAAAGCTCCGCAAAGGGCTGTCCAGGCTAGCACGCAGGCTGTGGCATCCTGAGCGCAGGCTTCCCAAGGAGCACCCATGGCCCACAGCTACCCCCTGCAGTTGAAATGGACCGGCAATACCCTCGATGGCACCTACAACCGGAACGCCACCGCCACGAACCCGGGCAAGCCCGGCCTTGCGGTGAGCAGCGCGCCGGAGTTCGCGGGCGACCCCACCCGCTGGAATCCCGAAGATCTGCTAGGCACGGCCCTGGCCACTTGCCACATGCTCACCTTCCTCGCCCTCTGCGCCAAGGCCAAGGTCCAGGTGCTGGACTATGAGGACCATGCCGAGGCCATCCTCGACACGGTGGACAAGGTCACGCGCATCACTCAGGTGCACCTGCGTCCCGTCATCCGCGTGCCCCGCGGCACCAGCATGGCCAAGGTCGTGGATCTCTTCGAGAAGGCCCACAAATACTGCTTCGTGGCCAATTCCATCACCTGCGAGGCCGTCATGGCCCCCCGTGTGGTGGAGGTCTAGACCACCCGATGACGAGCTTCTAGCATGCGCTGCCCCTTCTGTGGACACCTCGAGGACAAGGTGGTGGACTCCCGCGAGTCCCGCGAGGGCGACTCCATCCGGCGCCGTCGGGAGTGCCTCTCCTGCTCCCGCCGTTTCACCAGCTATGAGCGGGTGGAGGAAGTGCCCCTGGTGATCCTCAAGAAGGATGGCCGCCGGGAACCCTTCGATCGCCAGAAGCTCATGAAGGGGCTGCTGCTGGCCTGCCAGAAGCGGCCCGTGTCGCTGGCCCGCATCGAGGAACTGGTGGGGGATCTCCAGGCCCGGCTCATGGAGCGCCCGGACCGGGAGATCCGCAGCCGTGACCTGGGCGAGCTCATCATGGATGAACTGAAGGGCCTGGACCAGGTGGCCTACGTCCGCTTCGCCAGCGTGTACCGAGACTTCAAAGACCTGCCGGACTTCGTGCGGGCCTTCGAGGGTCTGGTCCACAAGGAGGCGGCCTCGGGCCGCGCCGCACCCAGCACGGTACCCAGCCCGGCCCTCCGCCCCGTGGCGTCCAAGGCCGAGCCCGCGAAACCACTGGTTCCAGCCCTCTTCCCAGGCGAAACCGTGGATATCGCACCAAAAAAGGGTCGTCGCAAGTAGGGCTACACTGGAGGCTCGAGGTTTCCCTGTGGCCGATGACATTCTCCTGCCCCCATTACCCGAGGAGCAGCCCAAGCTGCCCGAGGAGTTGCCGGTCCTGCCGCTTCGGGACGTGGTGGTCTATCCCTACGTGATCCTGCCCCTGAGCATCAGCCGCGAAAAGTCCATCCGCGCCGTGGACACGGCCCTGGTGGAGAACCGCATGATCCTGCTGCTGTCGCAGAAGCAGACAGAGATGGACAATCCACGGCCCGAGGACCTCTACCAGGTGGGCACGGCGGCCCTCATCATGCGCGTCCTGAAGCTGCCGGACGGGCGCATCCGCGCCCTGGTGCAGGGCCTCCAGAGGGTTCGCGTGGAGTACTTCACTGAGACCGAGAACCTCTTCAAGGCCCGGGTGGAGCCCCTGGCGGAACCCGAGTTGAAATCCCCGGACCTGGAGCAGGACGCCCTGCTGCGCAGCGTGAAGCAGACCCTGGAAAAGGCCGTGGCCCTGGGTAAGACCCTGCCCCAGGAGGTACTCGTCATCGCCAGCAACCTGGACAATCCCGGCCGACTGGCGGACCTGGTGGCCTCCAACCTGGACCTCAAGCTCCAGCAGACCCAGGAAGTCCTTGAGATCGCCCACCCGGGGCTGCGGCTCAAGCGCGTGAACGAGTTGCTGCAGCGCGAGATCCAGCTGCTGGAAGTCCAGCAGAAGATCACCATGGAAGCCCGCGGCGAGATGGACAAGAGCCAGCGGGAATACTACCTCCGCCAACAGCTCAAGGCCATTCAGCAGGAACTGGGCGAGGGCTCGGAACTGGGCGAGGAGGTCACCGCCTTCCGCGAGAAGCTGGCGAAGATGAAGGTGCCCGAGGAGCCCCTGGTCGAGATCGAGCGCAACCTCAAGAAGCTCGAGCGCATGCACCCGGATTCCAGCGAGACCGCCGTGACGCGGACCTACCTGGAGTGGATGACAGAGCTGCCCTGGGGCCAGACCACCGAGGACAATCTCGACCTGGTGCAGGCCCAGACCGTGCTGGACGAGGACCACTTCGGCCTGGCCAAGATCAAGGACCGGCTGCTGGAATTCCTGGCTGTGCGCAAGCTCAAGCCTGATCTCCGCGGCACCATCCTCTGCTTCGTGGGCCCTCCGGGTGTGGGCAAGACCTCGCTCGGCAAGTCCATCGCCCGGGCCCTGGGTCGGAAGTACTCCCGCATCTCCCTCGGCGGCGTCCACGACGAAAGCGAAATCCGCGGCCACCGGCGCACCTATGTCGGCGCCATGCCTGGCCGCATCGTGCAGGCCCTGCACCAGGTCAAGAGCATGAACCCCGTCATCATGCTGGACGAAGTGGACAAGATCGGCCGCGATCAGCGGGGTGATCCCAGTGCAGCCCTGCTGGAAGTGCTCGACCCCGAGCAGAACCACACCTTCCGGGACCACTACCTGAACGTGCCCCTGGACCTCTCCCAGGTCCTCTTCCTGGCCAACGCCAATGAGTTGGAGCCCATCCACCCGGCCTTCAAGGACCGCATGGAGATCATCTATCTCAGCAGCTACACCCTGGAGGAGAAGCTGGGCATCGCCGAACGCCACCTGGTGCCCAAGCAGCTTGAGAAGCATGGCATCACCGGAAAGCAGCTCAGCATCTCGAAGAGGGCCATCCGCGCCATCATCACGGGCTACACCCGTGAGGCGGGCCTGCGCCAGCTGGAGCGGGAGATCGGCGCGGTCTGCCGCAAGGTGGCCCGCCGGGTGGCCGAAAAGAAGCTGCGCAAAAAGCTGGCCCTGGATGACGCCAGCATCCACGAGCTGCTGGGCCCCGTGAAGCTCCTCCAGGACGAGCGGCTCAAGGCTCCCCGCATCGGCGTGGTCACAGGCTTGGCCTGGACCTCCGTGGGTGGCGACGTACTCTTTGTGGAAGCCCTCAAGATGCCCGGCAAGGGGCAGCTGATCCTCACCGGCCAGCTGGGCGACGTCATGAAGGAAAGCGCCCAGGCAGCCCTCAGCTACATCCGCAGCCGGGGGGAGGCCTTCCAGATCGACCCGGAAGTCTTCCAGAAGCAGGATCTCCACATTCACTTCCCGGAAGGTGCCATTCCCAAGGACGGTCCCAGCGCCGGCCTGGCCATCGCCACCGTGCTGCTGTCGGTCATCAAGGGCGTGCCCGTTCGAAACACCTTCGCCATGACCGGCGAAATCGACCTGCGCGGCGAAGCCCTGGCCATCGGCGGCCTCAAGGAAAAGGCCTTGGCGGCCCTACGGTTGGGCATCAAGGAGATCCTCATCCCCCATAGCAACCTCAAGGATCTCGAAGAAATCGATCCCGAGTTGCGCAACCAGTTGCATTTTCACCCAGTTAAGCACGTGGAAGAAGTCTTCGAGCAGGCCCTGGTGGGCTGGGTACGCCCCGAGGCCCCCCCGACCCCTCGACAGCCAGCCAAGGCCAAAGCGAAACCCGCGGCCAAGCCCAAGCCCAAAGCCGTGGCCAAGACGCGGCGCAGGAAATAGGACGATTAACCGCTAAACCACTTGGTAACAGACACATCCCTTGCCTCGACCAACCGGAGACCTATCCTTCAATGGAGGTTCGCCATGTGGGTCGAGGCTTTCTCCTTGGTGCTGCAGCTCCCGCCCCTGGCCTTCGGCCCGGCTCGCCCCCCGGAGGCCTTCATTCCACCCCGGGAGTTGATTTGTTCCGTGGGTGAGCTGGGGCGCCCCCCGGCTGAATTCCGGTTCTCCACTCCGGTAGCCCGCTCCGGGCCAGCCCTCGGCCCCCTGCAACCCGCCCCGGAGACCTACCTCATCAACCGTCCAGTGGACATCCTCCTGCTCCTGTCCATGGCCTATGCGGGCAAGGCCAGTTGGGATACCACCCCCTGGTCCACCCGGACCTGGGGGGCCGCCGGCGGCGTCGCCCCCGTCCTTATTCCGACCGTGGCGCCGCCTTCCTGGGTCTTCTCACACTAGGGGGTTCCACGTGGAACACTACCGGGTCTTGAGTGAAGCCAGGTACTTGCCGACCAGTTCCGCCTCTTGCTCGGTGCCCGCGAAGGGGGGCATGCGGTCCAGGTAGGGATTCAGGGCCGGGTCCAGCTCCCGGAGGCCCTGCACGATGAACACATTGTCCTCAGGACTGTTGGAAGCCGTGAGGGCCCGCAGGCTGCGGTAGCCCTCGCGGGTGTGGCAGGCCAGGCACTGGGCCCGGAAGATGGCCTCACCCCGCGCCAGATCGGTATCACCTTTGGAAGCAGCAAAAGCCCGGGCCCAGGCATTCCCCGCCAGGAAGCCTTCCCTCTGGAAGGCCGCCACCTGATCGACGCGAATGCCATTGGAGTACATGACCCCCCGGATGACGAAGGGCTTCCGGGCGACTTCGCGGATCCATTCGAAGCCACCAAAACCCCAACAGGCCAGCAACAAGCCCAACAGAGCCACAGGCCGCCGGAAGGAGGCCGGGGACAGGCGCGCCCAGAGGGCCAGGAGCCCAGGCACCAGGAAGGCGCCCAATCCAAACAGGGCCCAACGGAAGCCCTGGGCCAGGCCCGTGCTGCCCTGCAGGTTGCCCAGGACCAGGGCCCGGGTTGGGGCGGGAAAGCTTTGGAAGTAGTACCAGCCCGACAAGGCCGCTGCCAGCACCCCCCCGCCCACGAAGAGGGCCGAAGGACGGAGGATGCGGGAGCGCAGGGACGGTTCCAAGGGGCAACCCGCCTGGGCCCAAAGCCCCCCCAAGGCCAGTGCCACGCTGCTGCGCAGCAGGAGGCTGGGCAGATAGGTGGTGTTGAAGAAGCCGTCCCACATGGCGTGACTGGTGGTCCAACCCTGGCCGGGGCTCAGCATGAAGGTGATGATGCCGTTGATGACCACCAGGCTGAGCCAGGCGCAGAGGGCATAGAGCCAGGCCACGATGACCCTCTGGTTGGGCCGCAATCGGTGGTAGGCCAGGACGAAGACCACCAGGGTTGCCATCTCCCCGGCGAAGAGCACCCACTCAATGGCCCAGCCCATGACGAAGGCCCGGATGAGGTGCTGGGTGGCCGTGGGATTCACGAGGCCGATGGCCACCCAGATGCCGACCCCCGTGCCTGCCCCAAAGATGCTGGAGAGCCAGAGCAGGGCCTTGGCCCGCTGCCACAACCAGGCCAGCAGCTCCGAATCTGCGGCAGCTTGGGCCCGACGCTCCATGACCGCCAACCAGATCCCCGCCCCCACGACCAAGTGGGCGATGGACACATGGATGATGCTGATGAGGCCGATGATCCAACCACTGCCCAAGAAAGGGATGTCCCACACTGGATGGTTCATGGGCGCTCCTCGCCTTGCACCGACTGGTTGGCCCAGCGCAGAAGGAGAACCAGCAGGGCCACCAGGCCCGCCAGGCTCAGGGCAAAGAGGCCCGTGGAGAACCAATCCGTGCGATGGGGCAGGGTCTGGACCTGGAACCCGAAGGCCCCCAGGGCCAAGTCCCGGATCTTGTCCCGCAGGAGGATCATGCCCAGCACTGAGACTCCAGCCAGGCCCAGGGGCGGCCAGACAGCCTTCGGCTGGGCGCCCTCCTGGCTGGCGGGGATGGCCATGAAGAGGGCCAGGAAGCCGCAGGCCAGGGAGCCCCAGAGCAGGAGGCTGGCCCCGCTGGTGCCGGCAAGCAAGGGGTCCAGCACCGCGGCCGGCTGTTTCAGCAGCAACCAGGGGCCCCAGGCCAGCTGGCTGAGGGTCGCCCCGATGAACCAGCGCAGCCCCGCCGACTGGGCGAAGAAGACCTTCCGCCAGGCCCCCCAGGCCGCGAGGAACAGCCCTGCCACGGCCACCATGCTGGCCACCATGTGCAGGTAACGGGGCCAGAAGGTGGGGTCCGTGTGGTTCATGCGCAGCCCATGGACCGAGGCCGCCGCGTGGGCCGCCCAGGCATCCAGGCGCAAGGAGAGCGTACTGACGTTCACCAGCATGAGCCCCACCCCCGCCAGCAGAAGGGCCGAAAGGAGGCCACTGAAGGTCCGCGGTTTCTCCCCACCCCCCACAAAGCGGTAGAGCAGCACATAGCCGCCCATCAGCAGGAAGATCACCGACAACCAGGGGAAGGCGCTCAATACCGAGGCCGTGTAGAAGAACTGGCCGTAGAGCAGCTGCAGGAAGAGCAGGGGCGCCACGCCCAGGGTGATGGTGAAAGTGAGGGCCGGGGGCAGTATGGGCCCCAGGCGCCGCAGCAACTCCCGGTCCTGGCTCCGCCCCAGCATTGCGTGGCAGGCGAGCAGGATCGTGCCGCCCACCGCCAGGTTTACCGCCATGAGGTGCAGGGTGAAGGTGGCCGTGAGCAGGGCCTTCAGCACTCCGGGCGGGAGAGGCAGGAACAGCGGGTCCGGGACCGGAAGGGGTGGCGGCATACAGGTGCTCCTGTGGGTTCAACGAGGGCCCGGAAGCCTCGCCACTCCAGGTTAGCGTCGGATGCGGATTCCGGGCGCGGGGTTCACGCTTTGCTTCGGTAGACTGAGGGTTCGCGAGGTGTGCGTGGGTCTGCTTGACGGCTTGTTGAACCAATTCAAAAAGGGGCTGAAACGCACCCAGGAGCTGGTGCTGGCGCCCATGGGCCGCCTGCTGGGCCTGCGTCGCCTGGACGAGGCCCAACTGGAGGAGCTCGAGGATCTGCTGCTCCAGGCGGACCTGGGCGTGAAGGCCGTGGATCAGCTCATGACGCGGCTCCGCACCGAACTGAAGGGCGGCTCCGAGGTGGATCCCAAGGCCATCCTTAAGGAAGAACTGCTGAAGCTGCTGCACCAGCGGCCAGCCCTGCCCTTCCAGGCGGCAGGCACCCAGGTGGTGCTGCTGGTAGGCGTCAACGGCGTGGGCAAGACCACCACCCTGGGCAAGCTGGCGGCCTTCCTGAAACGCCGCGGCGAGGGCGTCCTGGTGGTCGCGGGCGACACCTTTCGCGCCGCGGCCATCGATCAGTTGGAGCTCTGGGGTCAGCGGGCTGGAGTGCCTGTGATCCGCAACCAGATGGGCGGAGATCCTGCCGCCATCGCCTTTGACGGCGCCACCAGCGCCAAGGCCAAGGGCACCTCCTGGGTGCTCATCGACACGGCGGGCCGCCTGCACACCAAGGACCACCTCATGAAGGAGCTGGATAAGATCCACCGCAGCCTCCAGAAGGTGATCCCCGACGCTCCCCACCGGGTCCTGCTGGTGCTGGACGCCACCACGGGCCAAAACGGCCTCCAGCAGGCTGAGGTCTTCGCCCGGACGGCCGGGGTCACCGATCTGGTGCTCACCAAGTTGGACGGCAGCGCGAAGGGGGGCGTGGTGGTGCCCATCCTGGACCGCCTCCGGCTCCCCATCGCCTTCGTGGGGGTGGGCGAGGGTGTTGACGACCTCATCCCCTTCGACGCCGAAGCCTTTGTGGACGGCCTTCTCGATGTCTGACCTGGCCCTCGTCCCGGCCAGCGCCTGGGCCCTGGCCACGGGCGGGCCCTGGCCCGAACCGGAGGGCCTGAGCGGTGATGCCCACTTCATGGCCCTGGCCCTCCAGGAGGGCTTGAAGGGGGTGGGCCTGGCCAGCCCCAACCCACCCGTGGGCTGCGTCCTCGTCCGAGGGGGCCAAGTCCTGGGTGCAGGGGTCCACACCCGGGCCGGGGATCCTCACGGCGAGATCATGGCCCTCCGCGATGCCGAGGCCCGGGGCGAGGACCCACGGGGTTCCACGGCCTACGTCACCCTGGAACCCTGCTGCCACCAGGGCCGCACGGGTCCCTGCACTCAGGCTCTCCTACAGGCGGGAGTGGCCCGCGTGGTCGTGGGCGTACGGGATCCCAACCCCCGAGTGGACGGCGGTGGCCTGGCCATCCTCCGGGCCCAGGGCCTCGACGTTGAAGAAGGCGTCCTAGGTGACGCCTGCAGCCGCTTCCACGCCCCTTTCTTTAAGCTGATTCGCACCGGGCTGCCCTGGGTGAGCCTCAAGCTGGCCATGGGTTCGGACGGTTCCCTGGGCCCCGTGGGTCAGACCACCTCCGTGACTCCGCCCGAGGTCCAGCGCCTGGCCCACGCCCTGCGCCGGGCCTCGGAAGCCATCGTGGTGGGCCGCCACACCATCGAGGTGGACAACCCCCAGCTCACGGACCGCTGGCCCGCGCCCACAGCCCCTCACCGCAGCTTTGCCCGGGTGGTCATGGACGAGCAGGGCCAAGTGCCCCCCACGGCCCGGATTTGGGGTCCCGTGGCGGGTCAGCCCGCCTATCGCGCCGTCACCGGCGAGCCCATGCCCCTGCGGGGGGTGGAGGACCTACGCCTCCCCCCGGCGGGTCACGGCTGCAGCCTGCGTCACCTCCTGCACGAACTGGCGGCCCTGGGCGCCGGACGGGTCCTCATTGAGGGGGGCGGCACCCTGGTCCGGGCCTTCCTGGAGCAGGGTCTGGCGGACGAATTCCACCGCTTCCAGTCTGATCAACCCGCAGGCGGGCCACCCCTGGACTTGCCCCTGAACCCCGCCTGGACCCGGCGAGCCACGGCGAGCTGGCCTGGCGGGCGCTGGGAGGTCTGGCGCTAGGGAGGTCTGGATACCGAAGGCCTCAGGCCAATAGACGGAAAACGGGATCTACCCCCCGCCCACCAACCGCACGACTTCCAGGCGATCTCCCTCCTGGAGGGGTGTGGCTCCATGGTCCGCCCGGCGGATCACCTCGCCATTCAGCTCGATGGCGCTGCCATAAGACGGCAGGACCAGCCAGGCCGCCAGATCTGCCAGGGTGGTCAGCTCGGGTGTGTCTCGTGCCTCGCCGTTGAGCAATAGCCTCACCGGGCCTCCGCCGCCGCCTGGAAGCCCTTTTCCAGGTCCGCGATGAGGTCCGGCTGGTCCTCGATGCCCACCGAGAAGCGCAGGAGGCCGTCGCTGATGCCCAAGCGGGCCTTCACCTCCGGGGCCGTGCGCAGGTGACTCATGCTGGCGGGGTGCTGGATGAGGCTTTCGACACCCCCCAAGCTCACCCCCCGGGTGATGACCTCCAGGGCCTCGCAGAAGCGCTGCCCTGCCAGGAGCCCCGCCCCCAGCTCGAAGCCCACCATGGCGCCAAAGCCGTTCACCATCTGCCGGGCGGCCACATCGTGACCCGGGTGCGTGGGCAGGCCGGGGTAATCCACACGGGCCACGTGGGGCTGCCAGAGCAGCCACTGGGCCAGGGCTTGGGCGTTGTCCGAGGCGCGGCGCACCCGCAGGGCGATGGTCTTGAGCCCCCGGTGCAGCAGCCAGGCGGCCATGGGATCCAGGGTGGGACCCGTGATCTTGGCCAGGTGCCAGCAGGCCACCACGTCAGCGTCTGATCCCGCGATGACCCCCGCCACCACGTCCGAATGGCCCGCCAGATACTTGGTGGCCGAGGCGACACTGACGTCGATGCCCAGGCTCAGCGGTTTCGTATGGATGGGACTTGGGAAAGTGTTATCGGCTACGGTGCGAATGCCAAACTTCTTGCCCAGGGCCGCCACTCCCGCCAGATCTGTAATGGCCAGGGTCGGGTTGGAGGGGGTTTCCACCCAAAGCATCCGGGTTCGGGGCTGGATAGCCGCTTCCCACTCCGCCAGATCCAGGGTGTTCTGGATCCAGGTGATGCGCAGGTCCCGCTCCACTTCCCAGCGGCGCAGGAGCTGCTCTGTGCCCAGGTAGATGGCCGCCGGGGCCACCACATGGTCACCGTGCTTGAGGAAGGCCTCAAAGACCAGGGAGAAGGCCGCCATGCCCGAGGCGGTTACCAGGGAGCGTTCGGCCCCCTCCAGCTCCGCCAATACAGCCTCCACCTCACTGGAATTGGGATTGCCCCAGCGGGTGTAGAAGGCCGGCGGTTCGACACTGGCCGAGAACTCAGCCCCCTCTCGGTTTTCCATCAACTGGAAAACAGAGGTCTGGAAGATGGGGGTGGTCACGGCGCGGGTGGTGTTGAACTGTTTCCCGGCGTGGATGGCGGTGGTGGTGGGTCCCCAGGGTTTGGGCATGGGCATCGGGCTCCTGTCACCAGAATAGGCCCGACTTGGCTATCGCTTCCAGAAGACGATGGCCAGGGCCACCACGGCGAAGGTGATGACCGTGATGAGGCGCCAGACCGTGGGCTTGTCATCGGGCAGGTCGAAGGGGCCCCGGTCCTCCAGGGCTGCCCGGGTCAGCTCATCTTCGGGAGGAGCCACCAGATGGCGGCAGCTCACGCAGCGGAAGGGCTCGCCCGGAGTCTCGATGGCATCCACCACGGAGCTGCCGCAGCTCTGACAGATGTGAACCAGCCCAGGATGGCAGGCCTCAAGGGCGGAAGGGATCTCGTTGCTCATGTCCCCAGCATCGGGTCAAACCTAGGCATTGGCCAGCCTATCGCTCAAGACTTCCTGAACAAGGGCCGGGTCCACCTTCCCACCCCCCGCCTTGAGCACCTGGCCCACCAGGAAGCCCCGGAGGCTGTCCTTGCCACCCTTGATCTGGGCCACAGGGCCCGGGTGGGCAGCCAGGACCTGGGCCACCAGGGCCTCGATGGCCCCGCGATCCCGTACCTGGGCAAGCCCCTTGGCGGCCACGATGGCGTCGGCGCTGCCCTCGCCGACCAGGAGAGCTGGGAAGACCTGATCTTTGGCGGCGCCAAAGGAAATGGTCCGGGCCTCCACTAGGGCCACCAGGCCCGCAAGGCTCTCTGGGCTCAAGGGAAAGGCCTCAATACCGATGCCCCGCTCGTTCAGGGTGCGGCTCACCTCGCCCAGCAGCCAGGCTGCGGCGCCCCGGGCGGTGCCGCTGAGGCGGGCCAGGGTCTCGAAGTAAGCAGCGAAGGCAGGACTCTGGGCCAGGGTGCGGGCCTCGTCCAGGCCCAGGCCGTGGACCTCCACCCACCGCTGGATCTGCCGCTCGGGCAGCTCTGGGAGGCTGGCACGTACGGCCTCGATCTCGGTTGACTCAATGCTGAGGGGGGGGAGATCCGGCTCGGGGAAGTAGCGGTAGTCCATGGCCGCCTCCTTGGTGCGCTGGGCTCGGGTCTCCCCGGCCAGGGCATCCCAGCCCCGGGTCTCCATGAGCACGGGCTGGCCCTGGCCCAGCAACCCCGCCTGCCGCTGGATTTCGTGGTCCAGGGCCTGGCGTACGAAGCGGAACGAGTTCAGGTTCTTCACCTCGACCCGAGTGCCAAAAGCCTCCCCGGAGCGACGCAAGCTCACGTTGGCATCACAGCGGAAGCTGCCGTCCTCCAGGTTGCCATCACAGATGCCCAGTGCCACCACCAGGCGGTGCAGGGTCTTGAGGTATTCCGAAGCCTCCAGGGCGCTGCGGAGGTCCGGCGCTCCCACGATCTCCAAGAGGGGCACGCCAGCCCGGTTCAGGTCCACGAGGCTCTGTCCTTCGGCCTCATGATGGCTCTTGCCCGCGTCCTCCTCTAGGTGGGCCCGCTCCAGGCGGATCCGTACGGGACCGGTGGCGCCACGGACGGTGGGATCACCGGGAATATCCAAATCACCGCCTTCCACCAGGGCCACGGGCCCCTGGGTGATCTGGTAGCCCTTGGGCAGGTCCGGGTAGAAGTACTGCTTCCGGTAGAAGGTGCTGCGGGGCTGAATGCGGGCCTCCACAGCCAGACCCAGGGCCAGGGCCATGCGGACCGCCTCGGCGTTGAGGGCGGGCAGGGCGCCAGGTAGCCCCAGGCAGACCGGACAGGTCTGGCTGTTCGGAGGGGCCCCCACCCGGTTGGCGCAGGCGCAGAACATCTTGGACCGCGTACGCAGCTGGACGTGGACCTCCAGACCGATGACCGCCTCATACCCGCTCATGCCGCCCCCAAGAGCCAGTGTAGCCCGGAGGCCCGCGTCTACTGGATGGTGAAGCTGCTGGTGTCGCGCAGGCGCTGCTTCTCGCCGGCCCCGCTGCCGCTGGAGCTGAATTCTGACTTCACGCAGACCAGGCGGTCCCCAACCTTCTGGTAGGTGTAGGACTCCTCGCGCTCCTGGCTGAAGCTCGCGACCAGGAAGAAGCGGCCCTTCACACTGGCCTTGGTGCTGGTTGCCAGGGGCACCCCGGCCTCGTCGATCCAGATTTGGACCGTGCCTGTGAATTCCTTTACATATTTACGTGTCTGCTTGTTGAGCCCCCCAGTGGTCAGGTCGAAGCTGAGGAGCCGGGCGGGGCGGCCGTTCCAGGTCTCGGCCTTCTCGCCCTGGAAGTTGGCGTGCTCCAGCTCCCCCGCCACGGCCTCCGCAGCGTTGATGCGGTCCGCCACCAGGCGCGGCGTAAGGGCGTTGAGGCCCATTGTGGTGGGAGTCTTGGCATCCGGATCCTTGCGGGTGGCCCGGCCCTCCTGGCCGAATTTGCTGAGTAGGGCCCGATCCCACATCACCCGGAGACCCAGGGGGCCATCCTCCACCCAGGCTGAGGCCTGACCCGAAAGCTCCACGGCCTCCTTGCCTTCACCATTCTTGTTCCATCGATTCACAGTCAGGGTGCCCTTGAGGGGGGTGCTACCCGGGAGACGGGCGAGGGCGGCTTTCAGGTCAGCCACTCCGTCGGCCTGAAGCCCGGACACCAAGAGCAGAAAGAGGGCGGGCAACAGGGGACGCATGGTGGCTCCAATGGGCTACAAGGGCAGAGATGCTGGACCTCAAGCAAGGGTTCCAAGATTACTTGCCCAGACAGAAGCCGCTGAACAGCGCGTCCAGGGCACTATCGGCGCGGTCGTTCCCTGTGAGCCGGGCCAGGAGACCCCAGGCCCCCTGCAGCAGTGAGGCCGGCAGTTCGGGGGGACAGCCAACCTGCAATTCTGTCAACAAATCCAGCTGTTTGACCAGGTCATCCAGCAGGCCCAACTGTCGCTCCGTGGCCAGGGCGCCCAGACAGGACTCGGGGGCCAGCCCACCCAATAGTCGCTCCTTCAGGGCCGTCTCCAGGGCATTCAGCTCCCCTTTCAAGGCACTGATGAGGGTTCCTTCAGGTTGTGCCTGATCGCCAAAGGTTCGGACCTCCAGGACCTTGGCTAGGAAGGGTGTCAGAACCTCCAGGATCATCACATCAGCGCTTCCATCCATTGCGGGAATCAGGTGCAGGATCAGGTCCGCAGCCGCCAGGAGGGGGGCCACCCGGGCCACACCCAGGCGCTCCACGGGTTCCGTGGCCTCCCGCAGTCCAGCCGTGTCAAAGAGGCGCAGGGGCAAGCCCCGCCACTCGCAGCGCACCTCCAGCACGTCCCGGGTGGTGCCGGGCAGCTCGGTGACGATCGCCCGGTCCTCGCCGGCCAAGGCGTTGAAGAGGGTGCTCTTCCCGGCGTTGGGCCGCCCCACCAGCACCAGGCGCAGGCCCTCGCGCAGGTGGTGGGCCGCCCGGGCACGGGATTGTTCCACGTGGAACCGGGCACGGAGTGGGATCAGGCAGGTTGACAAATAGCCTATATTCAACAAAATGCCTTCTTCTTCGCCGTAATCCACCGCTGCTTCGGCCCGGGCCATCCAGGGTGCCAGAGCCTCCTGGGCCTCCTGGATCCAGGCGGGCTGGGCCCCGGCCCGGGCCTGGGCGAGGCGGACCTGGGTATCCGTTTCAGCTGCCACCAGGTCCCGCAAGGCCTCGGCCTCCAAGAGGCCCTGTTTGCCGTTGAGGAGGGCCCGCCGGGTGAATTCGCCCGGCTCCGCCAACCGGATGCCCAGGTGGCCCAGGTGATCCAAGAGGCGGCGCACCAGGAGGGGATTGCCGTGGACCTGCAGTTCCACCAGGTCTTCACCCGTGTAGCTGGCGGGGCCTGGGAAGTAGAGCACCAGGGCCTTTTCCCGGAAGCCATCCCAGCAAAGCTGGCGCAGGGAGGCCACCCGGGGTTGGGGCAGGCTCAGGAGTGGGGCCAGTTGGCGGCCTAGATCCGGCCCCGAAACGCGCAACACCGCCACTGCCGAGGGCAGCAGCGGTGTGGCGGGGGCGCAGATCGGATCCGGAAGCACCGGTTCAGTCTACTTGCGGAAGACCTTCACGGGCTTGAAGGTGCCGGTACCTTCGCTTTCGGTGCCCAGACCCGCCTCGCGGCTGACCACCAGATGCACCCAGCGACGCTCCCGGGCGCTGAGGGCGCCCAAGGTGTGGCTGCCCAGTTCCCGGGCCCTCTCGGCGGCATACTGGCCCATGGCCATGACCTCCTGCATGCGGAAGAGGCGAGCGCCCTTTACGTCCAGATAGGCCAGCTTCTGATCTTCGCGCTCACCCTGGGCCTCGTGGACCAGGAACTGGAGGGCATCCAGGGCCACACCCCGGTTGGCGCCCAGCAGGGCGGCGTCGGGACCGGAGACGGCCACACGGTTGGGGAAGGCCTCCTCATCCCCAGAGGGGGAGAAGCGGGCTTCTACGCTGAGGCCAAGGTGGGTGGCCCAGCGGGTCAAGAGCTCGGGGACGGATTCCAGACTGGCGCCGCTTTTCCGCATGGTGGGCTCCTACAGCGTGATGGGCTGGGGCTCGTAGGTCCGCATGATCCACCAGGTCTGTGCCAGGCCGATCATGTTGAACACGAAGTAGTAGATGGCCACGCCCGCGGGGCTGCCGGCGAACATGAAGGTCATCATGGCGGGCATCATGACCAGCATCATCTTGCGCTGGGCGGGGTCACCCATGGCCGGAGTCATGGCCTGCTGGGCGAACATCGAGGCGCCCATGAGCACCGGGAAGATGTAGTAGGGATCCTTCGCGGAGAGATCCACGATCCAGCCAAAGAAGGGGGCGTGGCGCAGCTCATAGACGTTGTTTAGCATGGACCAGAGAGCCAGGAAAATGGGCATCTGGAGCAGCATGGGGAGGCAACCACCCATGGGGTTGTGGCCATTCTTCTTGTAGAGGGCCATGAGCTCTTTCTGCATCTCGGCCTTCTTGGTCATGTCGCTGCCGAACTTCTCATACTTGGCCTGGATGGCCTTCTGGTGGGGTTCGAAGTCCTTCATGCGGAGCATGGAGATGGTCTGCTTGCCCGACAGGTGCCACATGAAAGCCACGCGAATGATCAGCGTGAAGACCACGATGGACCAACCCCAGTTGCCCACCACGGCGTGGACCTTCTTGAGGATCCAGAAGAGCAGGTGGGAGACCGCGCCGAAGAAGCCGTAGTCGATGACGTCTGTGAAGGGCTTCTCGAAGGCAAGGAGGGGCTCGGCCTGCTTGGGTCCGAAGTAGAGGGAGGCCTCGGCCTGGCCGTTCTCGGGCAGGAGCTGGTAGCCAGCATTGTCCCGGGCCGCCGGGCGGGGCAGCTTCCAGAGGGCGGCGAAGTAGTGATTGCGCTGGTTCTTGGCGTCCTTTTCCAGGCCCGCGTCCATGCCCAGCCGCTCGGCCGAGGGGGGCAGCACCTTGCGCTTGGCGCCCATGAAGCTGAAGAAGGGGTCGCTCAGCATTTCGGACCACTTCACGGCGTCCACACCCTTGGTCGACAGCGTGAAGACACGATCCAGCCGCTTCACGGGCTCTTCGGTGGCGGGGTTCACTATGAGCTGCAGGGCAGCATTGCGGGGGGTCTTGACCTCCACCTTGAGCACATGACCCTTGGCAGGGACCGTGTAGGTGAGGCTTTCCCCAGCGGCATTCTCGAAGATGACCCGGGTGTTGGGGCCATCGACCTCGTCCCGCGCCGTCTCAAAGCCAGCGCCATTCAGGGCGCCCAGGCCCGGGAAAGTGTCTGGAAAGAAGGGGGTTCCGTCGTGGCGCCACACAGCCTGCTTGATGGCGCCCGTGGCCACCTGCCAGGTGAGCACCAACTCGTCGGAGGAGAGGTTGTGGGTGAGGGCGGCGTCAGCGACCTTCACACCCTCGGCGCCGGCCATGGGCTTGGGCGCAGGGGTCAGGACCACAGGGGCCTGGGCCTTGGCCGTGGGGGCGGAGGCGGGGGTAGGTGCGCTCTGGACGACCTGGGTCTTGGGGGCGGGTTTCGCAAAGTGCGATGTCAGCCAAATCTGGCTGATCACCAGGACCGCGCTGCCGAGGACGAAGTAGAGAGTGTTGCGATTGATCATGGGGTATCCAGGGCGGGGAGTCGGCGCAGGGCCAGCCGGAGCTGGTTTTCAATGTCCTGGTAACTGAGGTTGGCAAGGGGCGGGGTGCTGCGTCCAGGACGAACCCACACGATCCAGGGAAGGTCCAGCAGGGGTTCCACACTGGCCAGGAAGGCCATGCGGACCTGGCGGCGGAAGCGGTTGCGTAGGACCGCGCGGCCCGTCTTCCGGGGCGAGGTGACCAGCAGCAGGGGGCCGAGGCCTTCAGTGCGGCGCCAGGCACGGATGTCCAGCAACGACGTCTGCCCCAGCAAGGGCCGGGGCAGGGGGGCGGGAACCACGTGGTCCTTGTGGCGGACCGTGCGAAAGCGGCCCTTGAAGATCACGGGATACCGATCACGGGACAGTACCCGGGCCGGGACAGTGGGGGCCTAGAGCGCCAGGACGTGGCGACCCTTGGCGCGGCGGCGCTTGAGCACCAGACGACCATTCTTGGTCTTCATCCGGCTCAGGAAACCGTGGGTCTTGGCACGGCGACGATTATTGGGCTGAAAGGTCCGCTTCATGATTCCACCTCAGGGGTCCCCTCCCTGGGAGGAGGACGAACCTTCAACAATACCAGTGAGGTGCTATGGCCTCAAGGGTAATTCCACACTCCCATCACAGCGCCGGGGTGCTAGATTGAGAATCCCCCCCGCGAGCCTGGCGTGGCCGGCGTGTGCGCTGCACATTCCGTCGTCCCGGCGTGTCCGCAGTCCGCCCTCCACTGGTGAAAATCTCATGCGCTCCGCAGATCCCGCCATCCTTTGGGACACCATTCGGCTGGGGCTATCCAAACAGCTCCCCGAGGCCAGCTTCAAGGAGTGGATCGCCCCCTGTGAGCCCCTGAAGATGCAGGATGAAGCCCTGTGGATCCAGGTACCCAGCGCCGCCGCGAAGCTCTGGATCGAGCAGCAGCTGCCGGAGGAGTTCACGGATGCCCTGGCTCAGGGCAATCTGGCAGATCTGCGCCTCGAGTTTGTGGTGAGCGGCACGCCCACGGCGGCCCCCAAGCCAAGCCCCAGGCGCAGTGGCACCGGTCCTGCGGCCCCGGTCGAACCTGCCGTGTCCTTTCCACACTTATTCAATCGCTACACGCTGGATCGCTTCGTGGTGGGGCCCGGCAGCCAGCTGGCCTTCGCTGCGGCCAAAGCCGTGGTCGACAACTTCGGCAAAGCCGCCACGCCCCTCAATATGAACCCGCTGTTCATCTATGGCGGCGCGGGCCTGGGCAAGACGCACCTCATGGTGGGCATCGGCAAGGGCCTGCTGGCGCGGGATCCCAAGCTGCGGGTGGTCTACATCAAGGTCGACAACTTCTTCAACGAACTTACCGTCGCAATCCGGGCCAAGAACACTGAGCCCATGCGCAAGAAGTACCAGCAGAATGACGTTCTGCTCCTGGACGATGTCCAGACCCTGGGGAAGATGGAGCGGACCCAGGAAGAAATCTTTCACATCCTTGAACACCTGCTCCAACACGGGAAGCAGATCGTCATCACCTCTGACAAGCCCCCCCAGCGCCTGGAGGGCTGCCACGAGCGCCTCATCACGCGGTTCAAATGGGGCCTCACCGCAGACATCCAGCCGCCGGACTTCGAGACCCGCATCGCCATCCTCAAGAAGAAGCTGGAAGAAGCGGATTTCCAGGGAGTGCCCGCCATTCCTGAGGACGTGCTGACTTTCATCGCCCACAAGGCCAAGGGCAGTGTCCGCGACCTGGAAGGATTCCTCACTCGAGTGATCTTCCAGGCCAGCCTCATCGGCGTCCCGCCCTCTCTGGAGGTGGCCCATGCCGCCTTCCAGGGCCAGAGCGGTGAAGAGCCCATGGCCCCAGTCTCCGCGGACCGCATCTTCCGCATGACCGCAGAGACATTCAACGTGTCCCACAGCGACCTGCTCAAGAAGCGCTCCCGCCAGCAGGCCATCCTGGTGCCTCGTCAGGTGGCCATGTATTTGGCCAGGGAAATCGCCTCCCTGCCCTTCACGGACATCGGCCGTGCCTTCTCCATGCATCATTCGACCGTCATGAACGCCATCGACTCCGTGCGAGAGCGCATGAAGCGAGATCCGGAATTCCACAGGATGGTCCAAGCCCTCTTGAATAGCATTCATTGATTACAAACAGTTTGCTTTCTTTTCCACAGGGCGGTCGCCGATTGGGTCCACAAACCCCCTCCTGGCTCGCCTCCGAGGCCTTCCAGGGGCCCGCTTCCACCGGGTACCGGCGGCTTTCCACAGCCTGTCGCAGGCAGGGAAAGTCCGGTAGGATAGAGCTTTCACACGGCTTTCCACAGGTTGCCCCGCTCCTCAGCATCATCAAGGGTGATTCATGAATCTTCAGTTACAAGTTTCCAAAGATCGTTTGGATCGAACGCTGGGGCTCCTGAAGCATGCCCTCGACCGGAGGGTGACTCTGCCCATCCTCCAGCACATCCTCGTGGACGTGCGGCCCAAGGAAGTGGTCCTGAAGGCCACAGATATGGAACTGGCCTTCGAAGCCACCGTTCCAGGCGAAGGCCAGGGCCAATGGACCATGGCGGTCCCCGGCAAGAAGTTCATCGAGACTGTGAAGGTCTTCCCCGAGGGCATCCTCAGCCTCGAATGCCCCGACGCGGGCGGGCGCCTCTGGCTGCGGGCTAAGGGCATGAACTCTGAGCACAACATCCAGCCCGGCGAGGGCTTCCCTGAACTGCCGGCTCCTGGCAAGGATTTGCCGGTGGTGAAGATCCCAGTGCTGCGCTTCAAGCGGGCCATCCAACTGGGCTCCATCGCGGTGAGCCGGGATGCCACCAAGCCGACCCTTTCGGCCGTTCTGGTGCATCTCTCCAAGAATCATGTGCGCGTGGTCTCTACGGACGGTTTCCGGCTCGCCGTGGCCGAGGTTCCGTGCGACACGAGGCTCAAGGAAGAAGTTCGGCTGATCGTACCCAAGCGAGCCCTGGATCTCATCCCCACCCTGCTGGGGGACGAGGGCGAGGTGGAACTCTGCTGGGATGGCACCACGCTCTTCCTGGACCAGCCTGGTCTCAAGTTCAGCACCCGCCTGGTCACGGGCAACTACCCTGCCTACGAGAAGGTGCTCCCGGCAGAACTGCCCAAGCGCGTGATCATGGACCGGGAAGTATTCCTCCGCACCCTGCGCTTCGTGGGCCTGAAGAAGGACGACTACAACAAAAACGTGCGTCTTTTCTACGAATTCCCCAGCTTGCGCACGGTCTTCCAGCACCCGGACGAGGGCGTCAACCAGGCCACCCTGCCCTTCACGGGCGAAGAGAACCCCTTCGAGCTGGCCTTCAATATTGACTACCTCACCGAGCTGTTGGAACGGCTCCCCGGCGAGGAAGTCGTCTACCAGTTCAAGGACGAAGTGGGTCAGGGGGTCTTCATGTCCCCCAGCCTCGAGGACTTCAGCTTCCGCTATGTCCTCATGCCTGTCCGTTTTGCCAACAGCGCCACGGCCTGAGCCGAGGCCGAACACCGCACTTCACCGCACCCAACCAAGTGAGTCTTGATGTCTGAAGAAGTCCTTAGCAAGCACGTGCACACTCCTCTGGAAACCGACAGCTACACCGCCGACAACATCACGGTCCTGAGAGACCTCGAGGCCGTCCGCAAGCGTCCTGGCATGTACATCGGTGATACCGACGATGGCAGCGGTCTCCACCACATGGTCTACGAAGTGGTGGACAACGCTGTCGATGAGGCCCTGGCGGGCTTCTGTAAGCGCGTGGACGTCATCCTGCATGGCGACGGCAGTTGCACTGTGGAAGACGACGGTCGCGGCATCCCTGTGGATATCCACAAGGAAGAGGGTCGCAGCGCCGCGGAAGTGATCATGACGGTCCTCCATGCGGGCGGAAAGTTCGACAACACCAGCACTGATGGCAAGAACGCCTACAAGGTCTCTGGTGGCCTCCATGGCGTCGGCGTCTCCTGTGTGAACGCCCTGTCCTCCAAACTCTGGCTCACGGTGTGGAAGGAGGGTCAGGAGTACGCCATGACCTTCTCCCAGGGCAAGGCCGACGCTCCCCTCAAGCCCGTGGGCCCCACGGCCCGTCGGGGCACGCGCGTGCGGTTTCTGCCGGATCCCGAGGTCTTCAACAACGTCCTCGAATTCAGCTTCGAGACACTCTCCCAGCGCCTTCGCGAACTGAGCTACCTGAACCAGGGTGTGCACATCCGAATCACGGATGACCGCACGGGTGACACCCATGACTTCGTGAATGCGGGCGGCATCGGCTCCTTCGTGGAGCACCTGAACCGCAACAAAGTAGTGCTCCACAAGCCCCCGATCTACATCAAGGACGAGAAGCAGGACACCACCGTGGAGGTGGCGCTCCAGTGGAACGACTCCTACCAGGAGACCCTCTACTGCTTCACGAACAATATCCGCAACCGCGACGGTGGCGCTCACCTGGAGGGCTTCCGGGCCGCCATGACCCGCGTCATCAACACCTACGCCGAGAAGAACAACCTGCTCAAGAGTGCCAAGGTGACCCTGTCGGGCGAGGACGTGCGCGAGGGCCTCACGGCTGTTGTCAGTGCCAAGGTTCCTGATCCCAAGTTTTCCAGCCAGACCAAAGACCGCCTTGTCTCCAGCGAGGTCAAGGGCATTGTCCAGACCATCGTCTATGAGAAGCTCTCGGCTTTCTTCGAGGAGAACCCCCGGGAGGCCAAGGCCATCCTGGAAAAGGCCATCGAGGCCGCCCGAGCCCGCGAGGCGGCCCGCAAGGCCCGTGAGTTGACCCGCCGCAAGGGCGCCCTGGACGGGGGCGGCCTGCCCGGCAAGCTGGCGGACTGCCAGGAGAAGGACCCCGCCCTCAGCGAGATCTTCCTGGTGGAGGGCGACTCCGCCGGTGGCAGCGCCAAGCAGGGCCGCCACCGCGCCACCCAGGCCATCCTGCCCCTCAAGGGCAAAATCCTGAACGTGGAAAAGGCCCGCTTCGACAGAATCATCAGCGCCGTCGAGTTGCGGATCATGATCCAGGCCCTGGGCACGGGCATCGGCAAGGAGGAGTTCAAGGTCGAGAACCTCCGCTACCACAAGATCGTGCTCATGACCGACGCCGACGTGGACGGGGCCCATATCCGGACCCTACTGCTGACGTTCTTCTACAGGCAGATGCCGGAACTGGTGGCGCGGGGGCATCTCTATATCGCCCAGCCCCCCCTCTTCAAGGTGAAAAAGGGCAAGACCGAGAAGTACCTCAAGGATGAGCGGGCCCTCGAGGAGTTCCTGTTCCAGAAGGCCCTGGACGGCTGGAGTCTGACCCTGCCTGACGGCAGTGAGCACAAAGGCGCGACCCTGGTCCGCGAGATGAAGAAGTGGGGCGAGGTGGCCCAGCTCTACACCAAGCTCAACCGCCGCGGCTACAGCCAGCCCCTGGTGGATGCCCTGCTGGCTGCCGGCCTCCTGGACGCTGACCGCTTCCAGTCCGACGGGGCCCTGGCCCAGATGGGCGAGGCCATCGCCAAGCAGAAGCTCGGCACCTGCGAGCTGGAGACCGTGGAGGCCATCGAGGTCCCCAGCGAAGTCGAGGGCGAAGCACCCTCGGTCATTCCCGCCGTCCACCGCCTCAGGGTGGTGCGCATGCACATGAACCGTCCCATCACCCTCTGGATTGACACGCAGGTCGCCCACTGGGGTGAGTTCCGGCGACTGGCCGCCCTGCACGTGGAACTGGCCGCCTTCAAGGGGGGCGAGCTCAAGCTCCGCCGCGTGAAGGATGTGAAGGAAGGTGCCAAGGAGAAGGAAGAAGAGGGTGAGGAGACCACCAAGCTGGGCAAGGAGCTGGTCTTCAACAACCCCGAGGCCATGCTGGCCATGGTCATGGAAGAGGGAAAGCGGGGCCTTGGCATCCAGCGCTACAAGGGGTTGGGCGAAATGAACCCTGAGCAGCTCTGGGAGACCACCATGGATCCCGAGCGCCGCACCCTGCTCCAGGTGCGGGTGGACGACGCCGTGGAGGCGGACGAGATCTTCACCATTCTCATGGGCGATGCCGTGGAACCCCGACGCCGCTTCATTGAGACGAATGCGCTGTTGGCTGAGAATATTGACATTTAGGGCTCGGAATTTGGCCGACGGCCAAATTCCGGGTTAGAAAAAGCGTTTGTTCCACGTGGAACCCCGGATAGATGCCATCCCCACTGATTGAATTTACGGGGATTTTGGCCGCAGGCCGAAATCCCCGCAGCGAGAACCCATGAACCGTGTAGAGCCCCTCGAAATCGAAAAGGAAATGCGGAAGTCCTACTTGGACTACGCCATGAGCGTCATCGTGGGCCGGGCCCTGCCCGATGTCCGCGACGGCCTCAAGCCCGTGCATCGCCGCGTCATGTTCGCCATGAAGGAGTCGGGCAACGAGTGGAACCGGGCCTACAAGAAGTCCGCCCGCACCGTGGGTGACGTGATGGGTAAGTACCATCCCCATGGCGATTCCGCCATCTACGACACCCTCGTCCGCATGGCCCAGCCCTTCTCCATGCGCCACGTGCTGGTGGATGGTCAGGGCAACTTCGGCTCCATCGACGGCGACTCTGCCGCGGCCATGCGCTACACCGAGGCCCGCCTTTCACGCCTCGCCAACGAGCTGATGGGCGACATCGACCAGGACACTGTCGACTTCGGGCCCAACTACGACGGCAGCATGGAAGAGCCCTTGGTCCTGCCCGCCAAGTTCCCCAACCTTCTGGTGAACGGCTCCCAGGGCATCGCCGTGGGCATGGCCACCAGCATCCCCCCCCACAACCTGCGGGAGTGCGTGGGCGCCCTGGTGACCCTCATCGACCACCCGGAGACGGCCATGGACGGCCTCATGGCCCACATCAAGGGGCCGGACTTCCCAGGCGGTGGCCTCATGCTGGGCACCGAAGGCGTCATGGACGCCTACCGCACCGGCCGCGGCCGCTGCGTGGTGCGCGCCAAGTCCCACGTCGAACAGATCAAACGGGCCGGGGACCGGGAGCAGATCGTCTTCACTGAGCTGCCCTACCAGGTGAACAAGGCCACCCTCACCGAGAAGATCGCCGAGTTGGTCCGGGAGAAGAAGATCGACGGCATCAGTGACCTGCGGGACGAAAGTGACCGCGAGGGCATTCGCCTGGTGGTGGAGCTGAAGAAGAATGAGCCCAGCGACATCGTCCTGAACCAGCTCTACCAGCAGACCCAACTCCAGAACAGCTTCCCCATCACGATGCTGGCCATCGTGAACGGCCAGCCCCGGGTCTGCACCCTGCGCGAGATCCTCCAGGAGTTCATCGGCTTCCGCCGTGAGGTGGTGACCCGCCGGACCATGTTCCAGCTGCGGAAGGCCGAGGAGCGCCACCACGTCCTCATGGGCCTCAAGATCGCCCTGGACCACTTGGATGCGGTCATCAAGCTCATTCGCGCCGCCAAGAGCCCCGAGGAGGCCAAGGCTGGCCTCATGGCCGGGGCCTTCGCCACCGCTGCGGCCCTCAAGAAGGACCCCAGCCTTTGCCTCTCGGCCGTGCAAGCCCAGGCCATCCTGGACATGCGCCTCCAACGCCTCACGGGCCTGGAGCGGGAGAAGATCCTCGATGAGCTGGCCGAGCTTGAGAAGACCATCGCCAAGCTCAAGGCCATCCTGGAGGACGAGAGCCTCCTCCTGAAGGTCATCAAGGAAGAGCTGCTGGCCGTGGCCGAGCAGTTCGGGAACGACCGCCGCACAGAGATCGTGGGCTACACCGGCGAGATCCGCATGGAGGACGTGGTCCCTGACGACCCCATGGTCGTCACCATGTCCAAGGCCGGCTACATCAAGCGCACGGACCTGAACGCCTACCGCCGCCAGCGGCGCGGGGGCCGGGGCAAGGTGGGCATGAAGACCAAGGACGAGGATTTCGTCGAGCAGCTCTTCATGACCAAGGCCCACGACACCCTCATGGCCTTCACCGACAAGGGTATCGTTTACGCCCTCAAGGTTTATGACCTCCCTGAGGCCGCCGCCTCCACCCGCGGCAAGCACATCAAGAACCTCATCTCCCTGAAGGACGGGGAGAACGTGGTGACCCTCATGGCCCTGCGGGACTTCCCTGAAGGCGAGTGCCTGGTCTTCGCCACCAGCGATGGCACCGTGAAGAAGAGCAGCCTCGCGGCCTACTCCAACATCCGGGCCAACGGCCTCATCGCCCTGAATATCGACGATGACAACGCCCTCGTGGCGGTGCGTCGGGCTACGGGCCAGCAGCAGATCGTCCTGGCCACAGCCCAGGGCAAGGCTATCCGCTTCCCTGAGGACGACATCCGCGCCACGGGTCGCGCCACCACGGGCGTCCGCGGCATGAAGCTGGCGAAGGGCGACCACATCGTCGATATGGAAGTGGCGGATCCTCTGCCGGACCTCCCGGAGGGCGTGGAGCCCGACGAGAGCACCGAGGACCACGGCATGCTCCTCACGGTCTGCGAGAAAGGCTTCGGCAAGCGCAGCCTCGTGCAGGACTACCGCCTCCAGGGCAGGGGCGGCACGGGCGTCATCAACATCCGCGCTGGCGTCCGCAATGGCCGGGTGGTGGGCTTCAAGCTGGTCAAGCCCGGGGAAGGGTGCCTCCTCATCAGCCAGGAGGGCATGGTCATCCGCTTCCTCATCGACGAGGTCCGCAAGACCGGCCGCAACGCCCAGGGGGTCAGCCTCCTCAAGCTGGCCAGCCCCGAGGACCGGGTGGTGGGTCTCGCCAAGATTGACGCCAGCGCCATGGCCCTGGACGAGGAAGAGGACTTGGCCGAGGTCGACGTGGCCCATCCTGGCCCAGATGAAAGCGGCGAGCAGCCTAAGCTGGGGTTGTAAACGACCCAAGAACCAACCACGGATACAAGAAGACCACGAAGAAAAGCCCGGTGCTTCTTCGTGGTCTTCTTGTATCCGTGGTCAATCTATTGATTGTTTCAAGTAAGGTGCCCAATCCCCGCCGGCAATCTCCGTGGCCTCCCGCTCCAGGCGGGGCAGACGTTCTACGTGGAACAGGTAGACCCATGCCAGGTAGGAGGCCCCCCCCTCCAGGCGCACCGGCAGGATCTCGCGGGTGAAAAGGCCCTCCTCGACCCCTTCCAGGGGGTCCAGGTCCGCCAGGGCGGAGTCCAGGTCGGCTTCATCCTCGTAGCCCACAAAGTCGCCGCGGACCCAGCCCTGCCCCGGTGGTGGAGTGTCGGGCTCAGCGGTGGGAACCAGGGCCGGGTAGCCCGCCGCCAGGTGGAAGAGTCGCCCGGCGACCCAGCCCCCCGTGACGCCCTCTGGCTGGGTCCGCATCAGCCACCCATGGTGTGCCCCGCCCTCCCGGAGCGTCCCATACACAAACAACCCATCCGCAGCCTGCATGAGGCCCCCCTGAAAAACATACAGCCAAAACGCATGGCGTTTTGGCTGCGTGCTGAGTGCTCGTTGGAACAGTTTTATTCAGGAATGGGGAACTGGTCCGTGAGGTGGAAGACCTCCTGCCGGACCCGGGCAAAGGTGCTGTCGTCGGCCCGATGCCGGAGTGTTACATCGAAGAAGCGGGCGATGTGATCCATCTCTTCTTCCTTCATGCCACGGGTGGTGAGGGCTGGGCTGCCCAAGCGAATGCCCGAGGGCTTGAGGGGGGGGTTGGGGTCAAAGGGGATGCCGTTCTTGTTGGTGGTCATTCCAGCCCGGTGGAGGCAGTTTTCGGCCTCGTTGCCGAGGAGACCATGGTCGCGAAGGTCCACCAGGAAGAGGTGGTTATCCGTGCCGCCGCTTACGATGCGCCAGCCGCGCTCCTGGAGGCCCTTGGCCAGGGCATGGGCATTGCGGATGACCTGGCCGCTGTAGGTCTTGAACTCCGGCTGCTGGATTTCGTGCAGGGCCACTGCCTTGGCGGCGATGACGTGCATGAGGGGGCCACCCTGGACGCCCGGGAAGACCGCGCGATCGATGTCCTTGGCATAGTGGGACTTGCAGAGAATCAACCCGCCGCGGGGGCCACGCATGGTCTTGTGGGTCGTGGTGGTGACGAAGTCCGCGTGGGGCACGGGGCTGGGGTGGTGTCCCGTGGCCACCAGGCCAGCGATGTGGGCCATGTCGACCATGAGCATGGCGCCCACTTCGTCGCAGATCTCGCGGAAGAGGGGGAAGTTCCAGGTGCGACTGTAGGCCGAGGCACCGACAACGATCATCTTGGGGCGGTGCTGGAGGGCCAAACTGCGGACCTCGTCCATGTCCACCCGCTCGTCTTCCTGGCGCACATGGTAGGGCACGAACTTGTAGAGGATGCCGGAGCTGTTGAGGGGGTGGCCGTGGGTGAGGTGGCCGCCGTGGGCCAGGTCCAGGCCCATGACCGTGTCGCCGGGTTTCAGGGCCGCCAGGTAGACCGCCATGTTGGCCTGGGCGCCGCTATGGGGCTGCACATTGGCATGCTCTGCGCCGAAGATCTCCTTGGCGCGATTCCGGGCCAAGTCCTCGATGGTGTCCACATTGCTGCAACCGCCGTAATACCGCTTGCCGGGGTAACCCTCGGCGTACTTGTTCGTGAAGTGCGAGCCCATGGTCTGCATGACCGCGCGGGAGGCATAGTTTTCCGAGGCGATGAGCTCCAGGTGGTGTCGCTGTCTCTGCACCTCCAGTTCCAGGGCCTGGAAGACAGCAGGGTCAGAGGTTCGGATCACTTCATACATGGTGGGGAGCTCCAGGTGATGCCCCTATCCTAGCCTCGCTGGCGCAGAGCCACGAGACCCTCTTAGTGAGCAGGATCACAGCTCGGGCCCTGTGCGACACTGAAAGCACGGAGATTCCATGTCCTTCCTGCCCCCCCATGATGGTCCCGAGCTGGAGCGTTTCGAGCACCCCCTGGCCACCCGCTATGCCAGCAAGGCCATGGTGCGCCTGCTTTCCCCGCTCTACCGCCAGCGGGTCTGGCGCCGCCTCTGGATCGCCCTGGCCGAGGCTGAGTCGGAGCTGGGTCTGCCCGTGACGGCCGCCCAAGTGGCGGAGTTGCGGGCCACCCAGGACCAGGTGGACCTGGAGGCCATCGCGCGGCACGAGGCAGCCCTGCGCCACGACGTCATGGCCGCCATTCACGCCTGGGGCGAACAAGCCCCCGGGGCGCGGCCCATCATCCACCTGGGCGCCACCAGTTGCTTCGTGACAGACAACGGGGACCTGCTCATCGTGCAGGAGGCCCTGGCCCTACTGCGCCGCCGCCTGCAGGATGTCCTGGCCGCGCTGGCCACCTTTGCGGCCCAGTGGCAGGATCAGCCCACCCTGGGCTTCACGCACTTCCAGCCGGCCCAGCCCACCACCGTGGGCAAGCGCGCCAGCCTCTGGATCCAGGATCTGCTCCTGGACCTGGAAGACCTTGACCACCTCATGCGCACCACCCCTGTGCGGGGCGTGAAGGGCACCACGGGCACCCAGGCCAGCTTCCTGGAATTGTTCGAGGGCGATGGGGCCCAGGTGGAGGCACTGGAACAGCGCTTCTGTCAGAAGGTGGGCTTCCCGGCCATCCCGGTTTCGGGCCAGACCGCTTCCCGAAAGCTGGAGGATCGCTTCGGCCAGGTGCTCTGCGGCATCGCCGCTTCGGCCTCCAAGTTCGCCTGCGACCTGCGCCTGCTTCAGCACCTGAAGGAAGTCGAGGAGCCCTTCGAGACCCAGCAGATCGGCTCCAGCGCCATGCCCTACAAGCGCAATCCCATGCGGTCAGAACGTATCAACAGCCTCGCCCGCTTCGTGCTGGGCCTCATGCCCAGCACCTACCAGACCAGTGCCAGCCAGTGGATGGAGCGAACCCTGGATGACAGCGCCCACCGCCGCCTGACCATCAGCCAGGGCCTGCTCGCCACGGATGCCATCCTCGTGCTGCTGCGCAACGTGGCCTCGGGCCTGGTGGTCTATCCCCGCATGATCGAAGCCCGGCTTTCCCAAGAACTGCCCTTCATGGCCGCCGAGGTGCTGCTCATGGAGGCCGTGAAGCGGGGCGGCGACCGCCAGGACCTGCACGAGCGCTTCCGGGTGGCGGCCCTCGAGGCCGGACGTCGCATCAAGGCCGAGGGCCGGCCCAACGAGTTGCTGCAGCTTCTGGCTGCGGATCCCGCCTGGGCCATGACCGAGGCCGAACTGGTCGCGCTCTTGGACGCCAAACGCTTCACTGGCCGCGCGGGCGATCAGGTGCGCCAATTCCTGGCGGGCCCCGTGGCCGCCGCCCTCGCGGATCATCGGCCTGCTGACGAAGCAGCTGTCCGAGTTTAATTAAAAGATCCACCACGAAGCAGATCTGCCCAGCCTTTCCTTTGCGTATTCGTGGTGGATCAGTAGTTGTTTTGATTTCGAAAGGTCTTCCATGCTGAAGCTTGCTGTCATTGGCGCCCAGACCCTCCTGGGACGTGAACTCGTCGCTGCGCTGGAGGCCCGGGAGGCCTCCATCGTGCCGCTGTCCATCGGGGCCCTCACGGTGGCTGAGGAGGAGGGAGACCTGGTGGTCTTCGCGCCCAGCCGCCTTCTGCTGGAGGGCCTGGACGGCTTGATCCTCGCGGATACCCCCGACATGGATCTGCTGGAGGGCTTCCCGGGCTGGATCCTGGACCTGCGCCCCGAGCCGGAGATGCGCATCGAGGCCATGCCCCTGGCGGGTTCCTGGCCCAAGGGTGTGAAGTCCCTGCGCGGCCGTCCGGCCCTGGAACTGGTGCTCGCCCTCCTGCCCTCGCTGCTGGAAAATCTGGGCGAGGTGGGCGGCACCCATCTGCGCTCCGTGGCCTGGATGGGCGATCGGGGTTTGGACGGCCTCGTGGAACAGACCCTGGCTGTTCTCAATGGCGAGGATCCGGACCTGACCAAGATGGGCTACCGGCAGGCCTTCGAGGTGGTGCCCGTCACTCCCGTGGCCGGCAAAGGCCGACTTATGGAAGTGCGGGTTCCCTCCTTCCACGGAGACCTGCTCATCCTCCAGATCCGGGCCGCCGAGGGGAAGACCCTGGTTAAGAAGGAGGCCCTCCCCGGTGTGAAATGGGTGGACAGTGTGCCCAGCTCTCGGGACGTGGCCATCAGCGCCGACCTGCTGGCCCACCTGGATCTCACGGCGGATGCCAAGGCTGCGGTGCTGACCCTCGGCTTCGACCCTGTGCTCTGGGGCGTGCTCCGTCCCACCATGCGTGTGCTGGACCTGATGTAACCATGGCCCGGAAGCTCGACGAACCCCAGGAACGCGGCGATTTCTTCAAGTCCCTGGGGACCCTCTTTGCCGGCTTCGTGGCCAAGGGCGTCGAGGATGCGGTCGTGAACCTGGGCCCCAAACTGCTGCGCCCTCCTGGCGCCCTGGATGAGCTGGAATTCCTCACCAAGTGCACCCGGTGCGACCTGTGCATGCGGGCCTGTCCCGAGAATTCCATCAACGTGGCCGGGGCCAGTGGCGGTCTGGCCCTGAAGACCCCCTTCATTGATCCCCGCTCCGTGCCCTGCTTCCTCTGCACCTCCCTGCCCTGCATCTCGGCCTGCGAGGATGGTGCCTTGGTCTGGCCCACCCGCAAGCGCAAGGACGGCACCACCGTGGAGGGCCCCCGGGCTGTCCGCATGGGAACTGCTGTGGTGAAGCCCAGCCGCTGCATCACCTGGGATCATGGCGACCGGGAGGCCAGCGCCTGCCGCCTCTGTGTGGACCGCTGCCCCTATCCCGAGGAGGCCATCCGCATCGCCCCGCCCGAGGAAGGGGAGCGCATCGGCCACCCTGAAGTCATCGCGGACATCTGCACGGGCTGCGGCCTCTGTGTCTTCTCTTGCCCGGCCGAGCCCACGGCCATCATCGTGGCACCGCGCCGCGATTGACCCCGTCGCGGGGGGGGTCGCTCGCGGGCTAGTGACACTTCCTAGGCGATGCTGACGCCTTGCATCTCGGCCACTTCGTGGGCGTTGAAGCTGGAGCGCACCAAGGGGCCGGCGTACACGGTCTGGAAGCCGAAGGCCTTGGCCTTTGCACCCAGGGCGGCAAAGGCGTCGGGATGCACATATTCCTTCACGGGGAGTTGGTGCCGCGTGGGGCGCAGGTACTGGCCAAGGGTGAGGATATCCACGCCGACACCCGCGAGGGCCTCGAAGGTGGTGAGCAGCTCGGCCTCGGTTTCGCCGAGGCCGAGCATCAGCCCGCTCTTCGTGCGAAAGGACGGCCCATACAGGGCTGTTCCCAATTCCTTCGCGTGCGCCAGCACGCGGAGGCTGCGATCAAACTTCCCCGCGGGCCGAACCTCAGGGTAGAGGCTGGGCACGGTTTCAGTGTTGTGGTTGAACACGGCGGGACCCGCTGCCACCACCCGGGCCACGGCGTCAAGGTCGCCCAGGAAGTCTGGCACCAGCACTTCCACCCCCACGCCAGGGTTGCGGCGGCGGATGGCCAGGACGGTCTCCGCGAAGTGGGCCGCGCCCCCATCAGGCAAGTCATCGCGGTTCACACTGGTGAGGACGGCGAAGCGCAGCCCCAGGCTGGCCACGCGCTCGGCGGTGTCATGCGGCTCCTGGGGGCTCAGTGGCCGGGGCTTGCCGCTCTGGATGCTGCAGAAGCCACAGGCCCGGGTGCAGACCTCCCCCATGAGGAGGAAGGTGGCGGTGCCCTGGGTGAAGCAGTGGGACCGGTTGGGGCAGCGCGCCTCTTCGCAAACCGTGTGCAGGTCGGAGGTCCGGAGGTCCTTCTTCATGGTGTGGAGGTCGCCCAGCTTCACCCGCTCCTTGGTAATCCACTCGGGAAGGCGGGGGTGCCCCTCCAGGACTTCACGACCGACACGCTTTGAGTAACGGGGCATCCAGGCTCCTGACACTCCAGTCTCGCCCGGTGGATGCTCCAGGAACAGGCCTCGATTAAGATGCAGGGATGCCCAAAGCCCTCGACCGCTTGCTGCGCCGGGAACAGTTTGCCTTCCTGGTCCGGAACCATGCCGGCTGGGACGAGCACCTGAGCCGCGTCCGAGCCTTCCTTGGCGAGGGCCTCCGGGGAGCGGACCCAGCCCGGCCGGTGCTTATCCTGGGGGCGGGCTCTGGTCTGGAGGTGCCCTGGGAGCTAGCGCCCCCCCGGACCACTGGCTGGGATGCGGATCCCTGGAGTCGGGTCTGGACGGCCCTGCGGCACCACCAGTGGCGGCCCTGGGTCTTCGAGGACCTCACGGGCGGCCTGGCGGACCTGGAGGCGGCCACCCGGCGCGCTGTGGCCGAGCCCTGGTCGGGTCGGCGCCGGGACTATCGCGCCGCCGCGGGCCGTCTGGCTGGGCTCCTCCCCTCCTTGCACCCAGAGCCCAGTGCTCTGAGGGCATGGATCGCCGAGCAGCAGCCCGGCACCATCCTGGTGGCGAACGTCATGGGCCAATTTGGTGTGGTGGCGGAACGACTGGTTGAGGCTCTGTTTGGCGGGCCGCCCTGGGTTCTGGATCCCGAGCAGCGCGACCCTCTGGCCGAGGCGCTGGAGGCCTGGACCCGCCGGACCCTTACTGTATTCCTGGAGACCCTGCGGGAGAGCGGCGCGGACCTGTGGCTGGTGCACGACCGCGCCGTGGTGTTCAGCGGGGGGCGATTGACCCTGGGCCCCTGGGAGGAAGCCTGGGCGCGGCAGTTGCAGGCAGAGTCGGAATTGGAGGTCAGCGATCCCTTGGCAGGACTGGAGGTAGCGGATTTGTTCCGGGGCGGGGGCAAGCTCAGCCATCAGGCGCGCTGGCTCTGGCCCGTGGGCCCCCAGCAGCGGCACTTGGTGGAGACCCTGGCCTTCCACCCCGATGTCGTGAGAAGAACAAGGTCTGTCTGAGCACAACCTTTCCCCCACGGCCCCTGGGCGTGCCCATAATAGAAACCTTTGAGGTAGACAAGGGATGATGGCGGACGGCGAAGCGTTGGTTGGATTGATCTCGGGGGAAAGCAGACATCATGGGTAGCTTTCGCAGACTGGTTCTGGGGCGTCGCCTCGCCAGCGAAGAGATCTCCGAGGCACGCATCAACAACCCCATCGCCCTGGCGGTGTTCAGCTCGGATGCGCTCTCCTCTGTGGCCTACGGCACCGGCGAGATCATGGCCGTGCTGGGCCCCTACATGGTCATGGCCTCCTTCGGCCCGGCCGTCCTGTCCTGGTCCTGGCCTGTGGCCATCGGCATCGTGCTCCTGCTGAGCATCCTCACGATCAGCTACCGGCAGACCATCTTCGCCTACCCCAGTGGGGGCGGCGCCTACATCGTGGCCAAGGAGAACCTGGGTGAAGTCCCGGCCCAGGTGGCCGGGGCCTCGCTGCTGGTGGACTACGTTCTCACGGTGGCCGTGAGCGTGTCCGCAGGCGTCACTGCCATCACCAGCGCCTTCCCCGCTGCGGACCCCTACCGCGTGCTCATCGCCCTGTTCGTGGTGGCCTTCATCGGTACCGTGAACCTGCGGGGCGTCAAGGAGAGCGGTGCGGTCTTCGCCGTGCCCACCTATGGCTTCGTGGTCTCAATGTTCTTCATCATCATCCTGGGCTTCTACCGTTACTTCACCGGCGGTGTGGAGGTGGGTGCCCACCACACCGTGGTGCCGCCTCCCCTGCCGGGTTGGCTGGCAATCTGGGTCTTCATGAAGGCCTATGCCGCAGGCTGTACCGCGCTCACCGGTGTGGAGGCCATCTCCAACGGTGTCTCCGCCTTTCGGGAACCCACGGCCCACAATGCCAGCAAGACCATGATCTACATGGTGCTGATGCTGGGCGCCATGTTCCTGGGCATCACCTGGCTGGCCAACCACTTCGGCATCGTGTATCTGGGCGAGGGCGAGTCCCTGCTGTCCATGTTGGAGCACCGCATCCTGGGCACGGGCGGCGGCCTGCCCCACGCCACCTACCTGCTCATGCAGGCCTTCACCATGCTGATCCTTTGCCTGGCGGCCAACACCGCCTACGCGGACTTCCCCCGCCTGGCCGCCATGATGGCTCGGGACGGCTTCCTGCCCCGGCAGTTCTCCAGCCAGGGGGACCGCCTGGTCTTTTCCAACGGCATCTTCATCCTGTCCCTGCTATCGGGCCTGTTGCTCTGGCTCTTCAACGCCCGTGAGCACCACCTGATGCCGCTCTACGCCGTGGGCGTGTTCCTGGGCTTCAGCCTCTCTCAGACCGGCATGGTGCGGCACTGGTTCAAGCTGCGGGGTGCCCGCTGGGCCACCAAGGCCATCATCAACGGCGCTGGCGCCATCACCACCACGGTGGTCATGACCGTCATCATCGTCACCAAGTTCTCTCATGGGGCCTGGGTGGTGGTCCTGGTCCTGCCCCTCATGGTCATGACCTTCTTCAACATCCACCGCCACTACATCCGGGTGAAGTCGATCCTGGCGGGGAGCCGGGCGGACTTCATCAGCCCCAGGAAGAACCGCGTGGTGGTGCTGGTCTCGGGCATCCACTCTGGTGTCGTGCAGTCCCTGAACTACGCCAAGCTCATCGCCGAGCGGGGCGAGGTGGAGGCCATCACCGTGGACTTCCCCAACGAGCACGGCCAGGACAGCGCCGCCCTGGAGAAACTGCGGGCGGACTGGCCCCGCTACTGCGAGGGCATTCCCCTGCGCGCCATCCGCAGTCCCTACCGGAAGATCGTGGAACCCATCGTGGAAGAGTTGGATCGCATGCGGCGGGTGGAGCCGGAGTACACCATCACAGTCATCCTGCCAGAGTTCGTCACGGGCCACTGGTGGGCCAACATCCTGCACAACCAGACCGCCTGGCGCATCAAGACCACCCTGCTCATGAAGCCCAAGACGGTGGTGATCTCCATCCCCTACCACCTGGAACCCATCATCGAGTGAAGGGTTCCAGCTAGCGGAGCCTCGTCACGGGCCGCGACAGGAGCTCCTGGCCGCTCAGCAGTTCCGCCAGGGTCTGGTGGCGGGGGCTGAGCACCATGCAGAGAAAGCTCAAGGGGAAGCAGGCCACGGACAGCAGGTGGACCAGAGAAAAAGTGATGCGCCGCTCCGGGGAATTCTCCGGCAGGGTGACGCCGAAGAGACCCATGGCCGGGGACTGGCCCGTGAGCACCAGGGGCGCCATGAAGAGCACCCAGGAGACGCCCAGAAGGTAGGGCAGGAGAAAGGGCCAGGCGCCCGTGACCAGACGACTGGGGGAGACGCCCATCACCAGGGAGGGCAGCAGCACCGCGAGGCCCTGAACACCCAGAAGGATCAGCGCTTCCGTGGCCTCCACTCGCACCAGGGGCCAGAAGCTGGCGGCGGGCTCCTGACTGTCCAGGGTGGGGCGGGCGGCGGGAGGGGGCTGGGTCAGGGGCTCGGTGGCATCGGTGTAGCTCAGTTCTTCTGCGCTGACCTCCACGGCCACCGGGGCCACACGCCCCAGGGCTGGGGCGCGCAGGCCCCGGGTGGGCTGCAGGTAGGCGGCCTGATCCAGGGCCGAGGCCTGGAAGAGCAGGGGCCGGCTCTGCCGGGGCGGCGCCAGCGCCAGTCCGCACTCCGGGCACTCCGCCGCGAGGGGCGAGAGCCGGGTGTGGCAGCTGGGGCAGGTGCGGCGGGTGGCGTGGGCCATAAGGTTCTACTATCGGGCAAAGGGGGCCGTTGGTGAACCACCCAGGATGAGCGCGAGGGAAAGCCCTGTCCCCGCCCCCTGGGCCCGTGGGACCATCGTGGCTTCGGGCACCGCGCCCTGCCCATGGGCCCCACCCTGTTCCAAAGGAATCGACGATGACGACCGACCTCCCCGGCGCCTTCCATCCGAGCACCAAACTCTACCGCTTCACCATCCTCATCTTCATCAGCTTGCTGGTGCTGGGGAGCTACTTCGCCTACGACAGCATCGGGGCCCTGGAAACCACGCTCATGGCCGAGCTGCATCTTGATCGCAGCACCATTGGCAATCTCTATACGGCCTACTCTGTGGCCGCCGTGGCCATCGTCTTCTTCGGTGGAATGCTCTATGATCGCCTGGGCCCCCGCAAGGCCAGCCTGCTCTTCAGCATCCTGGTCTTCATCGGCGCCGTCATTGTGGCCGTGGCCAAGGGCAAGTGGATGCTCATCTTTGGACGCCTCATCTTCGGGGCTGGCTCCGAGTCGCTCATCGTGGTCCAGAGCGCCATCATCAGCCGTTGGTTCAAGGGCAAGGAGATGGCCATGGCCTTTGGCATCACCCTGACCCTGAGCCGCGTGGGCACCCTCTTCTCCTTCAACACCGAGGAGCTCATCGCCGACCACTTCCACAGCTTTCGCACAGCCCTCTGGGCCGCGGCCCTGCTCTGTCTCTTCTCCGTAGTCTGCAACCTGGTCTTCGTCGTCATGGACAAGCACGGGGAGAAGGTGCTCTCTCTGCCCAGGGCCGGTGCCGGGGACACGATCGTCTTTGCGGATCTGAAGAAGTTCAACTCGTCCTACTGGTACGTGGTCCTGCTCTGCGTGACCTTCTATAGCGCCATCTTTCCGTTCACGGCTCTGGCCACGGACATGTTCCATGAAAAGTGGGCCATCCCCCTGGTGAACGCGACCTCGGGCGGTTTACTCACCCGGGTCTTCTACAACTTCACCCACATGTTCAACACTGCCCCCGGCATCACCAGCATCGCCATTGCGGCCTCCATGATCTTCGCGCCTTTCGCCGGGGATCTGGTGGACCGGCTGGGTCGGCGAGCCTCCCTCATGGTGCTGGGCTCCCTGCTCATGATCCCCGCCCACCTCCTGCTGGGCATCACCCACTGGAGCCCCATTCCCATGATGGTGATGCTGGGCGCGGCCTTCGTCCTGGTGCCCGCCGCCATGTGGCCCTCCGTCCCCTTGGTGGTGGAGGAGAAGCGCGTGGGCACGGCCTTCGGGCTCATGACCGCCATCCAGAACCTGGGCCTGGGCCTCTTTCCCTACTTGAATGGCAAGCTGCGCGATGTCACCGGCACCTACACCTCCACCCAGATCATGTTCGCTTGCCTCGGCATGGCGGGCCTGGTCTTCGCCTTCCTGCTCCTGCGGGCGGACAAGCGGAATGGTGGTGTGCTGGAAGCGGGCTCCGCAGCCAGGACCTGAACAAAGCTCTAGAGATGGATAGACTGAAGGCCGATTCCGGAGGATGCATGACCCGGTGGCAAAGGATGCTGGCATTCCTGGCTTCGGCCCTGGTGTGTCTGGCCGCCTTGTTGCCGCTCTTCAATTGTGGGGCGGCCCCCTCCCCTCAGGCACCCGCTGCGGCCCAGGTGCAACCGGCCCCGGACTCAGTGCCGGTCCATGTCCGTGAAACCCTCGCCTATATCCGCCAGCACGGATTCGCCCCGCCGGGTTACGTGGGGGGGCGGGTCTTCGGGAATTACGAGGGCGTCCTGCCCCGCTACAACGCCAAGGGCAAGCGCATCGAATACCGGGAATGGGACGTGCGGGCCAAGGCCGAGGGCCGCAACCGCGGCGCCGAGCGCCTGGTGACGGGCAACGACGGTCGGGTCTGGTATACCGCCGACCACTACCGGACCTTCACTGAGGTCAAATGAGCGAGCCTGGCCACCCGTTCTCCTCTAAAGCCCTGGTCCAGGCCTGGCAGGGCTCCGCAGCAGAGCTGGTGGAAGCCGCTTCAGGGCAGCCCGCCACCTGGTGGCTGCGGGGCTCCCACATGCGCACCAAGGCCGCCCTCATGGATGAGTGGGCCGCCGCCGCCCAGTTCCCCCCCCACTTTGGTGGCACCTGGGATGCCCTGCGGGATGCCCTGGCGGACCTGCCCCACGGGGGCACCTTCTTGGTGCTGGAGGCCCAGCAGCTCTTCCAGGATGCCCCTCCCGAGGAGGCCAGGACCTGGCTGGAGGTCATGGGGGCCGTGGCCGCCGAGCTGGCGCCCCATCCCTTCCGGCTGATCCTGCAGGCGGAGCCGGAACACTTCCCGACCTTGCTGGAAGGACTCCGGGCCCTGGGCGTGAAAGCCTAGAACTGGTCCTTGAAGGCTTGGAACTCCTGTCTCAGGCTGCCCAGTTCCGTTCGCAGGCTGGCCACTTCGGCTTCCAGCTCGTCGATACGGGAGGTGCGCACCAGAGGCGCCACGGCGCTGGGGGGCGCGTCTGCGGTCACAGGTCCCGCCAGCAGATGCGCCACCCGGGCCTCCCGGGCGCCAGGGGCGCGGTTCAGGCGCAGCACCAGGGGCGGCTCCGCCTCCATGAGCACCTCCAGGCAAGCCTCCACCTCGGCCAGATCCGGGAACGCGTACATGCGGCGGGTGTTGGTGCGCAGCTCGCCGGAGGTCTGGGGGCCACGCAGTAGCAGTTCCGCCAGCAGGGCCGACTCCTGGAGGGAGAGGTTCCAGGTGGGTTTCGCCGTGTGCGCGACCTTCAGCACTCGGCCGGGCCAGTGCTCTGCAAGACCCCAGGTGATGAGGGAGGCCACCGCCTCTTGAACCTCAGGCTCGGTAACCGCAAGCACGGGCTCCCGGTTGCTGGACTGGTTGCAGGCGTTCAGCAGGCCGTTCATGGAGAGGGGATAGACGTCCGGCGTGCTGAGCTGCTTCTCAAGCAGGCAGCCCAGGACACGGCACTCCAGGGGGGTGAGGTCGAAGTCCATCAGGTCCTCCCGACGACCCCAGCGAGGGGGCTGCTGGCGCTGGCGTAGAGGCGCCTGGGCATGCGCCCGGCCTCGAAGGCCAGGCGGCCCGCCTGCACGGCCAGGTCCATGGCCTGGGCCATCTTGGTGGGCTCGCCGGCCTCGGCCACCGCGGTGTTGAGCAGGACGCCGTCGGCACCAAGTTCCATGGCGAGGGCGGCATCCGAGGCCGTGCCCACCCCCGCGTCCACGATCATGGGCAGGCCGTAGCTCTCCAGAACCTCCTTGATGAGCAGCAAGGTCATGGGGTTCTGCACGCCGAGGCCCGAGCCGATGGCACTGCCCAAGGGCATCACTGCGGCGCAACCCACGTCGCAGAGCTTCTTGGCGAGGATGGGGTCCGCGTTCACGTAAGGCAGGACGATGAAGCCCTCCTTCACGAGGATCTTGGCGGCCTCCAGGGTCTCCTCGTTGTCCGGGTAGAGGCTCTTGGGGTCGCCGATAACTTCCAGTTTCAGCCAGTCGGTCTGCAGGGCCTCCCGGGCCAGGCGGGCCACGCGGAGGGCATCCTCCCGGGTGTAGCAGCCGGCGGTATTGGGCAGCAGGGCGATGTCCTTGGGGATCCAATTCAGGATGTTGTCCTCGCCCTGGGCGCCCAGGTCGAAGCGGCGCACGGCCAGGGTGACCATGTCCACCTGGGCGGCCCGGTAGCAGGCCTGCATGGTGGCAAAGTCCTTGTATTTCCCGGTGCCGAGGACCAGGCGGTTGTGTAGGGTCTTGCCGGCAATGACGAGGGACATGGGCGCTCCGTTCCATCAGTCTAGCGGCGCCCATGGGCCCAGGTTTCAGCTAGAAAACATCCGGTTGCACGGGAACTCCATACGCAGCAGTATGGGTTTGATTGGAATTGACCCAGGACCCATGACCATTCCCAAGAAAAAATCGCGTAACAGGAACCACCTCTCCCGGGAGGTCTGGGTCCAGGCCGCCACCCGCACCATCGCCCAGGAGGGCGTTCAGGCTGTGGCCGTGGAGCCCCTGGCCGTGGCCCTGGGCGTGACCAAGGGCAGCTTCTATTGGCACTTTGCGAACCGGGACGACCTGATCCACGCGGCCCTGGAGGCCTGGGAGCAGGACCAGAGTCTGGATGTGGTGGCCCGCTACAGTGCCATCCCCGATCCCCGGCGACGTCTGCGGGTGCTGCTCTTCGCCGCCTTCGAGGATCTGGAGAACGGGCTTTTTTTCGCAGCCCTATCCGTATCCAGCGGGGATCCTCGGGTCCAACCCTTCCTCGTGCGCGCCGCGGAGCGGCGCCTGGCCCTGGGGGTGGCGGCCTTCCAGGATCTGGGACTGGATCTGGCTGAGGCCCGGGAGCGGGCCCTGCTGGCCTACGCAGCCTACGCGGGCTATTTCCAACTGCTCCGCACCACACCCGGAGCGGTGACCTCCGTGACGGACCTCAGCGGCTACGTGCGCCGTCTGGCGGAGGCCCTGGTGCCTGCAAAGGCGCCAAGGCTTTGAACCAGACAGGCCACCCTTGATCCCCGGGCCCCGGGGGCGTCTGATGGAAGCTGCAACGCAGGGGGAGCTCCCATGGGTTTGATTCTTCTTGTCCCGGGCTATCAGGGCTCCAGCGAGGGCCACTGGCAGAGCCTCTGGGAGTTCAGCCTCCCGGGAGCCCGGCGGGTGGAGATGCCCAGCTGGGACCAGCCCCTGCGGGGCGAGTGGGTGGAAGCCCTGGATGATGCCATCGCGGCCGCCCTGCTGGACACCGAAGAGCCGCCCCTCCTAGTGGGGCACTCCCTGGGCTGCCTGGCCATCGTCCATTGGGCCGCGGTGCACCAGCGGCCAGTGCGGGGCGCCCTCCTGGCCGTGCCCGCGGACGTGGAGCGCCCGGATGCACTGGAGCAGTTGCGCTCTTTCGCCCCCATCCCGCGGCGCAGCCTGCCCTTCCCCGCCCTCCTGGCGGCCTCCAGCAACGATCCCTTCCTGACCCTGGAGCGGGCCCGGTCCCTGGCGCTGGACTGGGGTGCGCAACTGGTGGATCTGGGGCCGTGTGGGCACCTGAACCAGGCCTCGGGGCACGGCCCCTGGGTCCGAGGGGAGGCCCTGCTCTCGGAGTTGCGCTGAAACCCCAGCCATGGGATCTTGAAGCTTCCGATGGAGGAGCGGTTCCCATCAGTAGTGGCGGCGAGGGCGATGAACCCGATGACCCGGTGCGAAAGGGGAGAATCGCCGAAGGGAACGCGGCTCATCGACGCGCCCCTGGACGCTCGAGGCGAAAGCCCGGCGGCTGTCGTGCCGGTCACCCGGTGCGGAGGGCCTGAGGCGCAGCGGCGAGCTTCCCTTCACCGCGTTCCTGAGGGCACCGTCGGCACGCCGAGGTAGCCATGAACGCACTTCTCGCAGACGAACGCCGCTGGCTCTGTGCCAGGCTGCTGATCCTGTGCGCCGACGATACGACCTCTGGGTGGGAGGACGCAGGCCTGCCCGCCCTGCGGCACCTGCTGGAGGAACTGGGTGCCAGCGTGCACGAGCAGCCCGTGGGTGGAGCCCGCACCAACGTGCTGGCCACCTGGGGCCGCCCTCGGGTGCTGTTCTCCACCCACCTGGACACGGTGCCTCCCTACCTCCCGCCACGCCTGGAAGGCGAGATCCTCTGGGGTCGGGGTGCCTGCGACGCCAAGGGCCAGATCATCGCCCAGCTGGGCGCCATCCGCCGTCTGCTGGCGGAAGGACGGACCGATCTGGCCTGGCTGGGCGTGGTGAGTGAAGAGACCGACAGCGCCGGGGCCGCCGCAGCCCTGGGCCTGGCGGAGCGGCTGCCGGACCTGCGGGTGCTCATCAACGGCGAACCCACGGAGCTGAAGTTGGCCACCGGGCAGCGGGGCGTGCAGCATGTCTGCCTGCACTGCAGCGGCCGCGCCGCTCACAGTGGCAGCCCTGAGCTGGGCCACAACGCCACCTGGCCGCTGCTGGACTGGCTCCAGGAACTGCGAGAGCAGCCCCGGCCGGAGGATGAGGCCCTGGGGCCCGAACTGTGGAACCTGGGCCTACTCAAAGCCGGCGAGGCCCTCAACTCCGTGCCCGCTGGGGCAGAGGCCCACCTCCTGGCCCGGGTGGTACCTGGCAGCACCTTCCTGGAGGACCTGCGCCGCCTGGCGCCCGCAGAGGGGACCGTGGAGCTGCGCCTGGACGAACCGCCCGATCGCTACCCACACATTCCCGGCTTCGACCACGCCCCCATGCCCTTTGGCTCCGATGCCCCGGCGCTGCGCGTCCTGGTGCCGGACCGCACCGTGGTCCTGGCGGGCCCCGGCAGCATCAGCGTCGCCCACACCCTCGACGAGCACCTCAGCCTCGACGACCTGGTGGCGGGCGTGGAACTCAACCGCCGTCTGGCACTGTATTTCCTGGGAGACTGAACCATGACCACCAAGATTCCTGTCACTGTTCTCGGCGCGACCGGCGTCGTGGGTCAGCGCTTCGTGCGCCGCCTGGCCAACCATCCGCTCTTCCGGGTGGAGCACTTGGCCGCCAGCGAGCGTAGCGCGGGCAAGCGCTATCGCGATGCCTGTGCCTGGCGCCTGGACGGCGAGCCCTACGGAGGTCTGGGCGACCAGGTCATGGCTGAGGGCACACCGGAGTTCGCCCTCTCGCCCGTGGTGTTCAGCGCCTTGGACACGGCCCCGGCCATGGAGCTGGAACCGGCATTCGCGCGGGCTGGAGCCATGGTCTTCTCCAACGCCGCCGCCTTCCGCATGTCACCCGAGGTGCCCCTGCTGGTGCCTGAAGTAAACGCTGAGCACCTGGGCCTGCTGGACATCCAGCGGCATCACCACGGCTGGACCGGCGGCATCGTCACCAACGCCAACTGCACCTCCACCGTGCTGGTGATGGCCCTGGCGCCCCTGCAGGCCGCCTTCGGCATCGAGGCGGTCATGATGACCTCCATGCAGGCCATCAGCGGCGCGGGCTACCCCGGTGTGGCCAGCCTGGACATCCTTGGCAACGTGATCCCCTTCATCCGCAACGAGGAGCCCAAGGTCGAGGAGGAGACGCCCAAGATGCTGGGCACCTTCAACGGCAAGACCGTGGATTTCGCACCCCTGCTCGTGAGCGCCCTCTGTCACCGGGTGCCCGTCATCGAGGGCCACACCGAGGCCGTGAGCGTGAAGCTCAAGGGCAACCCCTCAGTGGAGGCGGTGCGCGCGGCGCTGGAGGCTTGGCGACCGGAGCCCCAGCGTCTGGGCCTCTTCTCGGCGCCCAAGGTGCCCATCCACGTGCACACGCTGGAGGACCGTCCTCAGGTCCGGCGCGATGTCGAAGTGGACGAGGGCATGAGCGTGCACGTGGGGCGCATTCGTATCTGCCCCATCCTGGGCATCAAGTTCGCGCTCTTGGGGCACAACACCGAGCGCGGCGCCGCTGGCGGCAGCATCCTCAATGCCGAACTGGCGCACGCGAAGGGGTACATCCGATGATCGTCCTCAAGTTCGGCGGTAGCAGTGTGGCCGATGCGGCCTGCATGCGGCAGGTGGCCAGCCTGACAAAGGCGGCCCTGCCCAAGGCACCCCTGATCGTCCTGTCGGCCATGGGCAAGACCACCAACGGCCTCTTTGACGCGGCCAAGGCCGCTGAGGCCGGGGATCTGGCTGGGGCCATGGAACGTCAGCGCCTCCTCATGGCGAATCACCGCAAGGCGGCGGAGGACCTCTTCGCCGGCACCGTGCCTGAGGCGCTGGACACGGTTCTTACAGAGCTCTTCGGCGAGCTGGAGATGCTCCTGCGCGGCGTGGCCATGCTCCGGGAGTTGAGCCCCCGCAGCATGGACGCCATCGCCTCCCTGGGTGAGCGGCTCTCCACGCGCATCTTCGCGGCCTTCATCGGCGGCGCCTGGGTGGACGCCCGTACGATCCTGCGCACGGACGCCGTCTTCGGTGAGGGCGCGCCCCAGCCCGAGGCCATCAAGGCCCTGGCGGCCGAGCACCTGGCACCACTCCTCAACACCCAGCGGGCCGTGGTGACCCAGGGCTACATCGGTGCCACTGAGGACGGCCTCACCACTACCCTGGGCCGGGGCGGCAGTGACTACTCCGCGGCCCTCTTCGGCGCGGCCCTGAAGGTCGAAGAGGTCCAGATCTGGACCGACGTGGAGGGCGTGCTCACCTGCGATCCCCGCATCGTGCCCGAGGCTCTGCCCATTCCCGATCTCAGCTTCGCCGAGGCCGCCGAACTGGCCGCCTTCGGCGCCAAGGTGCTCCACCCGGCCACCATCCAGCCCGCCGTGGAGGCCGGGATTCCGGTCACCGTGCGGCACACCCAAAAGCCTGAGGGGCGGTTCACCACCATCGCGGCCAAGGTGCGTTCGGGGCGCCCCATCACGGCCCTGGCGAGCCGTGGCCCCGTCACGGTGCTCACGGTCAGCAGCTCCCGCATGCTGGCGCAAAGCGGTTTCCTGGCCCGGCTCTTCGAGGTCTTTGGGCGCCGCGCCGTGAGCGTGGACCTAGTGGCCACCGCTGAGGTGAGCGTCTCCCTCACGGTGGAGGCGGATACGCCGTTGAAGCTCCTGATCCAGGATCTGTCAGCCTTCGCCACGGTGGAGGTGAACGAGGGCCGCACCATCATCGCCGCCGTGGGTGAGCGCCTGAAGTCCACGCCAGGCCTGGGAGCGCAATTGCTCACGGCCCTGGGCGACATCAATGTGGAGATGATCAGCATGGGCGCCAACGAGATCAACCTCAGCCTCGTGGTGAAGCAGGAGCGGGCCACCGACGCCCTCCGCCGCCTCCACCGCGTGCTGGTGGGGAGCGCCTCGTGAGCCAGTCCCCCGGCCTGCGCATCGGCGTCTTCGGGCGGGGGCGCCTGGGCTCGGCCATCGCCGCCGAGGCCGGGGAGGCCCTAGCCTGGCATATTGACAAAGGCGAGGCGCCCGGCGCCAGTGTGGATGTGGCCATCGACGCCAGTCTGGCCGAGGCCGTGCCCGAGCACTTGGCCTGGGCCCTGGAGACCGGGACGGACCTGGTCATCGGAGCCACGGGCTGGGTCTTGCCGGATCTGGAAGCACGGGTGGGTGACCGCATTGGCGTGCTCAGCTCCACGAACTTCTCGTTGACCGTGGCCCTCATGGCTCGACTGGCCACCGTCCTGGGACGCTTCGCCGCCCTCGATCCCGCCCGAGATCCCTACGTGCTGGAGCAGCACCACCGCCTCAAGGCCGATGCCCCCTCGGGCACCGCCAAGACCTTGGCCGCCGCCCTGATGCTGGGCATCCCCCGCAAGACTGAGTGGACCCTGGGCACGCCAGCGCTGCATCAGCTGAACATCGGCGTGGTCCGCGCGGGCGCCGAATTCGGCACCCACACCGTGGGCCTCGATGCGCCCTCGGAGGTCCTCAAGCTCACCCACACGGCCCGGTCCCGGGCCCCCTTCGCACAGGGAGCCCTGGCCGCGGCCCGCTGGTTGCCTGGCCGCAAGGGCCTCTTCACCATGGACGACCTCGCCACAGACCTGCTGGACCCGCTCTTCACCTTTGGAGGCAAGCCATGACCCTGGATCTCTCGGGCCTCGCTGTCGCCCTGGCGACTCCCTTCCTCGCCGATGGCGAAGTGGACTTCCCCGCCTTCCGCAAGCTGGTGCGCCACGTGATCGCCGGTGGCGTGGACACCCTGATCCCCCTGGGCACCACCGGGGAGGCGACCACCATCCTTGATGCTGAGCGGGACGCCATCATCGCCGCCTGCCTGGAAGAGAGCTCGGGCCGACCCGTGGTGGTGGGCACGGGCCACAACTCCACCCGCGAGACCGTGGCCATGACCCGCCGCGCCCAGGCTCTGGGTGCCGCCGGGGCCCTGGTGGTGACGCCCTACTACAACAAGCCCACGCCCGAGGGACTGGTGGCCCATTACGCGGCCATCGCCGAGGCGGCGCCCGGCTTCCCCCTCATCGCCTACAACGTACCCGGGCGCACGGGCCTCAACGTCACACCAACCGTGCTCGCGAAGCTCTGGGCGAACCCTCAGGTGGTGGCAGTAAAGGAGAGCAGCGGCAATCTTGCGCAAATCGCGGAAGTGGCCCGCACCCTGCCCCGGGGCAAGACCCTGTTGTCGGGTGACGACAACCTGGCCCTGGCCTCCCTGGCTGTGGGCGCCACGGGCCTGGTCTCCGTGCTGGGCAATGTCCTGCCCCGGGAGCTGTCGGCCATGATCGCCGCCGCCCGGAAGGGTGATCATGCCGAGGCCCTGCGCCTGCACCAGCAACTCATCCCGCTCATGGATGCGCTGTTCCTGGAGAGCAATCCGATCCCCCTCAAGGCGGCCCTGAAGCTGCTGGGCCTCGGCGGGGATGGGCTGCGCCTGCCCCTGGTGCCCGCCTCGGCCTCTACACGCACCCGTCTGGCGGAGGCCCTCTGCCTCGCCACCGAGGGCACCATTCCCGGAGGACTGTAATGGTCATGGACGTCGATTCCATTCGTGGCTTCTTCAACCGCCCGCCCGAGGCGCTCATGGCCGACCCTGAGGCCCCCGCCATGCACCAGGTCCTGCTGGTGGCCCTGGAGACGGGTGTCATCCGCGCCGCAGAGCGCCTGGAGGACGGCACCTGGCAGGCTAACGCCTGGGTGAAGCAGGCCATCCTCTGCGGTTTCCGCCGCACGAACCTGGTGGAAATGCCGGGCCCCGGCTTCCCCATGTTCGACAAGACCGCCTACCCACCCCGCCACTTCGGCCTGGAGGATGCCGTGCGCCTGGTGCCCGGTGGCACGGCCGTTCGGCGGGGCGCCCACATCGCCCGCAGCGTGGTCCTCATGCCGCCCGCCTACGTGAACGTGGGGGCCTTCGTGGACGAGGGCACCATGGTGGACAGCCACGCCCTGGTGGGCAGTTGCGCCCAGATCGGCAAGCGGGTCCACCTGTCGGCTGCGGCCCAGATCGGCGGCGTGCTGGAGCCCGCCGGGGCCCGCCCCGTCATCGTGGAGGATGACGCTTTCGTGGGCGGCCTGGTCGGCTTGTTCGAAGGCATTGTGGTACGGCGTAGGGCTGTGTTGGCCTCGGGCGTGGTCATCACGGGCAGCACCGTGATTTACGATCTGGTGCACGGCCGCGAGCTGCGCCAGGAAGTACCCGAAGGCGCCGTGGTGGTGCCCGGTTCCCGGCCCGCCTCCGGCGACTACGCCAAGGCCCAGGGCCTGCACCTGGCCGCCCCCTGCATCGTCAAGTACCGCGACGAGCGCACCGACGCCGCGACCGCACTCGAACAGGCGTTGAGGTAGGTTGATTAATAAAATACTTCAACACCAAGACACCAAGTAGCTAACACCAACGCACCAAGAAAGAATGTGAAACAAGCCCCCCTCTCTTTCTTGGTGCCTTGGTGGTGATCAGTTGGTTTTTTTCTATGACTCAAGCGAGACCCATGAACCCCGCCACCCGCCTCTCCCTGCTCAAGCCTTCGCCCATCCGTGCCATTACGGACGGGACGCCGCCGGGGGCCATCCCCCTGGGGCTGGGGGAGCCCACCTGGGACCTGCCGGAGGTGGCCCGGAAGGCCTTGCTGCGGGAGCCGGGGCCCTGCGCCTACGTGCCCCATGCGGGCCTCACGGAGCTGCGCCGCGCCGTGGGCTCCTTTCATGGCGCCCACTTGGATGAAGTGCTCATCACCACCGGCTCACAGGGGGCTCTCTTTGCCCTCTTCCAGGCCTGGGTGAATCCTGGCAGCAAGGTGCTGGTGCCAGACCCAGGCTTCGTGGCCTATCCGGCCCTCGCCCACATGGCCGGGGCGGTGCCCGTGCCCTACAGCCTTTCGGCAGACCGCTTCCGCCTGGATGCTGATGCGCTGGTCGCTGTGCTGGAAGCCACGCCGGATGTCTCCGTCGTGATCCTCAACCTGCCCTCCAATCCCACCGGGGGAGGCGGCAGCCTCGAGGCTCTGCGGCGGGTGGCCGAGGCCTGCACGGCCCGGGGCGTACTACTAATTTCCGATGAGGTCTACCGCGACCTGCACTTCGGCTTGCGGTCTCCCAGTCTGCGGGATGTGACGGATCGGGGCGTGGTGACCAGTTCCGTGAGCAAGGGCTGGGGTGCCCCAGGCCTGCGGGTGGGCTGGGCTGTGGGGGATCCCGCTTGGCTGGTGCCTGCGCGGGTGGTCCATGGCTACGCCGTCACGGGCACCGCCACGCCGGCCCAGTGGGCCGCCCTGGCCCTCATCGAACACTCCGAGACCGTACTGGCCGAGGCCCGGGCCGCCGTGCAGCTGCGCTGGGAGGCGCTGGCCGCTGCCCTCAAGGTGGAACTGGGCCAGGTGGTCTCGCCGCCGGATGGGACCTTCTACCACTTCATGCCCCTGCCCCCTTCGGCTCAGGTAGACCCCCTGGCCTTCGCCCTCAAGTTGCGCGACGAGGCCAAGGTGGTGCTCATCCCCGGTCTCGCCTTCGGCGAAGGCGGCCGCGGCCACGCCCGCCTCAGTTTCGCCGCCACCCCTGAGCAGCTCTGTGAGGGCGTGCGACGGTTGGCGCCCTACTGGAACGACTAGATAAAGATCAACAGCAGAGAAGACTTGCCCTCTCTGCGTTCTCTGCGGTGAATCGTTTTATGACCAGCCTCTTTGCCTTCGATGACGCCACCTGCCAAGCCTTGGCGGAGGCCCACGGTACGCCTTGCTTTGCCTACTCCGGCGCGGTCGCGGCGGAGCAGTTCACCTCCCTGCGTGCTGTGCTGCCATCCCGGGTGCGGCTGGCCTATGCGGTGAAGGCGAACCCCCATCCGGAGCTGCTAAGCCGCTTTGCGGGCCTGGGCGCCAGCTTCGACTGCGCGTCCATCGGTGAGCTGCATCGTGTTGAGGCCCTGGGGCTGCCCTCGGGCGGGACCTTCTTCGCCGGGCCAGGCAAGCGCCAAGAAGAGCTGCAGAAGGCCCTTGCCATGGGGGTGCGCATCCAGGCCGAAGGCTGGGAGGACCTGGACCGCATCGACGCCATCGTGGACCGCGAAACGGCTGTGAACCTGCGGGTGCATCCGGCCTTCGAGATCGACGAAGGCAACCGCATCATCGGCGGCAGCGGCCCCTCGGCCTTTGGCGTGGACGAGGAGCAGTTGCCGGACCTGCTGGCGCGGGCCGCAGGACTGCGCCATGTGCGCATTCGGGGCCTGCATGTGTTCGCCGCCAGCAATCAGCGGGACGCCTCGAAGTTGCTGGCCATCCACGGTGCGGTGCTGGACCTGGGCCAGCGCCTGCATGAGACCCACGGCTTGGCCTTCGAGCAGATCGACCTCGGAGGCGGGCTTGGGGTGGCGTATGCGCCCGAGGAGGTGCCCCTGGACCTGGCGCGACTTGGCCAGGGACTGTCAAATCTGCTGGCCCGCCATCCCTGGTTCCAGGGCGAGCTGATCCTGGAGCCGGGGCGGTTCCTGGCTGGCCCCTGCGGCATCTACCTGGCCCGGGTGGTACGGATCAAGGAGAGCCGCGGCTCCCGCTTCGCCATCCTGGAGGGGGGCATCAACCACCTCATCCGTCCTCTGCTCACGGGCCAGGCCTTTCCTGTGAAAGCTGTGGGCAAGGGTTCCGGCGAGGTCGTGCACACCCTCGCGGGCCCTCTCTGCACCAGCTTGGACCGCCTGGGTGAGGTCGCCCTGCCGAGCCTGGAGGCCGGGGACCTCCTGGCCTTCGGTACCACCGGCGCCTACGGTCTCAGCGAAGGGATGACCCACTTCCTGAGCCATCCCGTGCCACCGGAAGTCTGGGTCGGCTGAAGAAAAAAAGGATTCACCACGAAGACGCGAAGCCGCGAAGTTAAGAGATCGGGCAAATTAAATGGTTCCATCGATCGGGCCTGAAATTTCCGCTCCGAGGGAAGAAATCGGTCAGCGTTGAATCGACGGGTGCCCTGACCTGTGGTCCCCCATTGAGGGCCACATCCCTGAGTCCGGCCGGTAGTCAGGGAACGCGTTGATTCATTTGCTTCGAGTATTTGAGTCTTCGTGGTGGATCCGTTTTCCTCTACCCGAGCAGGGTGATCCAGGCTGGGCGCTGCTCCTTGGGCAGGACCTTCACCTTTTCCAGGAGCTTGAGGCGGACCTGCCAGGTCTTGTCCGTGGGGAAGAGGGCACGGCCCCGGAGCAGATCTTCCTCGGCACTGTCCCACTTGGCCTGGGCGGCGTGGGCCGAGCAGAGGGCCAACTGCAGGCGGGCGGCGCGAGCCCGGAGGTTGGCGTCACTGGGCGCGGCCCGGAGGAGGGTGTCCATGACCTTGGCAGCAGCTTCCAGGTCGCCATCCTGCACGTGCTTCTGGTATTCCGCCAGGCTGGCTCCGGTGACGCCACCGGGCAGGCCGGCGCGGCTCTTCTCCAGCAGCTGGGCGGCGGCGGGGTCCCCAGGCAGCCGGGCCACTAGGGCCTCGGCCCGCAGGTAGGCTCGAAGTGGATCCGTGACCTGGGTGGCCTCGGCCTCCTGGCGGAGGGAGGCGGGGGACTCCGCCAGGTCCGGGGCGGTGGTCTGCTCGGCCAAGGGGGCTACGGCGGCTTGCCGGACGGCGCGCACCTCCTCCTTGAGGGCCTGGTCCTTGCGATAGCCGTGAAGGCCACCCAGGCCGAGGATCAGCACCACAAGGCCTCCAACAAAGCCCATGATGACCTTCGGGTTCTGGAGCCAGGGCATGTGGTTCGTGGCGCGGCGGAGTTGGTCCGGCAGGGAGAGGCCCTCGCGGGCGGGGGGGCTCTGTTTCGCCACTGTTTCGGGGATCTGGACGGCCTGGGCCCCGGAGCCATAAGGAGACTCCTCCATGGCCATGGCGATGCGCCCCTGGGTATCCATAGCGGAGGCCAGGGGCGACCTGGGCTCCGGGGCTGGGCTGCCACTTGGGGTGGAGCTGGGCTTGCGGCAGCGCATGAGCCCTTGGAGGGCCAGACTATTACCAGGATCGATTCCCAGGGCCTGCTGGAAGGTGAATGCGGCCTCCTCGTGGCGCTGCATGGTCAAGAGGTGTTCGGCTTGGCGCAACTTCAGGTCCAGAGCTTCGGCACCGCTGGGGGCCGGGGCGTTGGCCGGCGCAGCGCTGGGCGAGGGGGGCTGAGCTGGGGAAGGAGTCGGGACAGGCGCAACCGTCTCGCCCAGTTCGGCCCTGGCCTGCCGTAGGTAGCCCTCGATGTCCGAACGGGAGGGCTCCAGGACCAGGGCCCGGTCCCACTTGGTGATGGCCTCTTCGGTGAGCCCCATGTCGTAGAGCTGGACGGCCTCCCGCAGGAGCTTGTCGAAATCTTCGTCGGCGTGGTGGTCGTGGAGCTGAATGGGGGCAGGCGCCGCGGCGGCCTCCAGGGGGGAGCGGCCCAACTCCCGGCGCACGCCGTTGACATAGCCCCTGGCGAGAGCGTGGTTGGGATCCTGGGCGAGGACCATGTCCCACTTCCGCAGGGCGTCTTCCAACTGGCCCATGTCGTAGAGGGTGCAGCCTTCCGCCAGGAGGCGATCGGGGTCCATAGGGGTGGAATGGCTCGAGGGCCCCGGCTCGGGTGCTGGCTCAGGTGTTGGTTCGGGCCCGGGTGCTGGCTCTGGCTCGGGGTCAGGCAGGGGTGCCGCAGGGGCGGCCACGGTCGCGGGGGGCGGTGGCAGGGGGGTGGCGGCTTCCCGCTCCCGGAGGGCCAGGAGGTGCTGTCTCAGGTCCAACAGGCGCTGCCGGGCCTCGGCGTGGGCAGGCTGTTGTTTCAGGATGGCCTGCCAGATCTGGCCGGCCTTGACCATTTCCCCCTGGTTGAACAGCGCATCGGCTTGGCTGAGGTACGTGGAATAGGGATCAGAGGTCATGGGGTATCTCAGTGCAGCGGGAAGTCGTCGGTGCTGCGTACCAGCAGCATGAAGGTGCTATTGCCGCAGGTGAATTCCTGCTGGCTGCTCAACTGGACGGGCCCAGTGATGCGCTCGCCGTTGACCAGGGTGCCGTTGGTGGACTGCTGATCACTGATCCACACGGTGCCATCGCGGTGGATCTCCACCAGGGCGTGGCGGCGGGACGTCTCCGGGTCCTGGGTGATCACATCGCCCTCTTCCCGGCCGATGATGATGCGGGGGGTTTCCAGAACCTGAACTGTTGAAGCCTGGGGGCCCGAGAGAAAGGCCAAGCTGAAGCGCAGGCCCGGGGGGAGGCCCGTCACCTGAAGGCCCGCAGCGGCCAGCATGGCCTCGCGGTCCCGCTTGGCCGTGGTCTGGGCGGCCGAGGGAGGCAGTGGCGGGGTGGGCGCGTCCTGGGGCCGGCCCGGGGCCCGGTCCAGGGGCAGGTCCTGGGGCGCGGTGAGGAGGCTGGAGAAGGTTGGCTCCGGGGGCGGGGCAGAAAGGGGATTCAGGACCTCAAAGACATGGCTGCACTTCGGGCATTTGAAACGCTTGCTGCGGACCTCGCCAAAGCGGGTCTCGTCGTATTGGAATCGGGCCTGGCAGGCCACGCACACCACAATCATTTAGGAGGCCTTCCAAAGTAATGGGTGGGGGCTACACAGGGGTGCCAGCCGAGGAAGGCAATGAAGCTCCCGTGAAGCAGAAGCAGTGTACCTCTACTTTTTCCGCGTGGCGAAGAAGCTGAACTCATTGCGCATGGGGACGCCCTCGGGCACCTTGAAGCCGGTCACCGCGGCGGGCAGGGGCTGGTTGATACGGAGGGCGCCCAACTCCAGGAACCAGGAGTCGCCGCTGCGCTCCACCCACTGCAGCTGGCGGGGGAGCCAGGACTCCTTGTCCACCCATAGATCCAGCGTCTGAAGGCGTTTGCGCAGGGAGAGGGTGCGGGGGGTCAGGGTGAGGTGCCAGGTGTTGGAGCTGTCCTTGGCGTCCGCCAGGGCGATCTGGAAGTAGTCCGACAGGTAGCTCAGCTTTTGGCCCAGGCCCAGGAACTTGCGATCGGCGTTCTTGAAGATGCCAATTTTCATAAGTTCGCCCTCTCGGGCTTCGGGGCTGTAGGAGAGCAGGGTCTTGGACGTCAGGTGGAGGATGAGGTCCTCCGGTGGCTGGAAGGCGAAGTGGGCGAAGTCCGAGCCCTGGAGAGAGAGGGTTCCCCGGGTCACTGAGGGGGTCCGCAGGAGGGCCCGACGCAGGGTGAGGGTGAAGGGGCACTGGAGGGTCTGAACCTGCGCCTGGGCAGCATCGAAGCGCTCCACCACCTCCCGAAGGGGGGGCAGGGATTGGGCGGCGAGCGCGGTGGCGAGAAGCAGCAGGGTGGCGGCGCGTCGGAACATGGGATCCCTCAAACAGGGGTGACGGAGAGGGCGATGGGGTTCCGCTGGTGGGCCAGGTGGAGGGCCACGGTGCTCCCCCGGAGCACCTCCTCTGCTGCGAAACGGGCCAGATCTGGGTGGTTGTTGGACTCGCTGAGGTGGGCCAGCACCACCTGACGAAGGCGAGGGGCGCAGACCCGGCAGAGCAGCTCGGCCATAGAAGCATTACTGAGGTGGCCCACTCGGCTCAGGATGCGGGCTTTGAGGTGGGGGGGGTATTCGCCCTCCCGGAGCATGTCCACGTCATGGTTGGCCTCCAGCACCAGGAGGTCGAGATCCTGCAAGTGGTCCGCCACCAGGGCGGTGGGGTGGCCCAGGTCCGTGACCACAGCGCAGGCCTGGCCCCCGGCCTCCACACGGAAGGCCACGGGGTCCGCGGCATCGTGGGGCAGGGCGAAGGGCAGCACTCGCCAGCCCGCCCAGTCCGTCGGTTGGCCCGCGACCAGCTCGATCCACCGCTCCGGGGGGATCACTACACCCTGGGCTTTTTCCGCTGCCCGACGGGTCTCAGCCGTGGCCAGGATGGCCCAGTGGGTGCGCCGCAGCACCACCCCCAGGGCGCCGATGTGGTCCGAGTGCTCATGGGTCAGGGCGAGGCCCTGGACCCGTCCCACCTCCTGGCCCAGGGCCTGAAGGCGCTGGCCGATCTGGCGCAAGGAGAGGCCAGCATCGATGAGGAGGGTGTGTTCACCGTCCGAAAGGGCGTGGCAGTTCCCCTTGGACCCTGAGGCGAGCGCGGCATAGTGCATGACCCAGGATAGCGCCTACACTATCCGCATGACCGCAACCCCGCGACCCTCCACCCCACGACTCTCGACCCTCGCCGACCTCGAAACCCACGTGGCCCACCGGGTCGCCATGTTCAAGGACATGGAGATGGGCTCCGAGGAGGGCCTCAAGCGCATGGCTGAGTCCTTCCGCACCCAGCTGCGCAACTGGCTGGTGACGGGTCAGTGCCGAGGTCTGGTGATGGAGGAGAGCGGCAAGGCTGTGGCCAGCGTGCTGCTGCTCATGAAGGAGTCCGTGCCCACACCTGTGACGCCGCTTTCGGTGCGGGGCTACCTCTTCAATGTCTACACGGTGCCCTCCCACCGCCGCAAGGGCCTGGCCGCCCGGCTCACGGACGCCGCCCTGGAGCTGGCCCGGGACCTGGGCCTGGAGATCGTGGAGCTCCACGCCAGCCTGGAGGCCGAGGGCCTCTACCAGCGCATGGGTTTCGTGCCCACCAGCGAGATGCGCCTGGTGATGGGCGCCGGCATCAAGACGCCGAAGCAGTGGAAGCATCGTCGAACCTGACCTCGTTCCTGGACGCTGAGCCCTTCCAGCGCCACAGCAGCAGGATCGCCGCGCCACAGACCAGGACGCAGGGCAGGCTGGCCTCCAGGCCAAAGGCCCCTCCAGTGAGCCACTCGGGCTTGCCATGGAAGACCGGCGTCCAGTAGCCCTTGATATCAGTGCTCCCACTGACGCCAAAGCCCAGCAGGCTGCCCTGGGCCCAGTTCCAGCCCAGGTGCACGCCGATGGGCAGGGCCAGGGAGCGGGTGCGCAGGTAGCAGAAACCCAGGAGGATCGCGGCGAGGGCGATGTTGACGGTGCCCCAGAGCTTGGTGGCGCCGTGCATGCCGGGGTTGCCCCAGTGCAGGAGGGCGAAGAGCCCGGCGAAGACCAGCTGGGCCACCCAGACGCCCCCGCCTTCCACGAGCCGCTGGAAGGGAAAGCCCCGGGTCATGATCTCCTCATTGAAGGCCACACCCAGGAACACGAGGGCGGCCAGCCCCATCTGGCGTGGACCCACAGCAGCAGCCCGTTCCCAGTGGAAGCCGTCCAGGCCCCGCACCAGCAGGGCCGTGAGGAGGATCAGCAGGACGCCGCCCAGGCTGCCCAGCAGCAGGTCCCTCAGCCAGCGGCCGCCAAGGTGGAAGCCGAGATCGCGAAAGGAGCGTTTCTCCAGGCGCACGCAGATGAGGCTGGCGGTGGCCATGATGGCGGCGGCGACCCAGACGCCCCAGGCCCCCAGGCGCGGGACATGCAGGGCCTTCGCAAGGGCGCTCACGGCCGCACCAAGGGCGAGGAACAGTGCGATGAAGCCAAGGATCTTCCAGCCGCTGCGGACGGAACCCTGCTTGTTGAGAAAGGACGCACTGAGCCATGGGGGCATGGATTCTCCTGGAAGACCGGGCTACGTCAGGATGTGGGACTGGTTGAGCCCTACATCACGCTGGCGGTCTCGGCAAAGGTCCGGGAGATCTCCAGGTATAGTTTCTCCTCGTTGGGCTTCAGGGCCGCGGCCCGGGCGAACCAGGTGGCGGCCTTCTTGCGCTGCCCCGCCACCAGCAGGGCCCGACCGAAGAGCAGGAAACGCTGCCAGTCGTCCTTCTCTAGGGTCGCCAGCACGCTCATGTAGCGCTCGGCCTCGTTCACCAGGCCCACCTCAGCCAGGTCCACGGCGGCGGAAGTGACGGCTTCCTTGTTCTTGGGATCCCGCGCCACGATCTTCTCGTAGCCTTCCAGGGCCTCGGACTTGTAGCCGTGCCGTAGCCAGGACTGGGCAATGAGGCGCAGCACCTGGCCGTCCTTGGGCTCGCGTTGCTCAGCCTCACTGAAGGCGGCCAAGGCTTTGGGTTTGTCCATGGCCGCCAGATAGGCCCGGCCGCACTCGGCGAGATACTTCGCGTCTTTGGGCTTGAGCAGCTTGGCCCGGTCCGCGCAGGCCTCCAGGATGGCGCGGCGGTCCCCGGCGAAGAAGGCTTCGTCGAAGAGCACGACCGTTGGTTTCGGGGCCTGGGCCAGCAGGCTGAGGGAGGCGAGGACGAGGAGGGCGGGGCGCATGGGGGATCCTAGTTCATTTCGGCGCCGTTGTCGGCGTAGGCGAGGGCGATGGCATTCCACATGCGCTCCTCCTGGGGCTTGGCCTGGCTGGCGCGGGCGAACCATCGGGCCGCGGCGTCCCGCCGCTGCTTGCGGAGGCAGGCGCGACCGAAGCTGATGCTGTTCTGCCAGTCCGAGGGATCCAGAATCCAGGCCCGCTCCATGAGCGCGTCGGCCTCCTTGGGCAGGCTGAAGTCCTGGAGGTTCACGGCGGCGCGAGTGAAGACGTTCTTGGCCTTGGGATCGGCAATCTGCATGTCGGCGATGGCCTTCAGGCCCTCGGGCTTGTGGTTGCCGCGGAGCCAGGCCACGGCGATGAGGCGGTGGACATCCCCATCCTTGGGGCTCTCGATGCGGGCCGCCTGGAAACACTCTTCAGCCTTGGCGCGCTCCCCGGCCACCAGAAAGGCCCGGCCGTATTCAGCGAGCATCTTGGCGTCCTTGGGCCGCAACAGGCGGGCCCGGTCTGCGCAGGCGCCGGCCAGTTTGTGGGGATCGCCCCGGAAGGCGGCTTCATCCAAACCCTGGGCCAGGAGCGGCAGGGCCAGCAGGCAGCAGGCAAGACGTCGCATGGAAACTCCAGTAGGGGTTCCCGCATCCTACCGCTTGGAGGAAAGAGGCTATAGAGGAATGTTGCCGTGCTTCTTGGGGGGGGTGGTGTCCCGCTTGGTTTCCAGGAAGGCCAGGGCCTTCACCAGCTTCTGACGAGTCTCCCGGGGCAGGATCACCTCGTCGATGAAACCAAACTCCGCGGCGATGTAGGGATTGGCGAACTTCTCGTTGTATTCGGCCACCAACTCAGCCTTGCGGGCGGCGGGGTCCGGCGCGATGGCAATGGACTTGCCGTGCAGCACGTTCATGGCCCCCTCGGCGCCCATCACCGCGATCTCGGCGGTGGGATAGGCGAAGTTGAAGTCCGTGCGGATGTGCTTGCTGGCCATGACGCAGTAGGCTCCGCCGTAGGCCTTGCGGGTGATGACCGTGATCTTGGGCACCGTGGCCTCACAGAAGGCGAAGAGCAGCTTGGCGCCGTGACGGATGATGCCGCCGTGCTCCTGGGTGACCCCGGGCAGGAAGCCGGGAACATCTTCGAAGGTGATGAGCGGGATGTTGAAGGCGTCACAGAAACGCACGAAGCGCGCGCCCTTCTCACTGGACGAGATATCCAGCACTCCGGCGTAGTATGCGGGCTGGTTGGCCACGATGCCGATGCTGCGGCCGTCGATGCGGGCGAAACCCACCACCAGGTTGGGCGCAAAGGCCTCGTGGACCTCGAAGAAGTGGGCGTCATCCACCACGCCGCGGATGATGTCGCGGATGTCGTAGGGCTTGCTGGAATCATCGGGCACGATCTTGTCGAGATCGGGGTTCTCCAGGGGCATCTGGGTCTTGGGGGCCCGGCGGGGGGCCTCACCCAGGTTGTTGCTGGGCAGGAAGGAGAGCAGCTCCCGGGTGTGGGCCAGGGCCGCCAGATCACTCTGGCAGACGAAGTGCGCCACGCCGCTCTTGGCCGAGTGGGTGTGGGCGCCGCCCAGTTCTTCCTTGGTGACATCCTCGTGAGTGACGGTCTTGATGACCTCAGGGCCGGTCACGAACATGTAGCTGGTGCCCTTCACCATGGTGATGAAGTCCGTGATGGCGGGGCTGTAGACGGCGCCACCGGCGCAGGGCCCCATGATGAGGCTGATCTGGGGAATGACGCCGCTGGCCAGGGTGTTGCGCAGAAAGATGTCCGCGTAGCCGCCCAGGGACACCACGCCCTCCTGGATGCGGGCGCCGCCGCTGTCGTTGAGGCCGATGACCGGGCAGCCCACCTTCATGGCCAGGTCCATGACCTTGCAGATCTTCTTGGCGTAGGCCTCGCTGAGGGAACCGCCGAAGACCGTGAAGTCCTGGGCGAAGATGGCCACAGGGCGGCCATCCACGCGACCGAAGCCCGTGACCACGCCGTCGCCGGGGATCTTTTCGACACCCCAGTTGCGGTGGACCATGAGGGCGTCCATCTCCTCGAAGGAGCCCTCGTCCAGGAAGGCCGCCACGCGCTCGCGGGCGGTGAGCTTACCGCCCTCGTGCTGCTTCTCAATGCGGGCTTCACCACCCCCGGCCTGGGCTTGGGCGTGCTTGGCTTTGAGGGTCTCAATCTTCTTTTCGAGGGACATGGCAACTCCCGAAACAATGGGAAGGGCGACCTGGGCTATTGGGGATCAGCCACTAGTCTAACTCAGCCAGACCCCGGGCGCGGGCGGCAAAAGCCAGCCCCCGGCCTGGGCCGGGGGCTGGCATGCAGGCCAGTTCAGTCCTACCGCATGGGCCGGGGCTGGGTCATCGCCTCCAGGCTCAGGGCCTCGTCCAGCTCGGCCAGGCTCAGGTAGCCCTTGTCGAGGATGAGCTCCCGCACCGAGGCGCCGGTCTCCAGAGCTTCCTTGGCGACCTCCGTGGCCCGCTTGTAGCCGATGACGGGCATGACGGCGGTGACGATGCCGATGCTGTGTTCCACAAGATCTCGGCAGCGCTCCCGGTTGGCGGTGATGCCCACAATGCACTTGGTGTTGAGGACGTTCACGGCGGCCGTGAGGGTTCGCAGGCTGGTGGCCAGGGCGTAGGCCAGGATGGGCTCCATGACGTTGAGCTGGAGCTGGCCCGCCTCGGCGGCCAGGGTGATGGTGAGGTCGTTACCGATGACCGAGAAAGCGACCTGGTTCACCACCTCGGGGATCACGGGGTTCACCTTGCCGGGCATGATGCTGCTGCCGGGCTGCATGGGGGGCAGGTTGATCTCGCCGAAACCGCAACGGGGCCCGCTGCTGAGCAAGCGCAGGTCGTTGCACATCTTGCTGAGCTTCACCGCGGCGCGCTTGACCACACCCGAAAACATCACGAAGGCACCTGTGTCCGGCGTGGCCTCCACCAGGTTCTCGGCCAGCACGATCTCCAGACCCGTGACCTTGGCCAGCTCATCCACCACCACCTGGGGGTAGCGGGGATCCGCGCAGATACCCGTGCCGATGGCGGTGCCGCCCATGTTCACTTCCAGGAAAAGACGGGCGGTCTCCCGCAGGCGCTGGATGTCCTCGCCGGTGGTGACGGCGTAGGCCTCAAACTCCTGGCCCAGGGTCATGGGCACGGCGTCCTGGAGCTGGGTGCGGCCCATCTTGATGACATCCGAGAACTCCTGGCCCTTGGCGTGGAGGGCGGTTTTGAGGCGCTCCATGGCATCCAGGAGGGTGCGCAGCATGAAGATGGTGCTGATGCGCAGGGCCGTGGGATAGACATCGTTGGTGCTCTGGCCCAAATTCACGTGGTCGTTGGGGTGGCAGAAGGCGTACTCGCCCCGCTTGTGACCCAGCAGCTCCAGGGCGCGGTTGGCGATGACCTCGTTGGCGTTCATGTTGGTGGAGGTGCCGGCGCCGCCCTGGACCATGTCCGTGGGGAAGTGGCCATGCCAGTGGCCGTCGATGATCTCCTGGCAGGCCTGGTCGATGGCCTCCGCGATGCCGGAGTCCATGAGGCCCAGCTTCGCGTTGGCCCGGGCCGCGGCCTGTTTCACCAGGGCCAGGGCGCGAATCATGGCCGGGAAGTGGCTGGTGGGCGTGCCGGTGATGGGGAAGTTGTGGACGGCCCGTAGGGTCTGCACGCCGAAGAGGGCGTCCTCGGGTACATCCAGAGGGCCGATGAGGTCCGACTCGCGGCGGGTGCGGCCGCTGGCATAGGCCTGCTCGCGGCCTGTGCGGGGCGTGGCCGAGTAGAGGATGCGCTGGTGCAGGACGTTGGCCACCTTGCTCAACACAGAGATGGCGGCGGCGCCGTCCTGGGCCAGGCTGGCCAGCACGGCCTCCCTGGGCAGGTCCAGCAGAACGGCCTGGGTGAGGGCCACACCCGTGGCGGTGTGGGTGCTCACGGCCAGGAAGGACTGCTCACCGGCCACATCGCCGGGGCCCAGGATCACCACGGGCTCGGGCCCGTCACCGTTGTCGCGGCTGATCTCCACGCGGCCCTCGGCGATGACCGTGGCGCCCTGGCGCTCAGCCCCCTGGGTGAAGAGGCAGGTCCCCGCCGGCACCTCGCGCCGGGTAGCGGCGCGGGCGATGAGGCCGAGATCGGTATCGGAGAGCCCGTTGAAGATCTCGCAACGGCGCAGGACAGATGTGTTCGCATCCATGGATGACCCCTCCATGCCAGGAGGTGGCATGTTCCGGAATGGTACCGACCTGGCCGGATGTGTGGGTCACGATTGAAGAATCGGTCTGGATTCTTGACGAAGCGTTCAGATCAGGGCTGGGGAGCCCCATCTGGGCTGATGGCGTCTTCCCGCAATTTCTCGCCACCCACTACGTGGAAGTGCAGGTGGTAGACGCTCTGGTTGGCGTCCTTGCCTGCATTGGTGATGACCCGGAAGCCGCCATCCAGCAGACCCTGGTCCCGGGCCACCCTGACACAGGCGCTGAGCAGCGCCGCGCGGGCCTCCACGGAGAGGCTGTCCAGCTCCACCAGGCTTGCGATGTGCTGCTTGGGGATCACCAGCAGGTGGACCTTGGCCCGGGGCCGGATGTCCCAGAAGGCCAGGACGTAGGGATCCTCGTAGACCTTCCGCGAGGGGGCCTTGCCCGCCACGATTTTGCAGAAGATGCAGTCGGCATGAGCCTGAAGGCTGACCGCAGGCTTTGGCGACTCGGGCTTTGGGGCCTCAGCCTGGCCCGCGCTGAGGACCAGGGTCGAGAGGAAGACGCCAAAGAGGGCGCGGATGGCGCCCACGCTCTACCGCCCGCTCTTCTTCCAATCAGCCAGGAAGCCTTCCACGCCCTTGTCTGTGAGGGGGTGCTTGAGCATCTGGTCAAAGACCTTGGTGGGGATGGTGGCCACGTGGGCGCCAGCCAGGGCTGAGTCCGTGACGTGGCGGGGGCTGCGGATGGAGGCGGCCAGGCACTGGGTCTCGAAGTCGTAGTTCTCGAAGATGGCGCAGATCTCTCGGATCAGCTCCATGCCGTCCAGGTTGATGTCATCCAGGCGGCCCACGAAGGGGCTCACGTAGGTGGCGCCGGCCTTGGCGGCCATGAGAGCCTGGGTGGCGCTGAAGCAAAGGGTGACGTTAGTGTGGATGCCCTCGGCGCTGAGGGCCTTGCAGGCCTTGAGGCCCTCGGCGATGAGAGGCAGCTTCACGACCACGTTCTTGTGGATCTTGGCAAGGCGACGCCCCTCCTCGATCATGCCGGGGGCTTCCAGGCCGATGACCTCGGCGCTGATGGGGCCGTCCACGATGCCGCAGATTTCCTCGATGATCTGCTCGAAGGGCTTGCCGGTCTCCTTGGCGATGAGGCTGGGGTTGGTGGTCACGCCGTCCAGCACACCCAGGGCATTGATGCGCTTGATCTCGTCAATATTGGCCGTATCGATGAAAAACTTCATGCAGTCTCCCGGGATCCAACGCAACGTGGACCCTTCCATTCTCCCAGGCCTGGGGGAAACTGGAAGCACGGAGTCGCCATGCCCCAACCCGAGATCCAGGTTCTTAACAAAGGCTTCGTGCGCCTCATCGACCATATGGGGTCGGATCTGTCCGTGGTGAACGCGGCGCGGGTCTCCTTCGGCAAGGTGAAGGAGAGCTTCGACGAGGGGGATGCCAAGCTGGTGGACTACCTGGCGGCCCACGAGCACACCTCCCCCTTCCGGCACACGGCCCTGACGCTGCATGTGAAGGCACCCATTTTTGTGTTCCGGCAGTGGATGAAGCACCGCATCGGCTCGGAGTTCAACGAGATCAGCGGCCGCTACGTGGAGTTCCCGGAGGACGAGTTCTTTGTGCCCGAGGTTTTCCGTCGCCAAGCCAAGGTGAACAAGCAGGGCAGCGAGGGCGCCATCGACGAGAAGGACCGGGCCCGGGCCATGGAGGCCTTCCTGGAAAGCTGCCGGGGGGCCGTGGCCCACTACAAGGAGCTGCTGGCCCTGGGGGTCTGCCGCGAGCAGGCCCGCTGCGTGCTGCCCGTGGGCCTCTACTCCGAGGTCTACTGGACCGTGAGCCTCCAGGCCGTGGCCCACTTCATCCGCCTCCGGGCTGATGCCCACGCCCAGTGGGAGATCCAGCAGTACGCCGCCGCCGTGCGGGAGCTGGTGGAACCCCTCTACCCTGTGGGCCTCAAGGCCCTCCTGGCCGCAGGCAGGGGATGACGGCGCCAGCCCTCAACCCGCCGCTCAATCCGGCCCTCTTCCATTTGGACGAGGCGCACCTCTGGGTCATGCACTGCGCCGAGGGCCCCGTGCCCCGGGCGGCCATGCGGGTGGTGCGGGCCTTCATGCACAAAGAACTGCAGCCCTGGGCCATGGGCTTCGAGGAGGACTTCGTGGGCCTGCCCCGCAGCCTTCGGGCCGAGGTCGCGACCCTGCTGGGTGGGCGGGCCGAGGATGTCAGCCTCACTCCCACGACGTCCTCTGGTTTGGTGGCTCTGGCCCAGGGCTTTCCCTGGCAACCCGGGGATGAGGTGCTGGCCCCCCTGGGTGAGTTCCCTTCCAATGTCTGGCCCTGGCTGGCCCTGGCTGCCCGGGGTCTGAGCTTTCGCGAGGTGCCTCTCTGGGATGGCCATGGTGCCGGAGCCGAGGCCTGGGCCAGCACGGCACCAGGGCCCGAAAGCGATCCCGAGGCCCGGCTCATCGCCGCCCTGGGGCCCCGGACCCGGATCCTCAGCGTGTCCTGGGTGCGCTTCCAGGATGGCCTGATGCTGGACCTGCAGCGCCTGGGCGCCGCCTGCCGCGAGCGAGGCGTGGCCTTGGTGGTGGATGGCATCCAGGGCCTGGGCACCGTGCCCCTGAATCTGGAAGGTCTGTCTGCCATGGCCTCGGGCGGCTACAAAGGCCTCCTGGCTCCCGAGGGCCTGGGACTGCTGTGGACGGCGCCCGAGTTCCGGGCGCGGCTGGCGCCAACGGGCTCCTGGCTTTCGGTGGAGCAGGCCACGGACTTCTCGCGCCCCTCCACAGACCTCCAGCGGGCCTGGCTCACCGATGGCCGCGCGCTGGAACCCGGGGGGCCGAATCTCCTGCACAGCGCCGCCTTGGTGGAATCCCTGCGCCTGCTCAACGAGACTGGCATCCCTGCCATCCAGGCGCACGTGGCCCACCTCCAGGGCGGCCTGCTGGACGCTCTCCAGGCCACGCCCTGGGCTGCCGAGGTGGCTCGACTACGGGGGCTGGGTGCCGCGGGTCGCCTGGGCTCCATCCTCAGTTTCCACCACGGCCACCACGGCCCCGAAGCCATGGAGCGCCTGCTCCGGAGCGGCTACCGGCAGGGCATCTTCGCCTCCGTGCGGGAGGGGTACCTGCGCGTCGCCTTCCATGGTTTCCACACCGACCATGATGTGAACCGGGTGGCCGCCTGGCTGGGTGGCGCCGGAGCCCCGTGAGCTATCATCAACCGGGATCCTTCGGGCCCACCATGACACTTCCAGGCTGACGAAAACTCCGGAGACCCCATGCGCATCCTGCTCGTCCTGCTCCTGTCCCTGCCACTCTTCGCGCCCCTGACGGCGGGGGGCGGTGGCTCCGTGGTCTTCAAGCAGTCCAGCTTCATGGCCGAGGTGGCCTCCACTGACCAGGAGCGGGCCAAGGGGCTCATGTACCGCCAGAGTCTGGCCAAAGACCGCTGCATGTTCTTCATCTATGCCGACGATGCAGACCACGCCATCTGGATGAAGAACTGCCTCATCTCCCTGGACGTGGCTTGGGTGGACAAGGATGGCAAGGTGGTGGAAACCGCCGAGAACGTGCCCCCCTGCAGCCCCATGCGCGGCGACGACTGCCCCACCTATGGCGGCACCGTGCCCGCCCGGCACTTCATCGAATTTCCAGTGGGCACCTTCAAGCGCCTGGGCCTGAAGAAGGGCGAGCACCTGGGCTGGGAGCTGACTCTGGATGACGGCCGCGTAGTGCGCGGGGGCCTGCCCGTGGCCAAGGGCAAGAAGAAGTAGCTAGTCCTCGGACTTACCCGAGTCCTTGCCTCGGCGGGGCGGGCGGGTGAGGGTGCGCAGGTGTTCGGGCGTGGGGGGCAGCTCGCCCAGTTCCAGGGGGCTGAGGCGATCCGCCAGCAGCTTCCAGGCCTTGGCCTGACGGGGCAGGCGCTCGGGCTGGATGACCTCGAAGCCCTGGGCGTAGCTCACGAAGGGGGGCATCACCAGGGCGAAGCCCGTGTATAGGAAGGCCGGCAGGCGGAGGAAGTCCGGCTCGCCCTGGGGGCCGGGCCGGGGCACGGCGAAGAGGGGATGGACGCCGCCGTTGATCCAGAAGCCGTGGGAGGGCTCGTGGCGGGGGTAGACGAAGATGCGGCGGCGGTGCATGAGGGTGAAGGGACCCACCCGGAGCTGCTCCACGGGCTGGATGCCCGTGCCTTCCAGGGCGGGGCCGATGCTGCGTTCCGGGTGGCCCACCACCTGGACCACCTTGCGGCCGTGGCCGGTGAACTTACGGAAGATGGTGCGGAGTTCCTCAGCCTCTTCGCCTTCGACGGTGCCCTGGCTGGGTTTCAGGTCCCCCAGGAGGGCCACCTGCTCGGGGGCGTAGTCGTCCAGGAGGCTGAAGGCCCGCTCCCAGATCTCCATCTGGGGGGTGGCGGGCATGGGGTCCGGGCGGCGGCGGCGCGCGGCGCCCAGGCCGAAGAAAAGGTCCGACAACACCAGGGTCTTGTGCCGGGGCAGCCAGACGGCCCGACGGCTGTCGAGCACCACATCCTCGTTGAGCTGGACCTGCACGGTGACCTCCAACCTTCCATTGGACCACAGGGGAGCCCAGAATCCAGGAGTGGGACTTCGAGCCTGGGGCTGATCCGGATCTTTCCCGCCATACCAAGCCCGGAGGCGCTTTGTTCCAGGAATCCAATCATCTGCTGGCGGGCCTGGGCACGGGCCTCTGTGGCGGGATCCTTTCAGGGCTCTTCGGCATCGGCGGTGGCATCGTCATGGTGCCCTTGCTGGGCGCCGTGCTGGGCTTGGACCAGCACAAGGCCCAGGGCGCCACTCTGGCGGCCATGCTCCTGCCCACGGGCCTTCCCGCGGTGCTCCAGTACTACCGCCGGGGCATCCGCTCCAGCCTGCCCCTGGTGGGGGTGCTGGTCCTGGCCTTCCTCTTCGGCATCACCGGGGGCTCCCTGGTGGCCAACCTCATCCCCAACCCGGTGCTGCGCTGGGGCTACGCGGCCTTCCTGGTATTCCTCTCGGTCAAGACCTTCCTGCGCAAAGAGGTCGTGGCCGTGGACCGGCGCGCCGAGCCCTTCCGCACTGATGGCATCTGGAAGTGGGGCCTGCCCAGCGGATTCCTGGCGGGGGTGGTCTCAGGGCTCACAGGCCTGGGCGGGGCCGTGGTGGTGATCCCACTGTTGGCCTCACGGTTTAAGATGACCCAGCACGAGGCCCAGCTCACCAGCCTCATGATGCTCCTGCCCCCCATCGGCCTGCCCGGTGTCTACATCTACGCCCGGGCCCAGGGCGGTCTGCCCTGGCTGGTCATCGGCGGCGTGGCCCTGGGCTTTGCCATGGGGGCCCTGGGCGGCGCCAAGATCGCCACCCGCATGCAGGGCACCAAACTGAAGCAGATCTACGCCACCATCGTCCTGCTCATGGCCGGATTGGTGGCGTTTCGGGGGCACTGAGGCTGGGTGGAAGCCGCTTTTCAACAAACCCGACTTCGGCGCTCAGCCCCGGTGTTGTTAAAAAATTCCAGACCCAAAATGCAGGACCTCGGCAAACTCGGTCTATAAGGAAAGCCCTGGAGTCGCTGGCCCAGGTATTGCTTGTTAAACAACTGGTGCCTGTTGCATTCCATTTGGGTATCGAGGAAGGGAGGCTTTTTGAGTGAAACCGAAGCTCCTATCGAAGGATTAAATCGACTGAACGCCTTGTGCGACGAGGGAAGGCATGCGGACGCGGAAACACAGGCTCGTGCCTTCTTGGGGGAGTTTCCTCGGTCGGGGCAGGCATGGCATGTCCTGGGTCTTGCCCTCAATGCTCAAGGAAAGCCGGCAATTGATGCCCTGGAGCGAGCGGCGGAACTCCTGCCCGATCGGCCAGATGTCTTCTGTAATCTGGGGATCGTTCTGGAAATGGAGGGCCGGACCAAGGATGCAGAAGCCAATTATCGCAAGGCAGTGGTGTTGAATCCCTGGTTTCCCACGGCCCACTGCAATCTGGGGGTCATCCAGGAACGGGAGGGCCTGAACAAAGAGGCGGAGGCCAATTTTCGTAAAGCGGTGGCCTTGGACCCCTGGTTTTCCACCGCCCACTACAACCTTGGCCTTGCCTTGCGGAAGCAGGGGTTGTTTGAGGAGGCCCTGGAGAGCTTCCGTGCGGCTCTTGCGATTGATCCCACCCACCATGATGCAAGCCATGGCATGGAATATGTGCTCTCCCGGGAAGGCCGACTCGTAGATGCTGAGGAGCATTGCCGCAGGATCCTGAGGTTTAAACCCGACTTTGCAGAAATGCGACAACTCCTCTCAAAAAATTTGGCATACAAGTCTGATTACACGGAAGTCCTACAGGAAAGTGATCGCGCGTTCGAAGCGCAGGCAGTCCTCCCCTGGATGTGGGCACAACGGCTATACAGCCTTTCTTACCATCCTGATCTCAGCGCCGAGGCCATCTATAAAGAATTCGTGAGATGGGGGGACAGGTTTCCAGAGCCCCGCGTGAACTTTCACTCTCATGATCGCAACCCAAACCGACGTTTGCGCATCGGCTATGTTTCTCCAGATTTCAGGAAGCACACTTCCCGCTTCTATTTCTGGCCCCTATTCCAGAACCACGACCGGGAATCCTTTGAACTGTTCGCCTATTCCAATGTCGAACACGAGGTGGCCTGGACCCGTCTATTCAAGGGGCAGTTCGAGCACTGGCGTGATATCCAGTCGCTGGACGACGAGGCGGCGGCAGCGTTGGTGCGGGCAGATGGTATCGATATTCTAGTGGACCTGTGTGGCCACATGGACGGTGATAGGTTGGGCCTGTTCGCCCTGAAACCGGCCCCCATCCAGGCGACCTGGCTTGGGTCTGCCTGGACCACAGGCTTGAAGGCCATAGATTATGTGCTTTTTGATCCCTACGTCGCTCCCGAAGGCACTCTGACCCGCGAGAGCATCATTCGACTTCCGCACTCGTTCATGGTCTTTCGACCCAAGGAGGATGCTCCGGAACTCCAGGCCCCGCCTTGCCAAAAGAATGGGTTCGTCACTTTTGGTTATTCGGGCCGCACCGAGCGACTGAACCACCGGACCTTCAGGGTTTGGGGCGAGATCCTCAAGCGTCTCCCAGAT
>CAIWKE010000021.1 GCA_903913215.1 uncultured Holophagaceae bacterium
GGGTCTTGAATGTGTCCGCAAGGGTGATGATGGCCTTCAGCTCCTCCTCGGGGTGCTCCCAGGTGAGGAGGAAGTCCTTCTCGAAGAGGTCGGTGTTCAGGGCCTGGAAGGCCCGCAGGTTGTCGGCGAGGCTCGTCATGGATGCTCCGTGGATGAGGGGGTTCAGATGAGGGAAAGAGATGCTGGTGAGGACTGGAGCAGTCGGCCTGTGGGGGCCGCCGGATCGATGAGGTGTCCGTCCTGGGCCCGCAGTTCGCCGCGCAGCAGCACCTGCTTCATGGCCAGGGGGGACGTGAAACCCGGGAAGGCCTCATAGGCATCCGCGGCGGTGGAGCGAAGAGGGCGGAGGGGGCCCTGGGGATCCAGAACCACCAGGTCGGCGTCCATGCCTGGCCGGATAGCGCCTTTGCAGTCGCCAAGACCGGCCCGCTCCGCGGGATTCAGGGAGAGTTGGGTGGCCAGGCCCAGGGCGGCGCGATCGGGATCGTCTTCCCAGATCTTCCAGGTGACGTGGGGCAGGGCGCCCAGGCCTGGCATGCCGTTGGGCACCTGGCGGAGGTCCTGGCCATCCCAGTGGTCCTTGTCCCGGCTGCAGAAGGGGCAGTGGTCCGTGGCGATGATATCGGCGGCGCCAGCTCGCACCAGCTCCAGGAAGGGTGCGCGCTGGCCCCGCAGGGGCGGCGAGCAGAGCCAGCGGTGACCATCCTCGCGGGCCAACCAGGTCTCATCCAGGAAGAGGTACTGGGGGCAGGTCTCGAAGCTGAGGTCGCCTTTGGGGCGGTGGGCCACCAGGTGGCGCAGGCCCTCCAGGGTGGAGACATGAACCACGTGGGCGGAGGCCTGATGCTGGAGGGCGAGGGCCACCACTTTCTGGATGGCCAGGATCTCTGCGGCCTCGGGGCGCAGCAGGGTGTGGGTGAGGGGCTGGGACAGGTCCATTCCGCTGGCGTCAACGGCCTCGATGAGAGCATCGTCCTCGCAGTGCACCAGGAACTGCGTGCCCAGGGGACCGAAGCGTTGGAACAGCTCAGCGATGCGCTCGTAGCTGGCGAAGATGCCCGCGGACTTGTAAGTGGTGTAGAGCTTCAGGGTGCGGTAGCCGCCCGCCAGGAGCACCTGCAGGGTGGCCAGATCCTCAGGACTGAAAGTGGTGGGTGTGAGGTGCCAGAGCACGTCACTGTGGCTCTTGCCTTCGGCCTTGGCCCGGGCCCGGAGCAGGGCGGTCAGCAGGCTCTCGTCGGTGCCCTGCGTGACAAAGGTGCACAGCGTCGTGATGCCGTTCTCCAGGGCCACCCGGGTGCTGGACTCGTAGGTGTCCGCCAGGTAGTAGGGGCCGATCTCGTCATCCACGTGGGTGTGGAAGTCGATGAAGCCCGGCAGCACGTAGCAGCCGGCGGCATCGATGACCCGGTCCGCCTCGCCACTCTGGGGGCCCAGGGCGGCGATGCGCGCTCCATCCACCAGAACATCGAGGTTCTGGAGGGTGCCGTCGAGGGCCACGCGGCCGTTGCGGATGAGGGTCTTCACAGGGACAGGCTGGCCAGGTTGGGCGCGACGGCCGGGGGGATGCTAATGCGGGAGAGCGGGGCTTCCACGTCCTTGAGGCCATGGCCGGTGGCGAGGATCACCACGGGGCCCGCGCCGGGCAGGCGCTCGGCGCCAGCCTGGAGCTTGATGAGGCCCGCCAGGGCGGTGGCGCCTGCAGGCTCCGTGAAGATGCCCGTGCGATTGGCGAGGATGGCCTGGGCTTCCAGGATCTCGTCGTCGGTCACGGTGAGCGTGAGGCCGCGGCTCTCCTGGATGGCGCGGCGGGCGCCATGGGCGTTGCTGGGGCAGGTGACGGAGATCGAGTCGGCGCGGGTGGTGGGGTTCGCGGCGTCCGAATACTGGCCCGTCTGCACGTAGCGGTGGATGGAATCGGAGCTCTCCGCCTGGATGCCGATGAGGCGGGGCAGGTGGTCGATCAGGCCGGCCCGCTGCAGGTCCACGAAGGCCTTGTGGACGCCGCCCAGGATCACGCCATCCCCCACGGAGACGAGGATGGCCTCGGGCACCTGGAAGCCCAGCTGGGCCCAGATCTCCAACCCTGCCGTCTTCTTGCCCTCGATGGTGAGGGGGTGATAGGCGGTGTTGCGATTCAGCCCGCCGCGCTGGGCGGTGTAGTCGAGGGAGAGGGCGAAGGCGTCGTCATAGGTACCCTGGATGGGCACCACCGTGGCGCCGTAGAGGACCATCTGCACGAGCTTGGCCTTGGGGGCCTTCTCCGGCACGAAGATGAGGGCCTTGAGTCCCGCGGAGGCGCACACGGCCGCCAGGGCCGAGGCGGCATTCCCCGTGGAAGCGGCCACGATGAGATCCATGCCCAGGCGGCGCGCTTCGGCCACCACCAGGAAGGAGGCGCGGTCCTTGAGGCTGCCGCTGGGGTTGAGTCCGTCGTTCTTCACCCACAGGCTCGAGAGGCCCAGCTCCGCGCCCAGACGATCCACACGACCTAGGGGCGTGTTGCCCACCGGGAGGGGCGGGTGGAATTCCTTTTCCACAGGGCAGAACAGGTTCCAGTCCGGCTGGGCGCGGTCGAAGGCTCGACGGATGGCCTCGTAATCAAAGACCACTTCCAGCACGCCCAGGAGGGGGATGCCGGGGTGGTAGCCCTTCCCGCACTCGGGGCAGAGGTAGCGCACCTCGTCCCTGGAGTAGGTCCGACCACAGTCCGTGCACCGATAGCTGAAGGGAGTCATAAAGCTTCCTTGGAACAAGAAGAAACCCGCGCGGAAGTCGCCCCCCGCGCGGGTTGGTACTGCGGTCTAGAAGTGGTATTCGAGCGCCAGCATGAAGCAGCTGACCTGGGGATTCACGGAAGTGAAGACGCCCGTGGAGGCGGTAGCGGCATTGGCGGCAGCCACGGTCTTGTAGGTGGGATCGCCGAACTTGTTGTCCCAGTACTCGAAGCCGGGGCCGATCTGCCAGGTGCCCTTCTTCGCGCCGAAGACGGGGCTCGCATCAAACATCCAGTAGATGTCGACGAGGGTCTCGGGCTTGGTCTTGACGTTGCCGCCATCCTTGCCCTTGGCGCCGGTGTAGGTGCCGAAGCCCTTCACCTTGGTGTTTACTTCGCCCAGCTTCACATCGATGCCCCAGGCAGCGGCGACCTGGTAGGTGGGATCAAAGGAGACATTGATGTTCTCGCCCTTGTAGGTGGCGAAGGCGTTGTGGTTCTTTTCGTTGTAGTAGAGGACGCCCAGTGTGAAGAAGCCGGGGACCTGGAAGGCCACCGTGGGGCCAGCCATGACCTTGAACACGGAAGGAGCGAAGGTGGTGTTCTTGGCGTTGTAGTCCATGCCGGCGGTGAATTCCACGTCGCGCACGATGCCGCCCGACATCTTGGTGCCGAAGAGCTTGCTCAGGCTGAGGTTGGTGCGGTAGGCCACATAGACTTCCTGGGCGCCGTTGGAACCTTCACCAGCGAACTTGCCAGCGGTGTTCGCAGGATCCTTCGAATCGGACTTCAGCATGTCCACGTTGAAGAAGTTCGTGCCCATGGAGTAGCCAGACACGTGGCTCAGGGAGTAGATGTCCTTCTTAATGGCGTCCTGGATGCCGGTTTCCTGGAACTTTGTGCCAGTGCGGTAGCCGAGGAACGTGTCGCTCCAGTCAGCGGCGCTGACGGGGACGGCGGCCAGGGCGGCGAGGCCCAGGGCGAGGAGGGAAAGTTTCTTCATGCGGGTGCTCCTTAAACGAGGTAGGCAGGAATCCTGCGCCTCAGGTGGGGGGGGAGGGGGAGTTGGTGCAAGGTGCTGTGGTACAGGGAAAAACTCGAACTCAGAAGGAGAAGGGCAGGCCCAGGGCCAGGGGGTTCGGCGCCCTGGTTTCAAGGGGTCTTCGGAGGCCACAGGCGTCATGCCATCGCAGACCCTCGGAACCCTGGTCCGGCCGCGAATGGAACTGCGTGTAACCTACCGTCATACAATGCCTTACATGTTTGAGGACATCGGTTGACCGAAGAGCGATTGTTTCACCTTCAGGTTAGAATAGAAAACCCATAGGTCAATAAAAAAAGAGTCATCATTGAAAAAATTTATACGCCCCCCTGGGCATGGGTGGGCAGGACGCTTTCAGCGTTCAGCAGGGCGATGAGGGTGCCGCACGGGGCCAAGTCCACGGCGCAGCCCTCGGGCAAGACGGCGAGGCCCTGGAAGCCCCTGAGGGACCAGGTGCCGACCTGCAATTGGGCTTCCACCTGCTCGCTGCGGTACTGGGCCATGTCGCCTCGGAGTTCCAGTCTGTGGGCCTTGCCGCCGAGGCGGGCCTCAATGCTGAGGCCATCAGCTTTGTGGAGGAACCGGAACACGTCCCCCTTCGCCTCCTGGAAGCCCTCCTCGTCGATCCAGAAGCGGGGCTTGTCCTTGTAGGGGGCACCGGCGGCGGGGCAGAAGCTATCGCAGTTGCCGCACTCGTTGCAGAAGTCACCGATGTTGAGGGTCTGGACCCGCTGCTTCACGGCGAAGGGCGCGCTGCCCTCGGCCACCAGGCGGCCCTGGCGCTGCACCAGGCGGGGCAGGTCCAGGCTGAAAGGCTCCAACTCGTAGGCCAGGTTGGCGCGATTGGGGCAAACCGTGACGCAGAGGCTGCAGAGATCGTCGCAGTCCAGGCAACGGGCGGCCTCGATGGCGGCGGACTCGGCTGTGAAGGGCTTGATCACCTCGTCGAACCCGTGGCGCTGCGTGAGGGGCAGCACAGGCACCTTCTGGGCCCCCTGCAGACGGCCTTTCTTCTCCATGAGAGCAGCATCGGCCTGGCTCTTCACGAGCAGGGGTTCCGGCTTCACGTCCACGCCATGGCGCCGGGCGATGCCCTCGGCCACGGCTCGGCCATCGGCGATGGCCATGATGACGGAGGAGGCTCCGTGCACCACGTCGCCCCCGGCAAAGAGACCCGGTACGGAGGTCTCCCGGCTCTTGGGATCAATCACCAGGTAGCCATTGTGGTTGCGCTTGATCTCCAGGCCTCCAAGGAAGTCCAGTACGGCCTCCTGGCTGATGGCCGAGATGATGGTGTCTGCGGGCACCACTTCCTCGGCACCCTCCATGGGCACGGGGCGGGGCCGCCCCGAGGCGTCCCGCTCGCCCAGGCGCATGCGGGTGCAGGAGAGGCCGACGACCTTGCCGTTCTCGGCCACCACGGAAGCCGGAGCCAGCAGGTCCCTGATCTGGATGCCTTCTTCGATGCAGTCGTGGACTTCAGCCGGGTCGGCGGGCATCTGGGCCCGGGTGCGGCGATACACGATGGTCACCTCGCCGCCCGGCACCAGCCGGATGGCGGAGCGGACGGCGTCCATGGCGGAGTTGCCCGCGCCGATGACGAGGATACGCTTGCCCAGGTCCATGGGCGTGCCCGCGCGGACCTTGTCCAGGAAGTCCAGGGCGTCCATGACGCCGGGCGTATCTTCACCCGGAATACCCAGGCGCTTGCCCTTCTGTGCGCCCACGGCCAGGAACACGCTGGGGTAGTCACGGCGCAGACTCTCCAGGCTGAAGTCGCGGCCCAGGACCTTGCCCAGGTGGATGGGGACACCCAGTTGCTTGAGGCGGATCAGATCCCCCTCCAGAGTCGCGTTGGGCAGGCGGTAGGCGGGGATGAGGCCGCCCACCATGCCACCCAGCTCGTGCTTGGCTTCGAAGACCTCTGGATCGAATCCCGCCTTGGCCAGGAAGTAGGCCGCAGAAAGACCCGCAGGGCCGGCGCCCACAATGGCCACCTTGACGCCCACGGACTTGCCGCGCACTTCGGTGGGACGCGGGCCCGCTGCTTCGAACGCGAAGCGCTTGATCTCCCGGATGGCCAGGGGCGCGTCGTAGAAGTTGCGCACGCACTTCTCGGTGCATGGGTGGTCGCAGACGCTGCCTGTGATGCCGGGCTGGGGGTTGGTGCGGAGAATGACCTCCATGGCCTCGGCGGGCTTGCCATGGGCCACCAACCACAGGTAGTCGGGGATGTTCTGGTTGGTGGGGCAGCCGTCCACGCAAGGGGCCTCGATGCAGTCGAAGCTGCCCAGAGGGCGATGGCCTTTGAACTCCAAGGGGCGGGTGCGGCGCACATAGGTGTCGTCACCCATGGCCTTCACGCCGTGGCAGGCCAGGTTGAAGCGGGCACCGCGGCCGCCGGAGCGGGCCTCGATGAAGCCGTCCAGGTTGGTGGCGCCCACCTCGGCCATGGCGGCCTCGAGGTTGACCAGGTACTGCTGGAGTCGGGCGTAGCCGCCGGGTTTGAGCAGGTCCGTGCAGACCGTGATGGGACCCAGGCCGTCGGCCACTAGGTCCGCGAAGTTGCGGGCATCGGCGCCGCCGCAGAAGCTGATGGACACCTTCCCGTCCAGCTCCTCCACGACCTGCTGGGCCAGGGTGAGGGTGATGGGATGCAAGGCCCGGCCCGACATGTACATCATCTTCTCGGCGCTGGGGAAGATGGGGCGGTGGTTCACAACTTCGAGGGTGTTCGAGAGCTTGAGTCCGAAGCCGTTCTCGCGGCCCTCAGCCAGCTGGGCCAGGCGCTTGACCATGGCGATGGCGTCGTCCCACTTGGGATCGTGGCCGAAGGCCTCGTCGGGTACCGTGATGTCGAACCCCAGGGTCTCGTTGAGGATGCTGCGCAGGCGCTGGGGCCCCAGCAGGGTGGGGTTCAGCTTCACCCAGGTGTGGACCTTCAGCTCCGTGAGCAGGAAGGAGGCGATGCGCTCGATCTCGGCAGGGGGGCAGCCGTGCATGGTGGAGAGGGTGATCTGGTTGGAAAGCTCCGTGGGGATGGCGATGTCCCGCACGCCGGGGTAGATCTTCGCCACGGTGTCGATGGCGGCCTGGAGAGCCGCGCCGCCGTTCCGCATGTCGGCGATGAACTTCTGCACACGGGGGTGCTGGATGCCCTCCAGGTTGTAGCCCACGCTCATGCTGAAGTGGGTGCCCGGATTCTTCAGGCCCAGCTTGTGCGCCAGGGCATGGATCAGAACCCAGCCATTCAGGTATTCGGTGAAGGATTCTTCGAGCTTCAGCTCCTGGGACCACTCACAGTTGTAGGTTTCGTCCGCAGCGTCGATGCAGGGACGGCTCACGGCGATCTCGTCGAGGATCTGAACGGTTTTCAGCTCGATGAAGCGGGCTCCACAGAGCCAGCTGGCCACGATGTTCTGGGCCAGCTGGGTGTGGGGTCCTGCGGCCACGCCCAGGGGGGCGGCCACGGTATGGCCGAACATCTCCCGGGCGAGGCTGGGACTGGGAATCTGGAAGTTCTGTTTCGGGATCCCCATGACGGAATCCCTGGTCTCCAGCTCATGGAAGATCCAGCTGGTGAGCAGCTCGAGAGAGGCAGAGCGAAAAGCTTTTTCCATGGCGCGGTCATTCCCAGGTGTTCAGGTGCAGGGGGTGCCCGCCGGCTGGAGGCCGGCCTGGCGTACGACTAGGCCTTGCTGGCGAAGACGGTGGGGAAGCGAGCGAGGAAGGCCGCGCTGTGCTGGAGTTCCCGTTCGTCGAGGCACTCGCCGATCTTGTGCGTGTTCTGCTCGATGCCCGTGCCGAACCCGATCATGGCGGGGTGCTTGTAGACATCATTGGACACCCACTGCTTCTTGGCGGCGCCGGGGACACTGGCGGCCTTCGGGATGGGATAGCCCACGCCGTCGGTGCTGAAGACCCAGCGGTCCACGCGGGGCTCCTTGGTGAGGCACCCGCCCGTGCCGACCTTGCCGTCGACGTTGGGGGAGATGACTGCCTTGTAGGCACTCACGGCCGCCTGCACAGCGGGGTGCTCCTCGGGGGTGAGCCAGCCCAGGTAGACCTGGGGGTTGTTCAGGACATAGCCCTTCCAGGAGGCGTCCGTGTAGGTGGGGATGGAGACTTCCACCTTCAGGCCGGCCTTGCGGGCGGTCTCCACGGCGTCTAGGGCTTCCACATCGGCCACGGACTGCTCCGGCGTCTCACCGATGGTGAGGCGGCGGTCGAAGCGGAAGGTGAACTTCTCAGGCACGGCGCAGTCGCTGGGGGTGTCCAGCTTGGCCCAGGAGGCGGTGCGGGTGCCATGGCCCAGGAACTTGTCATCCTTGAAGCCGATGCGCTTGTCGTACTTCTCGGCGGCCTCCTTCACGATGGCGCCGCCGAATTCGAGGGGGTTCTTGCCTTCCCAGGGCATGGAGCCGTGGCAGGACTTGCCGGTGACTGTGACTTCGATCTGCATGCGGCCGCGCTGGCCGCGGTAGATGCCCAGGGCACCGTTCTTGGAGCAGCCGGTGCTGTCCGTGAGGATCACCACGTCGGGGACGATCTCGGGGCCGGCAGTGGGGAAGACCTGGCGGTTGAGGAACATGGGGCCGGCACCGTCGTTGTCTTCTTCGCAGACCGTGGCGTAGGAGCGCACGATGACACCCTTGAGGGCGCCCTCAGCTTCCAACTCCAGCATGATCTTCGTGGCGATGGCTGCGGAGATGACACCACCCAGCTGGTCTGCGGAGCCGCGGCCGAAGATGAGGTGGTTCCACTCGTTCTCGGGAGGCAGGTAGCCCAATTCCTTGTTCAGGAAGGCCTTGTTGACCTTCGTGGCGTCTTCGAGGCCGTTGAAGCAATCGATGCCGCTGTTCTGGAGCCACTGGGCGCGGAGGGGCTTCACGGTGTCCGTGTGGCCGTCGATGTAGATGACCTTCTTCTCAGAGGAGGGGATGCCATCGTTGGGGTCTTCGACCCACCAGACCAGGTTGCCGAAGTCATCGAAGAAGGCGTCCTCATCCTTGCGGACGGCCTTGATCGCCACAATCTTCTTGCGGAGGTAGTCGATGCGGGGGAACTCGTGGTTGGAGGTGCCGCACTGAGGATCACCGCCCTGCTCGGGGCTCTTGTCGACGTAGTCTGCTGGGATGCGAATGGCCTCCTTCAGCATTTCCGAGGCGAGGGGCAGGTATTTGGCTGCCAGTTCCGCGATGCGGACGTCAAGGTTCGACATGAGAGGGCTCCAGGGGATCAGGTGGGCGGGCCCCGGCGCGGGGCCCAGCGGTTGAGAGGGAATCAGGATTTGTTCTTCTTGCCGAGCAGCTTCATTTCCTTGAGAGGCAGGGTGGTGCGGCGGATGCCATCGTGGCTCCAGAGCGCGTTGCCCACGGCGGCGGCGGTGGGCACCAGGCCGATTTCACCCACGCCCTTGGCGCCATAGGGGCCATGCTCATCCGTGACTTCCACGCCGATGACTTCCATGTCGGGCATGTCTTTGGAGCGGATGAGCCCCAGGTCCGCCATCTTCCAGGACACCGGGAAGCCGTCCTTGTAAGGGAAGTCCTCGGTCACGGCATAGCCAAGGCCCATGTGCAGCGCGCCCTCGATCTGGCCTTCGAAGAGGGTGGGGTTCATGATCTTGCCGGCGTCATGGGCGGCGGTGATGCGGGTGATCTTCCCGGTCTCGTCCAACTCCACCATCTGGGCCGCGAAGCCGTAGGAGTAGTGGGTGACGATGGGTTTGCCCGCCGGGGGCTCGTAGCCCACCTTGGTGGTCCAGTCGCAAGCCCACTCGCCGCGGAACTCCTGGCCCACGAGGTCGGCCAGGGTCTTACCGCCCTCGAGCAGTTGCTTGAGATTCCGGCTGGCCACCTTCACGGAGTTGCCCACCAGGGAGGTGCCCCGGCTGGCGGTGGTCATGCCGCAGGAGGTCTCCTCGTCGGTCTCCACCCGAACTTCGATGATGGCTGGATCGATGCCGGTTTCGGTGACCAGGGTCTGGAGGGCCATGTTGTGGGCCCCCTGGCCCATCTCGCACCAGCCGTGGTGGAGCACTACTTTGTCGGCAGCCAGGATTTGGATCTTGGCCCGGCCGATGTCCACCATGCCGCAGCCGATGCCGGTGTTTTTGATGCCGGCGGCGATGCCAGCGTATTTGGCGGCCTGGAAACGGTCCTTGAGAGCCTCCAGGCAGGCGCGCACGCCCACGCCGGACGTGAGGATCTGGCCGGTGGCCGTGGCCTTGCCCTCCACCAGGGCGTTGTCCCAGCGGAACTGCCAGCGGTCGAAGCCGCCCATGGCGCAGAGCTCGTCCACGGCGCTCTCGATGCCAAAGCAGGCCTGGTTGGCGCCAAAGCCACGCATGGCGCCGCAGGAGGCGTTGTTGGTGATGACCGCGGTGCCCTTCACGTGGACGTTGGGAATGGCATAGGCCCCTGCAGAGTGGGCCACGGCCCGCTCGATGACCTTCATGCCCACGCTGGCATAGGCGCCGGAATCCGAGACCATGTTCGCCACCAGGGCCGTGAGCTTGCCTTCCTTGTCACAGCCCACCTGGTAGTCCATGACGATGGGATGGCGCTTGGCGTGCATGCGGAGCGAGGTCTTGCGGTCAAAGCGGAGCATGACGGGGCGGCCGGTCTTCACGCAGAGCAGGGCCGCATGGTGCTGGCCCATGAGGTCTTCCTTGCCGCCGAATCCGCCGCCGTTCTGCACCAGCACATCGTTGACCAGGCTTTCCGGCAGGGCCAGCAGCTCCGCGATCTGGCGTCGGTTCTCGTAGCCGCCCTGGCCACCATCGAAGATCTTTACACCGGCCTGACCGTCCTTGGACCAGGGCACCGCCAGGGCTGCCTCGGGCTCCATGAAGGCGTGCTCGATGCGCTGGGTGGTGTACCGCTTGCGGACCACGAAGGCGGCCTCGGCCAGCACCTTCTCGGCCTCGCCGACATTCACTTCGGAAATCGAGAGGGTGTTGCCCTTGGGCGTGAGCTGGGGTGAGCCGGGCGCCAGGGCCTCGAAGGGATCCGTGACCGGGGCGAGCACCTCATAGGTGACGCGGACCAGCGCGGCGGCTTCCCGGGCGATCTCCTCGGTTTCGGCGGCCACGATGGCCAGCACATCCCCGATGCAGCGGGTCTCCTCGCCTTCCATGATCATCACGGGCCAGTCCCGGTAGATCATGCCGTTCACTCGCTGGCCCGGGATGTCCTGGGCCTTGAGGACGCTCACCACGCCGGGCAGCTTCTGGGCCGCGCTGATATCAACACTCAGGACCTTGGCCCGGGGGTGGTCGGAGAAGTGCAGGGCGGCGTAGAGCATGTCCGGCTCTTTCATGTCCGCCACGAAGACTCGCTGGCCCAGGACGGCTTCCCGGCCCGTGTATTTGGGATGCCGGGTGCCGATGGCGCCGGTGCCCTGGGGATATTCCACGGGCAGGCCCGAGCGCAGGGCCTCGGCGGCGCACTCGATGGAGTCCACCACTTTCTTGTAGCCGGTGCAGCGGCAGAGGTTCCCGTTGATACCGTCCACGATCTCCTGCCGGCTGGGGTTGGGATTCTTCTGGAGGATGGCCGCGGCCTTCATGACGATGCCCGGGGTGCAGAAGCCGCACTGGACGCCGCCCTTCACCACGAAGCCGTCGGCGAAGGCATCCTGCTCGGCCTTGGACAGGCCCTCGATGGTGGTGAGGCTCTTGCCCGCCACATCCTTCATGGCCATGCGGCAGCTCAGGCGGGCCTTGCCATCGACGAGGATGGTGCAGCAGCCGCAGATGCCCTCGCCGGAGCAGCCATCCTTGGGGCTGACGATGCCCGCCACCTCACGCAGGTAGGTGAGCACGTCCAGTTCAGGATCGGCCTCGAAACGCGTGAGAGTACCGTTGAGCGTGAAGTCCATGGCTCTACCTCCTCTTCTTCGGATGTTCCGTACGGGTGATCCAGGTCCAGTTTAGGAATCTTGACCACTGGGTCAATATTTTTTTTCAACAGGAAGAAAATTTTTGTCTATCGACACGAGGTGTTGATCTGATTTATTGCTAAATTTATTATTACAAATGTTTAGTCGCGGACGATGCGGGTTCCCACTGTGGCCGGAGCCTCCGTGGCCAGGGCCTCGGCCGTGGTGATGAGCACTTCCTGGCCGCCCCCTTCGAGGTAAGTGAGGGCGCTTTCGATCTTGGGGCCCATGCTGCCCGCCGGGAACTGCCCCTCGGCCAGGTGTCGGCGGGCCTCCGTCGCCGTGAGGCGGTCCACCCAGCGCTGAGTGGGCTTGCCATAGTCCAGGGCGACCTTGCTCACCCCTGTGAGGATGATGAAGAGGTCGGCCCCCAGCTGGGCCGCCAGCAGGGCACTGAGGCGATCTTTGTCGATGACCGCTTCCACACCCACCAGGAAGCCGCTGGCATCGCGAATGACGGGAATCCCGCCGCCGCCACCGGCGATGACCGAGCTGCCGGACTGGAGCAGGGTCTTGATGGCCTGGAGCTGCACGATCTCCAGGGGCCTGGGTGAGGGCACCACCTTGCGCCAGCCGCGCCCAGAGTCCTCCTTCATCTTCCAGCGGTTGGCCCGCATGAGCTCCATGGCGCGGAACTCAGGATAGAAGGGGCCCACGGGCTTGGTGGGGTCCTGGAAACCCTTGTCTGCCTTGTCCACCACCACTTCGGTGAGCACCGAGGTGACGGGGCTCTCCAGGCCCAGGAAGCGCAGTCGGTTGATGAGCATGCGCTCCAGCATGTAGCCCATGGAGCCCTGGGTCATGGCGCCGCAGACATCCAGGCTGTAGGGGGGGATCTGACCCGAGCCCGCCTCCTGCTGGATGAGCAGGTTCCCTACCTGGGGCCCGTTGCCGTGCACCACGCAGAGGGCGTAGCCCTCGGCGACGACCTTCGCCAGCATCTCGGCTGTCTCCCGGGCATTTTCGAGCTGTTCTTCCTGGAGCCCGTGCTCCTTCTCTTTGAGGAGTGCGTTGCCACCGATGGCCAGGAGAGCGATTTTGCGGGTCATGCGTGTCCTTGGGATTGAAGTTCAGGGCCATGGATGGGACTGATTCACCACGAAGTCGGAAAGACCACGAAGAACAACAAAGGAACCGATCCCTGCTTTTCTTCTGCCTTTTGTCCTTCGTGTCTTCGAGCCTTAGTGGTGGTTCTTTTTGGAGGGAGTACGGATCAGGCCTGGGTCAGCTCGCGCAGCATCTGGGCCAGGAGGTTGCCGGTGACCACGCTGCGGTAGTGGGCTGTGGCGCGGATGTCGTCGATGGGGCTGATGTCGCTTCCCAAGGCCAGACGTGCAGCTTCGATGGGCAGGCTGGCCAGGGGCTGACCCAGAAGCAGTTGCTCGACGGCTCGGGCCCGCACCGGGGCCGGAGCCACGGAACCCAGGCCGATGCGCAGTTCCGCCACGCAGCCCTTCTCAAGGCGGGCGTAGGCGGCCAGACAGACTTTGGAGATGGCCTGGGCCTGGCGGGTGCCCACCTTGCGGAAGTAGTGGAAGCCCCGGCCCGTGGGCTTGGGCACAAGCACCTTCGCTACCAGCTCGTCTGGGGCCAGGTCCATCTGCTTGTAGCCCTGGTGGAAGCTGGCGTAGGCTACGCGGCGGCTGCCCAGGACGGAGACCAGCTCCAGCTCCGCGCCGTAGGCCAGAAGGCTGGGCGGCGTGTCCGCGGCAGGGCTGGCATTGGCGATGTTGCCCCCCAGGGTGCCACGGTTCTGGATGGCCAGGGCCCCGGTGACCTGGGCGCTCTTCACCAGGTTGGGGAAGTGCTGGTGCACCGCGCGGCACTCGCGCAGGTCCGTGTAGGTGGAGAGGGATCCGAAGCTGAGGAGGTTGTTGTCCTCCGCAATGCCGCGCAGCTCGGTCAGGCGGGAGAGGTCGAGGAAACGCGTGGCCTTCAGGTGGCCCGCATTGAAGACCACCATGAGGTCCGTGCCTCCAGCCAGGGGCGTCCAGAGGCCAGGCTCTGCGGCCAGGAGGGTGAGCGCCTCGCCCAGCGTGGCAGGCACGCGGACCTCAACGGGGGGCAGGTAGCCTCTCATCGGGCCTCCCTGGCGGCGGTCTGGACTGCGTCCACGATTTTCACGTAGCCCGTGCAGCGGCAGAGATTCCCGGCCAGGCCCTCGCGGACAGCAGCTTCGTCGGGGTGGGGGTTCCGCTGCAGCAGGTCCGTGGCGGCCAGGAGCATGCCCGGCGTGCAGAAGCCGCACTGGGCGCCGTTCTGCGTAAGGAAGGCGTCCTGCAAGCTGGAGAGCCGTTGGCCGTCCGCCAGGCCCTCCACCGTGACAATCTCGCCGCCCTGGGCCTGGACTGCGGGCACCAGGCAGCTGTTCACCAATCGGCCGTTCAGCAGGATGCTGCAGACACCGCACTCACCCTCGCCGCAGCCCTCCTTGGTGCCGGTGAAGCGCAGGTCCTCCCGAAGCACATCCAGCAGCCGGGCGAAGGGATGTACCTGCAGGCTGTGCGACTGGCCATTCACCTTCAGGCTGAGCATGATCTGGTCAGCCATGGGCCACCTCCTCGCAGCGGGACAGCAGGCGGTCCGGGGTCATGGGCACTTCGTCCAGGCGCAAAGGCCCCAGCGCATTTTCAAGCGCATTGGCGAGGGCCGGGGCGGGCCCGTCCATGGGCAGCTCGCCGATGCCCTTGGCACCGCCGGGACCGGCGTGGTGGGCGTTCTCCAGGAAGACCACGCGGATGCGGGGCAGGTCGGCGCTGGTGGGGATGATGTAGTTGGTCATCTGGTTGTTCACCATGCGGCCCTGCTTCATGGTGACCTCCTCCCAGAGGCCCCAGCCGATGCCCTGGGCCACGCCGCCCTCGATCTGGCCGGCGGCCAGGGTGGGGTTCACCACGCGGCCCACCTCCTGCACGGCCACGAAGTCTTCGACTCGCACCTCGTAGGTGTCCAGGTCTACGGCCACCTCGGCCGCGTAGGCGCCCCAGCTGTAGGTGGGATAGGCGTCGCCCCGGTAGGTCTTGTCGTCCCAGCTGATGTTGGGGGGCCGGTGGTACTGGCCATAGCAGCGGAGCCTGCCCAGGTGGGCCACGGCCTTCTTCACGGCGGCCTGGAAGGCTTCGGCGGTGTAGGGCTCCTGCAGGAAGCCCTGCTGTACCAGACTCTGTTTGAAGCCGATGGCGGCGTCCTCGAGGATTCGGCCCACCATCATGGTGCTGCGGGAGGCCACCGTGGGGCCGCTGTTGGGCACATGGTCCGTGTCCACGCAGGCCACGTCCACCAGCTCATAAGGGAGGCCCAGGGCCTCGGCCACAATCTGGGCGAAGACGGTGTTCTTGCCCTGACCCATTTCTGTCGAGGCGGCCAGCACGGACACGGTGCCGTCAGACAGGCCCTCCACACCGGCCACGGAGGCCACGTGGGACTCGCCATTGCCCGTGAAGCCGCAGCCATGCATGAAGACAGCCAAACCCAGGCCACGCTTGATGGGGCCGCTTTCCGTGTTGGTGATGGCGTGGGCCGCCCGGCGATCAGCGTAGTGGATTTCCGCGAGGGCGCGGTCCATGAGGCCTGGGAGGTCCAGGTCCTCGCGGATCACCTGGCCCGTGGCCATGGTGTCGCCCATGTGGAGGAAGTTGCGTCGGCGCAGTTCCACGGCATCCAGGCCCAGCCTGCGGGCGCAGAGGTCCATGTGGCGCTCGATGGCGAAGAGGCTCTGGGGGGCGCCGAAGCCCCGGAAGGCGCCGGGGGGCGGCGTGTTGGTGGCCACGGCCCGGGCGTGGATGCGCACGTTCGGGCAGCGGTAGACGCCCCCCACATGCACGGCGCCCCGACTCAACACCACGGGCGAGAGAGTGGCATAGGCTCCGCCGTCCAGCACGAAATCCGCTTCCAGGGCCAGCAGGTGGCCCTCGGCGTCGAAGGCCGTGCGCAGGCGGGTGCGGGAGGGATGGCGCTTGGTGGTGCAGGCCAGGTCCTCCTCACGGTCGTAGATGAGGCGAACAGGCAGGCCGCTCTTCCAGCTGAGCAGGGCCGCGTGGCCCGCGTTCACCGAGGGGTAGTCCTCCTTGCCGCCGAAGGCGCCGCCCATCTCCATGGCCACCACCCGCACCCGCCCCTCGGGCAGGCCGAAAAGCTGTTTGAGGGCGCCGTGCACGTAGTAGGGGCACTGCAGGGAACCCCAGACCGAGACCCGGGTCTCCGCGCCGCGCTCCACCAGGGCCAGCATGGCGTTGGGCTCGAGATACATCTGCTCCTGGGCCCCGGTGCGGTACTCGCCCACGACGACATGGGCCGCCTGGGCCCAGATGGGGGCTGGATCGCCCTTCTCGATGCGGATCTCTTTGAGGAGGTTGTCCGTGCTGTAGATGACCTGCTCCAGGTCCAGGGAGGCCTGGATGTCCAGGATGGCGGGCAGCTCGTCCACCACCAGGCGCACAGCTGCGCGGGCCCGCTCGGCCTCGGCCCGGTCGGAGTGGGCCAGCAGCAGAATGGGCTGCTCGGGATGGGTGATCTCCTCGCCCAGGCCCACCAGGAAGGGCTGGTCATCCACGACGGAGGCCACACGGTTGGTGCCGGGGATGTCCGCAGCGGTGACGATCGTGAACTCGTCCCAGGCGATGCCTTCGCCGAACACAATCTCCCGCAGAATGCCTCGGGGCACCGAGGACCGCACGGTGACGCCGTGGAGGGCTCCGGGCATGAACTTGTCATCGGTGTAGATGGCCGTACCCAGGACCTTGGCGCGACCTTCCTTGCGGACTGAGTTGGCGCCGATCATGAGGCGGGGCCTTCGTTCGAGGCCTCGGCAGCTTCGCGCAGGGCGCGCTCGGCGGCGTCCACGATCTTCTGGTAGCCCGTGCAGCGGCAGAGGTGGCCGGACAGCTCGCGGCGGACCTCGTCGTGGCTGAAGCTGCGGCCGCTTTCGACCATGGCCGTGGTGGAGAGCACCAGGCCCGGAGTGCAGAAGCCGCACTGGATGGCACCCTCATCCACGAAGGCCTCCTGCACCGGAGAAAGCACGCCGTTGCTGGCCACGCCCTCGATGGTGGTGATGGTCTTCCCGTGGGCCCAGGCCGCCAGGTAGATGCAGGAATTGGTGGGCACGCCGTCGATGAGCACCGTGCAGGCGCCGCACTCGCCCACGGAGCAGCCCTGCTTCACACCCGTGAACTGGAGGCGGTCGCGGAGCACATCCAGGAGGGACTCCCGGATATCGATCTCGATCTCCACGGCCCGGCCGTTGACGGTCATGGCCAACCGCTTCTTGGCCAACACACCCGCACTATTTTTCGTCAGCACAGCAACCTCCCGCCCGCTTCACAGCTTCGGCCACAGCGCGCTGGGCCAGCACTTCGATGAGATGTTCCCGGTATTCCTTGGAAGCGCGCCAGGAGGAGCGTGCCTTGGCAGGCTTCAGGGCCAGCCGGGCGATCTCCTGCACGGTCTCCAGGGTGACTTCACGGCCCTGGGCATAGGCCTCGGCCTCGAAGCAGCGCACGGGCACCGGGGCCGCCACGCCCAGGCCGATGCGCAGCTCCTGGAAGCAGTTGTCCTTGATTCGGCAAAGGGCCGCCACGCCCAGCGTGGCGATGTCCATGGCCTTGCGGGGGGCGAACTTGATGTAGTGGCCGCCCATGCCCTCGTAGCCCTCGCGGGGGATGAGGATGGCCACCAGCAGCTCGCCGGGCAGCAGGTTCACCTTGCCGGGGCCCGCGTAGAAGTCCTTCATGGGGATGATGCGCTCGGAGTCCAGTGTCTGCAGCTTGAGGAGGGCGTCCAGGGCGAACAGCGTGGAGGCGCTATCGGCCGAAACGGCACCGTTGCAGAGGTTCCCGCCGATGGTGGCCACGTTGCGCACCTGGGGGCCGCCCATGGACACGGCGGCTTCGCCGAGGATGGGCACCAGCTTTTGGATCAGCTCGCTCTGGAAGATCTGTGCGAAGGGGGCCATGGCGCCCACTGAGAGGGTGCCGTCGCCCAGTAACTGGATCTCCTCCAGCTCATGGAGGTTTCGCAGGCTCAGCAGACCGGCACCGGCCAGGCCCCCATGCTGCATGCGGATGAGCACGTCCGTGCCCCCGGCGATGACCTTGAGGCCGGGGTCGGCGTTGAAGATCCGCTTGGCCTCCAGCAGGGTCTCGGGCTCGTGGAGTTCGCAGATGTCAAACATGCTGCACACTCCTTTCCGCTTGGCGGTCGGGGATCAGGCCCACCTCCCGGAACTTCTCGAAGACCACCTGCGGATAGAGGGGGATCTTGTGGAAGGCCACGCCCGTGGCGTCCAGCACGGCGTTGCGCACGGCGGGGGCGGGGGAGATGACGGGGCACTCGCCCAGGGACTTGGAGCCGAAGGTGCCCGCCGCATCGAAAGTTTCCACGAAGGCGGCGTTGATGGTTGGGGTGTCCAGGATGGTGGGCAGTTTGTAGTCCAGCAGGTTGGGGTTGAGAGGCTTGCCGGTGACGGGATCAAAGAGCATCTGCTCCAGCAGGGCGGCCCCCAGGGACATGCTGACGCCGCCATGGACCTGGCCCTCGGCCAGCTTGGGGTTGATGATGGTGCCGGAGTCGTGGATGTTCCAGAGCTCCAGGACCTCCACCCGACCGGTCTCCAGGTCCACTTCCACCTCCACGAAGGTGGCGCCGTAGGACATGGCGTTGATGCGCACGTTGGCGGAGGTGTCGCTGGTGATGGGGGCGGCCAGGATGCGGTCGTAGTAGGAGTCCATGGCCACGTCTGCCAGGCTGCAGATGACGCGACCCAGGCTGGTCTCCACAATCTGGCGATCGCGGATGTCCATCTCGGCCGGGCTCAGGCCCGAGCGACGGGCGGCCACGGCCAGCACCTTCTCGCGCACTTCGAGGGCGGCCTTGCGCACGGCGATACCCGTCACGAAGGTCTGGCGGGAGGCGTAGGCCCCAGAGTCGAAGGGGGTGATGTCGGTGTCCTGCGTGGTCACCACATGCACCATGTCTGCGGGCAGACCCAGGGTCTCTGCGGTGATCTGCCCGAAGACAGTGTCGCTGCCCTGGCCGATTTCCGTGGCCCCCACCTGGAGGGTGACGGAGCCGTCCTGGTTCATGACGATGCGGGCTCCTGCCAGCTCCAGGGCCACGGGGTGGGTGCCCGAGGCGTAAGCGAAGGCGGCCATGCCCAGACCCCGGCGCCGGGGGCCGGTCTGGCCCTTGTGGGCTTTCCGCTTCTCGTCCCAGCGGATGAGCTCCAGGCCCTTCTCCAGGCACTGGGGTACGCCGAAGGAGCGCACCACGTTCTTGCTGAGTGGGTCCATGTGGCCCACGGTGATGAGGTTCTTCTGGCGCAGGGCCACGGGATCCAGGTTCATCTCCCGGGCGATGTCGTCCAGGTGGCTCTCCAAAGCAAAGAAGATCTGGGGCGTGCCGTAGCCGCGCATGGCGCCTGCCACCGGCAGGTTGGTGTAGACGGTTTTGGGCTCGTACTTGATGGACCTGAAGTTGTACAGAGGCCGGAACTTCCCGCCCGCAGACATGGCGATGGAGTGGCCGTGGGAGGCGTAGGCGCCAGTATTGCTCAGCACCTGCATATGGATGCCCTGGAGCACACCCTCGTTGGACACGGCGGTCTTGAGGTGGAGTTTCATGCCGTGGCGGGTGCGGGTGTCGATGAAGACCTCCTCGCGGGTCATGCAGTAGCGGACGGGGCGCCCGCCCGCCGCCAAGCTCATGGCCGCGGTCAGGGGTTCCACCACCACGTCCTGCTTGTTGCCGAAGCCACCGCCGATGAAGGGCTTGATGACCTTCACTCGGCCCCAGGAGAGGCCAAGGGCCTGGGCCACGATGCGCCGCACGATGTGGGGGATCTGCGTGGAGGAGTTCACCACCACGCGACCGTCCGAATCCACAAAGGCAAAGGCGCTCATGGACTCGATGTGGCAGTGCTGGACGATGCTGGTCTCGTAGTCGCCCTCGATGATGCGGTCCGCGGCCTCGAAGTCCTTTTCCACATCGCCGAAGGACACGCCGAAGGAGCTGACGATGTTGCCGGGGCGGTTCTCGTGCAGGACCGGGGCGCCCTCGGCCATGGCGTCTTCCGCCGTCAGCACGTGGGGCAGCACCTCGTATTCGACCTCAATGAGGTGCAGGGCCTTCTCCGCCGTGAGGAGATCCTCGGCCACCACCGCCGCGATGGCGTCACCCACGAAGCGGGCCTTGTCTGTGAGGATGAGGCGGTCCTCCACGTCCCGGTGCCCCGGATCCAGGGACCAGGGATGGCCGGCCGTGGCGAATTTGATGGTGGGCAGGTCGGCGGGCGTGATCACCGCCACCACGCCGGGCAGGGCCTTGGCCTTGGTGGCGTCAATGCGGAGCACCTTGGCATGGGCATGGGGGCTGCGGAGCACCTTGCCCACGAGCATGTCCCGCTCGAAGAAGTCATCGGTGTACTGGGCGCGCCCAGTCACCTTGGCGACGGCATCCAGTCTCTGGGTACTTTTCCCTACGACCTTGTGGTCCATTCGGCACCTCCGAGGGAGGCGGGAAACCCACACCCGCCGCACCTGAAAGTATGGAATGGGGGGGAAGAAATGGTAAAAAAATTACCTCGGGCAGGTCACAATTTTCATTAATCCACAGGACTTGCTAGCCGATGCTGAGCGAAGACCCCTCCAACAGGTGCCCGGCGATCTCGTACATGTTCGTGATGCCGCCCACGGCCAGGCTGCTGGTCAGCTTGAAAAACTCCAGGCAGGTGCCGCAGGCCAGCACCTCCACGCCCCGGGCCTCCAGCTTTTTCAGGTTGGCCAGGGACTCGGAGCCCTCCACCGCCAGCCGCACACCACTGTTCATGAGCAGCAGGCGCTTTGGCACCTGGTCAGCCTCGGTGAGCGTGTAGAGGAACCCCCGCATGAGCAGGCGGGCCAGATCCGGGTCGCCCTGGCCGATGCCGTCGCTGCTGAGGAGCAGCACCGCCGTGCCGCTGGGGACCTGGGGCGCCGCATTTGGTGCTGGAGCCACCGCGGGCTGGGTGCCGCCGGTGGCCGGAGGCGTGAAGCTGAGCCGGGTCTGGGTGCCCTCGCCGGGTTGCTCTTCCACCTGGCACTTGGCGTAGGCGCCGAACTTCAGGAGGTTCTCCCGGGAGGCGGGGTCGTCCACCAGGATGTCCAGGCGCCCGAAGCCCCCCTCGGCCAGGGCCTTACGGGCCAGGATCACCGGCTGGGGGCAGGGCAAACCCCGGGCGTCCAGGTCTCTAACGATGAGGTTCATAGCTCCTCCGATGTTGGCCCGGCGGGGGTTCCAGCACTCGCCAAAGTCCCTCCGCACCGCTCTTCCGCAGCGAGATGCCCTCGTCCTGCACTTCGACCAGGAGGCAGAAGCCGCAGGTACTGCGCACGCTGCGGGGGACCGGGATGAGTTCCACGCTGAGGCCCGTGGCCTTGAGCTGCTGCTCCGCTCGCAGGGCCGCGTGGCTGGAGGGGTAGGTAGCCAGGAGCAGCATCCTAGACGATCCTCACCAGCCCAGCGGGGCCACCGGTCTCGCCGATGAAGGAGGCAGGCACGCCTGCCTCCTTCATCGCGAGCAGGGCCGCCTCAGCCTCAGAGTCAGGCAGGGCCACCAGCAGCCCCCCGGAAGTCTGGGGATCGAAGAGCAGGTCCAGGGCCGAGGCCGAGGTGTTGCCCGTGAGGAAGCGGAGCCGTCCCTCGCGGTTGCGGTAGGTGCCTTCGGGGATGAGGCCCATGGCGGCGTAGCTCTCCACATCCGGCAGCAGAGGGATGAGGTCCAGCTGGAGGCTGAGGCCGCAGTGTTCGCCGCTCACCATTTCCGCTGCGTGGCCCGCCAGGCCGAAGCCCGTTACATCCGTGCAGGCCATGGGGTGGAAGCGGGCGAGCACCTCGGCGGCGGCCTTGTTGAGGGTGGCCATGGAGTGCTCCGCCGCGGCCTGGGCCTCGGGCGAGGCACACTGGGCCCGCAGCGCCATGTTCACCAGGCCTGTGCCGATGGGCTTCGTGAGTAGCAGGCGGCCCCCCGGCAGGAGCGTGTTGTTCCGCCAGGCCCGTTCCGGGTCCACCAGGCCAGTAACTGCATAGCCCAGCTTGGGCTCGGGATCTTCGATGCTGTGTCCGCCCAGGAGGGCGCAGCCCGCTTCCACCAGGGCCTCCAGGCCTCCGGCCAGCATGGCCTTGAGGGGCTCCAGGCCCAGGGCCTTGAGGGGATGGCAGACCAGGGCCAGGGCCGTGATGGGCCGGGCCCCCATGGCGTAGAGGTCCGAAAGGGCGTTGGCAGCAGCGATGCGGCCGAAGAGGTGTGGATCATCAACGATGGGCGGGAAGAAGTCCACGGTCTGCACCAGGGCGAGGTGGGGGCCCAGCCGGAAGAGGCCCGCGTCCTCACTGCCGGAGAAGTCCGCGAGCAGCTCCGGGTAGGCGGGCTGCACCAGGCCGCAGAGGGCCTGTTCCAGCACGCCCGGGCCCAGCTTGGCGCCGCAGCCGGAGAAGCGGGTGTGGTCCGTGAGCTTCACGAGAGGATGGCCTCCATGGCTGCCAGGGTGTCGCGGATCTGCAAGGGCGTGGTGAAGAAACCTGGAGAGAAGCGCAGGGTCCCGCCGTTGGCGAGGGTGCCGAGGCTCTGGTGGGCCGCGGGGGCGCAGTGGAGGCCCACCCGCGTGCAGATGCCGCGCCGATCGAGTTCAAGGGCCACTTCGCCCAGATCCCGCTCCGCGATGGAAATCGAGATGACCGAAGCCCGCTCGGCGCCCGGGGCCGGGCCCTGGACGGCCACACCCGGCAGGCGCAGCAGGCCCCGCAGCAGGTCGTCGCAGTAGGCCGCCTCCCGGGCCTGCACCGCCTGGATACCCGTGGCCGCGAGGAAGCGCAGGGCCACCCGCAGGCCCGCCAGGCCGGGCAGGTTGGGCGTCCCCGCCTCGAAGCGGTCCGGCAGGATGTCCGGTTGCACCTCACTGTCCGAAGCGCTGCCGGTGCCGCCGAATATCAGGGGTCGGAGCTGCGCGTCCTCAGCCAGATGCAAGCCTCCGGTGCCCGTGGGGCCAAGCAGACCCTTGTGGCCCGAGAAGCAGAGATACTGCCCCACGGGAGGCAGGGGACGGTGCCCCACCACCTGGCTGGCATCCACGCAAAGCGGGATGCCCTGGCGTTCGCAGCCCAGCCCGATCTCGGCCAGGGGCGGGAGACCGCCGGTGACGTTGCTGGCGGCCGTGAGCACCATGAGGTCCGGACGCCGGTCCAGCACCCAGCGCAGCATGGAGGGATCGGGATTGCCGCAACCGTCGAAGGGAATCACCAACAGGCGCAGGCCAGCGGTGGCCTCCAAATGACGCAGGGGCCGCATGACTGCGTTGTGCTCCAGGGAGCTGACGGCCACCAGACCCCCGGGCGGCACGGCACCCAGGATTACCAGGTTGAGGGCTTCCGTCGCGTTCTTGGTGAAGATGAGGCGTTCCGAGCCGCTGCGGCCCAACAGGTTGGTGCAGGCTTCCCGCGTCTCGAAGAGCAGGCGGCTGGCGGCCTGGGCCAGGGGGTGGCTGCCTCTGCCCGGACTGCAGGTGCCCTGCTCGATGCAGGCGGCCAAGGCCGCCGCCACACCGGGGGCCTTGGGATGGCTGGTGGCGGCATTGTCCAGGTAGATCATCGCCCGCCCAGCCTGAGGATGGCCTCCAGGACGCCCCCGGCAATGGCGTTGGCCTTGTCGGAGACGCTGAAGCAGTGTTCTCGGCGCCCGCGGGGATCCACGTCGGCCACCTTGAGGCCCTGGCGGGCCTCGAAGCCGGGCCGGATCAGGCCCCGCACCACGCCATCAATGGCGGAGCGCAACACCTGGCCCCGGATGGCGAGAATGGGATCCCCGGCCTGCACAGAGTCGCTGATGCGGCAGAGGGCTTCCACGGGGCCTGCGGTGGGGGCGTGGAGAACTCGCTCCTGGCCCTGTCCTCCGATGAGGCCAGGCACGCCGGTGTTGGGCTCGGCGCTGCCGCTCAGGAGCACCCGGCCCAGGTCGTGCCCGCGGTTTGTCTCGATCACGGCGTGGGCATCGCGGCCCGCCTCGAAACCCGGCCCCAGGGCGATGACCAGGGGGGCCATGTCCAGGTGGGTGCCCAGGTTCCGCTTGGCAAGAATGGCGTCCACCAGGGCCAGGGGGTGCAGATGCTCCAGGCAGCGGCCTTCGGGATCCAGGAGGATACTTACAGGATCGCCAGGGCACCAGGCCTCGGGCAGCGCGTCGCAGCGCAGGGCCGTGACACCCTCCACGGTGGCGCTGCCGTCATACATGGCCTCCGAGAAGCTCACGGTGCGGCGAATGGACGTGGGGGCTTCGACTTCGAGGGCGATGACCCGGAAGCCGCAGCGCACCAGGCGCAGGATGGTGCCTGTGGCCAGGTCCCCGGCCCCCCGCACCACCACCAGATTGCCCGCGATCATGCTCATGGACGTATTCCCTTCACCATGACCATACCTCGCTCCGGGCCCTCCAGGGCACCCAGCAGGATCCAGTCTGCGGGCAGGGCAGCCAACTGCTCTCGCGTGGGCAGGAAAGGGGCGCGGTCCACCTTGTTGAGGAGCAGGACCCGGCACCCGGGTGCGCCTTTGAACAGACCCAGAGGATGTCCCACCAGGGCCGCCAGGTGCTCCCAGCGGATGGGTTCTCCCGGGGCACAACCTGTGATCTGGGAGAACAGCTCGGACCGATGGACGCTGCGGTCGTCCAGGGGGCGGCCAAGGCCATCCAGCCCCAGCACTCCCACCACTAGGTCGGGTTGCGGGGGTAGCACGGGCTCATGGTCTGCGGGCGCCTTCAGGGGCAGGCGTTTGGAGCCGTCCGCCTCCACGAGGATGTGGGGCCACGCGGTTCTCAAGGCGGGCAGCCAAGAGGGATGGATGCCCTTCAGCTTTTCGGGCGGCTCGACCCGGGCCATGAGGAGGCTGAGGCCCGGCTGGGCGGCTGGCAGGGGCAGGGCACTTTCGGGGCCTTCCAGGTCTGGCCTCAGGAGCAGCGTCAGGGGGGGACGTCCAGCCTCCAGGCGCGGATCCAGCAGGTGGGTGGTGCAGCTGAGCAGCACGGGGCCGCCCAGGACTGTGAGAGCTTCGCCCAGACTGAACAGGGCGCGGGTCTTGCCCCCGGCGCCCACGAAGGCCACGAGGCCGCCAGCGGTGGGCAGCAGGGGCAGGAGGGTTTCGGCGAAGTTCAAGACAGGGGCTCAGGGGGCCTGGCGGAGGGCCTTCCGGGCGCCATGGGTGGCCTCGAGGAGGGGGGCCTTCCGCCGGGCGGCGATCAGTTCACCGGCGATGGCCACTGCCAGTTCCTCGGGGGTTTCGGCGCCCAGTTCCAGGCCAATGGGACCGCGCAGGGCCTCCACCTTGGCCGAATCGAAGCCCTCCTGGGCCACCTGTTCCAGCACCAGGCGGGTCTTGCGGCGGCTGCCCATGAAGCCCGCATAGCGCCAGGGACGGGGCAGCACAGCGCGCACGCACTCCAGATCCGTGAGGTGCCCTTTGGTGACGATCACCACGTAGGTGGAGGGGTCGAAGGGGAACTTCCCCACAATCTCTGTGTAGCTGCCACCCAGGGCGACCACGCCGCCGGGGAAGCGCCCCGGGGCCAGGAAGGGGGGCCGATCATCACCCACGCTGACCTGAAAGCCCAGGCCGGGAGCCAGGGCCGCCAGGGCCTGGCCCACGTGGCCGGCGCCGAGGATCAGCAGCTTCTCCCGGGGCAGCAAGGGATCATAGAGAATCCGACCGGACTCCGCCAGAACCGGGTGCCCGCTCTGCAAGGCCTGTCGCGCCAGTTCCGGATCTGCAGCGACGACGTGGCCCTCGAGCCACTGGCCTTGGCCGTCCATGAGGGCGGTCTCGCCCGTGACCGGATCCTTGACCAGCAGGGCCGGGAGGCCCTGGCGCAGCAGGGTTAGTGCCTTCTGGTAGGGGGCCTTGTTGATCAGAGGCTCTACGAGGATGCGGCTGTTGCCCCCGCAGACCATGGCGTTGCCCTCGACCTCCATGCCCTGCATGTCGATATCAAGCAGGGTTGGCTGGCGGCCGCCCAGCAGCTCCGCCGCGGCCTTGAGGACCATGGCTTCGCCCCGTCCTCCACCGACGGAACCAAAGACCCGGCCCTCACGGCCCAGGAGCATCTTGGAACCTGCGTGGCGCGGGGCCGAGCCCTTCACCTGCACCACGGTGCAGAGGACGAACTGCCTGGGCTCCGTGGCGAGGATCTGGAGGATGTCAAGGCTCATGCCTTCTTCCGGGAGTAGGGCGTGCCGGACAAGGGAAGGCTCGTGCGGAAGACCCCATCGCGCAGGAAGTAGGCGCCGGCGGCGGCTGGGGCTGTGGGGATGGCGACGATCTCCCCGATGCCCTTGGCGCCGAAGGCCAGGGGGTCAAGGTTCTTCTCGATGATGATGGATTCGATGGGGGGCACCTGGGCGGCCTTGAAGAGGCCCAGGGTGCCGTACTTCACCATGGGCTCGCCCTCTTTGAGCGGGAAGTCCTCGGTCAGGGCATAGCCCAGGGCCATCACGACCCCACCTTCGATCTGCGCCTCCACCTGCGTGGGGTTGATGGCCTTGCCCACGTCATGGGCGGCCACCACTCGCTCCAGGCGCCCGTTGGCGTCCAGGAGCACCACCTGGGTGGCGTAGGAGTACGCCACGTGGCTCACGGGGTTCGGCTTGTCGGAGCCCATCGGATCAGTGATGCCGGAGTATTCGCGGTAGTATTCGCGACCTTCCAAGTCCTCCAGGCTGGCGGAGGCCAGATCCACCTTCAGGTCCAGGGCGGCCAACCGCGCGGCCTCTCCGTTGAACACAGTCTGGCGTGAGGCCGTGGTGGTGCCGCCGTTGGGCGAGGTGGAGGTGTCGGGCATGGCCACCTCGAGCTGGCCCCAGGAGAGGCCTGAGGCATTGGCCACGAACTGCAGGAGTACCGAGGCCAGGCCCTGGCCGATGCAGGCGGCGCTGGTGTAGATGATCGCCTTGCCGCCCTTCACACGGATGCGCACCCTGCCGACGTCCGAGAGGCCCACGCCGATGCCCGCGTTCTTCAAGGCACAGGCCACACCGGCGTCGGGGCGGGCCGCGCAGAGATCCTTCACGGCTAGCAGGGTCTCCTTGAGGGCGGTTCCTGGGTCGGCGAACTGGCCGTTGGGCAGCACATCGCCTGGTTCCACGGCATTCTGGAAGCGGATCTGCCAGGGACTGAGGCCCACTTCCTTGGCCAGCAGGTTGAGGCAGGATTCCATGGCGAAGCAGGACTGGGTGACGCCGAAGCCCCGGAAGGCGCCCCCCGGCGGGTTGTTGGTATAGACCGCCGTGCCTAGGATGTCCACGTTGGCGATCTTGTAGGGACCGGCGGCGTGGGTGCAGGCCCGTTGCAGCACGGGGCCGCCCAGGGAGGCGTAGGCGCCGGTGTCCTCCAGAAGGCGGGCCCGCACGGCGGTGATGTTTCCTGCGGCGTCCGCGGCCACCGTGTATTCCATCTCAAAGGCGTGGCGCTTGGGGTGGACCCGGAGGCTCTCCTGGCGGCCCAGAGTCACCTTCACTGGGACGCCGGTGGCCCGGGCCAGAAGCGCCGCGTGGTGCTGGACGATGAGGTCCTCCTTGCCACCAAAGCCCCCGCCCACATAGGCGCTGACCACCTTGACCTGATCTGCGGCAACGCCCAGGACGCCAGTGATGCCCTTGTGGTCGTCATAGATGCTTTGCGTGCCGGTGTAGACAGTCAATGTCCCATCGGCTTCGGGCACTGCCAGGGCGCTTTCGGGCTCCATGAAAGCGTGCTCGGTTTCGGGCGTGTTGAAGGTGTGGTGGATGAGATGGACTGCCTCTGCAAAAGCCTGGTCTACATCGCCGCGCTTCAGAACTGTCCTGGCCAGCAGGTTGCCCTTGGGGTGAAGTTGGGGCGCATCGTCCGCCAGGGCCAGGCGGGGGTCCACCAGTGGGGGGAGGACCTCGTATTCCAGGTGGATCCTGGCGACGGCGGCCTTGGCCTGGGCCCGGGTTTCCGCAGCTACCAGGGCGATGGCATCGCCCACGTAGCGGGTCTCCTCGCCGAGGGCGATCATGGCCGGCCAGTCGTGGATGATGTGGCCCTGGTGGCGCTCACCGGGCACGTCCGCGGCGGTGAGGATGCGCTTCACGCCGGGCATGGCCGAGGCCTCCGAGGTGTCGATGCCCAGCACCTTCACTCGGGCCTTGGGCGCACGCAGCACGGCCCCGTGCAGCATGCCGGAACGCTTCATGTCGTCTACATAAATGCCCGTGCCCAGCACCTTGTCCCGCACGTCCGTGCGGCAGATGCGGGAGCCCACGGTCAGGGGCGTGTCAGAGCTGGCGGGGACCGGCAGTTCGTCGCGGAACATCCGGGCCGAGTCCAGCACGGCCTTCTCGATCTTCACATAGCCTGTGCAGCGGCACATGTTCTGGGCCAGGGCCTTGGTGATGTCTTCGGGCCCGGGATCCGGGTTGGCGTCCAGGAGGCCCTTGGTGCTGATGACCATACCCGGGATGCAGAAGCCGCACTGCACGGCGCCCGCATTGGCGAAGGACCAGGCATAGACCTCTTTCTCCCGTTCCGAGAGGCCCTCCAGGGTCACGACCCGCTTGCCTTCCAGCTTGGCCGTGTTGAAGAGGCAGGCCCGCGCGGGCTTGCCATCCACCAGCACCATGCAGGCGCCACAGGCGCCCTCGGAGCAGCCGTTCTTGACGGAGGTGAGGTTCAGCTCATCGCGCAGGTAGTCCAGGAGGTTCATGTCCTGCGAGGTGACGAGTTCCCGGCCGTTGATCTGAAGCGTGGTCATCCTCGGCGCCTTTCACACGTGCACTTCGTTGGGGCTCGGGGGGGCCGGAGCCCCCCCGATGCCTGATTCCAGCTACTTCTTGGGAAGGGTGGATGCTACGCCCTGCACATAGTAATCCATGGCACCTAGTTCAGCGTCTGACATGTTCTTACCCTTTGCCACACGCTCCTTGCCGTCCTGATCGACGACGGGGCCCGCGAAGGGGTGGGCCTTGCCGGTGGCGATATCGGCCTGGAGCTTTGTGACATAGGCCTTCACATCGGCGGGCACCGCAGCATTGATGGGCGCGAGCTTGATCATGCCGTCCTTGAAGCCGCCCCAGACATTGGTGGCCTTCCACTTGCCGTCCAGGATTTCCTTGACGGTCTTGGTGTAGAAGTCGCCCCAGATGTGGGTGGTGCCACTGAGCTGGGCGGTGGGGCCGTACTTGGACATGTCGGAGTGGTAGGAGAAGGACCAGGTGCCCTTTTCCTTGTGCTTCTCCTCGGCGGCCTGGACCACGGCGGTGGAATCCGTGTGGTGGGTGATCATGTCGGCGCCCTGGGAGATGAGCGTCATGGCAGCCTCGCGCTCTTTGCCAGGATCGAACCAGGAGTTCACCCAGATGACGCGCACTTCGGCCTTGGGGTTGACGCTCTTCATGCCGCGCGTGAAGGCGTTGATGCCCTGCATCACTTCGGGGATGGGGAAGGCGGCGACGTAACCCGCGATGTTGGTCTTGGTCATCTTGCCGGCGATGATGCCGTTCAGGTAGCGGCCTTCGTAGAAGCGGGCGTTGTAGATGCCCACGTTCTTGCCCTGCTTGTAGCCCGTGGCGTGGAAGAAGGTGACGTTGGGGAAGGCGCTGGCGACCTTGAGGGTCGGGTTCATGTAGCCAAAGGAGGTGGTGAAGATGATCTTGTTCCCGTCCTGGGCCAGCTGGCGGATGATGCGCTCCGCATCGGCGCCCTCGGGGACGTTCTCGATGAACTTGGTGGTCACGGCGCCCTTGAGGGCGGCTTCCATCTGCTTGCGGCCCTGGTCGTGCTGGAAGGTCCAGCCCGCGTCACCCACAGGGCTGACGTAGACGAAGCCGACCTTGGTGGGCTCCGCGGCGGATAAGAAAGTGGAGGCGAGCAGTGCCGCTCCACCCAGGGTGGTGAGGACAAATTTCCGGTGGTTCATTCTTGGTACCTCCATGGTGGTGAAAAGGGATCCGCCCTGGGGCGGGGGGGAGAGCTGGGGGTCAGGCGTCGGGCAGGAAGGGCTGGCCGAGTGAGGCGGGGGAGTTCAGCCGGATGGTACTGCGATTCCGGGAGATCAGGACCAGCACCAAGATGGTAGCCACATAGGGAAGGGAGGACAGGAACTGCGCTGGAATACTGATCTTGGCGCCAGATCCCTGTACGAACATCTGAGTGATCATGCAGCCGCCGAAGAGGTAGGCGCCAATCATGACCCGGCCGGGCCTCCAGGTGGCGAAGACCACCAGCGAGAGGGCGATCCAGCCCCGGCCTGCCACCATGCCCTCCACCCACATGGGCGTGTAGAACACGGAGAGGAAGGCGCCGCCAATGCCGGCCATGGCGCCCCCGAAGAGCACGGCCTGGTAGCGGATCTTCACCACGCCGTAACCGATGGAGTGCGCGGAGACCGGGGACTCGCCCACAGCCCGCAGGATGAGGCCCGCCTTGCTGCGGTAGAGGAACCAGGCCACAGCCAGAATGAGGAACCAGGAGAAGTAGACCAGGCCCTGCTGCTCGAAGAGGGCGGGTCCCAGCACGGGGATTTTGGAGAGTAACGGGATGCGGACGGGATTCACGCTGGCCAGGGCGATGGACTCATAGGGCTTGCCGATGAAGGCCGAGAGGCCCACGCCGAAGATGGAGAGGGCCAGACCCGAGGCCACCTGGTTGGCCATGAGGGTCAGGGCCGAGATGCCGAAGAGCAGGGACATGAGCATGCCTGCGGTCATACCCGCGAGGATGCCCAGCATGGGGCTGCCCGAGTGGTGCGTCACGGCGAAGGCCACCACGGCACCCACGGACATGATGCCCTCGGCGCCCAGGTTGAGGACGCCGGACTTCTCCGTCACCAGTTCGCCCAGCGCGACGATGATCAAAGGGGTTCCGGCCACCACGGTGGCGAAGATGATCGAGCTTATGAAGGTCAGTCCCATGGCCGGCCCCTACTTCCTGCGCCGGATGAACCGGGGGCGGAAATTGATGAAGACATCTGAGCCCAGCAGGAAGAACAGCAGCATCCCCTGGAACACCTTCGAGATGGAGGAGGGCAGGGCCAGGTACTGCTGGGCCTGCTCGCCGCCCATGTAGAGCAGGGCCATGAGCAGGCTGGAGAAGAAGATGCCGATGGGATTCAGGCGGCCCACGAAGGCCACGATCATGGCGGCAAAGCCATAGCCGGGGCTGATGTGCTCGGTGATCTGGCCGACGGGGCCTGAGACCTCGGCGATGCCTGCAATGCCCGCCATGGCGCCGCCAGCCAGCATGCCGATCCAAACGGAGCGCTTGGCGGAGAAGCCCGCGTATCTGCCCGCATGCTCGGCCTGGCCCGCCACCTTCATCTGGTAGCCCATGAAGCTCTTGTTCATGAAGATCCAGCCCACCAGCAGGGCGCCGATGGCCAGAAGCAGGGCGGCGTTCACTCGGGTGCCCGTGAGCAGGATGGGCAGGGTGGCCTCGGGGCTCAGGAGCTTAGTCTGGGGGAAATTGAAGCCGTCCGGGTCCATCCAGGGGCCGTGGACCAGCCAGGAAACCACCAACTCGGCCACGTAGACCAGCATGAGGCTGGTGAGAATCTCGTTGGCATTGAAGCGGGTTCTAAGGAATGCGGGGATGGCTGCCCAGGCCATGCCGCCAAGGGCCCCAGCCACCACCATGGCGGGGAGGAGGATGGCGCTGCTCGTGTGCTCGAAGTGGAGGGCGATGCCGCCGCCCACCAGGGCCCCGATGAGCAGCTGGCCCTCGGCGCCAATGTTCCAGACGTTGGCTTTGAAGCCCACGGAGAGGCCCACGGCGCAGAGCATGAGGGGCGTGGCCTTGAGGAAGAGCTCGGCGATGCCGTAGGAGTCCTTGAGGGGGTTCAGGAAGAAGACCTTGAAGCCTTCCACGGGGCTCTTGCCCAGTACCACGAAGAGCAGCAGGCCGCTGAGGAACATCAGAGCCACCGCCAGGATCGGCGAAACATAGCTCATGGTCTTGGAGGGCTCGGGCCTCTGCTCGAATTTAAGCCACATGGGGCGCCTCTCCAGACTTCTCGGCATCCGGCCACATGCCACTCATCCAGATGCCGATCTCCTCGACGCCGGTTTCGGTGGTGGCCTTGCTCGGGGACAGAGTGCCCTTGGCGATGACCACCAGGCGGTCACAGATCTCAAAGAGCTCTTCCAGTTCCTCGGAGATCACCAGCACCGCGGTGCCGGATTCCCGCAGGTCCAGCAGGGATTGGCGGATGAAGGAGGAGGCCCCCACATCCACGCCCCAGGTGGGCTGGGCCAGGACCAGGACCTTGGGATCCTGCATGATCTCGCGGCCCACGATGAATTTCTGGAGGTTGCCGCCTGAGAGGGACTTGGCCTCGGAGTTGGCGCCGCCGCAGCGGACATCGAAGCGCTTGATGCAGTCCTCGGCAAAACGCTTGGCCACACCAAAGCGGATCAGTCCGCCCAGCAGCATGCCCTTGCGGTAGGCCGTGAGCAGGATGTTTTCCGTGAGGGTGAGGCGCGGCACGGCGCCGCGGCCCAGGCGTTCCTCGGGCACGAAGCACATGCCCAGGGCCCGCCGCTTGCCCGGATTCAGGTGGCCCACCTGGATTCCGCACATCTCAATGACCCGGTTATCGGCCAGGGGCTCCTCGCCGGAGATGGCCTTGAGCAGCTCCTGCTGGCCATTGCCGGAGACCCCGGCGATGCCCACGATTTCGCCGCTGCGGACTTCCAGGTTGATGTTTTTGAGGGTGGTGCCGAAGGGATCCTCCGTGGGCTGGCAGAGGTTCACGATGCGCAGGCGCACCTCACCCTCGTGGCCGGTCTCGCCGTGGCTGTAGGCAGGCAGATCCTCGCCGATCATCATGCGGGCCATGGTCTTGGGGGATTCCTGGGAGGGCGTGCAGCTGCCCGTGACCTTGCCGTTCCGCAGCACTGTGGCGGTGTGGCAGAGCTCCTGGATCTCGTCCAGCTTGTGGCTGATGTAGAGGATGCTCACGCCCTCGGAGGCCAACTGGCGCAGGGTCTCGAAGAGCTTGCGGACGGCCTGGGGGGTCAGCACTGAGGTGGGCTCGTCCAGGATGAGAAGCCGGGGGTTCTGCAGCAGGCAGCGGATGATCTCTACTCGCTGGCGCTCGCCGACGGAGAGGGCATGCACCATGCGCCGGGGATCCACAGGCAGGCCATAGCGCTGGGAGACCTCCTCGATGCGCAGGGAGAGGGCTGCCAGGTCGAACTCGCCGGGGATGGCCAGGGCCACGTTCTGCACCACGGAGAGGGTTTCGAAGAGCGAGAAGTGCTGGAACACCATGCCGATGCCCAGTTCCCGAGCCTGAGCAGGATTGGGGATGGTCACGGATTGGCCCTCCCAGATGAGCTCGCCTTCGTCGGGGCGGATAACGCCGTAGATCACCTTCATGAGCGTGGACTTGCCGGCCCCGTTCTCGCCAAGCACGGCGTGGATCTCGCCGGGCATGACCGTGAGGTCGATGCCATCGTTGGCCACGATGGCGGGATAAACCTTGCGGATTCCCCTGATGGCGAGTCTGGGCGTATCGGAGCTGGGGGTTTGCATCATGCTTTCCCGGTTGAAGCGGCAGGGGGAGGGACATCCTGGCGGGACTGCGTCCAGGGCGGTCCCAGACCATGGTGCCTGGGTTCGGGGCCTGGGCTTGGAGACCCCGATCACGAACCAGAAAAAAACTGGTTCAGGGGCGGGACTCCGGTGACGCGGGGGTGGGAAAGAAAGGGAATGCTGGAACGGCACCGATTATAATTTTTTATTCAGATAAGTCAAAAATTTTCATGCGGTTCGGCCATAAAAGATCTCAAGGATAGATATCGAATAAGGTTAATTGACTGAATAGGAAACGGATGATCCTGATTTTTACATCCGGTTTGGGTTTGGCGGCCACTCTGGCTAGAATCCCATCGCCGGGGTGGCCTTGCTGTCCACCTCCGCGAACGACGGCAGGGAAGTCCCTGCGCCTGCGGCGGGGTGCCGACTCGACGGGCCCGCGCCCGTACCCACCAAGGAATTCCCATGAATCCGGACCTGGATCCCAGCGTTTTCATGCGCCGTGCTATCGAGCTGTCCCGCAGCCACATGGAGGCCGGGGAGGGCGGACCCTTCGGAGCGGTGGTGGTGAAGGACGGCACGGTTGTGGCCGAGGGCTGGAACCGCGTCACCTCCAGCCACGATCCTACGGCCCACGCCGAGGTCACGGCCATCCGGGAGGCCTGCGCCCGTTTGGGCACCTTCGAACTGCGGGGCTGTGAGATCTACACCAGCTGTGAGCCCTGCCCCATGTGCCTGTCCGCCATCTACTGGGCCCGCCTGGACCGCATCTGGTACGCCAACGGCCAGGCCGACGCCGCAGCCATCCAGTTCGACGATGCCTGGCTCTACCGCGAGGTGGCCCTGCCCCTGGGGGAGCGGAGCCTGCCCCTGACTCAGCTCCTGCGGGATGAGGCGCTGACCGTCTTCAAGGCCTGGGATGCCAAGGTGGACAAGATCCGTTATTAGCTCAGCCCCTTAGGAGTTGGGCGGCCAGTTCGTTGTGCCGACGCAGCACGGGCTCCAGGTCGAAGGAGACCAGGCGACCCTCCCGCACCCGCACGACCCCGTCCACGATGGTGTAGGCCGCCGGGGCCGGGGCGCAGAGCAGGAGGGCGCCCACGGGGTCATGGACGGCGCCCCCGGCATAGCCCAGGGCCGAGAGATCGAAGAGGGCCAGGTCTGCGCACATGCCCGGGGCCAGGTGGCCGATGTCCGTGCGGCCCAATACCTGGGCCCCGCCCCGGGTGGCCAGGCGGAGGGCATCCCGGGCGGTCATGGCCCCGGGGCCCCGGTCGCAGCCGTAGGGTTCCGCCGCGATGCCAACCCGCTGGAGGAGCATGGCCATGCGGGCCTCGCCCACCATGTGGGCCGCGTCGTTGCTGGCGCTGCCATCCACACCTAGGCCCACGGGCACACCCGCGTCCAGCATCTTTCGCACGGGGGCGATGCCTGAGGCCAGGCGCATATTAGAGCAGGGGCAATGGGCCACGCCTGTGCCCGTGGCTGCAAAGCGGGCCATGCCGGGGCCGTCCAGCTTCACACAGTGGGCATGCCAGACGTCCGGGCCCACCCAGCCCAGCTCTTCGGCGTATTCGGCGGGGGTGCAGCCGAACTTCTCGCGGGAATAGGCCACATCGTGGTCGTTCTCTGCCAGGTGGGTGTGCAGGCGCACGCCCCGCTGCCGCGCGAGGAGGGCGGCCTCCCGCATGAGATCCCGACTCACAGAGAATGGGGAGCAGGGGGCCAGGGCGATCTGGAGCATGGAGCCGGGGGCGGCGTCGTGATAGCGGGACACCAGCCGGTCCATTTCCGCGAGGATGGCGCCTTCGGCTTCCACCACCGAGTCTGGGGGCAGGCCCCCGGCGCTCCGGCCCACGCTCATAGCGCCGCGGGTGGCCGTGAAGCGCATGCCCGCCAGGCGGGCCCCGTCGATGCTGTCATCCAGACGGCTGCCATTGGGAAACAGGTACAGGTGGTCGCTGGTGGTGGTGCAGCCGGAGAGCAGCAGTTCCGCCATGGCCACCTGGGTGGAGACGCGGATCATCTCGGGAGTGAGGCGGGCCCAGATGGGGTAGAGGCCCCGCAGCCAAGTGAAGAGCTCGGCGTCCTGGACGCCGGGCACCGCGCGGGTGAGGGACTGGTACATGTGGTGGTGGGTGTTCACAAGCCCCGGCAACACCAGATGGCCGCGTGCGTCGATGACCTCATCGGCGCTGTCAGGCAGCTCTGCCGCTGGACCGAGTGCCTCCACCTGATTGCCCCGCAGGAGGATGGAAGCGTCGTGCAGCTCCCGTCCGGCCCCATCCAGGGTGGCCACGCAGGTGGCGTGCCGGAGGAGGAGGGTGCGCTGGGCGGGATCGGGCATGGGAATCCTGACGAGGGATGGAGGTACCCTCCACTGTATTTTTTAAAGCCTGTTTTCAGCTAGTCGGATTCAGCTGTGGCGACATGCGGCAAGGCTTGAGATGGGTGTGTGATGAACCCGGGAGTCAGTGCGCAACATGTTTGTTTCCAGAAATTCACATCGCGGCGCAAGGGGTCTTGTGTCGCGCATCACAAGGCTGGGAACCTTTGTTGGAATTATATGGACGAGGTTTCAGCCCCCGTTTAGGTTTAACCGATTGAGGCCTCCAGCGCCTGGTGTCCAGGCGGCTCCTGATCACTGGTGGCTCTTCCTGAAATTCGCCCCCCAACCCTCCCTCCAAGGAGCACTCTCATGAAGATCTCTCGCCTCGCTGGTGTCGCCGCGCTGCTCGCAGCCGGTGTCCTCCAGGCCCAGACTCCCACCATCAAGCTGGACGGCGTTCTGTTCGAGTTCTGGGAAACCCAGATGATGAACAACAACCTGCGCCTCAACAGCGCCGCCAAGCCCGGTGGTGCCACCGCCTACTACGAGGGCATGAACAGCGCCAAGTTCTCTGAGAACACGTTCAACGTCAAGCGCGCCGAGGTCTACTTCAGCGGCACGGTGACGGACACCCTCAGCTGGAACGCGATGTTCGACCCCAACAACAACATCACCGCCACGGCCCCCAGCGCCATCCTCCAGGATCTGGTCCTGACCTGGGCCCCCGTGAAGGGCTTCAACGTGAAGGCCGGTCAGTTCAAGATGCCGACCACCTACGAGGCCACCATGGTCGCCGCCCGCGAGATCCTGTTCATGGAGCGCAACCAGATCAACCGCATCTTCGGCGACAAGCGCGATCGCGGTATCTGGGCCAGCTACGCCTACGGCGATGCCAAGGGCTTCCAGGGCAAGCTGAACCTCGCCATCTCCAACGGCACCACGGATGACGGCAGCGGTGGCAAGACGGCCACGGATGCCAATGCCCAGAAGGATTGGACCGCCCGTTTCGAGGGTGCCTACGGTTCCGCTCACAAGTTTGGCTTCTACTACCGCGAGGGCGAGACCAACCTGAAGGACTCCACCATGCTGGCCGGCACCGTGCCCGCAAGCTGGACCATCGGCGTCCCCACGGCCACCCAGATCAAGGACAACAAGGACAAGACCACCCTCGAGGGCGCGTACTACGCCTTCAAGAACGACAGCTGGCAGTTCACGGCTGAATACGCCACGGGCCTTCTCGGTCGCCGCTTCCCCACCCTCTTCGCTGCTGCGACCGCCCCCAGCCGCGATCACCTCGACCAGAAGTTTGCTGGCTACGCGGTGGAAGGCGCCTACAAGATGGGCAACCACTGGATCACCGCCCGCTACGACACCCTGAACTACAACTCCGGCAACAACTGGTACACGGCCTACAACCCCTACACCCAGAGCGCTGTCGGCACCACGCTCCTGGTCAACGGCGCCGCTGTGGACTACAGCCCCAAGTACACCGAGATCACCGTCGGCTACAACTACGTGTTCATCCCCACCAAGCAGTCCGCGGGCAAGCTGAAGCTCGACTACGTCATGCGCAGCAAGAACTTCCTGGCCCCCCGCGCTGGCCAGACTGGCGAGCAGGGCGGTGACAGCCTCGTCGCCTCCCTCATGCTCTCCTACTAAGCTCACCTGACCGGCCTCGCCGGTCCCTGCCACACGGAACCCCTGGGTCACCACCCACGGGTTCCGTGGTGTTTTAGGCCTGGGTGCGCGGGAGGACCAAGTCCGACTTGGCCAGGCGGGGGTGCCCCGGGAGCGTCCTTGATATTTCCCTTCGGGCCCCGCCCCCGGAAACCGCTAGAATCTTACTCAGGGATAAAGCCGATGGGTGACTCGCCAATGGCCACGCCAAGCCCGCCATTCGGTCCTGTGAGGAGAGCACGATGAGCACCGTCGCACAGTGGATGACCAAGAACCCCACCACCATCGAGCAGGACGCTTCCATCATTGAGGCCATCCACCTCATGAAGGAGAAGGGCATCCGGCGCCTGCCCGTGATGAGCAAGGGCCGCTTCGTCGGCCTCATCACCGAGCGCATGATCAAGGACTACACGCCAGGCAAGGCCACGTCCCTGGACACGTGGGAAGTCCACTACCTGCTCTCCAAGACGGCGGTCAAGGACGTGATGAATGACAAGCCCCAGACCGTCACGCCCGAAATGGAACTGGGCCATGCAGCCCAGGTGATCCTGGACCACAAGCTCTACGGCCTCTGCGTGGTGGATGCCAAGGGCGAGCTGGTGGGCATCATGTCCGTGGGCGACATGCTCAAGGCCCTGGTGGAATTCAGCAAGACTGCCAAGTAGCCAGGGGAATTCGGGGGTGACCGGTATTCCAGGTTGACCCTGGTTCCCGTTCCCCGGGAAGATCGAAGGTTCAGCTTCCCCCGGAGGTACCTTGAGTGCAGCCCAGCGTTTGCGCGACATCCGCGAGGGTTTTGAGCGCCCCTTCTGGGTGGCCAACATCAGCGAGTTGTTCGAGCGCCTCTCTTACTATGCGGCGTTCGCCTCGCTGGCGCGTTACCTCAACGAATCTCTCGGGTTCCCGACCCAGGACGCCAGCAGCCTTGCCGGGTTGTTCGGCGGCTTGGTGTGGTTTCTGGCAGCCTTCGGAGGGGCGATTGCGGATCGGCTCGGATTCCGGCGTGCCCTCTCCCTGGCCTACCTGATCCTCAGCTGCTCCTACTTCCTGCTGGGTTCGCTGGGATCCACCTGGATGCTCCCGATCCGCGGCATGGTGCCGCTCGGGGCGTTGGTGACGTTTCTGCTGATGCTTCCAGCCCTGGGCATCGCGCTGGTGAAACCGGCCGTGGTCGGGACCACGGCGCGGGCCTCCAAGGAGAACGTCCGCTCGATCGGCTATTCGATCTACTACACCCTGGTGAACATCGGCGGAGCTGCGGGACCCTTTGTGGCTTCGTATGTCCACCGGCATATGAGCGTCGAGAATGTCTTCCGGGTGGCTGCTGTCAGTGTCTTCCTGATGTTCTTCGCTGTGGTGCTGATGTTCAAGGAACCGCGCAAGGAGGGTGATGTGCCGCCGCCTTCGCTGGCGGAGACCGGCAAGAACTTTCTCACGGTGCTCTCGAATCCCAAGTTCATGCTGTTCTTGCTGATCTTCACCGGGTACTGGGTGGTGTATTGGCAGGAGTTCATCACCTTGCCCCTCTACGTGGCGAAGTACATCGATCCGAAGGCGGACACAGAACTGTTGTTGATGACCGGTCCGCTGGTGGTGATCTCGCTGACGGTCCTGCTCAACCTGGCCACGCAGAAGATCGCTTCGGTGAAGGCAGTCACCCTGGGCACGTTGATGTCCTCGCTGGCCTGGATCGTGCTGATCTTCATGCCGAGCGTGACCGGTGTGATCATCACACTCGTCTGCGTCGCGCTGGGTGAGATCGTGCAGTCTCCGCGCTATTACGAATACATCTCGCGCCTGGCACCCCCTGGCCAGCAGGGCACCTACATGGGATTCGCGTTCCTGCCGATCGGCCTTGGTTCACTGATCGGCGGCTGGTTTGGCGGGAAGCTGATGCATCACTTCGGTGAGGTGCGCCACAAGCCCACGGGCATGCTTTGGACCATCATCGGCGTGGGTGTTCTCACGGCGGTGCTGCTCTGGATCTACGACCGAATGCTGCCTGCGAAACCGGAGCAGGTGATTCCAGCCTGATCGGCCTGGGTTGACTCAATCCTCAGAGGTTCTTCGAGATGAACTCCCACATGGCCTGGAAGCGGGCCCAGTTGTGCTGGGCTGCGCGGGGGCTGTGATCGGAGCCGGGCAGCAGCACGATCTGCGGTGAGTGGCCCGCCTTCTGCGGCGTTGATGAGCATGATGCTGTTCTGGGGGTGCACATTGTCGTCCAGGGTGCCATGCAGGAGCAGCAGCTTGCCCGAGAAGTCCTTGGCCGCATTCAGTACGGAGCTTGAGGCGTAGCCCGCCTTGTTGACCGAGGGCAGGCCCATGTAGCGCTCGGTGTAGATGCTGTCGTAGAGGCTCCAGTCCACCACCGGGGCCCCGGCGATGCCCAGCTTCCAGGCCTTGCAGTGGGTGAGGGCGTAGGTGGTCATGAAGCCGCCGTAGCTCCAGCCATCCAGGCAGAGTCGCTCCATGTCCGCCCAGCCCTGGGCCTTCAGCCAGGCATGGCTATCGAGCAGGTCCTGGAGCTCCTGGGCACCCAGGTTTTGGTAGATGCCAGCGGCACTGACCTGTCCCTTGGCCGAGGCGCTGCGGTTGTCACAGACCCAGACGATATAGCCCTGCTGCGCCAGGAACTGGAACCACATCATGCTGCGGCTCCAGGCATTGTGGACCTCGGGAGTGCCGGGGCCGCCGTAGATTTCCTGGAACACGGGATATTTCCTGGAAGGGTTGAAGTCCACAGGGAGGATCAGCATGGACTCCATGAGGAAGCCATCCCGGGTCTTCACCTGCTGGAAGGAGACCTTGCCCAGCTTGACTTGCTGCAGGGCCTCGCTGGGGTTGGCGTCGATGAGGCGCAGCAGCTGGCCGGAGCCATTGCACAGGCTCTGCTGGGGGGGTGTCTGGATATCACTCCAGGTGTCCAGGAACGCCGAGTAGGTTGCGTTGAAGCGGACCGTGTGGGTGCCCGGTCGCTCAGTAAGCCGAGTGAGCCCCGAGCCGTCCAGGTGGATGCTGAAGGTGTCCTGGCCGATGGGGCTGCGGAGGCTGGCGTCGAAGAACACCAGGCCCCGGGCCTCGTCCAGACCCTGCAGTTTCCGGACCTCCCAAGTCCCCGTCGTGACCGTATTGACAAGCTTGCCATCGGCCGCATGGCGCTCGATGTGGCGGTGCCCGCTTTGCTCGGATTCCCAGAGGAAGCCGCCATCCTTGAAGAAGATGGGGGCGCCGTGATGCTCGGCGTCCACCCAGGGCTGGCCCAGCTCTTTCACCAGCACCTTGGAATTGGTGCCCTCGTAGCGGTGGAATTCCATCCAGGTCTGGATGCGATCCGTCATGACGGCCGTAAGGTAGCCCTTCGGATCCCAAGTGACGCGGGTGATGAGGGTTTCCTGCCCTGCGTGGGGATCCACCATCCATGTGCTGTGGCCTTGCAGGTCCACCACGCCCAGACGGGCGATGGGGTTGGGTTCCCCGGCCTGGGGATAACGGGCCCGGCGGGGCTGCTGGGGCTGGATGCGGTCGTCCATGAGGGTGAAGACTGGGACTTTGGTTTCGTCCAGGCTGAGGTAGGCGAGGCGCTTGGAGTCGGGACTCCACCAGAAGGCCTTGAAGCTGCCCCGGCCATAGACCTCCTCCTGGTAGACCCAGTCCAGGCGGCCGTTAAAGACCGTTTCGCTGCCGCCCGTCGTGAGGCGGGTTTCCTGGCCGTTGGCGAGTTCCACGCGATAGAGGTCGTTGCCGCGCAGGAAGGCCACCTGCGCACCGTCGGGGCTGAGGCTGGGCTCGTCTGGCTTGCCGCCCGCCACCTTCTTGGCGGAAGCGGTCAGCACATCCACGTGGAAGAGATCCCCGGCCACATCCAGGAGGAAGCTGCTTCGACGGGAGTCCCAGGCGAAGCTGCCGCGGCCCAGAGCTGCCTTGGCTGCGTCGGCCGGGGCGCTGGCGGCCACCAGGGCCGCCAGGAGGCGCTCCGAGTCGAGCAGGGGCTTGGCCTCCCAGGTCTTGGGATCTACGCGCAGCAGGCTGAGTTTCTCACCCTCCCGCTTGGTCTGCAGCAAGGCCCCGTCCGGCAGCCACTCCAGCTTCGTGCCGGGCATCCCCGCATAGGTCTTCTTGAGGGTGGGGTGGGCGATGGACTCCAGGCTGAGCCGCTCCGAGCCCTGGCCCAGGAGGCAGGAGGCAAGGGTCAGGCAGGCCAGGCTGAGACGCAAAGACATGGGGACTCCGTTGATTTCAGCGATGGGCTCTGCGCGGCGGAAGGAGCAAACGATTGGGAAGCTGTGCCAGCCACGTTGAGTTAGAAAACGACTGTTCAAATTCACTGCTTTTCTTCGTGCATTCGCGTCTTCGTGGTGGATTAGTTTTTAACTATGTATACATCGGCAGCTGGGGCCGGGTCAGGTTCCGCTGGCCGGTGGCGGTCACCAGGAGGTTGTCTTCGATGCGGATGCCGCCGCAGGGCGTCAGCTCGTCGATGAGCTGCCAGTTGAAGAGGCCCTTGTGCTCGTTCTCGCGGAAGGGCCGGAGCAGCATGGGGATGAAGTAGAGGCCCGGCTCAACCGTGAAAACCTGGCCCGCCTCGATGGTGCGTGTGGTGCGCAGGGTGGGGTGCTGGGGCGGCGGCGGCGCGGGGGTGCCGTCCGGCGAGCCTTGGCGGCCCGCCACGTCGTGGACCTGGATGCCCAGGTGGTGGCCGAGGCCGTGGGGGAAGAAGGGTCGGCTGAGGCCCTTCTCCAGGGCCTCCTCGGGTCCGGCCTTGAGGATGCCCTGGGCTTGCAGCAGGTCCGCAATGAGCAGGTGGCCCTGATGGTGGAGGTCGCCGTAGGCGAGGCCCGGCTTCACCTGGTCGCAGAGCGCCAGTTCCACCCGTTCCATGCCCTGTACCAGAGACTGGAAGGTGGGGTGGCAGTGGGGGGCCGCCACGGTGCGGGTGATGTCCGCGGCGTAGCGCCGCACTTGGGCGCCGGCGTCGATGAGCAGGACCTGGCCATTCCGCACGTCGGCCCGCTTGCCCTCGTAGTGGAGGATGGCGCCCTTTTCGTTAAGGCCCACGATGCTGCCGTAGGGCATCTCGTGGTCCACGAGCCCGGCCGCCTGAATATAGGTGTAGTGGATCTCCAGTTCGCTGCCACCGGCCAGGAAGGCCTCCCGGGCGGCCTGGTGGCCGCGGGCGGCGATGACCGTGGCCTCCTCGATGCAGGCCACCTCGTAGGGGGACTTGGTGGTGCGGTGCCAGTCCAGGTGGGCGGTGAGCAAGGTGGGGTTCAGGGCCAGGCCCGCAGCCTCGGCCCGGTCGGTCTCATTGCCGATGTAGGCGGCGCGGGGCAGGGCACCCAGGGCCTTCCAGGCGTCCTCCACGCTGCCCACCTCCTCGATGTCGAAGGCGGAGGCCCAGAAGGGATTCCCGAGGGGGGCCTGCTCGTACCAGAAGTCCTCGGGGGCGAAGCGGATCAGGCGGGGGCGGCGGCCCTGGCACAGCACCAGCAGGTGGTGGGGCCCTGCCACTGGGCACCAGTGGGCGAAGTGGGGCGTGGGGTGGAAGGGGGCGTCCTGGTCGTCGGCGAAGTGGGTGTAGACCTTGCCACTGGAGATCACCAGGGCCTCGAAAGCCGTATCCGCCAGGGCCTGGGCCGTGCTGCGCTGGCGCTCGTCAATGTGGGCCTGGAAGAGGGTGGCGAGCTCGGACATGGGTGGATACCTCAATAGGGGATGCTTCGAATCATCCAGAGTGTCAGAGGAGCCCGGCTCTTGGAAGCTGGGAACCCACCGATGCTAGAGGAAGCGCAGTGGCTGCAGCTCGGGAGCGAAGCCGTGGCGCACCGCCTTCTCGAAGAAGAGGGCCAGACTTTCCCGCTCGGCTTCGCCCAGGGTGTAGCTGATGTTCTCGGTGAGGTATTCCTGCAGCTCAATCTTGGTCCAGCCGATGGTCCGGCGGGCCTCCTCCACGATGGCCGGCAGTTGGGCCAGCCCGATTTCCAGGCTCTTGTGGAAGAAGGGGGCCACGCCGCCCGGCAGGGGCAGTTCCGGGGCGTCCTTGCGGATGAGCCAGAGGGCGAAGACGAAGGGCAGGCCGGTCCAGGCGTGCCATTCCTCCGCCAGATCCAGCACGAAGAGGCCCTGCTTGGGCGCTCGCATGGCAGCGTCGCCGATCATCAGGGCCGCGTCGTGGTCCACGAGCATGGCGCCCAGGTCCGGCCCCATGTCCGTCACGGCCGGCGTCACGCCATAGCGCTCCCGGAGCAGCAGCTGGGCCAGCACCACGCTGGTGCGGCTGGAGGTATCCAGGGCCAGGCTGGTGATCTGCTCCGGGGGCACCTTGGAAAGGATCACCACGCTGCGAACCCGTTTGGGCGATGCGATGCAAAGCCCCGGCACGATGCGCAGGTCCGGGATCCGCAGATACTCGATGGAGCTGACGATGCCGGCATCCACCTCGCCGTTGCGCAGGCGATCCGCGCAGGCCGAGGGGAAGTGGAACTTCAAGTGGAAGTGCTCCCAGCCAAGACCATGCTTGAACCCATGGTTCAAGGGGGCGGCGTTCAGGTAATCGATGATGGACAGGCGGAAGGGTTGAGTAGCCATGGAATCAGTCTACCGGCCCTGCCATCATGCCTACATGGTCCTCTGGCACTACGAGCTGAAGACCCCCATGGGGCAGATGCGCGCCGCCTTCGACGGCCGAGGCCGCTTGCAGGAACTGGTGCTGGAGAACACCTATGATCCCCGCCAGACCAGCCCCCTGCCGCCCCGGGAGCAGCGCGAGGCCAAGCGCTATCTGGATCGCCAGCTGGACGCCTACTTGGCGGGCACCCTGCGGACCTTCACGGTGCCACTGGATCCCCAGGGTCCCTTCACCAGCCAGCGCATATGGGAAGCCGTCCGTGCCATCCCCTACGGCCGTAGCACCGACCCCGAGACCCTGGCGACCGACCTGGGCCTCGACCCGGATGTGGTGGTGATGGCCTGCGCCTCCAACCCCATCGTCCTCCTCATTCCGGTCCACCGCGTCATCCTGCCCGGTGAGGGCCCCCTGCCCAGAGCTCTGCGGGAGCTGGAATCTGGGCACGGCTGGCGAAAGCCCTGAACGCATGCAACAACCAACAAAAAACAGTGATTCTGCCATACTTAACCCCATGGTTCCCGTCTTCCACCCGCTCGCCACGCCCTTTGGAGATCTGGGGGCGGCCTTCGCCGAGGACGGGCGGCTGTTGAAGCTGGTGCGCCTGCATGGCGCGCCCATCGAGCCGCCGCTGGGGCCCGAGCCCCGGAGTCTCCCCTTCCTGAAGCGGCAGCTGGAGGCCTACTTCTCCGGCAACCTGAGGGACTTCAACATTCCCATGCAGGTGGAGGGCACCGAGTTCCAGCGGCGGGTCTGGAAGGAACTGACCAAGATCCCCTACGGTCAGGCCATCTCGTACCTGGAGCTGGCCCGGCGCCTGGGCGACGAGAAGTGTCTCCGCGCCGCGGCCCGCGCCAATGGTGCCAACAGCATCTCCATTCTCATCCCCTGTCACCGCGTGATCGGTTCCGACGGTTCCCTGGTGGGCTATGCGGGCGGGCTGGACATGAAGGAGTTCCTCCTGCGCCTGGAGGGCGTGCTGCCCAAGGCCCCGCCTCAGCCGCGGCTGCCGTTCATCTGGGAATGAATTCCGCCCATAAGGACCAGGGCGAGGAAGCCGATCTGGCCCGCTTGGAAGCCGCCCTGGCGCGTCTGGGCGCAGACCCCAGGGCCTTCCCCGATGTGGACGCCATGGCCAGCGCCCTGGGCGTGGGGGCCATCAAGCTCAAGGACCTGTTCCGGGAGCACCTGCACCTCCAGCCCGCCGCATACCTGCAGCAGGTGCGCATCCACGCCGCTTGCGCCCGGTTGGTGGCGGGGCCGGCGGATCTTCCGGACCTCGCCTTCGCGGTGGGGTTTGCCAGCGCCTCGGCCTTCCTCCAGGCCTTCCGCCGCCAGACGGGCCTGAGCCCCGACGCCTATCGGACCCTGCTCGGTGCCGAGGCGTTCAGTCTGCCCCTGCCCTCAGGGCTGCGGGTGGCGGACGTCCTGCGCTTCCATGGCCGCGATCCCCTGAGCCTCTCGGAGCAGGTGGCAGGCCTGGGCCTCCGCAAAGCCTTCCTTTGCGAGGGGCAACCTTCGGTACTGAGCCTGGACTTTGGCGAGGAGGTCGTGAGGGTGCGCTTGGAGGGTGCCACGGGGCCCCTTGCGATGGCCCAGGCCCACGAGGCCGCCCTGCGGCTCCTGGGCTGGCATGGCGATCCTGTGGCCTTCGAGGGGGCCCACCCGGAGCTGGCCAGAGGGCGGGAGGGCCTGCGGGTGCTGCTCACCCTGGATCCCTTCGAGGCCCTGGTCTGGGCCATCCTGGGCCAGCAGGTGAACCTCGCCTTCGCCTACGCCCTGCGTCGGGATCTGATCCGTCTGGCTGGGCGCCCCGCGGCGGGGGGCCTCATCGCCCACCCGGATGTGGGGGCCATCGCGGCCCTGGACGGGATGCAACTGCAGGCCCTGCGGTTCTCCCGGCGCAAGGCCGAGTATCTGCTCAACGCCGCCACCGCCGTGGCCCAGAGGCGCCTGAAGCTGGAAGACCTGCACACCGCCACCGCAACCAACCAGGCCTTGCTGGCTCTGCGGGGCTGCGGGCCCTGGACCGCCCAGTATGTGCTCATGCGGGGGTTCGGCTACCGGGATGGGGTGCCCGTAGGCGATGCCGGGCTGACCCTGGCCCTGCAGCGCTGGTTCCAACTGGAGACTCGACCCGACGCACCCGAGACCCTGCGCCTCATGGCCCCCTTCGCTCCCCACCGGAGCCTCGCCACCTTCCACCTCTGGGCCAGCCTCAAGGGGGTACCCGCATGATTGGACTGCAGCGCCTGGAGACCGGTCTTGGCCCAGTCCAGGTGGCCTTCGATGGGGACGGTGCTGTGATCTACCTGGGCTTCCCCGACCACGAGTTCAGGACCGCGCTGCTGGCCAAGGTGCAGTCCTTGGGGCCGGCGCCACAGGTGCCGGCAGCCATTCTGGGGCGGCTGGCTCTTCAGCTGGATGCCTATGCGGCGGGCCGCCGCCGGGCCTTCGACCTGCCCTTCCGCCTGCACGGCAGCCCCTTTGAGCAGCGGGTGTGGGCCGGGCTCCTGCGCATCCCCTACGGAGAACTGCGCAGCTATGGGCAGCTGGCGTCGGAACTGGGGGATCCCAACCTGGCGCGGGCCGTAGGGCGGGCCAACGGCGCCAACCCCATCTCGATTCTGGTGCCGTGCCACCGGGTCATCGGCGCCAGCGGCGCCCTCACGGGCTATGCCGGGGGCCTGCCCCGGAAGGAGCAATTCCTGCGCCTGGAAGGCGCGCTCAGGCCCGGCGACTGAGGAGGCCCACGCACTCCACGTGGACGGTGTGGGGGAAGAGGTCCAGCACCGCCAGCTGCTTCAGTTCCCAGGCTTCTCCCAGGCGCTTGAGATCCCGACAGAAGGCCGCGCCATCGCAGCCCACCAGCACCAGGGTGCCGGTCTGGGCCGTGTTCAGGCGTTCGCAGAGGGTGGCCTCCAGACCGGCCCGGGGTGGGTCCAGCAAGATGACGTCGCCAGGCACGCCCAGGCCCTCGGGGACCCACTCGGCCACATCGGCCACCAGGCATTCCGAGGGCAGACCTGCGGCCTCCAGGTTGCGCCGGGCCCAGGCCACGGCCGCGGCGCCGGACTCCACGAGCACGCGCTGCTGAAAGCGCTGACCCAACAGGGCGGAAAAGAGGCCCACGCCGCCATAGAGGTCGTAGAGGGTCTGGCCCTTCAGGTCCCAGTCCTTCAGCACGCCGCCGAAGGCCTCGGCGGCCCAGGGGGGGCTCACCTGGAAAAAGGCGCCGGACTCGTGGAGCAGGGTGACCTCGCCCAGGCGGTGCCGGATGGGCTCGGTGCTCTGGTGCCAGCCATCGGGCTCCAGGAGCCAGGTGCGGCCGCGTTCGTCCGTGGCCCAGACCGTGCCCTCAGGGCTGCCCGTGGACAGTTCCCAGCGGCCGACGCGGGTGGACAGCATGCGCCCCAGCAGGGCCTCCTGCAGGCGGGGAATGGCTTGCGAGATGGAGTCCGCCGCTGCGGGGCAGGCGTTCACGGGCACCATGGAATGGCTGTTCCGGCGGAAGTAGCCCAGGGCCGCGCCATTCCAATGCAATTGGATGCGGTGGCGACGGGCGGAGTCTGGGGCGGGATGCCAGGTCCAGGCCTGCGCCTCGCCCAGCTGACGCCGCAGTAGGTCCGCGACCATCTGGCGCTTCAACTCGGGTGCGTGACGGCCGGCTTCCCAGAGATCGCAGCCACCACAGGCTTCGGCCACGGGGCAGGCAGCTTCGACCCGGCGGGGGTCCTTCGTGACCCAGCGGGTGACCCGGCCCTCGCCGTGGCGCGGCTTCCACTGGACTTCCGCTTCCACCACCTCGCCCGGAAACAGAGCCAGGGGGGCCTCCAACAACAGCAGGCGACCATCCTCAGTGCGACCTAGGCCCTTGCCGCCCCAGGCGAGGCGGTCGATGTTGCCGCGCCAGGATTCCGTCTTGGCTGGGGAATTCCGATATGCTGGCGGCACCGCAACCTTCGCCTTGCCAGCCATCACCTTCTTGGAGCCTGCTTCCGCCTTGCGCTTCACCGTGGCCATCCCCCCTGAGCACCGTAACACCCTCCTGGACCTCATCGCCGGGGAGATGCGTGGATCCCTGGTCTTCATCAGCGGGGCTCCCGCTGATGTGGTGGTGGGCCTTCCGGGCTCAGGCGTCTTCGCCACCTGCGGCTCCTGGCCCGGTCCCGAGGCGGCCCTGGCCCTGCTGAGGGCGGGCTTCGAGCGGGCCAAGGACCGGCAGTCCATGGACCGGCTCCATGAGGTGGGGCGAGCCCTGGCTTCCGAGCAGAACCTGGATCGCCTGCTGGACTTGATCCTCACCAAGGCCCGGGAACTGGTGCAGGCCGAGGCTGGCTCCATCTACCTGCTCAGTGGCGATGGCGAACGCCGTGAGATGCTCTTCGCCCACACGCAGAACGCCCGGGTGAGCCTGCCCTTCCACCGCATCGTGCTGCCCGTTTCCAGCCGCACCCTGGCGGGCTACGTGGCTCTCAATCGGGAAACCCTCAACATCGCGGATGTCTATGAGATCCCTGCGGCGGCACCCTATAAGTTCAATGACAGCTTCGACCGCCAAGCCGGTTACCGCACCCGCTCCCTGCTGGTGGTACCCATGCTGGATACTGAGGGCCAGGTGCTGGGGATCCTCCAGCTCTTGAACCGCCTGGATGAGGAAGGGCAGGGCGGTGACGCCTTCTCCCCCGAGGATGAGGATCTGGCCAAGAGTCTCGCCGGCCAGGCCGCGGTAGCCGTGAAGAACGCCCAGCTCCGGGAGGAAATCGAGCAGCTCTTCGAGGGCTTCGTGGCGGCTTCCGTCATGGCCATCGAGTCCCGCGATCCCGTGACCAGCGGCCACTCGGGCCGGGTGGCGGATCTCACGGTGGGCCTCGCCGAGGCCGTGAACGCCACCCCCAACGGCACCTATGGTGACCTGCTCTTCACGGACCGGCAGCTGCGGGAGCTGCGCTACGCCAGCCTGCTGCACGACTTCGGCAAGGTGGGCGTCAGGGAGCAGGTGCTGGTGAAGGCCAAGAAGCTGGAACCCAGCCAGATGGAGCTGATCCTGCAGCGGCTGCGCCAGCGAGAGCTGGAAGGAGCCCTGGACCTGCTGGCCCAGGCCTGGAAGGGCGGGGCAGCCTACGAGGCCGGCCACTGGGACCGGGTCATCCGGGACCGTCAGGCAGAGGCCGAGCAGCTCATGGGGCTCGTCCGGCAGAGCAACGAGCCCTCGGTGCTTTCCCAGGAGGTGGCCGAAGGGCTGGGCCTGCTGGAGTCCCTCACTTTCACCCACTGGAGCGGCGAAAGCCGGGGTGTGGTGGAACCCGTGAACCTGGCATGCCTGCGCATCCGCAGAGGCAGCCTGTCGGATGCCGAGCGCGAGGAGATCGAGAGCCACGTGACCCACACCTTCCGATTCCTGGAGCGCATCCCCTGGACCCGGGATCTGGCTGGCATCCCCGAGATCGCCTATGCCCACCACGAGCGCCTCACGGGCCAGGGCTACCCGCGGCAGCTGAGTGCGGCGGCCATTCCCGTCCAGAGCAAGGCCATGGCCATCGCCGATGTCTTCGACGCCCTCACTGCCAGGGACCGGCCCTACAAGGGGGCTGTGCCCCTGGATCGCAGCCTCTCGATACTGGAAGAGGAGGCCCGGGAAGGTTCTCTGGACCGGCCCCTTCTGGACCTCTTCATCGCGGCCCGGGTTTTCGAGCGGACTGTGCCCAAAGGCTAAAGCTGGAGGCAGGGCCCCGGAAGCGTTAAGCTAGAAGATTGGAGTTTCTATGTCTGAACGGGAACCGCGCACCATCGATTTGCAGGGGATCATGGACCTGCTGCCCCACCGCTACCCGCTGCTCCTGGTGGACCGCATCCTCGACTTCGAGCCCAAGACCTGGATTCGGGGCATGAAGAATATCAGTTTCAATGAGCAGGTCTTCCAGGGCCACTTCCCGAGCCGGCCCGTGTTTCCGGGTGTCTACATCGTGGAGGCCATGGCCCAGACCGGCGGCTGCCTGCTTATGCGCGAGTTCGAGGACCGGGCCCGCAAGGTGATCTACTTCATGGGCATTGACAAGGTGAAGTTCCGCAAGCCCGTGGTGCCCGGCGACCAGCTGGTCATGGAAGTGAAGGTGCTGCAGTTCAAGAGCCGCATCTGCAAGATGCGCGGCGAGGCATTCGTGGATGGCCAGAAGGTGGCCGAGGCCGAGTTCATGTCCATGCTGATGGACCTGGCTGAGGGAGAATGAACATGAGTGCACAGATCCATCCCAGCAGCGTCGTGAGCCCCGAGGCCCAACTGGGCGAGGGGGTTGTCGTGGGGCCCTTCTGCGTCATCGAAGGCAATGCCAAGATCGGCGCCCGCACGCTGCTGCGCAGCCACCTGGTCATTGGCCCCCACACGGAACTGGGCGAGGACAACGACATCTATCCCCACGCCACCCTGGGCATGGGGCCCCAGGATCTGAAGTTCAAGGGCGCCCCCACCCGGCTGGTCATCGGCAACCGCAATGTCATCCGGGAAGGCTGCACCCTCCACCGAGGCACGGAGGGCGGCGGCGGGCTCACCACCCTGGGCGATGACAACTTCCTCATGACGGGCTCCCACATCGCCCATGACTGCCACGTGCAGAACAAGAACATCTTCGCCAATTGCGCCACCCTCGCGGGCCACGTGGAAGTCGGGACCGGCTGCAACATCGGCGCTTTCTCCGCCGTTCACCAGTTCTGCCGCGTGGGCGACCACGCCTTCATGGGCGGCTTCACGGTGGCTACCCAGGACGTGCTGCCCTTCATGAAGACCGTGGGGGCCCGCGACACCAAGAGCTACGGGGTCAACAACATCGGCCTGCAGCGCAAGGGCTTCGCCCTGGAAGTGGTGGAGGCCCTGAAGAAGGCCCACCGCCTGCTCTTCCACGCAGGGTTGCTGCGCGACGAGGCCATGGCCCAGGTGGAAGCCGAGTGCGGGCAGTATCCCGAAGTCGCCTACCTCCTGACCTTCATCCGCGAAGCCAAGCGGGGCGTGCATCGTGGCTGAGCGCCGTCACGCCACCGTCGCCATCATCGGTCTCCCCAACGCCGGCAAGTCCACCCTCCTGAACGCCCTGCTGGGTCAGAAGCTGGCGGCCACCAGCCAGATGCCCCAGACCACCCGGACCCGCGTGCTGGGCGTCGTGGATCGCGGCGACGTGCAGCTGGCCTTCCTGGACACGCCGGGCATCCACCTGCCCAAGCACGCCCTGAACGAGCGCATGATGGCCCACGTGGACCAGGCCCTGGAGGAGGCGGACCTCCTGCTGTGGGTGGTGGACGCGGACGCCTACCTCGGCACCGGTGAGCACGCCCTGGCCAAGCGCCTGCGCAAGCTGGAGCGGCCCACCTACCTGCTATTGAACAAACTGGACCTGCTCTCCAAGGGGCGGCTCTTGGAGAAGATCGCCACTTACAAGGATCTGCTGCCCTTCGTGGAGATCGTCCCTGTCAGCGCGAAAATGAGCCAGAACCTGGATCCTCTCTGGTCCATCCTGGAGCGCGACGCGGCCCAGCCCGGCTGGCTCCACGAGGAGGAAATCTTCACGGACCAGACCGAGCGCACCCTGGCGGCGGAATTCATCCGCGAGAAGGTGCTCCGCAAGACCCGCGAGGAGGTGCCCCACGGCATCGCTGTCCTCATCGAGCAGTGGGTGGAGTCCGGCCAGGATGACTACCCCGAGGACCTGGGTGAGGAAGGCGTCTTCATCGCCGCCCAGATCCTCGTGGACCGTGACGGCCACCGGAAGATCCTCCTGGGCCATGGCGGTGAGCGCATCAAGGACATCCGCCAGAGCGCCCAGCGTGAACTGCGCAAAGTGCTGCAGCGCCCCGTGCGCCTGGAACTGTTCGTGAAGGTGGACGAGGGCTGGCGGGACCGGCCGGAGCGGCTGGACCGGCTGTCCATCTGAAGCCAGAGGCAACCTAGATGGACAGATCCGTGGCGCGGTGTTCTTCAGCCAGGGGCGTGAGCCCATCTGTGCCAGTGATCGAGGTGTACTGGCCCCGGGCCTGGTCGAAGGCGAAGACCTCGCCGGTCTCGATTTTGTAGACCCAGGCGTGCAGGCGCAGCATACCACTGGCCAGGGCCTTGGCCACGGCGGGATGGCTGCGCAAATGCTCCACCTGGACCAGGACGTTCTCCTCCACGGTGGCGTGGAGCAACTCGTTGCCGTGCAGGTGGCCGTAGCTCTCCCACATGATCTGCTCGGTCTTGCGGGCGTGGGCCAGCCAGGCCTTGGTGGCGGGCAGCTCGGCTAGGGTGCCGGGCTCCATGAGGGACTTCATGGCCCCGCAGTTGGAGTGGCCACAGACGATGATGTCTTTCACCTGGAGGCTGGCCACGGCGAACTCGACGCCTGCGGTCATGCCGCCCATGCTGGAGTATGGGGGGACCAGGTTGCCGACATTGCGCAGGATGAACAGCTCACCGGGATCAGTCTGGGTGATGAGGTTCGGATTGATGCGCGAATCAGAGCAGGTGATGAACAGCGTCTCGGGCGCCTGATCCTGGTTGAGCCGCTCAAACAACTCCTTGTGGGAGCTGAATATCTGCGTCTGGAAGTGGTGAATGCCCTGGACGAGTTTCTGCATGCTGAGAGTCTACCGGAGGTAAGGCTTCCAGATCGACCCCAGATCACAGGCTCAGGTTGGCCAGATGCTCCTCAGGTGTGATGGGGGTGTTGGGCTCGTCGTGGATGACTTTGCCGTCCCGCAGCTTCACGATGCGGTGGGCGTGGCGGGCGATGTCCTCCTCATGGGTCACGAGGATGATGGTGTTGCCCTTCTGGTAAAGGTCCTCGAAGAGGGCCATGATCTCGATGCTGGTCTTGGTATCGAGGGCGCCGGTGGGCTCGTCCGCCAGGAGGATGGAGGGATCATTGACCAAGGCCCGGGCGATGGCCACACGCTGGCGCTGGCCGCCGGAAAGCTGGTTGGGCATGTGGTCGCTGCGGGAGCCAAGGCCGACATTCTCTAGGGCCTGTTGAGCCATTTGGTGGCGTTCGGCGGGAGTCTTGCCTGCGTAGATCAGGGGCAACTCTACATTCTGCAGAGAGGTTGTGCGGGCCAGGAGGTTGAAGGTCTGGAAAACGAAGCCGATTTCCTCATTGCGGATCTGGGCCAGGTTGTCATCGGTCATGGCCGAGGCGAGTTTGCCATTCAGCTCGTAGGTGCCATCCGTGGGCGTATCCAGGCAGCCGATGACGTTCATCATGGTGGATTTGCCCGAGCCTGAAGGGCCCATGATGGCGACGTATTCACCCCGATGGATCTCCATGGAGACCCCGTCCAGGGCGCGTACTTCCATGTCGCCCATCTGGTAGACCTTGGTGATGTCGGTGAGTCGGATCAGGGGGGCGTCGGTCATGGAATCCTCATGGGAGCCTGGCGGGTCCAGGTTTATCTTCGCAGAATCCGGTGAAGCGGTTTAGGAGCTGCTGCCAGTTCCAGGTACAATCGCCCTTCCGTCTTCATTTCCGGCAGGTACTGAATCCGATGATTGCATCCATGCTCCGAGCGCTGGGTCGGCCGCTGTTGCGGCTGCGCTACCGAATCCACTCCGAGGGGCCCCGGCTGGATCTTGCGGAATACAAGCCAGGCATCCTCTTCCTGGCCGGGCACCCGACCCTGGTGGATCCCTACCTGCTGCTCGCGGAGCTGCACCCCCGTTTCGCGCCCCTCCTGGTGGCCGGACGGGACCACGCGGCCTCAGCACCCCTGCGCTGGCTGGCGCGCCTCCTGGGCGCCCGGTCCCTGCCGGACCCGGCGGAGTATGGCTCCCACTGCCGCGAGGCCATGGAGGCGGAACTCCAGGATCTCAGCGGCCAGCTCCGGGCCGGGCGAAACCTGCTGCTCTTCCCTGGTGGCCGCCTGGCTCGCCAGAAACAGGAGGACCTCAGGGACAACAGCATCGTGGCCTCCATCCTCCGGCAAGCTCCGGGCACCCGGGTCGTGGTGGTGCGCCTACAGGGCCTCTGGGGCAGCCGTTTCAGCGCGGCCCGAGGCTGGCGACCCCGGCTGGGACTGGAGCTACTGAAGAGTTTCGGCTACCTATGGGCCAACGGCCTCTTCTTCATGCCCCGCCGGGACGTGCATCTGGTGTTGGAGGAGCTGGAGGGGCTGCCCGATCCGAAGCACCGCACCGAGCTGAATGAGGCCCTGGAAGCTCGCCTGAACCGCGAGGCCACTCCCCGCACCTTCGTGCCCTACCTGGTCTGGAAGGACCACCGGCCCCGGACCCTCCCTGAGCCTCCCCGGCCACGCATCGAGGGCAATCCCCGGTCTGTTCCCGGCCCCGTGCGGGACGCGGTGCGGCGGCATCTGGTGGAGGTAACCGGCCGTCTAGAGGTTGAAGACACCGAGACCCTGGTGGGGGATCTGGGTCTGGATGCCCTGGGCCACCGGGAACTGGAGCTCTGGATCCAACGGGCCTACGGCTATCCCTGCAGCGACCCCGCTTCCCTGCAGACCGTGAGCGACCTGCTCCTGGCCGCCACGGGCGCTGCCGTGTCCCTGCGCCAGGGCGAGCTCAAGGCCGTTCCGGCGGCCTGGTTCCACTCCCGCACGAACCTGCCCATCGTGGTGCCCGAGGGCGACACGATCACGGAGGTCTTCCTCAAGCAGGCCCGGCGTGACCCAAAGCGCGTGGTGCTGGCGGACCAGCTGGGAGGGGTGAAGACCTACGCCGACGTGCTCACGGCCATCCTCGTGCTGAAACCCATCTTTGAATCCCTGGAAGGCACTCACGTGGGTCTCATGCTGCCCGCCTCCGGGGGCGCGAGCATCCTCTACCTGGCCTTGCTCTTTGCAGGCAAGACACCGGTGTTGGTGAACTGGACTGCGGGCTCCCGCAGCATGGCCTTTGGCCTGGACCTGCTGCAGGTGAAGCAGGTCGTCAGCGTGTCCACCCTCATCAACCGCCTGGATGCCCAGGGAGTGGATCTCTCAGCGGTGAAGCCGCGGCTTTTCCTGCTGGATGAGGCCGGAAAGAAGATCCATCTGGTGACCAAGCTGGCGGCGGCCTTCCAGGCCCGGTTCAACTGGACCTCCCTTCTGACGGCCCAGCCCCCGGCCTGCGCAGCGGTGCTGTTCACCAGTGGCAGCGAGAGCCACCCCAAGGCCGTGCCCCTCAGCCAGGGCAACATCCTGGCGAATATCCGGGATTCGACTGAGGCCCTGCAATTCCGCGAAGACGAGCGGGTCATGGGCTGCCTGCCCCCCTTCCATGCCTTTGGCCTCACCACCACCACCATCCTGCCCCTGCTGGCGGGCCTGCGCGTGGTCTACCACCCGAACCCCACTGAGGGCCGCATGCTGGCCCGCCTCATCGAGGCCTATCACGCCACCCTGCTGGTGGGCACGCCCACCTTCCTGGGGGGTATCCTCCGGGTGGCCGAGGACCGGCACCTGGAGTCCCTGCGTGTCGTGGTTTCCGGGGCCGAGAAGTGCCCTGAACACATCTACGCCACCCTGGCTCGGCGCTGGCCCCGGACCAAGGTACTCGAGGGTTACGGCATCACCGAGTGCTCCCCCGTGGTGTCCGTCAACCGCGAGGACGCTCCCCGCACGGGCACCATCGGCCGACCCTTGGCCACGGTGGACTGGGTCATCGTGGATCTGGACTCGGGCCGCCGCGCCGAGCCCGGGGAGCCGGGCATGCTCCTGGTGAAGGGGCCAAGCATCTTTTCGGGTTACCTCAACCAGGACGTGGAATCCCCCTTCGAGACCTTTGAAGGTGCCTCCTGGTACCGCACCGGCGATCTGGTCCGCGCCGAGGAGGGCGTGCTGGTATTCACGGGCCGCCTCAAGCGCTTTGTGAAACTGGGTGGAGAGATGGTCTCGCTGCCCGCCATCGAGGAGGCTCTCTCCCGCCGCTACCAGGGCGAGGAGGAACTGGAGCCCCTGCTGGCGGTGGAATCCTCCACCGAAGAGCTGAACCCTGACCTGATCCTGTTCTCCGTGGCGGGCATCCTCCGGGACGACGCCAATGCCGTGATCCGGGCGGCTGGGCTGTCCTCCCTGCACAACATCCGCGTGGTGCGTCAAATCAATCAGATCCCGACCCTGGGCACCGGCAAGACCGACTACCGGGCCCTCCGGGCGCTGCTCAGCGAAACGTCAGTTTAAGCCCGCTCGTGGCTTTGCCACGAGTGGGCGCGGAACCCCCGGGCAACATCAGCCCTCGGTTTCAACGAGCAACGCCAGACCCAGGCCCCCGCCGATACCCAGCGTCGCCACGCCCAGGCCGCCGCCCCGCTGGCGGAGCTGGTGGACCAGGGTGCAGACGATGCGGGCGCCGCTGGCCCCGATGGGATGGCCCAGGGCCACACCGCCCCCGGCCACGTTGAGGCGCTCGGAGGGGATGTCGAGCTGGCGCTGGCAGACCAGGAGCTGGGCAGAGAAGGCCTCGTTCAGCTCCCAGAGATCGATGTCGGCCACGGTCAGGCCCTGCTGGTCCAGGAGGCGCCGCACGGCGGGCACTGGGGCCTCGCCCATGTCCAAGGGGTCGATGCCCACTTCAGACCAGCTGAGGATGCGGGCGAGGGGCTGGGCTTCACCGACCTGGTCCCGGCGGGCCAGGAGCAGGGCCGTGGCCCCATCGGAAATGGCGGAGGCATTCCCGGCGGTGATCTGGCCATCCGGCCTGAATACCGGCGGCAGCTTGGCCAGGGCTGTCAGGGTCTGATCGGGCCGGGTGCTCTCGTCGTGGTCAAGCAGGGGATGGTCCAGCAATTCCGCGCGGAAGTCCCCCTTGGCCGCGCGGCGGTGGCTCTCCAAGGCCCAGGCATCGGCCTCCAGGCGGGTGATGCCCCGCTTGGCGATCAGCTGCTCGATGGTCTCGCCCATGAGCAGCCCCGTGACCGGGCAGAGGAGGCCGTCCTGATGCATGACGTCGGGAACCTGGCGATGGCCCATGCGGAAGCCCCAGCGCAGGCCTGGTAGCAGGTGGGGTGTGTCGGACATGGCTTCGCTGCCCCCGACCAGCACCGGTTCCGAGCCCAGGGCAAGCCGCTCGGCGCCCAGGATGAGGGCCTGGAGGCTGGACCCGCAGGCCATGTTGATGGTGAAGGCGGGGGTGTCCAGGGCGAGCCCCCCCTTCAGGGCCAAGGTCCGAGCGGGGTTCATGCCCTGGGTGTGGCTGCGGGCCATGCCCCAGAGCAGGCTGCCGGGGCGGGGCAGGGCGGGGTCCGCCAGCAGGCCTTCCACGGCGGCCAGGCCCAGGGCTACGGACCCCAGGCCAGCCAAACTGCCGCCATAGCGACCCTGGGGCAGTCGCTGAGCGGCCAGGATGAGGAGGTCGCCGGCCCTTTTCATGGTGCGGGGGCCCAATCATCGGGGGTGGGCTCCCTGGGACCAAGCCGAGCGTCTGGTGGGAACCAGGCATCCCAGAGGGCCAGGTGCCGGGCGACGTACTCCCGGGTCCAGATCCGGAGGCGGGCGGGCCAGGGGCGGTCGTCGGTGCGGGCTGGCACTCCCCAAGCCCGAAGGCCCATCTGGTCCGCCAGGTAGAGGGCCCGCGGAAGGTGGAAGTCAGAGGTCACGATCACCACCTGGTGCTGCCCGAACACGGCCTGGGCCCGGCGCAGGCTGTCCCAGGTGCGCAGCCCGGCATAGTCACTCACGATGAAAGTGGGGGGCACCCCCTGCTTCACCAGCCAGCGGCGCATGGCCTGGGGTTCGTTGTAGGTGGGGTGCCGGTTGTCGCCGGAGACCAGGATCCAGCGGATCTTTCCGGCGCGATAGAGGTCCAGGGCGGTGCGGAGCCGGCCTTCCAGGATGGAGGTGGGCTCTCCGTCCCCATAGACACCAGCGCCCAGCACCAGCACAGGCCCCCCCACCACAGGCAGCCGATCTGCGGGATAGATCTGCTGATGGTGCATGGCGGGGAACCTTACCAGGGTCCAGAGCAGATCACCGAAGAGGGCCAGTGCCGGGACCAGGATCAGGGGCCACGGACGCTGCCTGCAGCGATGAAGGAAGGCGGAGATCGACATCGTGAGTTAGCATAGACCTTCCGGCCGCTTGGACCCATGGACCTCCGCCAAAATTCAGACTTCCCCAGACGAGACCTCTTGATGAACATGAGCAACAGCCCCTCTCCCGCCCCCTTCCGGAGCAAGCTCCAGGGCTCTGCGCGGATCCTGGCTCCTCTGGCCCTTCTCCTGGTGGCCGGTGGCACGGGCTGCTTCAGGGCCACGGGGCTCAGTCGCCCTGCGGTGGCGGTGGAGGAAATTCCAGCGGTGGGTGGGGACCGGATCGTGGGCCTGAAGGCCACGGCCGGGACCGGCGATTTCTACATCGGCAATGACGCGGCCGCGCTGGCAGTGGACGGGGCGGTCTTCGGCAACCGGGAGGGCCAGTTCGGTGCCGCCTCGGGTGGCGCCATCCTGGACGTGGGGAGCATCTCCCTGGACCAGAGCTACCACCGTGTTTCCATGCCCACAGACATGGTCGAGCGCCTGGGCCCCGTGGCCAACCAGGATCCAGACTTGCCCCTAGTCTTTGATCACTATTCACCTACCTCCGCGGGCGGTGAGACAGGCGGGGACGTGGTCCTGGCCATGACGGGCTACCTGCTGGACCCCAAGGGTAAACTGGGCGTGGCCCGGGACACCCAGGGTCGGGTCAGCGGCGTGACCGTCGTCCACAGCATCTCCCAGGGCAACAACCAAAACTATTTCACGATCGAGACCACGCTCACCAACGCCAGCGGCGCCACCCTCCCCCTGCGGAACCTGGGGGATTACCTTTCCCAGCACGGCGGCGGCCTCCGCTTCAACATTCCGGCCCGGACGGCCTTTGATGGCACTCCCCTCAGCAACTGGGGCGTGGAGATCCCGGGTTCGGACTTCAACGCTCCACTGACCAGCAGCGTGGTGGCCCCCATGGTGGGCCTCATGGGTGCAGAGTCCTCGGGCGATACGCTGGACAGCCACTCCTCACTGGGCATCATGCCGCTGGATGTGGACACCTTGTTGGTTACCTCGGATCCCCAGCACGCCCTCACGGAACTGCGCCCCACCTTCCCGGCCCGGCTCGTGGTGGGCAGCCCCGCTGTGGCCAGCCTGCCCAGCGGCGCCTCCCTGATCTACCGCCGCCGACTCTACGTCCTGGGCGGCTCCAGTATCACCAGCTCCCTTCCGGCCGAGGCCACGGTGGTCTTCAGCGAAATGGCCCAGGCCCGCGGCACGCTGCGGAATGAGGATGTGGGCTACTTCTCCTTCACAGCCTTCGGCACTGCGGCACCGGACACCATCCTGGGCACAGCGGTACCCGGCGGCGGCTCCCTGCAGACGGAGTTCCGCTTCGAGCAGTACACCGGCTCCGCCGCGGATCCGACCACAGACCCTTCCAACTGGCTGCTCCAGCGTGTGGAGTGGCATGAGCCCATGGATCTCTCTACAGGTGCCACGGCCACGGGCCTCTACCTGCCCGTGGGAACGCCCCAGCGCTACCGGATCATCAGCCGGAACGCCCTGCAGCAGAGTGCTCCCCTCTACTTCGGCACCAATGCAGCGGACACCACCCGGCCCAACCTCGTGACCCCCCTCCTGCTCTCCAGGACTCAGAACTGGCGCCTGGCCGAGCCCCTCAGCCCCGAGCGGGACGAGGTGCTGGACACTTCCGGCAACGTGATCAAGAAGAAGCGGACTGTGCACGGCTTCTACGCCCGGCAGCTGGGCACCCTTGAGGATGCGGGCATGAACCCGCTGCGCATCACCTTCTTCGGGGTGGGCAACCCCGACCCCAGCGTGCAGCGCATGCGAAGGCTCTCCAGCACCTACAGTCCCGTCTACAAGGCCAAGGCCCCTGTGAACCTCACGGCCGGGAATCTGGGTCAATACCAATACACGGCGGGCAACCAGATCTTCGGCACAGCCTTCGGCTATGTGGCCTCTGCGGCCGCCATGTACTTCGCGCCCGGTAACTACCTGGCCTACGCCGCCCGGGGTCCCCTGTCCAACCTGGATACCCTGCCCGTGAAGGCCTTTGATGGCCAGACGGATGTCTGGCACGAGTTTCTGGTAGCCCCGCCCACCCTGCCCACAGGCTGGACCAGCTTCGACCTGCCCGCCCCCACCCAGACCACCACTGGCGGGTTCAACCCCGGCGAGATGCTCAGCTCGGCCCTCTCTGAGGGGGTCGAGATCGTCGCCCGCACTGAGGTGGACCTCCTCACGGATCCCACGGCCCTGCGCACGGAGTTCCGCGCGGAGATCGACATTCCCAGTGTGACGGCCCTCCAAAAGGCGCCCATCGGCAACAATCCCTTCATCGTCGGTGCCCGCAGTTCAAGCCTGTCGGACGGCTTTACCACGGCCCTCTTCATCCCTACACCCACCACGGACCGCAATGGTGGCGCCCGCCCCTCCAAGGGCTGGAACCTCGCGGACTTCATTGCCCAGTCCGAAGGCAGCTACACCGTCGTGCACCGTCCCCGGGGCCCCCAGGGGCTCTTTACGTTGCGTGGCTTCGACCGCACCGTGGCCCTGGGCACCGGCACCAATGCCTGGTGGAACCTGACTGGCCCCCTAGCGCTGGGCAAGAAACTCGGCGACTTCGACGCCATCGAGCTGCTGCGGGCCGAAGGTTGCAATCCGGCGGATCCCACGGCCTGGTATGCGGAATACAGCACCCTGCGGGACGACTGGTTCGCCCTGCTCAAGCAGCAGAAGCCCGGTGCCTTCACCAAGGGGCTTGGGCTTTCGGCCGCGACCTTCAGCCTCGATACGCCCGTGGGTCTCTCCAGAACGTACCTGAACATCGGCACCAGCACCACGAACCTCACCCAGGACGGCACGGTGCCAGTGCTGACTGCCCTGGCGCCGGTTCTCACCGCCCTCCAGAGTGGCGCGGCCGTGGCCTCCACGGGGCCCCTGGTGTTGGCCACTGCCAACGGGGTCGGGCCTGGCGGCCTGGTGACGGGCACCAATGCCAGCGTCAGCCTCAGCATCTCCCTTTATGCGCCGGACTGGCTCCCCGTGGACGAGGTGCGGGTGGTCGTGAATGGCGCCGCACCCATCCCTGTTCCCCTGGCGAGCTTTGTCGCTGACGCCACGGATTCCCGGCTGCGGAAGGCCACCTTGACCGTGCCTATGCCTGCGGGCAAGGACGCCTGGCTGGTGGTGGAAGCGGGTGTCTCGCGCACCCAGACCGGGCCTTACAAGGTCGGGACGCCCTGGAACAAGCTCATGCGGGGCATCTATCCCATCGCCATCACCAATCCCATCTTTGTGGATGTGAATGGCGGCGGCTACACTCCTCCTGGACTCTAGAGGGCAGGAGCAGGCCATGGCGGACTGGCTTCCGGAACGGCTTCCGGAGGATATCGATGCGGAGCGGGCCTTCCTGGCGACCTGCTGTGCCCCGGGCGCGGGCTATGTGGCCAGCGAGGCGGTCTTCAGCCTGTCGGATGAGGACTTCGTCCACCCGGCCCACCGTGCTGTGTTCAGGGCCCTGCGGACCCTCATCGAGGCCCAGGTGGAGGTCAGCTCCCTCACGCTGAAGGATGCCCTTGATCAGGACGACAGCCTCAACAAGGTGGGCGGCTATCCCGGACTGGTGGAGTTGCTGGCCGGTGAGGACGTGGAGCGCCCTCAGGTCCTGGCGGACCTCATCCGGCGCAAGGCCAAGCTTCGCCGCCTGGTGCATCTGGGGGCCGCCCTGGTTCGCCGGGCTGCCGAGGAGGATGAGGCGCCCGAGGTGCTGGTGGACCAGACCGCCCAGGATCTCTTCCACCTGGCCCAGGGCGACGCCAAGGCCAAAGGGTTGCTCACCATCCAGTCCGTGGCGAACGATGCGATGGAGCGCCTCGCAGAGCGCATGGAGGGGCGGCTCTCTCCAGGCGTGCGGGTGGGCTTCAGCCGCTTTGACGAACTCACCCAGGGCTTTCAGCCGGGCAACCTTATCGTGCTGGCAGCGCGGCCGGGCATCGGCAAGACCGCCCTGGCCCTGAACTGGATCCTGCGTGCGGCCCAAGAGCGGGATGGCCGACCAGGGCATTGCGGCGCCTTCTTCAGCCTGGAGATGAGCCACGAGGAGGTCTTCATGCGCCTCCTGTCGGCCCAGAGCCAGACCAACATGAAAGATCTCCAGACCGGACGGGCCAGCAACCGCCTGGACCACGTGCTCCGCTGCCGCGATGAGCTGGTCCAGACGCCCCTCTTCATCTGTGATCAGGCCTCCATCACCGTGCCCCAGATCGCCAACATGGTGGTGAAGCAGGGCACCCAGCACAACCGCAAGGTGGAGTTCGTCATCATCGACTACCTGCAGCTGTTGAGCAGCCCCGAGAACAGCCGTGGCTCCAAGCAGAACGAGGCCGTGCGCATTGGCGAGATCAGCCGTGGGCTGAAGCTCATGGCGAAGGACTTCGGGATTCCCGTGGTGGTGCTCTCCCAGCTGAACCGCGAAGTGGAGCACCGCACCGGCGGTCGCCCCCAGCTCAGCGATCTCCGGGACTCCGGCGCCATCGAGCAGGATGCTGACATGGTGGCCTTCATCCACCGGAAGATGGTGCCCTCCAGCGCCCAGGACGATAATTCTGAGGACTTGAACACCGCCGAACTCATCGTGGCCAAGCACCGCAACGGCCCCACAGCCATCATCCCGCTGCACTTCCAGGGTGAGTTTGCGATGTACCGGGAGATGGTGCGGGAGACCTCGTACAACGCATAAAAAAGGGCGGAAAAGCACCGCCCTTTTTTATGTGGGAAATCAGATTATTCGAGGCCGAAGCTGGAGTTCTCCAGCTCTTTCTTCTCGGTATCGCCCCAAAAACGGGGGCGATACACGAGACCTCTCCTCTGGTCGGGTAGAGGGTTCGGGGTTGGTCACTCCAACCCGAAGGTCGAATTCTCAAGCTCCTTTTTCACGAAGGCCATGAATAAGTCGCCGGTGGCACCATCGATGATCCGATGGTCGAAGCCGAGGCTGCTGAACATCATCTGGCGGATGGCGATGAAGTCCGTGCCATCGGGGCCAGTGATGACCACAGGGCGCTTCACGATGGCCCCCACGCCCTGGATGGCGACCTGGGGCTGGTTGATGATGGGCAGGCCGAAAGTGTCGCCGTAGACGCCGGGGTTGGTGATGGTGAAAGTGCCGCCGCTGACTTCGTCAGGCTTGAGCTGCTTGGTGCGGGCGCGCTCGGCCAGGTCGTTCAAGCTGCGGGCCAGGCCGCCCAGGTTCATCATGTCGGCGTTCTTCACCACGGGGACGATGAGGCCCCAGTCCAGGCTCACGGCGATGCCCAGGTTGAGGTCCTGCTTGTAGATGATGTTGTCGCCGTCCACGGAGGCGTTGGCCACGGGGTAGGCGCGCAGGGCCTTGCAGGCGGCCATCATCACGAAGGGCATGAAGCTGAGCTTGGTACCGAACTGGTCCTCGAAGGCCTTCTTGTGCTTGTTGCGCAGCTGGGCCACATGGGTCATGTCGATCTCGAAGACCGTGTAGACATGGGCCGAGGTTCGCTTGCTGGCCACCATGCCATCAGCGATGAGCTTGCGCATGCGGGTCATGGGTTCCACTTTCACGCGCTCGCCGGGGGCGAAGGCGGGCAGGGTTGGGGCCGGAGGCACCGAGAGGGCCGCAGTGAGGCCCAGGGTCGGGGCTGAGGGATCGTGCACGGCGGGGAGGCGGGGGGCGAGGCTGGGGGGCGGCGTCGTTGCCGCCTTGGCCAGGTGGGCCTCCAGATCCTCCTTGGTGACGCGCCCGGCCTGGCCAGTGCCCTCAATGTGAGCCAGGTCGAGGCCATGCTGCTTGGCCATCTCCCGCACCAGGGGACTACTCTTGGTGCGCAGACGGCCCTCCAGGCTGTTGTCGTCCTCCAGCGGGGCTGGGGCCGCTGTGGGAGCTGGGGCCAGGGCCACAACCGGGATGGCGGTCGGGAGCTGGACCACAGGGGGCACGCTCCCGGCGGGCTTTTCGGAGGCGTCCCCGATGCGCGCCACCACGGTGCCCACGGGCACGGTGAGGTTCACGTCCACCAGGATTTCCAGCAGGGTGCCACCGGCCGGGGCCGGAATCTCCGCATCGACCTTGTCTGTACTGATTTCGTAGAGGGTGTCGTCCTTGGCGATGACATCCCCCACCTGCTTGTGCCACTTCAGCACCGTGGCTTCGGCGATGCTCTCGCCCATCTGGGGCATGACGACGTCAAAGGCCATGATTCGCTCCTACGCGGAAAGGGGTGGGGTTTCGAGGTGGTGACGGGTGAGGGACTGGAAGGCATGGGCCGTTTCCAGCAGCGACACATCCGAGAAGGCCGGCCCGATGAGTTGGATGCCGGCGGGCATGCCTGCGGTGAAGCCCGCGGGCATGGAAAGGCAGGGCAGCCCGGCCAGGGCTGTGGGTACCGTATAGACATCAGCCAGGTACATGGCCAGGGGATCCTGGGTGTGGGCCCCGAAAGGGAAGGCGATGGAAGGGCTCACGGGGGTGGCCAGGACATCGACGTCCTTGAATACCCGGAGGAAATCCTGGGCAATGAGGGTGCGGGCCTTCATGGCTTTCAGGTAGAAGGCATCGTAGGAGCCCTTGGAGAGGCAAAAGGCCCCCAGGAGGATGCGGCGTTTGACTTCGTCCCCCAGGCCCGCGTCCCGGGTCTCGGCGATCATGTCCGGCAGGCAATCGGTGGAAACCCGGGCGCCATACCGCACGCCATCGAAGCGGCTGAGGTTGGAGGAGACCTCGCTGGTGCACAGCAGGTAGTAGGTATCGATGGCGTAGCGGGTGTGGGGGAGGCTGACTTCCCTGACGGTGGCGCCCTGATCCCGAAGCAGGTCGATGGCGGAGTCGAGGAGGACGCGGACGGCCGGATTCAGCCCCTCGCCGAAGTATTCCACCGGCAGCCCGATGCGCAGCCCCTGAAGGCGGGCGGGCCGAAGGGGGACCAGGCGCTCGGCGGCGGGCAGGGGCAGGGAGGTGCTGTCCAGGGGATCCAGGCCGGCCATGACGCTGAGGGCCAGAGCCAGGTCCGCGGCGGAGACGGCCACGGGGCCCACCTGATCCATGCTGGAGGCCATGGCGGCCAGGCCGTAGCGGCTCAGCACGCCGTAGGTGGGCCGCAGGGCGGTCACGTTGCAGAAGGAGGCTGGCAGGCGCACGGAGCCGCCCGTGTCGCTGCCCAGGGCCAGGGGCGCGTAACCTGCGGCCACGGAGACGATGGAGCCGCTGCTGCTGCCCCCGGGGACGCGGCTGGTGTCCCAGGGATTCCGGGCGGCGCCGAAGGCGCTGTATTCGCCACTGGAGCCCATGGCGAACTCGTCCATGTTGGCCTTGGCCACGGGCACGGCGCCGGCCCGCAGCAGGCGCTGGACCACGGTGGCGTCGTAGGGGGCGGTGTAACCCTTCAGGATTCTTGAACCGCAGGTCATGGGCAGGCCGGTCCAGTTCAGGTTGTCTTTGAGGACGATGGGCAGGCCCAGGACCGGACTGCGTTCCCCGGCCTGGAGACGCCGGTCCGCCTGCCGGGCAAGGTCCAGGCTGAGGGGAGCATCCGTGGCCAGGATGGCGTGGAGTGCTGGGTCCAGGGCCTCCATGCGCTCCAGGGAGGCCCGGACCAGGACTTCGGAGGACAGGTCGCCGGCATCGAGCCCTTCGCGCCAATCCACCGCTGTGCCAGCCTTCATGCCTTTGCCTCCCGAATCTACTACTGTGCCAGCCTGGCTGAGCCGCTTCCAGTCTGGTGCGGATGAGGCCGAAGAATGCCTCGGGAGGGACTTTCGATGCTGAATCTCGCTCCCAGGAACTGCACTTGGGCTGGAAATAGGCTACCATCCTGTGCTCAAGCCTCGTCCTTTCATCCCATTCCGAAATCCGGATGCAGGGTTATTCTGGAAGACCATGAATCCATTCAATGTGCTGGAAGTTCCCCCGGATGCCTCGCCTGAGGACATCAAGGCCGCGTACCACCGCCTCGCGAAGCGGTGGCATCCTGACCGTTATACCGGCGAGGAGAAAGTGGAGGCGGAAACCCGCTTTCGGGAGCTGGCGGAAGCCTTCAGCATCCTGAAAGACCCCGCCAAGCGGCTGTCGCTCCAGCAGTCCCTGCCCAAGGCGCCGCAGCAAGGTTCAGTCACAGCCGAGCCCGAGTCGGCCCAGGAACGCACACCTGAGGATTGGGCCAACATGGCCAAGGCTGCCTTCGACGAGGGCAAGGTCGACCAGGCCCGGGCGCTGATCCATTACGCAATCCGTCTGGATGACCAGAAACCGAAATATCACGCACTGCTGGCCTCCATCCTGGAAAAAGAGGGAGGGGACCTCCGGTCCGTGGTGAAGTCGTTGGAGACCGCCGTGCGTCTCGCGCCCAAGGATGTGGAAAGCCACATCCGGCTCTTCCAGCACTTCCAGACTCTGGGCATGGCAGCCAGAGCTCAGCGGCACCTCCAGATCGCTACGGAGATATCTCCGAACCATCCCAAGCTCCGCGCTGCGCAGAGCAAGGGGGCCAAGGGCCAGAAGAGCGGCATGAATGCGGCGCAAGGAAAAAAGGGGGACACTCCCCCACCCGCAGAGAGTCTTGTGGATCAACTCAAGGGCCTCTGGGGCCGGTTGACGGGAAGGGGTTGATCATGGGGATTCTTGCTGCAGGCGCTACCGATGTGGGTTGTGTGCGGAAGCACAACGAGGACTGCCTCCTGGTTGATGCTGCTCTGAGCTTGTTCGTGGTGGCGGATGGCCTCGGTGGCCACGCGGCCGGGGAGGTGGCCAGCCAGATCGTGGTGGACACTGTGGCCCGCTTCGTGGGGGAGACCCTGGAGAAGGACCGCACCTGGCCTGTGGAATACGATCCCACCTTGAGCTATGACGGCAACCGCCTGAAGGTGGCTCTGCTTCTGTCTGATCAGGCCATCACCGAAGACATCCGGCGCAATCCCGAGCGCGAGACCATGGGTTCCACGGTGGTGGCGGGACTCTTCCACGAGTCGAAGCTCACCCTCGCCCACGTGGGGGATAGCCGGGCCTACATCCTGGGGCCCGAGGGCATTCGCCAGGTCACCCGGGACCACAGCTGGGTGGCCGAGCAGGTGGCCAATGGGATCCTGACCCCCTCCGAGGCCCGGGTCCACCCCTTCAGAAACGTCATTACTCAGGCTCTTGGTAATGGTGGCGATCTAGAAATCGAGGTCCAGGAACTGGATCTTGAAAAATCGGAGCGACTCTTGCTTTGCTCTGATGGCCTTTCAGGAATGATCGGTGACAAAGAGATCTGGGACATCGCGGGACGGACCAATGACTTCCAACATGCTGTGGAATCATTGATTAATACCGCAAGGGAACACGGGGGGGATGACAACATCACCGTCATTCTCGTGGGTTGGGAGCATGGAGATGACTGAAAGATAGATAGTTAACCTTGACCTTGTCCAATCGCGCTGTAACCTTCCATACATCTAATATTTTTCCTAATCTCTCCTAGCGAGGCATCCGGTGGGCCTTTTCGGAAGCAAAACCAAAAGTCTTGTCGGCTTGGACATTGGCTCAAGTTCGGTCAAGGTCTGTGAACTCCAGCAGTTGGGCAAAGGCTCCAACATCAGGTACCGGCTCCAGAAGCTGGGCCAGGTGGCACTGCCCACAGACGCCATCGTGGATGGGGACATCATGGACAGCAATGCGGTGTCCTCGGCCATTCGCCAGGTGCTGGCGGAACAGAAGATCAAAGCCAAAGAAGTGGCCATTTCAGTCTCGGGCCAGCAGGTGATGGTCAAAAAAGTGACGTTCCCCCTCATGAGCCAAGCTGAGCTGGCGGAATCTGTTCGTTGGGAAGCGGAAAGCTTCTTCCCTGCCGGACAGGGGCTGGACTCCTACGCGCTGGATTACTCCCTCATTGAAGAGCGGGCCGCGGACGGCAACATGGATGTGGTCCTGGTGGCCTGCCGGAAGGACAAGCTGGAGGCCTACGTGAGCTGCGTGGCTCAGGCCGGCTGCAGTCCCAAGGTCGTGGACGTCGATGTGTTCGCCATTCAGAATGCCTACGAGATCAACACCTCCGGGGGCAACCGGGATGAAGTGGTCGCCCTGGTCAACATGGGGGCTACTTTCACGAACCTCACGATGATGGTTGGCGGCAAGTCGGTGTTCTGGCGCGATATGGCCTGGGGCAGCGGTCGCTACTCCGAGAAGCTCGTCGAGGACTGGGGTGTCAGCCGGGAAGCCGCTGAGTTGCTCAAGCGGAACCAAGCTGCTGATGGCCGGGAGCCGGAGGAGATCCAGCCGTCTATCAACGCCGTCTCCGATGCCTTTGCGGACGAACTCACCCGCACACTGGACTTCTTCAAAAGCAGTTTCAAGGTGGATCGCCTGGACCGGGTCATGGTTTCGGGCGGTGGTTCCATGATCCATGGCCTTATGGAAGTCCTGGGCGATCGACTCCGGGTCTCCGTGGAGCGCTTCAATCCCTTCCAGCTCATCGAGGTCGATGGCCGGACCGAGGACCCCGTCACGGTCCGTGAAATCGGTGGTGGTGCGGCGGTGGTTGTCGGGCTGGCCATGCGCCAAGAGGGGGACCGATGATCAAGATCAACCTGCTTGGTGATGCCTTGGCCCAGTCTGGCGCCAAAAAGGGTGGCGATAAGACATCGGCTGAGCCCGTCCAGGTCTATACAGGCGAGGGTGGAAGCCGGTCCAGCCTGCCCATCGCAGGTGTGGTGGTGGGCCTCGCCATCGCCGCACTGGGCGGCGTGTACTACCTCTGGCTGAACGGCGAGTTCACCAGGGCCGAGAAGAAAAAGGCAGACCTGGAGCGGGACAAGAAGCAGTATGAGCCTTTCATCGCCTTGGAGAAGAAGTTCCGGGAGAAGAAGGAATCCCTCCAGAAGAAGGAAGAAGTGATGACCACCCTCAAGCGCCAGCAGACGCTGCCGGTGCACTTCCTCGAGGAGTTGGCCAACAGCCTGCCGGATGACGTCTGGTTCAAGAAGATCACGCAGAAGGGAACCACCATCACGATCGATGGGGAGGGCCGGAACTTCGAGGCCATCAACGCCTTCTATGGGAACCTCCAGTCCAGGACCCGCTGGTTCAAGAAGATCAATTACCCGGGAGCCAAGCGGACCACCACTGGGTCTTTCGAATTTTCCATCTCCTTTGAACTCCAGAACGCCGTCTGAGGTAGGCCATGAATCCCCAACTTCAGAAACAGATCGGTGTGGGCGCAGTGGCAGGCCTCATCCTGGCTGGCTTGGTCTATTTCCTCCTGGGCGGCAAGCGAACGGATTTGGAAGTGGTCAACGCGGACGTCAAGGTGCTCCAGGACCAGGTCGACAAGGGACGCCTCCTGAAGGCCAGCTTCGAAAAACTGCGCGAGGAAGTGGCCAAGCAGGACAAGCGAATCGAGGATCTGATCAAGATCATGCCCTCGGATACGGATTACGGGGAGATACCCTACCGGATCAAGAAGATTGCGGATGACGCCGGCATTGATCAGGTGTCCTTCTCTCTCAAGCCAGAGCGGCGGGACACCTACTACACCGAGAAGCCTGTGGAATTCGAATTCCGGGTGGGCTATCACTCCTTCGGGCAGTTCGCTTCCCTCATCTCGGGTTACGAAAAAATCATCAATCTCTCGAACATCGAGATCACCCGCAAGCCCGACGCCCGAAGCGCCTACCCCGCTACTGTGAAGTGCACCATCAGTGCCTTCATCTACAATCCCGAACCTCCTCCAGCCGACCCCGTCAAGAAGCCAGTGGCGGCGGCCCCCAAGGCCAGCGGGAAGGAGGACTGAGGTCATCATGCATACCCGTATCCCGATTTCCACCTTTCTCCTGGCTGTCTCGGTGCTGTGCGCCCAGGCACCTTCCAAGCCTGCCCCGGCACCCGCTAAGCCTGCCTCGGCACCAACCGCCCAGGCTCCCACCCCCCCTGCGCCAGATGACGTGGCCCAAGTGAAGGCGGTGCCCTACAAGCCCACCATCCAACGGGATCCTTTCTCCGCCCCACGGGAGGAGCGCTCTTCGGATGCCCTCGACCTTCTCGATGATATCGCCGTGAAGGGCATGATCCGTAAAGAGGGCAAGAATTTTGCTGTGGTCTCGGATAGCCGGGGCAATGTCCGCTGGTTGCCTCAGGGGCACCGGTTCAAGGATGGAGAGATTACCTCCATTACAGAAAAGAGTGTGACGTTCCACCAATGGGAATTGAACACGACCAATCGTTCCGCGTTCCGCACCATCACGAAGACGTTCAAGCGTGAGGAGGGTAATCCATGAATGCTCGCCTGAGTTCCTTGCTGGTCGCAGGGGGCGTAGTCCTGGCGGGGATCCACACGGGATCCCTCCTTGCATCGCCCTCAGCAGAGGCAGCCAGTGTCGCGCGTGCGACTCTGGTTTCCACTTCGATCGAATCAACCGGTGCTGGCGCCACCGTTCACCTCCGGGTAAGTGGATCGACCGTGCAGCCCGGCGTGCAGGTGCTCACCAACCCACATCGGGTCGTGGTGGACCTTCCAGGGGTGGAGCGGGGCACTGCCGTCACCCGGAAAGAGTTGGCCCTGCTGACTCATCCGCTGATCCAGAAGGCCCGGCTCGCCCAGTTCGCGGTGGCCCCCAGGCCCATCACCCGCCTGGTTCTGGAAGTCCTGCCCGGCACCCAGGTGCTCGTGGGGTCCACGCCTGATGGGGTGGAATTGCACCTTAGCCCCGGGGATGGCAAGGTCCAGGCTCGTGTGGAGTCCATTGCTGTTCCAGGCCAGCCGGGCACTGAATCCCAGCCCCTCATGGCCGCCGCGGCGCCGCTGCCAGCCCCCCTCATGGAAGTGGCCCAAGCCCCTGAAGTGCTCCAGGCCCTGGTGCCTGCGCCTGTGGTGGTGGTCCCGCCCCCCGTCGTGGTGGCTCAGACTTCCGCGCCTCTGCTTGCCCCTAAGGCCGCCAAGGCCCTGGCCCCCCTGCCTTCCATGGGCGGCCCCTTCCAATTACTTCCGGAATTGGCTGCCAGTACCGTGCTTCCGGTGGCCCTCCAGGCTCCGGTGGAAACAGAAAAGACTCACGCCGCTCCTGCCGCCGCTGGACCCGTTCGGGCTGCCGGCCGCACTTTGGGTGAAGGCCGGGCCAAATACTCCGGCTCCAAGATCACCATCGCCCTTTCCAACACTGACATCCGGGAATTCCTGCAGATTCTGGCCGACACCGGCAAACTGAATCTGGTCATGGATCCTGAAGTCCAGGGCTCCTTCGGATTCCGCTTCACGGATACCCCCTGGGATCAGGTGCTGGACGTCGTGCTGAAGAATGCGGCTCTGGGCAAGGAAATCTCCAACGGTGTCCTCCGGGTGGCCAAGATTGACAAGCTGCAGAAGGAAGAGGAGGAGCGCAAGAAGCTGGATGAGACCAAGGCCCTGGCCGGTGAGCTACAGACCATTACGCGGCCTCTCTCCTACGCGAAGGTCTCCGAAGTCCAGAAGATCCTCAAGGAGATGCTCACCAAGCGTGGCTCCGCCATCCTCGATGACCGCACCAACACCTTGATCATCACGGACCTGCCCAGGAACCTCAGCGTCATCGACGACCTGCTCCAGACCCTGGACATCCAGATCCAACAGGTGCAGATCGAAGCCCGAGTGGTCGAAGCGAACAAAGATTGGCAGCAGCAGTTCGGTGTCAAGTGGCCCCAGTCCAATAGTGGCAATGTGGCCCTGACCAGTGGTTCCAGCACCTCCACGTCCACGCCCTGGGTGGGCAGTTCGTCGCCCTTCTGGAATGGCACCACGGCCTTCAACAGCCCCGCCTCGGGCCAGCAGGCTTCCATCGGTTGGACCCCCGGCAAGGACGGCGCCACTTCCATTACGGCGCCCGCCGGTGAACTCTGGCTGTCCTTCCTCAGCAATCGCTTCAGCATCAATGCGGTGCTCCAGGCCATGGAGACCGAGGGCACCCTCAAAATCGTCTCCTCGCCCAAGGTCGTGACCCAGAACAACAAGAAGGCCACCATCCTCAGCGGCGAGAAGATCCCCTATCCCACCACCCAGGGCGGCGCCCAGGGCGGTGCGATCACGGTGGCCTTCATCGACGCCAACCTCCAGTTGGATGTCACGCCCCAGATCACCAACGAAGGCACCATCATCATGGATCTCAAGGTGGAAAAGGCAGAAGCCGACTTCACCCGCACCGTGAATGGCACCCCCACCATCATCCGCAAGGCCATCGAGACTCAGGTTCTGGTTCGGGATGGCGGCACGGCGGTTCTGGGCGGCGTCTACGTCACGAACTCCACCCGGGGCATGACCGGTGTGCCCTTCCTGTCGAAGATCCCCCTCATTGGCTTCCTCTTCCGCAACAACACCAAGGAAGATAAGAACGTGGAACTGCTGATCTTCATCACTCCCCGCGTTCTCAGGCAATAGCAGAGCTTCACTCAAAGAAAAGGCCCCGAAAGGGGCCTTTTCTTTGAGTGCTGAAAAAACTAGCGGGGGAGTGGGAGGGTGCGGACGAGGCGCTTGCAGCTGTTGCAGAGGATGGTGAAGTTGTCCGCCTGCTCGAAGTGGTATTTGAAACCGGGATCCTCGTCGACCTTCTCCAGGCGACCGAACTGATACTCGGCAATGCGCACGCTCTGGGGGGCGGTCAGATCGGCGCCGCAGTGGGTGCAGGAGATGGCGGCCATGCTTGCTCCTCAAAAGGCTGGGACTCGGGAATGGAAGAAAGTCCAGAGTCCCCAGCTTAACAGAGCCAGCGCGGCGAGGCCGACGAAGACCCGCAGGAGCACCGCTCCGATCCGATATGCGACATAGATCACCAAGAGCACTGCCACCACGCCCACGGCGAGCATCGGATTGGTCATGGCTTTCTCCTATAGGGATTCCAGGACGGGGTGCTTCCATCGTGGATTCACCCCTCCACCCGCTATGATGAACGGAAAGGGCCTTCCTTTCGTCACCGCAACCCACCCCACCTGGGGCTTTATCAGCTCATGCTCATCAATTACGCCGCCATCACGCATCCGGGCAAGGTCCGGAAGAACAATGAAGATGCCTACCTGCTGAGCGCGTTGGATGGCGAGGAGCCCATCATCAACGGCCCCGCCCAGACCCTCCGGGTGGGCGAACGCGGCCTGCTGGTGGCAGTAGCGGATGGCATGGGCGGTGCCGCCGCCGGTGAGGTAGCCAGCCGGGAAGGTCTGGCGGCCCTGGCCTTGTTCCTCTTCAGCCACTGGGGGCGCCTGGGCCCCGGCGAGGCCAGTGAGGCGTCTCTGCTGGAGGCCCTGGAACTGGCTGTGGTGGAAGCCAGCCATGCTGTGCTGCGTTATTCGGATGAGGATCGCAGCGCCCGGGGCATGGGCTCAACTTTGACGGCCTTGATTTTCTGGGAGGGCTGCGCCTACCTGGCTCAGATCGGCGATTCCAGAGCCTACCTCCTGCGGGGCGGCGTCCTCCACCAGATCACCGTGGACCAGACCCTGGTGAATGACCTGGTGGCTCAAGGCACCCTCACTCAAGAGCAGGCCCGCACCCACCCCCATCGGAACATGATCACCCAGGCCCTGGGTTCGCCTCAGCCCCTGCGGGTGGCCCTCTCGCGGCTGGCCCTGCGCCGGGGGGATCGGCTGCTCTGCTGCACGGATGGTCTCTACGGCGAGGTGGTGGACGCCCAACTGCTCCAATTGCTGGAACCGGAGCTGAGCCCCCGCCAGTGCCTGGAGGGGCTTCTAGAGGCCGCCTTGGCCCACGGCGGCCGGGACAACATCACTGGCATCGTCTTGTCCATGAATGACCCTGGACTGGCCCTGCCCACACCCGGTGACATCTTGGACCTGTCCAACCCCGGGGCCCGCGAGCGGCGGGCCGGGTTCAGGGCCTGGTTCCGTGGCCTATTCGGAGGTGATGCCCCATGAGCATCCTGCAGGGGACTGTGTCCCTCAAACGCTTTCTGGTGTTGGGCCCCGTGCCCGACGAAAAGGACTTGCAGGCGGGCCTGGAACAGGACCAGTTCCGCCCCTTCCAGGATGGCTCCGAAGAAGAGCGCGTGGGCTGGTGCGACTGGCGCAACCCGCTCATCACTCCGCCGGACAAGGACTGGGTCAGCCAGGAGCGCTTCGCCGTCTTCGGCCTGCGCATCGATACCCGTCGCGTGCCTCCGACCCTGTTGAAGGCCCACGTGGATCTCAAGCTGCAGAGCCTGCAGAAGGAGAAGGATCTGGCCTTCGTGGGCAAGGAGGCCCGCATCTCCCTGGCCGACGAGATCAAAGTGGAACTGCTGCGTAAGGTGCTGCCCACGCCCAAGGTGGTCGAGGTGGCCTGGGACCTCAAGGGTGGCATTCTCTGGACCACCGCCTCGTCCAGCAAGACCCAGGGCGTGCTCAGCACCCTGTTTATCAAGTCCTTCGGCTGCGAGATCCATCCCCTGGCGCCCCTGGTGCTGTCGGGTCGGCTCTGCCCGGACCTGTCCGTAGAGGCCCTGATGGCCATGGATCCGCTGGATCTCGAACTAGAGGAGGCCTGAGGTGAAGCCTCTCGAACTCATGGAACAAGGCCGCTTCCTGGGGGAGGAATTTCTCCTCTGGTTGTGGATGCAGAGCATGACCGCCGGCGGGGCCAGTGGCGAGGACGGCGACGGCTCCGGCTGCTTCGTTGATGACGCCATCCAGCTGGTTTCCGAGCGGGGCGAGGTCAAGGAGATCTCCCTACGCAAGGGCAATCCCTCCGAGAGCCGGGAGGCATTCGAGGCGCTCAGCCGGGGCATGCGCCCCGCCAAGGTGAAGCTGCGCCTGCTGTCTGGCGACCTCGAGTGGGTCTTCACCCTGAATGCCGCCACCCTGGACATGGGCACCCTCAAGCTCCCCCCCAGCACCGGCAAAGCCCCCCACGAGCGCCTGCACGACCGCATCTTCCTGCTGGAAGAAGGGGCCGGACATCTGGAGCGGCGCCTGAAATTATTCCTCCGTGCCCGCTCCGGGGATCCCGAGGCCATGCAGGAGGCCATGCAGGCCTGGGTGCGAGCTGGGCGTTCTGGGGAAGTGCTGGCCACGGGCGAGGCCCCGTGGGAAGGCTGATTCCGGCCCTTGCCCTGACCCTGGGGCTCCTGGGAACCCCAGGCCTGGTGGCACAGCCCACCGGGGACCCCGCACCCGCTCTGGCCCATGCCAAGACCCCGGAAGGGCGGGCCGTCGCGTTGCGGCTTCAATTCCGGAAGGGCCTTGGCACCGAGGGCCGATACCTGCCCAAGGCCTTCCTGGCCAAGGGCGTGGCCTCCAGCGGCTGGGTGCCCTTCGAAAGCCTCAGCCCCGAGGGGAAGCGCTGGATCCTGGCGGCTTTCTTTCCGGCGGATCTCTGGCGCAAGGACGAAGTCCGGCATCGGGTTCTCTATCCGGACCTGGAATCCGTATGGACCCTGGCGGCCCTCTTTACGGGCCACGGCCAGCACTACGACCGCCTCATGACCGAGAACCCGGACCTGCCGGAGAAACTCCGGGAAGGCGATGTCTGGCGCATCCCACGGAAGCTGCTTTCCGTGGACCTGGGTGGCCCTGGTCTGGGTCTGGACCGGGCCAGACCCGAGGACGACTTGGATGATGAGGCCCGGGTGGCCACTTTCCGCGGGATGCTCTCCTATGCCGAGGACGGCGCGGGCAAGTATGCGGGCTACCGCCTCCGTAAGGGCGAGGCGCTCTATTCCAGCGTCGTGATCCGCTTCACAGATCGGGTGGATCCCAAGGGCGTCACGGAATTGGCCGACCGCATCGCCAACCGCAGCGGCATCACCGATGTCCGCACCATTCAGCCGGGCCAGCTCGTGAAGATCCCCCTGGACTTCCTGGCGGACCCCTTCCAGCCCGAGGGCAGTGCCTTGCTGGCCGAGGAACGCGAGGTCCGGGCCGAGGTGCGGCGCATCGTGCGCGTGGAGGCCGGGCCCACCCTCAAGGGTGTGCGCATCGTGCTCGACGCTGGCCACGGCGGCGTGGACTCTGGGGCCATGGCCAATGGCCTCTGGGAATCCGACTTCGTCTATGACATCACCATGCGGGTTCGGCGCCTGCTGGAGCAGGAGACCGAGGCCCAGGTGAGCGCCACGATCCGCTACCCAGGCCTGGGCTTCAAGAGCCGAGAGGAGATCACCAAGCCCAGCCGGGCCGCGGAGATCCTCACCACGCCCCCCTTTGCGGTGGATGGTGAGAGCCCCTCCGCCGTCAGCGTCCACCTGCGCTGGGTGCTGGCCAACGACTTGTTCGCGGCCTTCCGCAAGGCCAAGGGGGACGCGCAAAAGACCCTTTTCCTGAGCTTCCACGCCGACAGCCTCCACCCCTCGGCCCGGGGGTCCATGATCTACGTGCCCGGGGCCGCCCTGGTGCCTTCCAGCTTCGCCCTGGGTGGTGCCAAAACCGGCCACGTGGCCGAGGCCAAGCGCTCGGCCCGGGTGGCCTTCACGGGCCGGGAAAAGCTCCAGGCCGAGGCCCGCAGTCGCCAGTTTTCCGAAGCCTTCCTGAAGGCGCTCAACAAGGACCACATCCCCGTCCACGCCAACCGCCCCATCCGCAACGTCATCTACCGGGGTGGCGGCAAGTGGGTGCCTGCCGTCCTGCGCTACAGCACCGGGGCCACCAAGGCTCTCATCGAAGTGGCCAACCTCACCAACGATGAAGACGCCGCGAACCTCCGGGATCCAGACTTCCGGGAACGCTATGCGGCGGCGGTGGTGAATGCGATCCGGGGCTATTACCGGAAGTAGCGAGGCTGCGCGCAAAGGTGCCTTCTGCCTGCAGGGGAAAAGCCTAGAATGACGGGGGAGGGCGGCCATGCGGTGGGTGATCGTGGCGTTGCTGGTGCTAGGCGGCCTCGGCTGCCGGAAGCCCGAGCCCCTGCCGCCACCCCGGGCCCGGCTGTTGGTGCGATTTCTAGATCGGGATGCAGTGCTGGACTTGGCGGGCTTGCCCGCCGAAGGGCGATGGAAGGTGATGAACGCCGGACTGTGGGAGCCCCTGGAAGTCCGGTGGAAGGCCGGGGTACCTCGGATCGGGGCGGCCGTGGTGGGCCGAACGGCGCCGGACTGGGTCATGCTGGAGGATCCCACTCAGGAAACCCACCGAGTGGTCATGCGCGGGCCGGGCCCCGAGGAACTGGCCCTTCGCAATGACCGCCTGGATCCCGATGAGCGGGATGCCCTCTCCATCCTGGGTCTGCTGTGGGTGTTGGCCTGGGCGCGGCGCTGAGTCCGGGGGCTGGTCCTAGTCCTTCAGCGCCGCCCGTGCCGCCAGCACCTTGGCCAGGGCTTCTTCGGGGGTGTCGGCCAGGGCGGTGAGGTGGCCCATCTTGCGGCCGGGGCGGGCCTCGGTCTTGCCGTAGAGGTGCAGCTTTACATCGCGGAAGGCCAGCAGGCGCTCCCAGGCGGGCTCGCCCTGGGCGGGCCAGAGGTTTCCCAGCAGGTTGGCCATGGCGGCGGGGCGGAGCAGGGTGGTGTCGCCCAGGGGCAGACCGCAGACGGCGCGCACCTGCTGCTCGAACTGGCTGGTGACGCAGGCGTCGATGGTGGCGTGACCGCTGTTGTGGGGGCGCGGCGCCAACTCGTTCACCACCAACTCGCCTCCGGCCTTGAGGAAGAACTCCACGGTGAGCATGCCCACCACGTCCAGGCTGCGGGCGATATCCAGGGCCATGGCCTGGGCCCCTTGGGCCACAGAGTCCGGGATGCGGGCGGGAAAGACCGTGGTGTCGAGGATGTGGCGCACATGGGCGTTTTCCGCCACGGGCCAGACGCTGGTCTCTCCCTGGGGGGCGCGGGCGCAGATGACGCTGCACTCCAGCTCGAAGGGCACCCAGGCCTCCAGGATGCCCTGCTGGCCGCCCAGGGCTTCGAAGGCCGCGGGGATGTCGGAAAGGGCCAGGAGCTTCGTCTGACCCTTGCCGTCATAGCCAAAGCTGGCGGTCTTCAGCACAGAGGGGAAGCCCAGGGCCGCTGCGGCTGCGCACAGGTCGGCCTCGGTGTTGATCTCCCGGAAGGGCGTCACGGGGAAACCATGGTCAGCCAGGAAGCGCTTCTCACGCAGGCGGTGCTGCACCGTGTGGAGCACGTGGGCGCCAGGGTGCATGGGGCGCAGGTGGGCTACGGCTTCCAGCGTCTCCGCGGCAATGTTCTCGAACTCCACGGTGACCACGTCCACACCCCGGGCCAGGGCCTGGGCGGCGTAGATGTCGTTGTAGGCGGCCCGGATCTCCAGGTCCGCCACCTGGCCCGCAGGGCAGTCGTGGCCGGGGTCCAGAGCGTGGACCCGGAAGCCCAGGTTGCGGGCGGCTAGGGTGAACATGCGGCCCAGCTGTCCGCCTCCCAGGAGGCCCAGGGCGGCGCCAGGGCGAACGGGGGTGGACTCGGATGCATCGGCCATGCTCCATTGTGGCATTCTCGGAAGGGAAGCGCTTCCCGGAGACTCTGGCATGGACCGTGTGCACCTCATCACCCTGTCGGATCGGGCCTCTCGGGGCGAATACCAGGACCAGTCCACGCCCCTGCTGGTCGCCTGGCTCAAGGGCCAGGGGGTCGTTGCCGTGAGCACGGCCCTCATGCCTGACGATCCCGCCCAGTTGGAGCGGGACCTCCGAGGCGCAGTGGCCCAGGGCCTGCCCCTCGTGCTCACCTGTGGGGGCACGGGCTTTGGGGTCCGGGACACCACGCCCGAGGCCACGCGCAGGGTCATCGAGCGGGAGGCGCCGGGCATCTGCGAGCTCATCCGAGCCAAAGGCGGCCACCCCCTGGCCTTCGCCAGCCGCGCCGTCTGTGGCATCGCCGGGGGCACCGTGATCCTCAACCTCTCGGGGCGCCCAGCGGCGGCCCTGGAGCAGATCCAGCTGGCTTGGCCCCTGCTGACCCATGCGGTCTCGGTGCTCCGCAAGGACGGCCTCGCCGGAGGGCCCTGCACGTGAAGATGTTGGCCCGCATCAACCACGTGGGCTGGGTGCACCTCTGGCCCAGCCGGGAGGCCTTCGAGGCTGCGGAGCCTTCAGCCCATTTCTTCAACAGCCGCAGCGATCCGCGCTGGCTGGAGCTGCAGCTGGATGGGGAGCAGCGGCGGCGCCTGGAAGCCGGAGAGCTGGTGGAGCTGGAGGACCCAGGCTACCTGGATGACGAATCGTAAAGGGGTGGCGGCTTCTGAACTGGATGGGTGAACGGTCCCCCGGGGCTGTGAGAACCTTGGGGAAAAGGACAGCAGCCCATGACCGACATCCCGCAGATGCTCCATACCCTCAGCCGCCTGGTGGGGCACACGCCCCTGCTGGCGCTGGACCTGCGGGTCCGCGGCGAAGCCCGGCGCATCTACGCGAAGGCGGAGCATTTCAACTACACGGGCAGCATCAAGGACCGCATGGCACTGCACATCCTGCGCCTGGCCCACGCCTCCGGTGCCCTGCGGCCCGGAGCTCCCATCGCGGAGGCCACCAGCGGAAATACGGGCATCTCCTTTGCCGCCCTGGGCCGAGCCCTGGGCCACCCGGTGACGATCTTCATGCCGGACTGGATGAGCCAGGAGCGCAAGGACCTGATCCGCTCCTTCGGCGCCGCCATCCGCCTGGTGAGCGCCGCCGAAGGCGGCTTCCTTGGCTCCATCCAGCTCAGCGAGGCCTGGGCTGCGGAGACCCCCGGCGCCTTCCTGCCCTGCCAGTTCGCCAACGTGGCCAACGTCGAGGCCCATGCCCGTACCACGGGGCCGGAGATCGTGGCTCAGCTGGGCACCCTGGGGTTGAAGGCCCGGGCCTTCGTGGCAGGCGTGGGTACCGGCGGCACGGTCATGGGTGTGGGCCAGTACCTCAAGGGCCTGGACTCCACCATCCTGGTCCATGCCGTGGAACCCGCCAACTCGCCCACCCTGCGCACGGGGCACAAGATCGGCAAGCACCGCATCCAGGGCATCTCCGACGAATTCATTCCCGCCATCGTCCACCTGGACCAGCTGGACGAGATCCTCTCCGTGGACGATGGCGATGCCATCCTCATGGCGCAGAAGCTGGCGGAGCGGGGCCTGGGTGTGGGCATCAGCAGCGGGGCCAACCTGCTGGCCGCCCTCATGGCCCAGGACCGGCTGGGACGCGAGGCAGTGGTGGTGACGGTGCTGAGCGACAGCAACAAGAAATACCTCACCACGGACCTCATGCGTGAGGAGCCACTCAAGCCGGGTCTCCTAAGTCCCGACATCGAGTTCCTGGGCATCGGCGCGGCCATCCGGGGCTGCGACGTGTGCCTCCCAGACCCGGCTGTGCGATCCTGCGGCTGATCAGGAGCCGACTGGGTTCTGCAGGCTGGCCTCCAAACGCTGATAGAGCGCCAGCAGGGTGCAGGTCATCCAGACATTCAGCAGGCTGTTCAGCAGGTTGAAGACCCAGAAGGCCGGGTGCTTCAGACGCAGGAGGGCGCTCGGGATCTGGTCGGAGTCAAGGTTTGGCAGGAGCTTGTTCATGGCCAGACCCGCCACAGTCATGTAGACCAGCACCACCAGCGCGATGGCCAACACGGCCTGCACGATGCGGGGCCAGTGCCGGACCATGGCTGCTTGGCTCCAGCGCAGGGAGGTCAGGAGATCCTCCCCCCGCAGCAACATGCGCAGAGGGGCCCAGCCGAAGAGGGTCAGCACAATGATGCCGGGCAGAACGAAGAGGGCCACCCCCAGGCCGACAGCAACGCCAAGGCCCACGACCAGGAGGAAGGTCTTGAGCCACCTGGTGTCGAAGGTGGCCTGCCAAGTGGCCGCTGGATTCCCGGGCTGGTTCAGCGCTTCTGCATCCAGCCGGGCCTGCAGCCAGGGATGGAAATACATGGTCATGGGAAGCAGGCCCACCATACCGAAGACCAGCTGAGTGATTGGACTGGGGCTCACTTTGGCCACCATTTCCAGGGCCGGTCCCAGCTGGGCGAGGGCTGTGGCCAGCAGCGCCAGGCCCAGGCTGAGGGCCGGGTGGCGGCGGAGCAGGGCGAAGCCTTCGCGAAGGGCGCCGAGGTGGGAGGGCAGGGGAGTCGCCATCCCTCCAGCCTAGCTTGCTATGATCTTCTCCATCATGTCCTACGAAGCTCCCTGCCTCCTGGTGGCCAGCCCCGCGCTCCTGGATCCCAACTTCCTGCACAGCGTAGTGCTCATCGTGGAGCACGACGAGGAAGGGGCTCTGGGCCTCATCCTCAACCGTCCCCTGCCGCTGAGCCTGGCCCAAGTGAGCCAGGAGGGCGCCATGCTGTTCCAGGGTTCCGAGGAGGCCACGGCCTGGCGGGGCGGGCCAGTGGACCCCCAGCGGGGCATTCTCCTGGTACAGGGGGGCCTGCCCGAGGAGGAGGACACGGTAGTGGACCTCACCCACTTCGTGAGCCATCGCAAGGACCTGCTGGAGGAGCTGCTAGGGAATCCCCTGGGCCGCTTCCGGCTGTTCCTGGGCTACGCCGGTTGGGCGGCTGGGCAGCTGGACCAGGAGCTGGAGATGGGCGCCTGGACCCGGCGACCTGTGGTCTCCGAGTGGCTCATGCCCCAGGAGCCTCTGGGGCTTTGGCAGATGGCCCTGGGGAGCGCTCCCGGGGACTGAGAAACGCTGAAACTTCGGGGCCTGGGACCAGCCCGGGGAGACTGGATCTCAAAACAGATAAAAATTTTCAGTTGGTAGTTAAAAAATTATTGCGCCATCGCAAAAAAGTAATTAGATTCATTCCCGGGTCGTCATCAATCAGCTGCAACCCTGCTGCAGCCCCGAGCCCGAGGAGACCAGTCCATGTCTACTTCGCCCGCCATTCATCCTGTTGACGAAATGCTGCCTCCGGGACGGCTCAGCCTCCTGGGCATCCAGCACGTGCTGGTGATGTACGCCGGCGCCGTAGCCGTGCCCCTCATCATCGGCGGGGCCCTGAAGCTCCCCAAGGAGCAGCTGGCCCAGCTCATCAATGCGGACCTCTTCGCCTGCGGCATCGCGACCCTGTTCCAGGCCCTCGGCGTCTGGAAGTTCGGCATCCGCCTGCCGGTGATGATGGGCGTCACCTTCGCAGCCGTGGGCCCCATGGTGGTCATGGCTGGCAATCCTGACCTGGGCCTCCTGGGCATCTACGGCGCGGTCATCGGCGCGGGCCTCTTCGGCATCCTGGTGGCCCCGCTCATCAGCCGCCTGCTGCCCTATTTCCCGCCGGTGGTCACGGGCACCATCATCACCGTCATCGGCATTTCGCTCATGCGGGTGGGCGTGAACTGGGCTGCCGGTGGCAATCCCACAATCATGTCCGCTGGGGTCCGCATCCCCAACCCCGCCTACGGCGCGCCCCTGAACCTGGGCATCGCCCTCTTCGTGCTGGTCTTCATCCTCTGCATCACCCGCTTCGTGAAGGGCTTCCTGGCCAATGTCGCCGTGCTGTCGGGCATCATCGTGGGCACCCTGGTGGCCACTGCCTTCGGCAAGGTCAGCTTCGCGGGCCTCCACGACGCTCCCTGGGTGGCCGTCGTGCGTCCCTTCCAGTTCGGCTGGCCCAAGTTCAACCTCGTGGCCCTGATTACCATGTGCATCGTCATGATCGTGGTGATGATCGAGTCCCTGGGCATGTTCCTGGCTCTGGGCAACATCACCGACAAGAAAATTTCCCAGGATGATCTGACCGCGGGCCTCCGGGTGGATGGCCTGGGCACCCTCATTGGCGGCATCTTCAACACCTTCCCCTACACCTCCTTCAGCCAGAACGTGGGCCTGGTGGGCGTCACCGGCGTTCGCAGCCGCTTCGTCTGCGCCGCTGGCGGCGTGATCCTGCTGGCCCTGGGCCTCCTGCCCAAGCTGGCGGTGATCGTGGCCTCGGTGCCTCCCTTCGTCCTCGGCGGCGCGGGCATCGTCATGTTCGGCATGGTCTGCGCCACGGGCATCCGCATCCTGGGCGGCGTGGATTTCCAGACCAACCGCTTCAACCTCTTCGTCGTGGCCATCAGCATCGGTTTCGGCATGATCCCCCTGGTGGCGGACAAGTTCTTCTCCCAGATGCCCAAGGCCCTGGGGCCGCTGCTGGAGAGTGGCATCCTCCTGGCCTCCATCGTGGCGGTGTTGCTGAACCTCTTCTTCAACAAGATCCACAGCCTCGAAGAGGCAGAGACCGAATCCGCTGTGGCCACGGCCCAGAGCGAAGCCTAGAACCCACCCCTTCCGACTCCCGCCACCCTTCAAGGAGCACCCATGACGAGCCTCGCCGACAACCTGCGGGCCTTCCAGGCCCTGAACACCGACCTCTTCGAGAAGGACTTCCTCCTCACCTGGGAGCACCCCGAGGAGGAGCTGAAGGCCATCATCACCCTTGCGGACACATTCAAGACCC
>CAIWKE010000022.1 GCA_903913215.1 uncultured Holophagaceae bacterium
CGAAAAGGCCTGTCAATTCGCCGGTGATGGCCAAAGGTTGAGTGAGCTCCGGACCGGGATGCGGGAGCGCATGCAGAACTCACCCTTGATGGATGGGCCTGGCTTTGCTCGTGGCTTCGAGGCAGCCTACCGTGCCATGTTTGAGCGCTGGAGGCAGCAGGAGGTCCCTGCTGGTGAAGCAGTCGAGGGCCCACCCACTTTCGCTTCGGGGGATGCATTATGAAAGCCGTCATTCTCGCGGGAGGGCTTGGGACCAGATTGAGTGAAGAGACTCACCTGAAACCAAAACCAATGATTGAGATCGGTGGCCGCCCCATTCTCTGGCACATCATGAAGATGTACTCACGCTACGGGATTAATGAATTTGTAGTCTGCCTGGGGTTCAAGGGCTACATGATCAAAGAGTACTTCTCAAACTACTTTCTCCACATGAGCGACGTTACCTTCGATATCCAGGAAAACAGGATGGAAGTGCATGAAAAACACGCCGAACCCTGGCGGGTTACCCTTGTGGATACGGGGGCCGACACGATGACGGGTGGGCGCCTGAAGCGGATCACTCCCTATGTGGAGAACGAGACATCCTTCTGTCTGACCTACGGCGATGGTGTCTCTGATATCAACATCAAAGCACTGCTGGAATTTCATCAATCCCATGGCAAGAAGGCCACCATCACCGCGGTCCAACCTCCAGGCCGGTATGGATCTTTGGTGCTCGACCGAGAAAGCGTTCAAGGGTTCATTGAAAAACCACGAGGAGATGGAGGCTGGATCAACGGGGGCTTCTTCGCCCTCTCGCCGGATTGTCTGAAGTACATCGAAGATGACTCCACATCGTGGGAAGGTGAACCTTTGATCGAGTTGGCTTCGGCTGGCGAACTCATGGCCTTCAAACATCACGGATTCTGGCAACCGATGGATACACTCCGAGACAAGAATCAGCTGGAAGCCCTTTGGCAACAAGGAGTGGCCCCGTGGAAAACTTGGGACTGAGCCCCTCCTTCTGGAGAGGCAGGCGTGTCTTCGTCTCCGGCCATACCGGGTTCAAGGGGAGCTGGCTGTCACTCTGGTTGGATTCGATGGGGGCCAAGGTCTTCGGTTATGCCCTTCCCCCACCTACGCAGCCGAGCCTGTTCGATGTCGCGCGAGTCGAACAGAAGCTGGCTGGGCACACACTGGGAGATCTTTCCGATCACGTAGCACTGGTGGATGCGGTCAGGCGGGCAGAACCCGAGATCGTCTTCCATCTTGCTGCGCAATCCCTGGTCCGCCGTGGATACGCTGAGCCCATCGAGACCTTCACTACTAACGTACTTGGCACGGTGTACCTCCTGGAGGCAATTCGCGGTTGCCCCACCGTTCGCGCCGTCGTCAATGTCACTACCGACAAGTGCTATGAAAACCGCGAGTGGCCCTGGAGCTACCGAGAAAATGACCGGCTGGGGGGAAGTGACCCCTATTCATGCAGCAAGGCCTGTTCAGAGCTTGTTACCGACGCCTACCGGCAATCCTTTCTCGAATCGGCAGGTGTTGCTGTGGCCACTGCCCGTGCCGGGAATGTGATTGGAGGTGGCGACTGGGCCGCCGACCGGCTCCTTCCAGATGCGTTCCGGGCGCTGGATGCGAACGCCCCTCTGGAAATACGGGCGCCTAAGTCCATCCGCCCATGGCAGCACGTAATGGAGCCGCTCTCCGGCTACCTCTTGCTGGCGGAATGCCTGCATCGTGAAGGCAAGGTCCATTCCGGCCCCTGGAATTTTGGACCCGCCGAGAGCAGCGCGCAGTCCGTGGAGGCCGTCCTCAATGGTCTTGCCTTACTGGCCCCATCCTTCCAGTGGCGGCCTGATGTCTCCGGGCAGGCCCATCCCCATGAAGCGTCCACCCTTTTGTTGGACAGCAGTAAAACCCGGCAGCAGCTAGGCTGGCGGTCGCGTTGGGGCCTTGATACGGCGCTTGAGAAAACGCTGGCGTGGCACCTCGCCTGGAGGCAGGGGGTGGACATAACCGACTTCACCTTGAGGCAAATCCAGAGCCATTCCGAATGGCCCCAACCACCCGTGGGCGGCCATGACCTCTCCTAGGTTCGACATCAGAGACGGTGGCCTGCCTGGATTGAAAATCATCCAGAGGTGGATCCTTGAGGACCACCGAGGATCCTTCTCTCGGCTGTTCTGCTCGAATGTGTTCAAGGATGCCGGATTTCCACAGCCTGTGAGCCAGATCAACCACACCCACACCCGGCACAAGGGGACTCTCCGGGGGCTCCATTTCCAGCATCCACCGCACGCGGAAATCAAGGTTGTGACCTGTCTAAAGGGAGAGGTCTACGATGTAGCGGTGGATTTGCGGGAGAATTCCCCCACCTTTTTGTCCTGGAAGGGGGTCGTCCTGTCTGAATCGAACCTCACCAGCCTCGTCATCCCCCGGGGCTTTGCTCATGGTTTTCAGGCCCTGACGGCTGACTGTGAAATGCTCTACTTGCACTCCGAAGCGCACCATCCGGAAGCCGAGGGAGGGATTCACCCCGAGGACCCCAGACTGGGAATTTCGTGGCCCTGCATGATCGGCGAAATGTCGGAGAGGGATCAGGCCTGGGCTTTCATTCCGCAGGATTTCCCAGGGCTCCAAGTATGAAATGCCGCCATTGCCGCACTGAGTTGACGATCCCATTCCTCGATCTGGGTTCGGCACCGCACTCCAACGCCTACCTGACCGACCTGAGCCTCCATGATCCTGAGCCCTGGTTTCCCCTGAAGGTCCTGGTCTGTAACAAGTGCTGGCTGGTCCAGACGGAGGATGTGGTTGATGCGGGACAACTGTTCACCGCTGACTATGCCTATTTCAGCTCCTATTCGGAGACGTGGCTGAAGCACGCCGAGGACTACGTTCGAGTCACCGCAGAACGGTTCAACCTGGGTCATGAGTCTCTGGTGGTCGAACTCGCTGCCAATGATGGCTATCTGCTCCAGTATGTGAAGTCGCGCGGAATTCATTGCCTTGGAATCGAGCCGACGGCCAACACGGCTCAGGCCGCCCGTGATAAGGGAATTGAGATCATCCAGGCTTTCTTCACTCGGGAGCTGGGCTCAAGACTAGCCGCATCCGGAAAACAGGCAGATCTGGTCGTAGCGAACAATGTCCTTGCCCATGTGCCGGACATCAATGATTTCCTCCTCGGCGTCTCAGACCTCCTTAAGCCGGAGGGCGTAGCCACCTTCGAATTTCCACACTTGCTCGAATTGGTCCGAAACGCCCAATTCGATACGGTATACCACGAGCACTTCTCCTATCTGTCCATGACGGCCCTGCACGGGATTTTCGACCAAAATGGCCTGACCCCCTTCGACCTTGAGCACCTGACAACCCACGGCGGGAGCCTCAGGATCTATGCACAGAGGAGAGAAACCAGCCAGAGGCCGATTTCTTCGCGACTCAAGGCCTGCCTAGATCTGGAAGCCCGCGTAGGGATGGTGGATCAGGCCTACTACGCCACCCTCCAACCGAGGGTGGACGAAATCAAGAATGCGTTTCTGGCCTTCCTGTTGGAGGCACGAAAATCGGGGAAGACAGTCGCTGGTTATGGGGCGGCTGCCAAGGGCAACACCCTCCTCAACTATGCAGGGATTCGTCCCGATCTCCTCCCCTTCGTGGTGGACCGGAATCCTGCAAAGCAGGGCAAGTACTTGCCGGGAAGCCGCATCCCCATCTTTCCAGAAGCAGCCCTTTCGGAGCATCGACCCGACTTTATTGTCATCCTTCCCTGGAACCTCCGCGATGAGGTGACAGATCAATTGGCATATGTCAGTGCGTGGGGGGGGCAATTCGTTACAGCCGTTCCCACCCTTCGGATCGGCTAGGGGCCCCATGAGAGTCGCTCTGACCGGTGCGAATGGGTTTCTGGGAGGTTATGTCCTGGAAGCCTTGCGCCATCGGGGCATCGATACGGTCCTGCTTGGTAGGACTCGGCCAGCGAACCACTCCTACGGGGCCTTCATTCAGGTCGACCTTCTTGAGGCGCCAGACTTTCCCCGGCTCATCCAGACTGCATCAGCCACACACCTCCTTCACTTGGCTTGGTTCGCCGAACACGGAGCCTTCTGGACATCACCCCTTAACCTTCGGTGGGTAGAGGCCACCAATCGGCTGGTAGAGGCATTTTGTGAAGCTGGTGGAAGAGGAGTGGTGGCCGCGGGGACCTGCGCCGAGTACGATTGGTCCCAGGGCACCTGTCGGGAGGACAGCACTCCCCTAAATCCATCCAGTCTCTATGGCACGGCTAAAGATGCAGCACGGCGCCTATCCACAGCAATCTGCCGACTGCATCAGGTGCCATGCGCCTGGGGCCGTGTCTTTCAGCCCTATGGGTTCGGCGAGGACGCAAGACGTTTGATCCCGTCTCTAATTGAGGCCTTTCTAAATAAACACCCGCCCTTTCCAGTGAATACCCAAACCCTTCGTGATTTCCTTCACGCTTCGGACGTGTCGGAGGGCTTTTTGACCCTGCTTGAAGCTGGGGCGGATGGGGCCTACAACATCAGCAGTGGCGAGCCTGTGGCGCTGGCACAGGTCATACGGGAAGTGGCACAGCTGCTGGGAACGGATCCAGACCTCATGCTGAGGGTTGCCGCTCAGCGGCCAGAGGAACCGCACTTGCTCCTTGGGGAGAACCACAAGCTTCTGTCTTTGGGCTGGCAGCCCCAGCTAACCCTACGGAAGGGGCTGGAGCAGACCGTGCGTGCAGCCACGGGGGCTCAATGATGGAGTGCTGGATACCGCTGAGTAGCTGTTTCGAATCGACGATTCGCGAAAAGCTGGCATCGTGGGGCGTGAGAGCCAAGGGGGCCACACTTGCCAATCTCATAGATCCTGCCGCCAGCCTCCTCGGTATTGCTGTTGACCTGTTGGATTGGAGTGAATCATGAGGCTCATCCTAGATACGGAAGCCAGAACCCTCAAGCTGGAAGAGGCCGGACAGACACGCCTTCTGGACCTCTACTGCAAGGAGGCCTTCGAGGCAATCACGCGACAGTGGGTCCGGGTGGGCTGGGACCAGAAGTATCCATACACCTTTAGCTGGATGGGCCGGCCTGTCATCCAGTTGCCCGAGGACATGATTCGCATCCAGGAGGTGATTTTCCAGGTGAAACCGGATCTGATCATCGAAACAGGGGTGGCCCATGGCGGTTCTCTGGTGTTTTACTCCAGCCTGTGTCGGGCAATGGACCATGGCCGTGTCATTGGGATCGACATCGAGATCCGGCCCCACAATCGCGCCGCCATCGAGGCGCACCCCATGAATGATCGCATCACGCTCATTGAGGGCAGCTCGACGGACCCGGACATCGTTGCGCGCGTGAAGGCGCTCGTGAAGCCCGATGAAAAGGTGCTAGTCGTTCTGGACTCCAACCATACCTACACACATGTGACCAGTGAGCTTGAGGCCTATGCGCCCCTGGTGACGGCGGGTTCCTACATCGTGGCCACTGATGGAATCATGTGGGATCTGGCAGATGTGCCTCGCGGCGTTCCCACCTGGGCAACAGACAATCCCACTTTTGCGGCGCGGGATTTTTTAGTGAAGCATCCGGAATTCGTCCTCGAACAACCGGCCTGGCCCTTCAATGAAAGTTCCCTGGACCAGAACATCACGCACTGGCCGGGGGCCTGGCTTAAACGTACCTAGGCAATTCTGTTTGACTCCAGTTGGACAAAATGGGAATTGGGATGTACAGCTGGTTTTCATCGTCTAAAGAAATCCCAACCGCGGATAGGTGCTGCCCAGCAGTGTGTCTGTGGTCGTGGCGGCCTGGCCGAGCCAGCGTTCGAGGACGGTGGCGTAGAGGCTCCTGAAGTCGGTGGTGAACTTCATGTTGCCGTTTGAGTCCAGGCTGCTCAGATCCGGGTAGCCACCATAGATCCCGCCCTTGAGGGCCTTGGCCACACAGAAGGAGAGGCCGGCGGTGCCGTGGTCGGTGCCGGCGTTGTTGGAGCCGGACAGGTTCTCCTGGACCCGGCGGCCGAACTCGCTGTAGCCGAGGATCATCACTCGGTCCTGGGCCACGCCCGAGGTCGTGGTGATAGAAGCCAGATCGTCGTAGAAGGCCTTGATGGAGCCGCCCAGGGCCCGCTGCAGGTTGGGGTGGTCCACGGCCTGATTGCTGTGGGTGTCCCATCCGCTGAGGCGGGCGAAGTAGACCTGGCTGGGCAGGCCGGCCGCGATCATCTGGGCGATGAGCTTGAACTGGTTGCTGAGACTGTTGCTGAGGGCCGCGCCGCTAAGTTTGGTGATCGGGTAGGCCGTATCGCCCGGGTAGGGCACGGTGGGCGTGCGGGCCGTGAGCGTGCCACCCGTGCCGAAAGCCGGATTGTTCTGCGCGTCGTAGAAGAGCTTGCCTGCGGACGCGGCGGATAGGTAGCCGGGGTCGGAGCTGCTGGCCGTGAGGGCATTGCCCCAGCCGGTCTCCAGGGTGGTGGCGTCGGTCACGGCGCTGCCGCTCAGTAGGTAGGCGGGGAATACGTAGCCCCCGCCGCTGGTGATGGACACGAAGCTGCGGGTGGAACCCTTGAGCATCACTGGGAGGTCTGAGGTCACCGTGAGGCCCCGGAGCACATCACCCGTGGCACTGAAGGCCGTGTCCGCAAAGCGGCCCAGCCAACCGGTGCCTGCGGGGATGGCGGCGCCCTGACCCCAGAGGTCGATGGAGGTGAAGTGGGAGAGGTTGGGGTTGGGCATGCCGATGCCCGGAATCCAGGCTACGTGCCCTGCGGCATGGAGGACGTCCATACCTGTGAGGTCCTTGTTGAGGGCCATGCCACCTCCCAGGTCCGTCAGGAGGGCCCCGTCGGTGATGCCCAGGACAGCGCGCTTGGTCTGGTACACGCTGAGGTTCGTGCCCGCATTGGGAGGCATGACATTGAGCCAGTCATAGCCGCCGTCGATGTTCACGATCACCAGGATGGGCGCCATGGGCAGGGGAGTGGGTGTCGGGGTGGGTGTCGGGGTGGGTGTTGGCGTGGTGCCCGTACTCTTGCCGCCACCACCGCAGGCCGTGAGGCCCGCGAGGGAGGCGCTGGTGGCGCCCAGGGTCTGGATGAATTCGCGTCGCGTGGTCATGGCGTTCCCCGTTAGTAGAGCTGGCCGGCGGGCGAGCAGAGGATGAGGAAGGCCAGTTCCCGGGCCTTGGTCTGGGAGGTGGCATCCCAGGTGAAGGTGGTGGGCCAGAGGGCGGTGAGCCAGGCGGACGATACGGCGGCGGGGAGGGGACCGGGCTGCAGCAGGGCCACGAGGCGGTCGTAGACGGCCTGGGCAGTGGTGGGCGCCACGGGGAACCAGTCGGTCGTCAGGAAGGTGGGGAAGAGGGGGTAGCTGACGCCGTTGTAGGAGCGGGCTTCAGCCAGGGCCAGGGCCGCGGCGGCCTTGGTGCGGTAGCGCATGGTGTTGCTGTTCAACCAGGCCGCATGCTCCTTCCAGCCGTTGGGGCCCGTGGGATCCAGCAGCTTCATACCCATCTGATCGAAGGTGGTGGCGCTGTTCGTCACCAGACGCCAGGCGGGGAAACCCCTGGGGGTCTGGGCAGCGGCGGCAGTCAGCGTGGGACAGAGCATGCGCGCGGCCCGTACCAGCCAGGAGACGGGTCCCTCCACCAGGGCGTAGCGGTTAGCGGCGCTGAAGAAATAGTTGGATTTCAAAAGGGCCTTCAGCACCACCCGCAAGTCGAAGGCCGAGGTCTGGATGAAGGTGGCCAGATCCGTCAGATCCTGGGCCGTGTAGGCGGCGGTCACGAAGTGCGTGAGCAGGCGCTTGGCCAGGAACTGGGCGCAGTTGGGGCCCTTCTGGCTGATGATGCTGCGGATGGCGTTCTCGCCCTTGGCCCAGCCGTTGGTGGTGTCGGTAACTGGGAGGGTCTGCCCGAAAAGGCTGATGGTGCCTGTCGCGTGCTGGTTGTAGCTGAGGGTGGCGGCGCCGCCCCAGTAAACGCGCGTGTCTGGCGAGATGCTGGTGCCGTCGTAGACCTTGAAGTGGGCATTCGCAGGGTACTTCTGGCCGGGGTTCGTGGGATTGGTGATGTAGTCGGCCTCGGCGAAGGTGAAGCTCCAGCCGCTGAGGGCCCGGGCCAACTGGGTGATGTCGGTCTGGTTGTAGCCGTTGTCGGCACCCAGGCTGTAGAGCTCCATGACCTCACGGGCGTAGTTCTCGTTGGGGATGTTGGTGCCAGAGGCGTAGTTCAGGACCGAATCCAGCCAGATGGCCATGGCTGGATCCTTGCTCACCAGGACCAGGAGGTCATCGAACTTGGCCAGGCCCTGGCTGCGGAAGAGTTGGATCTGCTTGAGCATGAGGGCCGTGTTGTCGACCTTGTGCCAGCCTGTGGCGAAGAGGTTGTGCCAGAACAGGGCCAGGCGCTCCTCGAAGGCGTGCGGGTTGTGCTGCATGCGCCAGGCCCAGAGCGCCTGGGCTGTGTTCAGGTTGTTGCGCCAGGTGTCGGCCCCCTGGCAGAGGAAGGCGTGGGGAGCGGCCACGGCGGGCACGTCCACGCTGCCGGTGACGGCGATGTTGGCGGTTACCAGGGGTTCCAGTACCACGTCCGCGCTGCCCAGGTCCGCCGTGAAGGCCGTGGCATCATAGGAGGTGCCCGTGCCGTCAATCCAGGCGTCGATGGCGGCCCCAGGGGCCAGTGCCTGGAGGCTGGCGGCGTCCGTGGGGTTGAGGCCGAAGCCCGCCCGCCGTCCGAAGTGCTGGACGTCGGCCAGAGTCCAGCTGCTGATGGGGCTGAGATCTGCCATGGTTGGCTCCTCTAATTGTTCAAAGCCCCGGCGTTGATCCAGGCCGTGAGCGTGTCCACCGTGGGCTGGCAGAGGTTGGGGGCTGCTTGGGGCATGCGGGTTCCGTAGCCCGAACCGCCGGGCTGATCCTTCGTGACCTTCTCCAGGATCCAGGAATGGGTGGGGTCGCTGGGCTTCACCAGCACCCAGCCCCCGCCCGCAGGCGCGTTGGCGGGCACCACGTTCACCAGTTGGGTGTAGATCTGGGCCGGGGTGCCGGAATACATCACGTGCCCGGTGGGGGCGGCGCCGCCGTGGCAGCTGGTGGCCGCAGAACCGCAGCTGCTCTGAAGGGCTGGAACGATGTCAACGGCGAAGCTGGGATTGGTCTTGGCAACTGAAATGGGGCAGGTGGTGGTGGGGGTCGGTGTGGGTGTGGGCGTGGGAGCCGGGGCGGAGGAACCCCCGCCGCCGCAGCCATAGAGAAGGATCAGGAGAACCGGCAGGAAAGTCGGGCGCATGGTTCTCCAAAGGGGCATGGGACCAGGATGGGCGGGGATTTTCTTAGGTCAAGGTCACAACAGGTAAAATCACTGACCCGACATGGGATTCTATGGTTGAAGTCCGTTGCGCTATCCTCGATGCGGAGGTTGCCGTGTCCCTGGATGTCCCGACCCCCCTCTTCGTAGGGGAGCGCCTGCGAGACCTGATCCTCTGCTATGCAGGGCCCTGGGCCTTCCTGCCCTACATGCGGAACCGCGAGGACACTGAGCTGCTTTGGCATGCCCGCCAGGGTGTCATCCTGGCCTTCGCCGAGTGCGTGGTGACCCTGGCCATGATCTTTGTGGGGCTCTTCCCCATCTTCGGCACGCTCTCGACCCGGTTTATTTTGCCGCTTTGGCTGCTCTGGTGCCTGGGCATGTCGGTGACGAGCATCCTGCAGGCCACCAAGGGCAAGAAGAACCGGATTCCGGTCATCCATCAGTTTGTGGACTATCTCTAGCCCGCGAGCGGCTTTGCCGCGAGGGCGCGCGGAACCCCCGGACAGAAGCTAGGCCCGTGCGTTAAGGATCAGCATGGCGTCACCGTAGCTGAAGAAGCGGTAGCGCTCGCGGATGGCTTCGGCGTAGGCTGCCTGGGCGACCTCGAGGCCCAGCAGGGCAGCGATGAGCACGAAGAGCGTGCTTTCGGGCAGGTGGAAGTTGGTGAGCAGGTGATCGGCGGTGCGGAGCTTGTAGCCGGGTGTGATGAAGATGCGGGTGGAGCCCGCCCGGGCCAGGCGCCCACCGTCCCAGGCCCCTTCGAGGGTGCGCAGCGAGGTGGTGCCCACGCAGAGGAGGGGACGGCTCCGGTGCTGGATGACGCTCTCCAGGTCTGTGGCCGTGGCCTCGGGGATCTCGAAACGCTCTTCGTGCATGGCGTGGTCTTCCAGGCGCTCGGCGCTCATGGGCCGGAAGGTGCCGAGGCCCACGTGCAGGCGCACGGGACTCCAGCCGCAGCCCTGGCGCTGGAGCTGGTCGATGAGCTCGGGCGTGAAGTGCAGGCCCGCCGTGGGGGCGGCCACGGCCTCGCCATCCCGGGCGGCGAAGACAGTCTGGTAGCGGGTCTCATCCTCGGCGGCGGCGCGGTGGTCGATGTAGGGCGGTAGGGGCAGGCGCCCGATGCGGTCGATCTCATCCCAATCCAGGTCATGGTCGCCGCCATGAACGCGCACAGCGCGCAGGCCCTCGGGCAGGGTCTCCAGGATCTCCAGGCGGGCGAGCAGGGCGCCAGAATCTGGATCCACCACGGCGGCGGAGGCCCCGGGCTTGAGCCGGGCTCCGGGCCGCACCATGGCCTCGAAGACCCCCGCGCCCAGGCTGCGCAGCAGCAGGGCCTCGCCGGCCCCGCCCCCGGCCCGGCGCAGGAAGAGCCGCGCGTGGCGCACCCGCACATCGTTGGGGACGCACAGGCTGTGGGCCGGCACCAGCTCGGGCAGATCCTGGATGCTGCGGTGGTGGAGTTCCCCCGTGCGGGCATCCACCACCAGCAGCCGGGCCCCATCGCGCTGGGCGGCGGGGTGCTGGGCGATGAGCTCTGGCGGCAGGTCGAAGTGGAAGGCGCTACGCAGCATCAGTGGCTATCAGGCTTCGACGAACTGCAGCTTGTGCAGCCGCGCATACTCACCGTTGAGGGCCAGCAGCTCCTCGTGGGTGCCCTGCTCGACGATCCGCCCTTGCTTCAGGGCACAGATGCGGGTGGCGCGCTGGACGGTGCTGAGGCGATGGGCGATGACCAGGGTCGTCCGGTTCTCCATGAGGGTCTCCAGGGCCTGCTGCACGGCCCGCTCACTCTCGGTGTCCAGAGCGCTGGTGGCCTCGTCCAGGATGAGGATTGGAGGATCGTGGAGCAGGGCCCGGGCGATGGCCAGGCGCTGGCGCTGGCCACCGCTGAGGCTGGAGCCAGTCTCGGCCAGGGAGGTGTCGTAGCCCTTCGGCAGGCCCATGATGAAATCGTGGGCATGGGCCTTCTTGGCGGCCACGATGACGGCTTCGCGGCTGGCCTCCATGCCATAGGCAATGTTGTCGTGCACCGTGTCCATGAAGAGCAGGGTCTCCTGGTTGACCATGCCGATGACCCTGCGCAACGCCTGGGGGTGGAAGTCCCGGAGGTCCGTGCCGTCCAGGGTGAGGCGTCCCGAGGTGGGGTCGAAGAAGCGGGGCACCAGGTTCACGAGGGTGGTCTTGCCACCGCCACTGCCACCCACCAGGGCCACGGTCTCCCCGGCCTTCACTTCCAGGTCGATGCCGCGCAGCACCAGATGCTCCGCATCGTAGGCGAAGTGGATGCCCTCCAGGCGCAGCACCATGGGCACTAAGGGTACGGGGGTAGGGTGTTCCGGGATCGCCAGGGTGCTCTTGCGATCGAACATGCTGTAGACGCGGTCCAGGCTGGCGCTGGCCACCTGCACTTCGTTATTGAGCTTGGTGAGGCGGCGCAGGGGATCGTAGAGCTGGTAGACCGCCAGCAGGTAGGTGAAGAAGTCGGCCCCGGAGAGGCGGCCCGCCCGGATCTCGTTGGAGGCGTAGGCCACCAGGCTGGCCAGCAGGCAGCCGCCCACCAGTTCCATGATGGGCGTGGAGAGGGCCGAGGCCCGGGCGCTCTTCATGCCCAAGCGGTACAGCTCGTAGTTCTGGCGCTGGAAGCGGCGAACCTCGAAGTCCTCACGGGCAAAGCCCAGCACCACACGGATGTTGCTGAAGACCTCCTTGAGGCGCTGCAGCAGCAGGCTGGAGGCCTCCTGGTTGCGGTGGTTCACGGCGCGGATGCGGCGGCTCAGCTTCCGCACGGGGATCACCACCAGGGGCCCGGCGATGAAGAGGGTCAGCGACAGCTTCCAATCCATCCACAGCAGCCAGGCCACCATGGAGGTGGCCATGCAGATCTCGCGCACAGCCTCGGCCAGCTGGTTGCTGGCGATGCCCTGCACGGCGCCCACGTCTGAGATGCAGCGGGTGATCAACTCGCCCACGGGATGCTGCTGGAAGAAGGCCGGCTCCTGGCTGAGCAAGTGGGCGAAGAGGCGCTCCCGCAGAGCCTGGGTGGCGCGGATGCCCGAGCGCACCATGAGGAGGGTGCCGCTGTACTGGAGCAGGCCCTTGGTGGCGAAGAGGCCCACCATGAGCAGGGGCACGAAGAGGTGGCTCTGGCGGAGGGTGTCGGGCCGGGGCAGGTGGGCCATGAGCCAGGACTTCAGGAACTCCAGGGCGGCGAAGGCGCCGGCGGCCTTGGCCCCGGGCGGGGCCATCTGGAGGTTCTCCTTGAAGACGAAGTTGAGGCTGCCGATGAGGAGGCCCTGGCATAGCCCCGCCGCCAGGAGGAGCAGACTGCCGCCCAGGATGGCGGGAATGAACCGGAGCAGGTGCTCCCGGTAGAAGCGGCGGATGCTGGACATGAAACCTCGAGCTTCCAGCTTAGCGGGTAGTCCTACTCCACCGTCACGGTCACCGTGCTCTTGCCGTCGTCGAGGCTGAACAGCTCGCTGCCTTTGGGGGCGTTGAGGGCCTGGTCCAGGAGATGTTCCAGGTCCACGCCCTTCTTTTTGGCCTGGCGCATCTGCTCGTCCGAGAGGTAGCCACCCACGGCCCGGGCCAGGCCCACGGCGAAGCGGACCGTGAGGGTTTCGGCCTTGGCCCGTTCCTTCACACGCACCACGAGAAAGCGGCCCTGGGCCGCATCCGCGGTCTTGGGCTGGGCGCCCATGGCGAGGAGGGCCAGGCGACATGGCTCAGAGCTGGTCCCCAGGCGCAGGCCAGCCTGGAGCACGGGAATGGCGCGGCTGTCGCGGCGCTTGGCCAACTGAAGGGCAGCGGCGATGCGGACCTCCTCGCGCTCCTCCTCCAGGGCGCTGGCCAGTCCCGCCTGGGCGGCAGGGCTGTCCCACTGGCGGAGACCCCAGCAGCGCACCCGATTCAGGCGGGCTTCCTTGCCCAGCAGGCGCTGATCGGGATGGCGGGCCAGGAAATCCGTGTAGGCCTCGGCGGCCTCGTCCCAGCGCTGGTCTTGCTCCAGGCTGGAGGCCAGCCAGTAGCGGGCATCGGCGCTGCGGGCCGAGGTGGGGAACTCCCGCAGGAGGGTGCGGTAGGCCTGGGTGGCCTCGAACCAGTGCTGGGCATAGCGCAGATCCCGGGCCTGGCGGAAGAGGCCCTCGGCGGTATTCTCCTGCACGCTAGGCAGCGCCATCGGCGCGGGCAGCACCAGGGCGGGGACGACCCACAGGAGGCCGAGGCTCATGCGCCTTCTCCGCGAAGCCGGCGTTCCATGCGCTCGGACTGGTTCTCCAGGTTGTGGGCGGCGGCCCACTGGCGCAGTTCCTGGGCCCGCTCGGTGCTGAGGCAGCTGTCCTCGAAGGCCACTTCCGACAGCCAGGAGTGGAGGCTGGCGCGGATGGCTTCGGCTTCCTTGAGGGGTGCGCCCTGGGCGGCGAGCTGGTGGCTGGCTTCCAGGAGGGCCATGGCCATGTCCCGCTCCTGGTGGCGGTCCTCTTCACCCTTCTTGCAAAGGGCGGGGTTCTGGTCGAAGTCCTGGAGGAGGGCGGCGCTCTGGCTGAAGAAGGCGATCCAGGCCCGATCCTGGGTCCGCTTCTGGGCCAACTGCTCCAGGCGGGCCGTATCCCGGGACATGGCCCGGAGGGTCTGGACACGCTGATAGGTGAAGGCCGCAGGCACCAGGGCCACCAGCAGGACGGCGGCTGCGGCCAGGGACCAGGAGCTGGACCAGCGCAGGGGTCGGGGGGCGGGCGCCAGCTCGTCGGCCAGGGCCGGGGCGTGGGCACCCAGAGCCAGGTGCAGCTCCAGCAGGCCCGCCAGCTCCGCCTGGATGGCCGGATCCTCAGGCCAGAGCTCGGGCTGCTCCAACAGGTCGAAGGCCCGGGCATCGTCCTGGAGACGGGGGTCGGGAAGCTGGGAGTTGGGGGAGGTCATGGCTGGGGTCCAAGGGTCTTGCGGAGTTTCTGAAGGCTTTGGAACAAGGTCGCTTTCACGGTGCCCTCGGCGCAGCCCAGGTCCTGGGCGATCCGTTTCACGGGATGCTCCTGGACGTAGTAGGCCAAGACCATGGCCCGCTGCCGGGGGGTCAGCCCTTCCAGGGCCCCTTTGAGGGCCTGGATGCGCCGACCTTGGTCCACGGACTCCCAGGGTGAAGCTGGATGCGGGTCTGGTGCGTCAAAGGTCTCGGGAGTGGGTACCTCCCGCCCTCTTCTACGCAGATGGTCCGTCGCCGCATTAGCCGCCAACGTAAAAAGCCAGGCGGCCACGGGCCGACCCTCTTCAAACCGCTGACAATGCTGGAGACATTTGAGAAAAACCTCCTGGGCCAGTTCCTGCACAACCCCGGCCTCGCCCTGGAGGCGGCGGTGCAGGAAGGCGAACAGGGGCCGCTCGAAGCGGGCCATGAGGTGAGCCAGGGCCTCCTCGCGGCCGGCCTTCAGCTGCGCCATCCAGTATTCCGGCGTGGGTTCCTCGGCCCCGAGGCCTGGATGGAGGGTCAGGGCCACGCTCATGCCTGGGGGGCGCCGCTGGGGCGAAGCGAGAACCCGGGCTGGCCGAGCTTTTCCATGACCAGCTTGAGCTGCTCCACGGTGAGGCTGCAGCGCAGGCGCACCCGCCGCTTCTCCTGGGTCAGCTCCGGGGCCGGGCCGGTGCCGCTCTGGCTGGCATTGGCGGCGGCCACGAGGCGTTGGAGCCAGGGGGTGACCTGGTTGATGCCTTCGGGCGAGCCCGCCAGGGCCAGCTCGAAGCGGTAGGGCTGATCCTTGTCAGCGCCGGGGGTAATGCTCCAGAACAGGCTGGTGAGGCCCCGGGGCAGGTCCTTGAGCAGGCTGCCGTCCAGGTGCGGACGGAGGCTGCCCAGGAGGGACTCGGGCTGGAGGAAACCCTGCAGGGGGGCCTTGGCGTCAATCCACTCGGCAGCGAGGGCGGCATCCGGCTGCGTGCCCAGAGGGGCCTGGGAGGCCAGCCGGTTCAGGGCCTCCAGGGAGCCGATCCAGACCTGCCCTTTCTCGTCGCTGGCGGCCCGGATGTGGGCCTTGGTGCCCTGGGCCTCCACATCGAGGATCACGTAGAGGGGCCAGTCCCGGCCCTGGAGGCGCAGGCTGCCCTCCTGGGGGAAGGACTCGGAAAGGGCGCCCACCAGGGCCGCGGGATCCTTGAACTGGTTCAGCTGGATGAGGGCGTGCTCCAGGCCCTTCTGCAGGGAGGTCTCACCGGCCCTGGGCAGGCCCACCAAGTGGAGGCTGAGCCGCCCGGTTTCGGTGCGGGGGTTGATGTGGGCCTTCTGGAGGAAGAGGTCCAGGGCCCGCTCCACCACGGGGTCGCGGCTGATGAGGGACTGGAGTTCCTTGTGGTTGAGCATCCAGGCGGCTTCGCCCGTGAGGGAGGCCAGGCAGTCACCCGGGGCCGCCTGCACCCAGCCCGGCACCCGGGGCTTGGGCCGACAGGCCAAGCTGAGAGGGACTGAGGCCAGGGCCGCCGCGGCGAGGATCAGGATGGCTGCGGGGCGTCGCATGGTGGCTCCTGGCAGGGCTACGGAGGCCGGGTCGAAGTGGTTAGCCCTGGTGCGGAGTAAGCCAACGAGCGGCTTAGCCGCGAGGAGGCGCGGGGGCCCCGGACTAACCCAGCGCCCGCAGGGCGGTGGGAAGGTGCGGGCTGCGCAGGAGCTGCCCCTGCTCAGCCTCGGAGAGGAGGCCCCAGATGCGGGCCGAGGCTTCCCGTGGGGTCTTAGGATTGAGGAGCAATTCCGACATGATGGCCGCGTGGGCCATGAGCACCGGGTGTCCGGCGATCTGCTCCAGGACGCTGCGGGGGGTGAGCTTGTTCCGGGCCAGGCGCAGCAGGATGCCAGGATCCAGCTGGCGGTCAGCCACCATGCGCTGGAGGGTCTCCTCGTCCTGGAGGATCTCCTGGGGGAGGTGGCGCAGCAGCTCGCCGCCGGAGGTGCGCAGGGCGGTGATGCGGTCCGGGATATCCATGTCCAGGTAGAGGCGCCGCAGGTGCTCGAGGGCGCGCCGCTTGACCTCCAGGTGCAGGATGCGGGGATCCCGGAGGATCTCGATGGTGGGCTTCATGCCCTGGAGCAACTCCAGCAGGCGCAGGGCCAGACCCTCGGAAAGCTGGGGGTGGTGGACCAGGGCCTCGGCCACCAAGGGATCCCTGGTCCAGGCGGGGTGGGCGCCCAGGAGCTCGGCCCGCTCTTTGTCGAAGGAAGGCAGGGTGGTGGCCAGCAGGCGGGAGGTGAGGGCGGGATTCTCAAGGGCCAGGAGGAACACTTGGTTGTCCGGGTCCTTGAGGATCTGGCTGAGCTGCTCATCCTGGGTGGCCTGGGTGGCCAGGAAGACTCGCTCTTCCATGGTGGCCCAGCGGCCCTCGGCGCTGCGGCCCTGCAGGTTGGTGGCCATGCCCGAGCGCTGGCGCACCAGCCGGTCGTAGAAGTACTTCACCACCCGCAGCAGCTGGGGGTACTGGCGCTTGGCCCAGAAGGTGACGTACTGGTATTCGCTTTCGTCGAGCTGGGTGAAGAGGCTCACGCAGCGGCAGAGGTCCGGGCGTTCCGTGGACCCCGCATCCAGGGTCGTCACCAGCAGCCTGGACAGGGCCACGCGGCGGGAGAGGTCGGCGGGGCAGCCGGGGGCTCCGTGCAGGCACTCGCGGACGGTCTCGCGGAAGTACCAGCGGGCCTCGCCGTAGACCTCCTCAAAGAAGGCCGGCACTTCGCTTTGGGCCAGGGCCCGGCAGATGAGATCCTCGGAGACCATGGGGTTCTGAAGGGCCGCCTGGCGCAATTCGGCATCTGGATCCATCAGGAGGGTGAGCAGCTCCTCGGGCTGGGCGGTCTGCTGGGCCCGGGCCAGTCGGCTGGCCCGGTCCAGGGCCTGGACCTCGGGCTGCGGCGGGGGCGCGGCGGGTAGGGCCGTGAGCGCCTCCCAGTCCGGGTGGTCCGTCGGTAACGCGGGCAGCTCCTGAGTGTTGCCTGTCGCGGAGACACTCTTGGCCAGCTGTTTGGCCAGGAGCTTGGCCACGGGCTTGAGCCCGGCGTTGAGCTGGGAATACAGCGTCTTCACGGACTGGGAGCGCTCGCCCTTTTCGGGGAGGGGGGCCTGGTCCATCTCCCGCATCTGGTCGAAGAGGGAGACGACCATCTCCAGATCGCGGCGGATGGCCTCGGGTGTGGCTTCGTTTTCGGCCAGGCCGAGCAGGATGGGCCAGTGGGCCAGCCAGTGGGGCGTACGGGCCATGAGGGTGAGCAGCCGGGGTGAGGCCATGCTGCGGGCCAAGCCCTCCAGCATGTGGATCTGGGACTCCGTGGGGAGCTGGGGCCGCACCAGCGTCAGGTGGTGGAAATGGGCGCGCTCAGACTCGGTCAGGGTCTCCAGGAACGCGGACTCCCCTACGGCCATCATCACTCCAGGTTCAGGCGCAGGCGGCCTGGAGGAAGGCCAACAGCCTAGGGTTTTGCTGGAACAACACAGCGTCGACGAGGGCCCCCTTCAGGGCTTGGTGAGTGTGGACGGCTTCGAGGTGGTGGGCTTCCCGCAGGCTTCCCCCCATGACCAGGGGCAGGCCCGTGGCGGCCGTCAGTTCCAGGGCCGTCTTGAAGTCGGGTGGGGTCTGGACATCCTCCGGGAGGTCCACGAAGAGAAGGCGGCGGAAGCCGTATTCCTTGGCGCGCAGGGCCAGATCCAGGGCGCTGAGGCTGGTGGTGTCCACCCAACCAGAGCGTTGCACCCGGCCGCCGCGAGCGTCGATGGCGGCAGTCAGGAAGGACTGGAAGCGGGCCATGAGCTGCTCGGAGACCATGGGTGACTTATGGAGGATGGTGCCCGCCACCAGCCAGGAGGCACCCAGGTCGATGAAGAACTGGGCCTGGTCTGAACTGCGGATGCCGCCAGCCACCTGGACGCAGACCTTCCGGTCCCTGGCTCGGCTACCCCGGAGGATCTGGGCGATGAGATCCCGGTTGTTCCCCTTGCCCATGGCCGCATCCACGTCCACCAAGGCCAGACGTGTGGCGCCCTCGTCCACTAGGTGTGCAGCCAGGTCCAGTGGGGCTTCGAGGCAAACCTCGCACAGCCCTGCGGTGGAGACCACGCGGCCGTTCTGAAGGTTCAAGGTTGGGTAGATCTTCAAGCGCACACCGTGAAATAAAGGCCAACAGGAGTGTAGCGCAAGGGTTACTTCTTTGTGCGAGTTCCGAGGAGGAGCAGCAGGCGCTTCGCGGCTTCGCTCTCAGCGCGCTTGCGGCTCAGGCCCTCGGCTTCGGCGGCCTGATCCCCCACGCTCACCTGCACTGTGAAGCGCGGGGCGTGGCCCGGACCCGCCTGGCCCACCTGGGCGTAGGCCGGGGCCGGCAGGCCCAGGCGCGCGGCGGTCTCCTGCAGGTGGGTCTTGGGATCTTGCTGGGTGAGGCCCTCGGGCACCGCGGCCTGGATGGTCTTCAGGAAGCGCTGCTCGACTAGGGCCTTCACGGTACCGGCGGCATCCAGGCCCGTAGCCTGGGCATCCAGGTAGATGGCGGCCAGCAGGGCTTCCAGGGCATCCGCCAGGGGCTTGGAACCCATGGGGGGGGCCTTGCGGGGATGGGTGGCGCTGAGGGCCTGGTCGAGGCTCAAGTCCAGGGCCCAGGCGTGGAGGGACTCTGTGCGGACCAGGAGGCCCCGCAGCTTGCTCATGGAGCCTTCCTGCCAGTCCGGGTGGGCCTCGAAGAGCACCTGGGCCACGGTGAAATTGAGCAGAGCATCCCCCAGGAACTCCAGGCGCTGGTTGTCGCGGCCCTTGGCGGCGGAGGCGTGGGTGAGGGCTTCCTGGAGCAGGGAGCGCTCCTGGAAGCGGTAGGCCAGCCGAACCTCCAGTGCGCCGAGGTGATCCTTGCTCTTCACCACGCTCAGTCCGCCCAGTCGGGGGGGAGCTTCTGGTTCAGCCGGGCGTTGTTGTAGGCCGACCGGAAGCGGGCGTTCTGGCTCATCTGGTTGAGGAGATTCAAGCGTCGGGCCTCGCGCAGCTCCTGGTGGAACTCGACCATGCGGCGCTGGTTGTAGAGCAGCCAGGCCAACCAGGCATGCGCGTTGGCGTTGTAGGGGTCGGCCTTGATGGCCTGGCGGAAGCCCACGAGGGCCTTGTCGGGCTGGGTCTCAGAGATCTGAATGGCCTCACTCAGAGACACGAGGCCGAGGTTGGTGCGCTCGTGGGTTTCCAGCTGCTCGAGCTTCTCGGGCGTGTATTTCTCTGGCTGATCGATGACCCGGGGTTCGGGCCCATTCTTGACCCTGGGTGGCGGCTCCGGCTGGACCGCAGGCTTCCCGGCGGGGAGCTGGACTGGATTCGACGGAATGGCGCCCTGGGGTGGGCTCGCCTGGCCCTTTGGGGCCGTGGGGCTGGCCTGGGGGGCGGGGGAACCGGCGACGGGCTTAGTTTCGGCGGGGATCGGGTCCGTGGCCGCAGGAACCGTTGGGGCGTTGGTGCCCCGACCCTTGAGCAGCCACCAGGAGGTGCCCCCCACGCCCACCAGGAGCAGGGCGGCCAAGCCCAGCCAGAGACCCTTGCCCCCACCCTTACTGCTGCTCTGGGCACGGGCGGCCGGGGCCAGGGCGGGCGGCGCGGGCTGGAGGGTGATGGCTGAAGTGGGGATGGCGACGGGGGCTGCCGCCGTGGGGGCCGAGGCCTGCAGCTGGGTGGTGGCCTGTTCGACCTGACCCATGAAGGTGGGATCCTTGGCGGCGCGCAGGGCCTTGGCCAGGTCCTCGGCAGTCTGGTAACGCTCGTCGGGGTTCTTGCAGAGGGCCCGCTCCAGCACGGCGCGGATGGTGGGGCTGATGCCCGCCAGTTTTTCGGTCTCGATGGGCTCAGGGGGCTCGTTCACGATCTTGTAGAGCACCGTGGGCGTGGTGTCCCCGGCGAAGGGTTTCCGGCCACTGAGGGCCTCGTAGAGCATCACGCCCACAGCAAAGAGGTCACTGCGGGGGTCGGGCTTGCCCGTGCGGATGTATTCGGGGGCCATGTAGCTCACGGTGCCCATGACCATGCCCGTGGCGGTCATATCCGAGTTGCTGATCTTGGCCACCCCGAAGTCCATGACTTTGGCGTGGAGCCTCTTGCCGTCGCGCTGGACCCGCACGTTGGTGGGCTTGATGTCGCGGTGGACGATCTGCTGCCGGTGGGCGAAGCCGAGGCCATCGCAGACCTGGGCCAGGAGTTCCAGGGCCTCGGAGCGGGTGAGGGACTGGTCCCGGAGCAGCTCGTCCAGGTCATGCCCCTTGACGAACTCCATGGCGATATAGAGGACGCCCTGGTCCTCACCGAATTCATAGATGGTGACCAGGTTGGGGTGGTTCAAGACGCCGGCGGCGCGGGCCTCCCGGGCGAACCGCTCCTTGGCATCCCCCCCCTGGGCCGCGGAGGGCAGGATGGTCTTGATGGCCACCTCGCGACCGATGGAGGGATCCACGCCGAGGTAGACCTCCCCCATGGCGCCGTTACCCAGGACCCGCTTGATTTCAAATTTCCCAAGCTTTGTGAACATGGTGGCCCTCTCTGGGCGGCGGTAGGCGCAGGCAGACAGCATAAGTCCTCTTGGTCGCATGGCCAAGGACTGGGGATTTTTCGGCACAACCTCCATGGTTTTCCGACTGGCGTCCTGAGCCAGACCATGCAAACTAGGAAGCACCCCCGGAGCCTAAGTGCCCGAAGTCCGTACCCGTCATTTCCTGCCGGCCCTCATGGGATCCCTTCACCAACAGAAGGCTGAGGGCGAACTGGTATTGGAACAGAATGACGGCACGCGGCGCCTCTACTGGGCTGGTGGGGATCTGAAGTATTTGCGTAGCGATGCGGTGGGCGAGCAATTCGGGAACTTCCTCATCCGCCGGGGCGTGCTGGACATGGCCTCTCTCAAGGAGCTGCTGGCCGACGGCGAGGGCGCCCGGGTGGGTGACCGCGTGGTGCAATGGGGCCTCATGACCCAGGAGGAGTGCGATAGCCGCCTCCACGAGCTGCTGGGCTCGGTGCTGCTGCATGCCATGGAGCACCCCATCCTCCGCATGACCTGGATCCCCGAGGCCCTGGGGGGCAACCTCAGTGGTGACCTCCAGTTCCGCCTGGACCACCGGAGACTGGTCTGGGACACCTTCCAGCAGGCCAAGGTGGATCGTGAGCTGGTGGCCATGTTCCACAGCGAGCCGGACTGGCGTTGGCGGGCCCAGCCCAACCTGCTGGAGTCCCTCAGTGACCTGCCTCTGACGCCCACCCTGGCCTACGCCCTCTCCCTGCTGAGCACGGAACAGCTGGGTTGCGACACCATCGAGTCCCTGACGGGCCTGCCCACGGAAGACGCGACCAAGCTGGTGGCCACCCTCTGGGCGCTGGGTGGTCTCAGCCTGGTGAGCGGTGCCCTGCCCCTGGTGCCCAAGGAGGAGCCGCCACCGGTGGTGCCCCCCGAGCCAGAGCCAGACCCTGAGCCGATTACCTTGGCGCAGGAAGACCTGATGCCGACCCCGCCCAGCCCCTTCCACCCCGATGCGCTGGAACTGGACCTGTCCGGTCAGATGCCCCTGTCCCTGAACACGCCACCGCCCCTGCAGATGGCTGTGCCGATGCCCATGTCCGCCTCGACCCCCAGGTCCATCCCGGACCCCACGTCCACTCCGACCCCTGCGCCCCTGCCCCTGCTGCCTGACGAAGATGACCTGCCCTCGCCCACGGAGCGGGCCCGCCGCCTGGTTGTGAAGGCCAAGTCCTACATGATGCAGGACCGCACCAGTGAGGGCATCCGGGCCCTGGAGCAGGCCATCAAGCTGGACGGCGATTCGCCCGGTGCCTATGAACCCTGGCTGCTGCTGGGCCGCCTGCGTCTGACCAATCCGGCCTGGTCCACCCGGGCCATCGAGGCCCTGCAGGTGGCCTCGCGTCTGAATCCGCGGGCCGCTGAGCCTTGGGCCCTCATGGGCGAGCTCTACCGCCGCAAGGGCTTCCAGGCCAACGCCCAGGGCTGCTTCCGCCGCGCTTTGGAGCTGGACCCCTCCGTGGCCGTGCCCGCCGGCTGGTCCGCCCCCGAAAGTCCCGCCGGAAGCCCGACACGGGATCCCCAGAGCAGCCTTATGGGCAAGTTGCGGGGGATGTTTGGGCGGGAGAAGGACTGAAGACGGCAGGCGCAACGGGTTTCTGGCACCATTCGTGACTAGGATGCCTGTTGGCCGGGGTGTGGATGAAGACTGACGTTTCAGTGGTTCTGGTGACCATTTGCAGAAAATCCCTGTACCGGGCCGTTCGATCTGTCTTCGGTCAGGACTTTGAAGGGACCATCCACCTTCTGGTCGGGGCGGATGTCGAGATGTTTGGAGACTTCAACGAAATCATGGGCGAGCTGCTGCCCGAGTGCCCACCGAACATCACGTTGACAGGCATCAGCCTGGGTTATTCAACGTCCAGCCGGCATGGCGGCGTCCACAGCTCCTGGTATGGAGGATCACTCCGCACGGCCCTGAGTTTTCTGTCCACGTCCGAACTGGTGGCCTACCTGGATGACGATGACTGGTACGAACCCCAGCACCTCCGTCTGCTCTGCGACGCCATCCAGAACAAGGACTGGGCCTTCAGCCTGTCCAACTACGCGGACCCCAACACCGATGCCATCCTCGGCGTAGATACCCTGGAGAGCCTAGGGCCCAACAAAGGGGTCTACAAGAATAGCTTTGGGGGCTTCGTCCGGCCCTCGGCGCTGATGGTCAACAAGATCAAGCTCTCCCACATCCTCCACCTCTGGTCCATCTCACCCTTCCCTTCGGGGGATGGTGAGGACCGCCTCGTGTTCAAGGAGCTGCTCAAGCACCGGAGATACGGCCAGACCGGGGTGCCCACGGTGAACTGCTCCCTGGATCCCGCTGATGGCCTGCACGCGCGGCGGATGGAATCCCTGGCGGGTCAGAGCACCGATTCCGCACCGAAATTCCAGTCCCTGCGAAGGTGACGGGCCGGCTTCAGTCCTCGGGTGTGATCTCCGCAGCCTTGGACCCTCCGGGCCTGGCTGCCCAGGCGGCGGAGAAGCGCAAGCCCTGCGGGCCCCTCAATGGGCCAAGACTTTCCGGCGTGGGATGGACCCAACTCGATTGCTGGTAGGGGGCGAGGAGGGCCAGCAGGTCATCCTGTCCATCCACAAGGAGGAGGGTCGGCATGGCCTCCACCTGGACACAACCCAAAAAGGTACGGACGAGGCCCTCTACGTCAGCCCGCGAAGGCTGGCCCGGCTGAGGTGAAGCCACCAGGAGGGCCAGAGCGACGGGTTCCTCGGCACCATAGGTCGCCAGGTAGGTGCTCACCACATCTTTCCAGACCTCCTGATCCCACGCGGGCTCGAATAGAAAGGCTTGGGATCCGACCGGGGCGGCGGCCCGGGAAGTTGCGGGAGCAGTCGGCTGATCCGCCAGGCTGTCATAGCTCTTCTGAGTGGAGGCCCATTCCTGAAGGGCATAAACGGGTCCACCTCCGGAATAGGTGGCGCCCGTGTGGTGCGTGGGCATGAAGAAATGGCTGGGCAGGATGCTCAGGTTCCCGTACTTCAGGTCCATCCAGGTCTTGGTGAGGTGCAGGGGGCCGACCGAGACCCACGCTTCACGATCGACGACCGTGGGCTTGGCCCGAATCCGCTCGATAAGGGCTGCCAGGAACTCGGTGCCGGGGATGGTGCCGAAATAGCCGGCCGCGATCAGCCCAGGCCTGATGAGCTCATTCTCCCAGCTGGCGAAGGCCTCGCACTCCAGGAGCCACTCGGGCAGGGGTCGGATGCATTCACTGTCGGCGTCCACCAGGATGCCGCCCTCCTCGTAGAGGATCTCCCACCGCATCATGTCGGCCACGCCATTCCATTCCCGCTTGGCCATGGCGAGCATGTGCAATTTGTTGATCCACTGCCGCGACTCCAGGTCATCGTTGCCCCAGAGCTTGATCTCCCAGTCGGGATGATGATCGACCCAGCTCTGGATGTAGCGGTTCGGGCGCTTGGACTCATCGCCGACCCAGATGAGGTGGATGATCCTGGGAATCATGAACGGGCCTCCTGCGCGGACGCGCGAAGGGCACGGGTGAACCGTGAGCCGGAAAGTCCGTCGAGGGCTGAGACCCCAGGATCGGCGGGGAGCCACTGCAGGTGATCGTAGCTTCGGATCAGTTCCGGGAGGTCTGTAGTGTTCTCGATCAGGACCACGGGCGGGAAGGCTTCCTGGTTGATTTTGGAGAGGAGCTCAAAGAGCACCTCCTGGACCGTCGTAGCCGGAACGGAAGTCCCAGAGTCGCCGCACAGCAAGAGGAGAAGCGCCACAGGCTCTTCGGGCCGGAAGGTTTCCAGGTAGGTCAGCAGGACTTCAATCCAGGCAGTGTGGCTCCCGTCTGGTTCGTACAGGAAGGCCTCACGGGTCTCGGCCGTCAAGGTGGTTCGAGCTGACGCCAGGGCCTTGCGGAAGAAAAGCCGGTAGTCCTCCTGCCGCACGGACCAGTCGAAGTGCTGAACGACAGACTCCCGGGCGCGTTCCCCCAGGCTGCGCCGCAGCGCAGGATCATCTCGAAGGGTGAGGATGGCTTTCTGGATGGCGGTCGCATCCCGGGGCACGATGAGCGCACTGACCCCGTCCTGGAGGAACTCGGGCACGGTTCCGACATCCGTGGTCACGATGGCGCGGGCCATGGAAGCGGCTTCCATGAGGGAGTTGTTGTGGCCCTCGCTGGCCGAGGTGCACACGTAGACATCAATGCCTTCATAGAACCCGTGCATCTCGGCGAGGGTGAGCAGGCGGTCGCTATAGCCGCAGAACACCAGTTCAACGCCGGGCAGCTGACCAAGCGGGGCGATGAATTCCTCGAAGCCCTTCACGGCGGAAGCCCGGTTTCCGGCCCAGCCCAGACGAAGGCTTCCGACCTGTTCACTCGGAGGATTGATGGCGGTGAAGAGGGCTGTGTCGAGTCCGTGCGGCAACCACACCGCATCGGGCAGCCCGGACCGGAAGATCTCACGCAGGCGTTGGGAGACGACGTACATGCCGCCCTGGTACGTCTGCTTCAGGTGGGCGCAGAGCTTGGGCAAGTTGAGGCCGGCCCAGCTGACATGGGACCGGATCCCAGACACCCATTTGACTGGGGTGTGGATCATGCCGGGGTCAGCCATGTGCCATTCCAGGGGATGGATGAGGTCGTAATCCTTTTCGTCCACGGGGTCGCCGTGGTAGGCGATGTCGATGTTAAATTCGTCTGCCAGACGGGCCTGGAGCGTGTGGGCATGGCGATCGAAAATCCAGTTCCGCACATCCGCGATGAAGAGGATTCTGGGTCGACCCACGGGAAGTCCCGGGGGATTGAGGGCCAACCACCTGGCCGCGTCCAGTCCTTCGGGTGTGCCCGGCCAATTAGCAAGCAGCTGGGTGCGTCCCTTCCGTGCGGCATCGTGGTCGCCAAGGGCCTCATTGGCACTCACTTGGCGGGCTAGTTCCAGAGGCGACGGCTCGCTCAAGGACTGGGGGGAAACTTGAATGTGGCGCAGTGGGTCGGCGACGGTGAGTGGCCTGGCTGCCTGTTGCCGCAACCATTCTTCGAGGAAGAGGAGCAGCCAGAGGGTTGGGGTGGCGGCGCTCTCCAGGAGGGTCCGCATGGCCTCTGGCTGGAAGTAGGCATGGAGCGCGGACTCACTCCCCAGGAGCTTGTCCATGAGGGCTGCATAGGCCTTGCCGCCTGGCGCGAGCCACTGGGCCACTGGCATGGCAAAGCCCATCTTGGGCCGGTTCAGGAAGCTGTCGGGGAAGAAGCGCTTGGCCACCTGCTTGAGGAGCGCCTTTCGGTTCCAGGTTCCGTTTCCGGCCTTAACCATGGAGAAGTGGGACGGGATCTTCGCGGCCTCCTCGACCAGGCGGAGGTCCACAAAGGGGGTCCTCACCTCAAGGCCATGCATCATGCTGGTCGTATCAACTTTGCTGAGGATGTCAAAAGGCAAGTAGGTGTTGATGTCCATGTGCTGGACGCGATGGAGGTCCGATAGCCCGGAGGTTTCGGCCCACAGCCTTTCGAACAATTCCTGGCGCGGCTGGCAGGCGGCTTGAAACTCGGGACGCCAGAGGTCGTTGCGAACATCCCTGCCGGTGTATTGGATGTTCCGAATCCAGTCGTAGACATTGAAGGAGGGGGCCTGCATCCAGGCAGCCTGAGTCCCATAGCCCGCGAAGAGCTCATCGGCGCCATCGCCCGACAGCACCATGGGCACACTGGCCCGGGCGAGCTGGCAGACATGCCAGGTGGGGAGCGCTGAGCTATCCCCAAAGGGCTCCCCGAAGTGGCGGACGAGGTCGGGCAGCAAGTCCAGGGCCTGGATCCCCATTTCCCCGCGGGTGTGCAGGGTGCCGCAGGTTCGAGCCGCAAAAGCAGCATAGGTGGTCTCGTCGAATTCCTTCTCCTGGAACCCGATGCTGAAGGTGCGAACAGGATCTGGGAGGAGCCCGCTCATCTCGGCTACGACCAGGCTGGAATCCACGCCCCCCGACAGGAAGGCACCGAACGGAACGTCGGAGACCAGGTGGGCGTGGACGGATTCCTTCAGGGCAGCGGAAATCCGTTCCACCCACTCGCCCTCGGACACTCCAGGGTCTGGATCGAAGCGAACCGACCAGTACCGCCGCGGGGACTCGACCCGGCCATCGAAGCCAACGCGCATCCGATGGGCGGGGGGCAGCTTGTGGATCTGCCGATAGGCACTGTGGGGGACGGGGATGTACTGCAGCCAGAGATACTGATCGATGCCCTGCAGGTTGAGTGCCCCGTTAAAGCCGGGGGTATGCATCAGGGGCGCGATCTCTGAGCAGAAGGAAAACGCCTCGTCGGTCTCGCACCAGACCAGGGGCTTGATACCGAAGTGGTCACGGGCCAGGAACACGCAGCCTTCCCGATAGTCGGCGATGGCGAAGGCGAACATGCCGCGCAGGTGGTCCACGCAGCAATCACCCCATTCCTCCCAGGCGTGGATGACCACCTCGGTGTCGGAGTGGGTCCTGAACCGGTGGCCGCGGTTCTGGAGTTGGGTCATCAATTCCTTGTAGTTGTAGATCTCTCCATTGAAGGTGATCCAGACGGTCTCATCTTCGTTGCACATGGGCTGGTGGCCGCCCTCGGGATCGATGATGGAGAGCCGCCGGTGGCCGAGGCCCACTTGGCCCTGGATGCGGACCCCTTCGCCATCTGGCCCCCGGTGGGCGATTTGGCGAGTCATGCCTCTGAGCACGGCCTCTGGGTAGGCCCCTCGCTTTGAAACTAAGCCGACGATTCCGCACATGGTCAGATCCGATCTCTTTTGGCCGGGGTGAGGGCTTGCTTCACGGCCCCAATCAGGTCCTGTTTGACGCGCTCTGTGCTATGGCAGGTGGTAGCCCGGGCAGCGGCACGCCGGGCCATGTCCTGCAGCCAATCGGCATCTTTCTGGGCCCGTTCCAGCAACCCCAGGAAGGTATCCACATCCCCATGGGCACTGGCGGCACAACCGTGCTCCAAGGCCCAGCCATCGGGATCGACATTCAGGAAGATGCAGGGGCAGCCCACGGTGGCCCCCTGCAGCATGAGGTTCGGAAAGCCCTCCGCCGGGCTCGAATTCACGATGGCCCGACAGGATTTCATCAGGTTCCTCAGCTCATCCTGGGATTCAAGGCGGTCGGTGATGACCACGTTGGCGGGCAGGTGGTTGCGCCAGTAAGCCGGGAGCGCGGCCCGGCCACTGTCGAGGACCATGCGGAACGTAGCTGACTTCAGCCTCCGGGCCACTTCAAGCACGAGTTCGGGATTCTTGTCGGTGCAAGGGCGACCCACCCAGAGGAAATCAAACTCGGTGTGGCCAGGCTGATCGGCCTGCTTCCCCTCCCAGCCCATGGGGATGGGGTTGGGTACAAGCACCCCTCCTTGCCCCGTCTTCCGATAGAGCCAGTCAAGCTGCCACTGCGTCTGGGCCAGGACCACGTTGGCCTGATGCATCGCTTCCCAGGCGTGGAAATGGGGCACGCGATACTCATTCAGGACCATGGAACCGTTGAAGACAGAATCGCCCAGGCTCTGGTCTGAGGCGAGGCCCACCATGCTCGGTGTGCCAAGGAGGCGGGCATATGCCACCAGCTCATGGGACACCTCGTTCGCGCCCAGGGAAATGAAACAGTCCGCCCGAATGCCCTTGTAAAAGTCCCTAACCTCCACGGTCAGCCTCTGGGGATGGAAGGGATGAGGCGGTATGAGATGCACCTTGATGCCCGTGGGTGTGGTCTTGAGCCGTGTGCCTCCCGTTTCATCCACCACGGCGAAGGCGACCTCAAACTGGCCCGAGTCCTGAAGCATCCTGGCAAAGGCCCTGGCACGCACTTCGGCCCCACCGAACGGAATGCGCACCTTCGGATCCAGGAGGCCCAAGGCGTTGATCTGGACGAAGCAGATGGTGGGCTTTGAAGGTCGGGGTTTCATCGAGTGGAACACCTGGAGGTTGGCGGGCAAGTGGACCGCAATGTGGTCAATGCTGAAACCATCGCGAGGATGGGTCCACCGCTACTTATTTCTTGGGGTGTAGAGGTCAGGATACTGAGCGAAGCAGTTCTTTGATCCGGTGCGCATAGGTATGTGAGTTCATCGCATGGTCATAGGCAGCGTTCGCAATTCCCTCTCGGTATGTGGTGTCATCAAACTTGAAAACAACCTCCAGGATGTTGGAGAGATCCCGTTTGATTGGGATGTAGTGCACATCTGGAAGCAGGATGCCGTTGTATTCACCCTCCAGTAGCAGCTGGCAAGTTCGAGTGCCCATCGGTTCGAAATGCCGGGAGGAGATCGCCTTGCCCGAAACAGGGTCGGCCACTGGTGTGAAATAGAGCTCGTGAAGCTCCTGAAACGTGGTGTTCGGATACTGCTTCATGTGCTCCTTGGCGCGCCTCAGGAGACCGCCACGCTCGTTGAGATAGTAGGTGCCTGATTCAGCCCCAATAATACCTTTGCTATCGTTAAGGAACCGGCACCACTCGTCGCCGTCTACCCGTTTGGTCTGGATGTCGACGTTCATGGCATAAAATTCGGCCTGGCTCGCGAAGTGCTGAATGAGGAGGGTTCGTTCCACATCGCCGACCCAGGGGTAGTAGATATCGCCCTTGAACCCGATGTCGACGGGTCGAGGGTGGTCGGTCATGGTGTAATAGCGACTGGGGTTGAGAGCGTGTGGAAGCGCCAGCAGCTGCGACGAGAGGCACTCTTCATACAGCCAGCGGGCGGCCTTGATGGGAAGTTGGGTGCAGACAAATTCGGCTTCGGTGTCCCGAATGAAGGTGATTTTTTCGTGCATGATGTCGTATTCATTGCCGATGAAGACGGCCATTTTCCCTTTGCGACCATCAAAGGCTGCCCTCGTTTCAAGCAACCGGGTCATGTCATCACCAGTGGCTGCATGGGAGATGACGATGAGGTCATATTCCTGAATTCGGCGCATGCAGGTGCCGTAGTGATAGGCGTTATGGGGATTGCAGATCTCCACCTCCAGCCTGGGCTCAGCCTGGAAGGCCTCGCGCCAATCCACGACATAGGACAAGGGTTTCCACCAGTCGACCGCGGGGTTCGCGTCATTGGTCTCGATGTACAGGGTCCTCATCCGGGCACCCTTCCCCGTCAGTCTAAGCATGGAGCCTGCTCCTCTGGAAGGGTGGCAGCGCCGGTTGATGCCCTTTCTGGTGCACTCCTCCCGTTCTGTTCATAAATGGAGTCTCCATTGGGCAGTAAATAATGATCAGGCGCAGTGACGAGTGATTTTTGAATGTGTATTTTATGCCCATATTGTAAAGGAAAATGTCTCTGAATCAGGACCTGCTCTCAATTCTGAGCAGGTCTTATGCCAACACCGGCGAACAGGCATGGGTACTGCCAGTCCAAACTCGCACGCCCGTGGCCTGACCACAGGTTCGCGTCATGTCAAGACTGTGAGTGTACCTCTGAAGGAGAACGGATCGAATGGACTCTACCCACGATGTTGTCATTCTCTACCACTCTCTGGGCCAGGGCAGTGCGACGACCATCACCGAACACATTGCAGCCTTTAATGAATCTACCTTCTCCATCAAGGGTATCAATGTGGGGGAGGGCTACCCACCTGACCTGGATGGGAAAAGCTTTCCCGTTGTGGTTCTTCATTATTCGCTTTTTGGCATCTGGCCCTACTCGTTGAATGAAGCGTTCCTGGCCTTCCTGCACCGCTCCGAATCCAGTTTCAAGGTCGCCATGTTTCAGGATGAGTATCGCTATTGTCGGAACCGGTTCGAGTTCATCAATCGGTACCACATCGATTGCATATACACCTTACTGGAACCCCAACACCAGGGTCTCGTGTATGGCGCCCACACCTCGGTAACCAGAATCATCTACACCCTTCCGGGCTATGTGAGTCAGAACCTGGTACGGTCAGCTGCCCAATGGGCTCGTCCCGACGACCAGCGTTCCATCGACATCGGATACCGAGGTCGCATCCTAGATTTCAGCCTTGGTTTCGGTGGAGTAGAAAAGGCCTATATTGGGGAAATGGCGCAGGCATTTCTTGAAGACAAGGGCCTTATGGTCGATATCGAGGTTGATGAGGATAAACGATTGTACGGGGAGGATTGGAATCGGTTTATAGGTAACTGCAAGGGAATGCTTGGAACGGAGTCCGGAGTTACCATCTTCGATCTTGACGATCGTGTCAGGGAGACCTGCGAAGTGGTACGGGCCTTGGCTCCCGGAACGACCTTCCTGGAGTTGTGGGATCAGTATCTTTGCAAACATTCAAACCAAGTCTACTACCGGATGATGAGCCCAAGGCACTTCGAGGCCTCAGCCTTCCGGGTTTGCCAGATACTTTTCGAGGGTGACTATTCGGGGTTACTGTTGCCGATGGAGCACTACCTTCCATTGAAGAAGGATTTCAGCAATCTTGAAGAGGTACTTTGCTTGTTTCAAGACTCGGCCATTCGTAAAAAAATAACTGACAACTGCTATGCCGAGTTCATTGATTCGGGACGCTACGACTACACCAAGTTCGTCCAGGAATTCGACCTGGAACTGAGAAAAGCCGGGTTCAATCCGTCACGTGCTTCCGGGAATGGTAACCAAGTTATCTCCTGGCTACCGGGAACTTCAGCATGAGGCCCACCGGTACTCCACAACTTAAAGTGATGTTCTTGGGGGAACGTAAAATCGCCTGGCGAGCCCTCTCCTTGATGAGACAGCCAGTATGGGCCCAGGTTTTCGACCTGCGGGTTGTCGTAACCACTCCCGACCTGTTCCTTCGGCTTCAACCGCTTACTGGAGAGGCCAATCCCGTGTTCATGAACAACTGCGACCGGAATAAGGAAGCCCTACTGGAGTTGATCAAGTCTGAAAGCATCGATCTGATCTTTTCAGTTCAGCACAGATGGGTGCTGTCCGGAGAGATGATTGCAGCTGTGGGTGGCCTCGCGTTCAATCTTCACAATGCCCGGCTGCCGGATTACAAGGGATACCATTCCATAAGTCATGCCATCATCCGAGGAGAGGCTTCCTATGACTCCACTGTTCATTGGATGGCTGAGGAGGTGGATTGTGGTGACGTTGCATACTGCGAAACGACCACTATTGAACCTCAGGACACGGCCGTGTCGTTGTATGGGAAAACAGTGAAGGCAGCTTTACGTGTGTTTGAAAGGACACTGAAGGCGCTGGCTGATGGGGAACATATTCCTCGCCTCCCCTTGATGGGAAAGGGACGCTTCTTTGGAAGGCACGAACTGGAACCTTACTTCGACGTGACCAATGTCGCAGACCCAGTGGAATTGGACAGACGGATCCGTGGGTTGTTCTTCCCACCCTACAACACAGCTCAGATCAGGACCTTGTCAGGAATTGTCGCCCTGGTTCCTCAAGAGACTCTTCCTGGGCTCACTCTGGGTTGGTCCGGGACAAACCAACTAGATAATTAAGGCCTCCAAGCAACGGAGGACGATGGGTGTGCCCTACAAGCCAAGCAGCATGCACTCAATCACTCGGCATACTTCTTGAAAATAAACCTCATGCCCTGCTTCACTGAGGTGAAGGCCATCCGGCAGGAGATAGTCCTCCAGACGCGCTCCATCCGCCAGTCTTGCCTCAAAGGAGCTTTCAATATCATTCAGAGTGACGATATCTTCGTGGAGTGAGGCGACGTCCCGGATTGACTGGTTATAGGCCGCATTCCACTGCTGGTAGGGTTTGGAGGTGGGGCCCAGGGGGAGCGTTGTCCTGGTGGTGGGGTGATTGGTATTCAGGGCGATACGCTTGGCACCAAAACAGCGGCCTCGAGCGATAATCTCCTCCAGATTTGCAGAGAAGGCCTTTCTACTGACCCGGGGAACGCCTCCGTCCGATTCCCAGAAATTGCAGTCGTTCATTCCGAACTGTACAAGGAGGAGATCGGGGTGCTGAGATTGAACTTCATAGGGCATTCGTTCGAGGGCGAGCCGGGTGGTGTTGCCATTCACGGAAGCATTCATTAGTAGAATCTGACACTGATGCTGCTGTCCAAATCGTTCGAGATGCGCGGACAGGCGGGTTACCCACCCCTTATGCAAGGAGACGCCCTGGCCGAAGCATATTGAATCGCCTAGGATGATAATCTTGATGGGTGGAGGCACGGGGTTTCCTGGCATCTAAGAGTGCTTTGCAGTGCTCAGGTTGGCGATTCAGAGGTTAGCATTCGTTCAGGCCCTTTATCGCGCTGGCCAAATGATCTGAGTGTTTGGCGATGCAGGATTGAATCAAGGGCATGAAGGCCCGGGTCCACTGAAGAGTGGCAGCAAGACCGTCCGCGAGGCTCTGCTTGGCCTGGAAACCGAGCGCCAGCGATGCTTTCTCCGTGCTGCCGAAACGGCGGCCAGAGTGGTCCCAATCTCGAGACCCCAAGGCGACCGGAGGTACCGGATTGCCGGTGAGGGCATCAATAATTCTGGCCAGATCCGCGATGGAGGTTTCGACACCGCTGGCCAGGTTGTAGACCTCGCCAGGGCCACCATGAAGTGCGCAACGAAGAAGTCCTTCAACGATGTCATCCACATAGATGAAGTCACGTGTCGCTTGCCCGCCTCCCTCCAAGGGCAGCGCCTCCCGCTGAAGGGAGCGGTAGATGAAGGTCGGAACGACATTTCGCCAAACGGTGGCCGGGGTCCCGCGCCACTGTCCGGCTCCTAGGACCTCTCCAGGACCATACACGTTCTGGAACCTTGCGCGCACCACTGGAAACTGATGACGTGAGTGGTAGTAGACTGCGTAAAACTCGCCAACTATTTTGGAAATGGAATACGGACTGTCCATGGCCAGGGTGATCGGAGCGTCCTCGTCGGTCGCGTGGGCCTGATCAAAGGTCTTCTCAGCGACCGCACAACCTGCGCCTGAATATACAACCTTCCTGATCCCCGTGAACCCTTTAAGCCTTTCGAAGAGCTTCAACGTAGTGATCAGGTTGTTGTCATGATCCGCGATGGGGTCATGAATAGATGATTGGTTGCCATGGTAAGTCGCCAGATGGAATACGTAGTCGTAATGGTTGTCTAGGCGGAAGAGAATGGCGTTATCGGCGATGGAACCTTGCGTAAATTTCAATTTTTGAGACACAGGAAGGTTTGAACGCTCTGAGGAGAGCAGGTTATCGACAACGTGGACGGAGTCGGCCCCTTCCCGGAGGAGGCGGGCGACCAAGTTGCTGCCTACAAAGCCAGCACCACCTGTGACAAGAACACGACTTCCTTCCAGCGAATCCATCGTCAGTCCTTCGGGATGTGAAGGTGGGTGTAGGTCTGGGAGATTCCGAATTGCTGATAGTACTCAACCGTGGTGCGAACTCCAGCTTCCAGGGCAGTACTGATTTTCCAGTCAAAGACCTGCTCGGTTTTAGTTGGGTCCAAAAGAATGGAATAAACATCGTCCGGGTTTCGTTCCCGGACTTCCACTGGGGTCTCCAGAGTAATGTTCATGGCGGCAGCGGTCGCATCAAAGAGTTCTTTGATTGAGAAATCCCGCCCAGAGGAAATATGGTAATAGCCAGGATCACCCATGCCCTGAAGTGCCTTCACGACCACATCTACCAGGTCCTGGACATAGATGAAGTCGCGACGAGTATTCATGCAGAAGCATTTCTGACTATTGGAGAGCCGCTGATAGAAGGTGGGTAGCGGGCCACTGATGTTCCGGGGACCATAGGCATTGGCCAAGCGGAAGGAGAGGAACTCTAGGCGGCTGAGCCCGAGGAACTGTTCCGCCGCGGTTTTGGTGATGGCGTAGCTGCTCCCCTCCGGGCGGATGGGGTGGGCCAAGGTGATGGGCTGCTCACTGGGGTGGAGGCCGTAGCACAAGGATGTTTGGAAATACACCAGACGGCTGACACCGACCTTTTCGGCTGCCTTAACGACCAGCGCGGTGCCGAGAACATTGGTCAAGGCATCTTCAGCCCAGTTGTTGGGATCCTTGTATGAAGCGGCGGCATGAACCACACGCTCCGGTTTGAATCGATTGAAGGTTTGCTCAAGCAGATCGCCATCCGCGATGCTGCCTTCTACGACCTGGAGGGCTGGATGGGGGATCAGGTTATCCCGTCGCCCGGTGGAATAATTGTCTATGACACAAACCTGGTGGCCCAGGCTCAATAGGCGATCAGCCAGATGGGAACCCAGGAATCCGGATCCTCCAGTGATGAGAATTCTCATAAAGACCCCTTATCAAGCATGGATTTGAAGTGACCGGCCCGGTCGTGAAACTGGCGTTGCCATAGTTCGAGCGAAAGTAGTCCCCACACGTTTCGGCCAAAGGTCGGTTCCCGGTGCATCCGTTCCAAAACGGCCTTGTTATCGACGAAGGAACGGTGGGCCGCAGCCTGGGAGGAGAACAGGTCCCCAATGAAGTCTCGCGCCTCATTCTTGGCCCATGCATTGAACGGCGTCGGGAAGCCCATCTTGTCTTTCCGCTCTAAGATATCGCGAGGCAGAAAAGGGGAAATGGCGTTCTTGAACACGTGCTTCATGTCTCCATTCTCAAATTTGATATTCGCTGGAATCGTCGCCGCGAATTCCACCATGGCATGATCCAGAAGCGGCACCCTGGACTCCAAGCCGTGTGCCATGCTGACGCGGTCCTCCACCTGAAGCAGGGCGGGAAGCAGGGTTTTAAAGTCGAAGTGGGTCATGAGGTCGAAGTAGGATTTTTTTCCGACATTGGCACCGTGGAAGACCGTTCGGAATGTGTCTAGGGGCGAATAGTCACCCAGGATTTCCCATCGGATCTCGCTCCCCAAGTGGGATGAGCGGTTGATGAGGTTGAAATACCGTTGGTCCATTTCCCCAAACAAGCCGTCTCGCCAGAATTCCTTGAGTAGAGGCTTATAGTTTTTTAGGGCCACCAGATTGGGAATGATGGATTCATAAGTGACGATGAAATTCCCGCCCTGCATGTTTCCATCAATGGCGGATTTGATGCACTGTTCGAAGTAGGCAATCAGGTAGCGAGTATATCCACCGAAGATCTCGTCCCCGCCTTGGCCCCCGAGGACAACCTTGCGGTGCTTGGCGGCCAATCCGCAGACCATATACTGGGAGAAGGATCCGGGTCCAGCGACGGGATAGTCGAGGTGGTAACTCACCCGCTCGATCTGATCAATGAAGTCCTGGGCAGTGATCTCTATTTCGTGGAGAGGGAACCCGCTATCGACGGCAAGAGAGCGCGCATAGGCAGACTCATCGTAGTCTGGCCCTGCCGCGAATCGGCCATGGAAGCCCGCGAAACCAGAATGGTCCTGGCGGTTCGCCAGGGCAGATATGACACCGGAATCCAGGCCACCGCTCACATAGGCGCCTACTGGTACATCGCTGCGAAGGTGGAATTCTACGGACTCGGAGAGCAGGGCCCGGAGACGTTCCTCGAAGTATTTGCCCGTATGGTCGTAATCGAGGTCGTAATACACCTCCCAGTAGCGACGCATGGACACGACCCCCTTACTGACCGAAAGTGTGTGTGCGGGAAGCAGTTCCTGGATCCCCTTGAACAGGGTCCGACCCACCAAGCAAAACTGGAACGCGAGGTATTCCTTCAGGCCATCCAGGTCCGTTTCGATTTCCGTAATGAAGGGTAGTAACGCCTTGATCTCAGAGGCGAAGTAGAGACAGTCGCCAAATTGAGTGTAATAGAAAGGTTTGATCCCAAAGCGATCACGTGCGCAGAACAGGGTGTGGGTGGCTTCGTCCCAGAGCGCGAAGGAGAACATTCCCCGGAAATGTGAAACGCAATCAGGTCCCCATTTCCGCCATGCATGCAAGATGACCTCGGTATCAGAGGAGGTCCTGAAGAGTTCCACTCCGAGTTCTCGCCTGAGCTCTCGGTAATTGTAGATCTCGCCGTTATAGATGATCCAATTCCCAGCGGAATCCGTCATTGGCTGGTCACCCGTGCTTAGGTCGATGATGGCCAACCGCCGATGAGCGAAGCCACAGCAATTTGTCGAATGCATCCAAAGCCCGTCCGAGTCCGGCCCACGGTGCTGCTGGAGGTCATTCATGACCTTCAGGCGTTCAGCCAGCCTGGGAATGGTCTGCTGGCTCAGGGACAAGACACCGGCGATGCCGCACATGTGCTAGGCCTCCCACTGGGACAGAATGGAGGCGATTCGGACAGCTGTGTGCCCGTCGCCATAGAGGGTCGGATGGGGGTGGGTAGGACCCGGCGTGGCCTCGATCGCTTCTCGAATGCGGTCCGGGTCCGCTCCTGCAAGCCTGTTCCAGCCAGTGGCGAGTGTCTCGACCCATTCGGTTTCGTCCCTCAGGGTCACACAGGGCACACCCAGATAATAGGACTCTTTCTGGAGCCCGCCGGAATCTGTGAGCACACCTTTGGCGGACTGCACCAGGCACATCATGTCCTTGTGGCCAAGCGGGTCAATGGCCACGGCGTTAGGTGGTAATGAAAGGCCATGGCGCTGCAGACTGATTCGCGTCCTCGGATGGAGCGGCAGCACCACCGGCAGGCTGAGGTTGGAGAGGCCCTCCAGGATACCGGAGAGACGAACTCTGGAATCGGTGTTCTCGGCCCGGTGGACGGTGCAAAGATGGTAGGCGCCTCTGGTCAGCCTCAAATTGTTCAGCAACACCCCAGAATCGTTGTCTTTGTCATGGGCGGTGGTGAGCCTAAGGGTGTCGAGCATGATGTCGCCCACGACATGGATGCCAGAGGTGATGCCCTCCAATTCCAGTTGTCGTGCGGCACCTCTGGAAGGCGCAAAGAGCCAGGTGGAAAGGTGGTCCGTCAAAACGCGATTGACTTCTTCCGGCATGGATCGATTGAAGCTCCGAAGTCCCGCCTCAACATGGGCTAGGGGAATACAGAGCTTGGCAGCAGCGAGGGCACCCGCCAGGGTTGAGTTGGTGTCTCCGTAAACAAGCACGATATCGGGGCCGAAGGCGAGGATTGTCCGCTCGATACCGGCCAACATGGCTCCGGTCTGCTCACCGTGGAGTCCAGAACCGACCTCGAGGTTTACATCGGGGTTTGGGATGTTGAACTCATCGAAAAATCGACTGGAAAGTTTTTCGTCATAATGCTGACCCGTGTGCACCAGGAATTCGGTGTGGTTTTGCCGTAGCAACCGGCTCAGCGGTGCGGCTTTGATAAATTGGGGTCTGGCTCCGAGGACGGTGAGAACCTTCATTGACGCTCCAGGCCACAGTCTTCCGGCCAGTCCAGGCAGCATAGGGTTCCTGACGGTTCCTCTTTATAGCGCCACCCACTTCGAGAGCAGCAACGCAGCCCATGTGCATCCGGTTCCGGCAGGCGGGCGCCATGGCGGCTCATCCAGCCTACCTGGCGGGCCGGTACACCCAACATCAGGGCGTAGTCAGCCACATCGCATGTGACCACTGCGCCTGCGCCGACGAATGCAAAGCGACCAATGGTGATGCCGCAAACCAAGGTCGCATTTGCGCCAATGCTTGCGCCATAACGGACCAGGGTCCGCAGATTGTGGCTCGACCCTTGTTGTGGAAACTCGCAACGAGGATTCGGGATGTTGGTAAACACCATTGAAGGACCACAGAAGACGAAATCTTCCAGTTCGACTCCGTTGTATATCGACACATTGTTCTGGATCTTGCAGTGGCTCCCGATCTTGACCCCAGGCCCGACCATGACATTTTGGCCAAGGGTGCAATCCTCGCCGATGATGGTGTCACTTAGAATGTGCGAAAAATGCCAAACTTTGGTGCGCCTGCCGATACTGACATTTGCATCGATTACCACTGTGCTATGGATGAACTCCGTCATGGCAAGTCCTCACTCCGCTGCGGGTCTGAAGGCAGATAGCGCGTGCTCATGGGTTTCGGCCGGCGAGGCATGGCGGATCTGGTGGGCCAGTTCCACCGAGGGTCGGGCATCCTCAACCCCATACCCACCCCCGGATAGGATGTCCTGGTAGACGGCTGTGTGCAGGTCCGTGAACCCATCAGAGAAGTCGAAGAACTCGCCGTCCACCTGCATGGACCTGTAGGTGGGTCTGCCGGCCTCCCGCGCCGAGGCGGGAAGGTCCTCTGGCTCCACCGAGAGGAACCAGCGGACCCGAGCTTGCTTGAGATCAAGGAATCCAGCACTTCGACGGGCGTCCTGATATTGGACTCGCACCTCTTGGACTGGGCCGAAGATCCACTGGAGCATGTCGAAGAAATGGACCCCGATGTTCATGGCCACTCCTCCGGATTTCGAGGCGTCTCCCTTCCACGACACGTGGTACCACGGTCCACGGGCTGTGAGATAGGTGAGGTTGACCTCGTGGACGATGTTCGGCCCGGCCTGCTGGATTCGTGCCCGCAGAGCCTGGATCGCGGGGTGCAGGCGGAGTTGCAACACGTTGAAAATTCGGTGACCACACTCCTTTTCGAGTGCGCTAAGGGCATCGAGATTCCAGGGATTCAGCACCAGTGGTTTTTCGCAGATGACGTTGGCCCCGATGCGCATGGCGAACCGGATGTGGGCATCGTGCAGGTAGTTCGGCGAGCAGATGCTCACCCATTGGATGCGGTGCTCGGGGGCGCCGCGCCGGAGCTTTTCGGCATGCCTGTCAAAGCGCTCAAACTCGACGAAGAATGGGGTAACCATGAAGTAGCGGTCCAGGATGCCGACCGAGTCGTTCCGATCGAGGGCCGCCACTAGGTGGTTGCCAGAGTCATGGATGGCTTGCAGGTGACGAGGCGCGACAAAGCCGCCGACCCCGATCAGTGCAAAGTTCAGACCCATGCCCATGCTCCAGTCATTCACACAAAACCCCACCCTTCATGGAAGGCTGCGGACTGCGTGGTGGTAATTGGCAAGCAGGTTTTGTTCCAGGTGCTTCAGTTGCATTGTCCGCCCCTCCTAGTACCGGACTGAAAGCATGAGCAGCCACAAAGCGGCAAAAAATGCTTTTCGGATGTATCCACTCCTGGCTTAACAATTGCCAAGCTCCTTGATTGCTGCCAAACGGGAGTATGGAGAGGCTGAGTATGCACATCGCGGTCATCGGTCTGGGATACGTGGGTCTCCCCTTGGCCCTTGGCCTCGCGCGCGCTTTCCCTGGAACCATGGGGTTCGACATCAACCAGGAAAAGGTCCGGCAACTGCAGGGGGGCGTCGATAGCACGGGCGAAACTGATGCAGCGGCCCTCTCCGGGTCCACGCTGCGCATGACCTGGGAGCCTGATCAGCTGCAGGCTTGCACCGTCTTCATCGTGGCGGTGCCCACGCCGGTGGATGCATGGAACCGCCCCGATCTGACCCCCATGATCCGGGCCAGTGAGACGGTGGGGCGGATCCTGAAGCCTGGGGATGTGGTTGCCTTTGAGTCCACGGTCTACCCCGGAGTCACTGAGGATGTCTGCGGACCGGTGCTGGCCCGGGTTTCGGGGCTGGTGCAGGGACGGGACTTCAAGCTGGGCTACTCGCCGGAGCGCATCAACCCGGGGGATCGGGAGCACGCCTTGGACCGCATCGTGAAGGTGGTGGCCGGGGAGGATGCCGAGACCTTGGATCTCCTCTGTCAGATTTATGGCGCTGTGACCCAGGCCGGGGTCCACCGGGCGCCCTCCATCAAGGTGGCCGAAGCGGCCAAGGTGTTGGAGAACACCCAGCGGGACATCAACATCGCCCTCATGAATGAGCTGGCCCTGATCTGTGACCGAATGGACCTTCGCACGGAGGACGTTCTGGCTGCGGCGCGCACCAAGTGGAACTTTCTTCCCTTCAAGCCTGGCCTGGTGGGTGGTCACTGCATCGGCGTGGATCCCTACTACCTCACGACCAAGGCCCAGGAACTGGGCTACCACTCCGAGGTGATCCTGGCGGGGCGCCGCATCAACGACGGCATGGGCGCTTTCCTGGGGCAGAAGGTCGTGAAGTTGCTGATCGAGGCTGACCAGCACGTGAAGGGTGCACGGGTGGGGATCCTGGGCCTCCCCTTCAAGGAGAATGTCCGCGACATCCGGAACAGCAAGGTGCCGGACATCGTGGAGGAGCTGCGCCACTTCGGGATCGAAGCCGAGGTTCATGATCCCTTGGCTGATCCAGAGGAGGTGCGCCATGAGTACGGCATCACCCTCTGCCCCTGGGAACAACTCCAGGGCCTGGATGCGCTGGTGCTCGCTGTGCCCCATCACGACTACCTCACCATGGGTGTGCAGGCCCTCCTCTCAGGTCTGCATCCCGGAGGTATCGTCGTAGATGTGAAGTCCGTGCTCAATCCCCGTGAGGTGCCCCCAGGCCTCCGGTACTGGAGCCTTTGATGACGCGCTTCCTGGAGCTCCAGGCCGAGCTGGTCCAGTCCCCGAAGCGCTGGTTGATCACGGGTGTGGCCGGCTTCATCGGCTCCAACCTCCTGGAGGCGCTCCTGCCCCTGGGACAGGAAGTGGTCGGCGTTGACAATTTTGCTGCGGGCAGCCCAGCCAACCTCGCGGATGTGCAGCGGAGGGTGGGGCCTGCGGCCTGGTCCCGGTTCACTTTTCTTGAAGGGGATATCCGCAATAGCGAGACCTGCCTCCAGGCCACGAAAGGTGCGCAGATCGTCCTCCATCAGGCAGCCCTGGGTTCTGTGCCAAAGTCCATCAAGCAGCCGGAGGCCTTTCACGCCACGAACGTGGATGGCTTCGTGAACGTCCTGCTGGCCGCCAGGGATGCTGGCGTAGAGGCATTTGTGTACGCCTCGTCGAGCTCAGTTTATGGCGACAGCCAAGGACTTCCCAAGGTGGAGGAGAACATCGGCCGACCGCTGTCGCCCTATGCCCTCACCAAGGCCATCAACGAGCAGTACGCCGCGCTTTTCGCCCGGGTCTACGGCTTTCGGGGCATCGGCTTGCGGTACTTCAACGTCTTCGGTCCCCGCCAGGATCCCAGTGGGGCCTATGCGGCCGTGATTCCCAAGTGGATCGGGCAGTTGAGCCGAGGCGAGGCATGCACCATTTTTGGCGATGGCGAGACCAGCCGGGATTTCTGTTTCGTGAAGAACGTCGTACAGGCGAACCTGCTCGCTGCGAGGGCGCCGGTGGAGGCCCGAGACCGCATCTATAACGTCGCCTGCGGCCACACGACCACCCTCAACGAGCTGTTTCTTGCGCTGCGCGATGGCCTGCTGCCGCGGCACCCGGGGCTCGCGGGAAAGAGCGCACTCCATCTGCCAGAGCGGGAGGGGGACATCCGGCACTCCCTGGCAGACCTCCAAGCGGCCCAAAGACTGCTCGGCTACAAGCCCAGTCATACCGTGGCGGAAGGGATCGCCGAAATGCTCTCCCCGCCTCTCGCCCAAGGCTGTTCCTAGTCCAAAGTGAAGCCTTAGGCTGATGGGACTGCAGTGCATGGAAGGTGCTTTGGAAACGTCATAGGCCCACGCCTGCGAACATTCACAGCGCATTGGGAGTTCTGAGCGTCCTTGGCAACTGTGGTTCAGTCGGAGCCGGTCGCGGTACGCCCATTCGGCCAAGAGCAGGCTCAGGCTGCCTGGTTATGGTAAATATTTGTTGTCAGTTGGGTTTCGTGGAATGTTGAAAAAAAATTAAAGGTTTCTTGGTGTGGGGCCGAAAGAGGAAAGGTCGGGGATTCCCCAACACAACTTGGTAGCACGGATGCTGCCGAAACCAACATCACGGAGGATGTTATGGTTACTATTCTTAGCAACGTCAACGCGTTGGCTGCTAGCCGTCAGCTCGGCCTCAGCAAGCTCGGCCTGAACCAGGCCATCACGCGGCTCACCACCGGTCGGCGCGTCAACAGCGCCTACGACGATGCGGCCAGCCAGGTGGCCGGCAACACCGCCGAGGCCGCCTCGCGGTCCGCCGCTGCTTCTGTCGTGACTGACCAGGCTGCCTACTTCTCGGCAGTGGCTGCGGACGGCAACAACGCGAACCTGACCAACCAGGCCTACCGCATGGCCGAATTGGAAGGGTCCGGTAACAGCGCCACGGCGGAATACACTTCCCTCAAGACCGCCACGGGTGGAACCACCTCTGCAGGTGTCTTGGCCACCGTCGCCAGCAACTCGGCCACCAATGCTGGGAACATGGCCACGGCCCTGGCCAACTCCCAGACTCACGGGATCACGTCAGAAACCCAGCAGGGTATTGCTGACGCCTACCTGGGTGCGGACATGGGCGCTGAGATGGCCAACCTCACGAAGTTCCAGATCCTCATGCAGGCTGGCACCAGCGCTCTGAGTAGCGCGAACCAGTCCGCACAGTCGATCATGGGCCTCTTCCGGTAGATTAGGGATCTAATTTCCAGGGGGGGGCGGCGAATTTCGCCTCCCCCCTCTGGTCATCCGAATTCCGGAGAGGAGGTACCATGGTCGATCAGATTTCATTCGCCAGTGGCGCGTCCATGCTATCAAACGGTGCGCCCCAGCCGGTCGTCTCGCGTCCGGCCTCTGCACCCACGTCGACCGTCTCGTCGTCACCCCAAACCGCCAGCCATGCTCCAGCGGTCGGATCCGGCTCGCAGGAGGCGGCCGTGGCCCAGGTCAACCAGCACCTCGCTCAGGCCCAGCCCGACCTGAAGCTCATGGTAGATCACGATTCGGGCCGAACCATCTTCCAGGTCATCCAGCAGGGCACAGGACAAGTGCTGTTACAGGTGCCTTCGGCTGAAGTGCTAGGGATGTCCCAGCGGGTACGCGACTTGCAGAACAAGATCATGAGCTCGGGAGGCTTGGTGGACCGGCAGGGTTAGCGGTCTAGCCTCGCCCAGGTCCGTTCGAGCTTCGAGGTGCAGTATGGTAACCGTCACGACAAGCACAAATTCGAGCACGGCGAGCCTGAATGGCCTGAGTACGGGCATTGACACCACGGCCCTGATCAACGCCATCATGGCCCAGAAGTCGACCAACGTTACTCGGCTAAAAGCGCAGCAGACGCTCCTCACCCAGAAGAGCGCGGCCCTGGTGTCCCTCCAGAATGAGCTGACCGGTCTCACCACCAGCATGGCGGTGCTGCAGGATAAATTCAACGCCAGCACCATCTCGAGCACCGATAGCACCAATGCCTATGTCACTGCATCGGCCAATGGGGTGACCTCTGGAAGCTTCGACATCCAGGTCAGCACCGTGGCCACCAAGGCCCGGCTCTCGGCGAAGCTCGATGGGAGCGGGAACACCACCAACCTCGCGGTGACCAATCCTTCTGATTCCGCAGGCTCCAGTATCTTCACAGCGGGAACCCCGGCCACTTTTGCCCTCCAGGGTACGGATGGGAAGGTCTACACGATTACCCTGGACAGCTCTTCCAACACACTGAATGGCCTGCGCGACAAGATCAACGCGGTGGCCGGATCCAGCGTTACAGCCTCAGTAGTGAACACAGGCAAGGGCGCCAAGCCCTATCAGTTGGTGCTCACCGCCAAAACCACGGGCACGGGCAGCACCAGTGGCAACGTGACCCTGGCCGATGTCACCAGCAACGACGGCACCACGGTGGCCAACAACCTAGGGATCCTGGCGGGGAAGGTGGACAGCCTCAGCACCCCGACGACGATCACCGGCGGGCTGAGCGCGGCTGCCGGCAATGGCGCTGTGGCTACCAATGCGAACTTCACCGTCAACGGCGTCAGCCTCACCCGCAGCACCAACACGGTCACGGATGCCGTGGACGGCATGACCTTCAACCTCAAGCAGGGTGGGCAGTCGGGTACCACCACGCTGACCGTCGGCCAGGACGTGACTGGCACCACGGCGGCCCTGCAGGACTACATCACCAAGTACAACCAGCTACTGAAGGACTACAAGACGGCCTCCACGGCCACCAAGAATTCAGATGGCAGCATTGCCCAGGCGCCCTTATCCGGCGATCAGACCACCCGCTCCATGATGGCCAGCCTCCAGGCCACGCTGATCGGGGCCTCCGCAGGTGTCCCCGGCAGTGCCACCTATAAGTCCCTGGCCGGTGTGGGGCTCACCAACCAGGCCGATGGCACCCTGTACTTGAACACCTATGCCTTCCAGAAGGCCATGAACACTGACCCGGCTTCGGTGGAGAACCTGTTCACCTTCTCGGGCAGTTCCACCAGCCCGGCCGTCACAGTCAAGAGCGGGGGCCCCAGCACCGCCACAGGCAGTGTGGACTTCGCCATCACCGACAGCGGCGGGGGCAACCTGGTGGGCACCCTCACCCAGAATGGCGTGACCTCGAGCCCCATGGCCGTCACCAACGGGGTCTTGGTGGGAACGGGCAACTTCACCGGGCTGAACCTGACCGTTACCGGCACAGGCTCCGGCACCCTGACCCTCAGCCGGGGGGTTGGGCAAGCGGCCTCGGACTTCTTGAATACCTACACAGGAACGAATGGAAACATCGCCAACCTGATGAAAACTGTTGCGACCCAGAACACCAACCTGGCCTCGCAGATCAGCCAGGCCCAGACCATCCTTGACAGTGAGTCGGCGAGCCTGAAGAAGAAATTCGCCCAGATGGAAGCGACCGTGGGCCAGCTGAAGGTCACCTCGGGTTCCCTCTTCAGCACCTAGTTGTTCATTTGTTCTTATGTTTCGGCCGCAGTTCGCCGAAAAGATCTCTGTAGGGGAATCAATCATGAACGCTTACGCCAAGACAGCCAATGCCTACCTCAGCCAGCGCATCATGGGTGCCAGCCCCGAGCAGCAAGCGGCCCTCATCATGGAAGCGGGCCAGCTGCACCTGGGTCGCGCCATCCAGGCCCTGAATCGCAACGATTTTTCGGCTGCCACCACCAGCTACATCCGGGTCGCCGAAGTCATCCAGGAGGCCACGATCCGGCTAGACCTGGAAGGTGGGGGAGAAGCCGCCCAGAGCCTTGCGAAACTGTACGCACATTGGACCAGCGAGCTCATGGCCGCAAGCCGTGCGAAGAACGCGGCGCGCCTCGAGGCCATGGCCAGCAACATGGGTGAGATCCGGCAAGCCTGGGAAGAGCACCACCAGAAGAAGGTTGGTAGCCTGGGCTACGCCTTCCAGTTTGGAGACCGGGTCGGATGAGCGATACCAGCGTCCGCGCCGCCATCGAACAGATGGAAGCTTGGCTGGCGGATGCGAATTGGATTCCCAACGTTGAGGTTCTGGCCCAGTGGGATGCCGAATTCCAGGCCTCTCTGGCTCGGGCCGAGAAAGGGCCCGGGTGGGTGGACCTGGTGGCCAGAGCCATGGCGGCCGGAAGGCAGGTGGAGGACCGGACCGTTTTGTTTGTGGAATTACGGGATCAACTCAGGAAGGAAATCGAGGCCCACGAACGTGGCAGCCGCGCCTTGAAGGGCTACGAAGCCAACTCGCGCTGAACGCGTTCATGTCTGGCTCAGGTCCGCCACGATCTGCTGCAGCACCGCCGCCCAGTCGCCGAAGCGCGGCTGCCGGTAGAGGCGCAGGGTGGGATACCAGGGACTGTCCTCCCGCTCCAGCAGCCAACGGTAGTCCGGCTGGTGGGTGATGAGCAGCAGGATGGGAATGCCCAGCGCCCCGGCCAGGTGGGCCACGGAGGTGTCCACGGTGATGAGCAGATCCATCTCGCTCAGGGCGAAGGCTGTGTCCGAGAAGTCCCCCAGGCAGGGGGCCAGGGAGACCAGGTTCGGCAGGGGTGGCAGCTCCGCCTGATCGAGCTGGAAGCTGAACCAGGCCACGCCCGGCAGGGCCGCCAGGGGCGCCAGGGCCAGGGCGGGAATGGAGCGCTCGGAGTCCCGGGCATGGGCGGGGTTGCCGGCCCAGACCAGGCCGATCCGCGTGTGCTCCCCGGCCGCTGCCAGGAGTTCCTGGAGGCCCTGTCGGTGGGGCACCTCCGCCGGCACGCGCAGGTAGGGCACCGAGTCCGGAATGCTCTCCAACTCGGTGTGGAAGATCCATGGCAGGGACAAGATGGAGGCCTGGAGGTCGAAGTCTTGGGAGGACGCGCCCGCGGGCACCAGACCGTCGAGACCCGGGCAGGTGCCGGCCACGTTCAGCACCGGGCCCTGGGCCTCCAGGAGCACGCGCCCGCCCAGGGCCTTCACCATGGGCAGGTAGCGCAGGAACATCAGCGTGTCGCCGATGCCCTGCTCAGCCCAGAGCAGCAGGGTGCGGCCTTCGAAGGGCTCCCCCTGCCAGGCGGGTTCCTCAAAGACCCGGAGCGGCCTCAGATCTTCGGGCACCAGCAGGCGGGCCTCGAAGTGTTCCCAGCCTTGGCGGAGGTCCCCGAAGAGCAGGTCCACAAAGCTCTGCTCGTAGTCGAGGTAGGGCAGGCCTGGGGCCACGCGGCGATACCTCTCGATCTCGGCGCGGTAATCGTCCCAGCAGCCCAGCGAATACAAGGGGCCCATCACGCTCTTGTGGACCAGGAAGCTGGTGGGGGCCTGCTGCAGGATCTGGGCAATCTCGCGACAGGTGCCGGGGCGGTCGCCGCTGCGGGCCAGGCCGGTGATCAGCAGCAGTCTGGCCCGCTCATCGGCTGGGTGGGCGGCGCAGAGTTCCCGGAACTGGCGGGTGGCTTTCTCTAGGCTATTTTGGGCCATCCAGACGGAGCCGAGGTTCGCCATGGCCCGGAAGTTGGTGAGATCAATCCTCAGCGCGGTGATGCAGGCGGCCTCGGCGTCCTGGAAGCGGCGAGCTTCCAACAGGGCCAGGGAGAGGCGGGCCCAGAGTTCCGCGAGGTGGGGGCGCAGGTTGGCGTATTGGCCCTGCAGGGCCCCCGGCCGGGCCAGGGCTTCCAGCATTTGGCTGGCCTGGTCAAGGGCCGCCTGGCCCAGAAGACATTCCACCAGGTAGAGTTGCACGCCCATGCGCCTTGGGTCCTCAGCCAGCAAGGCGCGGAACTCTCGCTCGGCAGCCACCCACTGACCCTGGCCCAGGAGGGCGGAACCCAGGTCCAGGCGGGCCGTCAATCGCTGCGGATTTGGAGCCTTGACCTTCTTGAGCCACTTCAAGGGTTTTGGGTCCACGCCACGCTCCGGGCACTTCAGGGATGGCCCCTTTTTCTCACGAAACGCCGTCCCACGGGAGCGAAGTAAATCACGAACCCGCCTTGACTGGCCGATACAGGGGGAGGATACCCGCGCCATGACCATTCCCTCCGATCCTTCCGAACTGCCCCTGCCCAGCGAACCGGCCGAAATCCCGGAGCACATTGTCGTCATCCTGCTGGAGGCCGCCGAGCGGCTCACGACCAAGGTCGAGGAGGCCTTCGCCGTCAAGGATCCCAGGCCACGGGTGCACTTCGTCCAGAAGATCGAGGCTGTCCTTGAGGATCTGGATGGACGCCTCAACCACGAAGATGGCGGCGATCTGGTCGACCAGCTGGCGCGTACCTACGCCTGGTGGCGCAGCGAGGTCGGCGAGGCCAGCCGCGAGGGCGACGCCGAGCGCCTGGGCCGCGTCCGCACCCAGATGGGCGACATCCGCCGGGCCTGGGAACACGTGCTGTTCGAAGGCGAGGGCATGTCCGGGAATCCCGAGTTCTAGGTCTTTATTGGCACGAAGGGCTTGGGCAGGCGGGCGCTGCCCTGGCGTTCGAACATCCAGCCGGGGTATTCCGAGGGCAGGGCGCTCACCACGTCGAGGCGGGCGAGTTCCTCGGCGCTCAGGCTGAGTTCCGCCGCCGCCAGGTTGTCCTCCAGCTGGGCCAGGGTCTTGGCGCCGATGATGATGCTCATGACATGGGGCTTGGCCAGCAACCAGGCCAGGGCCACGCGGGCCACGGAGCTGTCATGGGCCGCGGCCACCTCGCGCATGGCCGCCACGCAGGCCCAGGCTCGGTCGGTGTTCACGGGGGGGAAGTCGAAGGTGGTGCGGCGTGAGCCCTCGGGTGTGGCCGCGCCGGGGCCAAACTTGCCCGAGAGCAGGCCACCGGCCAGGGGGGACCAGACCATGAGGCCCAACTTCTCCTCGCTCAGCATGGGCACCAGTTCCCGCTCCAGGTCCCGCCCGGCGATGGAATAGTAGGCCTGCAGGGTCTCGAAGCGGGCATAGCCTTTGGCCTCGCTCAGTCCCAGGGCCTTGGCGATCCGCCAGGCGGACCAGTTGGACACGCCCACGTAGCGCACCAGGCCTTCGCTCACGAGATCGTCCAGGGCGCGGAGGGTCTCGTCGATGGGGGTCACGGCATCATGGCCATGGATCTGGTAGAGGTCGATGTGGTCCGCCTGCAGGCGCTCCAGGCTGGCCTTCACCGAGTCCATGATGTGGCCCCGGGAGGCGCCGCGGTCATTGGGGCCGGGGCCCATCTCGCCGAAGGTCTTGGTGGCGATGACTACATCCTTGCGGGCCACACCCAGGTTCTTGAAGGCCTGGCCCAGCAGGCGCTCAGAGTGGCCGAAGGAATACACATCGGCCGTGTCGAAGAAATTCACGCCGCCCGCCAGGGCGCGGCCCACCAGGGCATCCACCTCGGACTGCCCCAGCTGCCCGATGGCCTTCCAGAATCCTGCGTCCGCATTGCCGCCGAAGGTCATGGCCCCCAGGCAGATTTCCGAAACAAAGAGTCCCGTCCGGCCCAGCTGCTTGTATCTCATGGCTGCCTCCCATGGGGACACCGGGGGCGGCCCCGCCCAAGGTTGCCACAAATTCCGGTGGCCCAGTCAGCCTGGAGCTTGGAAAGATTGGTATAATTTGGGCGATCCTAAGCTTTTCCAACCCGTGCGGCCGCCATGAATCCTGCGCTTCCTCTAGCTTCGCCTGAAGCGGCCCTCGCCGGAGAGAAGGTCACGGAACTGCGGCGCCGACTGGAGGTGCTGGAGCTGGTCCTGGGCGAGTCCACGGATCCCATTTTCAACATCCTGGAAGACGGCACCTATCGCTACGTGAACCAGGCCTTCTCGGGCCCCTTCGGCCGTAGCCCGGAGGAGGTTGTCGGGCGCCAGATCTGGGATCTGTTCTCCGCTGAGGAAGCGGAAAAGCGCATGCGGGTCGTGCGTCAGGCCATCGCCACCAAGGAAGCCATCGTCTTCGATGTGCGGGTGCCCACGGCTGCCGGAGACACCTTCTACATCACCTCCGTGAAGCCCATCCTGGACACCACGGGCAAGGTCTCCTCTGTGGTCTGCATCTCCAAGAACATCACCGAGCGGAAGCGGGAGGAGCAGGAGCGCATGGCGCTCCTCCAGCACCTCCAGCTCGCCCATCACCAAGTCCACTCGCTCTCGGGCCTGCTGCCGGTCTGCGCCCACTGCCGGAAGATCCGGGAGGGTGACGGCTCCTGGACCCAACTCGAGGTCTTCATCCAGGCCCGTTCCCAGGCGGAATTCACCCACGGGGTCTGCCCCGACTGCGCCCGGGAGCACTTCCCCGAATCCCTGTGAATCGCCCCTCCAGGAGCTGACATGGCCGCCACACCCTTTGCCGCCGAGTGGGTCCAGCAGGGGGCCGATATCTTCCAGTGGGGTCGCAAGGCCGCCTACTGGAAGGGGCGGAAGGGCTGGTGGGCCTCCCGTCAGGACGTGGAGGGCATCAAGGGCCCCTTCCGCACCCCGGGCGCCGCTCAGAAGTGGGCCGAGGAGCCCTTTCGTGAGCAGTACCGCCTGGCTCAGCAGAAGCTGCGCGAGGCCACGCAGAAGGCCCTGGAGGACCGGAAGGCCAAGCGGGCGAACCAGAAGGCCGCAGCGGCGGAGCAGGCCCAGGAACGGGAGGCCCGGGATCGCGTGACCTGGAATGGGCTGGGCCCCGAGGAGCGCCGGGTGCAGCCGGGCCAGGTCTGGGCCATGAAGGATCCCCGCTTCGAGCAGCATCAGGTGCTCGTGATCGAGGTGAAGAAGACCCTCGCCATCGTCCTGGCGCGGCAGGCTCGCGCCACGCCCTGGAAGGGCCTGGAGCCGGAGTCCCGGACGCTCAGCCACCTCCCTCGGACCTACCACCTGGTGGGCATGGCCAAGGTGCCGGGCCCCGCGGCGCGGAGCCGGGTGACCCCAGCCTGATCAGGGCCGGGGCCACGGGGCAATTCGCTTAGTTGGCCAGTTCCACCCGCTGGGTGTGGCCCCGGACGCCGTCGCTGAACACCAGATCAAAGCGGTGGGCTCCGGATGGGATGATCTGCCGCCCCTCTTTCAGGATCGCCACCACCTCGCCCGTGTCGGCATCCCTGACCATGACGGTGGGATGGACCGAGGCGTCCCAGCTCACCAGCACCTCTTCCTGGGAGACCCGGAGCAGCTCCGGCTCGAAGGACACAAGGCGGGCCTGGGCGTGGGTGGAGGTTTGCTCGGCCACGGGGAGTCCCGCCTTGCGCACCCGGAGGCCCATGACGGAATCCAGGACCGCAGTCTCCAGCGGCAGGGCCATGACGAAATGGCGCTCGGAGCTGTCCAGCCCGCAGCCGAGTTCCATCAGTTCCAGAGGACTGGTGAAGGCTGTCTGGCCATTGGCATCCAGGCCTTCCAGGGTGTACTCCGCCGTGGCCACGGGCACCGATGGCAGGGCGCGAGTCCGGAAGGCGGGCAGGAACTCCACCCGGCCGTCTCCGTGGACGATGCCCCGCACCAGCAGGCACTCCCTGGGCTCGTTCTGGGCCGGGGGAGTGTCCTCGGCGCCGACGACCAGGAAGCCTCCGGAGCCGGCGCGGAAGTTTAGGATCTTCGTGTAGACGTAGTCGCTGACCCAGTTGGGAGTGCAGTAGCCCATGATGTCGAAGGTGGTGGTCGGATCCTCCAGCAGGTTCAGGACGCTGTCATAGCCAGGCACGCCGATGATGCCGCCCGGGTAGGGATAGTTCGCGTCCGCAGAGGCGACACCGCCGCAGGGGCTGTGGGGCCGCCCCATGTTGTGGCCCGTCTCATGGGCGAAGACTTCCGGGAACTGGCCGCCATCAGCGTAGCCGACGGTCTTGTCCCAGCCGATGCCTGTGCGGTACTTGTAGGCGGTTGCCGAAGTGCCCGGCACCCAGCCCAACCCTGCTACGCCGGAACCGTAGGAGACATTCAGGGCGCCGTAATAGTACCGGTCGCTGACGGCATCCGCGAGGTGCTTTGCCGTGAGGTCGTTCAGGAGGGTGCTCCAGCCAGTGCCGTCCGAGAGGAGAGTGGCCACTGATCCGGTGAAGGACACGCCCACGACCACATCGGTGCTGGCGATGGGGTACATCTTGGCCAGTCGGGCGATCCAGGCATCTTTGTTCGCGGCGGAAATGTTGCCCGTGCCGCTGGAGAGTACCACCGGGAAGATGGTGGACTTGAAGGTGGGCACCGTGGTCCCCGCCAGGGTCTGGGAGAGTGTGTTGTTGGTTTCGTCAGCCTCGGCGATGAGGCCCGCAGGATCCACCACGGCCTGGACGCTGTAGCCCGTCCCCGTGGGTGTGGTGAGGTCGGTTCCGGGGACAGCCAGGTTCCAGCTCTTGGTCAGGGACGAATCATCCACGACCGTGGGGACGCTGGTGCCAGGGGCGCCGAGGGTCTTGGGGTAGCCGGGGACTGTCACACCGTTGTTCATGAGCGTGACCTGCACGGCGGGCTGCGCCGTGTTGGCCTGGTTGGCCAGTACGAAGACCCGGATGAGCCCGGGCTTGCCCGCCACGATGGGCACGGTGTTCGTGAGGGTCTGGCTGCTTTGGGTGAGCTGGATGGCTTCCACGTGCAGATCCAGGGTGGTGCTGCCCGTGCTGACCGTGAAGGGCTTTGACACCACACCACCTAGCGCGGTGAGCACCAGGTTGCCGCTGAGGGCGCCGGAAGGCACCACGAAGGTGATCTGGGTGGCTGACTGGGAGGTGGGGACCAGGGTCGTCCCTTGCAGGGCAAGGGTGGTTCCAGCGAAGCCCAGGTTGATTCCGGTGATCACGACCGGGGTACCCACCGGGCCCTGGCTGGGGTTGAGTCCGGTGATGTTCGGCGGCAGGGTGGCGGGGTCGATGACCGTGAGGTTCAGGGACACGGAAGTACTGCCGCTGGGGTTCGAGGCGCTGACCAGGAACGAGGTGCTCACCAGGCCGCTGGTCGGGGTGCCGCTAATGATGCCCGTGGTTGAGGACAGGCTCAGGCCGGCGGGGAGTGCGGGGCTCACCGAATAGCCCGTGGGGTTGCCGCCCAGGTGTGAGGGCTGGTTGGCGGTGATGGCGCTGCCCTTGACGTAGGTTGCCGGATTGGCGCTGTAGGTCAGGTTCGTGGGGGCGATGTCATTGATGGTGATGGCCAGTCCCACGGAGGCCGTACCACCGGTGTTGGTCGCCGTCACCGTGTAGGTGGCCGTGGCCGTGATGGTTGTGGGTGTCCCGCTGATCATGCCCGTGACCGTGCTCAGGCTGAGCCCAGCGGGAAGGGCAGGGCTCACGGCATAGGACACCACCGTCCCTCCCAAATTGGAGGGGAAGTTTGGAACAATGGCCGTACCCTTGGTGTACTGCGCGGTGCTGGTCGTATAGAGGAGGTTGGTGGGGGCCACATCCTTCACTGTGATGGCCAAGTTCGCCGTGGTGCTGCCCCCGGAATTCGTGGCGGTCACGATGTAGGTAGCCTGAGCCACCGGGGTGGACGGCGTGCCGCTCAGCACGCCCGTGGTCGTGTTCAGGTTGAGCCCTGCCGGAAGGGTCGGGCTGACGCTGTAGGAGACGACCGTGCCCCCGGCACTGCTGGGTGTGTTGGCCGCGATGGGGGTTCCCTTGGTGTAGGTGGCCGTCATGGCGCCGTAAAGAAGGTTGCTGGGCGGAGTGTCATTCACTGTGAGGCTGAGGTTCGCCTGCGTGCTGCCCAGGGTGTTTGAGGCCGTCACGGTATAGGTGGCGGTGGCGGTCATGGCCGTGGGGGTCCCTGTGATCAGGCCCGTGCTGGTGTTTTGGCTCAACCCCGCGGGCAGGGCTGGGTTCACCGCGTAGGCGGTGGCTGTGCCACCCAGGTTCGAGGGACTGTTCGCCGTGATGGGCACGGCCTTCAGGTAGACCGCGGGGTTGGAGGCATAGGTCAGGCTGGAGGGAGCCGCATCGTTCACCGTGATGCTGAGGCTCACTGTGGTGGTGCCGCTGGTGTTGGTGGCGGTCACCGTGTACGAGGTCAAGGGGCTGGTTCCGCTGGGCTGGCCGGTGATCACTCCCGTGGCAGCGTTCAGGGCCAGGCCTGCGGGCAGGGACGGCGTGATCGAATAGCTCACGGGGGTCCCCCCGGAGTTGGACGGGGTGTTGCTCGGGATGGGTGTTCCCTTGAGGTACGAGGCCGGATTGGTGCTGTAGACCAGGCCCGACGGCGCCACATCCTTGACTGTGAGGTTCAGGGTCGCCGAGGCGGCCCCGCCGCTGTTGGTGGCCACCACCGTGTAGGTAGTCGCTGGCGAAACCACGGTCGGCGTTCCGGAAATCACTCCGGAACTGGGGTCGAGGTTCAAGCCTGCCGGGAGGGCGGGAGTCACGGCATAGCCGAGCACCGCGCCGCCACCATGGGTGGGCGTGTTGGCGGCGATGGCGGTGCTCTTGGTGTAGATCGCGGTGCTGGTGCTGTAGACGAGGGCCACAGGCGGGGCATCGTTCACTGTGAGGCTCAGGGTCGTCGAGGCGGCCCCGCCGCTGTTGGTGGCCACCACGGTGTAGATGGTCGTTGGCGAAAGGACCGTCGGGGTCCCTGAGATCACCCCTGAATTCGAATCCAGGCTCAGGCCAGCTGCCAGGGCCGGGCTCACGGTGTAGCCGATGACAGCGCCGCCGCCATGGGTGGGGGCGCTGGCGGCGATGGGCATGTCCTTGGAGTAGATGGCGGGATTGGCGGGGTAGGCGAGGCCGCTGGGAGCCGCGTCATTGATGGTGATGTTAAGAGCTGCCGAGGTGCTGCCGCCCACGTTGGAGGCCGTGACGGAATAGGTGGCTGCGGGCGCGATGGCCGTGGGAGTGCCGCTGATGCCGCCGGTAGCTGCATTCATCGCCAGGCCCGCTGGCAGGGCGGGGCTGACGCTGTAGGCCGTCACGGCGCCGCCTCCGCTGGAGGGGCTGTTTGTCGAGATGGGCACGCCCTTGGTGTAAGTGGCCGTGGGGGTGAGGTACACCAGGGCAGAAGGGGCCTGCACCACGGGGGCTGGGGTCGAACCACCACCGCCGCCACCGCACCCACTGAGCGCCAAACCTAGGAGGCAGAGCAGGGCCATGCACCAACGTGACCTAAGCATTGAAACCTCCGTTTAACGACTCATGGATAGTCTGTTTTTTACGATGTAACCCGGGTCACACTCTGGTGTTAGCTGGACTCCCCCGGGTGACCAGGTATTCGCGATCCGGAACCCGGTCACTTGGACCGGGGGCCTACTGAGCCACACAGGTTCCCATGGCCACCGTGAGGCTGGCCACGCTGCCCGTGTCTGAGAGCAGGTTGCCCCCGGTGCAGAGCAGGCTGATGCTGGAGTTGACGGCCACCGCGCCGGGCTTCAGGTCCAGGCAGACCCGCAGCAGTGGCTGACCCAGGGGCTGGCTGCCGGCCTTCTGGAAGGCGGCTCCCTGTAGGATGCCGCCCCCCATGTCCTTACCTACCAGCGCCGGGGTGCTGGTGCCCAGGCTGAAGGCTAGGCTCTGCACCAGTCCCGAGGCCGAGGGGGGCGTGGTCCACTGCACCTTGGTGGCATCCGCCGCGAGGATGAAGGAGAGACCTTGAGCGTTCTGCCCGCTGGGGCCAGTCAGGTCCAGTACCAGCCGACTGGGGGTCGAGAGACTGGTGTTCTTCACGAGGCGGAAGCCTGCGGCGGGTGGATCCGTGTAGGCCAGGCCGGTGGCCCAGGTCGGGGTCGGCACAGGGGTAGGCGCGGGGGCACTGCTTCCACCGCCGCCACCACAGGCGGTCAGCAAGAGCAGGAACAACAGACTGGAGGCGCTCAGGATCCGGTTCATGGCTCCCCTTCTCAGATGCCCGCAAGGAGGAGGGCGAGGTCCGCATCATCCACGAAGCCATCCCCGTTCAGGTCCGCCGGGGAATTCGACACGGCCACCCCCGGCGCGTAGAGCTTGAAGAACCAGGCCAGATCCAGGACGTTGACCGTCCCGTCCGAGTTGAGGTCGATGGATTTGCGCGTCACCACCAGGGTCGCGGCGAGGCTGGTGGCCTGGCCGCCGGAATTGCTCACCGTGGCTGAGAAAAGAGCCCCCTGGTCTGCCTGGGAGGCCACGAAGCTGTAGGAGGGTGAGGTCTGGCCCGGCAGGTCCGTGCCGTTGCGGCGCCACTGGTAGGTCAGGGGTGCACTCCCGCTGGCCGTCACCGTGAAGGTCACCAGGTCGCCGACCACCACCGTCTGGCTCAGTGGTTGAGTTGTGATGAGCGGCGCCACCGCCAGGACTGTGAGCGTGGCCGCCGTTGAGATGATAGGCGGTGCCACCGTCCCAGAGACCACCACCTGGTAAAGCGCCCCGCTGAGCCCTGCGCCGACATTGCTGAGCGTCAGTGTGGCCGTGGTGGCGTCGCTGTAGGTGGCGTTGTTCACCACGTTGACGTAACCCGAGCCGGGGTTCACCTGCCACTGGTAGCTGAGGCCCGTGCCGCTGGCCCCCACCGTGAAGCTGGTGCCACTGCCGGCGCTGATGGTGGCATTCGCGGGCTGGGTGCCGATGCTGGGCGGGGTGTTCACCATGAGCGAGGCGGGCGAGGACGTGACCGCTGGTGCCACGATCCCCGAGACCACCACCTGATAGAGCGCTCCGCTGAGCCCTGCGCCAACGTTGCTGAGCGTCAGCGTGGCCGTGGTGGCACCGCTATAGGTGGCGTTGTTCACCACGTTGACGTAGCCCGAGCCTGGATTGACCTGCCACTGGTAGCTGAGGCCCGTGCCGCTGGCGACGACCGTGAAGCTGGTGCCGCTGCCTGCGCTGATGGTGGAATTGGCGGGCTGGGTGCCAATGCTGGGCGGGGTGTTCACTGTGAGCGTGGCGGCCAAGGAAGTGACGGCTGGCGCCACCGTCCCCGAGACCACCACCTGGTAGAGCGCTCCGCTGAGCCCCGCACCCACGTTGCTGAGCGTCAGCGTGGCCGTGGTGGCGCCGCTGTAGGTGGCGCTGTTCACCAGGTTCACGTAGCCCGTGCCCGGATTGACCTGCCACTGAAAACCGAGACCCGTGCCGTTGGCGACGACGGTGAAGCTCGTGCCGCTGCCGGCACTGATGGTGGAATTGGCGGGTTGGGTGCCAATGCTGGGGGGTGTGTTCACCGTGAGCGTGGCGGGTGAGGAGGTGACGGACGGCGCCACGGTTCCCGAGACCACCACCTGATAGAGCGCCCCGCTGAGCCCTGAGCCGACATTGCTGAGCGTCAGCGTGGCTGTGGTGGTGCCGCTGTAGGTGGCGTTGTTGACGAGGTTCACGTAGCCCGAGCCGGGGTTCACCTGCCACTGGTAGCTGAGGTCCGTGCCGCTGGCGACGACGGTGAAGCTGGTGCCGCTGGCGGCGCTGATGGTGGCGCTGGCGGGTTGAGTGCTGATGCTGGGCGGTGTGTTGACCGTGAGCGTGGTGGGCGAGGACGTGACCGCCGGCGCCACCGTGCCCGAGACCACCACCTGGTAGAGGGCTCCGCTGAGCCCCGTACCCACGTTGCTGAGCGTCAGCGTGGCCGAGGTGGCGCCGCCGTAGGTGGCGTTGTTCGCCACGTTGACAAAGCCCGAGCCAGTGTTCACCTGCCACTGGTAACTGAGGCCCGTCCCGCTGGCCCCCACCGTGAAGCTGGTGCCGCTGCCGGCGCTGATAGTGGCATTCGCGGGCTGAGTACCGATGCTGGGCGGGGTGTTCACTGTGAGCGTGGCGGGTGATGAGGTGACGGAGGGTGCCACGGTGCCCGAGACCACCACCTGGTAGAGGGCCCCGCTGAGCCCTGCTCCCACATTGCTGAGCGTCAAGGTGGCCGAGGTGGTGCCTGCATAGGTGGCGTTGTTGACCACGTTCACGTAGCCCGAGCCGGTGTTCACCTGCCACTGGTAGCTGAGGCCCGTGCCGCTGGCTGCCACAGTGAAGCTGGTGCCATTGCCTGCGCTGATGGTCGCATTCGCGGGTTGGGTGCCGATGCTGGGCGGGGTATTCACCGTGAGCGTGGCGGGCGAGGAGGTGACGGAGGGTGCCACGGTTCCCGAGACCACCACCTGGTAGAGCGCTCCGCTGAGCCCTGCGCCGACATTACTGAGCGTCAGCGTGGCCGTGGTGGCGCCGCTGTAGGTGGCGTTGTTGACCACGTTGACGTAGCCCGAGCCTGGATTGACCTGCCACTGGTAGCTGAGGCCCGTGCCGCTGGCGACGACCGTGAAGGCGGTGCCGCTGCCTGCGCTGATGGTGGAATTCGCGGGCTGGGTGCCGATGCTGGGCGGAGTGTTCACTGTGAGCGTGGCGGCCAAGGAAGTGACGGCTGGCGCCACGGTGCCCGTGACCACCACCTGGTAGACTGCTCCGCTGAGTCCTGCGCCGACATTGCTAAGCGTCAAGGTGGCCGAGGTGGTGCCGCTGTAGGTGGTGTTGTTGACCACGTTGACGTAGCCCGAGCCTGGATTGACCTGCCACTGGTAGCTGAGGCCCGTGCCGCTGGCGACGACCGTGAAGGCGGTGCCGCTGCC
>CAIWKE010000023.1 GCA_903913215.1 uncultured Holophagaceae bacterium
AGATGGCGCGGGCCAGCACGGTGGCGGTGGTGGTGCCATCGCCGGCGATGTCGGAGGTCTTGGAAGCGACCTCACGCACCAGCTGGGCGCCCATGTTCTCGTGCTTGTCCTTGAGCTCGATCTCCTTGGCGACGGTGACGCCGTCCTTGGTCATGAGCGGGGAGCCGAACTTCTTCTCAATGAGGACGTTGCGGCCTTTGGGGCCGAGCGTGACCTGCACCGCGTCGGCGAGCTTGTTCACGCCGCGCAGAATGGCCTGGCGGGCGTCTTCGGCATAGATGATGGACTTAGCCATGTGTGTCTCCTGAATATTTTTATGAAGAAAGGAACTCGGTAAGCCTTAGCCCACGATCGCCAGGATCTCGTCCTCGCGCACGATGACGTGATCGACGTCGCCGATCTTCACTTCCGTGCCACTGTACTTGCCGATCAGCACCTTCTGGCCGGGCTTCACGGACATGGGATTGCGGGTGCCGTTCTCATTGATCTTGCCTTCGCCGACCGCCACCACCTCAGCCTCCATGGGCTTTTCCTTGGCGGAGTCCGGGATGATGATGCCGCCCTTGACGGTTTCGGCAGCTTCGACGCGCTTCAGAACCACGCGGTCGGAAAGGGGCTGGATGGCCATGGGACCTCCTCAATCTGGGTTGATGGAAAATTCAGGCTGTTAGCACTCACCAACAGCGAGTGCCAAGAGTGCCACCCCAGCAGCCCCCCGTCAAGCCTGACGCTCCAAAATGAAGTAAAATTTAAGTCGTTTATCGAAGATTATCTTCCTCAGATCTGAACAACTGGAAAGCCGAATCAGCGAGCCCATTGAGGTGTAGCCTCAATGCATGGAACAACTCGTCACCCTCCGCGAACTGCAGGCCACCTTGGACTACCTGGCGACCATTCAGAAGGAGTTGTCGAACCTCCCTCCTGATCTGGCCACCTTGGACCTCCGCGTCAAGTCTGCCGAGCGTCAGGTCGCTGAGAAGACCAAGACCCTGGAGACCACCAGGGCCTCCCTGGCGGTCAAGGAGCGGGAGTTGATCCAGGCCCAGAAGGACGAGGACAAGGCCCGGGCCGCCCTGAAGGCCACCAACCAGAAGCTGCAGTACACCGCTGCCATTCGCGAACTGGACGAGAAGGAGCGGCTGCGGGCCGCCGTCCTCCGCCCCCTCAAGACCCTTCAGGCCAGCGCCTTGAACCTGGAAGCGGTCCTGACCACCCTGGAGACTGAGCGCCAGGCGGCTCAGGCCCAGTTCGACGAACTCTACGCCATCTTCCTCGATGAACATGCCAACCAGGTGGAGGGCCGGAAGGTCCTCCTGGTCAAGCAGGCCAAGCTGGAGGCCACCATCCCAGCGCCCGAGGTGGCTCGCTTCCACCGCCTCTACGGCGCCCGCCAAGGCCGTGTGGTGGTTCCAGTCGAGGGGAACGCCTGCACCGGCTGCAACGTGAAGCTGCGTAGTCCGCTGCTGTTCGAACTGCGGGAGGCCAAGACCATCGTCACCTGTGAGTCCTGCCAGCGGGTCCTCTTCCTGTCGTGAGCCTCGCGGCCCGCGTTGCCACCCTGCAGGCACGCATTCAGCGGGCCTGCGAGGCCGCGGGTCGCGATTCCGCCAGCCTGGAACTGCTGCCCGTCTCCAAGCGACAGCCTCTGGCCCTGATTCGCGCCGCTGCGGAACTGGGCTTCCGCCGCTTCGGCGAGAACTACGTCCAAGAGGGCGCCGACAAGGCCAACGCCGCGCCGGACCTGGCTTTCCTACTCCTGGGGCCCCTCCAACGCAACAAGGCCAAAGCGGCCCTCCAGCACTTCACAGAGCTCCAGAGCCTGGACCGCCCGGATCTGGTCGAACGCCTGCGACGCCTGGCGGTGGAACTCGATGTTGTCCGTCCCGTCTGGATCCAGGTGGACCTCTGGGACGAGGCCACCAAGCTGGGTGGCTGCTCTGAGACGGACCTCCCCGCCCTGCTCCACGCCCTGGGCGGGGATCCACGCCTGCCCCTGCAGGGCCTCATGGCCATCCCGCCCCCGGATCAAGTGGGCGCCTTCGCCCAGCTGGCCGGACTGCGCGACCGCCTGCAGCAGGAGCTGGGCCAACCCCTGCGCTTGAGCATGGGCATGAGCGGCGATCTCGAGGCCGCCATTGCCGCCGGCAGCGACCAGATCCGCATCGGTACGGCCTTCTTTGGTGAGCGGATCTATTGAAGCCAGGGCCTGGGACAACCTACCCACGTTAGCCTTGGCGTCTTGGCGTCTTGGCGGTGATCATTTCTACTAGCCTCGGAGTTAGCCCAGATGACCACACTCAAGACCGCCATCACCCCCCTGCCTGTCAGTGCCGACGCGCTCTATGGCTTCCTGTCGGACCTGTCGAAACACCGGGCCTTCCTGGAGCCAGCGGCCCTGAACTTCCAGGGCAGCGAGGATTCACACAGCTACGTCATCGAAGTCATGGGCATGAAGATGCCCCAGGAGCTGGTCGTCAAGACCCGCGTCCCCGGCCAGTTGGTCACCCTCGTGCCCGGGGCCAGGAAGATGTTCGACCACGAGCTGCGGTTCGAGATCGTCGCCGACGGCGAGGGCAGCACCCTGCGCCTGGTGGACGAGGCCGACATCCCCACCATGATGGCCATGATGGGTGCCGAGAAGCTGCTCCAGGGCCAGCTGGACAGCGCCCTGGCCCACATCCAGGAACTGGCTGCGAGCGGATCCATTTCATAAACACTCGCTGAGAGCACTGAGGAAACAGAGGGACGCGGAGGAAAGATTCCTTCTCAGCGTCCCTCTGCCTGTTCCTGAACCTCCCCGAGTGTGGTTGATCATTTATTGAAAGGAACCACCCCCTCGCGGCATGTCCTGGTAGCGGGCCCTAGATTGGCCCATCCTTTCCCCGAAACTCGGAGGTTCCATGCGTTCCCACCTGCTCCTCGCCGCCCTGCCCGCCCTCCTTGTGGCCCAGGAGACCCCCACCACGCTCAAAGACCAGAAGTCCCTGGCGGTGACCATCTACAACGAGAACCTGGCCCTGGTGAAAGATCTGCGGGAGGTGAAACTCCCCCGGGGCGAAGCCCGGCTCGCCTTCCAGGAGGTCTCGGCCCAGATCCGCCCCGAGACGGCCCTGCTGCGGAACCTCACAGCCCCGAAGGACTTCTGGGTGGCGGAACAGAACTTCGACTTCGACCTGCTCACCCCCCAAAAACTTCTGGAGAAATACGTAGGCCAAAAAGTGAAGGTGGTCCGCAACGTGCCCAATCCCGATAGCGCTGGCGTCCGCGAGGTCCAGGAGGAGGCCAAAGTCCTGGCCACCAACGGCGGCACCGTCCTCCAGTTCGCCGACCGCATCGAAACCAGCGCCCCGGGCCGGATCATCTTTCCGGGGGTGCCAGGGAACCTCCGAGCTCGGCCCACCCTCGTCATCAGTCTCCACAGCGGCGTGGAAAAGGCCCAACAGGTGGAGTTGAGCTACCTCACTGGAGGCCTCTCCTGGAAGGCGGACTACGTGGCCAACCTGGCCCCGGACGAGAAGACCCTGGACCTCAGCGGTTGGGTGACCCTCACCAACCAGAGCGGCGCCGCCTATCCCAACGCCACCCTGCAACTGGTGGCCGGGGACGTGAACCGAGTCCAGGAGCCTCGGGAACAACCCCAGGTCATGGCCATGGCCATGATGGAGCGCACGGCCAAGGCCGCTCCCCGCATGGCCGAGGAAAGCCTCTTCGAATACCACCTCTACACCTTGGACCACCCCACCACCCTGGCCGTGAACCAGACCAAGCAGGTAGCCCTGCTCAGCGCCTCCAGCGTGCCCGTCCGCAAGGAATACCTGCTGCAGGGCCAGGGCTACTACTACTCCGGGAGCTACGGCGAGCTGGGCGAGAAGCAGAAGGTGGGCGTCTTCGTGGAATTCGACAACAAGGAATCCAGCCGCCTCGGCATGCCCCTGCCCAAGGGCACCATTCGGGTCTACAAGCGGGACAGCGAGGGCCGCGCCCAGTTCGTGGGCGAGGACAGCCTCGACCACACCCCCAAGAACGAGCTGGTGCGCCTGAAGCTGGGCGATGCCTTTGATGTCACTGGCCACCGCAAGCAGACGGACTACAAAAGCCTGGGCCGCCAGGGCAAGTTCGGCAACGTCCACGAAAGCGCCTTCCAGATCGAGCTGAAGAACGCCAAGAAGGAACCCGTCACGGTGAGCGTCCTCGAGCCCATGCCCGGCGACTGGGAGGTTCTCCAGGAGAGCCACCCCCACACCAAGGAAGCCGCCGGCAGCGCCCGGTTCAAGGTCACTGTGCCTGCGGAGGGCAGCACGACGCTGACCTACCGCGTACGGGTGAAGTGGTGAGCTAGTCCACAGCCCATCCGCAGGCCATACTGGCCCCCATGCCCCTGCCCGCCCGCTTCCTCGCCCGGCTGCGCCGGTTGCCGCTCCGCTTGAGGGGGCGGCTGACCGGGGGCACGGAGGGCCTGCATCCTTCCCGGTTCAAGGGCGCGGGGCTGACCTTCGTGGAGAACCGGCCCTACGTGCCCGGCGACGATCCGCGCTTCATCAACTGGCCCCTCACGGCGCGCACGGGGGAGCCCATACTGAAGCGCTTCGAAAGCAGCCGGGACTTGGTCCTGTGGCTGGTGGTGGACCCCTCTCCCTCCATGTTCCTGGGCGATCCGGTCTCGCCCCTGCGCTGGGCGCTCGAACTATGCGGTGCGGCCTTCGCCACCCTGCAGGCCACCGGGGATCGCCTGGGCCTGGTGGTGCCCGGCGATGGCCGCACGCCCGCCCTGCGCATCGCCCCCAAGCGGGGCCGCAGCCACGGCCTGCGCATCCTGGAGACCCTGGCTGAGCGCGGCCCCTGCATCCCCACCGAGGCCTCCTGGCGTGAGGCCCTGGGCCACTGGGGTGAGCACGGCAAAGGGCACCGCCTCTGGCTCTTCAGCAACGGCGCGGGCCTTAAGGGCCTCGCCCCTCTCCTGAAGCCCCTGGCCACCCGCCATCGTCTGGTCTGGTTCCAGCCCGAGCCCCCCGGCGGCGTCCAGGCCATGACCTGGCCCGACCCTGGCTTTTCCAGCGCCATCGAGCACCAGCGATGGGATCCCCTCCTGGATCCCGTCGCGAAATTGAACACTTGGCTGCGGGCCGGTGGTGCCTGATGGGGAAGGTTGGGAGTCCCATTGAAGGGCCGTACCTGCTCAGGTTTCGCAGGCGAAACCTGAGGGATAAAAAAATCGCACTCGTGGTGGCTGCTTCCAGCTTGGTGGGCTTTGCTGCACCCACCTGGAAGGCTCCGGCCCAGTTAAAGCTGGGGGAACTGCATGTGCTGGAGCTGCTGGAGGAGGACGCTGCCAAGGCCGCACCGCCCCGCCCCACGGTGGAGGACAACCTGGGGCCCTTGAAGCTGCGAGCTCTGGAGCCGCTGCCTGATGGCCGGGGCTGGCGCTTCCAGGTGCAGGCCCTGAGCCCGGGCCTGGCGGTGATCCCAGCCCTGGATCTGGGCACCGGCCAGCGCAGTCCGGAGCTGCGCCTGCCGGTACTGCGGGAGATCCCCTTCGGCGGGCCCTGGATGGGCTTCGGCGGCGGCAATGACGATCGTCTGCCGTCCCTGCCCTTCCCCTGGGCCTGGGCCAGCCTGCTGCTCCTGCCGCCCCTGGGGCTCCTGGCCTGGCTGCTCCGGCACTGGCGCCGGGGGGCTTCGGGACGTCATTTGCAGCACGCGCGTCAGACCTTCATTCAGCACTGGCCCCCCCGGGACCGGGAGCGCGGCACCCTCGATGCCGTTCACGGCCTGGGCCGAGAGCTCCTGGCCGCCCATTTCGGCGAGGCGGCCCGAGCTTGGGGTCCAGCCGAATTGCATGCGCGGAACCTCGGCGCCTGGGAGCAATGGGTCCGGAGCCTGGACGCGGCCCGGTTCGGCCGCACGGAGCCTCCCTTCCCGGCCCCAGAGCCTCTCATGGCGAACCTTCAGGCACTGCACATCACCCCGCCGGCAGGCCGACCTTGATCGCCCTGCGCCATCCCCTCCTGTTCCTGGTGGCAGCCCCCGTGCTGCTCTGGGCCTGGCGTGTAGTCTATCGCTGGGGCATCCCTTCATCCCGACCCTCCAGCCGCATGGGTCGGCTCAGCTCCCACTGGCTGCCGGTGTTCCTGGCCCTGGCCCTGGGCCTGGCCGCGGCGGGCCCAGAGTGGCGCCGCCCCCTGCGCGGTACCGCTCCCGTGGTGGACTTCGCCGTCGTGCTGGACGGCAGCAGCAGCATGAAGATCCTGGACCGGCCCGATGAGGACCGCTGGCACGCGGCCCGCCGGACTCTGGCGCAGTTCATCCTCCGCCGCCCCGACGACCGCTTCGCCCTCATCCTGTTCAGCGCCCATCCTGTGACCCTGAGTCCCCTGACCGCAGACCACCTGCGCTTGCTGCGGATGCTGGCCCGCCTGGACATCGACAGCCGCGATGACGGCACGGCCATCGGTTCCGCCCTCATGACCGCCGTGCGGCGCCTGGAGGACAGCCCTGCCCGCAGCCGCGTCATTCTGCTCATTACAGACGGCGTGCAGAACCGCGGCCGGGTCACGGCCCTGGAGGCCGCTGAAGAAGCCCGCCGCCAGGGGATCCGCGTCCACTGCGTGGGCATCGGCACCAATGGCGAGAGCCTAGTCCCCGTGGAGGGCGGCGGCCTCACCCGCCTCCACGTGGAGGTGGACCACACGACCCTCAAGGAGGTCGCCCGCCTCACGGGCGGCGAGGCCTTCAGCGCCGAAGATCCCGGTGGGCTCTCCCGCAGCCTGGCCGCCGTGGATCAATTGGAGAAGACCCTCCTGCCGGTGGACCCACCCACTGAGGGCCAGCCCCTGGCCCAGTGGAGCCTGCTGGCGGCCCTTCTCTTCGCCTTGCCTCTGGCCGTGGACCTCGCCTTCAAGCGGGGACAGGTTCGGCCTGCCTGGCTGGGGCAGCCATGAGCCTGCCCTTCACCCACCCCTGGGCGCTGCTGCCCGCCGCCATCCTGGTCCTACTGGTGCTCGGCTTGGCGCTGCGCGCCCACCTGCGGCCGGGCCTGGGCGTCCAAGTCGTGGGCCAACAGCCTCTCTGGCAGGGGCTGGGACTGGCCCTGGTACTCACAGGTCTGGGCCTGGGCCTGGCGGAGCCCCGTTGGGGCCTGCCGGAGTTCCCGCGCCTCACGGTGCATGTGGTGCTGGATGCCAGCCGGTCCATGCAGGTGCCCGATGCAGGCGCTGGGCGCACCCGCTGGGAGGCCGCCGTGGCGGCCCTGGATCGCATCTGGTCCCGACCCGAACCAGGGCTGCGCTGGAGCCTTGACCTGATCAGCGGCGATGCCATACCGATCCAACCCCCGGGCGAGGACCGCACCCTCCTGCGAGAGGCCCTGCGCGCCGTGGTGCCCGGCGAGGTGGGCTCCCCGGGCACGAGCCTGGGCCGAAGCCTGCCCCAGGTGGCGGCCCAGGCGGAAGCGAATGCTCCCGCTGTTCTATTACTCCTCAGTGATGGCGAAGAGACCTGGGAAGCCCCCGAGGAGGCCCTGCAGCGGGCCGCTGGGATCTTGAAGAAGGCCCGCCTGCCCGTCTGCGTGATGAGCTTCGGCGATGGCCAACCCCATGCCGTGCCGCCGCGGCCCACCCCGCCGGGGGTCGCCGCGCCAACCAGCGCCGAGCCCGCAGCGAGCAGCGCCCACCCAGACTTCTTGACTCGTCTGGCCGAAGCAACCGGCGGCCAGGTCTTCAAGGATGGCGAGGCCGCCGCCATCGGGCTCCAGGCCCTGGCTGCGGGCAGGCTGCCCCTGCCCGCCCGCCGCTCGCTGCAGCCCTCCCACCCCGAAGTCGGCGCCTGGCTGGCCCTGGCAGGGCTCGCCCTCTGGCTTCTGGGCGCCGGCAAGCCCATGGTCCGCTGGCGGCCCATCCTGCTGCTCCTCCTGGGGCTCTGCGCCCCCAGCCTGTCGGCCCAGAGCCTAACCCCCTGGGCCCCGCCCAGCGTGAGGGCCTGGCTGGCCCAGCGGGCCATCGAAGCCGGGGATCTGGCCGGGGCCCGCCGCTGGCGGCCCAGGGACGCGAAGCCGGATCATGCTCTGCTCGCGGCCCTCATCGACCTGCGCACAGGCTTTCCCGAGGATGCTTTGAAGGTCCTGGCGCCCTTCGTGGGTCAGGGTGCCCCGCGCCCCCTGCCTGCCTGGCGCACCCCGGCCCTGCTCCTGGCGGCTCGGGCCCAGCGGGAAGCGCTGCGCCCCGAGGAGGCCCGGGCCCTCCTGGAGCGGCTCCTGCTGGAGCAGCCTGGCCAGCGCGAGGCCATCCACGATTTGCAGACCCTGGTGAAGGACACCACGCCCCCGCCACCACCCAACCCCAAGAAGCCGCCCCCACCGCCCCCGCCCCGCCCCAGCATGGGTGCCCAGCAGGATGAGCTGGAGGGGATCAAACAGCGCCTACCCAAGCCGCCGCAGTCAGCAGGCGGGGTGAAAGATATTTAAAAACTCACCACCAAGGCGCCAAGGCACCAAGAACGGATTTCTCTTCTCGGTGCCTTGGTGGTGATCAGTTGCTTTTTCTCAGCCCGCGCTATCTCTGGTTGTTCAGCCAGCCGGCGAACTCCGCCCCGGTCCTGAAGGCGCCCACCTGACGGTGCAGTTCCTTGCCGCTGGCGTCGAGGATCACCATGGTGGGAAAGGCGTCCAGGTTGAACTGCTGGGCCAGCTTGGTGCCTTCTGCCACGGGGGTGCCATCTCGTTTCTGCACCAGCGAGGAGAAGGGCACCACCTTGGCCAGGGCTGCTGCGGCTTCAGGGGTGGGGAAGACGTTCTTCTGGAGGTGCTGGCAGGGGCCGCACCACTCGGTCCAGAGGTCCATGAAGATGACCTTGTGCTCGGCCTTGGCACGCTTGAGGGCGGTCTGGTAATCGTGCTCCCAGACCACGGGGCCCTGGGCCAGCAGGGGAGCGGCCAGGAGGAAGAGGACTGCGAGTGGCTTCATGAGGGCTCCGGGTGGGCGAAGGACGCGTGAGGGATTGGATGGGTCCAGGCGGGGTTTTGTTCCAATTCCGGGTTTCCAGCTTAGGGAGCCCTTGCGGAATCATCAGCGCATTCTACCGTCATTCCCTTAGGGCCCCTTATGTCGCCCATGCCTTAAAACGAAAGGATCCTATCGGTCTGGCGACTTAGCGGCTAATCCGGGAAGAGCGCCCTTCGTAATCCCATTCGACCGGCAAGTGCCGAGCACCTTCCCAGGAGGCCGCCCATGCGCGCCATCATGATCCCGCTGGCCCTGGCGGCCAGCCTCAGTCTCCCCCTGGCTGCGCAGACCGCGCGGTTCATCAAGGTCGACATCGTGTCCAAGACCATGCACGCCCACGCCAAGCACAAGGGCGTGGATGGCCCCACTGAGGTCCACGTGCGCATGCCCATCAGCCTGGCCAAGGGCGTCCTGGACATGGCTGGGGACAGCGAAATCAAGGTCAACGGCGAAGCCAGGCATGGTCTGAAGCCAGACCAGCTCCAGAAGCTCCTCTCGGACTCCAAGCCCGGGGATCTGCTCCTGGAAATCACCACGGACAAGGGCGATCACATCCGCGTCACCGTCGAGTAGCCGGGAGCCCGTCCGCGCAACCAAGCCCCGCTCCAGCGGGGCTTCTTTGTGAAGGCCTCCCTGGATTGATGGATAATCAGGCCATGGAATCCCTGACTGAACTCCGAGTGCGCTACGCCGAGACCGACGCCATGGGCATCGTCCACCACGCGACCTACCCGGTCTGGATGGAGGTGGGCCGCAGCGACTTCCTGCGGACGCTGGGCCAGAGCTATGCGGAGTGGGAGGCGCAGGGTGTCCGCCTGGTCGTGAATGAGATCCGGGTGCGCTTCCGCTCCCCAGCCCTCTACGATGAGCTGATCCAGGTGCGCACCTACCTTCAGGAGGCCGGCCGTCGGAGGGTCACCTTCGGCTACCGTATCGAGCGCGAAGGGGTCCTCCTGGCCGAGGGCGAGAGCATCCACCTGGTGGCGGGCTCGGACAACCGCGCCCGGGTGCTGCCCGAGGAACTGCTGGCGCTGATCCGTCAGGAATAGGCCCAGGAGCGGCTTTGCCGCGAGTGTCCGCGTTAGTCTGCGCAGTGCAGAACTCCCGGACGGTTACCGGGCGCCCATGCAGTCGGACATGAGGGCCGTGAGGGCGACCATGACCCGCCGCCGGTCCTCGCTGAAGGCGTCTGTCTGGAAGCTCTGGAAGCTCACCAGCCCCGCCGGCCGGGGGCCCCAGCCCAGGGGCACGCCAAACCAGGTGTGGGGGATGAGGCCCGTGGCCTGCTCCGCCTCGGTCAGAAGGCTTCCGGCGGCGTGGCCCTCTTCCTGGGTCTTGAAGTAGACGGGGCGGCGCCCCGACAGCACCCGCTCCGAAAGGCCGATCCGGTCTGAGATGCGGCGCGAAGGGTGGTTCCGGGCCCGCCCACCCTCGTGGTAGAGCACGAACTGGAGCTGGTCCAGCTCCCAATCCGCTACGGCCACATAGAAGCAGGCCAGCCCCAGGGGCTTGAAGCAGACGTCAAGCAGATCCTGGCCCAGCTCCGCAGTTGCCTTGCCCGGCCGCATGCGCTCCAAGGCACCCAGCAGCAGGTTCCGATCTTCATCCAGATGCCTGGCAAGCTCCTCGGCCCCTTCGACCCTGCCCTGGAGCCCTCGGCACTCGGATTCTAAATTCCGGAGCCGCTCCTCCCTTTGCTGGGTGGAGTCCTCCTGGAATTTCCCGCCGAAGAGACCCATCTAGGCACCCGGGGCTTTGGTTGAAAGGCGAAAAGATGGTTTCCTAGTTCCATGAACAAGATGCATCGGACTCTCTCGCTTTTCAACACTCTGACACGCCGGGTGGAGCCGGTGGTTCCCGTGGAGGAGGGGAAAATTTCCCTCTACACCTGCGGGCCCACCGTCTACAACTTTGCGCATATCGGAAATCTCCGAACCTTTCTCTTCCAGGACCTACTGAAACGGACCTTTCGTGCCGGTGGTTATGCCGTCACCCACTGCATGAACATCACGGATGTCGAGGACAAGATCATCCGTGACTCCCAGGCAGGCCTGCCCGCCGAGGCCACCAACGAGCAGCGCCACGGAGCCATGACCGCCCTCACGGAGCGTTTCACGGCGATCTTCCTGGATGACTTGGAGACCCTGCGCATCCAGAAGGCGGAATTCCTGCCCCGGGCCACGGCGTACATCGGGCAGATGATCCACCTGATTCAGGATCTGGAAGCCAAGGGCCTGGCCTACCCCCGCGAGGGCAGCGTCTACTACCGCATCGCTGGCCTGCCCCAGTATGGCTGTCTGGCCCACCTGGACCGCGAAGGCATGCAGGCCGGTGCCTCCGTGGACGCCGACGAGTACGAGCGGGATTCGGTCACAGATTTCGTGCTGTGGAAGGCCGGCAAGCCAGGAGAGCCCTCCTGGGATAGCCCCTGGGGCCCGGGCCGTCCTGGCTGGCACATCGAGTGCTCGGCCATGGGCATGGAGCTGCTGGGCGAGCGGGTGGACATCCACAGCGGCGGCGTGGATCTGATCTTCCCCCACCACGAGAACGAGATCGCGCAGAGTGAGGGCTGTCTGGGCCACCGCTGGGTGAACCACTGGGTCCACGGCGAGTTCCTCATGGTGGAAGGCCAGAAGATGGCCAAGAGCCTGGGGAATTTCTTCACTCTGCGGGACCTCATCGAGAAGGGCGTCGATCCGATCGCCCTGCGCTACGCCATCCAGAGCAACCACTACCGCAAGGTGCTGAACTTCAGCTTCGAGGGCCTACGGGCCGCGGAGAATTCCCTCAAGCGCATCCGCGCCTTCCGCAAGCGGATGGAGGGCGAGGGCCAGGGCGGCGGCGGCCCCTGGGCCGAGGCCCTGGTGCCCCTGGTCCGGCTGGAGCAGGCCCGCACAGAGTTCTGGGCCGCCATGGCCGATGACCTCAACACTCCGGAGGCCCTGGCCGCCCTCTTCACCCTCATCAGCGACCTGAACGCCCAGGATGACCATGTGGCACTCACCCGCGACGAGCGGAACGCTGTGCTGGCCTTCCTGGACGAGGCTGATGCCATCTTCGCCGCCTGGCCCCAGGAGGCCGCCAGCCTGGACGCCGAGGTAGAGGCCTTCATCGAGGCCCGCCGCGCCGCCAAGGCCGCCAAGAACTGGGCCGAGGCCGACCGCGTGCGCGACCAGCTCAAGGCCCTGGGCATCGTCCTGGAGGACCGCAAAGACGGTAGCGTGGGCTGGCGCAAGGGCTGAGTCGATCGTCCTGGTTCGGGAAAAGACTCCCACGAGGGAAAAAGCAAAGGACACAAAGGCAGCGTGTTTGCCTTCGTGTCCTTCGTGGAGATCTTAAATCGACTGCTGGTAGGGCTACCGGCTCAGCCGCTTCAGCGCGATGGTGATGAACTCGGGAGGCCCGGGGAGGAGGCCCGAATCCGCCACAGCGGTCTGGCCTTCCTGGGTCAAGAGGAAGTGGATGATCTCGTTCACGGGGCCCGGCAGGGGGGCGCCGGGGGTGCGATTCACGTAGGCGTAGTAGAGACGGGGCATGGGGTAGCGGCTGGTGGTGATGTTGTCCTGGTTGGGGAACCGGGCATCCTCGCCATGGAAGGGCACCACGGGCAGCACCTTGTTGGCGAAATACCAGGAAGCCATGGTGCCCACGGCGATGCCGGACTGATCGGTCATGACGGCCTCGGCCAGAGCGGAGGCATCATTGCGGGACTCGATGCCGGGCCGGAACTCGCCCTTCAGCATGGCCTTCTCGGCGAAGGAGGAACGGGTGGCTGTGCCCTCTTCGCGGGTGTAGGCGTTGATGGGCAGCTTGGACCACTCGCCCTTCAAGCCCAGGTCGCCCCAGACTGCGGCCGCCTGCTTGGCGCCGCCCAGGCGATCCTTGGAATAGATCGCATCCAGCTGCTCCATGGTGATGGAGGTCATGGGGTTGTTCTTGTTCACGAAGACGATGTTGGAGTCCAGGCAGACCGGGATGCGCATGGGCATGTAGCTGAACTTGGCTTGGAAGGCCTTGGTCTCTTCCGCCGTGAATTCCCGCCCCGTGATGATGAGCAGGGTGGAGCCGTCCAGCAGGCCCTTGATGGCGTCCTTGGTGAGTTTGGGACGGTAGATGAGATTCGCCTCCGGGTGGATCCGCTTGAACACGGCGCCCCACTCCTCACCGAGGTCCGAAAGTGATTCGGTGCCGATGAGGTCCAGGGGGCCCTTCACCTGGATGAGGGGTTCGTACTTCGGGATCGAGGTCGGAACCTTGGCCCGAGGCTGGGCCGACTGGGCCTGGAGCAGGCCGAGGCAGGTCATGCCCGAGGCCAGGAGCAGGCTGGACACCAGGCGGGAGCGCAGGAAGGTCATGGGAATCCTTTAAGTAAATTCTCGCAGGAAAAAAGTGCGGTCCACGCAGACGAGCTGTGCTGGGTGCATTGAGAGGCGGGATGCCGAAATAATAAAAGCCCCGCGGGTCATGATCGTACACCCGTCCTAGGGCCACTCCCCTCCAGGGGGACTGGAAAAGTGATGGCGATCACGCGGATCTTTCCAAGTGCCAACAATAGTTGCTGCGAGTTCACCACAACCGCCTCCTGCGGCCCCAACCCACAGCAAGCTGCGGTTAGACTTTTCTACCCACCCGCCACCGCCCCGCCCCTCCAGCGTTGCTCAAGGATCTCCATGACCCGCCTGCCCCGCCCTCTGCTGCTCCTGTGCGGCCTGCTGCTCAGCCTGCCCCTGGCGGCCCAGGGTCACGCCCTGCCTGCTCACCATGCCAAGGCCGGCCTGCATTGCTTCGACTGCCACCAGGAGGAAAAACCCACCAAAAAGGCGGTGGCCTCGGAATCCTGCATGACCTGCCATGGGGACTACCCGGCCATGAAGGCCTTCACCAAGGATGCCAAGCCTAATCCCCACGACTCACACCTCGGTGAGATCGCCTGCACCGAGTGTCACCATCAGCACAGCAAGCCCGTGGTGAAGTGCCTGGAGTGCCACGAAGGCAAGTTCAAGTTCAATATCCGCTAAGCGCCGCGGCGACCCTTTCGGGGCTTAGCTCCTCCAGACACTGGCGCCGCTGGCAGGCCCGCTCCCGGCAGGGGGAACAGCTGATGCCCGTGCGCAACACTGCTCCGGCACTGGCAGGGAGGCCGGCCACCATAGGATCGCTGGAGCCGAAAAGGGCCAAGACCGGCACCCCCAGCACCACGGCCAGATGCAGCAGGCCCGTATCCGGGGCGATAACCCGGTCCGCCTGGCGCAGGGTCGATGCCAGCTGCCAGAACCCCAAAGGGGGCAAGGCAGGCACCCCGCTGGCCTGGGGCAGCCAGTCCCGCAGCTCCTTTTCCTCAGGGCCCAGGGACCAGCGCAGCTCGCAGTGGGACTTCAGCTGGGCAGCCAGACGGAGCCAGTGGTGGAGGGGCCAGCGCTTGATGGCGCCCCGCCGGGAGGCACCGGGCACCAGGACGATGCGAGGCTGGGCGGACTGCGTCCAGATGGCGCCCGCATCGGGCAAGGGCAGGTCCTTCAGCACAGGACGAAAGGCCCCCAGCCCCGTCTGCCCGCGGCTGCGCCCGAAGGCCTCGGCGAGGTCCAGGGCCTGGCAGTAGCGGGTCTTGAGCGCGAAGGGCAGTGGATGAGTCTGCAGGGATCCCGCGAACTCCTTAGTGACCCCATCGCCCCAGCGCTCCGTCAGGCCCGCCAGCCTGGGGATGAGGGCCGCCTTGAGGATGCCGTGAAAGTCCAGGCTGGCCTCGGCGCCCTGCACCTGGGCTGCCACTCGCCGCAGTTCACCCAGGGCCTGGAGGGGGTTGGATAGGCGCTTCCTCCGCACCAGCACAGGTTCCAGCCAGGGCAGGGGCTCCAACAGAAAGGCGTGGCGGTCCTCCACCACAGCCCTGAAGCGGGCCTCCGGGAAGGCCTCGTGCAGGTTCACCCAGGCGGGCAATACCCGCAGGATGTCGCCGAGCGCCGAGAGCCGAAGGAGAATCAGATCCATTGCCCCATGCTATTCGCAGACCTCTTAAGCTCACACTTTTCCCTCGGGACTAGCCAATCCGGGGGGTTGCCGGGAGAATGGATCTTTTCCCCTGGGGACCACCCCTTTTCACGCCTGGTCGAACCGATGCGCACAGCCTCCCTCCTTTCCCTCCTCCTTGCCCCTGTGGCCCTCGTGGCGCAGGCCCCGGCCCCGGCGCTCAGCCTGGGTGAGCGGGTGAAGGCCGAGCGTCCAGCCATCGACAAGCTGATGGCCGAGTTCAGCTTCGCCGAGGCCCGGAAACGCGCGGAGGCGCTCCTGCCCGCCGCCCGTCCCGTCTTTGACAAGAAGGACAACAGCACCATGGTTGCGAGTTGCGGCGTCTTCCTGGAGACCGCCGAGGCCTATCGCCTGGCCGTGGAGACCTGTGACTCCGCCGGGGCCTGGGAAAAGGCCCTCGAATACGCCAAGGTGGCCCAGGGCTTGGCCAAGGAGTGCTACGGGAACATCAAGGAGCCCTTCACCCAGACCGTGGGCGGCTACAACCAGCTGGAAGCCCGGGCCAAGCAGGTCCTGGCGGAAAATGCGGACCGAATCAAGGAACTGAAAGCCAAGACCACCCTGGACGCCGGCGAGCGCCAGGAGCTGGACCTGGCCAACAGCGTCGAGAAGGAAGTGCCTGAGAACGCCAAGTGGGCCAAGTTCTTCCAGACATACCTGGACGTGGCCAAGCGCGACAGCGCCTCCTACGACCCCCTCGTGAAGGTCATGGAGGACAAGCTCAAGAGCGAAACCGACCAGGTTGCAGCTTATGTGGCCGGCAAGGGCGAGGTCACCAAGTGGGTGGAGGCCGTGGTTTCCACGCCCGCCTATCTGGAAGCCCAGGGCGACAAGGCCGGTCAGGCCCGCTGGCTCTTCCGCCTGGCCACCCTGGATCCCGACAGCAAGAAGGTCCAGCACCAGCTCGACATCCTCTTTGGCCGGGCCTCCGCCCCCTCGGCCAAGCCCACCAAGAAGGGAAAGAAGGGCTGATCCTGTCCGGGGCCTGTACCCTGAGGACATGAGCCGCCGTACCTCCTCCCGTATTCCTGCCCGCGCCCCAGCCCGCACCCCTGACCGGCGGGAAGGCCGTGCCCCCCAACCAGCCGCCCGCCCCCTGCCCCAGGGACTGCGTCCCTTTGAGTCCTTCGAAGCCACCTTCCTGGGCCACCCCGAGGGAGCCGGAGGCTTCCTGCGCCTGGTGGGTGTGCCCCGCACGGGCCAGGACCTGCTGGTGGACTGGCGCGACGCTCATGGCGCCATCCACGGCGACCGCGTGGTGGCAGAGCTCTGTGGCGAAGGCTGGGACGGCCGCCTCAAAGCCCGGGTGCTGGAGGTCAAGGGCCGCGGGGACATCCCCCTGCCCGGCACCCTCCAGAAGCAGCCCTGGGGCTGGCGCGTGGTGCCCCTGGAGCCCCGCCTGGGCCAGATCATCTCGGTGCCCCCCACGGACCTGGCCGAGGACGGCGAGCTCGTGAGCGTGAAGCTGGACGCAGATCCCAATCAGAAGCAGCTGCGCGGCGTGGTGGTGGCCCGCCTGGGCAAAACGACCGACCTCAAGATCGAGAACCGCCTCACGGCCGCCCTCTTCAACCTGCGCACCACCTTCCCCGACGCGGTGATGACCGAGTTGGCACCCTTCCCCACCAGCATCCCCGAGGCGTGGGTCAAGGGCAGAGATGACGTGCGCCAAACCCTCACCTGCACCGTGGATCCCCCCACGGCCAAGGACTTCGACGACGCCATCAGCCTGGAGGTGCTGCCCAAGTCCGAGGGCGGCGGCTGGCTCCTGGGCGTCCACATCGCAGACGTGAGCCACTACGTGGCCGAAGGCGGCCCCCTGGACGAGGAGGCCCGCCTGCGGGGCACCTCCATCTACTTCCCAGACGAGGCCATCCCCATGATTCCCGAGCGCCTCAGCGGGGACCTCTGCAGCCTGCGCGAGGGGGTGGATCGCCTCACCATGACCGCCTGGCTGACCCTTTCGCCGGACCTGCACGTGGTGGAGACCCGCCTCAGCGAGAGCGTCATCCGCAGCGCCAAGCGCCTCACCTATGACGAGGTGAAGGAGGCCTGCCTGGACCTCTCCGCGGCCAAGCGGGCGGACTTCGGGCCGGAGCTGTGCGCCCTCCTGGACGAGGCCCTGGCCCTATCCAGGCGCCTTACCCAAGCCCGCCTGGGCCGCGGCGCCATGAACCTGGACACCGAAGAGGCCGAGTACATCTTCGACGCGGAGGGCCGCCCCATCGACGCCCGCCGCTACCCCCGCCACGACGCCCACCGCATGATCGAGGAGTTCATGCTCATGGCCAACGAGGCCGTGGCCAGCTTCTTCACCCGCAAGAAAATCCCCACCATCTACCGCATTCATGACGAGCCCGATGCCCTGAAACTGGAGGTCTTCGCGGAGGTGGCCCGCACCTTCGGCCTGCTCAAAGCCAAGGAGGTGCCCACCCCGGAGCACCTCAACGCCATGCTGGACAAGATCCGCGGCGGCCCCCTGGAGGCCATGATCAACACCCTGCTGCTGCGCAGCCTCAAACGGGCCGAATACAGCGCCGACAACATCGGCCACTCGGGCCTGGCCCTCCAGGACTACCTGCACTTCACCAGCCCCATCCGCCGCTACCCGGACCTGCTGGTCCACCGCCTCCTGCGCAGGGTACTGCGCGGCGAGCGCCTGCCCGAGGGGCTGCACAGCCAGTTGGCGGTGCTGGCCAAGGGCGCCAGCGACTGCGAGCAGAAGGCCACCGAGGCCGAGCGGGAGAACGACAAGTGGAAGGCCTGCCTCCTCATGAAGGAGCGCGTCGGCCAGCGCTTCAAGGGCCGCGTGCAGGGCTTCTCCGCCAAGGTGGTGTTCATCACCCTGGACTCGCCCTTCGTGGAGGTGGGGGTGCCCCTGGCGGCCCTGGGGGGCAACTTCTGGGTTGACGAGCACCGCACCAAGGCCACAGGCCAGCGGGGCACCGCGGTGCTCACCATCGGTGATGCCGTGGAAGTGGAGATCACGGCCGTGGACGAGAACCTGCGCCGCATCAGCGCCTGGGTGCTGGAAGCCAAGGGCCAGGACGCCCACGGCAAGGCCTTCACCTTTGCCCCTGTGCTCGCAGCGCCTGCGAAGCTGCAGGAAGGGGACCTCGAAAAGCCCCGTCGCGGCCGCAGCTCCTCCGCAGAACCCAAGGGCCGCCGCGACGCCGCCCCCAAGGGTCGGCCCCCCAAGAAGGCCCGGGTGGCCACTGGGAAGTCCCGCGAAGCCTCGCCCAGGCCGCCGAAGGGCAGTGTACGCGGCACAGGCAAGCGGAAGGCCCGGTGATCATCGCCCCGGCGGTGCCCGTGCGCTGCCTGGGCGTGGACCCGGGCTCCCTGGCCTGCGGGTGGGCTGTGGTGGAGCGCTTCGGTTCCCGCCTCAGCCTGGTCGAGGCGGGGGTGATCCGGAACCCCCGGGGCCAGACCTTCGACCAGCGGGCCCTGCTCATCCACCAGCGCCTATCGGAAGCTATCGCCGCCCACCAGCCGGGCTTCATGGCCGTGGAATCCCCCTTCGTGGAGAAAAACGCCGCCACGGCCCTGAAGCTGGGCCAGATCCGTGGTGGCATCCTGCTCACGGGGGCCCTGCATGGGCTGCCTGTGGGGGACTACAACCCCATGCAGGTGAAGAAGGCCGTCAGCGGCTATGGCTGGGCGGGCAAGGACCAGGTGGGAAAAATGGTCATGACCCTGCTGAACCTGAAGGAGCCCCTGGCCGCCGATGCGGCCGACGCAGCGGCCGTGGCCATCGGCCACCTGCTGGCCTCCCGGGGCCTGGGTGCTTTGGCGCCCAAAGCCTAGCTCAGGGCCCTGATCCGAGTCGGGCAATCGTCACAGAGAAGGGCTGGCGCAAGCCCTTTCACAGAGCATGGACGACCCGGATGTCATGTTTTTCAAGGGGTTTTGGAATTGTCACAAGCGATATGACAAAAATCATCGTAACTCGTGACATTTCTTGTGATGCCCATCACTAGCCTAAGTCATCACCTCTGACGATCATCATCTCCAGGAACACACGGAGCCGTCATGAACATGGACACCGCCCGCCAGCACAACCCAGCCTTCTGGACCACCGCCGAGCGCCTGCACGAAGTGTTCAATCAGCTGGAGCGCCAGATGGGCGGCTCCCCCCGCGGCCTCGCCGTCCTGCGCCAGGTCCAGGCCCTCGAAGCCGAGTTGGAAGCCGAGGTCATACACCGCAGCCGGCGCGCCGTGGCCGCCTGATCGCCTTTCCGCACACAGAACGGCCCGGCATACGCCGGGCCGTTCTGCGTAAGGGCTTAATTCCCCATTTGTCTCTTTCCCATACGAAACACGTGGCGTAGTCAGGTTTTCGCAATTCCGAACACCCGGCGAAAACAAGCAGCATGGAAAAGCGAAGACCCCGGGGGAGTTTCCAGGTCCGCGAGCCAAGAGCAAGTGGGAACAACGCTGCGCGTTGCGATACCTGGAGGCGCGCAGCGCGGAACCCCCGGACAGCAAAAGGGCACCCCGCAGGGTGCCCAGATGTCTCGGCCTGATCTTGCGTGGGCCGGAAGGGGTGGTAGGTTTGGCCACCCCAGAGTGGGAGGAGGATACTCATCCCATTCATCAACTTAGGCCAGGATCAGTTGGCCACAATGGGCAATTAGTCTCCCTTCAAGGGGGAGCCCGGACGGTAGGAGGCATACTTCGGCGCCCACTGGGCCCGGGTCATGGCCTCAGCCATCTGGGTGTCGTTCAGCAGTCGGCCCAGTCCGGCATTGCGGGCTTCGATCCCCACGGCGGTGGCCACAGCGGCGGAGACCTGCCGGATATCGTTCATTTCCGGCAACAGCAGACCCAGGGCTTCCTGGGCAGGCGTCACGAACGTGCTGATGGCCTTGCTGGCCGCCAGGAACATGCCGTCCGTGACGCGGGAGGCCTTGCAGACCAGGGAGCCCAGGCCCACGCCCGGGAAGATGTACATGTTGTTGCACTGGGAGGCCTGGAGGGTCTTGCCGTGCCAGTCCATGGGCGCGAAAGGGCTGCCCGTGGCCACTAGGCCCTTGCCATCCGTGGCCTTCCACACCGCTTCCGGCGAGCACTCACACTTGTGCGTCGGGTTGGAGAGGGCCAACACGATGGGGCGCGCTGAGTGCTTGGCCGTCTCCGCCAGGATGGCCTCGCTGAAGAGCCCGGGCTGGGCCGTGACGCCGATGAGCACCGTGGGGTGCGCGTTGCGCACCACGTCCTCAAGACCGATGCGATTAGCATCGTCCAGCTTCCAGCCGTCCACACAGGCACGCGCCTGCGCCAGGGGCAGTTGGGGGCCTTCCAATAGGGGATCACCTTCCAGCAGGAGCCCCTGCATGTCCACGGCGAAGATGCGCTTCCGGGCCTCTTCCTCGCTGAGCCCCTCTTCCAGCAGCATGGTGCGGATGTTCATGGCGATGCCCGTACCCGCCTGGCCCATGCCCACAATGACGTAGCGCTCATCCTGGAAGCGACTTTGCTTGATGCGCATGCCGGTCATGAGGGCCGCCAGGGCGGTGGATCCGGTGCCTTGGATGTCGTCGTTGAAGGAGAGGATGCGCTCGCGGTAGCGGTCAAGGTTCTTGAAGGCTGTCTGCTTGGCGAAGTCCTCCCACTGGAGCAGGGCTCCGGGGAAGTTGCGCTTCACACCCAGGATGAACTTCTCCACCAGCTCCTCGTACTCGGCGCCGCGCATGCGGGGCCGCCGGATGCCCAGGTAGAGCGGATCGTCCAGCAGGCGCTGGTTGTTGGTGCCCACATCCAGGGTCACCGCCAGGCAGACCGCCGGGTGCACACCGCCCGCGGCCACGTAGAGGCTCACCTTGCCCACGGGGATGCCCATGCCATCAGAGCCCAGGTCGCCCAGGCCCAGGATGCGCTCGCCGTCCGTGACCACGATGAGACTCACCTGGGGCTGGGAGAGGCCCTGGAAGATCTGGTCGATGTTCGCGATGTTCTCGGGGGTGATGTAGATGCCCCGATAGCGCCGCTGGATGTGGCTCAGCTGCATGCAGGCCTGGCCCACGGTGGGCGTGTAGACGATGGGAACCATCTCCTCCAGGTGATCCAGCAGCAGCCGGTAGAACAGGGGTTCGCTGCGATCCTGGAGGCCTGCCAGGTAGATGTAGCGCTCCAGGTCGTCGTGCTTGCGAAGGTAGGCCTCGTAGACGCGGTGGACCTGGGTCTCCAGGCTGCCGAGACCGGGCCGCAGCATGCCGTCCAGGCCCAGGCTCAGGCGCTCCTCTTTCGTAAAGGCCGATCCCTTGTTCAGGTGGGAATCATTCAGCAGCTGCCGCCCGCGGACGTAGATCTCGTAGAAATCCTCGCCGGTCAGCGGATCGATTTTGAATCCGAAGGTCTTCATGACATCCCCCTTAGGCGCATGCTCCGCACGGATCGAGCGCACATCACATTCCTGAACCGATGAAGCCTGAGCTGTGAAACCAGTGTAGCCATCGCCATGAAAAAACGGGTCACATCGAACCATCAGCCCTGGAGAGGAGGCCACCCAGGTCAATGGCGGTATTCACAGGCAGCGCACAGGTGCGGCCCCGGCACACGAAGGCCAGGGCCTGCCCTGCCGCCCAGGCGCGCCCCTCGTGGAGCGGCAGCAGCTGGTCCTTCGACACCGAGAGCACCAGGCCCGGCAGGAAGCGACCATGCACTTCCTGCAGCATGGCTCTCACAACGGGTGAGGCCGGATCGCCGGAAATGGCCACATCGATGGGTTCCCGCAGGCCCAGATCCAGTACGCCCAGCAGTCCCAGGAAGGCCCGGGGCGCCCGGCTCAGCCAAGGTCCGAAGCAGCGCAGCGTTCCCTCAGCCGCCAGGCGGAAGTCCTCCCGCTGGAGATGGCGCGAAAGCCGCAAGAGCGCGCGGGCCGCCAGGGTGTTGCCCGCGGGGATGGCGTTGTCAAAGCCCGGTTTCTGCCGGAAGAGGAGGTCCTCTTGGTCCGCCTCGGTGCTGAAGAAGCCGCCCTCAGTGCCATCGTGGAAGCGAGCCAGGAGGCCCTCGGCCAGTTCCTCCGCCCACGCCAGCCAGTCGGGATTGAAGTCCGCCTCGAAGAGGTCCACCAGGCCCTCCAGCACCGCAGCGCTGTCCTCCAGGAAACCCGGCGTATGGGCCTGACCTCGTCGCCAGACGCGCAGCAGGCGCCCCTCGCGCCACAGTTCCCGCTGAAGGAAGGCCGCGCAGGCCTGGGCGGCTTCAAGGTAGCGGGGCTCGCCCAGCACCTGGTAGCCCCGCGAGAAGGCCGAGAGGGCCAGACCGTTCCAGGCGGCAAGCACCTTGTCATCCTTGCCCGGCCGCACCCGCTGGTCCCGCCAAATCCGCAGCCGTTCGCGCAGGACACGGTCCTCGGCCTCGGACAGCTCCGCCCCCGCCGGACAGGAGTAGCGATGGGCCACACTCCGCCCGTGCTCGAAGTTGCCCACCTCGGTGATGCCGTAGGCCAGGCAGAACCGCTGGGCATCCGCGCCCAGAGCCGCCCGGACATCCGCCGGGGTGAAGGCGTAGAACTTCCCCTCCTCACCCTCGCTGTCCGCGTCCTCGCTAGAGTGAAAACCCCCGGCCGCGTCGCGCAAATCTCGCAAGAGGTAGTCCAGGGTCTCCCGGGCCACCTGGGCATCGCGGGGATGGCCCGTGGCCTGGTGGGCCGCGAGGTAGCAGCAGACCAGCTGCGCATTGTCGTAGAGCATCTTCTCGAAGTGGGGCACCAGCCACTGGGCGTCCACGCTGTACCGGGCGAAACCGCCGCCCAGGTGGTCGTACATGCCGCCCTCCCACATGGCGTCCAGGGTGCGGCGGGCCAGGGCCTGGTCTTCCGGGCGGCCCCGGCTCAGCAGCAGCTCCACAGCCATGTGCTGAGGGAACTTCGGCGCGGGTCCGAAGCCGCCCCAGCGCGGGTCAAAGCTGTGGCGAAGCTGGTCCAAGGCCGCCTCCAGGGGCCCCGCTCCGGGCAGATCCTGGCCCGCCTCCACCGTGGCCTGACGCTGGATTTCCAGGGCCAGCTTCCGGGCCTGGGCCAGCAGCCCGGGGCGGTCCTCGCGCCAGAGCTCGGCAATGCGCTGCAGGATGGGGATGAAGCCCGGCATGCCGCCCCGGGACTCCTTCGGGAAGTAGGTGCCACCGTGGAAGGGTTCCAGGTCCGGCGTGAGCCACACACTCATGGGCCAACCACCACGGCCCGTCAGGGTCTGCACGGCGTCCATATAGAGGTCGTCCAGGTCAGGGCGCTCCTCGCGGTCGACCTTGATGCTCACGAAGTGGGCATTGAGCAGGTCCGCCACACCTTGATCCTCAAAACTCTCGTGGGCCATGACGTGGCACCAGTGGCAGGCGCTGTAGCCGATGCTGAGGAAGATGGGCTTCTGCTCCGCCCGAGCGAGGGCCAGGGCTTCTTCCCCCCAGGGCCGCCAATCCACGGGGTTCTCCGCATGCTGGAGGAGGTAGGGACTAAGGCTGTGGGCCAGACGGTTGGGCATGAACTCCACTCCAGGGATCGAGTTTAGGCCCCAACTTCCCTTTCACGACAGGGAAATGGCCAGCGACCCCGATACAATGACTCTTTGGTCTTCGCCGAGGTCCCATGTTCGACAGCCTTACCCAGAAGCTGAGCCAGGCCATGAAGGCCCTCCGGGGCCAGTCCAAGCTGACGGAAGCCAACATCGAGGGCGTGCTTCGCGAAGTGCGCATGGCCCTGCTGGAGGCGGATGTCCACGTCAGCGTGGCCCGCACCTTCCTGGCGCGGGTGAAGGAGAAGGCCCTGGGCCAGGAGGTCATGCAGGGCCTCAATCCCACCCAGGCCTTCATTGACATCGTCCATCAGGAACTGGTGGAGATCATGGGCGGCCAGGCCTCCGAGCATCCCATCACCTTCGGTTCCAAAACGCCCACTGTGGTGATGATGGTGGGCCTCCAGGGCGCGGGCAAGACCACCACCTGTGGCAAGCTGGCCGTCTTCCTGAAGAAGCTGGGCCGCTCCCCCCTGCTGGTGCCCGCGGACGTCCAACGACCCGCCGCCATCGAGCAGCTGCACGTGGTGGCCCGCGATGCGGGCGTGCCCTCCTTCCGCACCGAAGAGAAGGATCCTGTGGCCATCTGCGCCGCGGCCGTGGCCGAGGCCCGGCTCAAGGGCTGGGACGTGGTGGTGCTGGATACTGCCGGCCGCCTGCACCTGGACGAGGGCCTCATGGAGGAACTGGTCCGCATCAAGGCGGCCACCAGTCCCGACGAGATCCTCTTCGTGGCGGACGCCATGACGGGCCAGGACGCGGTGCGCAGCGCCACTGCCTTTCATGAGAAACTGGGCATCACAGGCGTGGTGCTCACCAAGACCGATGGTGACACTCGGGGCGGCGCGGCGTTCAGCATCAAGCAGGCCACAGGCCAGCCCCTGAAGTTCGTGGGCGAGGGTGAGAAGCTGGAGGACTTCCAGCGCTTCCACCCGGACCGCATGGCTCAGCGCATCCTGGGCATGGGCGACGTGCTGAGCCTCATCGAGCACGCCAAGGACAAGATCGACGAGGCCGAAGTCGAGGGCATGGCCAAGCGCCTGGCCAAGAACCAGTTCACCCTGGAAGACATGCGCAAGCAGTTCCAGCAGGTACAGAAGCTGGGCTCCATGAACAAGATCCTGGGCATGCTGCCGGGCATGGGCCAGATCAAAGACCAGCTCGCCAACGCGGCCACGGACAAGCGTATCAAGCACCTGGAGGCCATCATCAGCTCCATGACCCAGGCGGAGCGGGCCAACCACAACCTGTTGGACGCCAAGCGCAAGCGCCGGGTCGCGGCGGGCTCCGGCCGCCCCGTCAGCGAGATCAACCAGCTGCTCAAGCAATTCGTGGAAACCAAGAAGATGATGGGCCAGATGAACGACCCCAAGTTCATGGCCCGCATGCAGCGCATGTCCAAAATGGGCGGCGGCGGGATGCCCGGCCTGGGTGGCATGGGCAAGGGCCCCGGCTTCCCCTTCTAGTCCCCTTTCCAGCCCCACCCGAATTTGCCCTTGGGAAGCGGCGCCTTCCGCGCTACACTTCCCTGTTCAGGAGTGTCCATGCTGTCGATCCGTCTAGCTCGCAATGGTGCCAAGAAGCGCCCTTTCTACCACATCGTCGTGTCTGAGAACGACCGCATTCCCACGGGCCAGGCCATTGAAGTGCTGGGTTTCGTGAATCCCATCGCCGGCTCCGGCGAAGCGGTCCGCATCGATGTGGAGAAGGCCAAGGCCTGGATCCTGAAGGGCGCCCAGCCCTCCAAGACCGTGCTCGACCTGTTCAAGAAAAACCAGGTCCTTTAGCCCGTTTCCGATTCAAGAAAGCCGGGCTCAGGTCCGGCTTTCTTTGTTCTCTGCGGAGATGCCATGAACCTCGAAGCCTTCCTGCGAGATGTGCTGACCCCGCTCCTGGACCACCCGGAGGCTCTTCGGATTGAAGAATCCGGCGAAGGTCGCCGACGTCAGGTGCTGATCTACGCAGATCCCCAGGATCGGGGCCGCATCATCGGCAAGCACGGGCGCATGATCTCGGCGCTGCGCACCCTCGTGAAGACCGCCGGCGAGAAGGCCGGCCTCTCTGTCGATCTGGAGCTCTTCGACGGCGACGAGGCCTAGTCCGGTGTTGTTGGCCGGCCACCTCGCGAAGATCCAGGGTCTCAAGGGCGAGTTCCTGTTCCACTCCGTCATGGATGAGCCCGAGCGCCTTGAGGGCATGCAGGGCCTTTTCCTGGCTCCGCCTCAGATGGACCTCGAGTTCGGCACCCCTGCGCCCCCGGCCCGTCCCGTCAGCCTGCGGCTCTTCCGCTGGCACCAAGAGCGTCCCTGCCTGGCCTTCGCGGACGTACCCGACCGCACAGCATCGGAGCCCCTCAAGGGGTGGGCGCTGTGGATGCCCGAGGCCGAAGCCACCCTCAGCGAAGGCGAGACGTTTCGCCACCAGTGGATCGGCTGCGACGTCTTCGTCGCGGACCACAAGGTGGGCGAGGTGCTGCGCTTGGATCCAGGCCCCGCGGGCTACGACATGGTGATCATGCGCGACCTGCGCCCCGGTCGCACCGGCCAGCGCGACATCCCCTACATCAAGGCCTGGTGGACCCTGGACCTGCCCAATCGCCGCCTGGACCTGGATCCTCCTGCGGGCCTGCTGGATGTGAACCAGGTCGGCGACTGAACCTCATGGGCAGCCGCTTTGAACGCTTCAAACAGACCTTGGGCATGCGCCTCTTTGGTTGGCTGAAGATCCCCCTGCTGGCCTCGGTGCGACCCAGTGTGGTCGAACTCTCCGAGACCCGCTGCGTGGTCCGCATCCCGCTCCGGCGTTGGAGTAAAAACCACCTGGGCTCCATGTATTTTGGGGCCTTGGCCATCGGCGCCGACTGCGCCGGGGGGCTCCTGGCCATGGATCAGATCAAGCGCAGTGGCGGCGGCGTCTCGCTGGTGTTCAAGGCCTTCCAGGCCGCCTTCCTGAAGCGCCCGGAATCCGATGTCTATTTCATCTGCGAAGAGGGCACCGCCATCCGAGACCAGGTGGCCCGCAGCCTGGCTTCCGAGGAGCGCATCACCGAGCCCATGCACATCCAGGCCGCTGTGAAGCTGGCCGATGGCAGCTTCGAGCCCGTAGCCGAGTTCACCCTGGAGCTCAGCCTCAAGCGGACGGGGAAATAGGTTCCTGCTTCGGGACCGGTTCCTACATGTTCTTGCATCTCGCGGCTTGTCCTCGCAGATCGGCCCAGGGCTTGGCATTCTGGACGGTGACTCACAGCCCCCCGGGAGCCCCATGCGATTCGGACCCACGGCCCTGCCCCTCACCTTGATGGCCACAGCGGCCCTGGCGGGTCCGGCCATCCAGAGCCCCAGCGCCCCCTGGAAGACCTTCCACACCGCCCACTACCGAATCCACTTCCCCGCCACCGGCGGATTCGAGGACTTCGCCCGGGAGGTAGCCCAGCGCATCGAAGGCATGCACAGCCTCATGGAGCCCTGGGTGGGCCACGCCTACAAGGGCCCCACGGACGTGCTGGTGCTGGACCCCGTGGCCGCTGCCAATGGCATGACCTTCAGTTACCTGGACCGGCCCCACCTCATCTTGTGGCGAACGCCGCCCGACAGCGAGTGGGAGATCGCTCATGGACGGGACTGGGTAGAGGAGTTGGTGCCCCACGAGCTCGTCCACCTGCACCACCTCACCTTGCCCAACCGCAAACCCAGCCTGTACCAGCGGCTCCAGTTCGGCCCCCGGGCCAGCGCCGTGGCCGATAAGAGTCCCGGCTGGGTGAAAGAGGGCTACGCCACGCTGCTGGAGGGCCGGATCACCGGCATGGGCCGCCCCCACAGCGCCTACCGCGCCATGGTGCTGCGTCTGATGGCTCGGGAGGGCCGTCTGCCTGTCTACAAGGAGTTGGACAAGGGTCAGGGGCGCTACCTGGTCAGCTCCGCCTTCCTGGGGTGGCTGGAGCAGCAGCACGTGGCCAAGGAGAAGGCCCTGCCTCTGCTCTGGCAGCGCCTCTCCAGCCCCCGGTACAAGACCTTCGCTGAAGGCTTCCGGGCCACCTTCGGCCAGGGGCCGGAGACGGCCTATGCCCGCTTCCGCGCGGAGCTGAGCCACGATGCCCTGGAGGTGGAGCGCCGCGTCGCGCAGGTCGGCCTGCGCGAGGGCGAGCTGTGGGGCTTCGTGCCGAAGGGAGTCCAGGACTTGAGCCTGAGCCCGGATGGGACCAGACTCCTGGGCCGCGTGCTGGATGCCAAGACTGGTGGCCTCTGCCTCTGGGATCTCCAGGCTCCCCTCGCCGATGTGAAGGCCAAGGCCAAGGAGGCCAAGCGTGACCCGGAGTTGCCTGAGGAAAGTGCCAATCTGCTACCCGAGCGTGAGGTCAAGCACCGGCTGGGAACCTTGCAAGACCAACTGCCCGCTCGTCCCCGCTGGTCCGCTGAAGGTATCCGCTACTGGCTGCGAGAGTCTGACGCCGAGGGCGTGTTGCACCGGGTGGAACGCACCTGGACGCCCACCAAGGCCACGGGTGCACCCACCATCGAGCCCCTCGTGCCCACCTGGGAGGGACGCCAGTGGATCGTGAGGGCGGCAGGGAAGAACCTGGCCCTGCCCTTCGAGCCCATGGGCCCCCTGACCTGGGATGTGGCCCGGAAGCGCCTATTCGCCACACGAGACGTGCAGGGCGTGCCCAACCTCGTGCAGTGGACCTTCGATCCCGCGGCAGCGTCGCCCTTCAGCGCTGAGCAGGTCCTCACCCGCAGCGCCACCGGGGCCCTTTATCCAGCTCCCACACCGGACGGCAAGAGCCTCTACTTCATGGTGCCGCGCCTCCAGGGTGCGGAGATCCGCCGCCTCGACCTGGGTACGGCATCTCCGCTCCTGGCCTGGACCGAGGATCCCAAGCCCTTCGCCCCGGGCACCGTGCGGCCCCCGGCGGATGAGCCTGGCCTCCTGCCCGGGCCCGTAGAGGCACCCCCCTCCCAGCCCTACGCCATTGCGGACAGCCACCAGTTCTCACCCCGCGCAGGCTTCGTGACCAGCCCCTCCGGCACCGCCTATCAGGCGGGTGTTGGGGGCCGGGACATCCTGCCCCGCCTTGACTGGGCCCTAATGGGCTCCTACGGATACTTTGGGGAGGAGGGCGAAGGCCCCCGTGGCTTCCATGCCGGACTGGCCTGGCGGGGCTGGGCCTGGACCACCCGCGCCCAGGTCTTTTCGGACTACATGCGGCCCTCGAGGCAGCGCTGGGAGCAAGTCCAGGGCTGGGATCAGGAGCGCCGTGGCTTCAACCTGGGCCTGGAGCGCCAGTGGTGGGACCTGGGCGACGGATTGAAAGTGCAGGGCGCCTTCGCCGGGGAGCGTATCGAGACCCTGGGTCGCTCCGACACGGCCACACGCAGCCTGCTGTGGGGAAAGGTCAATCAGTCGGCCCACCGGGAAAGCCACGGCTGGAGCCTGGGCGCGGGCTACGAAGCTCAAGCCGCTGCAGGCCGCACTGAAAGCCAGAGCTGGAATCTGGACCGCGCCAGCTTCTCCCTGGAGGGTGCCTATCGCTTGGCGGGCCTGGGCCTCAGCGGCGAGCTGGGCCACCTGGGCGGCTCTCCCACCCGGCAAGACCGCTTCCAATTGGGTGGCCAGGACCAGGGCCTCGTACCCAGCTCCCTGAACGTCAATGCCGTCTTCCAGCCCGCCCTGCCCCTGCACCTGGCCACCGGCGACCGCTTCGCCCGTTGGCGGGCGGAGAGCCTCGGTTTCTACGTGGAGGGCCTCTCGCTCTGGGACCAGGGCATGTCCCGCCCCGCCTTCCTGCGCGTGGCGGGCTGGGAGGCCAAGTCGGATAGTCGGGATGAGCGGCCCTGGCTGAGCGATATCGTGCGCCGCGTCCTCGGCGCAACAGAGATCCGGTTGGGTGTCCACAAGGCCCTGGACGGACCCATGCGGAACAAGACCGTCTTCACCCTCGCCCTGCTGGCACGGTACTGACCGCAAGAAGAACTGGAACCGCGAAGGAACACAAAAAGTGGGCTGGGTTCTCCGCGCTTTTCGTCCGGCTCAGCGCGACATCCTGACCTCGCGTTTCGGTGGCAGCCCAGGAGCGCTGAGCTTCAGCCGCCTCGTGGTAGAACCTCACCCCATCCGCACCGTCTGCACGAATTTCTGGATGCCCGCGAGCAGCATCTCGATGGCCATGGCGGTGAGCACGAGACCCATGAGCCGCTCGAAGGCCATGGTCACCTGCTCGCCCAGGAAGTCCGCGATCTTCTCGGCAAAACTGAGCACCAGGGCCGAAATGGCCATGGCCACGGAAAGGGCGCCCAGCCACTCGCCCAGGCGGTGGGGCTCCCGGCTCACCAGGAGCAGCACCGTGGCGATGGCTGATGGACCCGCGATGAAGGGCACCGCCAGGGGCACCAGGAAGGGCTCGCCGTGAAGGCGGTGCTGGCTGGCGCCATCTGGATGGGGAAAGACCATCTTGAGCGCAATGAGGAAGAGGATCACGCCCCCGGCGATGCCCAGGGAGGTGTCTGTCAGGTGCATAAGGCGCAGGACCTTCTGGCCGAAGAGGGCGAAGAAGACCAGGATGCCGAAGGCGAAGAGCACTTCCCGAAAGATGATGCGCTGGCGCCGGGCTGGATCCACCTGCCGCAACAGCCCCAGGAAGGCGGGGATGTTGCCCAGGGGATCCGTGACCAGCACCAGCAGGATGACCGCTGAAACGAAGGAAGAGGGATCCAAGCCGGGGCTACTTCAGCTCGAGGTCGAAGGGCAGGCGGGTGTAGATGCCCTTGGGATCATTGAGGGCCGAGAGCCGCTCCAATTGCAGGTGGAAGCTGTCCGCGAGGGCTTCCACGGGGCCGGCCTTGGTGAGGCGCCGGGACTTGTCCTTGCCCAGGCTCTTCAGCAGTTCCTTGAAGGCGTCAGGCTCCTTGTCCGGGCCGGCCACGTAGAAGTCGTTCTCCACCTTGGCCATCTTGGCTGCGTGCTTCAGGGCCGCTTCCAGGCCCCCCAGCTCATCCACCAGGCCCAGCTTCACGGCCTCCTGCCCGGACCAGACGCGACCCTGGGCGATCTCGTGGACCGCGTCCTTCTTCAGCTTGCGGCTGTCCGCGACCTTGGTGAGGAACTGGTCGTAGATGTGGTCCACCAGGCCCTGAATTCGGGCCAGCTCCAGGTCCGTCTTGGGTCGGGTGAGGGTCATGGGGTTGGCGAGCTTGGCGGTCTGGATGCTGTCCCAGGTGATGCCGTGCTCGTTGGCCAGCTTCTTGACATTGGGCAGCAGGCCGAAGACGCCAATGGAACCCGTGATGGTGGTGGGCTCCGCGAAGATGCGGTCGCCATAGGTGCTGATCCAGTAGCCGCCTGAGGCAGCCAGGTGGCCCATGGAGATCACAACGGGCTTCACCTTCTTGGTGAGGACGACTTCGCGCTGGATGAGCTCCGAGGCGGAGGCGCTGCCACCGGGGCTGTTCACGCGCAGCACCACGGCCTTGACCCGGTCGTCCAGGCGCAACTGGCGCAACTCACGGCTGAGCCGCTCGCCGCCCACTTGGGCGCCCTTGCCCTCGCCGTCCACGATCTCACCTTCGGCCACCACCACGGCAATGCGGGCCTTGCCCGTCCTGCCACCGCCAGGGATGCCCGCGTAGGTGGCCAGGCTGATCTGGGGGAAATCCTTGTCCTTGGCCTGCTTGCCACCCAGTTTCTTGAGCTCAGTCAGCACTTCGTCATAGGGCGCCACCCGATCCACCAGGCCCAGGCTCTTGGCCTCGTCTGCATCCACGAGGCCCTTCTCGTCGGCGATGGTCTGCAGGTCGGCCGGGGTCTTCTTGCGATCCTTGGCGACGGTGTCCTTCCATTCGCCCCAGATATCTTCCAGGAGCTTCTGGATCTGCTCCCGGTTGGCGTCACTCATGCGGTCAAGGATGAAGGGCTCCACGGCGCTCTTGTACTTGCCGACGCGGGTGACCTGCACCTCGATGCCGTACTTCTTGAAGGCTTCGCCGAAGAACATGGGCTCGCTGGCCAGACCGTTCACTTCCATGTTGCCGAAGGGGTTGATGAACAAGGTGCTGGCGCCTGCGGTCAGGTAGAGGTCCCGCTTGGTCCAGCCCATGTTGTAGGCCAGTACAGGCTTTTTAGCCTTGAAGCGCTGGATGGCTTCCCGCAGTTCCCGCAGCTGGGCCGGACCAGCGCCCTGGAGGTTGCCCGTGAGATAGAGGCCCGTGATGTGGCTGTCCGCGGCGGCGCGGTCCAAGGTCTCGATGACCGTGGGCAGGCTTTGACTATGGCTGCCCCCCCCGCCCATGACCTCGCTGATGGCCTCGCTGGGCTCGGGGTCCCTCTCAGCATCCATCAGGTTGGTGCCGAGGTCGAAGACCAGCACAGCCTTGCTGGGCACTGTCGGCTTCCCCGAAGAACCAAGGGCGGCCACAAAGCCGATGAAAAGAACAAAGGCGAGACCACCGGCCACGATCAGGGCCAGCAGCGACGCGAAGAAACTCTTAAAGAAAGCCTTCATGGCAGCTCCAGAAACACGCCTTCAGGATCGCACAGTCCCAGCGCAGACGCTCAGCGCAGACGTGCCGCCAGAGCGAGGAAGGCATCAAGGTTGCGACCCAGGTTGGCAGCGGTACGGGCCTCGGTTGGAGCTCCCTTTTCATCCAATTGCTGATCCGCGTGAGGAACTGTCAGCCCCTCCGGGGCCACGATGGCTCCCATGTTGGCCAGGGTGACCCGCCAGGCCCCGAGGCCCCGGGCACCACCGAAGGCCCCAGGACTGGCGGCGCAGAGCAGGACCGGCAGCCCCGACCAGGGACTGGGTCTCATGGTGCTGAGCCAGTCCACCGCGTTTTTCAGGTGCCCGGGGATCCCCGCGTTGTATTCGGGCGACACGATCACCAACCCCTGGGCCGCGCCCAGGGCGGCATGCAGGGCCACCAGTTCGGCCGATGGGGCCAGGCCGTCCTCGAAGAGGGGGAAGCGGAGCTGGGCTCCCGAATAACCAGTGGTCTCGTGACCCCGGAGGGCCAGCTCAGAAGCCAGGTGGCCCAGGAGCCGACCGTTGAAGGAACCCGCTCTCAGACTGCCGCCCATCAGCACCAACCGCATGGAATCTCCGAAGGCTGTCATCACCTGGATTAATCTTGACTTATTTGGTATGGTTTTACATCCCTGGAGGATGTCTTGTCGAATTATCCCGAAGAAATGGTCGCCCCCATGCGTGAAGAGCTCGTCCGGGTGGGCTTCGAGCAGCTGCTGAGCCCGGCCCAGGTGGACGCGGCGCTCCAGCGTCCAGGCCGCACCCTGCTGCTGGTCAACAGTGTCTGCGGCTGCGCTGCCGCAGGGGCCCGACCCGGCGTGAACCAGGCCCTGGGATCCCTGGGCCTGAAGTTCGACCACCTAGTGACGGTCTTCGCCGGCATGGAGTCCGCCGCCACGGCCCAGGCCCGCGAGTACTTTGAGGGCGCCCAGCCCACCAGCCCCCAGGCCGCCCTTTTCAAGGACGGGCAGCTGGTCCACCTCATGCAGCGCCAGGATTTCCTGGGTCGCAGCCCCGAAGAGATCGCCGCCGCCCTGGCTCAGGGCTATCACAAGGCGCTGGCGGTCGGCTGATTTAGAAAAGGCCGATGCGGCGTCGGGCCAGACGAAGCTGTGGGGTTTTGTAAGCCTTTCCTGTGGAGCGCCCTGCTAGGTTTGGGGATTCCTTGGATCACCCATGCACCAGCTTGCCTGCCTGCTTTCAGCCCTCTCTTTGGTGGCCCAGGTGCCACCCACACCGGCGCCGGCCTCGGCCTCGGCGTTTGTCGAGGAGCTGGAGCCTTCCACCCTGGCCCTGCCCATCCGCGTGAACCTGGACGCCCTGCTCAAGCAGGTGGAGGCCCAGGCGCCCCTGTCACCCCCCAACGTGGAGACCTGGGCTGAGATCAAGGGCAAGCCCCGCACCTACTTCCGCTTCAACCTCATCCGCGAGCCCCTCTCCCTGCGGGTGAAGGACTCCCAGGTCTCCCTCAGGGTGGTCGCCAACTTCGGCATGGACGTGGGGCTGCGGACCCTCGGCAACCACTACACGGTCATGGGCTCCTGCGGTCGCAGCCCGGAGCCCCCCCGAAGGGTGCTGCTGGACTTCGGCACGGGCCTCAACATCCTGCCCAACTGGGGCGTGGAGCTGCAGAAGCCCACGTTCGAGGTGCTGCCGCTCAATACCTGCCAGGTGACCTTCCTGGGCTTCGATATCACGGACCAGGTCGTGGCGGGCATGAAGGACAACCTGGCCTCGGCCGCCGATCAGCTCAGCCGCCTGGTGCGCGAAGGGGCCCTGGCTCGCCAGAAGGCCAAGGAGGCCTGGGATCTCTTCAGCCAGCCAATCGAGCTGCGGAAGGACCTCTACCTTGTCTTCCAGCCCCGCAAGGTGCGCATCGCCCCCCTGGTCACCCAGGGCCGCACCCTGCTCATCACCCCGGAGATTGAGGCCGAGCCCCGCCTGGTGCTGGGCGAAAAGCCCCAGGTGGCCGCCCGCCCCCTACCGGACCTGGAGGTGAACGCCAGCCCCAAGCCCGGCTTCCGGCTCCGGGTGGAGGCGGATCTCTCCTATGTCCACGCCAGCCAGCAGCTCGTGGCGGAGGTAGTGGGGAAGGTCTTTGACACGGACAAGGGCAAGTTCGAGGTGACCTCGGCCCGGGTCTGGGGAGACCAGGACAAGGCCTTCCTGGAGATCGGCCTCAAGGGCCGGGTCACCGGCAAGGTCGTGCTGTCCGGCAGGCCCCTCTCGGACCCCGCCACCAATTCCCTGCGCCTGGCGGAGCTGGATTTTGTCCTGGACAGCCAGGGCCTCCTCGCCCGCATGGGGGACTGGCTCTTCCACAACAGCCTCAAGAAGATGGTCACGGAAAAAGCCCACTTCCTCATGGACCAGCAGTTTCAGGGTCTGCGGGAAGCGGTGCAGGCGGGCCTCAACCGGGAACTGGCCCCCAACCTCCGGCTCAGCGGCAACCTCAAGACCTTCAAGGTGGCCGCGGTGACCACAGGTGCACAGGCTTTCCGGTCCCAGGCCTACCTGGAGGGCGAGCTTCAGGTGGACATGAAGTAGGCTGGAGGCGGAGACCCCCATGCCGAAACCCCTCTCCCACTTCAGGATCGTGGACCTGTCCTGCGTGCTCGCGGGCCCCTTCTCGACCCAGCTCCTGGCGGATTTCGGGGCCGAGGTGCAGAAGTTGGAGCCCCCCGGAGGCGACCCCACCCGGGGCTGGGGGCCCCCCTTCGAGGATCGCGAGGACGGCCAGAGTGCCTATTTCCGCTGCGCCAACCGGGGCAAGACCACGCAGCCCGTGGACCTGCACACCGAGGAAGGCCGGACCCTGCTCTTCGACTTGCTCAAGGACGCGGACGTGCTGGTGGAGAACTTCCGCTCGGACTCCGCAGATCGCCTGGGTCTGGGCTGGAAGCGGCTTCACGCCAAGTTCCCCAAGCTGATCCTGGCTTCGATCCGTGGTTTCGCCTCGGACGTCAGTGCTTCCCGTCGGGCGGGCTACGACTTCATCATCCAGGCCGAGAGCGGCTGGATGGCCGTTACCGGCGAGCCAGAGGGGCACCCCATGAAGGTGGGCGTGGCCCTGGTGGACGTACTGGCTGGCCTCTATTGCGCCAACGGCATCCAGGCCGCCCTGCTGCACCGGGAGCGCACCGGGGAGGCCCTCCACATCGAAGTACCGCTCATGGAGGCGGCCCTGGCAGGCCTGGTGAACGTCGCCGCCGGCGCCCTCATGACCGGCGAGGCCCCCCAGCGCTGGGGCAACGCCCATCCCCAGATCGTGCCCTACCAGTCCTTCCCCTGCACCGACGGGAACGTGGCCATCGGCGTGGGCAGTGACCGGCAGTTCGAGGTGCTGGCCATGTGGCTGGGCCTGGACCTGGACACCAAGCCCGAGTGGCGCAAGAACCGCGGACGGGTGCAGGACCGGGACGCCGTGGTGGCCCTCATCGAGGCCCGCACCCGCACCCGCACCGTGGCCGAGGTTCTGAAGGTCTGCGAGGCCAACGCGATCCCCGCCAGTCCCGTGCGCAGCGTAGACGAAGTGCTCTTCCGCAAGAGCGGGGAACTCCACAACCTGCTCCAGCCCCTCTTCGACTCCGACACCAACACCATGGTGCCCACCCTGGCCACGCCCGTCCTGCTGAACGGCGAGCGGGCCTGCGCCGCCCTGCCGCCGCCCCGCTGGAACCCGTGAGACGCGCACCCCGCCTGGTGGCCCTTGGGGCCCGCCTGCCCAACCAGAAGGCCGAGGCCCGCCTGCGCCAGGCCTGGCACTTCGTGGTGGGCCCCGCCTTGGCCGATCGCACCCGGCTCCTGCGCGTGGAGCGGAACACCCTCGTCATGGGCTGCTGGGAGCTGTCCCAGATTGCCACCCTGCGAGAAGCCACCGCTGCCGTGTGGCCCCAGGTGCGGGACCGCATCCAGCGCGCCCTGGGCCTGAGTCTCATGGGCCTCCAGGTGGTGCCCTGCGATCCACCTCCAGCAGTCCCCGAGCCCACCCAGGATCCCGACCCCCTGCGCCGGGCCATGCGCCTCCTGGAAGCCCGCCACCGCGAGCGCGTCCGCCTCGGCCTCGAGCCCGAATAGCCTCACTGGACGACTCGGGCCGTTTCCAGTAGAGTCAAGGCTTCGTCGGGGCGTGGCTCAGCCTGGTAGAGCGCTCGGTTCGGGACCGAGAGGTCGGAGGTTCGAATCCTCTCGCCCCGACCAAAAAAAAGGGTGCCGCGGCACCCTTTTTTTCGGGGCGAGAGGATTCGAACCTCCGAGTGGGATCGCCCGAGGCGCGACCGGCGATTGGCGCAGCCAAGCGCAGTTCGAATCCCGCCCGAGTGCGTCGGCACCCACGACGGAGAACGCCCCAACCCCCAAGTGGGCTTGCGGAGGCGTGACTAGATGTCGCGCCGAAGCGGGACCAGCGATCGGCGCAGCCAAGCACAGCTCGAATCCCGCCCAGTTGAGTCGGCGCCAAACTGAGCACAGCCCACCGTGGTCAGACCACGAATCCGCTCCAACAATCTGGCGCCCCAGTGTTTCGTGATCCGTAACCTCCCCTCCATCAAGCTACAATGGCCAGTTCCGCCCGCCGGGCGGGGAGCCTTGCTGATGAGCGATGTCTGCACCGTCATGACCACCTGTGGCAGCGAGGAAACCGCGCTGACCATCGCGGCGGCCCTCGTGGATCAGGCCTATGCTGCCTGCGTGAACATCGTGCCCAGCATCAAAAGCTATTACTACTTCAAGGGCGAGACCCACCTCGACGAGGAGGTCATGCTGATCATCAAGACCACGCGGGAGATGTTCCCCCAGGTGGCCGAGGTCATCACGGACCTGCACACCTACGAGGTGCCCGAAATTCTCATGTTCCCAGTCGAATCCAGCTCTGAGCCCTTCCTTCAATGGATCCGCGAGAGCGTGAACCGGCTGGCCTGACTTCACCGCAAGCAACACCGGGAGCACTCCATGGAACAGACCCTGTCCCTCGAATTCCTTAGGGTGGTTGAGCAGGCGGCCATCGCCTGCGCCACGTCCATCGGCCACGGCCGCCGGAAGCACAGCGACAAGCTGGCTGTGGAAGCCATGCGCAAGGCCATGGAAACGGTCCGCATGGACGGCACCATCGTCATCGGCGAGGGGGAGCGGGACGAGGCCCCCATGCTCTACATCGGCGAGAAAGTGGGCATGGGCGTGGATCTGGATGGGGAGAACCCCACGGTCGAGATCGCGGTGGACCCGCTCGAAGGCACGAACCTCTGCGCCACCGGCGCGGCCAACGCCATCGCCGTCCTGGCGGCCACGGGCAAGGGCGGGCTGCTCCACGCCCCCGACCTCTACATGGAGAAGCTCGTGGTGGGCCCCTCTGCCAAGGGCAAGGTGAGCCTGGACGCCCCCGTCCACGAGACCCTTGAGATCATTGCCAAGTCCCTCAACCGTCTGGTCTCCGAAATCACCGTGAGCGTCCTGGACCGCGAGCGCCATGCGCAGCTCATCGCTGATATCCGCAAGGCCGGGGCCCGCATCCAGCTCATCGGCGACGGCGACCTCAGCGCCGCCATCAGCGCCGCTGTGAGCGGCACGGGCATCCACGCGGTCATGGGCACGGGCGGCGCTCCCGAGGGCGTCCTCTCCGCCGCCGCACTGAAGTGCCTCAACGGCGAAATCCAGGGCCGCCTCAAGGTGGACACCAACACCGCCAGCCGTGAAAAGGCCGAGGCCATGGGCGTAGATTTCGGACGCATCTACTTCACGGACGACCTCTGCCCCGGCAATGAGATCGTCTTCGCCGCCTGCGGCGTCACCCCCGGCAACCTGCTGGGCGGCGTGCGCCACTTCGGCCACGGCGTACGCACCTCCAGCCTGATCCTCACCTACCAGAGCCGTCAGGTCCGCTTCATCGACACCGTCCACATCAAGGACGGCGAAAGCGTCACCGTCCGCTTCTAGCCAGGCTGTGCCGGCCTCCTTCCAAGCCCGCGTCCTCCAGTGGGGGTTCAAGGTGTGCCCCCAGATCGGAACTGGACTGCGCGGTCTGTGGAGCCGACTTTCCAGGCCGTACGAAATCACAGCATCCTGATAGGCTTTATCCCTCAACTTACGAGGTTATCCATGGCATCCCCCCTTCGCGCCTCCCTCGGCCTCTGCCTGGGCCTCGCCGCCCTCAGCCTGGTGGCCCAGACCCAGCCGGGCTACAAGCCCGGCATCGACCCCGCGAACATGGACCTTTCCGTAAAGCCCTGTGAGGACTTCTACGCCTATGCGAATGGCGGCTGGCTCAAATCCCACGCCCTGCCCGCGGATAAGGCCATCTTCGGAGCCATGGACGAGCTGCGGGACCGGAACCGCGCGATCCTGGCGAAAATCTTGACTGAGACCAGCGCCAAGACCACCTGGGCCAAGAGCAGCATCCAGCAGAAGGTGGGCGACTTCTACGCCTCCGGCATGGACGAGGCCGCCATCGAGAAGCGGGGCCTGGCGCCGCTGAAGCCCATCCTGGCAACTATCGAAGGTCTGAAGGATGGGAAACAGCTCCCCGCCCTGCTGGCCAAGCTCCACAACCAGGGCGTGAGTGGCGGCTTCGGCTTCTCCGTGCAGCAGGACGCCAAGGTCTCCACCGAGTATCTGGGCTCCCTGCGCCAGGGCGGCACGGGCCTGCCGGACCGGGACTACTACCTGAAGGACGATGCCCGCAGCCAGAACATCCGCGCCAAGTACGTGCTTCACGTGGCCAAGATGCTGGAACTGGCCGGGGACACCCGGGGCCTGGCCCTGGCCCGCGCCAGGGTGGTGCTAGACCTGGAGACCCGCCTGGCCCAGGCCCAGTGGGCCCGCGTGGAGCTGCGCGATCCCCAGAAGACTTACAACAAGCGCAGCCTGACCCAGCTGGCCACCGAGGCCCCCGGCTTCGACTGGGCGGGCTACTTCAAGGCCCGGGGCGTGAACCAGAAGGACCTGAACGTGGGCCAGCCCTCCTTCGCCCAGGCCTTCGCCAAGCTGGCCTCGGACGTGCCCGCCCCCCAGTGGCGCACCTACCTGCGCTGGCACGCCATCAGCGCCGCCGCCAACCAGCTGCCCAAGGCCTTTGGTGAGGAGGCTTTCGCCTTCCACGGCAAAGTGCTCAGCGGAACCCCCGAGCGGGAACCCCGCGCCAAGCGCATCGAGGCCGCCACAGACCAGTCCCTGGGGGAAGCCCTGGGCCAGCTCTACGTGAAGGTCGCCTTCCCGCCCGAAGCCAAGGCCAAGGTGCTGGAGATGATCGAGAACCTCCGTGGTGCCCTGCGCGAGCGCATCACGGGTCTGGACTGGATGGGCGCCGAGACCAAGCAGCAGGCCCTCACCAAGCTGAACGCCTTCGGGGTGAAGATCGGCTACCCCGACAAGTGGAAGACCTACGGCTTCGACGTGAAACGGGACGATTACTACGGCAACGTGCGCCGGGCCGCCGCCTTCCGCATCCAGGAGAACCTGGCCAAGCTCGGCAAGCCCATCGATCGCACGGAGTGGGGCATGACCCCGCCCACCGTGAACGCCTATTACAGCCCCACCATGAACGAGATCGTCTTCCCCGCAGGCATCCTCCAGCCGCCCATGTTCGATGCGAAGGCCGACGACGCCGTGAACTATGGCTCCCTGGGCTTTGTCATCGGCCACGAACTAACCCACGGCTTCGATGACAGCGGGAGCCAGTACGACGCCCAGGGCAACCTCAAGAACTGGTGGACCGACGCCGACAAGCAGGCCTACAAGGCCCGCACGGACCTGGTGGTGAAGCAGTACGATGCCTACGAGCCCATCAAGGGCGAGCACGTGAATGGGAAGCTGACCCTGGGCGAGAACATCGCCGACATCGGCGGCCTCAAGATCGCCTTCGCCGCCTACCAGAACAGCCTCAAAGGCAAGCCCGTCCCGGCGCCCATCGATGGGTTCACGGGGCCCCAGCGCTTCTTCCTGGGCACCGCCGCCGTGTGGCGCAACCACATCCGCGAGGCGGCTCTTTCACTGCGCCTGAAGACCGATCCCCACAGCCCCGGCCGGGAGCGCGTCATCGGCCCCATCTCCAACCAGCCGGAGTTCTACGAGGCCTTCGGCTGCACAGATGGCCAGGCCATGAAGCGGGACATCAAGGTACGGCCAGCCATTTGGTAGTGGAATCTGCTCGGGGAGGCTGCGCCTCCCCGAGTTAAATAAAGGACGCTGGCATGAGAACTTGCACAACCTTGCTTGCACTGACGCTGTTAGGAACCCTGGGGGCCGAAGAGCCGAAACCTCGACCGATCCTGGGCGTGGACCCGGCCTACATCCAGACCAGCACCTCCCCCTGCCGGGACTTCTACGGCTATGCCAACGGCGCCTTCGACAAGGTGCCCATTCCTGGCGAATATGCGGGCTATGGGGTGAACCAGGAAATCGATGAGCGCAATGAGGCGATCCTCAAGGGCATCCTTGAAGGCGCCATGCGCAGCAGCGGCCCCAAGGGTAGCCTCGCCCAACGGGTGGGGGACTTCTACGCCTCCGGCATGGACGAGGCCCTCATCGAAAAGGAGGGACTGAAGCCCCTCGCCCCTCTGTTCACCGCTATCCAGGCCCTCCGTACTCCGCGGGAGGTCGTGACTGAGCTGGGGCACCTGCAAGTCCTGGGGGTCCGGGCGGGCTTCCGCTTCTCCATCCAGGTGGATGACAAGGACAGCTCCGCCATGATCGCCAGCTTCGGCCAGGGTGGTCTCGGTCTCCCGGAGCGGGACTACTACTTCCGCCCGGGTCCTGAGGCCGAGGCCATCCGCCAGGCCTATCAGCAGCACCTGGAGCGTATGTTCATCCTGGCGGGCGAAGAAGCCAAGGCCGCCAAGGCTGCCGCCACCGCAGTCCTGCGCCTGGAGACCAAACTGGCCCAGGCCTCCAAGACCCTGGTGGACCTGCGGGACCCTCAGGCCAACTACCACAAGGTGGCCCGAAAGGACCTGAGCGCCCTGGCCCCCGGCCTGGAGTGGGAGACCTTCTTTTCGGCGGTGGGCTTCCCCGCAACTGAGGCCCAGGTGCTGGTGGGTCAGCCTGAATTCTTCAAGGATCTGGCGGGCCTGCTGGGTTCGGAGCCCATGGAGACCTGGCGCACCTACCTGCGCTGGCAGGTGCTGCGGAGTGGGGCTTCCTTCCTGGGCTCAGCGTTCGTGAACGAGAATTTCGCCTTCTACGGCAGGACCCTTTCCGGGACCACCGAGCTGCGCCCGCGCTGGAAGCGGGTGCTGCGCGCCGCGGACTTCAGCCTCGGCGAGGATCTGGGTCAGCTCTACGTCAAGACTGCCTTCAGTCCCGCAGCCAAGGCCCGGGCCCTGGAGATGGTGCGCTTCCACCTGGAGGCCATGCGGGCGCGTATCCTGGCCGCCGACTGGATGGTGGCCGCCACCAAGACCCAGGCCCTGAAGAAGCTGGACACCATGCACACCAAGGTGGGCTACCCGGACCGCTGGCGGGACTACAGCGGTCTCGAGCTCTCCCGCCGCGCCTTCGTGCTGAACGTCCAGGCAGCCCAGGCCTTCGACTTCCGCCGCGACCTGGCCAAGCTGGGCAAGCCCGTGGACCGCAACGAGTGGCAGATGACGCCCCAGACCAACAACGCCTACTACGAGCCCACCCTCAACGAGATGTGCTTCCCCGCCGGCATCCTGCAACCCCCCTTCTTCGACGAGAAGGCCGACGACGCCTCCAACTATGGCGCCCTGGCCTCCACCATCGGTCACGAGCTGACCCATGGCTTCGACGACCAGGGCCGCCAGTACGACTGGCAGGGCAACCTAAAGGACTGGTGGACCGCTGATGATGCCAAGCGCTTCGAAGCCCGAGCCGACCACATCGTGAAGCAGTACGAAGCCTTTGAGGTTCTCCCCGGCCTCCACATCAACGGCAAGCAGACCTTGGGCGAGAACATCGCCGATATCGGCGGACTGCGGGTCTCCTACGAAGCCTTCAAGCTAGCCACCAAGGGTCAGAAGCCGAAGGCCGTGGACGGACGCAGTCCCGATCAGCGCTTCTTCATCGCGTTCGCCCAGGGCTGGCGCACCAACCAGCGCCCGGAAGCCATCCGTCTGGGCGTCACCACGGACGTCCACTCCCCCATCCGCTGGCGGGTACTGGGCCCTGTGGCGGACTTCCCGGAATTCCGCAAGGCCTTCGGCTGCGAGGCCACGCCCACGACTCAGGCACCCACAGCCATCTGGTAATCGGCTCAGAAGGCTTCGCCTTCCTGGGTTATTGAAAGGATTTGGAATGATGATTCGATCGACTTTGCGGGTTCTGATCGCGGGGTTCATGGCGGCAGGGAGTGGGCTCCAGGCCTGCACCAACCTGCTCGTCACCAAGGGCGCGAGCAAGGACGGCTCCACGATGATCACCTATGCCGCGGACAGCCACACGCTGTACGGGGAGCTCTACTTCAAGCGCGGGGGACCGCACCTGCCCGGGGAGCAGCGGGACATCCGGGAGTGGGATAGCGGGAACACTTTCGACACCGGGAAGTTCCTAGGCACCATCCCCGAGGCGCCCACCACGTACACCCGCGTGGGCAACATGAACGAGCACCAGGTGGTCATCGCCGAGACCACCTTCGGCGGCCTCAAGGAGCTGCAGGTCCCCAGCGGCCTCATCGACTATGGCAGCCTCATCTACATCGGCCTGGAGCGCGCCAAGACCGCCCGGGAAGCCATCGAGGTCATGACCAGTCTGGTGGAAGCCTACGGCTACGCCTCCGAAGGCGAGAGCTTCAGCATCGCGGATCCCAACGAAGTCTGGATCCTTGAGATGATCGGCAAGGGCAAGGGTCAGAAGGGCGCCCTGTGGGTGGCCTACAAGCTGCCAGATGGCTCCATCAGCGCCCATGCCAACCAGGCCCGCATCCGCCAGTTCCCCCTGAACGATCCCAAGACCGCCCTCTACAGCAAGGACGTCATCGGTTTCGCCCGGCAGAAGGGCCTCTTCAAGGGCGAGGACAAGGACTTCAGCTTCGCCGACACCTACGCGCCCCTGACCTTCGGGTCGCTGCGCGGCTGCGAGGCTCGGGTCTGGAGCCTCTTCCACCGCGCCGCCCCCAGCCTGAACCTCTCCATGGACTACGTGAAGGCCGTGAAGGGCGCGAAGCCCATGCCCCTCTTCGTGAAGCCCGACAAGAAGCTGGGCGTGCGGGACGCCATGGAGCTCATGCGCGACCACTTCGAGGGTACCGACTTCGAGATGACCAAGGACGTCGGCGCAGGCCCCTATAAGCTGCCCTACCGCTGGCGCCCCATGGGCTTCAAGATCGACGGCCAGGACTACATCCATGAGCGGGCCATCAGCACCCAGCAGACGGGCTTCTCCTTCGTGAGCCAGAGCCGCGGCTGGATGCCCGACCCCGTGGGGGGCGTGCTCTGGTTCGGCGTGGATGATACCTACACCACGGTCTACGTGCCCATCAGCTGCGGCGTCAAGGAGGCCCCCAAGGCCTTCGCCATTGGAACGGGCAACTTCGCCGAGTTCAACTGGGACAGCGCCTTCTGGACCTTCAACTTCGTGTCGAACTACACCTACACCCGCTGGAGCGACATGATCGTGGACGTGCAGAAGGTCCAGCGCGAGTACGAAGGCCGCTACTTCGCGGACCAGGCCGACGTGGACCGCACCGCCCTGGACCTCTACAAGCAGAATCCCGCCCTGGCCCGGGAGTACCTCACCCGCTACGCCGGCCAGGAAACCGAGAAGCTCATGACCCGCTGGAAGAAGCTGGGCGAGTTCCTCATCTGGAAGTACCTGGATGGCAATGTCCGGAACGAGAGGGGCGAGGTCACCCACCCCAAGGCCCCCGAGGACTGGCTCCGCTGCATCGTCAAGGACCACGGGGATGTGATCAAGGTGAAGAAGGTGGAGGGGTTGGCCCCCGACGAAGACTAGTCCCAGCTGGACAGCTGCGCTTCCCAGGTAGAACGGCCCCGTACGCGGGGCCGTTCTTTATCACTTTGTCAGTTTCTACCTCAGGCCATGCGCAGCGTGGCCTGAGCCTGTGGGATCATCATGGGTCCCCCGAGGTCCCAATGTACCGCCCCGATCCCCACTCCTACTACGATTCCAGCCAGGCCAAGGCCCGTCGTCTGCGGCTGAAGCTGGATGTGGACTTCGCCGCCAAGCGCATTGATGGCGAGGTAGTTCTGGAATTCGGCGGAGACCTGAAGGGCCCCCTGGACCTGGACACCAAGGGGCTGGAGATCATCTCTGTGCAGGTGCCTGGCCATGGCCCCATCGCCTGGGAGCTGGGCGAGCCGGACGCCATCCTTGGCCAGCGCCTGCGCCTGGACGCGCCCGCGGGGGCGGAGGAAGTTAGCATCCGGTACCGCACCTCCCCCGAGGCCATGGCACTGCAGTGGCTGGAGCCAGAGCAGACCGAGGGCAAGGTGGCCCCCTACCTCTTCAGCCAGTGCCAGCAGATCCACGCCCGCACTATGGTGCCCTGCCAGGACACGCCCAATGTGCGCGTGGCCTACCAGGCCGAAGTCACCGTGCCCGAGGGCCTTACGGCCGTGATGTCCGCAGGTCCCAGCGGCGACGAGGCCAAGGGCGACGGCCGCCACACCTTCCGCTTCAGCATGCCCCAGCCCATCCCCTCGTATCTGCTGGCCCTGGCCGTGGGGCGCCTCGAATCCCGCGATCTCAGTCCCCGGGCCCGGGTCTGGGCGGAGCCCGAAACCGTGGCCGCAGCAGCCTGGGAGTTCGCGGGCGTGGAGGACATGATCGTCAAGGCCGAGGGGCTCTTCGGGCCCTACCCCTGGGAGCGCTACGACATGCTCGTGCTGCCCCCCTCCTTCCCCTATGGCGGCATGGAGAACCCGCGCATGACCTTCCTCACGCCGACCCTGGTGGCGGGGGACCGCAGCCTGGTCGACGTGGTGGCCCACGAGCTGGCCCACAGCTGGACCGGCAACCTGGTCACCAATGCCAGCATGGAGCACTTCTGGCTGAACGAGGGCTTCACAGTCTGGGCTGAGCGCCGCATTCTGCGCATCCTGCACGGCGACGACGCCGCCGCCCTGGGCTGGGCCATGGGCCAGAAAGCCCTGGAGGACAGCCTCGCCCGCTTCAAGAACGAGCCCCATCTCACGGTGCTGCGCCTGCACCTGGAGGGCATCGATCCCGATGACGCCTTCTCTAGCATCCCCTACGAAAAGGGGGCGCGTCTGGTGGCGGCCCTGGAGCGCGAGGTCGGCGAGGACCGCTTCCTGCGCTTCATCCGCGAGTACATGGACGCCTTCCGCTTCACCTCCATCACCACCGAGCAGTGGTGCGCCTTCGTGGACGCGAAGCTGCCCGGTGCCCTTCAGGCCGTGAACGCCAAGGCCTACCTGGACATGCCAGGCCTGCCGGCGACCTCCCCGGAGTTCCGCAGCGTGCAGCTGGACACCCTCAGTGTCCTGGCCGAGAGCTGGGCGGAGGGCGGGCGCCCCAGCGCCTTCCAGATCAGCTCCTGGAAGGCCCCGGAGCTGCAGGTATACCTCCAGAAACTGCCCCGCCTGCTGAGCCAGGCCGACTGCGCCTGGTTGGATGAGCACTTCCAGCTCATGGGCCGTGGCAACTACGAGATCTTGGTGGAGTGGCTGACCCTGGCCGCCGCCGCCGACTACGAGCCCGCCTTCCCCCGCATCCGCGAAGTGCTGCTGCGGGTGGGCCGCATGAAGTACCTGCGCCCCCTCTACGGCGCCCTGGGCCAGTCCCCGCGGACCCGCGCCCTGGCCCGGGAGATCTTCGCCGCCGCCAGCCCCGGCTACCACGGCCTGTCGCGGCGCGTCGTGGCCTCCGTGCTTGAGTCCTACCCAGCCTAAAACTCACCACCAAGACACCAAGGCACCAAGACCAACCCAACATCCTTCCCAGGCATTTCTTGGTGTCTTAGTGCCTTGGTGGTGATCCGTTGTCGTTAGCACCAGGAGTTGCCATGTCCCACGAGAGTGAAGCCCCGGAGATCAAGGGTCTGCCCTTGAATGCGCGCAGGCCCCTGGAGCCCGGCGAAAGCTACGTGCCCCTGGTGCCCCAGGACGGCATGCCGGAGACCACCACCCGGGCCATCGTCATGGGCCTCATCTTCTGCGCCATCTTCAGCATGGCCGCGGCCTACCTGGCGCTGAAGCTGGGCCAGGGCATCGAGGCGGCCATCCCCATCGCCATTCTGGCCGTGGGGCTTTCACGTTTCTTCCCCCGCAAGAACACCATTCTGGAAAACGTCATCATCCAGAGCATCGGCGCCAACAGCAGCCATGTGGTGAGCGGCGCGGCCTTCACCATCCCCGCCCTCTACGTCCTAGCCAACACCCCCGGCAGCGGTGTGCCCAACCCCACCCTCTGGCAGGTCTGCCTGGTGAGCTTCCTGGGCGGCTGCATCGGCATCCTGTTCCTCTTGCCCCTGCGCCACCACTTCATGGTGGAGAACCACGGCATTTTCCCCTGGCCCGAGGCCACGGCCACGGCCGAAATCCTCGTGACCGGCGAGAAGGCTGGCAACCAGGCCCGGGAGCTGGCCGTTGCCGCGGGCATCGGCGCCCTCTACGACGCCCTCACCAGCGTTTTCCGCGTCATGGGTGAGAACCTCACGCTGAAGAGCATGTGGATCGGCACCGCCCTGCGCGAGCGCTTCTTCGCCTTCAACTTCCTGAACAACGCCGCCACCCTGGGCATCGGCTACATCATCGGCCTCAAATACTCCGCCGTCATGGCGGCGGGCTCCATCTTCAGCATGTTCGTGCTGGTGCCCCTCTTCCACGCCATCGGCCAGCACGTGCCCTTGATCATCGCGCCGGGCACCAAGCTCATCGCTGACATGAACCCCGAGCAGGTCTTCTTCTCCTACATCCGCATCATCGGCGTGGGCGCCATCGCGGGCGCGGGCGTCATGGGCGTCATGGCCTCCATGCCCAACATGATCCGGTCCATCATCAGCAACATGAAGGCCCTGCTGGCAGGTGAGAAGACCGACACGACGACTCTCGTCCCACGCACCGAGCGCACCATCCCCGGCGGCATGATCGCCACGGGCCTGGTGGCCTGCGCCGTCGGCACCCTGGCCTTCCTGAGCTTTGGCGTGGGCATCCAGCACGCCTTCATCCCCGCCCTGGTGGCCACCCTCGTCATCATGGTCATCGCCTTCTTCTTCGCCCCCGTGGCGGCCCGCGCTATTGCCACCATCGGCACCAACCCCATCAGCGGCATGACCATGCTCACCCTGGTGATCACGGGTGGCCTCATGCTGAAGCTGCACTTCACGGGCGGCTACGGCATGTTCCTCACCATGATGGTGGGTGGCATTGTCTGCACGGCCCTGGCAGCTTCCGGCGCCTTCAGCACGGACCTCAAGATCGGCCACTGGATCGGCGCCACCCCCGCCCGCCAGATTGCCTGGAAGTTCGTGGGCACCTTCGTGGCAGCCCTCTTCACGGGCCTGGCCATGTGGCTGCTGGCCAACCAGAAGCTGCCGGACGGCGCCTACGCCATTGGCACCAACGCCCTGCCCGCGCCCCAGGCCAGCGCCATGAAGGCCATCCTCGAAGGCATCTTCGGGACCGTCTCCATGCCCCTGCGCTGGTACGCCTTCGGCCTGGGCGTCATGCTCTCTCTGGTGCTGCGCATGGTGGAACTGCCCGCCCTGGGCTTCGCCCTCGGCATGTACCTGCCCATCGAGCTGAACACGCCCCTCTTCCTGGGCGGCCTCATGGCCCACTGGGTGAACCGTCCCAAGGCTGGCACCAGCGAGGCAGACGCCAAGGCCCGCGAGAACCGCGGTGTCCTCATCGCCAGCGGCCTCATGGCCGGTGGCGCCATCATGGGCGTCATCGCCTCGGCCATCAAAGCCAAGGACGCCTGGCGCGATGGCTTCCCTGTCCTCAGCGAGGCCCAGGCCTCCGGCGCCCTGGGCGAGTGGATCGGCCTGATTGCCCTCGTGGCTCTCTGCGTCTACGTCGTGGGTTACAGTCGGCAGGCGAAGGGGGAGGCCTAGCTACCCGAGCTAGCTCCAGCTCAGAATCGGCTTTGCCGATTCTGAGCTCAAAAAGCTGGTCACCGGATCAACCAATCCCCCACCTCATCGGTATGAATTGGTGAGTGAGGAACGGTGAGATTAGGCCTTCAGGCAGGCAAGCAACTCAGGCTGAACGCCCCTGGTCCCGGTTACGAGATTCCCGCTCTGGGACCAGCCCTGGTCGCCTTCCCAGTCTGTGATGACGCCCCCGGCCTCCTGCACCAGGAGGGCGCCGGCGGCGAGGTCCCAGATTTTCAGACCCAGCTCGAAGTAGCCGTCATAGATGCCGCAGGCCACGTGCGAGAGGTCCAGGGCGGCACTGCCGGCGCGGCGGATGCCCTTGGCCCGGGGGAAGACGCGGCCCAGGGCGGCGTTGAACATCGGCCAGCGGTCTTCCAACTGGTAGGCGAAGCCCGTGGCCAGGAAGGCCCCGTCCAGGCCGGGCTGCCGGGAGACCCGCATGGGCTGGCCGTTCCAGGTGGCACCCTGGCCTCGCGCCGCCAAGAAGCAATCGCCGCGCAGGGGATCCAATACGCAGCCCACCACCGGCCCTGATCCGTCCCATAGGGCTACGCTCACGCACCAGTGGGGGAAGCCCTGGACGAAGTTGAGCGTGCCATCCAGAGGGTCCACAATCCAGCGGCACTCAACATTTCCAAACGCCCCACCTTCTTCGCCAAGGAACCCATAGTCGGGGAAGTGCCGCGCCAGCTCTGCACGGATGGCGGCTTCAGCGCTGCGATCCGCCACACTCACGAAATCATTTTTGGTCTTCTCGGTGATGAGCGCCGGATCCAGCTTGCGGAAGTAAGTGAGCAGCACCTCGGCCCCGGCCTGAGCACCGGCCACGGCGGCATCGCGTTGAGCATCGAACATGGGCACCGTCCTCAAAGCATTGTCGCATCTGAGCATCCGCGAAAGGCGCGAAAGCAGCCGAGGCCGAGAGGGCAGTTAGACCACAAAGAAAGGACGGTTCCACGCGAAAGCGCGTGATGCGAAGTGATAACCACAAAGATAGAAATAGCCACAAAGAACACAAAGTCGATGCAAGGCTTTGCCTTTGTGCTCTTTGTGTTCTTTGTGGCTGAATAATTTTCTCTGTGATGAAATCCCAAACGTCAGCAGCGAACCCGCAGATTGTTCGCGCCTTTCGCGGTTAATCCTTTGTGGTTTCCGCCCTTCGCTTGAGTGTCCGGACCATGCCGGGGAAGACGAACCAGTGGAACGGCAGGACGGTGTACCAATAGATCAATCCCAGCAGGCCGTGGGGCTCGAAGAAGGCGGTCTGCTCCAGACGGGAGCCCTCCCCCTCTGGCCGCACGGTGAACTGCAGCCAGGCGCGGCCATCCAGCTTCATCTCTGAGCGCAGGCGCAGGAGCCGGTCCTGCTCCAGGGCCTCCACCCGCCAAAAATCCACGGGATCGCCCACACGCAGCTCCCGTGGGTGGCGTCGCCGCCGTCGCATGCCCATGCCGCCCAGGGCGCGGTCCATCCAGCCCCGCATCTGCCATAGGAAGTTGCCTGCGGGCCAGCCGTTCTCGCCGCCCAGGGCGCAGAAGGCCTGGAAGACAGCCTCAGGACGGGCCTTCACATGGCGGGAGTGGCGCTCCAGCAGCATGCCCTCATGGGAGCCCAGGGCCATGCCCTCAGGTTCTCCGGCCAGACTGGAGGCCCAGGTGGTTTCCACAGCGTCCTCGTCCAGGCGCTCCAGGGCCAGCTTCAGGGCCTCTCGATAGGGCATGGGCCGCACCCGGAAGGTTTCCAGTGCCCGGAAATCCTGCACCACCACCTCGGTCCGCATGCCTTCCATGAGCGGCCCCGCCAGGGCGATGGGAATGGGCGTCAGCAGGTCCACCCAGAGCACGGACAGGATGGGCAGGGGCACGTTCATGGGAATAATCACGCGGCGTAGGCCCCGCGCTTCGGCGTAGCCCAGCATCATGCGGCGGTAGTCCAGCACATCGGCGCCACCGATCTCATAGATGCCCGAAACATCTGGATGCTCCTGGGCCTCTACCAGGTAGGCCAGCACATCCCGCACGCCGATGGGCTGGCAGCGGGTGTTCACCCAGCGGGGCGTGATCATGAAGGGCAGACGCTCGGTCAGGTGGCGGATCATCTCGAAGCTGGCACTGCCACTGCCCACGATGACCGCAGCCCGGAACTCCAACACCGGCACACCGGCGCTGCCCAGGGCCGTGCCCACCTCCTGGCGGCTGGCCAGGTGGTCGCTGTGGAGCCTGTCGGCATCCCCCAGGCCACCCAGGTAGGTGATGCGGCGCACCCCCGCTCGGGCGCAGGCCTCGGCGAAGATGGTGGCCTGGCGCAGGTCCCGGCCCCGGAAGTCGGCCTGATCCTCCCCCATGGCGTGCACCAGGTAGTAGGCCTGGGCCACGCCCTCCAGGGCCGCGGCCAGGCTGGCCTCATCGGACACGTCGCCTTTCACCAGTTCCACCCCAGGCCAGGGGCGACCCGCCAGGCGGTCGGGATTCCGGGACAGGCAGCGCACGCGATGTCCCGCCGCCAGCAGGCGTGGCACCAGCCTGCCGCCGATGTAGCCCGTGGCGCCGGTCACCAGGATGAGAGGCCTACCTGAATCCATGCGGGAGGCCCCTGAGGGGCTCGGGGCGCTCAAGCTGGCACCAGGTCTGCAAACACGAAGCCATCCCGCTCGACCACCTCACCTCGCTGGAAGGCGAGAGGTTGCCTGAACATGGGGCCAGCCCAGGCGAAGGTGTGGAACTCGCCCCGCTCCCCGCAGGGGTCCACATCCGGCGCCAATTCCGCCAGTAACGCCGCATCGAAATCTCGTCCTGCGAAAGCCGCGGGCAGCACCTTGGGATCCACGCAGACCAGGGTGGCCCGCAGGCCCGCAGCCACCATGTCCCGGGCCAGGCCCGCGGTATCCGGGTTCCAGATGGGAAAGAGGGGGCGGAGCCCCGTTCCCGCGAGCTTCTGGATGCGATAGTCCCGCACGTCCTCCAGGAAGAGGTCCCCGAAGGCCATGGCCTCGATGCCCTGGGCCCTGGCCTCGTTGCAGACGGCGGCCATGCGCCCCTCGTAAGCCTCGTTGGTACAGGGCCAGGGCAGCGGCACCTTCCAGAGGGGGAGTCCCACAGCCTCGGCCTGGGCCTCCAGGAGGACCTCCCGAACCCCGTGCATGGCCACCCGATCGAAGGCCTCGTTGGTGGTGGTGAGCAGACCCACCACCTCTACATCCGGGCTCTGGCGAAGCACATACAGCGCCCAGGCGGCGTCCTTGCCGCTGGACCAACTCAGCAGGGCCTTGATTCGGGTCATGGGGGCTCCATTCCCAAGTATGAACCTCGCAAATCTTGACGAATTTGGTAAACTTTACTTGGAGCCGTCCATGCCCAAGGTTATCAACATCGAACCCACCCCCAATCCCGATGCCCTCAAGTTCCTGGTGCATCCAGCCCTGCTCAAGGCCGGATCCAGGTCCTTCAAGGACTTCGGCGCCGCCGTGGGAGATCCCCTGGGTTCCTGCCTCTTCGGCCTGGGGCGCATCACATCCGTGTTCTACATGGACCGCTTTGTGACCGTGAACAAGGACCCAGCGGCGGAGTGGAGCGACCTCATCGACCCCATTTGCGAGGCCATCGAGGACCTGCGCCTGCCGGAAAACGAGTCCGGTGACGAGGCCAAGGCGCTCAGCGGCGAGGCGGACGCCACCCTGGAGCAGATCAACCAGATCCTGGACTCCCGTATCCGACCCGGCCTGGCCGGGGATGGCGGCGGCCTGGAGGTCATCTCCTTCGATGGCCAGACCCTCCAGATCAGCTATCACGGCGCCTGCGGCTCCTGCCCCTCCTCCACCAGTGGCACCCTCAACTACATTGAGGGCCTTCTACAGGCCGAGGTTAGCCCCAGCATCCGGGTCGTAAGCTGGTAGCGACGGAACCCACCCTTTGCAAGGCCAAGAATCCCAGCCAAGCTGTTACCCAGAGTCAAGGCAAGGAGAGCGGAGTGGTGAGGGGCAAGGCGGTTGAGCGGAGCGCCGGTGAATCCGTTCACCTGACCGCGCTTTCGGACCTACTCGAGGTAAGCCACGCGGATCCGGTGCGGCTTTTCGAGCACGGCCTGGCCCTGCTGGTGCAGGTGCTTGGCGTGGACCGGGCCCTCCTCACCCGTGTGACGGGGCTGGGTTTCGAGGTCTTCTGGTGGGCCGTGGGCCCCGGGGCCAGCATGGAAGGGATCTTCGCCGCTCCCGAGAAGGGCTTCTGCCCCTTTGTGATCGCCAACCCGGATCGCCCCCTCGTCATCGAGGACGCCGCTGCGGACCCCAACTGGCGGCAGAGTCCCGCCTACCTGGAGCTGGGCATCCGCGCCTATGCGGGCGTGGCACTCAAGACCGAGGACAAGGCCGTGGGCTCCCTCTGCGTCCAGCACCATGCCTCTCGCGCCTTCAGCCCAGCCGAGTTCGCTTTCATCAGGACCATGGGCCACCTCATGGCCCGCACGATGGCAACGGAAAACCTAAAGGAGGAGCTCAGGGCCTCTCTCGAGGCCCTGGAACTCAGCAGCACCGTCCTCGAAGACAGCGCCCTGCAGAGCGTCCGCACGGGCCTGCCCAACCGCCGCTTCCTGGACATCTGGCTACGCTCTGCCCTGTTCACGGCCCGCCGACGCAACGAGCCCATGGCCCTGGCTCTCTGGACCAAGCCGCTGGCGCCCGGCACCAAGGGCGGCCTGGACTTGATCAACTCCCGGCTGCGGGGGCAGGACTTGCTGGTGGAACTATCCAAGGACCAGTACCTCCTGCTCATGCCCAACACGACCGAGCCCGGTGCCATTCTGCTGCTGGAGCGGCTCAGGGATCAGCTGGGCCAGCGACCCATCGGCGCCACGGTGTGGCTGGCAGACGGGAAGGACATGACCATGAAGTCTGCTTTGCGGCGCGTCGGCAAAGCCTTTACCGAGGCCAATCGGGAGGGATCTGACCTCGTGTGGATCCACGGCTGATGCGGGTCCGCCGAGCCCTCCCCTGGTCCAGGCCACGCGTCCATGGGATGATTCAGAACGATGGCAGCACCAGACTTGGAGCTGGTCTTGTGGAGGTGGATGTTGAACACTCCAACCCTGGTGAACGCAGCCCTGAGTGCCCTGGAAGGCAAGAGCGGACCCAGCCGCGAGGAGCTTTGTCAGTGGTATGAGCTGATGCACCTGGGCCGCATCCTGGATGACAAGGCCCCCAACTACCTCAAGCAGGCCATTGGCTGGTCCTACCATGCGCCCTGTGCGGGCCATGATGGCATCCAGCTCGCCGCAGGCCTGGCCTTCCGGCCCGGCCGGGACTACCTCTTCCCCTATTACCGCGACCTGCTCACCTGCCTCGCGGCGGGCATCACCCCCGAGGAACTGCTGCTGAACGGCATTTCCAAGGCCACAGACGTGGCCGGGGCTGGCCGCCACATGAGCAACCACTTCGGAAAACCCTCCATCGGCATCCAGAACGTCTCCAGCCTCACGGGCAATCACACCCAGCATGCCGTGGGCCTGGCCCGGGCCGTGAAGACCTACCAGCGGGACCACATCGTGTTCTGCAGCCAGGGCGAGTCCTCCCTTTCCGAGGGCTACTGCTTCGAGAGCATCAACGGCGCGGACCGCGAGAAACTGCCCGTGGTCTTCATCGTCCAGGACAACGGCTACGGCATTTCCGTGCCCAAGCGGGACCAGAGCGCAAACTCAGACATCTGCGACAACTTCAGTGGTTTTCCCAACCTCTGCATCATCAAGTGCGATGGCCTGGACCTGCTCGACTCCATGCGCGCCATGGAGGAGGCCCTGGCCTACGTGCGGACTGGCCGGGGCCCCGCCATGGTCTACGCCCACTGCGTTCGCATCGGCAGCCACTCCAACTCCGACCGCCACGAGCTGTACCGGGACGATGCCGAGCGGGCCGCGGCCAAGGCCAAAGATCCCCTGCCCAAGTTCCGGGCCTACTGCCTGGAGAACGGCCTCAGCGCCGACGAACTGGCGGCCATCGAGACTGACAACCAGGCCCGCTACCTGGCAGCACACGAAAAGGCCATGGCCGCACCGAATCCAGACCCCGCCAGCATCTACGATTTCATCATCCCCGAGGCCTGGGTCTCGGAGCAGTTTCCCGACGGTACCCACGAGGCCAGGGGCGAAACCAAGAGCGTCATCGCGGCCCTGAACCAGACCCTCAAGGAGGAGTTCCGGCTCAACCCCGACACCTACATCTGGGGCCAGGACATGGCCAACAAGGAAAAGGGCGGCATCTTCAATGTGTCCAAGGGACTCCAGCAGGAGTTCGGTGAAGCGCGGGTTTTCAACGCCCCCATTGCCGAGGACTTCATCGTGGGCACGGCCAATGGGTTCTCCCGGCTCAACGACAAGATTCGCGTCGTGGTGGAGGGCGCCGAGTTCGCCGACTACATCTGGCCCGCCGCCGAGCAGATCGTGGAGACCAGCCATGACTACTGGCGCAGCAACGGCCAGTTCTCCCCCAACATCACCATCCGCATCGCCTCAGGCGGCTACATCGGCGGCGGCCTCTACCACTCGCAAAACGTGGAGGGCTGGCTCACCACCCTGCCTGGCATCCGCGTGGTGGTGCCCGCCTTCGCGGATGACGCCGCGGGCCTGCTGCGCACGGCCATCCGCAGCCGGGGCACCACCCTCTACCTGGAACCGAAGTTCCTCTACAACTCCAAGCTGGCCCACGCCGTGGTCCCACCGGATTTCGCCGTGCCCTTCGGCAAGGCCCGGGTCCGGCGCGCCGGTACGGACCTCACCATCCTCGCCTACGGCACGCCGGTCCACTTTGCCCTGGAAGCCGCGGCCAAGCTGGAAAAGGAAGGCCACTCCGTGGAGGTGGTGGACCTGCGCAGCCTCAGCCCTCTGGACACCGAGGCCATCGCCCGTTCCGTGAAAAAAACCCACCGGCTGCTCATCGCCCACGAGGACAAGGTCTTCGGCGGCTTCGGTGGCGAACTGGCCGCCATCGCCGCCTCCGAGTGCTTCCCCTGGTTGGACGCCCCCGTGGAACGCGTGGGTTCCGAGTTCACCCCCGTGGGCTTCAACCGCATCCTTGAACGCGCCACCCTGCCCAACACCGCCAAGGTCTACGAAGCGGCGCTCAAGGTGCTGTCGTTCTGAACCGCAGAAGAGCAACCGCGAAATACTCGAAAGCCCTTCGGGCACGCTAAAGTAGCAAACCAATCACATTGCACCGCCTCTTTTTTCGCGCTCTTTTCGCGCCTTTAGCGGTTTCAGTGCGCCTTTCGCGGTTCCTCTTTTCGGAGTCCCCATGCAGTTCGGTTCCTGGGATGTGCAGATCGTAAGCGGAGGCGGCTTCAGCCTGGACGGTGGGGCCATGTTCGGCACCGTGCCCAAGGTCGTCTGGAGCAAGATCTATCCCGCCGATGCAGAGAACCTCATCGCCATGACCACCAACTGCCTGCTGGTGCGCGGCGAAGTCGAGGGCAAGCAGCACGTCATCCTCGTGGACAACGGCAATGGCGATAAGGAGAGCGATGACTTCATGGCCCGCTTCAAGTGCGAGGGCCGGGGTGTGCTGGACGCCAACCTGCTGAAGCACGGCGTTCGGCCCGAGGACATCACCCTCTGCATCCTCAGCCACCTCCACTTCGACCACGCGGGTGGCAGCACGCGCCTTGATCCCAGCGGCCAACTGGTGCCCAGCTTCCCCAAGGCCCGCTACGTGGTGCAGGCCCGGGATCTCGAGGATGCCAAGGCGCCCCACCTCCGCGTGAAGGCCAGCTACCTGCCCCAGAACTGGGAGCCCCTGGAAGCGGCCGGACTCCTCGACACCGTGGAGGGCGCTCTGGAGCTGCTGCCGGGAATCTCCGTACGCCTGGCCCCCGGCCACATCGAGGGCCTGCAGAACATCGTGATCGAGGGCGGCGGCCGAAAGCTGATCTACCTCGCGGACCTCATCCCCACGGCCCGCCACATCCAGCCCGCCTGGTGCATGGGCTACGACCTGGACGTGGTCAGCTGTGTCAACGAGCGCCAGAAGGTCTTGGGCGAGGTGGCGGGCACGGACACGGTCTGCGTTTTCGAGCACGACCCCCAGATTCCCGCAGGCACCGTGAGCCGGGATCCCAAGGGCCGCTACGTGGTGGCACCCGTCCTGGTCTAGTGTCTGTTTTCAGACAGGGCCCTATGCTCCGGACCCATCTGCCCCTGTTTGAAATTGCCGTAAATTTCTTAGCTTCGGCAAATTCCGCCCCTTGACGGGTCGGCAGGGAGCCTTGAGGCTCGGCTGTTTCATCATTCCTGCGCTGCGCAGGTATCCTTAGCGTGCAATTCGAGTCTTGCAAGTTGAAGGCGCCAGTTCCAGACTCCATTCCGGGTTTGGGACTGGCGATTTTTCATGTTTTCCGGGCACAGCGGCCCATCAAAGCACATGACTTCCACCCACCGACCACCCGTTCCTCCCTGCGCCTCCAGGAGCTCAGCGACACCAAGAGCCAGGTCATCGACCTGGCGGCCCAGGACCTCCAGGGCCCGCTCACCAGCTTCCTGCTCTATTGCGACATGCTGGCGGAGTCACCGCAGACCCCCCAGGTGGCTAAACAAGTGGGGGCCATCCGCGCCCTGGGCACCAGGATGGGGGAGCGGATCAAGGAACTCCTGGATGTGCATGCCATTGAAGCGGGCCAGATCGAAGCGCCCCAGATCGTGACCATGGACCTGTGTTTCGCCGTCGAGCAGGCCCTGCCCAGGGCCGCCACTGAAGCCAGTGAGAAGGGCGTCGCGCTGGCCTTCCCCTATCCCGTCTCCCTGGAGGTACAGGCAGCCCCTGCGCAGGTGGGCCGGGCCCTGGACCAGCTGCTCAGCCATGCCTTGAAGTGCTCCCCGCCAGGTGCGGTGGTGACCATCCTCCTGGCGGATGACAACGACCAGGGCCGCATCCTGGTACAGGACCAGGGGCCCGGCCTCACGGAGGAGGCCAGGGGAGCCGCCTTTGGCCAATTCACCCGCCTGAGCGCCCACCCCACGGAGGGCGGGACCTCCATGGGCTTGGACCTTTCCCAGGTCAAGCGCCTGATCGAGGGCATGGGTGGCAAAGTGGGTGTGGAAGGTGTCCCCGGCCATGGGGCCACGTTCTGGGTGGCCCTGCCGAGGAACTGAGCGCCTCAGGCCTCTTTTAGGTAGTCCCGGAACCGCTCCATGGCCTCCATCATGCGCGGAAAGCCCGCTGTGGGCGCGATGAGCAGGAGTGCGTGCTCAATCTCATCCGGGGTGCAGCCCGCCTCCCGTGCCTTGATCATGTGAGTGAGTTGGGCCTTCGCGACGCCCACCGTAGCGGACACGGCCACCTTCACGAGCCAGCGGGTCTTCTCGTCCAGGGGCCCACCCTGGTCATGCACCGCCTTGCCAAAGCGGGCGTAGGCCTCGTAGATCTCCGGGTGTTTTTCGATCAGAGCATCAAGGTTCTGCCTTGGCTTCATGGAAACCTCCTGAAACGCAAGAAACATAGCCCCCATCGGGGGGGATGTGGAAGGTTAACTTTTCCGAAGGTAAGAAACCCAGTTGGCCCGCATATCCAAAATGCCCATTATGCGTGTGGAGAGGTACTTTCAGCGTTTGATAAAACCACATCGATTTGAACCAATGCACCTTCTGGTAAAACAGACACACCAACTGTTCTACGTGCGGGAATACCGCCTGGGAAGTAGGTTGTATAAACTTCGTCTACAGCATCGATATCTGAGATATTTTTAAGGAAAATATTTACTTTAACTACATCCGCCAGAACATGGTCAATGCTTTCCACAATTGCCTTGATATTTTTTAAGCACTGTCCCGTTTGCTCTTTTGCACCACCAGTCACTATCACACCCGTCATTGGGTCTACAGGTAGTTGAGCTGAAAGATGATTGTAATGAGAAAAAGCCACAGTTTGTGTCGATAGATTATTTTTAGGTGCATTTTTTGTATTTTTTAGTTTCATGACGAGTTTATGCCGGTCTTCAACAACCTGTGGGGGTGTACCATCTCCATGTGACACAACCGCTTCAATTTGTACCAAAGCATCCATAGGTAAAGCTGAAACCGGGACGATGGTCCGTGCAGGGACGTAGCCTACAGCCCTAGCGATAGCCGAGTCAGGGAAAAAGGTTGCATAAACTTCATTTACAAGTTCAATATCCAAAATATTTTTAATGAAAATATTAACCTTAACAATATCGTCAATAGGTACGTCGATGCTTTCTAAAATTGCCTTGATATTTTTTAAGCACTGTCCAGTCTGCTCTTTTACACCACCAGCCACCAACCGACCAGAACCTGGGTCGATAGGTAATTGTGCGGAAATATTATTGTAATGCGAAAAAGCTACAGTTTGTGTAGATAGAGAACTTATTGGTGCATTTGCTGTGTTATTTGTAAGCTTTATAAGGTCACCAGCCTGGGGTGCGTTTGGAATGGTACCTTCACCATGTGATACAAGTGCTTCAATTAGAACCAATGCATCCATGGGCAAAGCGGCGACGGCGACCGTTGTTCGCGTCGGCACATAAGTTGGAAAGAACGATTTATAAACTTCATTAACCGTGTCAACATCCTTTATATTCTTAACGAACACAGTTATTCTAACAATGTCACTCATAACATGGTCGATGCTATGTAAAATTGCCTTTATATTATTAAAGCACTGTTCAGCCTGCTCTCTCACACCTCCAGTCACCACTTTGCCAGATTTCGGATCGATAGGTAATTGAGCTGAAAGGTTGTTATAGTGAGAAAAAGCTACCGTTTGTGAGTATGGACCGATGCCAATCGGAGCATTTTTTGTGTTTCTTGCCAATACTGCGTTATAGCCACTCATGACAACATTCCCCTTTTAATCAGAAGTTATTTAGGTAGGAACAATAAAGAACCAAAGCGCTGAACGGTAGGAGGGACAAAGTGAGTCGAATTGCCTCTGGTTGGCCGAATGTCGGGGCACCCCCTGAATAATTATGGTTAACAGAATGAACAAAAAATTTTTGTCGCAGACAAAAATTTATCATATCCATTGTGATTAGCAAGTCCAACTTTGCATTCGGCGCGGGCCACAGCAACCCCGCTATCCCCTTGCGGTTAGACTAGAGCCCTCAGCCCAGGAGCCCCATGGCCTTCACTCCAGGATCTCGACGCGGCGCCATGGCGGACATCAACATGACCCCGCTCATCGACGTGATGCTGGTGCTGCTCATCATCTTCATGATCGCCGCCCCCATGATGACCACGGGGGTGGACGTGAAGCTGCCCGAGAGCCGCACGGGGCGGAATCTGGAGAGCGAAGCCATCACCGTTTCCGTGACCTTTGATGGGCGGCTCCAGCTGGACCAGGCCTACATGGCCCTGCCAGTCCTGGCCAACCAGCTCAAGGCCAAGGCCCAGACGGGTGGCAAGCGCCCGGTGCTCGTGCGGGCGGATCACAACGTGCCCTATGGCCGCGTCATCCAAGTGGTGGACGCCATCCGGGAGGCGGGCTTCACCCAAGTGGGCTTCGTCACTGCCGCCGCCCCGGCCGCCCCTCCCATTCCATCGACTGAGCAGCCATGAGCCAGGATCTCCAGGCCTACCTCCGCAGCCGCAGCCACTTGGGCGAGCTGAACTGGAGCCGGGGTCTGGCCCTGAGCCTGGGCCTGCACCTGGCCATCGGCGTGGCGTTCTTCTGGCCCCGGGGCGGGCCCGGGCAGACCCCCGAGGATGTGAAGGTCACCTGGGTGAACCTCCCTGCGGCCATGGCCGGTGCCTCCGGCGGCTCGGAGGCCATGGAGGTGGGCAAGAACGGCGAGCGCCTGCGGCGGGTGGAGGACGTGGCCCCGGTGCGGGAAACCGCGCCCTCGGCCACGGCCCCGGATCCCTTCGCCCTGAAGACCACCAAGGCCGCCGCCAAGGGGGATAACAAGGACGCCGCCAGCCAGGGCACGGGCACCACCTCGGCCAAGGGCAAGACCGCGGCCCCCAATCCCGTGGCGGGAGCCGTTGGCACCGGCAACGGCGCCGCCTTCGGTGCCGGCAGCGGCATCCCAGGCCTGAATCCCACCTCCGGCGTGCAGGGCGGCGTGGGCCTGGTGGGGGGCGTGGATGGCAACTTCCCCTTCGTGTGGTACCTGCAGCAGGTGCAGAGTCGCATCACCACCAACTGGAACCGGGTCTCAAGCACCCAGGGCCGGGTGCAGATCTACTTCCGCATCGCCCGGGACGGCAGCGTGGACCGGGTGCGGGTCGAGATCCCCAGCGGCAACGCCGCCATGGACGAAAGCGCCCGCATGGCCGTGCTGCGCTCGGCCCCGCTTCAGCACCTGCCCGACGGCTATGAGGGACAATACCTGGGCGTGCGGTTCTGGTTCACATATCTTGGTAATTAATAAGTCTATTATTTTCAACACCGCGTAGAGGCAAAATGGGGTGAGGCGGCCCTATTTTGCCTCACTTTTTTGCCCCTCGTTTGCCTTGAAACCCTTTGGCCACGGGCCTATGCTGGCTCATGGCTCAGGTAAAACCTGGGTAAATCAGAAAACAGAGGAACCAGTGGCCAAGACCATACTGGAAACCCAGAAAAACAGACTTTCCTTAGCTACTGGAAAGATCCACACAGAGAAGCTTCTCTCCGGCTCTCACCTTCTTTACAGAAGGCCAGACGTAGAAAAAGGGAAAGACAAGCTTCCCGGAGCCTGGACAGTCAGGCTCACAAATCCAGAAACTGGAAAGCAAAAGAAGAAAACCATTGGGACAGCAGATGATTTCATGTCTGCTGATGGCCTATTGATTCTGAACTATGAACAAGCAAGAGCTAAGGCAGAGCTACAGTTAAAGGAATTGGCTAAAGAATTTGAAGAAGAAATTACGGGAAGAAGTCTTATTTCTTCAAAAGACTACACCGTTAAAGATGCGGTAGAAGATTACTTAGATTATCTAAAAAGGAATGGAAGTAAGAGCTATAAGAATAGGTTTTTAAAAATTAATGCCCATATCATCCCACACTTAGGGAATATTCGGGTAGCAAGACTATCTAAAGACAAAATAGATACTTGGAAACAAACCATTGTAGAGAAACCCAGAAGAGTTCAATACAGAACCACAGGCAACAAAGTATTAGTAAGGGAAGTTAATATAGATTTTGAATCCCTCTCTGACGATGAGAAGAGAAAAAGAAGAGGGACCGCCAATGATTTGATGGAGATACTAAGAGCAGCATTAAAACTTGCTATTGATACGGGAAAGTCAGAACCTCCAGGAAGAGGAGGATGGAACAAGGCAGAACTATTTAAAGGAACCCGGGTAGCAAAAATTATGTTCCTAACAGTAGAGGAGCAGAAGAGGCTCATAGAAGGCTGTACTATTCCTGAATTCAAATATCTAGTTATAGCTGCATTAATGACAGGTGGGCGATACTCTGAATTAGCCAATCTAACCGTAAAGGATTTCAATAAAGCGAATGGAACTATCCACTTTGGTCCATTTGGTAAGGTTATGGGTAAACAGAGACATGTTTATCTCTCTGAAGAAGGAATACAATTTTTTGAAGAAATGGTAAGAGATAAAGGAAGCAATGATTTAATCTTTATAAGAAGGCTCAGCAGATTCCAACCATCATCCACGAAGAGATCTCTATCTGAAAAATGGTTAGAAGGTGATCACATCTACTATATGAAATTAGCTTGTAAGATCGCTGAAATTAAAAATTTTACATTTCATGGGTTGAGACATACATATGCCTCGATACTAGTAAACAAAGGTGTTCCGTTAGCTTATGTTGCTAACCACCTTGGGCATAGCAATATAACTTTGGTCCAAACTACATATGGTCACTTAGCGCCTTCTGAAATGGCCAATACAATCAGGAAGAGTCTGCCAAGGATTCTTTCCTGACTCTTCAATAGATAGAATAGATTTCAGATCAATCTATTGCTCGGGTTCTTGGCTTATGGTCGGGAACTCACCTGCCAGTGGTCTTATTGAGTGTGGATTCCCCCAATAATCTTTGAACGACCATTGGAAATCCGCTTCGTACCCGCAATACAAAATCCCGCTCAAAGCTGCGTTAACGGATCCAAAGAAGGTTCCATCTGATAGTGCAACCGCACCAAAAATTGGCGCCATGGTCTGCACATCAAATGAAGGGACAATAGCCACCACCAGAGGGAGGTTTTCGTCGCTGAGGACCGCTGCGTATCTTTCTGCCTTTTGGGAGATCCTGTTCAGCACTCGACCAATATCCTCATTGTCGGCATTTGAGATTTGCACAGGCAGAAAGACATGCCCAGGGCAGTCATCTGGGTTTGGTGCGACTTGGACCTCGAACCTGCACTTTCCCATCTGAAAGCTGCGCTTGATGGTGGGGTCAACCAAGTATTGCCGCACTCCTTCCATCCAAGTATGGACGCATGTTGCAATCTGTTCTCGCAGTTCAGGAGTTGAATCTTCGGCCTGCTCGAAGTCGCCAATTGTGAGCCAGAGTCGAGCGATTGGCCCAGCCTCAAGTCTGCGTTTCAAGTCGATGGTTGCAGATTCTCTTCGGGCAATTCGTTCATTAGCCTCTAGGCTGGCCACCTCAATGATGAAAAGCGGTCCTGAGTCATCCTCAATCATCCAATCCGGGGTCTTCCCTCCAATTTCTGGCTCATAGACAACCCGATATCCAGAATTTTTCAAGAGGGATCCCACTGCCAATTCATTGTAGAACAAACAAAACCGTTGAATGTCGGAGCCTCCGAGAAATCCACTCAACCTACGATGTTGTTTTTGTCGATCCATCATGAAGAGCCAAGATTGGATTTGATCGCGAAGCACTTCGCCCCTTGGGTTCGCCAACCACAAAGCGAGTGGTGAACCTGGGTTTAGCCCTTGAAGAAACCTCTGCCACTCACTCAATGGCGCGAGTTCCATGGATTACATTTCAGCGAAAGGCAGACAAGAATCAACTCCATGACGCCCCGATCTACATTGATCCTTCGTGGTCTCAACCTGAACCCTAGTTGGATGTCTGGATAGAGGTCAGGGCTCCTTGGTTAAAGTGAAGGTAATTCCCTCGCGGATAGATCCACTGCTCGTAATTGACATTCTCCCGAATATCTCTGATCACTCTCATCGGCTTCCCCCAACTGCTCGCAAGGACTTGCTCCTTGGTCATTCCAATACGCACTGGGCCTCTTTTCGCTCGTTCAGATGCAGCCTTCTTGGCCTGAGCCTTGCGCGCGGCTTCTGCTTTTTGAGCCGCTTCCATAGCCATCCTGTTCTGCTCTGCTTCTATTGCTTCTAACTCCGCTCTACGTGCTGCGAACCCTGCGGGATCTTGGGAATAGAATCGTTCAGCCTGCAATCTTCCCTGGGAACTGCTTTGAATTCTTTCGATTTCCAGGTCAGAAAGATTCATCTCAAGCCTAAAGGCCTTGAGAAAAGCAGTAGAGCCGTCATCAAACCGAACGTGATAGCTATCGATATGCGTTCCCCGTTTATGCTCTCCAATGATTGTGAGTCCAACGGCTTCGCTGGGGTACAAGAGGGTCTCTACTCGCTGGTCCTTGTATGAAGTGGACTTTGCGAATCCAATACGAAGAATTGGCTTCCTTCCAATATCTGGAACAAACCAAAACTTCATACCAACAGCGATTTTCTTTGACTGGACCTTTGCACCTGTCTCGAAAATGGGCCTTTCGTTCTGAGCAAAAATGACAGTGCCTGAACTCAAACTGAGTAAAAGACTCATTAGGCTTGTTCCGAATCTGTTCACAGGCCGCTCCAAGAAGTTTCGACCAAAGCCAACTCAATCATCGCGAATCAAGTGTAGAGTATTTGCAATCCACCAACCAAAGCCATGGGCTCATTTCACGAAGAGGCTGGAACCCACCTGTAAAGCGTCGGAATCGAAACCCCGAGGGATTTCGCGACCTCTTTTGGTGTGGTACCGGAGGCGAGGAGGCGTTTGGCTGCCTCTACTTTCCCCGCGTCCATCTTCCGTTTGCGTCCTCCGATACGGCCAAGCGTTCGAGCAGCCTTAAGACCGGCCTGGGTCCTCTCAACGATTAACTCTCTCTCCATCTGGGCGAGAGAGGCCATTACATGGAAGAAGAACCGGCCAGCGGTAGTGGAAGTGTCGATCTGGTCGGTGATTGAGGCGAAGTGAACCTTCCGGGCCTCCAATTGGGCCACCATATCGACCAGTGCCTTAACGGAGCGTCCAAGGCGATCCAGTTTCCAAACGACCAGACAATCTTCGGGCCGGAGGTGGGACATGGCTTCCTGGAGCCCAGGCCGGTCGGAGCGGGTGCCTGACATCTTGTCGGTGAAAATCATGTCGCAGCCAGCCTTCTCAAGCGCCTGGTTCTGGAGTTCCAATGACTGGAGGTCCGTGCTGACCCTGGCGTATCCGATTCGCATGTCATCTCCTTCTCGATACTCATAAGTATAGGTTGAATCGAGAAAAAGTAAACGAGAATATTTTTCGAGAATGGAAATGCCTTGATTTCTGGTTCCCGGGCCAGGGATGACATGTCCTGCTCACAAACCACCGTTATCGAGAACCCTGATTAGCCTTGAGTGATGCCCATAGGGAATAGCCCATGTAGGCACTCGGCACCGTGACCAATCGAAATTCAGCCTGCATTAGCTATGTGATACCACTTGCGGAGGCACCTTTGCTTTCTATTTATTGATATATATATTGATAACCACTGAAAGGTCCGAAGCTGGGCGAGGATCGATTCAGCATAAATCTACTGGTCGATAGGTTTCTGGTATTCAAACTTAAATCCCCGAAAGATTTACCGGAAATCTAAGCCAAAGTTTGCTGGAAGATTTTTCGGCCGCCTTCCAAAAGAAGGTCTCTTACATTGGGTGTTTTAATTCGTTTCACTCTCAAAATGCCATTTAAAATTCGACTCATAAAAATAAATCGAGAATTTAGCCATTCGGGACTCGAAAATCTTCAGAATTAATCATTAGAGGACTTTAAATGTCACGATCCAAAAAAATCAAGTGTTTTACGCGTGTACAGGTCTATTTGCCTGCTGATCTTTTACTGGAATTACAAATCGGGGCAAAGATTAATAATATGAATATCAGCCGATATCTCAGAAATGTATTAAATAATAGCAATTTACCCATTCAAAAAAGGATGAAAACCAATGATTGACTCGAAAATCGATTCTGCTGAAGCCTATATCAAACATGTGGCAGATATGGTTGTTCAGGACGTAATGCTAAGCCAGCGATTATCAGATGCCTTGAAAACGGAACTGGAATTGATCGTTAAAGCCGCACTTAGAACAAGTCAAAAATACGAATATAAGGATGTTGACTGGTCGAGTGTTGCCGCTGATCTCGGAATAGAGCATGCCGAATCTACCGCTGATGTTGCCCGTAACCTTGTAGATCCAATCGTGAAGGCTATTCTGGATCGATTTAACCGATTTGAGACCTTCCTAGACCACAAGGATCCGGCCCAACTGCCCCAGCAACCAACCCGCAAGTGGGTATACCTTGCAGAATAGGCTGGTAAAGCGGGACTTATGGGCTGTCTCCAGACGCCTATGGATTTTCACGATCCCGCCGATACTAAGGTATATAGGTCTTCTATAAAAAGGTTTGAACCTGAAACAACCCGAGGAATGATAGCGGGAAATGTAAAGGGAAGAAAACCAAATGCGTTACATTAGCTCGTACTGTTTGGAGCCTGTAACAGTCCACAAAGACCGTGGATAGTCGGACGAGGCTAACGTATTGGCCTCTGATGATACCGCCGGGCCTACAAATGGGTAGGGAACAGACCGCTAATGTGCTACAACTCCGACCAAGCACAACAAAGAAGGCGGAATACGTATCAAAACTCAAGATGATAACCTGTGGTTTCCTGCTAATAATCGGTAATCCTATTTTTTGGATGATTTTAGCAGGGAATCACTGTATCAAAATCTAAGATGATAAGAAAGGAAGAAAGAATAAATAGATAGATGCCCAAAGACTGATTGGAACCAAGAAAGCTACAGACCCAAGATCGTAGGGTTTTAGGTAAAAAATAGAAAAAAAATACAATCAGATGCTGATATGGCGGGGCTTATAGGGCCTCGGAGGTGCCCCAGGGCCTCCACCCCTGCCTCGATGGCCCTAATGGCGATTTCTAACCGGCGCGATTGCAACACTTGGCTCACCATGACCCACATATTCCTCGATTGGAATACATCAACTCGCGCGATTTCAACACATGTACCCGGGCGCAGCACCCCGATGCCAGATGGGGACTCAGGCGGCGTTAGTTGAGAACCGTTCTCAATAAACGTGATTTTCTGGCAAGACGCACAAGCAAAACTGTCTGACAAAATAGAACCCTTAGCTAAGGCTTCTTCTTTTGCCAAGACCATCTTGTTTGAGCAGAAGATTATTTTCTGTAGGGAACTGGCTGGACAAGTTCAGCCCGACAAGATTGGAACCGGTTGGCCAATGGATATTTCTTTTGCCAAGACACACAATTTTTTACTCAGATTTTGCTTTTGACCTGGTTCATGAAAATCATTAATCACGAAAGGATGGAAAATGAATAACAACAACTATTTAGAACACGGCACCCACCCCGACACCCGGAATTTACGCTTCTGGTTCACCTACCTGGGCGGCTGAGCCGACCCGACCTCAACCGAGATTGCCTGATCCTGGGTCGGGGTCGATGACCATGGACTTAAGGGTGGAGAGGCCGCCACTCGAGGGCGCCGGGTCGAAGGTGAGGACGATGGGGCCGCCAGTGCCCTGGATCAGAGGCATGCCGGGTGCCTGCAGGGTCCAGGGCCCGTCCGCGTCGAGGGTTATCTTGTTGCGGGTGGATCGGTCGATCTTGTGGAAATAACGAGGGCTCATCGTTGGGCCTCCGGGGAGGAAGGGGTGATGGAAGTAGGGCCAGACGGGCCGGCCCGGGAAGGGACTCAGGGCTGTTTCACCCAGGCCGACGCCAGGGCCCGGAGCTCATCCCGGTGTTCTGGGTCTTCGTTCTGGGGAAAGGCAAGGGCGAGCACGAGAGCATCCATGGCGGCCCTGGGATGGCCAAGTTGGTGTTCCACCCAGGCCTGGGCCCGCCAGATTTGAGGGCGATCCCCAGCCAAGCCCCGCGCTGCCACTAGCAGGCGTTCGGCTTCGGCCGTATCAGCTTGTCTGGCCCGGCACTCAGCAAGGGCCGACAGGGCTTCCGCCTGATTCTGCTTGGTACCTTTGCTGCGGAGCAGGACCACCGCCTCCCGAAGCCGGGGCGTGGCAGCGCCGACCCGGCCCTGGGCCCGGAGGGTGTCTCCCCATCGGTAGAGAGCCCGCCCCTGAATCAGGGTCAGCTCATGTTGCTGCGCCAGAGCCAGGGCCGCCTCAAAGCGGGAGATGGCCCCCGGGAAAGCCCCCTGCATGTGGGCGGCGATGCCCAGGAGCAGGAGCACCCGGCCCTCACCCTCAACATCGCCCAGCTGCTGGCGGAGCCGCAACACCTCCAGGAAGGTTCTTTCCGCAGCGGCGGCCCGCCCCTCTTCGAGGTCCAGAATGGCGAGGTTGTTCTGAGCGAGCGCCAGGTGGAGGGGATTCCCGGTGATCCCCGCATCGGTGGCAGCCTGGCGGTAGAGATCCTGGGCCTCGATGCTGTGGCCCAGGTATTTAGCCCGGTTGGCCAGGTTCACCAGGATGTGGGTTCTCAGGCGGTGGTTGCCCTTGGCTGTGGCCAGTGCCAAAGCGGGCTGCAGCGCTCCTTCGGCCGCCTGCCACTCCTCCCTGCCGATCCAGTGCACTCCGAGTTCGTTCAACACCTGGGCCTGGAGGTCCTCATCCGCAGACACTCTGCCCAGTTCGAGGGCCTCCCGGAGGAGGGGCACTTCCTCCTCAGAGTTGCTGGTTCCCCTCCGGGCGTGCAGGGCCAGACCGATCAGGGCCTCAGCCTCCGAATACCGGTCCCTGGACTCGCGGGCGGTGGTCCGGGCCCACATCAGGGTCGGCAGGGCCTTGGAGTCTCCGCAGCTGAACAGGGCAAACCCATAGCTCATGACTCCTGGCGCAAAACGCGGTGCCAGCATGGCTGCGCGCTCCAGGTAGGGGAGGGCCCGGCCATGATCCCCCCGAAGGCTGAGTTCCAGGCCCAACCCGTAGGCCTCCAGGGCCTCTCGGGAGGGGACTGGGGGGAGCGCCAGCGAGCGCTCCAGGGGGGCCAGCTTGTGGCCGAGTTCCTGAAGCAGCGCTGGCACCAGCACCTGGGGTTCGAAGTCCGCTGTGCGGGCCTGGACCTCTCGGCTCGCCCGCTCCTCGCCCTTGCGATCCAGCAGCCGTGCACGCAGCCTGGGTCGCTCCCCTTCAGAGGGCTGGATGAGTTCCGCCAGCAGCACCAGGTCGGCACCCGTGCGCGCCACCAACTGGCGCACGAAATCCCGTTCGACCGCGCCGGTGGCCGTGTCCAGCCGGGGACGGGGCTCCCCTGGATCACGGTCCTGCACCACCCTCACCTGCGGGAAGGTCCGCAGCATGTGCTCAAGCAGGTCTGTGGTGGCGATGGCGGTCTCAGGCTCCCGTTCGCCCCTGTGCGTGAGGTTGCGCACGGGCACCACCACCACCCGGGCGGTGCGGCTGGCAGAGTATTCCGGGATCACGCCACGACCATAGGCCCAGACTCCGGTGCCGGCCAATACCAGGGTCAGGATCGCCGTGAGGCTGGCCCACCAGACCGGGGAGGTGGGCGCCTCCAGGTGCTCCAGCGTGGCCACCACCTCTTGGGCTCCAGGACGGGCGCTGGGGTCCGGCGACAGCAGGCGGTCCACCAGATGCCAGAGGGCATGGGGCCCAGCGGGATGGCTCCCGGACCCGGAGCGCCACTTCAGCACCCGCCGGGTCCAGGGCAGCTTACTTCCGGCCAGACCCGGCGGCGGATCCCCAGTGAGCACCAGGAAGCCGATCAACCCGAGGGCATAGAGATCTGTGGCGGCGCTGGCCAGCTCTCCCATCAGCAGCTCTGGGGCGATAAAGCCCCGAGTGCCCATGACCGTGCCGGGTTCGGTGAGGGAGCCATCCTGGCTGGAGAGGGTGCGGGTGGAATCCTCGGTCCCGGCGGGTTCGATCCAGCTTTGGTCCGTGTCCGTCGAGCCCGAGGCAAACGTCTTGGCCAGGCCGAAATCCAGGACCTTCGCCGTGTCCTGCGGTGTGATCAGGATGTTCGACGGTTTCAGATCCCGATGGATGATGCCCTTGGCATGGGCGGCGGCCAGCGCGATGGCCACCTCCTTGATGAGTCGGATGGCCTTGGGGAGCGGCAGGGGCCCCTGCTCCAGAAGGGTCGACAAGGGCGTTCCCTCCACCCACTCCATGGCCATGACCAGGGTTCCACCATGATCCAACCAGTCGTAGACATGGCAGATGCCCGGATGGTCCAACCGGGCCAGGATCTGGGCCTCCCGCTGGAGGCGGCCCAGGGCCACCCCATCAGAGGCCCGCTCGGTCTTGACCGTCTTGAGGGCCACCGGGCGTTCCAGCCTGGTGTCCCAGGCCCGGAACACCTGCCCCATGCCGCCGGCAGCCACGAAGGCCTCCACCCGGTAACGGCCAACCACGTCACCCGGTCGGATCGCAGTGTCTGTCTGGGTAGCCATGGAGTCGGGGTGGGACACCCGCACTGGGAGCCAGATCACCTTGGCGAGAGGCCCTTCCTTTCGTAAATTAACGGCAAGTAAAGTAAAGATATGCATTTTCTTCTAGCTGTCCATGCCCTCCCAATGGACACCTCTACCAACCGCTCACCTTCCCGGGGCCGGAAAGCCCACTCAGCCGATTACACTCACTCCATGCTTCGTTCGATCGCTCTGGCTGCAACCGCCTGCCTGCTCCAGGCTCAGAGCCCCTGTGCCCTGACGCTTGAGCCCAAGGAGATCCGCCCCGGAGACTCGGTGCTGCTCACCTGGAGCTGCCCTGCCACCCCCCGCGTTCGCCTGGAGCCCGGTGGCATGATCCTCTCGGGCAAGTATCAAGTGACCCTGCGCCCAGGCTACACGACCACGTACCGGGTCTTCGACGCAGCCCCCAATGGCCCGCAGCTGGGCCTGGCGGAAGTCCGCGTGACCCCGGGCCTGCCCCTGGGCGAGCCCGCCCGCATCTGCGCCTTCGACGCCAGCGCCCGGGCCATCCTGCCCGGCGAGCCCGTGGTGCTGCGCTGGGAGTGCGCCGGCAGCGCCAAGGTGCGCCTGGAGCCCGGTGGCCTGGAACTGGACGGCAAGAGCGAGGTGACGGTCACCCCCCTCGAGAACACCCGCTACACCATCACCGCCAACAATGCCGCTGGGGGCCAGAGCCGCACGCTGGAGGTCTCCGTGCTGGGGCACCTCAGCCCTGCCGCGGCCACACCCGCCGCCGTGTGCACCTTCGAGGCCAACAAGACCGTGGTCAGGCGTGGCGAGCAGGTGGATCTGCGGTGGTTCTGCCAGGGGGACGCCAAGGTGCGCCTGGAGCCCGGCGGCCTGGAGCTGGACGGAAAATCTAGCATCGCCGTGGTACCCGACAAGACCACGGTCTACACCCTCAGCGTGAGCAACCTGCTGGGTGGCTCCTCCCGCAGCCTGGAAGTGCGCGTGGAGGAGCCCCGCATCGTGCTGTCGGAAAAGGATCTGGAGTCACACCCCGAGGAGGTCACACGGCCCCTGGAGCGCCAGGACCTGGCCGAAGCCCTGGCCCGCGGCGAAACGCTCCGGGCTGCGGCACCCGCGGGCTCCTGGACCCTGCGATTGGTGGTCTCGGGGCGGGCTGACGGCCTCCGCCAGGTGGCCCGGGCCGCCGGGCCCAAGGCCCAGGAGATCCTCATCCTCCCCTTCGTCCGGCGGGACGGCCTCCGCTTCTGGCAGGGCTGCTTCGGCACCTACCCCAACTGGGCCGCTGCAGCCAAAGCCTGGCGCAGCGCCCCGGAGGCTCTGCGAAAGACATTCAAGGACGCCCTGCCCCAGCGCATGCCCGTCGGCCCCGAAAAGATAGCTAGCCGCGAATGACGTCGAAGCCGTAGGGCTCGCCCACCATGTCCACGTCCAGGGTGTCCACAATGAAGTAGACGGTGCGGACTTCCTTGGTGGGGTTGAAGTAGGTGGCCTGGGGTTCACCGACGGGGATGCGGTTCTGCAGCAATCCGGGCTCCTGCCTTCCCCAGGCGTTGACGCCCAGGACGCGGAACCAGGCCTTGCGACCCTCCACCAGGTGCACCTTCACGGACCCCCCGCCGGGCACCTCGATGGCGTAGGCCTTCCAGCCACTGATGTCGGGAATCTTGTCCGTCACATGGACATTGCCCGCAGGCAACTGGAGCGCGGTGAGGCCGGGGCCCTTGCGGGCCTGGTGGCGCATCCGCCCCATCATGCTGCGGTCGGCGCCCAGATCCGGAAGGCTGGGAGGCAGGGGGCCCCGGACCGCCTTTGGCAGATCTTTGGCCTCCAATACGGGGAGTGGGGCCTGGGGCACTTGCAGGATCAGGGGCAGGAGCAGGAAGGTCGGGTTCATGGGCACCTCCACCCATCAGATGCCATGAAGGGACCTGGGGTTGAGCGACTATCGCATCGATTCAGCGCGGTTATCCGCCCTGTTCTCAGCCAGGGCGACCTTCAGGCCGATAGGTCGGCCATGGGAAAGGAAGGGAACCGGGGAATGCCCACAGCCGGAGACGCAGAGACCGGACACCGGAGGCGTGTCGCTGGAGCCCTCCTGGGCTTGATCCTGGGCCTCCTGATGGTCCTGGGCGCAGCCCCAGCCCGTGCCCAGGCCCCTGGTATGTACCCCACCCAGGTCTTCGGCTTCCAGCAGGGGCTCACGAACCTCTCTGTGAACGTGCTCGCCGAAGATCCAGAGGGCTTTCTGTGGGCAGGCACGGAGTCGGGCCTCTTCCGCTATGGCGGTCACCGCTTCGAGGAAGTCCAACTGCCCCGCGCCTTCCGATATGTCACCCACCTGATTCCCGAGGCCCACGGCATCTGGGTGGGCACCCACAACGGCCTGGGCTTTCTGGAATTCCCCTCCCTGACCTTCATGACGGCCGCAGGCCTGCCGGAGGTGCGGATCAACGACCTGGGACGGGATGCCCGTGGCCAGATCTGGGTTCTGCCCTCGGGCCTCAAGCCGCACCTCTCTGATGGACGGGGCGCCTTCCACCCGGTCGAGGGCTGGCCCGAGGCCACCCCGGCCGATGCCCTCTTTGCGCACCCGGACAGTCGCGAGGTGCAGATCGCCAGCGGCGGTATGCTCTGGCACCGCCCCCTGGAGGGCTTCCAGTGGTTCCGGGAACCCCTGCCCTTCCGCCAGCGGGGCGAGTCCACCCTGGCCATGGCTGTGGACGGCGATGGGGAGCTCTGGCTTCGCAGTGACCTCGCGCTCTATCGCCGCTCCCCGGATCGGGGCCAGTGGACCCGCCTCCCAGAGCACCTGGGCGGCAGCCCCCCGGACAACCTGCAGATGCGGCGGGATCAAGCTGGCTGGGTCTGGATGAACACCCGGGAAGGCATGTTCCGGGCCCGGGGCGAGCAGATCTTCCCCATCCGGGGCGGCCCCAAGGGCTTCATTCCGGTCGCGGGTGTGGTGGACCGCGAAGGCTCCCTGTGGCTGGGTTCCATCGGGGTCGTGCACATCCTTGGCAAGGGGCTGTGGCAGATCTACACCCAGGAGAACGGCCTGCCCAGCAGTGTCGTCTGGCACGTGATCCGGGACCGACAGGGTCGCCCCTGGCTGGCCACGGACGCGGGGCTTGTCATGGGTGTGCCGGGCGGCTGGAAGCTCATCCGGAAAGGACAGTTCTCGCGTCTGCGACTGTTGCCTGATGGCAACCTGCTGGCCGTGGGGAGCCCGGTGGCGTGCTCTACCGCATCGACACGCGGCACCTCTCGGTGGAAGTCATCCGGGTGCCCCTGCTCACTCTCTCCGCCGTCGCCCGCGGACTGGCCCTGGAGGCGGACGGCACGGTGTGGATCTCGGACTTCCAGGACGGCTTCGTGCGGGGCGTGCCCAAGGGACGCACCTGGGAATGGAGCCGGGCCCAGCTGGACGGAAAGCCCTTTTCGCGGGTCTGGCAGGTGACCCAGGATCAGGGTGGTGCCATCTTCGTGTCCACCCGCACTGCGATCTATGTGCTGGAGCATGGCACCTGGGTTCTGGTGGGCGGCACCCTGCCCGAGAACCCATTCTCGGCCCTCAAGGCCCCAGACGGCAGCATCTGGGTGTACTACTACGACCGCCCCATGCTCACCCGCCACCAGCGGAGCGCCACGGGCTGGGAACGCTCCGAGCTATGGGAGCCCTTTCCGGGCGTGGAGGGCCGGGTCATCTTCTCCCATGCCCTGGATGCCATGGGCCGGCTCTGGGTCGGCACCAGCCAGGGTCTGGGTCGCCTGAACCTGGCGGCCCATCAGGTGGAGCTGTGGCTGGCCCCCGGTGAAGGGATTCCCGGCGCCGACGCCAACAACCAGGGCTTGACCCTGGAGCAGGACGGCACTCTCTGGTACGGCACCACGGAGGGCATCGGCGCCTACCGCACCCAGGACGAACAACCGGCCCCGCCCATCCCCGCACCGCTGCTCACGGGCTGGTCCAGCGGTGACACCGCCCTGCCCTTCTCTCCGGATCCGCCGGTCCTGGCGCCTGGTCGCTCTCTGGAAGCCCGCTTCGCCCTCAACGCCTTCAGCCTGCCCGGAGGGCTGGGTCTGGAGTTCCGGCTTTCGGGGACCAAGGGCTGGGAACCCATGGATGAATTCCGCACCCGCTTCCCCAACCTCCCCTGGGGCAACTACAAGCTGGAGGTTCGCGGCCATCGCCACCAGACCCAGTTCGGCCCGCCCCTGCTGCTCACCTTCAAGGTGCGGCCTCCCTGGTGGTTCTCCTGGTGGGCCCTGGCGCTCTGGGTGCTGCTCCTGGGCACGGGCCTCTGGGTGCTCCTGCGGCTCCGCAGCCGCGTGCTGGAAGCCCGGAACGAGGTTCTGCAGCAGGAAGTGACCGCCCGGACCCGGGAGCTGGAAGAGGCCAATCAGCTGCTGAACCAGGGCTCCAAGGCCAAGAGCCTCTTCCTGGCCAGCATGAGCCACGAGCTGCGCACACCGCTCAACGCCATCCTGCTCTACAGCGAACTCATGGAGGAGGATGCCCGGGAGCGGGGCGACATGACCTCACGGGAGGATCTCACCAAGATCCGCTCTGCGGGCCAGCACCTCTTCGCCATGATCAACGGGATCCTCGACCTCTCCAAGATCGAAGCGGGCATGATGAGCCTCGACCTGGGCGACCAGGATATCCACCGCCTGCTCTGGGAAGTCTCCCAGACCCTGCGCCCCATCGCCGACCAGAACGGCAACACTATCTTGGTGGAAGTCCTCAAGACGATGCCCCCCCAGCAGGTGGACCACACCAAGCTCATGCAGGTGCTCCTGAACCTGGGCGGCAATGCCTGCAAGTTCACCAGCCAGGGCACCGTGACCCTGGCCGCCCACCTGGAGGCGCAGGACCTGGTGCTGGAGGTGCGGGACACCGGCCAGGGCATGAGCCCCGCGGAGCAGGAACGGGTCTTCCAGGCCTTCGAACAGGCCAACGACCAGATCCACCGCAAGTTCGGCGGCACGGGCCTGGGTCTCACCATCACGCAGCGTCTGGTGGCCCTCATGGGCGGCAGCATCACGCTCCGTTCCAGCGTGGGGTTGGGTTCGACGTTTGTCGTGCGGCTGCCCATGGACGGCAGCAGAGCCTAGGCTGGACGCTCCAGCTTCGCCAGCAGGTCCTCAGCCACACGCCCGGCGGCACCGGATTCGCCCAGGTGGCCGCGCACCTCGGCCAGCCCAGCCCGCAGGCCCGGTGCCACGGTGGGATTCAGCAGGCGGCTCAGTTCCACGCCCAGGCGCTCGGGGTTCACCTCGTGCTGCAGCAGCTCGGTGGCCACTTCACGGCGGGCCACGACGTTGGCGAGGCCGAAGTGGGGCACCTTCACGATGCGTCTGGCCACCTGGTAGGTGAGCGCGTTCAGTTTGTAGACGATGGCGAAGGGTGTACCCAGGAGGGCCGTCTCCAGGGTGGCTGTACCCGAAGCCACCAGGGCCGCGTCCGCGTAGGCGCGGGCCGCGTAGGTGCGGTCCTCCACGAGGCACACCGGCGCCCCGCCCAGGTGGGCACGCACGAAGGCCGGGTTCAGCGTGGGCGCCACAGGCAGGACCCACTGCACGTCAGCGTGGGTGCTCTGCCAGGCCTGTGCCAGCTCCGCCAGGGGCGGCAGGAGGCGCTCGATCTCGCCCTTGCGGCTGCCGGGCAGCAGGGCCACCAATGGGCGCATGGGATCCAGCCCCGTCTCTGCGAAGAAGGCCTCTCGGGTGCACTCAGGCTTCACCACTTCGACCAGGGGATGGCCCACGAACTTCGCATCCACGGGATAGTCCCGGAACAACTCCGGCTCGAAGTCGAAGAGGCAGTAGAGCGTGTCCAGCACTGTGCCCAACTCGGGGATGCGCCCCTGCTTCCAGGCCCAGACCTGGGGACACACGTACTGGTGCAAGCCCACGTCCGGCATCTGCTTACGCAGAGCCTTGGCCAGACGCAGGTTGAAGCCCGGGTAGTCGATGAGGAGGGCCCCAGCGATGTGTTCCTCCCGCGCCGCAGCGAGGATCTGCTTGAAGAGGCGGTTCAGGCTGGGCAGGTGCTTGAGCACCTCCACGAAGCCCACCACCGCCAGATCCTTCACATCCGCCAGTTTGCGATCCAGCAGGGGGCTCATGCGCGGCCCGCCCACGCCGATGATGCGCAGCTCGGGGCGGCGGGCCTTCAGCTCCCGCAGCAACTCCGCACCATGCAGGTCGCCGGAGTCCTCTCCAGCCACCACGAGCAGGGTCTGGGTCATGAACGCTCCCAGTGTTTGCCGAAGACCAGGCTGTCATCGGGCACCACGGGACGACCCAGGGCCGTGGTGGGCATTTCTGCGGGGAAGAGCACGCCTGGATAGGTGGCTTCCAGAGCCGTGGCCTGCTGACGGAACTGGTCAGGATCCGTGGCCGGCAGGGCCAGGTCCCAGCGGTAGCCCAGAGCCTGCAGGGCGCGCAGATCCGAGCCCGGCTCGCCCACGGCACACCAGAGCCGGTCCGCCAGGGGCTCGGGATCCACGATGCCCGGGTGCCAGCAGAAGCCCACGGCCTCGCCATGGGCCTGCTTGAGCAGCTCGAGGACGGGAGCCTCGGCGCCCGACTCCAGGCGCAGGGCCAGCTTCACACCCCGGCCATGCGTGGCCTCCAGGAGGGTGGCCAGACTGCCCAGGAGCCGGAAGCCCGCCTCCCGGTTCTCGGGGCGCTCCGCGGGCAACACCAGGAAATCCGCGCCCAACCCGTGGCGAAGCACGTCCAGGGCTTCTTCCGTGGGGTTTTCCCCAGTGAGGTGCACAGCGTGGATCGCCGTTCCCCGAGCCACCAGCCGGGACCATCCAGGGTGCAGCCCCCCCTCCCACTGCAGCGCGAGGGGACCCAGGAATTGCCAAGGGGCGGGGTCAGAACTGGACAGAAGCAGGGGAACGAACCGCATGGGTTTATCATGGAGCATTGGAGGAGCCATGGGCCGCATTTTCACCCTCGCTGAAGCCCAGGCCCTGATGCCGCAGGTGAAGGGCACCACCCTGCCGGTCTACACCCTGGCCGCGAGCCTGGCCGAAGAACTGAGTCAGGCCGAAGAGGCCAACGACGAGACCCGGGCCGAGGATCTGCGGGAGCGCCTGCAGACCCTGGTGCAGAGCTGGCAGCAGAGCATGCAGGACTTGGAGGCCGATGTGAAGGGCCTCTGGCTCGGGGACTTCGACTCTGGCGACGGCTACTGGTGCTGGGCCTATCCCGAGGAAGAGCTGAACCACTGGCACAGCTACGAAGGGGGCTTCCGTTCGCGGATCCCCGCAGCTCAGCGGCCGGGCGTGCAGGCCTGAGGTAGCAGCGTTGTCCAAGTCCGCTGAGCCATCCGTTGTGGCCTTCCGGGAGACGGTGCTGGCCATCGTGGCGCGCATCCCGAAGGGGAAGCTGGCGTCCTATGGGCAGGTGGCGGCGCTGGCGGGATTCCCGCAACGCCCCCGTCAGGTGGGCATGGTGCTGTCGGGCCTGCCCGAGGGCACCATGCTGCCCTGGCATCGCGTGGTGAACACTCGGGGCTATGTGCCCAGCCGGGGCCGCTGGTGGGGCGCCTTCGAGCAGATCGGACGCCTGCGGGAAGAGGGCATCGCGGTGGACGACCTGGGCAACCTGGATCTGGAAGCCCACCGCTGGGACGGTTCCGTCAAGGCGCGGAAACCGCGCAAAGGCTGACCCCATGCGGTGATGGACCTTGCGGGACCGCTTGGCGGTCCGCTCAGGTACACTGGAGCCGGAGGGCCCCATGAAGGTTCGCGTGTCCGTACAGTTGAAGCCCGGCATCCTGGATCCCCAGGGCAAGGCCGTGGAACAGGGCCTCCATGGCTTCGGCTTTGCCGTGGACCACGTGCGCATCGGCCGCCTCATCGAGATGGACGTGCCCGGCACCGATCCCGAGGAAGTGAAGGCCCGAGCCCTGGCCATGTGCGAGAAGCTGCTGGTCAATCCTGTGATGGAGAAGGCCTCCATCGAGGTGCTCTGATGCGGGTGGCTGTGCCGGTCTTCCCGGGCTCGAACTGCGATCACGACGCACTGCACGCCTGCGGCACCATCATGGGCTGGGAGACCATTCCCGTCTGGCATCAGGAGACCCGCCTGCCCGAGGGCACGGAGTTGGTCTTCGTGCCCGGGGGTTTCAGCTACGGCGACTACCTGCGCTGCGGTGCCATCGCCGCCCTGGCGCCCATCATGGCGGATGTGAAGCGACACGCAGACAACGGCGGCCTGGTGCTGGGCGTCTGCAACGGCTTCCAGATCCTCTGCGAGGCTCAGCTGCTGCCCGGCGCCCTGTTGCGCAACGAGTCGCTGCGCTTCATTCACACAGACGTCCACCTGCGTGTGGAGCGCGCGGACCTGCCCTTCACCCGCGCGCTGAAAGCTGGCGAAGTATTTCGTGTGCCCATCGCCCACGCCGAAGGGAACTACACACTGGATCCTATGGAACTGGCCGATCTGGAGGCTCGGGGTGGTGTGGCCTTCCGGTACTGCTCCGAGCGGGGGGAGATTGGCGAATCCCACGTGCCCAATGGGGCCATGAACGGCATCGCCGGCATCGTGAACCTGAAGGGCAATGTGCTCGGCATGATGCCCCACCCAGAGCGCGCGGTAGATCCCAAACTAGGACCAACAGGCGGGTTAGGCATGTTCTTCAGCCTTGCGGACAGCTTTTCTCGGGCCTGATAGATATCACATTTACTTACAGTATGAAAAACGGAAGTAACTGAGGATGTTTTCCTGTCATCCTTCCGGAACGCCTCGATAGGCATAACTGTTTCTTCCTGGGCCATGAGCGAATCCGAAACCAAAAACCTCCAAACCTTCACAAGCGGCCCACTCCGCCTCTCCGTGCTGAAACGAGATCCCGTACCTGGGAAATTGTTGCCCGCTAGGGATGCGTGGACCCTCCTGCAACCCACCCATGCTGTGCGCGTGTGCACCGGCGAGGATCGCGAAGAGGGCGTCATCCGCTCCGGCGATTTGGCCCTGCTGCTGCCCGGCTTCGGCCACACCCTGAAGCGGCATCACGCCAACACGCCCTTCGGCTTCACGGCGCTCTTCATGGAAGGCCCCTTCCCGGAGCCGCTCCTCTCGTCGCTGCAGCACCCGCCCCGCAAGTGGCAGGAGTCCAGTTTCGCCGTGCTGCGCAGCCTCAGCCTGAAGCAGCTGTTCAGCATCTTCAGCCAGGAACTGTCCAATCCGGACGGCGTGCAGCTCATGACCCGCGAGCTCTTCCTCATCCTGCTGGGCGCCGAGTTGGCCCGCCTGACCGAGAAGGAGGATCGGGGCCGCTTCCCCTACCGCCTCAACCGCTCCACCCTGCAGCTGGTGCTGGACCACATGGAAGTCCACATCGGCGCCAAGAACAGCGTGCCTGAACTGGCGACCATGGCCCGCTGCACGCCGGACCACTTCATCCGCCTCTTCCGCGAAGCCACCAGCACCACACCCCACCAATACCTCATTGAGCGTCGCCTCCAGCGCGCCGTGACCCTGCTGGCGAATGGTGAGCGCCCCAGCGATGTGGCGAAGATCCTGGGCTTCTACGATGCCAGTGCCTTCACCCGCGCCTTCAAGCGTCGCTTCGGCGTCCCCCCAAGCGAATACGCGCAGGAAGCCTACGAGCGTCAGTTCCCGAAGAAGTAGTTGTCTGCAGCACAAAAAAAGGGCGCCGAGGGCGCCCTTTTTTTGTGCTTGGTCGGAAAAGCCTACTTGGCAGCTTTTTCCGTAACGGTCTTGGCCTTGGTGGCGCCTTTGGCGGCGTCGGACTTGGTCTTGGTCTTGGCCTTTTCGGACCCGGACTTGGCGGCCGTTTCACCCTTGGCGGTGGCGGCCTTCACCTTGTCGCCGGCCATGGGCACAGCGCCAGCCTTGGCGTCGACCTTGCCCTTGGCGTCTGAGGCCTTCTTATCGGCCTTGGCCTTGGTCTGATCGGTCTTCTCGTCAGCTTTGGCCTTGCCTTTGTCGACCAGGGCATCAGCCTGGCCCTTGAGGTCAGCCTTGGAGGGGATCTGGGCCGAGAGGGCCATGGACACACCGAGCAGGACGGGGAACAGCAACTTCATAGGTCACTCCTGATAAAAGACGAATACTGGATGCGGCGGGGTCTCAGGGCTTGCAGGTCTTGCAGGGCTTGTAGCCGGCCTTGGTGGCCTCAGCCGAGGAGGCGAAGGAGACCTTGTTCTCGGCCTTCATCTTGGCGATGCCCTTGCAATCGGCCTTGTGGAAGATCTTGGAATCCTTGTTGGCCACGATGCCCGTGGCGGCCGGGGCGGGCTTGGCGGCAGGTGCGGCCGGCGCAGGCTTCGCGGCGGGTGCCGCCTTGGGGGCGGGAGCTTGAGCCACCAGGGAGGCGGCGAAGAGCAGGGCAAAGAGGGCGCGATTCATGAAATCTCCTTGTGGGTTCAGGTCATGGTACCTGCGCGGGGGTGGTCGTCAACCCGGAATTGGTGCGGTTTTGGCAAATTTTGCCTTGTGTCTTGCGTGCGTCGCCTGTTCAAAGGCATAGCCCAGCCCCAGCAGGGTGCCTTCCTGCCATGGACCCGCCACGAAGGAGAGCCCCACCGGCAGACCGAAGGCGAAGCCGGCGGGCACGGTGAGGTGTGGGCAGCCCGCCACGGCGGCGGGACTGGAGAAGCTGGCCCCAGAAGCATCGCCGTTCAGGTGGTCGATGAGCCAGGCCGGGCTGCCCGTGGGCGCCACCAGAGCCTTGAGCTGATGCTGCTCCAGCAGGCCGAGGATGTCGCGACGCGCCTGGGCGCAGCTGCCCAGGGCCTTCTGGTAGGCGGACTCCGTGAGGGGGCCCTTGGCCTGCGCCTGGGTGAGCAGTTCCTGACCGAAGAACGGCAATTCCCGGTCCCGATGGGCTTCGTTGAAGGTGATGAGGCCGGCCATGTCCTTCACAGCGCCGCCGCGTACCGCAAGGTAGGCGTTGAGGCCTGCTTTGAACTCATAGAGCAGCACCTCGAACTCCGCATCATCGTAGGCGGCGGTCTTCAGCTCCACCTCCACCAGCACCGCACCCTGGGCCCGCAGGGCTGCCAGGGCGCCCTGCATCACGCCATCCACGTGAGCATGCACGCCCATGAAGTTCTTCACCAGGCCGAGCCGCGCGCCATTCAGTGCCGTGGGATCCAGAAAGCGGGTGTAGTCCGCCTGGACCTGGGCCCCGGCCGTGGCGGGGTCGTGCGGGTCCACACCCGCCAGGGCACCCAGCAACAGGGCCGCATCGCGCACCGTGCGGGTCATGGGCCCAGCAGTGTCCTGGGTGTGGGAGAGGGGGATGATGCCGCTGCGGCTGAGGAGACCCACCGTGGGCTTCAAGCCCACCAGACCGCAGGCGTTGGCAGGACTCACCACGGAGCCGTCAGTCTCGGTACCCACCGCCACGGCACAGAGGTTGGCTGACGCAGCCGTGCCGGATCCCGAGCTGGAGCCGCTGGGACTGCGATCCAGGGCGTAGGGATTCCGAGTCTGGCCCCCGCGCCCGCTCCAGCCGCTGCTGCTGCGCGTGGAGCGCATGTTGGCCCACTCGCTGAGGTTGGTCTTGCCCAGGAGGATGGCCCCGGCCTCGCGGAGCCGCTGCACGATGAAGGCGTCCTGCCTGGGCGCAGGCGCGTCCGCCAGCGCCAGGGAGCCCGCCGTGGTCTTCATACGATCCGCGGTCTCGATGTTGTCCTTGATGAGCACTGGGATGCCGTGGAGGGGGCCCCGCAGCTTGCCGGCGCGGCGCTCCGCATCAAGGCTGCGAGCCAGGGCCAGGGCCTCGGGATTCAATTCGATGACCGAATTCAGCTTCGGCCCGGTCTGGTCCAGGGCCTGGATGCGGGCCTGATAGCCGCGCACCAGATCCACGGCGGTCCAGTGCCCCGCCGCCATGCCCGCCTGCAACCCCGCCACGGTGGCCTCCTCCAGCTCCAGCCCGCGGGGACCGGCTTTGGCATTGGCTTCGGCCGCGCCCAGGGTCGCGGCGCCCGCCGCCAGGCCCAGCCCCAGGAAGGTGCGGCGGTCGAGGGGAAGGATCGCAGGGGTCGGCATGGCAACTCCGGAATGGAAGGGTTGGGACCATAGTGCCGGACCTTGGCCGATCCGGGCCGCTGTTTCGCCGATGCGGCCCTGCCAAGTCGCCAGGGCCGCCCCATGCTGGTTCCGGAGGCAACCATGGCTTCATTCCTGCTCTGGCTCATCCTGCTGGTCTTCTGCTGGCCCCTGGCCCTGGTGGCCCTGGTGCTATATCCCCTGATCTGGCTGCTGCTCCTGCCCTTCCGGCTTCTGGGTTTCGCCGTGGAGGGCGCCTTCGGCCTTGTGCGCGGGCTCTTCCTGCTGCCCGGGCGGATCCTGGGACGTTAGGCTCTGGACGCAGAAGCTGATCCGCTGGCGGCCACCCCTTGGTGGACCGATATTGCACCTGGGCATGCTCCGCAACCATCCGGTTCCGGACCGCCCGGGGGAGGTCTCCATGGATCTCTATCTTGAACCGAAGGAAATGGAGCTGCTCCAGCACCTGCTTGCTCAGCGGCTGGAGGATCTCCAACGGGCAATCCATCACACGGACAGTCGCAGCTACCGTGCGGAGCTCAAGACCGACGAAGCCCTGCTTGCCGGCATCCTGGCCAAGGTGAAGGCGCCGCAAGCCATCGGCATCTGAGACCGCAGGCTAGAGCAGGGCTTTCTCCAGAGCCTCCGCATGGAGGCGCTTGAGGTCTGCAGCTTCGGCGTCGAATAGGGGCTGCCCGTCCACGGCCAGGGTGATGCGAGAGCCGCCCGTGCTGCCGATCTTGGCGCAGGGAATCCGATGGGTGGCGCAGAGGGTGGCCAGACTGCCCTCGCCCTCGGCACTCACAGAGACCACAATGCGGCCCGCCGTTTCCCCAAAGAGGAGGCCGTCGAGGCGGAGTCCGCCACGGCTGAGGAGGAGTTGGCAGCCCATGTCGCCCCCGAAGGCGCTTTCCAGGGCCGCCACCAGGAGGCCACCTTCGCTGGTGTCGTGGGCGCTGCGGATGAGGCCCAGGCGGATGCCCTCCCGCACACAGGCCTGGAGCCGAAGCTCCTCGTCCAGGCGCAACTCGGGACATGCGCCCTCCGTGCGGCCCGTGCGCAGCATGAGGTACTCGCTGCCGCCCAGCTCGTCCCGGGTCTCGCCCAGCAGGAAGATGCCGTCGTGAATGGCCCGGAAGCCGGAGCCGCAGATGCGGTTACCCACTTTTGAGAGGGCCGTTGCATCGGGGCCGGCCACGGCCACGGGGCCCGCGCAGTCCTCCACCAGCCCAACGGCGGCGATCATGGGGGTGGGCTGGATGCTCTGCCCCTCGGTGTCGTTGTAGAGGCTGACGTTGCCACTGACGATGGGCACGTCCAGGGCCAGGCAGGCCTGGCGGATGCCCAGGCAGCCCTGCTCGAAGGTCCACATGTTCTCGGGCTTCTCGGGATTGCCGTAGTTGAGGCAGTCCGTGAGGCCGATGGGCTCGGCCCCCACGCAGGCCAGATTGCGGCAGGCCTCTGCCACAGCGTGGGCCGCGCCCCAGAAGGGATCCAGGTAGCAGAAACGGTTGTTGCAATCGCTGCTTATGGCCACGGCCTTGCCTGTGTCCTGGCCCGCCTCGTCCTTCACGCGGATGATGCCCGCGTCGCCCCGTCCCATGCCCAGCAGGGTGTTGCTGCGCACGGTGCCGTCGTACTGCTCGAAGATCCAGCGCTTGCTGGCCACGGTAGGCGCCTGGAGGAGCTGGCGCAGGGTGCGCTCGACCTCCGTGGGCTTCAGGTCTGTCGGCAGAGGCGCGGCGGCGGCGCCATCCAGGTAGGCAGGGCGCTGGCGGGGCCGGTCGTACTTGGGAGCGGCATCCACCAGGGGCTGAATGGGGAGGTTGATGACGGGAGTGCCATGCCAGCTGCCGATGAAGCGGCCGCTGTCCGTGACTTCGCCCACCACGCAGGCGTCCAGACCCCACTTGTGCAGCACCGTGATGATGTTCTGCTCGCAACCGGGCCGGGCTACCAGGAGCATGCGCTCCTGGCTCTCGCTAAGCATCAGCTCGAAGGGGGTCATCCCCTCTTCGCGCATGGGGACCTGGTCCAGGCGGATCTCCAGGCCTGTGCCCGCACGGCTGGCCATTTCGAAGCTGCTGGAAGTGAGGCCCGCAGCGCCCATGTCCTGGATGCCGATGACCCAGTCGGTCTGGAAGATCTCCAGGCAGGCCTCCAGCAGCAGCTTCTCCGTGAAGGGATCGCCCACCTGCACCGTGGGTCGCTTCTCCTCGCTGCCCTCGCCAAACTCCGCCGAGGCCATGCTGGCGCCGTGGATGCCATCCCGGCCGGTCTTGGAGCCGATGTACATCATCTTGTTGCCCACACCCGAGGCGAAGCCCTTGAAGACCTTGTCCGAGCGCAGCACACCCAAGGTGAAGGCATTCACCAGGATATTGCCGTTGTAGCTGGGGTCAAAGGCCGCATCCCCGCCCAGCATGGGGATGCCCATGCAGTTGCCGTAGCCTGAGATGCCCGCCGCCACGCCCTTCACCAGGCTCTTCATGCGGGGTGCATCCAGGCTGCCGAAGCGCAGGCTGTTGAGGTTGGCCAGGGGCCGCGCACCCATGGTGAACACGTCACGCAGGATGCCGCCCACCCCCGTGGCAGCGCCCTGGTAGGGCTCGATGAAGCTGGGGTGGTTGTGGCTCTCCATCTTGAAGCAGACGGCCCAGCCATCGCCGATGTCCACCACACCGGCGTTCTCGCCGGGGCCCTCGATGACGCGGGGCCCCTCCGTGGGCAGGTTCTTCAGGTGGATGCGGCTGGACTTGTAGGAGCAGTGCTCACTCCACATGGCACTGAAGACCCCCAGTTCTGGGTAGCTCGGCAGGCGGCCGTCCAGGAGGCGCAGGATGACCTGCCACTCATCCTTTGAGAGGCCCAGCTCCAGGGCCAGGGATTCGGTGACGGCCGGTTCGTGCGCAGCGGACATGGGGGCTCCGGAAGCCTTGATTCTAGCGGCCCCAGGGCGCAGGAACGAGGCTTGACAGTTGGCACCGCCTTAGGAACGCTCAGGATTGATCGACTTCCATGGGCGCCATGGGGGCCTCCCCGCCTTCGTAGTTGCGCCGGAGGACGCCCTGCACCAGACGCTGGAAGAAGGTGGCCCGCTCAGGGTTGAACACGATGGACACCGCAGCCTTCAGCTCGCTACCCAGTTCCTGGAGGGCGCCGCTCTCGACACCCGTGCCCAGCAACAGGAAGGGCACCTTGCCCTGAAAGGTCTCCACCAGGGGCTTGAGGCGGCGGCGCTGGTCCAGGCCCAGGTCCGGCACGTGGTAGAGCACCAAGGAGGGCTTCGAGTTGTAGGCCTCCTTCAGGGCTGACATGGTGGGGGCCACCCGCCGCAGGGGCTGCATGCCTCCCAGCAACTCCTGCAGGCTGGCTTCCAGGGTCGCATCCCCCGAGACCAGCACCAGGCCCGTGGGGTGGACGGTCACCAGGCGGCCAGTTCCCGGCACGCCAGTCTCCACACCGCGGCGGGAGATCCGCTCCATGTCCTCCTCACGCCGCTCGAAGATCCAGCGTGAGAGGGGATGGAGGATGCGCTCGTCGAGCTGGGGTCGGTATTCCACACCGAAAGTGCGGTTCTGGATGTGCCGCAGCTTCACCTTGGTGTTGATGCGGATGGTGTCGTTGAGCTGGATGGTGACGGCCATGTCGTCACCGGGCTGGAACTCCCCCTCGGCGAAATCACGCGTGCTGTAGATGCGAGCTCCGGTGGTGCTGAGATCCACCAGGGTTCCGGTGACCAGGTCGTATTTGGGCGTGCTGAACGTGACTGGCACGCGGCCCACCCGATCCACGCGATAGGCGCCGCGGTGATCTTCCTCATGCAGCACCTCGGGCACGGCCAGACGCAGGGTCTTGCGACCGTCGGCAATGCCGAAGCCCTTCAGGGCCGTGGGCGCTTCAAGGAAGCTGACCCCGTGGGGGAACCGCATCCTGAGGTCCGAGCTGCGCAGGCCGTACATGGCATCCTCGCGCCCCATGGTGGCGGCGGCGTGGAACTCAGCGCCCTCGTGTCGGAGGAAGGAGGACTCGAAACGCAGGTAGGGCGTCACCAGAATGATCAGCTCGCGCCGCTCGCAAGCACGCTTGAAGATCTCGGTGATGGTCTCCGGATTTCGAATCAGGTTGCCCGTCAAGGCGCCTCCAGGGGTGTTCCAGTACCATCATGCAGAGGGTCACGTAGACTGGATAGTCCTTTGGAACGCTCAACTCATGCCAAAAATTCGGAACCTTCTTGCCTATAGTGCCCCTCGAAGCGGTTTCGGGGACGAGTGGATGACCTTTCTCCCCATTGGCCTGGGCTACCTCCAGGCCATGCTGAAGTCCCGTGCCCAGGCCTGCCGGGTGGCCAACCTCAGCGGCAAGGGCCGAAAAGAGGTCATGGCCTACTTCCGGGCCCAGAACCCCGATGTGCTGGGCGTCTCCATGTTCACCTTCAACCGGAAGCGCTCTTCCGAATTACTCAGCTGGGCCCGGGAGGCCTGCCCGACGGCCATTCTCCTGGCCGGAGGCCCCCATCCCACCCACCTGGCCGAGGAGGTCTTCGAGGACTGCCCCGCCCTGGACGCCATCGTGCAGGGGGAGGGAGAGAGCGTCCTCCTGGGTCTCGTGGAGCGCCTGGAAGCCGCGCCGGGCTCGGACCTATGGAAGCGCACACCGGGACTCATCCTCCGGGAGGGACGCACCCCGCCCCAGCCCCCCCTGGAAAACCTGGACAGCGTCGGAATTCCAGTGGACCACCTGGAGGCGGACTTCCTGAACGACGTGGGACAGCTGGCCTACCTCAGCAGCAGCCGGGGCTGCCCCGCCACCTGCAACTTCTGCAACACACCCGAATTCTGGGGTACCTCCATCCGCTTCCGCAGTGCAGCCTCCGTACTGCGCGAGATGCGCCTGCTGCGCGAAATCCATGGCCTCACGTATTTCAGTTTCCGGGACGACACCTTCACCGCCAACCGGGGCCGCGTGCTCGAGCTGATGGACGGCATCCAGGCCAGCGGCCTCCACCCCCTCTGGAACTGCCAGAGCCGCGTGAACCTGGTGGACGAGGACCGCCTGGTGGCCATGAAGCGGGCCGGCTGCGAGTTCATGCAGTTCGGCGTGGAACATGGCAGCGAGCGGGTTCTGGCCCTGCTGGACAAGGGCACGGACCTCCGCCACGCCCGCCGCGCCCTGGACCTGGTGCGCAAGGTGGGCATGAACGTGGGGATCTACCTCATCACGGGCATCCCTGGCGAGACTTGGGCCGACGTGGAGGAGAGCGCCGCCTTCATCCGCGACACCCGGCCCAGCGACTGCCAGATCAGCCCCCTGGCCCTCTACCCCGGCACCCGCATGTTCGACCAATACCGGGCCGAGGGCCGAATCCAAAAAGACTTCTACCGCAGCAGTGGCGATGCCGAGATCTTCGCCCGGGTGGATGCCCACACGGAAAAGGCCCTGCGCCACCTGGACCAGGCAAGCCAGAAAGCCAAGACCCGATCGCGCTTCAGTCCCCGGGAATTCGCTCAGCAGAAGGCCTGGCTGGGCTTCTGCGCCGTCACAAACCTGCTCTGCGGCGATGCGGCCGAGCAGGAGGGGCGCTGGGTGGAGGCCGAGGCCGAGTATGCCGAAATCATCCTCCGGGAGCCCGCCAACCCCTGGGGCTTCCACAAGCGGGCCCTGCTGCGTGAGCAATTGGGCCAGCTGGACAAGGCTCGCGCCGATCTGGCCGAGGTGCTGGCCTTGGCCCCCGGCAACCCCGAGGCAACGCAGTTGGCTGCAGCCTGGGGCCTGAAGCCCGGCCGCAACCGCAGCCGAAAGCCCGCCCATGGGCCCACTGCTGAGATGAAGGGAGCCGAGAGCTACCTCAGCCGGCCGAAAGCTCAGGGCTGACGGCGCCCTCCGGCTCGCCCCGCAGCGCCCGGCGCCACTCCAGCCAACCCAGGGTGCAGAGCACCTGATACACCAGGTACAGCCCCGCAGTGACGTAGAGGCGCTTGTAGATGAGCAGGCCCACGGAGAGACAGTTGGCCGTGATCCACAGGGCCCAGTTCTCGATCCACTTGCGGGTCATCATGAACTGGGCCACGAGGCTCAGGGCCGTGATGAGGGAGTCCAACACCGGCACGGTGCTGTTGGTGTAGCGGCGCAACAGCCACGTCAGCAGGGCCGTGATGAGGCCCACGGCCGCCAGCAGTCCCAGGCCCAGCATGGGCTTCACGCGGCTCACCTTCAGGGCCCCGTGATCCTTCCCGCCGTGGAGCCAGCTCCACCAGCCATAGGCGGAGATGGCGATGTAGAAGCCCTGGAGGCCCACATCTGCGTAGAGGCCCGTCCGGTAGAACAGCAGGGTGAAGGCCACGTTGTTGAGGATGCCCAGGGGCCAGTTCCAGATGTTCTGGCGCACCAGCAGGGCCACGCAGGCGGCGCCGGTCACGAAGCCGAAGAGTTCGATCCAGGAGGGCATCATTCGTCGTGCTTCAGGTTGGGGCTGCGCTCCAGGACCGTGAGGACCAGGCGTTCCAGCTCCTCCACCAGCAGGAAGCGCAAGTCGGGGTCCGGATTGCCGCCGCGGCCCGGATCCCCCCCACCCCGCAGAACGAAGAAAGGCCCCACCCGCTGCAGGCGGGCGATCTGTTTCCAGAGCAGGCGGCCAGCCCCCAGGCGACGGGCCAGGGGCGTCGGCAGGGCGTTGTGCTCCACCGAAAGCCCCAGGTCGTCCACCAGCACCTGGGAGCCCTCGACCATGAGCAGGCCCATCAGGGTGCCCACCAGAAGCAGGCTGCCTGCCACCACGGCCCCTAGGGCCGCGGCGATGGCCACCCAGTAGGACCAGGTGGGATCCCCGGCGGTTTCCGCCACGTGGAGGGTGGCCCGCAGGTGGGGCAGCCGCTCCATGATCTGGGCCAGGGCCCGGACCCCCACCAGCCATGAGCCGGCAAAGAGCAGCATGGCCATGGCCCGCTGGGCGAAGGAGGGGCGGAAGACGAGGGGGGAGCCAGCGGACATCAGGCCTGCATCTCAGCCACGATGGCTTCGGCGGCGGCGGCGGGGTCTGCCGCGTGAGTGATGGGACGCCCCACCACCAGCCAGGTGGAGCCGTTCTGCAGAGCCTGGGCAGGGGTCATGACCCGGGCCTGGTCCTGGGTGGCCACGCCCGCAGGGCGGATGCCTGGGGTCAGGCGGTGGAATCCTTCGCCGCAGGCATCGCGGATGCTGGCGGCCTCCCAGGCGGAGCAGACCACCCCTGCGCAACCTGCCTGGTGGGCCAGCTTGGCGTAGGCCAGGGCCAGCTCCTGGGGGCTGTCCGCATGGCCCAGGGCGGCCAGGGCCTCCCGGTCCAGGCTGGTCAGCACCGTGACGGCCAGCAGCTCCGTGCGGCCTCCGGCGGCCTGGTGGGCCCGCGTGGCCTCCACGGCGGCCTCCAGCATGGCTGGACCGCCCTGCACGTGGACGTTCACCAGCCGGGGATCCAGCCTCAGGACCGCTTCCAGGGCCCGTCGCACGGTCGTGGGGATGTCATGCAGCTTGAGGTCGAGGAATACGGGCACCTGGGCCTGGAGCTCCTTCACGAAGGCTGGGCCCTCGGCGCAGAAGAGCTCAAGGCCCACCTTGAGCATGCCCACCCGGCCGGACAGCCGGGCGGCCATGGCCAGGGCCTCCTTGGCCGTGGGCACATCCAGGGCCACCACCAGGCGGTCGCGGGCCGAAAGGTTCGGGGCAGCTGAAGACAAGGGGACTCCCGTATGATGCGGTTGACCATTCTGCCACCAAGAGCCCCCCAATGCCCCTGCCCCTCCAAACCCCTCCCGCCCTTGAGGCTCCCGCCCCAGCCTCCTCCCAGCAGGCCGAGCTCGCCTTGCTGGACGCCTACGACTGGGACCAGGCCCTCCCCGCGGCCCCGGGGTTGAAGGGCAAGGCGGCCCTGGACTACCGTTGGTTGCGCCTGGCGGCCTCCTTCGATCCCAAGCAGGGCCTGCCGATGCACCCCTTCGCCGCCGGGGCCGCCCGCGCCGAGGCTGAGGGCCTGCGGCACCTGGGCCAGCTCCCAGCGGAGCGCTTGCCCAAGGCCCTTCAGGCCCTTCCCCTGAAACACAGCGGCACCGCCCTGGCGCTCTGGCGCTGGGGCCAGCAGCGGGTCCAGCAGGGCGCCTTCACACCTCCGGTGCGCCAGGCCTGGGAGAACCGGCTCCTCAGCGCGGGGCCCTCCCTTCTGAGGGGCTATGCCCTGCGCCACGCCCTCTGCTGGGCCCTGGCGGAGCGGGACGAGGCCCGCTTTACGGACCTGCGCACCCGTACCCAAGGTGGGGGGGCAGAGGCCATCCTCAAGGGCTTCCAGCGGCTCTTCGGGCTTCTGGACAGCCCCTCACCGGAACTTCGCCTCTGGTCCCTGCCGGACCTTTCCTATGCGGACCGGCGACTCGATCAGCTGGGCGCTGGGCGCGTCTGGATCTGCCCTGCCCCGACGGGCGCCCTGCCCCCGGCGCCTGCGGGCGCGGCTTGGATCATCCCCAGCAGCATTGGCAGCACCGAGGACCGGGAGGCCACCCTGGTCGGCGAAGCCCTGAGCGAGGCCCAAGCCCTGGCGGAGCGCCTACAGGCCGCCGGCCAGCGCGCCCAGCTCGCCCCCAGCCGGGCCGCCTTCGAACGCCTGGGCCTGTACTGGTTCCCCATCCTCATCGAGCTCGATGCGGCGGGGGCCGTCAAGTCCCTGCGGATGGGAGATGCGGCGCCGGAGCGGCCTTAAGCCCGGGGACGGGAGAGCGTCGGTCCGGACTGCAGGCTGATCACCCGATTCCGCAGCCCTGCAACACCCCCACGATGCCCCCCACCACCATCTGAGCCCAGTAGTGGAAGCCCCGGCGGATGGGTTTTTGCGTATAACTGGCGTGGAGCCGGTCCTTGAGCATGGGGTAGTTGCCATCGGGATCCAGCACTGCGGCAGCCACGGGGGAGTCGAAGTCGTAGGTGATCCAGCGATCCTGGCCATCCCAGGTGAGGCGTTGTTCTTCCCGGTTCTCCAGGCGCACCCAGAGGGTGATGGGCACCCGGATCCCACCCTTCCGCACGAGGGTGATGGAGCCCAGGCGGCCGGGGGTCGTGGGCTGGGGTGCGGCGAAGACCGGCTCGTTGCTGGAGAAGAGCCAGCCGCCCTGGGTGGTCTCCTGATCCTTCACGCCTTGGATGGCGTAGTCGAGCACCTCGGTGCCCTCCACGAAGTCCCGCCAGAATGAGCCCAGGTCCCGGCCTGAAACCCGCTCAGCAATGCGCTTGAAGTCGGCGCGGGTGGGGTGATGGAAGGCCATTTCCTGGGCGTAGGCCCGCAGAACCTGCTCCATCACGGGCCGCCCCAGCATGGCCTCCAGCTGGTTCAGCACCAGGGTGGGCTTGGCGTAGGCGGTAATGAAGTAGGTTTCGATGTTCAGCGTCTTGAAGCCAAACCGGGTGAGAGGGTCCGCACTCGGCTGCATCCAATACCCTGCCCATTCGAGGAAGTCTGTCCCCACCTGGAAGCGCCGCCCACCCAGGAGGCTGTGGTACGTGCGCTCCATGGCCTTGTGGGTGAACCAGCTGTTGAAGCCTTCATCGAGCCAGGGCTCCTCGAACTCATTGCTGGCCAGCATCCCGTAGAAGAACTGGTGCCCGTACTCGTGGACCGTCACCACCTCCGGGAAGTACCGCTGTTGCACGGGATCGAAGGCCACGGAGCCCGCCGTGATGAGGGTGGGATATTCCATGCCGTCAGCCCCGCTGGCGTCGTTGGGTGTGTCGATGACCGTGAGGGTGGGATAGGGATACTTGAAATACCACTCCTCACTCCAGCGCAGGGCGTTTTCCACGGCCCGCTTCTGGCGCAGGAAGTTACCCCGGTTGCGCTCGTTGATGTAGTAGAAGACCTGCACGCCGCGATATTCGTACATGGCCGGCTTCCGCCAGGCCTCCGAGGGCATCACGGCCCAGGCGAAGTCGTGGACGTCCTCGGCGTGAAGTCGCCAGATGACGTTCAAGGGGCGTTTGGGATCCTTCTCGATTTCGGTGACGAAGTTGGTCTGCGTGCCCGTATGGGCCAGCCCCAGGGCATTGGGCAGTGAAAGGGTCACGTCGTAGACGCCGAAGTCCGCGAAAAATTCGGTGTTGGCGTGGTAGGCGTGACAGTTCCACCGGTCGCCCGCATAGACTCCCACCTTGGGGAACCACTGCCCGGACATGAGGAAGTTCTCAGACCAGCCGCTGCGTGCGAAGACACGCGGGTAGCGGTTCTGCCAGGTCATCTCGACATGGATGGTCTCGCCGGGCCCCACGAACCGGGGCAAGCGCAGCCAGCGCACGGTCTCATCCTCGCCGTCATGACTCTCCAGCTCCCGCCCATCCATGCGGGCGCTCAGCAGACGGCAATACCCCCAGGAGCCAGGATCCGACGGCTTCACCAGGTGGTCGCCCCGCAGCTGGCCCCCGCTCTCCTTCACGAAGAGGCTCTGGGGGCCCTTGAAGGCATTGAGATAGAGATGCAGCGGCAGTTCCTGCGTGGGCGCCGTGCCCGTGTTCCGCCAGGTCAGGGTCTCCTTGCCCTCCAGTGTCTTGTGCTCAAAGTCCAGCGAGGCTTCGATGCGGTAGTTGGCGATGCGCGGCGACTTCGGCTTCTCAAACCACTTTTCCGTCGTCCAAGTCCGCGGCCCCCCCGCCAACAGTCCCACCGTGGCGAACCACACCAGCAGAGCCACCAAACGGCGTTCCATCCAACCTCCCGAGCGTGGGACGAGCATACCAACACCCGCCCAAGATGCGCCCTTGCCCTTCGCCCATTCCCTGCTACACTCAAGTCCCTACCGCGGGGTGGAGCAGTCCGGTAGCTCGTTGGGCTCATAACCCAAAGGTCGTAGGTTCAAATCCTACCCCCGCTACCAACACGAAGAGGCCCGCCAACACTAGGTTTGCGGGCCTCTTCCCTTATTGCCCAGACGGTGTGGATGGTGCCGAAAAATGCTACCGAATGCGACGTGATGATGACGTCGTATGGCAGGCGATAGTGCCCAAAATTGAAACGCTTCAATTCGACGTAGAACCGCTCCATGCCTGCATTTAGGTGGCTACGTCTTACCTGGTTGGCGTAGCGGCCAAGTGCCCAGAACGATGGCTTCACCACGCCAGAATCCTGCATCTCACGGTTCCTCATGGCCGGTTCACAGGGGACTCTTCGTTGAGGTCACCGGGGTTCCTGCGAGAGCTTGGTCCTCCCCAACACGCCGTCTCTCGCGCCACCTGTCCACCAACACAGACCCAGCTACCACTGGCCACCCGAACTGTGCCCAGACGAAAAGACGAAGAAAACCAAGGCCAGTAGCAAAGAACTGCGCTCGGCGCTGGGCCTCAAAGGAACTCAGACCGAGGGTTTCCAGCCTCCACCGATACCGATCTGGGCTGTAAATCTGTCGCATCGACCTGGCTGCCATGACGCCACCGACGGATAAGTAGGCCCCGGTGATGATGGCGAGTGCCGTCAGCATGGGGGTCTCCCCTTGTTGTCGCCCACAACGGGCTCCAGAACCCCTTCCGGCCAACCCATTGCCGTAGCCCTCTGTGCCCAGGCCACAGCCGCCACTGGGTCAATGGATGCTCCGTTCCCCACCTTGTAGCAGTGCCAGACGAAGACGGCGGCCACAGGAAGTCCCGCCTGGGCACTGCGAATGTGATAGCGGAGCGCCAAGGAGAAAGCCCGTTGTCCTCGACGCGGAGAATCGCTGGCCCGCCTCCCCCACATGAACAGGGTCCAAGCGTCCAGGTCTTGGGGGACCGGCCTAGGAGTCCTGGAGAGGAGACGAACCAAGAAGCTGAAGACCTTCATGACAGCAGCCTCCAGGACTCCGCTTCCTGTTCTGCGGCATCCTTCTCGGGGACACCTTCCTCGTGACATGGGAATGCGACTCCACCTGGTGGACCGTCTTTGACGGCTCGGGTGGCCTGCTCCCAGGTGAGCCATCTGGCCTCGGTTCCACCTGGGCACATCACGTAGGCCAAGAGCCTCCCCATCTCATCAGTCACTGGCTTGGCAGGGCCGAAGGATCTTCGGAAATCGGCTTCATCCCACATGGAGGGGGCCTCCAAGGGGAGAGTTAATTGGATGACGGGCCAACGAAGCACTGTCGGCCATGCGTTGAATTTGGATCGCAGCGATGGGCTTTCCTACCCGGTTGTAGATCCCACGGTCAGCCAGGGCTTGACTGACCTTCCGGAGGCTCATGCCCTCCGACCTCAATGAAACCGCCAACTTCACGGTCGCCTGTTCGTTTGGGATCGCTGCAAGAAAATCGCCTTCGCGGGCGTAACCCCACCCTGGGTTTCCACCTATGTATCGCCCCTGCCGTTGAAGGTGGCGGAGAGCAAGGCTAGTGCGCTCGGACACCAGGTCACGTTCAAATTCGCCAAGAACAGCCAGTAGGCGAAAGAGCATCTTCCCGGCAGCGGTGGTGGTGTCGAGCGACTCCGTCAAGCTGACAAGGTCTACACCACGGCGGTCAAGATCCTCCGCCATCAAGATGGTGTCCTTGGTGGACCTAGCCAGCCGTGACAGCGAGTAGACGACGACGGCATCACCCCGACGAACTCTGGAGAGAACCTCTTGCAGACCTGGCCGATTCGCCATGGCCTTGCCTGAGATCCCGGCGTCCTCGACAATGTCCTGGAGTTGATAGCCATGGTCCTCGGCCCAACGACGGATCCGGTCCTTCTGGGCATCCAGACTCACACCGTCTCTGGCCTGAGAGTCAAGACTAACCCGGACGTAGCCAGTAGCCTTTTTGCCGTTTTTCATGGGTCGCCCTGTAACAGTGGGACCCCTCGGTTACGCGGGGTCACTGCTACATACACCCTGGAGGGCCAAAAACGCAGGCTCTGTTGACCGGATCTACTGCCCCTGGAGCAAGTATTGGCCGAGGTCGAGAGGGGGGTGCCCCTGGAGGGGGGTGAGCTTCCAGTCTCCTGGTGCGGTGTTGAACACCACCAGGTGCCAGTAGTTCCTGTCGTCGGAGGTGGAGTTGCTCAGTGTGGGGATCATGGCCTCGATGGCGGTGTGGGGCACCAGCAGCACTTCTCCGGCGGACCCACAGGCCAGGGCGATGGCACTGTCCGGGTTGGCACTAAGGTATTCACGCTGGTGGGCGTGGAGAGCGAACCAGAACATCCGTCCGTTGGGCTTCTCGTGGATACGAGAACTGAGGAGCAAGAAGCGCCGTCCCGTCTGGGGGTTCTCGAAAGCTACCCGGCTCTGCTTGACGAGGTTCAACCCGAGCTTCTGTTCCAAGAGGGGGATCATCGCGGCCTGGAAGGACACCGGGCTGCTCTTGGGGGCTGCCACGGAGGCACCGGCCTCGGTGGCCTCCACCGGTGGTTCAGTCTCGGGTTGCGTCACCTCCTCCTTGGTGGAGAAGACGAGGTCGATGATGCCGTCCAGGCTGGTGAACTCCATGGGGAAAAGGAGTTCGTGGATCTTGTTCAGCGTGTGGGCACCCTCGATGCTCTGCCGAATTTCTAGCAGGCGGAAGAGGGCCTCAACACTGATCAGCCGCATCTCCCAGGCGTGACGACCACCCCGGATTTGAGCTTCCACGGCACGGGTGGCCTTGGAAGGGCGTCCGATCACGACGAGGATGCTCGCGTTGTCGGCCTCAACATGCTGATGGGCCACAAGGTGCTTTTTGTATTCGGCGATGCGGTCGAGGTCGATGCTGAAGTCAGCCGTCGTCTTGACCTCGATGATCAGGGCCTTCCCGCTGGGCAACCTCCACAGGCCGTCATGACCGGGCTCCGCTGATGACCCCCGGTATTTCCCGTGGGTCATCTGGAAGTCGAGACGGTGTCCAACCTCATTGATGATGTCCTGAAGAGCCAGGCCGCTGTCCTTGAAGGCACCGACCACGCACTCATCTGAGTAAGCCTTCAAGACCTCCACGGGGAGTTGCTTCAAGAGGTTGCGGAAGTCGAGACTCGCGGTGTTCCCATCCAGCAGATGGCCGTCCCCCGCCCAAGTCAGGATCTGGTGAACCTTCTTGGTCTGGAACTCGGCTTGGTTGGCTTGCCAATGGTCGATCAGGGACACGGGATCACCCTCAGGTTGTCTTGCCTACTCGTCCTCGAACCCGAACCCCGTGAACTTCAGGGTTCGGCAGTTCTCCGTCACGGTCCGCACGATCTGCTCGCTGGCCCCATCGGGGATGTGGGCTCGGATTTCTAGGGCAACCTCCACCTCTGCTCCGTTCAGCAGGGTCAGGTGCTGGATGATGGCCTCGGCGATGGTCCCGGCGTCCCGCCCTGTCCGATTCGGGTCGAGCTGGACGTGGCCGTGGAAGCGCCTGGGGAGCTTCGGCCTGGGAGGATCCTTGCGGTCCTCGGGCTTCTTGGTCGAGTCGTCCTGTTCGGGAGGCTTCTCACCACCGCCCCCGCCGCCGTCCACGGTATCGGTGCCCCCTTGGTCCTTCCCCTGCTCCTTGAGCTTGTCCTGGGTCATCTGGAGGTCGGCGGCGGCGCTCTTCACGAGTAGTCCGCTCAGCTTGGCCAGGCAGGGATCCCCACCTTTCAGGCCAAGGTAGCGGCCCGTCTTCTCATCCAACCCCTCAGCGTAGGCAAAGGTCTCTTCTCGCCACATGAGGTGGTTGGTGCCAGTGCTGATGGCCTCCCGCAGCACTTGCTCATTGAGCAGCCGGGGAAGGTAGAGGTAGCGGGCGAAGTCGTCTTGAAGCTGCTTGACCGCTACATGCTGGGCACTCCGCCACAGGAAGTCGAAGCCGCTGAGTTTCATGCCCAGGATGACGCCGCCCATCTCGGTGTAGAGGAGTTCTTCCTGACGGAGCTTACGGATGATCCTGGGAGCCACGTCAGTGATCTCAGGGCCTTGCACCTTGATGGAGTGGAACTTGATGGGGGCGTTCGAGCGGTTCTCTTCCAGGGTCTGCTCGGGCACCAAGAGCCAGATGTAGGTCTCCGTCAGGTGCATGTTCGCAGTCTTGTCGAACTCCTTCGTCTTGGCGTCCGCCTGGGCCTTGGTGTGGGAGTCCAGGTTGAGGGTGACCTCGTCATCCTTTACGGACTTCCAGGCCAGATACTTCCGTATGTCCCGTTGCAGGAACTCCAACTGACCATGGTCAGGGGCAAGGAAGACCAAGGCGTTCTTGTAGGCCCGGTCCCCCGCATTCCGCTGAGCCAGGATCGTGAGGGCGAACTGGGTGCCCAGGCTGGCGGTCGTTTCCCTGGGGTTGTGGGGGTGGGAAGGAGCGAGCACCACCAGGCGGGTATCGGGCTCGTCGGGCACATCGGCAGGGCTGGTGGGGTTGAGATGAACGGCTGAGAACTCTCCACGCTGCTTGCGGGTGACCTCCAGCCTGCGGAGGATCTCCTGATCTACCAAGTGGGGGGCGAGCTGCTGAGCCCGGTCATCCGCGATTCGGGAGGCACTGGCCTGGGTGGAATACCAGATGCGGGTGCTGTCGTTGTAGATGTAGGTGGCGTCTCCGCCCAGCCGACGCAGGGCATCGCCGAAGGTTGGGGCCTTCTCTCCGGGCTGGACGCTGCCGAGCTTGATCCGCTTTTCTTCCAAGCCCTTGTTGGCGGCCCGGTGGGTGGGAGCCGACCCCATGAAGAGGGTGCGGGCGACGCGGCGGGTGGCCGAGAACCGCTTGTAGGTGTCCACCTCCTGGTCGATGCGGACCGGCAGGCTGGTGGGGCCATCCACGTCCTTCTCGATCACCGCCGACCAGTTGTCCTCTAAGTACTGTTTCAGTTCGTCCTGCACCGTCAGGTGGTCCATGGGAACGCTGGCGGGGAGGATCATCAGGCTCTGATCCTTGTTCACCCACAGGGCGTGGATGACGGTGGCCATCAACCGGAGGACACCACGGGTGCGCTGGAAGCGGTCGAGGCTGGACCAATCCTCGAACAACCGCTTGAAGAGTTCCGGGTGGATGGGGTAGCACTGCGCCATCTGGCGACGGTAGTCCCCTTCCCGGCACTCGCTGGGGAAGTGGTCCGGCTGGGAGATGTAGAGGTCAGAGAACGCCTGAATGACCGCGTCGCGCTGGGCATACTTGTCGGGGTCAGGGTTGTCGAAGAGGCGGCGACGAACGATCTCGAAGCCTTCCTCAGTGCTGGCCGCCCGCCAGGGGGACTCGATCCTGCCGATGGCCTGCTTGAGGCGCTTCAGGGCTTCCTTGCCGCCCTCAGAACCCAGTTCCACTTCGCTTTGGGGGAGACTGATCACCACCATGGTGCCCGGCACCGCCGAGGCCGCCTCGGTCAGAGCCTGGGCAAAGGTGAACTGGGCATCAAAGCTGCCGCCAGACAGATCGTTGACCCCATAGAGCTGCCGGGCGTAAGCCACCCACTCGTCGATGAGCACGACGCAGGGGGTGTGGGCCTTGAGGAGATCCACCAGGGCCTGACCGGGGTTGGTGCCCGTCTCGTCAGCCTTGCGGACCATGTCGTAGCCCTTGCGGCCTCCCAACTCCCAGGCCAGTTCCCCCCAGATGGTCCGAACCTCGGTGCCGTCGGGTTTCACTTCCGGTTGGCCAGGGCTCAGCTTGGTCCCCACCAGGATGGCTCTCCGCACCACCATGGGAGGCATCACACCAGCGTCCTGAAGCACGGCCTCCATGCCGGGGAGGCTGTTGGCATCCACCCCGGAGAACAGGTGGTAGAGGGTCAGCATTGTGTGAGTCTTGCCCCCGCCGAAGTTGGTCTGAAGCTCCAGCACCGGGTTGCCACCCTTGTTGTTCACCCGCAACAACCCGTCCTTGAGGATGCGGCGGAGCCCCTCGGTCAGGTAGGTTCTCCGGAAGAACTCGACAGGGTCTTTGTATTCCATGGAGGGCATGAGCTTGCGGTGAACCTGCCAGAGATCGGCGGCGAACTCCGCCTGCTTGAACTGCCCGGTGAGCACGTCCGGGTGCGGCTTCACGATCTCCCGCCAGGGCAGCAGCCCTTCAGCAGGTTGGCCTAGGAGGGCGGCACCCTGGGCCTTCTTGGCTTCCTTCTTCGCGTCCTCTTCAAAGCGTTGACGTAACAACTCCCGCGTCATCTGGTCGAGCACGACGGCCTGCTTGGCACCGCCAACAGCTTCCAGCAGGCGGACGGCGGTGTCCAAGGCCCTCTGGGTATCGGCCAAGCTGAAGGGTTCTCCATGTGCCCAGCGGTTGCGGGTCTCCCGCATTTCATGGAGATAGGTGCGCTCTGAAGACCCCAACACACTGCGGAAGGCGGCATCCCAATGGAAGCTCATCACGTTGATCCAGCCCTGGGCATCCAGATCCTGCGGCCCCTTCAGCTTGAGGTTGCTCTCCTTCAGGCCCGCCTTTACCTGATCCCACCACTTGGGGCCATAGGCGTGGGCCAAGTGCTGAGTGGCGAAGGGCTCAATGCCCGTTTTCAGGGCTTCAAGGGCTCGGTCGATGCGGTCTCGGTTACTCAGGGCCATGGTCAATCTCTCTGGAGAACTACTCGGGAGGGTTACCTTCGTGCAGGGTCTGGGCGTCTGAGGCGGGGTTGCTCCCCTGGGGGCCAACCTCGCCCTCGCTGAACAACGCCCAGTAAGGGGCGTAGATGTAGCGACGGTTCCGCTTCTGGCCGGTCACTTCCTTGAGTAGCCCCAGGGCGGCGAGGGACTGGATAAGTGCGTTGGCGTTGGGGGTGCTGAGGCCGGTAAGCTTCTCGACGCTGACGCCGGTCACCACTGGGACGTCGAAGAGCCGCTCCAGGAGCTTCAGGCCCCGGTCGGTGCGCTTGCCCAGCTTGGCAACGATCAACTCCCGGTGTTGCTCCCGCATCTGCATGATGCGGCGGGCCGTGCCAGTGGCCTCCAGGGAGACTTCGTGGACCCCTTGTAGGAAGAACTTGAGCCACGGCTCCCAGGCACCTGTGTCCCGGATGGCCTGAAGGCGGTCGTTGTATTCAGTCTTGTAGCGTTTGAAGTAGTGGGACAGGTAGAGCAGAGGCCGCCGGAGGATGCCCCGTTCGCAGAGGAGGAAGGTGATGAGCAGGCGGCCTACTCGCCCATTGCCATCCAGGAAGGGATGGATGGTCTCGAACTGGGCATGGGCCAAACCCAGCCGGATCAGGTCGGGCAGAGGGGCCTCGTCGTGCAGGAACTTCTCCAGGTTGTCGAGCGACTCCCACATCTCCTCGGGGGGCGGGGGCACGAACCGGGCTCGGGAGAGGGGCTCGCCCGCCACGCCGATGTAATTCTGGGAGGTGCGGAACTCGCCGGGGGTTTTGTCGCTGCCCCGGACGCCGGTCATGAGCTTGGCGTGGATCTCCTTGATGAGCCGCAGGGAGACCGGCAGCTCCACCAGCCGTTGCAGGCCGTATTTCAGGGCGGCGATGTAGTTGACCACCTCCTCCAGATCCTGGCTGGGCTCAGGCTCCAGGGCCTCGGCCTCGAACTCCAGGACTTCCAGCAGGCTGGTCTGGGTACCCTCGATCTGGCTGGAGAGCACGGCCTCCTTACGGACATACATAAAGACGAAGAGGTCCGGGTTGGGTAGGGCTTCTGCCGCCCCGTCCAGCCGCCCCAGGGCAATGTCCGCCTTCGATAGCAGGGCCAGCAACTCGGCGTCCAGGGCCAGGGCTGGCTCCCGTGGCGGCAGGGGGGCTGGGATGAAGGCTTTGTAGTTGCGGGTCTGCTGCACATAGCGACCGGCGCGGCCATAAAGTGGATGGGTCATCGAGAGGCTCCCGAAACCAAGGAGGTTCGTGAATCCATCTTAATAACGTTTGACCCCGCAAAGCGTAACTTACACGGTGCAGCCTGTGACCCTTGATTTCGGAACTGAAATAATATCCCGCTTTGGCTTGGGCATCGGGAATCCGGTGAATTCTTGAATATTAAATTACATGTAACATTATTAATATAATCGTTTGAATTCACTTCGACCTACGTGTTTTGATGCGAGATGGATCTGATCCGATGTAATCGGACATTGAGCTAAGTGTTGAAAAATTGAGGGTGATTTTCGGATGTGTGTCACGATCTGGCACGAATAATCCCCAACCCGAGAAGCGGGCCGTTGGTGCGTATCGCGTGCCTGTTCCAAGCACCCCCGGCGCTCCTTGTGCCGATCAACAAGCTCACGGACCCCCGCGTGAACACTGGGTTTCGTGAACGCCACCGGAGCGGCCCACCAGTCTTTCCTGGGGTTCCCAGAGATGGGTTGCGATGAACCCAGTGGAATCAAGCGGGCCCGTGGCCCAGGGGCGGGCGTTTTCGCGCTTGATCGAGCGCACCCGTGCAAGGGACACATCCCTGCTGACTCATCGGTAGGCCCAAGCAGATCGCACCCGATGATCCAGAAATTACGCCGTGGCCCGTTGCGGCTCAGGCCCTTTCAGTCGCTTCCAATCACGTTTCGCGGGCCAGTCAGTGGCGAAAGAACATTAGTGAACCCGCTGATAGAGAAGCCGTTCTTCCGCCCACACCGACTGGCCCTGTAATCGCGTCGTGATGCAACGAGGGCCCCCGATTGCTCGGAGACCCTCGCCTTGTTTCCGCACGACTGTCGGTTGATTGTGACCTTAGCCTTCAGGCGGCCCGCCCCCGGCGCTTGAGCCTGGGGGCCGCTTCCTCAGCCTGGAGATAGGGCTTCATCACCTCGCTGGGCGATAGTCCCTGGCCGCTGTGGATCTCCAGGTCGGTCCAGATGCCGATGGCGGCGCTGAGGATGCGTTCGAAGGCGGCGTGGCCTTCTTTCCAGGCCCGTTCGTGCTGGGTGCGCTCGCGGGTGAGCCCCTCGTCCAACTTGGCGGCGAGGGTCACGACCTGCTCCACCTGCTGCCGGAACGCCGGGCCGCTGAGGTAGGCCTTCACCTCGTTCACCCGCGCCTCATCCATGCTCGCGGCCCGCCGGGCCCGCTCCACCGCGATCAACCCCTGGCGCAGGGCCGTGACGAGGGCCAGGGCGGTCCTGTGGCTGGTCACCCAGACATCCCCCATCTGGGCCAGGTGCTCGACCCCGCTGGGCATGGTGCGGGAGACGATCACGACCACCTCGGCCACGGCGTTCTTGCGATCCTCGCGAGCCTTGGCGAGCCAGCCCTTGTCAAAGGTCTGAGTCCACTTGGACTCCAGGAGAACCTTCCTGCCACCGGCCCGGGGGACCGTGATGAGGAAGTCCGCGCCGGATTGGCCCTTCTTGGTCCGAAGGATGGCGTCCCCGTCAGCCTGGAAGGCATCCCGGAGGTCCCGCTCAAGGACTTCTTCAGCCGCATCCCCGATGACCTCGGACGGGCCGCTCTCGGCCTTGCGGTGCAGGGCCTCGATCTCCTGCCGGAGTCGCTGGATCTGGGTCTCCTGGCCCTGCTGCTCGACCGCATGCTCCCGGGCCACCTCCTTCCGCACGCGTGCGCGTTCGGCCTCCAGGGCAGCTTCCAGGTCGGCCTTCTGCTTCCGGGCCCCCTGGGTAGCGGCCCGCTCCTCGGCCTCCTGGATGGCCTGAACCAACCGCTTGTCGAGATCCTTCTCTCGCTTCAGGGACTGGGCCCGAACCTCGTCCAGCAGCTTCTGAAGATCCAGCATCTGGCGCTGGGAGGTCTGGAGCGCCTCCGTACGGCCCTTCTCGAAGGCGGCCCGCTGGTCGAACTGGGCGGAGGCAGCCTTGGCCTCGGCAGAAGCGAGGGATTCCTTGGCCTTGGCCTGTTCTGCCTGGGCCTTCTCAAGGCGAGCCTGGAGGGTTTTCATCTGGGTGCTGGTGGCAGCCCGGCCCTCCTGATACTTCTGCGCGGCTTCCGCTTGGGCCTCCTCCAGGAGCTTGCGTAAATCATTGGCTTCACGATCCCGGATGATGTTGTATTCCACGAGGCTGTTGCGGAAGGTGGTCCGGTCATCGCGATTTTCGGCCTGGAGCTTCTCCAGGTGCTCGGTGTGATCCTGCTGGAGCCGGTTTTCCAGTTCCCGCAATCGGACCTCGTTGTCGGCCTTGAGTTGGACCTCCTGTCGCCTGTATCGCGTCTCGGCCTCCTGGGCAGAAGCGGTGCGGGCTGAGACCGCCTGCTCCACCGCATCGGCGATGGGGATGGCGGCCCCACACTCGGGGCACTGGATGGTGGGCCCGGATGCACTCGGGGCCTTGGGGATGGTCTTGAGGGGCTTAGTCTTCATGATGGAAGACTCCTTTCGTGGGGTTGGCCTTCAGTGAAGGCATGGGGTGTCTGCACCTCCGCAGAGGCACGTAGGTAGGGCGGGCCGCTGGGCGGCCCAGAGTGATAGAAGGGTGGATCTAGGAGGGATCGAGAATTCCCGGCATGGGCATCAGTCCGCCCATCCCGAAGTAGGTTTCGAAGTCGGTCAGGAACTCCTGGGCCACGGTCCGCAGCCGGTCCTCCGCCTCCTGCTCGACGCTGATTTGAAGCAGGCTCTGGGCCTGAAGACCGATCAGGGCTTCAGCCATCAGGTCGTCCTCGCCAGCCTCATGCAGGCTCTGGCGTGCTTCGTGGTACCAGGCAGGAAGACCCTCCTCATCAAGCGCCTTGAACTCGGGCTGATTCCGGATGTGGATGGCAGGTCGGTCAAGCTGGCGGCATTTCTGGGAGCGAGGAAATTCGGTATCAATGAGCCCGAATCGCAGGGCCTCCGGGTGCAACCAGAGCACCTTCCCTGAAGGGTTGAAGACCGCCACAGGCTGGTGCCGAACCACGATCCGCCCATGAATCAGTCGGCGGTGGGAGACGGACTGTACGAACACGCGATCCTTGCGCTCGGCGATATCCAGGAAGAGATTCTCGGCCTCCTGGAGGAATCGAATCCGGCGCTGGTTGGCCTTGCCAAGTTCGCTTACAGGCAGGGTCAGATACAGCGATTCATACGGAGGCTTGCGGGCGAAGGCGGCCTGATCCGCAGCGGGTATGTTCAGCGAACTGAAACGAGTCAGGCCGAAAACGCAGGCCACCTGGGCATCCGGGAGGACTAGCCTCTGCTCACGGCCATCGAGGATGAGCGGGGAAGGGAGGTAGTGAAGCTGGTGACGGGGAAACCCTTCCTCCATGCAGAGGTGAAGGGTTGCCTCGAACACCTGGCCGAGTTGGGAGATCTTGAACTGGCCGCGAAGGGCCTCGGGGGTAATCGACATGGGTCATCCGTGGAAGGCGCTGCGGATTAGGATCCGCGTCATGCGGAGAAGTGTTTGGGGAAGGGCCGAGGCGCTTCAGCCATCAAGAGGCTTGAGGGTGCTCGTTGGAGAAGGTGAAGTCCTCGGCCCACCCCATGGGCTCGGAATCGAAAAGGGGGCACTGGCCAATGGCCGTACCCCCTTCAGGTGAGTCCGAGGTGAAGCCTTCTGGTCTTCCCCGATTCCTCACCTGGGCTTGTCTTCTCTTCATCGGCTGGGACATCGCTCACCTCTCGTGCAGCACCGGCTGCAAGAAGAAGTGTGAGGCATCTAAACCTTGTATAAACAAGCCTTGCACTTAGCGCGATATAGGGTTTTGGTGCGGCAAAGGTCTTTTTCGATCAACCCACCGGACCTTGATTACTTACTGTCAGGCAGTGAACTGGCGGCAGGGAAACCCTGCCTCCATGCAGAGGGGGCAAGTCGCGCCACAATGCGGCGCCTGTGTCTCAAGAGGAGTTCCTTTAAGGAACGTTTGTAGGCCATGAGAGCGCCATTGATTGTCGCTCTGCCTGCTCGACACTCGAAATCGGTGACGTAGCGTTGCCAACCCGGAGGTGGAATGTCACGCGATCAAAATTCCAAAATTCAGACATCTTTCGATCGTAAGTTCGTGAAGCGTATTCGAGAAGCGACGGACTTGCTTGCTCTGATTGGCTCGTCGGTAAACCTACATCAAGACCAGGAAAGGGATGTTTGGATAGGAGCCTGTTCGTGTGGTTCGGACGAAGGGCCCTGCCTAAATGTGGTGCCGAGCCGCAGGTTCTACCAATGCTGGAAGTGTGGCAGACACGGTGATGCATTCAGGTGGATCATGGACGAAGAGGGCCTGACCTTCGATGATGCCTTGAGAAAATTAGCACAGGCGGCGGGAATCGAACTTCCATTCTCTACACAAGAAAATGGGGATTTCGGGACCGCGAAATGAAGGTGTAAACGAGTGACCTTGTGTGCCCTGCTTTTGGCCTAGCCATTCCAGGAAACCGCGATGTTTCTTGTTGCCCTGTACCTGGATCATTATTCCTGCACCCCAGGCTCCATTCCGTAGTCCATGGCCTCTCGTGTTGCCGCCAATGACGGTAAGGGGAATATAGAAACAGAAATTGACGCTTATAGAAATCGAATCAGTTCATTTAAAACGACAGTTACTGACGCCCAACCACACGCACACTCAATGCAGCCGGGAGTATGCCATGACCGCGATCAGCCCCCACGAAGCACAGCAGAGAGCAGATGAATTTGGGAAGGCCCTAGCGGTAATCGGACTGGTTATGGCCGTAGAGGAAGTCCTCACAGAAGGGAAGTTCGACCTCCTTGGTGACATGGTTCACGGGTTCTTTGAAAGCCTCTTCGATTGACCCAACTGCTTCAGGAGTAACCCATGGCCAAGCCCAACCATCTAGGTACGATATCCCTGTTGACAGCCGCCGCCGGTTTCTCGGTGATGGAAGCCACCCGGTACATCGGATTCCTCGCACATCCGGGCTGGGGCATCGTTCAATCCGGGTTCGAGGCGGGCATGGTCGGCGGGCTGGCGGACTGGTTCGCCGTGTCGGCCCTGTTTAGGCCTATCCCCTCCCAGCGATTCCGGATTCCCCATACCAACCTCCTGGTGGAGAAGCGAGAAACCCTCTCCAAGGGCATCGTGGACATGGTGCAGAACCGTTGGCTCGGGCCGGAAACCCTGTCTGAGCACCTCGGGCGCCTCAGCGCCAGCCGCTTCATCCTAGAGCACCTTGCCACGCCATCGGCGCGGGCCCAGGTGGTTGAAGCCATCCGAGATCTGCTGGGGCGACTGGCGGGCAGCCTGGACACTCCGAGCATCGCCGGATTTCTAGAGCGGGCCTTGCGCGATCAGCTTGCCGACCTGGAACTCGGGCCTTCGGTGGGGCAATGGCTGGAGACCAGGGTCCTCGCTGGGGACACGGCCGGGCTCTGGGATTTTCTGGCCTCCAGCCTCACGCACAGCGCAGAGCAGGGGGACTTCGATCGTCCGATTCGGAACATGCTTGAACAGGCCATGGCCCATTACAAGGGAAAGGGCTTGTGGGAACGGATCAAAGGCACCGCTGGGGAACTCTTCTTCGACTATGAGGAGGTAACTGGCACCCTAAGCCACGCCTTCGCCAAGAGCCTACATGGCATCCAGCGAGACTCAATCCACCCTCTGCGCGGCAAGCTGGACGAGCAGTTGCTCGAGTTCGCCCGCAGGTTGCGCCAGGATGATCCAGAGGCCTGTGCCACCCTCGATGCGTTTCAGCGCCGCATGCTGGAGCATGCAGAACTGGCTCCCATCCTCACCCGTATTCTTACCCGTCTTCAGGAGACCCTTAAGCAGGAACTGGCCGACCCTGATGCCCACCTCAATCACCTGCTCGACCAGGTGCTGGACAACCTCATTGATGAACTGAAGCAGGAGCCCGATACCCAAGCCCACCTCGATGGCTGGGTGCGACGAACCATCCTCGACCTCGTCCAGAGGAACCACGGCGTCATTGGTGAGATGGTAGCTGGCAGCCTCGCCAAGCTCTCCGACGATGACCTCGTGGCCCAGATCGAGGGACAGGTCGGGTCGGATCTTCAATACATCAGGCTGAATGGGGCTGTCGTAGGTAGTATTGTGGGAATTCTACTGGCGGGAATAAAATTCATTACGACAAAATAGATAGCTAGGTCATTTGAACTGTAAAATTCATGAAGTTCATTCAGAAGGAGCAAGATAATGGACTTTCTAGACTCCGCCAGGAAGGTGGCCGAGAAGTTGGCGGCGTCCAAGGCTGGACTTGCCTTGCTCAATTTAATTCTGCGCAAAGCGACTGGGGTTGATTTAGAGCAAATAGGCTCTGTGAAGTCTATGGAACTAGATTTGAGAGGAGGCAAGCTTCAGGCTTTGCTAGATTTGAAGGGTGATCCGACACTTCTCGCCATTGATGAGTTGTTGTTTAAAGTAATCAAAACAGGTGAAACCTCACAGCTTGAAATTCTATCAATTCGGACGGACCGGGACTGGATCAACACTCTTGCCGGATTGTCGCTGCCAGCCACGATGGAACTGGACCCCAGCGTAGCGTCCGTTCTGAGCTTGTTAATTTAGCGGAATGATTCGTGTCCTTCAATTGAGGTTGAGTGTTGTGGAGGCAGAGGACCCATGAAAGCAGAACAATCAGGACCCGCGAAAGGAAAACCGAAACGCAGTTCCGAACTGCGAGAAGAGCGCTTTAACAACTTGTTGGAGAGTTGCCAGCAAGAAGTTCTGCGTCAGATCATCGGACCATTCGGTCTCACACCCGCCATGTTCAATGATATCGACGGAGGTGCGGTAACCACGGTTCACAACTTCGAGCAAGGAATCACAGCCACTGCCGCAGACCAGGCCCGATTCGAGAACTTCAAGAGTAAGAGTGAAGGCCCAATCGATCGCTCAGCATACGATGAACCCTTGCCTGCACTTCGCAAGGCAATGTTCCAACAACCTGATCCAATCAATAGCGCTTACACCGGGCGTGATTTGCCCCGAGATGGTCGAACTCACCTGGACCATGTGATACCGGTAAAATCAATTGAGACTGATCCGCGTGCAAATCTATTTATGGACGATCAACAAAGAGTTAAGGCGGCCAGTCATCCTCACAATTTGGTGCCTGCTGAAGGTGACATTAATCAGTCTATGCAGGACAAGGATAAGGTTAAATGGGCTCAAGCAGAACGTTCAAAGGATCCTGGAAAGACGAACGCTGAATCCTTTAATGTTGATGTAGATCTTCTCAAATCCACCAAAGCGCGTGGCGAATCTCATTTGGATGCGGAGAAGTTGAAGGCCCAAATCCATAAGCAAGGTGGAGAACTGTTGAAGAGCGGCGCAGAGATGGCCGCTCGTAACGCACTACGCCACGCTTTTGGCGTGCTATTGCATGCGTTTGTTAGTGGTAGTTTCTCCGAGATCAAGACGCTTCTAAACGAGAAAGAGAGCGATGAGAATCTGATTGATCGACTGATCGCGAGTTTGAAGCGAGTGATGCGCAGGGTTGTTGATAAATTGAAGGACGCTTTGCATGCACTGCTGGATGGTGGTGTACAAGGCTTTATTAGTAATTTCCTGACCTATCTGATCAACTGCGTTGTTACGACTTCTGCAAAGGTCGTAACGATCATCCGGGAAGGCCTGAAAGGACTTTGGCGAGCGATCAAGTTGATGTTGAACCCACCAGCAGATATGCCGGCCATGGAGGTTGCCCGAGAAGCTAGCAAGATAATCGCTGCTGTCATCACCACCGCCATCGGCATGCTCTTGCAGGAATCGGTCAAGGGATTCATTGCCTCCATCCCGATTCTCCTTCCACTGGCCGACATGATTTCGCCCGTCATCACTGGGATCATTACTGGAATCATCACGGCCCTGGTCGTGTATGGGCTCGACCAATTGTTCGACTGGCTGTCATCTAAGGGAACAGAATTGCTTGAATCCTTTGAGACCAACGCGGACGCCCAAGCTGAAGCCGTTGTTCGACTTGAAACTTGGTTAATAGAGCAGTACCGAACTTCAGAAATGTATAGCATGGCCCTAGCAGAGTACTGCCGTATCCACAGTACCTATGCCATCGCGGCCTGCTATGTCGATTCGACAGTCATGCACATCGAAAGGACAAGTGCTAACCGTGAATCCATAATCGGTATCTTCGATGTGCAGGCCCGACGTAAGGTGGAACTGCAATCCAAACTGGATGATCTGCTCAATGAATAATTCGGGTATCGCCCAAGGAGTTTGAATATGTCTGAAGTGGTTGCCGAACTCGCCACCATTGAGATCAGTAGAGACCTGATGGAATTGGTCGATATCAAGAGTGTGATGTCTAAATTTAGAGATAATTATAATAAACTCGGAGATCTCAAAAAATTTCGAACGGATTACGAAAAACGCTCCGCGCTCGGGCGTTTATGGCACCGCGGGGATCTGAAGAATGCTCAGTTAAGTGCTGTAGAGGTTCAGGCGGATTTCTCGCAGACCATCGGGCAGTTGTTGATGATCAGCATCATGCAATCGAAGATGCTCTCAAACCAGCAATCGGTACTTAATGATCAGCAGATCGGTCTAAAGGCTCAAGCGGACTGTATCCAGGCTCATACCGCAAAAATTGAAACACAGCATGGTGAATTGAAAGAACAATCTGAGAAGCTAGAAAATCTCGTCAAAGAGTATTTCGCTTTAAAGGGGCTGACCGAGAACGGAGCGGAGAAACTCATCCAAATTGCGAAAGAAGTGAAGGCAACTAAGCTAGACATGGTGGCACAATTTGATATCCAGGTCGTTAAAGTGGTGGAAGTTTCAAGGCAGTTGATTCAGCAGGTTGAGGAACAACATGAAGTGGTCGACAAACACCTAAAGAGAATCTCCGAGGAAGTGAACAAGGAACTCCAACTGCTGCGCGATGAGGCTTTGAGTTCAAAGGCTCAGGTTGAATCAACACTTCGTGCTGAGGTCGGTAGCGTGCGCCTGGAATTGGGTCGAGTTGCGGAAACCAATGGCGAACAGTTTGCTAGCCTATCCAATGGCATGCAAGAAGTTGAAGAACATATTGCAAA
>CAIWKE010000024.1 GCA_903913215.1 uncultured Holophagaceae bacterium
CTGGTCCGCCACGGCGTATTCCATGCGCTCGTCCGTGGGCTGGGGGACGCGGATCTCCAGGCAGTGGGCCGTGGCGATGAAGCCGTCCTTCTCCAGCATCTTCCAGGGCACATCCACCCGCTTGGGGCCGATGAGGCTGAATACGTCTTCCTCTTTGCCATCCTCGCGCACCAGGGTGGCCGTGAGGCCCAGGCGCCGCTTGGCCTGCAGCTCCGCCACGGCGCGGAAGATGGGCGCGGGCAGCATGTGAACCTCGTCGTAGATCACCAGGCCCCAGTTGGCGGCCTCGAAGATCTTGAAGTGCTCGAAGGGGCCATTCTTGCTCTTGCGGTAGGTGAGGATCTGGTAGGTGGCGATGGTGACGGGCTTGATCTCCTTCACATCGCCCATGTAGAGACCCACCTGATCCTCGGTGAGGCTGGTCTTGTCCAGCAGCTCCTGCTTCCACTGCTTCACGGCGGTGCCATTGGTGGTCAGGACCAGGGTGTGGGTCTGGAGGCTGCCCATGCAGCCGATGCCGATGACGGTCTTGCCCGCGCCGCAGGGCAGCACCAGCACGCCCGCGCCACCTTCGGGGCCACCGCCCGCATGGAAGACGTCCACGGCCGCCTGCTGGTAGGGGCGCAGACCGAAGGGCTTGCCGCTCTGCTTCAGGGTGGGAGCCAGTTCGAAGGGCAGCGGGTCCCCGGGCTTGTAGCCGGCCATGTCCTGCACGGGGTGGCCCAGGCGGATGAGCTGCAGCTTGGCCTCGCCGCGCATGCCCGTCTGCAGGTAGATGCCCCGCTCATCCGGGTAGGGTTCCGCCAGCAGACCCTGCAGGGACTTCTGGTTCTCCAGCTCCCAGAAGAGGCCGCGGTCGTCCATCTCCAGGGCCAGCCGATCCCCCTTGGCCACCAGGCGCAATTTGCCGTAACGGGTGCCGTGGTCCTCAATCTCCTGCAGTAGGTTCTGAGGCACCGGGTATTTGGACCAGGTATTCAGGGTCTCCACCATCTCCGTGCAGGACACCCCCGAAGCCGAGGCATTCCAGAGGCTCAGGGGCGTGATGCGGTAGGTGTGGATGTGCTCGGGGCTCTTCACCAGCTCCGCGAAGCGGGCCAGCTCATCCCGCACCACCTCAAACGAGGGATGCGCCACTTCCAGGAGCAGCGTGCGATCGCTTTGGACGATCAGGGGATTATCGGGACGGAGTGCGATCACGGTAAGGCAGACCCAAACCTTTGAGCGTAGTGGGCAGGATGGGGCTGGGTCAACGAAAGCTCGTGAGGCGATGCTGTGGAATCCGCATGGGGCCAGTAAAATCACGGCCCGGAAACGCGCCACTGCTTCATGGGCATGAAGAAACAGTCAGTCAACAAGCTGGCGAATAAAGCATATAGTTTTCAGACTCCACGAGCCCGACAAGGCACCTCAGACCTCCCGTGGATCCCCAGGAGTCACCCATGGGTTCCGCTGCCACAAGTACCCTTCTTGCTCTTTGGCTGGCGTCATTGTCCCTGGCGGCTCAGGACGATGCCTACAAGGCCCGGCAGCTGAATTACAAGCGCTTCACCCGCGGGGACGATGTCAAGGTCCAGGACGAGGCCTGGGGCCGCCTGGAATGGTTCCGGGAGCGCATGGGTGGCGACCTGGGCCCCGACTTTGCCCAGCGCCTGCTCTCCGAGGCCGAACGGGAGCGGACCAGATACCCCGCCCAGTTCCCGAACCTTCTTGGCCCCGAGCGCGCCGCCGCCGTCAGCGGCACCCAGTGGGTGAGCCTTGGGCCCACCACGGCGGCCTTCATCCAGAACGGAGTGACCCTCAACAAGGTGGATAGTGGGCGCCCCCGCACCATCCTGCCCGACACCGCGGACGCCACAGGCAACACCCTCTACCTGCTCGCAGCCGGCGGCGGCCTCTGGAAGACCACCAACTTCCTCAGCACCCCCCCCACCTGGACTCCAATGACGGATTTCGTGGGCAGCACCATGGCGGGCGCCGCAGCCTTCGGACGCAGCACCAGCACCCTCTACGTGGGCGCCGGCGACCCCTTCGATGCGGGGGTGGGCGGCTTCATGATCAAGTCGGCGAATGGCGGCTCCACCTGGTCCACCCATGCCGCCCTGGGCACCGCCAGCACCATCCTTGACATCAAAGTTGACACCTCCCAGACCCAGGACATTGTCCTGGTGGGCACCAATACCGGCCTGTTTCGCTCCGTGGATGGAGGCGCCACTTATTCCGCAGTGGCCTCGGCCACTGGATGGGTTTGGAGCCTCGCCCAGACCTCAGCGGGCTGGCTGGCCAGCACGGTCGCCTCAGACGGTACTGGCAGCCTCCTCAAGAGCACAGATCGCGGCGCCACCTGGACGACCATTTCGAGCGCCACGTACACTGGCGCTGGTCGCACCACCCTGGGGGTAGGGGCCCCTGGCGATGCCGTGGTCTACGCCTTCGCCGCCGCCAAGGGCACCGGCCCTGAAACAGAGGCGGCCCAGCTGGACCTCTTCCGCTCGGCGGACGGCGGTCAGACGTGGACCGCCCTGGGCATGACCACCAAGGCCGCCACCAACGTCGGCACCAACCAGGATCAGACCGACCTGAACCTCATGCACAGCCAGGCCTGGTACAACCACATGCTGTTGGTGGACCCCACGGATTCTGGCAGGAACACGGTCTATCTGGGCGGGGATGTATCCACGGCGAAGACGACGGATGGGGGCACCACCTGGGCCCTCATCAGCAACTGGTTACCCAGCTCCGGCAGTGGCACCGGCTCCCTGCCCTACGTGCACGCGGACTGCCACTGCGCCGCCTTCAGCAACCTGGGTGGCACCGCCAGGCTCTACTTCGGCACGGATGGAGGTCTCTTCACCAGCACCAATGGCGGCACCAGCTGGGATGACAGCAAGAACACCGGCCTCGTGAACCACCTGCACTATTCCCTCATCTCCAACCCAGCCACGACCGGCAGTGTGCTCACGGGCATCCAGGACAACGGCACCCGCATCCGGGTGGGCACAACCTCCACCTTCAACCAGGTCCGGGGCGGGGATGGGTTCGGTGTGGGCTGGAGTCAGGCCAACAACGCTGTCTCCATGAGTTCCTATACCTACAACGCCATTCGGCGCTCCACCACCAATCCCGTCACGGATCAGAGCCAGTTCAGCACCTTCACCAGCGGGCTCGGCAGCACCGGCAGCACCGACGGGGGCACCAGTTACTATTTCGTAACGCCACTGATCACCCCCACCGCCAAGGCCGACCTCACGGGCCAGATCTTTTTCACCTATGGCAACAACGGCACCGGAACCAACAGCAAGAAGATCTTCATGAGCAGCAGCACCGCCTGGACCACCATCGGCACGGCCGGTGTCGGTGGGTGGCCCGCCGCCCGGTTCATTCGCTCCGTCAGCCACGGGATCGGAGTGAGCCCCACTGATCTCCTCCGCATCGGCGCCGCGGGCAACGGGGGCTACCTGCTGCTCACCAGCGACGGCGGCAGCACCTGGAACGAGATCTTTCTGGGCGCTACGCCACCCGACGGCCAGAACATCGGCTGGACCGGCTACAACGCTAACGTAGCCTGGGCCAGCAACAGCCACCTCTACGTCTGCTCGGAATCCAGTCTGGCGGCGGCAGCCCACGTGGCGGCCTCCATCAATGGTGGGAGCACCTGGAACCGCGCTGACAGCGGACTGCCAGATGTGCCTGTCACCAAGCTGGCCGTGGATCCGGGCGATGCCACCGGCAATACGGTCTACGCCGCGACCTGGATCGGGGTCTACCGCACCACCAATGGCGGCACCTCCTGGAGCCTCTTCGGCACAGGCCTCCCCCAGGGCCGGGTCACGGATATCTGGGTGGCTCCGGACAGCTCGGTCATCAGGGTTGCCACCTGGGGTCGCGGCATCTGGGAGCTGGCGGGCACCGCCACCTCGCCCAGCGTCACCCTGTCCCCTGCCACCGCCACCCTTATCAACGGCGGCACCCAGGCCTTTACGCCCACGGTCACCAACGGCACCACAAGCACGGTCACCTGGACGGCCACCACCGGCACCATTGCCGCGGGCCCCACGGCCAACGGCGTGGCGCAGACCTACACGGCACCTGCCTCTGGCACCGCGGCCACGGTCACAGCCACCACCGTGGACACCCCGGTCAGCACCAGCAGCGTCACCCTCACCCTGGTGGCGCCCAGCGCCGTCACCGTGGCCGTGAGCCCAGCGACTTTTGAAATGGTGACGGGCACTGGCACCAAGGCCTTCAGTGCCACGGCCAGCCCCCTCACCAATACCTCCGTCACCTGGACGGGCACCGGCGTGAACGGCTCGGGCACCTTCAACGCCACCGGCCTGGCCGCGGGCAGCTACACCGTTACGGCCACCAGCGTTGCAGCCCCCACCCGCTCAGGCAGCGCCACAGTTTCCCTCGTCGCACCCGGTTCCGTAACGGTCAAGGTCAGCTCCACCAGCGCCGGCACCGTGGTGGGCGGCACGGCCCAGTTCAGTGCCGTGGTCACTGGAGTCACGACGACCAACCAGGGAGTCACCTGGACCCTTTCGGGAGGCGGCAGCATCAGCAGCACGGGTCTCTTCACCGCCACCACACTCGGGACCTTCACTGTGACGGCCACCAACGCCTTCTCGGGCCAGGTGGGCACCGCCTCGATCACCGTTCGAAGCCTGGATCTCAACGGAGACGGCGTCACGGACCTCCGGGATCTGCTCTTCTTCGCGAAGTCCTACGGAACCGCCAATGCCAGCTGCGACTTAAACGGCGACGGGCTCGTGAATGGCGCAGACCTCAGCCTCCTCCTGGCCGGTCTGTGATGGAGACGACCATGACCCCCATGCAGAAGCTCCTTTCCATTCCCGCCCTCCTTGGCCTGGCTGCTCTCCTGGCCTGCGGTGGCGGCGGCGGCAGCTCCAGCAACAACACCCCGACCAACGCCACGTCCTTGGCCTACACGGACCCCACCGGCGGCACCTACCTGCTGAAGAAGAACACAGCCCTCTCGACCACCACCCACCTGGTGCTGGACCTGGTCGGCCCTTCGGGTGCTGCGGGATCCGGCATCTCGGCCAGCCTCAGCGCAGACCCCACCAAGGTCACCTGGACCAACGTGGGTGCCACGGACGCAGCGGGCACCTACGTGCAGAACGGCACAGTCTTCAACTTGGGCACGGCGCCCCAGATCCTCAAAGCCAAGGTGGCCAGCGGGGTCCTCCAGGTCACGGTTGCGCAGAAGGGCGCGGGCAGCCCTGTGGCCATGAATGCCCCCCTGCTGCGCCTGGCTCTGGACCTCAATGGCCTCACGGCCCAGGGGGCGGTCACCCTCAGCGCCGATGCCACCAAGTGCCTGGTCCTGGACGGGACTGGAGCCCTGACGCCCATGACGGTCACCGTAGGCACCCTGAACGCGCAATAAAGTTTGGCATTTCTGTCCGACTCCCCCAGGAGATTCCATGAGCTTCCCCCTCGCACGGACGGTGCTTTTCAGCACCCTGTTGCTGTTGACTGCCTGCGGGGGGGGCGGTGGTTCTGCCCCGGCGCCCACACCCACGCCAACGCCCACACCGGCCCCGACCATCACCTCCTTCAGCCCCACCACCCTCGGTTCAGGCACGGTGGTGACGATCACGGGCACCCACCTGATGAGTGTCACCCAGGTGCAGTTCAACGGCGTCCAGGCCTCGAGCTTCACCGTGACCAGTGACACCCAGATCCAGGCCACGGCCCCGGCTGCTCCCACGGCTGGCGTCATCACCGTCACCACCTCCGCCGGTTCCGGCTCCAGCTCGGCCTACACCATCGCCGCCCCATCGCCCCAGGCCCAGGTGCTGCTGAACACGGGTTTCGAAAGCAGCGCTCCCATGGCCTGGCAGGGGGATACGGGGGTCATCCAGACCGCCGCCACGGCAGGTGTGACAGGGGTGGTGGCCCACGGGGGCACCTATTTCGCCTTCTTGGGAGGGTACGGCTATGTGGCCTCAGACCAGATCTACCAGGATCTCTACGTGCCAGCCTCGGCGACGACGGCCGCGGTGACCTTCTACCTGAAGATCCTGACGGCGGAGACCGGCACCAAGGCCACGGACTCCCTCACGGTCGCGGCCCTCAACACGTCGAATGCCGTCCTGGGCACCCTGCTCACCAAGTCCAACCTGGACGCTGCCGACTACACGGCCTACTCAGTGTCCCTGCTGCCCTACAAGGGCCAGGTGGTGCGGCTCTCCTTCAAGACCACGGAAGATGCCCAGCTGGCCACGAGCTTCGTCCTGGATGACGTCACGGCGAACATCCTGGTGCCCAGTGCGGCGGACCTCAAGCCCCTCATTACCAGCTTCACGCCAACCTCCGGCCTGCCCGCGGAGCAGACCGTCCAGATCTCGGGCGGCAACTTCTTCGGTGTGGCCAATGTGCAGATCGGCGGGGTCAGCGCCAGCTTCACCCTCCTCGATGACACTCGCTTAAGCGCCACGGTCCCTGCGGGCGCCGCCTTTGGCGCCGCGCCGATCAACCTTACCAATGCCCAGGGCACGGGTAGCTCCGCCGCCACCTTCTCGGTGGTCTATGGCACCCCCACGGTCACGGCCATGAACCCCACCCAGGGCCCCGTGGGCACTCCCGTGGTGCTCTCAGGCACGTACCTGGGCTATGCGGGGACCACGGTCACCCTCAATGGCACGGCCATTCCCACCTTCACCCAGAGCGCCACCCAGATCAGCTTCGTGATCCCCACGGGGGCCACCACCGGCAGTCTGGTGGTCAGCTCCCCGGGCGGCAGCGCCGCCCCCCGGACCTTCACCCTCAATACCGCAGCCTCGAACCTGGACCTCCATGCGGACCGGGTACAGCTCACGCAGAGCACCCAGACCCTGGACAACGCCGTGCCCCTCGTGGCCGGCAAGCCGGGTCTGATCCGGGTCTTCGTCCTGGCCAACCAGACCAACACAGCCACGCCCAGTGTCCGCGTCACCCTGAAGAACAACGGTGTGGCGGTGAGCGGCTATCCCAAGACCATTCTCGCCACCAGGACCAGCGTTCCCACCGTGCTGGATGAATCCACCCTCAGCTCCAGCTGGAACCTGGTGGTTCCGGGCACGGACCTCACCACGCCCAGCGGCAGCGGCTTCAGCCTAATGGCGGAAGTGGATCCGGGCGGGGCCGTGGTAGAGGCCGACAAGACCAACAACACCCTGAGCAGCAACCTGGCCGTGACCACAGTGCCCACCTTCAAGACCACCATCTTCCCGGTCGTACTCTCCAGCGGCACCGGTGACGCCAGTGCCGCCAACCAGGCCACCTGGGTGGCTCGACTGGCCAAGATGTACCCGGTAGCCACGGTCGATGTCCAGGTTGGTGCTACCTTCACGGGCTCAGTGTCCACACTCAGTTCCGATGGCACTGGCTGGAACACTCTGCTCAGCGATCTGGCCGTGAAGCACACCGCGGACGCCGCCACGGACCGCTACTACTATGGTGCGCTCAACGTCAGTTACAGCTCCGGGGTGGCGGGCCTGGGCTACGTGCCCACCAGCTCTGCGGACAACTTCCGCTATCGCACCGCCATCGGCTGGGACAAGACCGGCTACAACGACGGCGGCAACTTCCCGGAGGTCTTCGCTCACGAGACCGGGCACAACATGGGGCGCGCCCACAGCCCCTGTGGTGTCTCGGATACGCCCGACCCCAACTACCCCTACGCGGGCGCTAGCATCGGCGTCTTCGGGTACGACAGCATCCTGGGCAGCGTGTATACCCCTACCGGTTACAAGGACATCATGTCCTACTGCCATCCGAACTGGGTCAGCGACTACGTCTACCGGAAGATCCTGGACTTCAGAAACGGCACCGGCGGCTTCCTGGTCGTGGGTCCCGAGGACGCTCCACTGAAGGTGGCCAGTTCCCGGAAGGAATCCCTCATCGTGCGGGGCATCATCCACCAGGACGGCACCGTGGAACTGCTGCCCTCCTTCCGCACCCTAGCTCAGCCCACCGCCCAGCCCGGCTCCGGGGAGTACAGCCTCCGGTGCCTGGACGCTGCGGGCGCCACCCTGTTCTCCACCGCTCTGGAACTGGTCGAAGCGGGTTGCCTGCCCAACCAGCAGGAGCGGCACTTCCTGGTGGCCCTGCCGCTGGAAGCCTCCGTGCTCGACGCCATCGCGGGCCTGGACATCCTCCAGGTCGGCAAGGTGACCACCCAGGTGCGCTCCACTGGGGCCACCGCCAGCCTTGTCGTGGGCCAGCCTGAAGCCCGCCGCCTGGATGCGAACCATGTCCACTTCGTCTGGGATGCGTCCGCCCATCCCGCGGTGCTGGTCCGGGACAGCAACAGCGGTGAGGTCATCGCCATCCTCGCCGGCGGTAGCCGGGTCATCCAGACCACCAGCCAGCGCTTCGACCTGGTCATGAGCGATGGCGTCAGGGGTCCCACCCACCATCTGCAGACCCCCGACTGAGCGCGTCTTTCAACAGGAGGCCCCATCTCGGAATTCCCGCGTGAGGAAAAAGCCCTTTCGTGGGACACTGGACGATCGTCTGTACACGGGTGCCCATGCCGCACACGCACTTCCAGCTTCTCTCGAATTGCTCAGATGAGCAGCTTCGCGTCATCTGCGAACGGAGGCGCCTGCCCATTCCCATCCGTTCTGAGGATGGCCCCGAAGGGCGTCTGCGCCTGCTTAAGACCATGGTCTTCCACCTGGAGGACCACAAGCGCCTGTCCGACACCCTGGCGGACCTCAACAGCGCCTGCCTGGTGGCCCTCAAGCACCTGGCCGGTGATGGCGCGCTGCCCGGTTCCGAGGATCTGAATACCCTTCATTGCCTGGGTCTGATCCTGCCCGATGGCAAGGGCTGGACCGTCGCCGAGCGCGTGGCAGACGCATTGGAGGACTTCGACGACGGGGCCCTCAGCTTCGCCGCCCCCGCCGAGGTGCGCCTCAAGGCCGCCGAGCCCTTCCGCTTCTCCCTGGCCCTCACCAGTGTCCTGCTGCGCTGCGTGGCGGGGCTGCGGGTGCTCAAGGGCGGCCTGCCCGCGAAGAAGGAGCTGGGTCAGCTCATGCACCGCAACGCCATGCTCCAGGAGGAGCAGGACGCCACGCTGCTGTTCACCCTCATGCACCGCCTTGGTCTGCTCTGGAACCGCGATGGCCGCGTGGAGACCCTCCTGCCCGCCGTGACCAGCCATCCGCCCCGCTGGGTGGCCGAGCGCGCCTTCGCCAGCCTGCTGGAGCACGACCTCAAGGCCTGGGGCATGCCCCCGGCGGAGGACCGCCACTTCCTAATGCAGCACCTCCTGGAGCGCCGCAGCCAGACCCTGGCCGTGCAGCCCTTCCTGGGCTTCCTGAAGACCCTCCACCCCCTGGACGAGGAGCGCACCCGCACGGTGTTCCTGCCCTTCCTGGGTCGCATGGGCATCATCCAGGGCGACGCGGGCTTCGCCCACCTGCGCCTCACGGAGCATGGCGAGGCCCTGGCCCACGAGTACCTGCTGCGGGATCTCAAGACCACTGCCGCCCACTGGCAGCCTTTGGAGCAGGATCAGGCCATGATCCTGCAGCCCACCCTGGAGCTGCTCACCCCCCTCCTGCAGAATCCCCACCGGCTCCTGCAATTGGCCCAGCTGGCCGATGTGGAATCCCTCGACGCCATGGGCACCTTCCGGGTGAGCCACGCCACCCTGGTGCGGGCCCTGGACGCAGGTGTTCCCCTGGAGGAGCTGGGTCCGCGCCTGGGTGCCACCACTCAGACCCTGCCCCAGCCGCTGCTGCAACTGCTGGAGGATCTCTCCCGCCGCGTGGGCGAGGTGGAGGTCCAGCAGGGTGTCCGCCTGGTGCGGGCCCGCACGGCCCACCTGGCCGATGAGCTGAAGCTGCGCCCCGAACTCGGGCCCCTGAAGCTGAGCTCCCTCTCCGACACGGTGCTGGAGGTGCGCGGCGACGGCAATGCCCACGCTCTGCTCAAGCAGGCCGGCTTCATGCCCAAGCCCGGCCGCTTCCTGGCCCTCAGTGTGGACGCGGACGAGAAGCTCTACCTCTGGGCCCTGGCGGCCCTGGCCTTCGTGGACGAGAAGGGCATGAACCACCACCTGGAGCCCGTCCAGCAGATGGTACGCTCGGCCATCCAGCGGCTCCACGACGAGGATCCCTCCCTCTACCAGGAAGTGCAGCGACGCATCCCCATGCTGCACCTAGGCGGTGAGGACCAGCTGGCCGAAGAGGTGCAGCGCATCCTCGAATACGCCGCAGGTCACACCCTTATGGTGGAGCTCACCTACCTGCCCCCCGCTGCGCACCGTACGCAGCTGCGCCGGGTCTCGCCCCGCACCATCCAGGAGGACCACCTGCTGGCCTTCTGCCATCTCCACCAAGAGGAGATGTCCTTCCGCCTCACCCGCATCCAGGGCGTCAAGCTCCTGAACGAGCGAGGGTGGACCCCGGCGAATCACTCGCAGGCGGGGTGATCGGGCAGGTCACGCCTACGCGAGTTCTTTCAGCCGCTTGTCGATGACTTCCGCCAGCTTCTCCACCACTTCGCGGTTCTCAGTGCGGGAGGTCTGGATCTCCTTTTCGAGCTTGCGCTCGGTCTGGAGGACGGACTTCTGGATCTGGGACAGGACGCCCTTGATGTCATCCAGGTCGTTGAGCAGGGAGTTCAGGCGGGGATCCGGGGGACGGCTGTTTCCGAACACACCCATCCCAGCCAGGATGGTGGAGAGCGCTGCCAGGAGCAGGATGAGGAGGAGCAGGGGATTGCTGGCCATAGGCACACCTTACCCTAAGCCTTGCCAAGACCGTACCGATGCTGTGGGCTATGGCTTCTAGGGCTTCTGTTTGACCCGCTGGAAGTCCTCGCTGCCGCCCTTCACGGGCTTCTCCACGGGGATGACGAGATTCTGCTCAAAGCGGCGGCCGGGGCGCTGGGAAGCCAGCTGCAGCTGCTGGACCACGGCCTCCTTGGCCTGACGCTCCCGGGCCACCTCGGTGGCGTGGGTGGAGGCCAACTGGGTGAGCTGCTGCTCCTGGGCCTGGGTCTGGAGGGCCAGGGCATCGGCTCGGTGCTTCTGCTGGAGGCCCCAGCCGCTGAGTCCGCCCAGGGCGGCCAGGATCGGCAGGGCGGCGGCGGCCAGCAGGCCCCAGGTGGGACGCTTGCGCTGGGTGCGGCTGCGGCGCTGGGCCTCCCGGCGGAGGTCTTCGGCCAGGGCCGTCAGCTCGGGGCTCGCTTCGGCGGCCATGGATGGTTGGGTCTCCAGCTGAGCGCCGAGGCCCAGGAGATCGCGGAGTTCGGCCCGCAGCTGGACGTCCTCAGCAGGTTCAAAGCGCCGGGCGGGATCAGACCAGGACGACATGGGCGCCTCCAGAGGGATTGAGCTGTTCTTTGAGCTGGGCCTTGGCCCGGTGGATTCGGGTCTTCACGGTCGCTTCGGGGATATCGAGGATCTCGGCGATCTCGCGGATGGAGAGGCCTTCCACCACGAAGAGCCAGAGCGCCTCGCGAAAGGTGGGCGACAGCAGGCGCATGCGTTCCCGCACTTCCTGGTTCAGGACCAGGTCCTCGGCCTTCGCGGCCATGCCCGGCTCCGAGACCACTTCCAGGCTGAGGTTCTGGTTCTTCATGGGGCGTCGCTCAGTGAGGGACAGAGTGCGGACCGTGCCATACAGGAAGGCCGTGGGGTGCTCCACCACCTGCTCCCGCTGCATGAGGATGACGAAGGCTTCCTGGGCGATGTCTTCCGGGAACATGGCCCCGTAGCGGCGGGCATAGCTCACCAGCCGGGGGTACAGCTCCGCGAAGGCCGTATGGAAGGCCTCCTGGGTGCCGAACGGGGTTTCCGGGGGGGACTGCGTCATTCAGGGTCTCCGATGCCCTAGGATGCCAGGAACCTGGGGAAGGTTCCGGCTACGCTGAAGGGGATGGAACATCCTCTCCAAGCCTGGCGTGACACCCTCGAGGACCTCGGGGTGATGGGCCTTGTGCGCGAGCCCCTGGTTTCCGTCCAGGCTCCCGACCGCACTGTTCAGGCCAAGTCCCCTGAAGCCCAGACCTCGGTGCAAAGCCCGGCCCAGGCCAGGACGCCCCCCCGGGAACGGGTCGCAGCGGTCAACCCCCAGGCCCCCCCGCCCCTCGCGGCTCTGCCCGCCCCCTACGCGCCGCCCGATCGGCCCGGTGCCTGCCCCTCCGCTGCGGAGGTGGCTGCCTGCACCAGCCTGGCGGACCTCCAGAAGGCCACCGAGGGCTGCCTGGCCTGCCCCCTGGGTCCTGGCCGCCTGAAGTTTGTGTTCGGCGAGGGCGCCCCCAAGGCCAGGCTCATGTTCGTGGGCGAGGGCCCAGGCCGGGACGAGGACCTGCAGGGCCGCCCCTTCGTGGGCAAGGCCGGCGAGCTGCTAGACAAGATGATCGGGGCCCTGGGCCTGCGCCGCGAGGACACCTACATCGCCAACGTGGTGAAGTGCCGGCCCCCGGACAACCGCACGCCCACCTCCGAAGAGGCCAAGGCCTGCCTGGGCTTCCTCCACCGGCAGATCGAACTGGTCCAGCCTGCGGTCCTCGTCACCCTGGGGGCCACGCCCCTGCGGGAGCTGGTGGGCGTCAGCGAAGGTGTCACCAAGGTGCGCGGGCAGTGGCGCCGTGTGACGGTGGGCGGGCGCGAGATCCCCGTCATGCCCACGTTCCATCCGGCTTATGTGCTGCGCCAGTACACCCAGGACGTGCGCCGTGCCGTGTGGGCGGATCTCCAGGCGGCCAAGGCCTGGATCGACCGGCCAGAGTGAAGGCTCTCCCACCTGTGTCATGCTTAGGTCCAGTCTTTGAGGACCGCCCATGCGCCTAGTTAACGTGTTCTTCATCGTCCTGCTGCTGCTGGTCCTGATGGTGCTCGGCAACCTGTACCTCACCAACCACGACCTCCTCATCCGGGAAGTGGTGGTCTTCGGTGAGAGCATCAAGCTGCAGAGCCTCATCCTCATCACTTTCCTGCTGGGCTTCCTGCTGAACGTCCTCTACACCGGCATCATGGAAGTGGTGCGGCTGGTGCGCGGCCTCAATGACTCCGCCGACACACGCCTGGTGAAGCGCATCTCCGAACGCATGCAGGATGCCCGTGATCTGGTGGCCCACGGCCTGCCCCGGGAAGCGAAGGAGATCCTGGAAATCATCCTCGAGCAGCGCAAGGAGCACATCCCCGCCCGCATGCTCATGGGCGACATCCTGCTCAAGACCGGCAGCCCCGAAGAGGCTGTGAAGCTCTACCAGTCCGTCTGCACCGACGAGCCGGATCAGGTCGAGGGCCGCTACCAGTTGGCCGAGGCCCTCATGGCCGTGCGCAACCCCGACGCCTCCGTCACCGTGCTGAAGAAGCTGGCCGCCGACCACCCCAAGCAGGCTCTGCGGGCCTGGCGCCGCCTCCGGGCCATCCACATGGAAGCCCAGCGCTGGGAGGAGGCCACTGAGGCCCACAAGAAGCTCCTGAGCCACTTCGCCGCGGAGATGACCCAGGGCGAGAAGGCCCAGGGCTCAGCGCTGGCCTTCCAGGTGGGCCTGGCCAAGGTCGAGGCGGACCAGTACAAGGATGCCGCCCAGATATTCCAGCAGGTCATCAAGGACGAGCCCGACTTCGTGCCGGCCTACCTCAGCCTGGGCCGCTGCATGATCCTCCAGGACCAGGAGGCCCAGGGCCTCGAGATCTGGCTGGAGGGCTTCCGCAAGACCGGCGAGGGCACCTTCCTCCAGGAGGTGGAGGACTACTTCATCCAGCTGGGTCGCCCCGAAGATGGCCTGGCCCTGCTGCGCCGCATCACCGCCACCTCCAAGCACGCCACCACCGCCAAGTTCTTCCTGGGCAAGATGCTCTACCGCCTGGAGATCCTGGACGAGGCCCTGGACCTGTTCCAGGAAGTGCGCAGCCAGGTGGTCTACAGCCCCATCCTGTTCTTCTTCATGGCCAAGATCCACAGCCGCCGCGGCCGCCTGGACTCCGCCCTCAACGAATACCGCCAGCTGCTCCGCAACCTGGGTGTTCTCAAGCTGCGCTACGAGTGTGCCGTCTGCCAGCACCGTATCCAGGACTACGCGGACCGATGCGAGAGCTGCGGCAGCTGGAACAGCAACCACTTCATGTTCAAGGAGAGCGACCTGCCGGAAGGTCCGATCCGGAATGAGTCGGGGAGTTGGATGGCGATGTTGTGAGGCTGCTCGGCGTCGTGCCGACGCCGAGGTAGGAATAGATCAAAGGGCGCCTTGGGCGCCCTTTTTTTGGGGGACTGGTTGGAATCGTGAACCGATGCCCCCATGCTTCTCATACCTGCAAAACGGGCGCCCTAGGCGCCCATTTTGCAGCATGCCCGGACCTTAGGTCATGAATCACCCACCCTACGCGATGGCCTGTCGAATATCGAACAGGAGGCGCTTCAGCTCCAGTTCGGAGAGCTGGAGGGGGACCTGCTGCTTGACCTCTTCCTTGCGGTAGAAGGCGATGCGCTTCACGACGATCTTGTTCTTGCCGATGCTGATCTCGTTGAACTGAATCTGGGTGTCGTCCTTATAGGGGGGCAGGCTGCGCAGCTGGATGTACATCCCCCGGCGGTCGTGGTCCACGATCTCCAGGCGCTCTTTGAGGTAGTTCACCTGCTCTGAGAGCTTCTCGGCCTTGGTCTTGAGCTTGGCGAAGCTGAGCTTCTTGGGCACATGGCGCTCCAGCACCATCTCGCCCAGCTGGACCCCGTCCACTTCGCGACGCAGGAAACCGTCCAGGGTGCCGTCCAATTCCAGATCGGCCTGATGGAAGGTCTCGAAACCCTGGAATTCACCGGGAAGGACAGAATCGTCGTAACGCTTGGCTTTGCGGGACAGCTTCATGAAGCACCTCGGAGGGTTGACTCCCTCCTAGTGCCAGACCCGTGCCAGGAATTTTCTACCCCAAGCTCTTTGGCACAGGCCTTGAATTGTCAGCACTTCCTCGTCGACCCTGCCGGGCCGGACCTGCCCAGCCCCCCCTCCAGCAGGGGCAAGTTCTGTTCGGATGTGGCCGATCGGGGTCCCATCTGTTCAGTTCTGGACAGGGGTCATACTGGGCCAACGTTCACGGTAGACCATCCGCTCCAGGGCCCGGTTGTAGGGGCTCCAAGATCCGCTCCCAGCCTCATCCTTGATGGCTCTGAACATCACTTCCAGCTTGCCGTCCAGGTCGTCCAGGTAGTGCACCAGGAGGGCTTCCGGCGTCTTGGGAAGCACCGGGGAGCCAAATTCCAGGCGCCCGTGGTGGCTCAGGACGATGTGCAAAATTTGCAAACGCAACATCTCGGGAAACCCTGCAATCTTGCCTACGGCAGAACTGATCCACTCAGACTCAAGGGCGATATGACCCAGCAGGTTACCTGCATCGGTGTAGCCCACGCTGCGCTGGTAGCTCAGCTCGGCGGTCTTCCCGACATCGTGGAGGAGGGCTCCTGCCAGGACCAGGTCCCGGTTCAGGTCTGGATAGTGGGCGCAGGCCCGCTCGGCCATGCCCAACACTGAGAGGCTGTGCTCCAGCAGCCCGCCCAGGAAGGCGTGGTGCATGGACTTGGCGGCCGGAGCCAGCGCGAAGGCAGCGCGCAGCTCCGCGTCCTCCCGGAAGAACCCCTTCAGCAACTGGGCGATCCAGGGGTCCCGCACCGAATCCAGCCAAACATCCAGTTCCGCCAGCATCTCGGGCACGGGACGGGTGCTCATGGGGAAGAAGGCGGCGAAGTCCCCCACCTCGGTGTCTGCGGCGAAGCGGGTCTTGTCCAGCTTGAGCTGCAAGCGCCCGTTGTAGCTGGTGACGGTGCCCTTCACCCAGAGGAAGGCATCGGCCCGGACCGCCTCCATGTCCCCACTGATGGCCCGGACATCCCAAAGAAAGGCCTTCAGGTCCCCAGAGGCGTCGCCCACCTTCAGCTCCAGGTATTCGCTGCCCTTGGTGCTCACCTTGTAGGCGGCTTCCAGGGCCAGGAGGAAACCCTGAAAAGCATCCCCTTCCTTCAGCTGTCGGACGCTCGGCTGCTCTGCCATCAGATCTCCAATCCCTCTGCCAGGATCCACTCGGCAACCCGACAGTGTGTGTCTAGTGCATGTCTAGTGATTGCGGGGCACCTTCGGAGGCGCGGCGAAGGGATCTTCATCGCCGTAGCCCAGCTCCAGGGGGATCCGCTTGTCCTCCAGCACCTCGAAGAGGGACCACTGGTCGGCCTTCTTCACGTTGCCTTCGGGCAGGGCCAGCACACGCACCTTGAGCACCCGGTTGTAGAGGGGGAACTCCAGCTGGTCATCCACCTTCAGCTCCTGGCTGGCCTTCCGGGGCACACCATTCACCCGCACCATCCCCTCGTCGCAAAGCTGGTTGGCCAGTTCGCGCCGCTTGATGAGCAGGCTCTTCTTGAGGAACGCATCCAATCGCATGGCCGTCACCCTATCCCTTCAGGATGATTTCCTTGGGCACCAGGTAGCGGATATTGGCCCGCATGCGCAGGTTGGCCAGGTACTGCTCCATGGCATTCTGCGCCTTGGGCTCCTGGAGCTTCTCCAGGATCTTGGCCTTCACTTCCGCGAAGGACTTCACCGGCGCATCCTCCAGGGAGATGAGCTGGATGAGGTAGATGTCCTTGTCCGTCTCGATGGGGCTGGAGACTTGCTCGGGCTTGAGCTTCACGGCAGCCTCCTCGAGGCTGGGCCGCAGGAAGCCCTTGGCCATCCAGCCCAGGTCGCCGCCGGTGGCCTTGCTGGGGCTGGTGGAGTACTGCTTGGCCAGCTCTTCGAAGCTCTTACCAGCCTTCAGCTCGGCCTGCACCAACGCGACCTTCTTCTGCGCCTCGGCCTGCTCCTCGGGTGTGGCGCCCTTGGCGATGACCACTTCGCGGATGCGGAAGCGGCTGGGCAGCCGGTACTCGTCCTTGTGGTCCTCGTAGAAGGCGCGCAGCTCGTTGTCCTCCACGGCCACCTTGGAGAAAACCTCACGCTGGAGCACGAACTGCTGGGTGGACTGCAGCTTCTGGCGCTTGGTGAACTCCACCAGGGTGATGCCCATGCTGCTCTTGAGGGCCCGCTCCAGGTCGGCGTCGGTGGCGAAGTTGTTCTCCTTCTTGATGCCGTCGATGTTGGCGCGCACGTACTCGTCCGTCACGGGGGAGCCCAGCTCCGCGCCCTTGTCCTCCAGCAGGAAGGCGTCCACCAGGCCCGCCAGGGTCTTCTCCCGGGCGTCCACCAGCTTCTCGTCCAGCACCTTGCCCGAGAACTCCCGATAGAGGGCCGCATGCTGCTGCTCCACCGCCTGGGTGAGGGCGCGGCGGGTGATGATGTGGCGGTTCACCACCACGAAGATCTCCTCCATGACATCCGGCTTGGCCGAAGCGGTGTCTGGCTTCGCCTGGGCTGCATCCGGCTTCGCCTGGGCTGCATCCGGCTTCGCCTGGGCCATCAGGGCCGGGGTCGCCAGGAGCAGGGCGAAGAGGGGGGCTACGTGCTTCAATTGGCACCTTCCTTGGGGGCGGCGGCGGGCATGGGTGCCTCTGCAGCAGCGGCCTTCGGAGCGGCAGGCTTCACCAACTCGAAGGGGATCTCCTTGCGGAGGCCATCCATGAGGCCGTTCCAGACTTCCATCTGGCGCTCCTGCTGGGCCCCCTTCTCCGCCTGCGCCTTGGCTTCCTCGAAGGGCAGCTGGCGGCCGGGCTTGCGGTCCTCCACCTTCATCAGGTGATACCCGTACTGGGTTTTCACGGGCTCGCCCACCTGGCCCAGGGGCTGCTTGCGGGCGGCGGCCCCGAACTCCGGCACCCAGCCGGCGGGATCCGCGTCGGCGTAGAGGCCCCCGTTGTCCTTGCTGCCGGGGTCATCGCTGTACTTCTTGGCCAGGTCCTCGAACTTCGCGCCCGCCTTCAGCTCCTCCTGGACCTTGGCGACACGGGCCTTGGCCTCCTCATCGCTAAAGCCGGGCTGGCCCTCAGCCTGCTTCACGGTCACGAGAATGTGGCGCACGCTCACCAGCTCCGGCTGCTTGAACCGCTCTGGGTGCTTGTCGTAGTAGGCCTTCACTGCACCCTCGGCCAGCACCAGCTGCTTCTGCAGCCGGTCGCTCTCCTTGGTGAGGAATTCGTGGGCCAACAGGTCGTCCTTGGCGCGGTTCAGGCCCTGGATGTAGGCGGGCGTCTTGTCCAGGCCCAGGCGCTGGGCCTTCACGGCCAGGAGCTTGCTCTCCGCCATGCGCTTGACGAACTCGTCCTTGCCGCCCTGGATCATCAGGACTTGCATCTGCTCCTGCTGGCCCAGCAGGCGGAAGGCAGACTGGAAGTCGTCCTCGGTGATGGTCTGGCCACCGACCCGGGCCAGCACAGGCGGGGTGGCAACCTTCTGTTCCGCCTTGGCCTTGGTCTTGGAGGCGGGCTTGGCGGGCACCTGGGCGACGACACCGAGGGCGAGCAGGGAGAGCAGGGAAGCACGGAGCATGGTTTTCCTTGGATTTGGACGGCCCCTAGCGGCGCCGACCGCCGAGAAGGTTCATCAATGAGATGAAGATGTTGTAGAGGCTGACAAAGAGGGAGAGGGCAAAGCCGACCGGATCGCCGAGGTCGTCCGTGCGGAGCATGGCGGAGGTGTCCCAGAGCAGCTTCGCGGAGCAGGCGATGACCGCCACACCTGAGATCACGAGGCTGAAGGCCGGCATCCGGAGGAACATGGCCGCTAGGCTGCCGAAGAACATCACCGTGATGCCGACGATGACGAAGTTGCGGAGGAAGCTGAAGTCCTTCTTGGAGGTGAAGGCCGTCACAGTGAGGGTGAGGAAGACCACCCCCGTGAGCCCGAAGGCCAGGAAGACCGGCATGAAGCCCGATCCCTGCGCGATGACCAGGGCGATGATGCCCGCGATGACGCCGGACACGAAGGTGAAGAGGCCGTAGGCCAACCGGTTCAGCGGCTTCTGACGGCGGACGCTGTTGGCGAACAGCAGGGAGCCGAACTGGGCCCCGAAGAGCACCCAGACCAGGAAGCGGCCCGCCACGGGCACCAGGGCTGCGGCGATGAAGGGCGCGCTGAGGGCGCCCAGGGTCGCCACACCGAAGCCGCCCATGAGCCAGAGGTAGACGCTCCGCACGAAATCAAGGCGGGACTCCACCTGACCCGAGGACCTCTGCCAAGACTGCTGGTAATCCATGCCACGCTCCAAAAGAGGACCCTTGGTCGGATCCCCTATAGATCCTAACATTCCCCCATCTATCCCTGCCGCCACCCGGCCCGAGGTTCCGTGATCCCCACTCCCTGGCGCCAACGCCTTCTCCAGCAAGCCCAGCAACGCTCAGCTTTGGGCCGGGACCGCAGCATCCAGCCTGCGGCCGGTGTGGATTTCTGTTCCAACGACTATCTGGGCCTCCGGCGGGACCCCCGCCTGGCCCAGGCCGCCGCCCTGGCCGCCGCGACCCATGGTTCCGGGGCAGGAGGGGCCCGCCTGCTCAGGGGCAGCAGCCCCCTCCACGATGAGCTGGAAGCGGCCCTGGCCGCCTGGAAGGGCACGGAAGCCTGCCTTCTCTTCAACACCGGCTTCCAGGCCAACGCCACCCTCCTCCCGGCCCTGGTGGCCCAGGGCGATGCCATCTTCTCGGATGCCCTCAACCACGCCTCCCTGGTGGATGGCTGCCGCCTGGCCAAGGCGGGCGGTGCCCACCTGGGCATCTACGGGCACGGCGATCTCGAAGACCTGACCACCCAGCTTTCCACCTGGCGTGCCTCGGCACCGCCCGGGGCCCTGGCCCTGGTGGCCACGGACGCGGTGTTCAGCATGGATGGGGACGTGGCCGACCTGTCCGGCCTGGTGGCCCTGTGTGAAACCCAGGGCGCCCTCCTCCTCATCGACGAGGCCCATGCCACGGGCCTCCTGGGTGCCGACGGCGCGGGCCTGGCCCAGCTTCAGGGGGTTCATGGCCGGGTGCCCCTCGTCATGGGCACCCTGGGCAAGGCTCTGGGCTCCTTTGGCGCGTTCGTCTGCTGCGACCAGCTCCTGCGGGACCACCTCCTGAACACGGCCCGGGGTTTCATCTTCTCCACCGCCCTGCCCCCGCCGGTGGTGGCCGCGGGCCTGGAGGGCCTCCGCCTTGCCCGCCTGGAGCCCTGGCGGCGGGAGCGGGCCCTGGCCCTGGCCCAGACCCTGCGCACGGCCCTGGGCCAGCCCCCTCAACCCTCGGCCATCGTGCCGGTGCCCGTGGGGCCCGATGTCGAAGCTGTCCGCCTCGCCCGGTCACTGCAGGCCGCGGGCTTCGATGTCCGCGCCGTGCGCCCCCCCACGGTCCCTGAAGGCACCGCCCGCCTCCGCATCACCACCGGCGCCCACCTGGAAGACGGCCAAGTCCAGGCTCTCATCCGGGCCCTGCACGAACACTCTGACTGATCAGCCTTCCAGCGCCTTCCGCATGGCGCGCAGGAGGTCCGCGCGGACGAAGGGCTTCTGCACGAAAGCGGCGAGCCCCAGGCCCAGGAAGTCCTGGATGGCCTCCCGCTCGTTGTAGCCGCTGATGAGCACCACAGGGCAGGCGGGGTCAAGGCGGCGCAGCTCCCGGAAGGTCTCCAGGCCACCCATGCGGGGCATGGTGAGATCCGTGAGCACGGCCCGGATGGGCATCCTCCGGTAGCAGTCCAGGGCCTCCACGCCGTCCGCCGCGGTCACCACGTCGAAGCCCATGGACCCAAGCAACTGTGCGGCAATGAGGCGGACGCTCTCCTCATCGTCCACCACCAGGATGGTGCCCTGGCCCCACCAGGGATCCTCGGGTGTGGCGACTTCTGGCTCCAGCTCCAGCCCGACCCCCGCGGGGAAGATCACCTGGAAGGTGCTGCCCCGCCCCACCTCGCTCTGGACCCGGATGCCGCCCCCATGAGCGCGGATGATGCCCTGCATGGCCGAGAGCCCCAGGCCCCGGCCAGTGAACTTTGTGGTGTAGAAGGGCTCGAAGATGCGGGCCTGCACCTCGGGACTCATGCCCATGCCCGTGTCGACCACTTCCAGGGTGAGGAAGTCCCCCGGCGTGATGGCCTGCCCCGGGAAATCCCGGGCCAGTTCCTGTGCGCCGTATTGGTGCAGACCCGTGCGGATGGTGACGCTGCCCTCGGCCTCGCCGATGGCCTCTGAGGCGTTGGTCACCAGGTTCATGACCACCTGTTGGATCTGCGAAGCCTCGGCCTGGAAGAAGGGCAGCCCCTCCTGGAACTGGAAGCGCAGGGCCACCTTTTTCGAGATGGACACGCTGAGCAGGTGGGAGACCTCCTCCACCGCATGGTTGAGACTCAGGGGTCCCATAGTGAATTGCCCCCGGCCAGAATAGGCCAACATCTGCCGCGTGAGGTTGCTGGCGCGATGGATTGCCCGCTCCATGTTCTCCAGGTAGGGCCCCACCGGGGAGGTTGAGGGCAGGCAGGTCTGGGCCATGCTGACATTCCCGAGGATGGCCGTGAGCAGGTTGTTGAAGTCATGGGCGATGCCCCCCGCCAGCACGCCCAGGCTCTCCAGCTTCTGACTCTGGAGCTGGGCCTGCTCCTGCTGGCGCCGCTCTGTGATGTCCGAAACCATGGCGAGGACGCCCACCACGCGGCCCTCGTCGTCCAGCACAGGCGTGCCCATGACCAGGGTGAAGAGCTCGCTTCCATCCTTGCGACGGAACCGGAAGTCATGCTGGGAACGCTTGCCGCCCCGGCGCTCGGAGAGGATGCGCTGGGCCTTGCCCGCCTCCTCTGGGGCCAGGAACTTGAAGAGCGTGCCACCGATCATCTCGCCGGGGGCATAGCCGAGCATCTCCGCCATGCGGGCATTCACGAAGGTGGTCACCCCTTCGGAATTCAGCACCCACATGCCCTCGCCCATGACCTCGATGAGATGCCGAAACCGGGCCTCGCTCTCCCGCAGGGCCGCGGCGTCCTTCCGGTGGCTGTCAGTTTCCTGGGCCAGCTCCTGGGTGCGGGCCTCCACCAGGGAGAGGATCAGGGCCTGCCGGGCCCCCAGGCTCGCCAGGTAGATGGCCACCAGCAGCGTGAACCCAAGCCCCGCGCCCAGCACGATCCAGGACTGCAGCGGCGTGCCCAGGGCGAAGTGGCCTCCGGCGGGACTCACGACCACACTCCAGCGGCGCCCGGCCAGGTCGAAGGTCCGATTCAGGTGGAGCCCCTCATCCCGCTGCACTCCCCGGGGTGGCAGGAGGGAAGGCTCCTCGTGGAGCAGTTGCTCCGCTGCGGGGTCGGTCACATCCCGCACCTGGAGGAGCAAGCCCTGGGGCTCCAGGAAGGCCATGGATTTCGTCACCAGGTCTCCCATGCGGAAGACCCCCTGCACCACACCGGCGGGCCTTCCCCCCTTCGGGGACACAGCCATCATCACCAGCAAGCCAGTCTGGCGGCCGGATTCCTGGATGAGGCGGATCCCGCCACTGGCAGAAAGGGTCCCGGTGCGCAGGGCCCGCGCCAGGGCCTCCTGACGGGTGGGCAGAGATTCAGCGTCGAAGCCCAGGGCAACCTCGTTCCCGACATACGGCGCCGCAAACTGGACGGCGTGGAAGGTGGGGCCCGGTTCCACCTCGCGGCCATCCGCATCCCGCTTGAAGAAGTGGAACCCGGGGTGGCTGCGCCGGGCTTCCCGCTCAAGCGCCGTACGGTTCCCTGGATTGACTTCGGGCAGCCACTGGAGGGCCTGGATGTAGGGGTGGCGGGCGAGGATGGGCGCGGTGAAGGCCGCGAAGTCTTCCCGGGTCACCTCATCGCTGGCATCAAAGAAGCTGCGGAGGATGGCCACATCCTCGAAACCGTATTGGAAGCCCCGGAACACGCTCTCGGCCCGGTCCCGGGCGGCGGTCTGGAAACGGGCCTCCAACTGGCGCCGGGCGGCGCTGCGGCTGAGGCTGAAACCCACCAGGGAAAGCATCATGCCCAGGAGGAGCACCGCCAGGATCTGGAGGCGGGCCCGTGGGGGCAGCTTGGAAAAGGTCGACAGGTTCATCAGTTGAATTCGTCCTGATTATGGGCTGTGGCAGGGTCGGCAGGCCTTGAAAGCCTGGTCCATAGAATGCACCCAAACGTTCTTTTCATCCTCAGCGGGGTGCCGGAGCCCAAGCTGTGGGAGAATCCCAGGAGACCGAAGGGTCAACTGCGAGGTGAGTCTTGAATCGCAATACCATGTTCGCCCTGGCCGGTGGCCTTGCAATGGGGTTCCTCGGGGGTTACCTCGTCTTTGGTTATTTTGGCGGCGATGCCCGCCCCAGCACCCCCGTGGTGGCCGCCTCGGCGGCCCCCGCCCCCGTGGTGTTCAATCCAGGCGGGGCCGCCCCCGCCGGAATGCCCGGTGGGGCCCAGCCCGCCGCGCCGCCCAGCGCCGAGATGCAGGCCCGCATCAACCAGATCGAGGCCGCAGTCCTGGCGGACCCAAAGAACCATGACGCCTGGGTCGCCCTGGGCAACGACTACTTCGACACCCACCAGGCCCAGAAGGCCGTGGTGGCCTACGACCGGGCCCTGGCCCTCCAGCCCAATGATCCGAACATCCTCACCGACCAGGGCGTGATGTACCGCAACCTCGGGCAGCCCGAGAAGGCCCTGGCCAACTTCCAGCAGGCCAACAAGCTCCAGCCCAAGCACCTGCCGAGCCTCATCAACATCGGCGTGGTCTATGCCAATGACCTGGGTAAGCCTGCGGAGGCTGCCAAGGCCTGGAACAAAGTGGTGGCCACAGACCCCGCCAGCGAGCAGGCCACCCAGGCCCGCCAGATGCTGGCCGACCTCAAGAAGAAGTAGGGCCTCGAGCCCCATGCCCATCCCCACGGCCTTGTCCCTGCCCACCCCGCTCTGGGTTCTGGGTACGGGCACCGGCGTGGGCAAGACCCATGTGGCCGCGCAGCTGGCCCGGACCTGGGCCGCGCTGGGCCCGGTCACCTACCGGAAGCCCTTCCAGACCGGCGTGGACCGGCCCGATCACCCCGAAGCCGATGCCACGGCCGTAGTCGGCCCCGGCATCACCGTGGAAAGCCACATCCTCCTGCGGGCGCCCCTGTCGCCCCTGGCGGCGGCCCAGCGCGAAGGGCGAATCCTGGACCTGGAAGCCACCGCCGCCTGGTGCCTTCGCCCCACCGAGGGCCGCGTGCTACTGGAAGGCGTGGGTGGCCTCATGGTGCCTCTGGCCCCGAACCGCCACTTCCTGGCCTGGGCCACGGAGCTGCAACTCCCCTGCGTCCTGGTGGCCCTGGGCGGCCTGGGCACCCTCAACCACACCCTGCTCAGCGCTGAGGCCCTCATGCTGCGCGGCTGGCGCATCGAGGCCCTGCTCTTGAACCCCTGGGCCGATGGCAGCAGTACCGAGGTGGCCCAGGAGAATGCCGAGCTGCTGCGGGGGTTTCTGCCGCTGCGGGTCGAGGTGCTCTGAGCCGGGAACCCCCGGGACTCTCTACACTGTTCCCATGCCGACTCCGCTCCCTCCCGACTGGACCGACCGCCTAGCCCTGGACCGGGCTCATGTGTGGCACCCCTTCACGCAGATGCAGGTGCACGAGGCGGACCCGCCGGTGCCGGTGGTGGGGGGCGAGGGCTGCGACCTGCTGCTGGGCAATGGGGAGCGGGTGCTGGATGGCATCTCCAGCTGGTGGACCTGCCTGCACGGCCACGGACACCCGCGCCTGGTGAGTGCCCTGGAGCGGCAGGCGGCGCGCCTGGACCACGTCATGTTCGCGGGCTTCACCCATGAGCCGGCCCTGGAGCTGGTGACCCGACTGCGACCCAAGCTGCCCCAGAACCTGACACGGGCCTTCTTCTCAGACGATGGCAGCACCGCCGTGGAGGTGGCCCTGAAGATGGCCTTCCAGGCCCAGCTCCAGCGCGGTGAGCAGGGCCGCGACCGCTTCGGCGCCCTGCGGGGAGGCTACCACGGCGACACCCTGGGCGCTGTGGGCGTGGGCGAGCTGGAGAACTTCATGACAGGGCTCTTCCGACCGCTGCTGCTGGCCTGCGAGCGCTTTGAGGTGCCCGAGGATCCCCGCCGGGAGCTGGCGCCGGACTTGAGTGGCTGGGCGGCCAAGCTCGCCACGGCGCGGGCGGACCTGGGCGCCTTCTTCGACCAGCACGGGAGCCGCTTCGCCGCCTTCATCGCCGAGCCGCTGCTGCAGTGCGCCGGAGGCATGCGGATGTGGCCGCCCGAGCTGCTCCAGGACCTGCGGCGCCACTGCGACCGCCACGGTGTCTACCTGATCCTCGACGAGGTGGCCACGGGCTTCGGCCGCACGGGCAGGTTCCTGGCCTGCGAGCACGCCGGCGTGGCGCCGGATCTGCTCTGCCTGTCGAAAGGCCTCACAGGGGGCACCCTGCCCCTTTCCCTGACCTGGGCGACCGAGGAGATCTACAGCCACTTCTGGGGCGAGCCAGCCTCCGGCCGGGCCTTCCTCCACGGCCACAGCTACACGGCCAATCCCACGGCCTGCGCCGTGGCCTGCGCCAGCCTAGCGCTGTTCGATGAGGAACCGGTGCTGGCCAACGCCGTGGCCATCGGCGAGGCCATGACGGAAGCCTTCACGGCCCTAGCGATCTCGCCCTCCGTGCGCCAGACTCGGGTGCTGGGCAGCATCGGCGCCTGCCGTCTGGTGGATCCCGCCACCGGCGAGGCCCACGCTGCGAACCTGCGCTTCGGCTGGCGCCTGCACCGCCGCGCCCTGGACCATGGCCTACTCGTGCGCCCCATCGGCGACTGCCTCTACCTCATGCCACCGCTGAACACCCCGCCCGCGCGCATCCAGGAAGCCGGGGAGACCCTGCTGAGGCTGCTGTCCAACTGAGGTCGGGAAGGCCTTTCAGGACACAGAACTGACCACCACCAAGGCACCAAGACACCAAGACACCAAGAAAAAGGTTCATCGCGCTTTACCGGGGAGTCTCGGGCCAATCCAACCATGGGGTCGGCTGGGTTGCACCCCTGAAAAACCTGACGCAGAAGACGCGGAAATGGGCTGGAGGCGGAGACAACTCAGAGCCGTTTTTCGCCGGGGATGAACGGTGATGGACGGGGATAGACAAGGTTCTGCTTTTCATCCCCGTCCATCCCCGCCATCCCCGGCCA
>CAIWKE010000025.1 GCA_903913215.1 uncultured Holophagaceae bacterium
CTTTCCCATCCACACCAGCCTGATCGAAGGCGTGAACAACAAGATCAAGCTCATCAAGCGCATTGGCTACGGCTACCGGGACGATGCCTACTTCTTCCTCAAAGTCCGCTCAGCCTTCCCCGGAATTCCCGGATGAACCTTAAAAAACAACCTTACAGGCTGACAAGAACCTCCACGGCGAAGGGGCCTCCTTTTGCGCGATCCAGAAGAAGTTGCCGCTGTCCTCGGCATCAAACCCGAAGTCATCAGCGCCCGACAAGCCTACATTCGACTTGACCCGGCTGACTGCCAGTTGCTGCGCTCCACCAAGGCCGCAGTGGAACCGCTGAGGGCAGGGATCCTCGACCGCCTCTTCCTGCAATTGGGGAGGCACCCCGAGACCGCCGCCCTCTTCATCGACGAGCCCCATACCCTGCGCCTGAAGGCCCAGATGAATGGCTACCTCCAGGAGCTCTTCGAGTCCGAGGTGGACTGGCCCTACGTCCTCCGGCGGCTCTGGATCGGCGTGGCCCACCACCGGGTCCACCTTGCACCCCAGTGGTACCTGCTCTGCTATTCGCACTTCATCTGCGACCACATCCGCCCCCTCTTCCAGGCGGCGCCCACTCCTGCCATCGCCCAGGTCCAGGTGCTCGCCCTCCTCCGCCGCTGCCTCTTCGATGCCAGTCTCGTCCTGGATGCCTACGGCCACATCGAAGACGCGACTCACTGGCGGCACATCTACAAGCTGGATGCGCCGACCCAGGAGGGCGTGCCGTCCTGGCTCCCACTGGACCTTAAGCTCCCCCCTCCGGTCGCGTCGCTGTCAGGCGCCTATGATTCCATCCCACTCACTGAGGTGAATGCCCAGGAGCGGAAGCGCTTCATCGGCCTCAGTGATGCGGACCTCGTCAACCTCCGGCATCTGCAGCCCCTCGTGGCCGCCCAAACCCCGGCGATCCTTGAGGAATTCTATGCCTTCCTCAGCAGCGCCCCCGGACAGTGCCCCGCACCCCAAGCAGCAGGTGGCCTCCTACTGGCGGGAACTGGTGGAAGGCGAGTTCGACCCCCCCTACGCCGCCTCGCGCATGCGCATCGGGGTCATCCACGAGAGGATCAGTCTCGGTCCAGAGTGGTACCTGGCCGGCCTGGCCCGCCAGGTGGGCGGCTTCATCCAGGCCATCGATCCTGCCCTGCCCAATGCCCCGGAGCTCATCCTAGCCCTGGTCCGGGCCGTACTCTTCGATGTCTCCTTCGTCATCGATGCCTACATGGAGGCCCGGGTCTCCCGCCTCTTCCGCAGCGAGGGCTATGCCCAGCAGCTGGTGGAGGGGCTGGCCTCCGCTGTGGCGGTCATCGATAGCAGGGACCGGCTCATCTCCGCCAACCGGACCCTGCTTTCCATGATCCATGGCGACCCCGCCCTGCTTTACCTGATGAGCGTGGAGAAGGCCATCCCCATTCCCGGGCTCGGGAAGCTGCTTCAACGTGCGCGGGAGGGCGATGCGCCCCGGATGGTGGGGGCCGGGCACCTGGGTGGCCGCAACTTCCGCATTGCCGTCATGCGCCTGAATTACCAGGCCGAAGCCAGCGGCATCGCCGCCCTGGTCATGGATGACATCACCGATCTCCAGCGCATCGGCGCGGACATGGATCGGCAGTCGGACCGCTACGACCAACTGGGCGATATCGTGGGCTCGGTGCTCTGGGATATGGACCTGGCTACCTGGACCATCACCAGCATCAACCAGGGCAGCCTGGACCTCACGGGCACACAGAGCGTGCGATATCTGGGCCGCGCCGAGGCCTGGACCGACCAGATCGTGGACGCGGACCGTGAGCGGTTCAAGCAGAAGGCCATGGCCCTCCAACCCGGAGAAAAGACCGTCATCGACTACCGCATGCAGCGGATGGACGGGCAGGAGGTTTGGGTCCGCTCCAACCTGTGCCGCTCGCGGGACCGTCAGGACCACCGGATCTTCGGCGCCAACACGGACATCTCCGCCTCGAAGCGCTACGCCTCGAGGGCATGGCCCGCATCGCCAGTGGCGTCGCCCACATCGTCAACAACTCCCTCATGGCCGTGCTGGGCAACATCGAGCTGCACACCATGAAATCGGGGGGCTTCGAGCAGATGCCCCTGTTGGCCGCGGCTGTGAAGGGCACCCTGAAAGCCCGCGCCATGGCCTCGCAGTTGCTGGCTTTTTCGGGCCTGCATCCCGTCAAGCCCCTTCTCATGTCCCTTTCCGATGCCTGCCGCTGGACCCTCCCTAAGTTGCAGTTCCAGATGGGCCCCAACATCCAGATCCAGCTCGATCTGGCTGAGGACCTCTGGACCTGCCGCCTGGACTACGAAATGTTCGCCCAGTCCCTGGAGAGCCTCGCCGAGAATGCCAAGGAGGCCATGCACGCCAGCGGAACCCTCCGCATCAGCACTCGGAACCTGCCGAACTTGCAGGCCGAAGCTGGCAAGACGGATCCAGGCCAGGCATGGGTGGAACTGGAGGCGGGCGACACAGGCCACGGCATGAGTCCCCAGACCCTGGCCCGCGCCATCGAACCCTTCTTCTCGACGCGGTCCCTGGCCGAGGCCTCAGGCCTTGGCCTCAGCCTGGTCCAGGGCTTCGTGAACCAGAGCGGAGGCCAGGTGTTCATCGAAAGTGAACCGGGCATGGGCGCCAGGGTGCATCTGCGCTTCCCCCCGACCCAAAAGACGGATCCCCAGGGAGGGCGCTGATCCGCGCTCAATCGACTGCGTCACCCACGCGGATCATGCCGCCCTCAAGGATTTCCGCCCGCAGACCGCCCCGATGGGTGAGCCCCGGCAGGATCGCAGGCTTGCCGGTCATGCGGGCCAGGTCGCTGCAGGGCTCACAGAGCTCGTGGCCCCGAAGGGTGGCACCGCCCACGCGGAAATCGCGCCCCACCAGGTGGTTCAGGGCCACGCCACGGGTGACGACGTTGCGGCGAGTCTCACCGGAGCTCAGTTTCAGGCCCAACTCCAACTCCAGGGCCTCGATGGCCTCAGCTTCGATGAGGGTGATCTGGCGGCTGGGCTTGGGCTTGCCGGAGAAGCTGCCCAGGCTGGCGGCGTAGCGGTCGCCTTCCAGGCCCAGACCGGCCACGGCCATCACCTCAGGCACGCTCCGCATGGCCGCTTCAGCGGCGTTGGTGATGTGGATGGATTCGACATGTCCCTGAGCCATGGGACCTCCTGTAATCAGTGTCGGATCAAAAGGGAAATTTCACCACGAAGACTCGAATCGGCCCCACAGCGCTCCCCGCAGGGCATTGCAGACGACGATGGCTTCGGCCTGCTGGAGATCTTCCAGCCGGAGCTTACGCTCCGTGGCGTTCCAGGCTGGATCGTCCAGGAGGTGCTGTCTGAAGATCCCGGGCAGGGCCCCGCTGGCCAGGGGGGGCGTGCACCAGCGGCCTCCCAGCCGCAGGAAGAGGCTACTACGGGCACCCTCCACCAGCTCGCCCGCAGGATTGAGGAAGATCAGGTCGAAGCAGCCCATGGCCTGGGCCTGTCGCAGGGCCGGATCGTATTGGGGCCGCCAGGTGGTCTTGTGCCCCGCGAGGAGGGGATCCTGGCACAGAGGCTCCGGGGCCAGGGCCAACAACACGGGATCTTGCGCAGATCCGGCCTGAGGCAAGGCCTCCAGGGGCCTCACTTGGAGATCCACCTGGCCCTGCTTGGAAAGGGCCAGGCGCAGGCGGGCCTCGCCTAGGGGTGGCAACTGGCGGACCCGCTCCGCCAAGCCCTGTCGCAGGACCTCGGGGTCGTAGGCGAAGCCCAGCTCCCCCGCGCTCCGTGCCAGGCGGGCCAGGTGCGCATCGAGGTGGCGGATGCCCCGCCCCGGCTGGACCAGCAGGGTCTCCAGGAGCTGGAACCCCGGATCCAGGTCCGTGAGGAAACGGGCCTTGGCGCAGACTTCGGCAAACTCGCTCCGGGCCTCGCTGTCCAGCACGATGCCCGCTCCTACGCCCAGGCGGGCCTTTGTTTCCTCCAGCTCCAGGGTGCGGATGGCCACGGACAGACAGCAGGCGCCCAGGGCACCCGCGAGGGGCGCGTCCACCCAGCCGATGGCCCCGCAGTAGAGGCCGCGGGGGCTGTTCTCCAGGCCTGAGATGAGCTGCATGGTCCGGTATTTGGGGGCACCGGTGATGGAGCCACAGGGGAAGAGGGCCCGCAACAAATCCGGGGAGGTAGTGCCAGGGCGGGGCGTGGCCTCGAGGGTGGAGGTCATCTGGAATAGCGTCGGGTGGACCTCCACATCGAAGAGACTCCGCACCCGCACACTGCCGGGCACCGCCATGCGGCCCAGGTCATTGCGCAGCAGGTCGACGATCATGACGTTCTCGGCGCGGTTCTTCCGGTCCCGGCCCAGGGCCTGCGCGATGTCGGCATCGGCTGGGCTGCCACTGCGGGGGGCCGTGCCCTTCATGGGCCGGGCCAGGAGCCGCGCTCCGTCGTATGCCACGAAGAGCTCCGGCGACAGGGACAGTACGTGGCGGCCATCCTCCAGCGCGACGAAGGCCCCGTAGCGCACGGGCTGGGCGGCCCGCAGGCGACGGTAGAGGGCCAGGGGTGAGCCGAAGGTCCGGCCCTCCAGCCGGAGCGTGTGATTCACCTGGTAGGTGTCCCCCGCCCGCAGGTGCCGCTGGATCCGCGCCAGGGCCGCCTCAAAGGCCGGCCACTCGGGCTCCGGATGGAATCCGGTGATGCCCGCGGGACTGGGCTCAGGGCAGCCTTCGGCGGCCCCGAGGGCACGATCCACCTGGGCTGCGGAGAGGAACTGCAGCTCGCGGAACATCAGGACGCTCAGCGAAGGACTGCGCCCCAGATCCTTGGGAGTCCAACGCTCATGGCCCGCTTGCAACAGGGCGGCGCCCCACTCGTAGTCCGCCAGCAGCACCGCGTGCAGCCCTTGCCCCTGGTCGGCTTCCACCGCAGACCAGGTGACCTCCAGTAGCCTCGGATCCAAACAGGTGTGGGTGCGGATATGGTTCGTATACAGCCGACTGGTGGGCCCGGCGGCGCTGGCCTCACAGTCATCCAGCAGGGCGAAGACGGCCCCCGGCTCGAATACCCCGACCATCAGACCTCCCAGGTCCAATGATCAGGGCTCCGGGTCCCGATGCAATTGCCTTCGTTCAACTAGGCGAGCACCGCTTCCAGCTGGTCGATAGCCCAGTCGATCTGGTCTTTGGTGATCACAAGGGGAGGCGCGAGGCGGATGATCTGCTCGTGGGTGTCCTTGCAGAGCATACCCCGGTCCTTGAGCTGGTAGCAGTAGGGACGGGCCTTGCCGGCGCTCTCCTTGAGCTGCACACCGGCCCAGAGGCCGCGCACGCGCACCAGTTCGACCTTGTCGGACTTCATGCCCCGCAGGCGCTGGGCGAAGTACTCGCCGAGCTCCGCGGTGCGCTCCACCAGCTTCTCGTCCACCAGCACGTCCAGGGCGGCACTGGCCACGGCGCAGGCCAGGGGATTGCCACCGTAGGTGGAGCCGTGGATGCCAGGGGTGAAGACGTCCATGACTTCGTCATTGGCCAGGAACGCGCTCACGGGGTAGTAACCGCCGCTGAGGGCCTTGCCGATGGTGATGCCGTCGGGGCGGATGCCCTCGTGCTCGAAGGCGAACATCTTGCCGGTGCGCCCCAGGCCGGACTGGATCTCGTCCAGCACCAGGAGGCAGTTGTTGGCAGTGGCCACCGTGCGCAGGCCCTTGAGGAAGCCCTCGGGCGGAATGACCACGCCGCCCTCGCCCTGGATGGGCTCCATGAAGATGGCGCAGGTGTTGGGGGTAATGGCCTGCTTCACGGCCTCGAGGTCGCCGTAGGGCACGATGACAAAGCCGGGAGTGAAGGGGCCGAACTTGCTGGTGCTGTCGGGATCGGTGCTGAAGCCCACGATGGAGATGGTGCGACCATGGAAGTTGCCATCAGCCACGATGATCTCGGCCTTGCCGTACTCGATGCCCTTCTTGTCGTAGCCCCATTTGCGCATGGCCTTGAGGGCGGTCTCCACAGCCTCGGCACCGCTGTTCATGAGCAGGGCCTTGTCGAAGCCCGTCAGCTTGCAGAGCTTCTCGAGCAGCGGGGGGAACTGGTCATTGCGGAACGCGCGGCTCGTCAAGGCCAGAGTCTTGATCTGGGCGATCATGGCCTCGGCGATCTTGGGGTGGTTGTGGCCCTGGTTCACGGCGGAGTAGGCCGCGAGAAAGTCCATGTACTTCTTGCCGTCCACATCCGTGAGGAAGACACCCTCGCCCTTGGTGCAGACCACATCCAAGGGATGGTAGTTGTGTGCGCCGTACTGATTTTCCTGCGCGATGAGTTCCGTAGCCTTCGTCGTGATGGCGGACATGGATGGGCTCCTTTCAGGCGGCCGGGTGCAGAGTTCTGGAAACAAGGTTGAGGACCTAGGATAAGGACCAAAAAATATTCTAGGGGAATGCAACGATTCTTTTGGTCATAATGCACAAAAATTTCGAATTATCTTTACACTTTATAAATTTTTCCCCAGGGCCAGCCACTTTTAACTAAAGGCAAGCCCCTAGTTTACCCCTCAGAGAAAGCGGCAGGATCGAGTTCGAGGGGGCGGCGACCCTATGGGCCAGGTCGGTCAGCCGGGGCTCCGACCCTGAACCTCAAACCCTCTCAGGGTGGGCTTTGGAGTGCTCCAAGATTTAATTAATCGACTTGCAGGATTTCCCGGGCTCCCTACATTTTGAGGATCGCTCCCCGAGGCGGCAGACATGATCTCGCCCTCGATCCTCCAGAACCTCTACAGTTTTGGTTCTCTGCGTAATGACGCGGATGGCGTGGAGCTGAGCTTGAAGAATCGCCTGAGTGACCTCGTCCTCAACCGGCTCGTACAAGTGCAGATTGGCCCCCTGGAACTGGGGGCCGAGGACGTGGAAATCGAACTTGGGGATGGGCAGTGGCGTCGCGCCGCTGAAGTCACCAAGGAGGGCCCCAGAGCATTCCCCTTGAAGCAGGTGGCCCACCTCCGCGCCCCGGGGAAGAAGGTCGACGAGGGACGGCACGCCATCCGGATCGCTGTGGAAGTCGAAGGCCTGGGAGCACTCAGCTTCCAGGTGGAGGACCAGACGGCCCCCCATGCCGACTGCCCCGCCTCCCTACCCCGGTCCATCGACGACAACTACTCCCCGGGCATCATCGCCGCCCGCCGGGCCTTCGTGGAGGGAGCCACCGGGGTCACCCTGGAGCACACCAGCCAGTATTCCTTCGATCCCAGGCTGACCCAAGGCAATATCGAGAACTTCACCGGCGTGGTCCAGATGCCCCTTGGCTTTGCAGGGCCGCTGCTCATCAAGGGCGAACACGCCAAGGGTGAGTTCCTGATTCCCCTGGCCACCACCGAAGGCACGCTGGTGGCCTCGTACAACCGCGGCATGAAGGTGCTCAACCTGTCTGGCGGCGTAACCTGCACAGTCCAGAGCGACCACATGCAGCGCGCCCCGGTATTCACATTCGACAGCGCCCGGGAGGCTCTGGCCTTTCGGCGGTGGGTGGGAGAGCACCTGACGGAGATCCGGGACGTGGCGGAAGCCACCACGGGGAGCGGCAAGCTGAGCTACATCGACACCTATCTGGCAAGCAAGTTCGCCTACCTCCGCTTCAACTTCAAGACCGGTGATGCGGCGGGTCAGAACATGGTCGGACGGGCCACCCTCGCCGCCTGCAACTGGATCCTGGAACGCAACACGCAGAGCGTCCGGCGCTTCTACCTGGAATCAAATCTCGCCACGGACAAGAAGGCCTCCCATATGAATCGGCTGCACACGCGAGGCAAGCGGGTCACCGCCGAGTGCGTCATCAAGCGGGAGGTGCTGCTCGCGGTGATGCACGCCGACCCCGAAAGCCTCGCCTACCACTGGGGCGTGGCCAACGTGGGTTCCATCATCTCCGGCGCCGACAACAACGGGCTCCACAGTCCCAACGCCCTCGCGGCCATGTTCATCGCCACCGGCCAGGACGTCGCGAACCTGGCGGAAGGCTCCTCGGGAATCCTCTACGCGGAACTGACCCCCGAGAAGGACCTCTACATGTCGATCACGATTCCCTCCCTCATCGTGGCCACCCACGGTGGGGGCACAGGCCTGCCCACCCAGAAAGAGTGCCTGCAGTTACTTGGCTGTTTCGGCACGGGTAAGGTCTACAAGCTCGCCGAGATCATCGCCGGGGTGGTCCTTGCGGGAGAAGTCTCCCTCGGCGCCGCCATTTCCTCCCTGGAGTGGGTGTCCTCCCATGAGCGATACGGACGCAACCGCTAGGCCCCACTCGGGTGCGAGAGCCCACCCGCCCAAGGCGGGACGGGATCCTAAGGTCCGGGTCAGCCGCTCCGTCAGCGTCGAGGCCCCCGACCCGGCGGCCGAAATCCGCGCCCGGGGCTTCGAGGTCAGCCAGACCTGGCGGCCGCAGGGGCTGACCCGGCGGCTCCTGGTGACCTGTCGGCACTTCCTCGGCCTGCTCTTTGGCGCGCTCGCCTATCAGGTGTCCTCAGGCCCCCTGGCAGCAGGCCCCAAGGGCGGGCGCTACCTGGCCCTCTGGCTTGCGGCACTGCCCGGGCGGATCTTCGTCAACCGGACCTTGCGCAGGGAACCCCTCCCGATCCAACTGCGTCGTCGGCTTGAGCGCCTCGGCCCCACCTACATCAAGCTCGGTCAGATCCTCAGTCTGCGCGAGGATCTGCTGCCCAAGCCGATCACCGACGAACTAAAGCACCTCCTCAACCGCCTGCCCGTGGTCCCCTTGGATGTGCTGAAGGGCATCATCGAAAAGGACCTCAAGCGGCCCGTGGGCCAGATGTTCCTGTCCATCGACCCCGTCCCGCTCGGTTCAGCCTCCATCGGCCAGACCCACAAGGCCGTCACCGTGGACGGGGACCTCGTGCTCCTGAAGGTGGTCAAGCCCGGCATCCGCCAGACGCTGCAGCGGGACGCGATCCTGCTGCGGATGCTGGGGGCGGTGACCCAGCTCATCATCCCCAGGTACCAACCCCGCCAGATCGTGAACGAGTTCTGCACCTACACCCTGAGGGAGGTGGACCTACAGCTGGAGGGAGAGAATGCCGAGATCTTCGCCGGGCATTTCGCGGATGTTCCCGATGTGGTCTTCCCCCGCATCTACCGGGAGTTCAGCGGGCACAGTGTCCTGTGCATGGAGTATTTCGATGGCCTGAGCCCGGACTCTCCAGAAGCCCTGCAGCTTCCCGAGGAGGAGAGGAAGCACCTGACTGACCTGGGCGCCATGGCCATCATGCGGATGCTGTACCGCGACGGGTTCTTCCACGCCGACCTGCACCCGGGCAACCTCCTCATCCTGCCGGGGCCCAAGATCGGTTTCATCGACCTGGGCATGGTGGGCCGCCTGGACGAAGATCTGCGCCGGTCCCTGATGTACTACTACTTCGCCCTGGTCATGGGCGATGGCGAGAACGCCGCCCGCTATCTGACGGCCATCGCCAGCCCCGGGCCAGGAGCTGACCCCAACGCCTTCCGCCGGGACGCCGTGGACATCGCCCATCGCTGGAAGCGGGCCGCCAATTTCACGGACTTCTCTCTCGGTCAGCTCATCCTGCAATCCCTGTCCAGGGGTGCCGAGCACCGGATGTATTTCCCCGTGGAGCTGGTCCTGATGGTGAAGGCTCTGGTCACGTTCGAAGGTGTCGGCAACGTCCTGCTCCCCGGTTTCGACGTGGCTGAGGTCAGCAGGCGGCATATCCGCGCTCTCTTCATCGAACAGTTCAGCCCCGTCCGGCTCATCAGCGAAGGACTTCGGGGCGTGCCCGAGCTGGTGGACGCGATCGCCAAAATGCCCCTGCTCATCACGGATGGATTACGGGTCCTGGAGAATTACGCCCGGCAACCCCAGGAACCGCCGCTGACTGGATTGCGTGGAACGCTCATCGCCGGATGCTGCCTGGTGGCGGGCGCCGTGGCCATGGGGTTCAAGACGCCCTGGCCCCTGTGGTCCGGCCTCTTCCTCCTCGCCTTGGTGCTTGCCCTCCGCAAGAGATGACCTCATGCGCGAACCCCTCGCCCCCAATGACGCGATCTGGCTTCAGGATTCCGCCACGAACCTGATGGTGATCAACGCGATCATCATCACCGACCGCCTGGACCACCACACCTTGAGATCCGCCTTTCAGCAGCGGATCTTCGAAGGGCCCGACGCCACCCGCTTTGAACGCCTGCGCTGCCGTATCACCGGGAAGGGCCACCGCCGCTATTGGGAACCAGACCCGGACTTCCACCTCGCCCGCCACATCTTCCCGACTCGGGCCAAGAACCTTCACAGCATCGAGGCCATCCAGGAATATGTGGGACGCGAGGCGAGCCACAAGCTGGACCGGGATCGTCCCCAGTGGGAGATCCAGGTCATTGAAGCCTTTGATCAGGACGCCACCGCCCTCCTGGTCCGCATCCACCACAGCATCGCCGACGGCGAGGCCCTGGTGTGCCTGCTGTTCACGCTGATGGATCGCTCCTGTGCCCCCGAGAGCAGTCTGCCCCATGGGGGCGGGCAGCCCCCGCTGGAGGACAGCTGGATGGGGCGGTTCCTGCGCACGGCCGCCATTCCCCTGGCAGCGCCGGGCATCCTGCTGCGCCGCCTGACCTGGTTCCCCGACCGCAGCCACATGCATGGGCCGCCACTGTCCGGAACCAAGCGGGTGGCCTGGACCAGGCCCCTGGACCTGGACGTGCTCAAGAAGGCCAAACATCACATTGGAGCCACGGTGAATGATGTCCTCATGGCCTCCGTTGCCGGTGCCTTCTCCAACTACCTGACCCACCATGGGGACAAGGCCCCGCCCCGGTTCCTCATCTCCATGCCGGTGAACGTGCGGAACCCGGCCGACCCCTTGCGCTGCGACAACCATTTCGCGCCGGTGCCGCTCGAACTGCCCGCAGGGCCCTGCGCACTCTCCCATCGCATCCTGGCCGTCAAGGGAAGGATGGACGAGTTGAAGCATTCACCAGCGCCTCAGGTGATCTTCGAGCTGCAGAGGGTGCTCCTGACCCTGCTCCCCAAGGCCGTGAGCCGGGGCCTCATCGACTTCCTCGCAAACAAGTGCACAGCTGTCGTCACCAACATCACCGGTCCCACCCATGACATCGCCCTCGAAGGACGCCGGGTGCGGTCCATCCATTTCTGGGTGCCTCAGCGGGCCAATATCGGGATCGGCATCTCCATGCTGAGCTTCGCCGGGAAGGTCCAGCTTGGCGTCATCACCGACGACGCCCTTGTGCCAGACCCCGCAGCCCTCATCCAGGCCTTTGAGGATGAGTTCGAAGCCATAAAAACACTCTGAGGGATCAGCGACCTAGCCGAGGCTGGCCTCGAGGGCCTGGAGGGTGGCCTCCAGGCGGTCGACCAAGTCCATCGGCTGCCCACTGCCACGGCCGGGAGCCTCCAGACAATCCCACACCCTGCGGCTGGGATCGGCAAGGACATCCAGTCGGAGCGAGAGCCCATGCTTCTCGAAGGTGGGCCCCAGCACCTCGCGCCGGTTCCAAAGGTCCATGCGGGTCTGTTCGTACCCGATCTCACAGACCTTGTGGCGGGAATGGAGCCGGAAGAGATTCGCGAACAGTCGATGTTCGGTCGGCTCCGGTCGGAAGAGCATCAAATCCGACCCAGGGTGGGTCTGGGCGGCCCGCTCCATGCCGAGGCTGACCCTCGAATTGATGAGGATCCGGAAGCTCTGGGAGAGAACGGCCGGCAGGCCACCTTTCTGCATCGCCCGGCGCCCCAACGCCTCACGGGCATCCTCCGAGCCCGTGTTCATGGGCACCAGGGGATTCACACACAACAACAGCTCTGCGCCGTTTTCCAAGGCGACGGAAGCGTGGAGCGTCTTGAGCAGAACCCCATCCACGCAGACCCGCCCTTCGACGTCGACGGGCTGGTAGATGCCGGGGACAGCCGTGCTCGCCTGGACCGCGCGTGAGATGGGCACATGGTCCAGCCCCTGCTTGCCGAAGACCACGGCCCCTCCGGTTTCCAGATTCGTGGACACCGCAAAGAATTTTCGCGGAAGCTTGCGGAAGTCGTCGGTTCTGCCTCGCTGGGAGAAGGTTGCGTGCAGGTAGGCCCGGATCGGCTCATTGTCGAAGAGGCACACGGGCAGCGAAGGGCCAAGCCCCTCCAGTCCGCCGATGAAGGATGGGTTCTCTGGGCCCGTCAGGAACTGGACCAGGGCGTCCCCCGCCACCCAGGGGAACTGGAGGCCCCGCCTCCGCATCTCCTTGAAAGCCGGCACGAAGAAGATGGCCGGGTCAAAGAGAACCCCTTTGCCCTGGGGGGAATGCAGACCTTGGATCAGCTCCGACACGGTGATCCCGTTGACGAGGTGGGAGCCGACGAAGGCGCCGGCGCTCACCCCGACGTAGACCTCGAGCCGGTTCAGGTCGAGTCCCTCGATGGACTCCTCAAGGGCCCGGAGGGCGCCTACCTCATAGACACCCCCCAGCATGCCTCCAGAGGCCAAGGCGAGGCCGATCCGTCGGGGTTTCCCGCGGTGCGACGCAGCCATGGGGCATTCAGGCCCGGGCGGTCCGGGTCCTGGCCTTCGGCTTGGCCTGGCCCGCAGACCTGGTCTGGTTCACGATCTTGGTGAGCTCTTCCACGCGGTGCGTGAGCTTGACGATTTCCGCGCGGGAAGGCACGCCCAGCCGGTGCATGGCGGCGGCCAGACCATCCTCGATGGGCGAGGTGACCTTGGTCAGGACGTTCTTGGCGTCGCCCTGCAGGCCCTGGACCCGCTCGGTCAGGTTGGCCATCCACTCCTTGCTGGCCTCCTCCTGTTCACCACCCTTCTCAACGAGGTGCTTGAACAGCTTGGCGCCTTCTTCACCGGCAAGGTTGTAAGCACCGAGCCCGGCGAGCCAGATGTCATGGGCGGACTCCTTCAGCCCAGTTGCAGTGGTTGTCTTCTTCTTGGTTGCCATGTCCTTTCTCCTTATTGCCGGCCCCGGGCCGGGAAGGTTGGGGTTAGATGCCCGCCTTGCGAGAGGCGCGGGAAGGGCTGGGGTTCTTGCGCATCGAACTGCGTGCTTCCAACTCGGCCAAGGTGATCTCCAGTTCAGCGAGGCGGCGGTGGAGCAGGTCCAGGTCCTCCTGGGCGGCGCCAAGGTGGACGAGCCGCTCCATGGAACCGCGGACCACGCCGTCCACCTTCGCCTGCACCTGCTCCAGGCCTTCGGTGACCGCCCGGCTGCCCAGCCGGATCACCTGGTGCAGGAACGCACCGGAGAGCAGCGAGTGACCACGCCGCTGGTCCTCGTAGATGCTCTGGGTGAGGGTCTGCGCGGTCACGTCCTCACCGGTGACACTGTCCAGGATCTGCAGCTCCTGGCCAGCCCGGATCCAGGCCGAGAGCTCCTCCAGGGAGACATACCGGCTCTCCTCGGTGTCGTAGAGCTTGCGGCTCGAGCCGCCGTAGCGTTTGATGAGGCGGATCATTCCCAGCCCCCTTACGAACCCCAATTTACCGCATTGCGGCAATGGCGCCAGGGGTCCTGGCCACCAATTGGTAATTTTTTTCTAATCGCCTATTTAATTGGTTTTGATTTCATCAACCGCTCCGAAAACTGGCCCAGAGACTTCAGGTCAGCCGGTGGGAGCGGCTCAAGGGCCACGGGGATGATCGCCTGGGCGCCGGGGAACAGGCTGCTGAGCAGCTTCAGCCCTCGTTGATCCCGCTCTGCCAGGAAGTGCAGCAGGGTCATACCCGGGGACTTGCCGGCATTCGGGTCTGGTGTCGGATGCACCTGGTTCACCAGGATGGGGCCCAGGTGATGACCGGTCTCCGCGAGTTTGCGCAGGAAGAACATCGCGTCCGGTACCCGATCCGCCCCGGGCCCCGCGACCAGGAGGAACTGGGTATCACTGGACAGGAGCAGATTCCGCACCTCAAGCGCCCTGCTGCGGAACCCTTCAAATAGGGGCGCGAAGGCCCGGATGAACTCCACTACATCCAGCACGAACTGGCGGCCGATGATGCGATCCGACAGCTCCAGCGCCCCTTTGGCCACCACCCGGAAGGCCAGGCTCTTCTTTCCTTTCCCGTCCCACCAGGGGTCCAGGGCAAACCGGATGGCCTTGCTGTCCACCAGGTTCATCATGCGGTCGGGTGCCTGGAGAAACTCCATGGCCTGAGTGGTGGGCGGGGTATCCAGGATGACGCGATCGTAACGGCCCGAGGCCTGCATCTCGAAGAGCCGTTCCATGGCCATGTACTCAAGGATGCCCGAGAGGTTGCCTGCCATGTCCCGATAGAAGCGGTTCGAGAAGATCCGCTTGGCGGCTGCCGCATCAGGTGCATAGGTCCGGATCAGCCGATCGAAGGTGCGCTTTGCGTCGAGGAGCGCAGCGTCCAGGAAGCCCGGGCCGTCCTCGATCACACGGATGGGTTTGTCCTTCGCCGAGGCCCCCACACCGAGGGCATCCTTCAGGCGCAGGGAGGGATCGAAGGTCATCACCAACGTTCGCCGCCCCTGCTTCGCCGAGGCCAAGGCGAGGGCCGCCGCCAGGGTGGTCTTGCCGACCCCACCAGCGCCCACCACCACGATGAGCCGTCCCTCCAACAGGCCGCCGCTCATGGATCGGCCTCGCTGAGCAACCGGGCCAGCTCGGCCACCAGTGTGGGCCCTCGCTCCAGCGGCAGCAGGGGCAGGTGGCAGAGGGGGCCATCCCACGCCTCCATGAGGCGGGCGAGTTCGCTCTCATTCAGCTGATGCCGGGCCCGCAGGAAATCCGTGCTGCGTCCCGGTGGGGTAGCCTCGTCCACAGATGGATACAGGCCATTCGCCACGATCAGGGCGGGCCTGATGCCCAGCCTCGCCTGCAGCAGGTCGATTAGCTCCAGGGTCTCCTGGACTGGCATCTCCTCCGCCAGGGTCGCGAGCACCACCCCGCAGCGCGAAGGATCCGCCAGGAAGGCGGCCAGATCCGCAGCCAGGGCTCCCAGTTGGCCGCCCTCCGCAGCCTTCGCCAACAGCCCCGGTGCTGCCAGCATGGTGGCGCCGTGCCCAGTCGCGGGGGCATCCAGGATCACCAAGTCGACCTTGGGACGTCCGCTGTGCAGCATCCGGTAGGCATGCCCCAGCAGGGCCGTCTCCTTCAGCCCCGGGGCGCCCTCGATGAACTGATGGAAGGCCGTGCTCTCGGTGATCTTCCGAGCCAGGTAGGCGATGGAGACCTTGTCCCGCACCATCTCTTCGATGACCGCACCAGGTTGGAGATTCTGGATGAACAGGCGTGGCCCCGCCTGCACGATCTCACCGCCAGAGGGGTCGGTGCCGAGGACCTGGTGCAGGCTCTCCCGGGGATCCACTTCCAGCAGCAGCACTCGTTTGCCACGTCCCGCCAGCAATCGGCCCAGCACAGCGGTGAGCGTGGTCTTGCCGACCCCGCCCTTTCCGGTCACCACCAACAACTGCCATTCAGCGAGCCGAGCCAAGGCGGACATGGGAATGAATCTCCGGGCAGGAGTGCGCGCAAAACCATTTTACCATCGCCCGTGAATCGGCCCCGAGGCGGCAATCCCGGGAACGCCCCCGCTCAACACTGAAAGGCTCCCGCTCAACCCTCGTTCTGGTCGCCAAGCGGCGGATGCGCTAGAGTTCCTGGGTCTTCTGACGAGGTCCTTGAGATGAACGATCAGCCTTCCCCCTCCCTGTACGGAAAAGAACCGGAGGCATCTACGCCGCCCCAGGCGCCGAGCCTGATGGACCAGATCGTGGGCGTCTTCACCAGCCCCGTGGACCTCTTCAAGCGCCTGAACCCCACCCCGAGTTGGGGCTGGGCCATGGGATTACTCATCACGGCCTCCCTGATCCTTGCGGTGGTCTGGGCGCTGAAGGTGGACCTGGACGAAATGCTGCGCCCGATGCTGGAGCGCAATCCTCAGATCCAGGCCTCCCAGATCGAGATGATCATCGAGATGCAGAAGAAGTTCATCCTTCCCATCGGGGCCCTCGGGGCCCTCTTTGGCACCCCCTCGGTCCTGGCCCTCGTAGGCCTCTTCTACTGGCTGGTGGGTAAGGGCATGGCGGAGGCCGAGGCGCCGAACTACCCCCAGGCGCTCGCGGCGGCGGTGGTGCCCGCCCTGGTGAAATTGCCCCATATGATCCTCATCCTGGTGATCTGCCTGGCACGCCCCATCGGCGGCCTCACACCGGACAAGCTGGCCCCCACCTCCCTGGGCTACTTCCTGCACCCGGATAGCCTCAAGTGGCAGGCCCTCCTCTATGGCATTGACCTCTTCGTCCTGGCTGAGGCCTTCCTCAGCTACCTGGCGCTCAGGTACCTGACCCGCTTGAAGGTGGCCGGTGCCCTGCTCTGTGTTCTTGGGCCCCTGCTCCTTGGCGTCGGCATGCGCGTGCTGGGGGCCAAATAGATGGTTTCGAAAAAGGCCAAATTCGCCCTCGGCGGTGCCGCCCTGGTCCTGGTCATCGGCCTCTATCCTGCGGCCAAGGCCTCCAAGCTGGATCCGATCGAGGCTCTGCGCTACGAGTAGACTGGACCTCCGTCCCCCGGAGTCCCCATGTCCAAGCTGGTCCGCATCGCCAATGGCCAAGGCTTCTGGGGCGACAGCATTGACGCGCCGGTGCGCCTGGTGGAAGCCGGAGGCATCGACTACCTCACGCTGGATTACCTGGCGGAGGTGACCCTCTCCATCATGCAGAAGCAGCGGCGCAAGAACCCCAAGCTGGGCTATGCCACGGATTTTGTGGACCTCATGCGGCGAGTGCTGCCCCTGCTCAAGGAGAAGGGCATTCGCGTGGTGGCCAATGCCGGGGGCGTGAACCCCGAGGCCTGCCGCAGCGCCGTCCTGGCCGTGGCCCGGGAGCTGGGTGTGCAAGACCTGAAGATCGCCACCGTGACGGGCGATGATGTGCTGGCCCGGCTGCCGGAGTTCCAGGCCGCGGGCCTGAAGCTGGCCAACATGGACACGGGCGAGGGCCTCTTCGACGCACCCAGGGAGATCCTCAGCGCCAATGTCTACCTGCAGACCCAGGCCATGGTGGAGGCCCTGGACACCGGTGCGGACATCGTCCTGACGGGGCGCTGCACGGACCCGGGCCTTACGCTGGCCCCCCTCATCCACGAGTTCCGCTGGGACGCGGAGGACTGGGATCGCCTGGCAGCGGGCACCATCGCGGGCCACATCCTGGAGTGCGGGGCCCAGTGCACCGGCGGCAACTTCAGCCGCTGGTGGGAAGTGCCCGAGCTCTGGAAGGTGGGCTACCCCATCGCCGAGTGCAGTGAGGACGGCACTTTCGTCATCACCAAACATGCGGGCACGGGCGGCCTGGTCAGCGTTGACACGGTCAGCGAGCAGCTGGTCTACGAGATGGGCGACCCGCAGAACTACCTCACGCCCGATGTCGTGGCGGACTTCACCTCCGTCCGCCTGGAGCAGGCGGGCCCGGACCGGGTGCGGGTATGGGGCATCCAGGGCCGGCCCCGCACCCCGTTCCTCAAGGTGAGCGGCGCCTACCTCAAGGGCCACAAGGCCACGGGCCAGCTGGTCATCAGCGGGCCCCGGGCCTTGGAGAAGGCCCGACTCTGCGCGGACATCGTCTGGCAGCGACTGAAGGCGGCGGGCTTCGAATACGAGCACACGGACGCTGAATACCTCGGGTCCAGCACGGTCCATGCAGGCATCGCCCCGGCACCGGAAGATCCAGCCGAGATCGTGCTGCGGCTCAGCGTGAAGGATGGGGACCGCGCCAAAGTGGAACGCTTCGGCCGGGAACTGGCCCCCCTGGTCACGGCCGGCCCGGCGGGGGTCACAGGCTTTGCCGGGGGCCGACCCAAAGCGCAGGAAATTGTGGCCTACTGGCCCGCCCTGCTGCCCCGGGAGTGGGTCCACTGGCAGGTGAGTACCGAAGTGAGTTGAGGCTCAACCGGCTATCCCATCACCGGGTCCAAACCATGCAACCATCCAGCACCCTTGCGTGAGCCTGTCCATTCCCCCACCCTTGTCTGCACAGTCACTCGGAGCCCCCATGCGTCCAACCTTTCGCACCCTCACCCAGTCCCTCCTCGGCGCGCTGGTCATGGCCGTCCTGGTCGGCTGCTACCACCATGACCACGACTACAGCCGCGGCCCCGTCTCCAGCTACTACGTGAACGCCATCGCTGTGGCCGACCTCGATGCCAACGGCTTCCCGGACATCCTGGGCCTGGTCTCACTGGAGACCGACGGCGTCTCCCAGCCAAGCTACGTATCCACCCGCCTCCAGAGCAGCGCCGGAAGCTTCCAGCTGCCCGTGCGCTTCGGTGTGGGACGGGGCCCCGCCAACCTTCTGGTGGCCGATGTGAACGGCGATGGCCGCCCGGACCTGGTGGTGCCCAATGCCGATGACCAGACTGTCACCGTGCGGCTGGCGGATCCCGCCAAGCCTGGGTATTTCCTTCCGGCCATCACCCTGGCCACCCCCGGCCGTACGCCCCTGGACGTGGCCGTGGGTGACCTGATCGGTAGCGGACGCATGGACATCGCCGTGGCCGCCAGCGGGGCCAACAATGTAATGGTCTTCACCCAGACCGCCACGGGCACCTTCAACGCCCCGGTCACCTATGCCGTGGGTGGGGATCCCCAGGCCCTCGTCCTAGCGGACCTGGATGGCAACGGCCGGAAGGACATCGCCGTGGCCACCACCGCCAACACCATTTCGGTGCTGCTCCAGACCGGGGCCGGGGTCTTCGCCCCCGCCGTGGACTACGTCACCGGCGTGCAGCCCGTAGCCATCAAGGCCGTGGACCTCAACGGCGACGGCAAGCTGGACCTGCTCACAGCCAACTATGGGGCCGCCACCACCCCAGGCACCCAGGGCCTCAGCGTGCTGCTGCAGGTGAGCGCCGGCACCTTCGCCGCCCCCGTGACCTACACCACTGCCTACCGCCCCAGCGGCCTGGCCGTGGGGGACCTCAACGGCGATGGCCGCCCGGACGTGGCCGTGGCCTGCCAGGGCCTGCCCGGCGACCCCGGCGCCGTCTCCGTCTTCCTCCAGAGCGCCACCACCCCTGGCCTGCTCATGGCAGCGGTGAACTACCCCGGTGTCTCAGGCCCGATGGGCGTGGCCATCGCCGACATGGATGGAGATGGCCACCCGGACCTGGTCCTGGCCGACGGCGACATTGTGGTGCGCTTCAACAACGGCGCGGGAACCTTTGGGACGCCGAATTTCTTCTACAACTGATGCTCTGGCCTCGGTTCCCGCGGCCAGAGCTAGGTTTTATCTCCTATCAAGGCGGTTCCATGCGGGATTTCCAGGACCACGTAAATGACCGGGGCCATCTGGCCGTGGGCCATGGCCATGAACTGTATTGGGAGGACTGGGGCAACACCAAGGGGGCCGTGGTCCTCTGCCAGCACGGTGGACCAGGTGCTGCGTTCAATGCTTCGTTCAAGCAGATCTTCGACCCTGAGGTGCACCGGGTCATTTTCTGGGATCAGCGAGGCTGCGGGCAGAGCAGGCCCTTTGCCTCAACCGCCCACAACACCACGGACGATCTAGTCCGTGACATGGAAGCACTTCGAGAGACCTTCCGCCTGGAGGAGATGTACCTCGCCGGGGGTTCCTGGGGCTCGACGCTGAGCCTCATCTACGCCATCCGGCATCCGCAACGGGTGCAGGGAATGCTGCTTTGGAGCCTCTACACCGTCACGCCGTTTGAGAACGACTGGGTGAATGCCGCCGAGCATACGGTGGCGCCCCATTTCCCTGGGGAGTGGCAGCGGTTCATCGAGCTTGTTCCCGAAGATCGGCGCGGGAGTGGCGATGGCGTCATGAGCTACTATGCCGAGCAGATGCGGTCCAGCGACCCCACCATTGCCCGGCGCTATGCCCTGGAGTGGACCCTCTGGGAATACGTCCTCTGCCTGCACAACTACAATCCGGTCGAAACCGAAAGGGAAGTGAGTGAAGACCCCACGACGCTTTCGGTAGCCTTACTCGAAACACATTATTTCCAGAATGGCTGCTTCATCCCTGATGGATACATCTGGAACAACCTCGACGCCATCCGCGAAATCCGCACCAGGATCGTACAAGGCCGCTTCGACATGTGCACGCCAGCCATCACCGCCTGGCGTTTCGCCGAAGCCTACGGTCCTCGGTTAACCCTTGAGATGGTGAACTCCGTTCACTTGCGCACGGACCCACCCATGATGGTCGAGCTCCAGAGACAAGCCAGGACCATGACCTCCCCATAGGTTCTCTCCAACTAACTCAGGCCCCGGTGTCCGGGGCCTAAGCAGGTGGGAAGCGACCGGAGGTCACCCAAGGCTGACATTGATCTTGCGGGGCCTGACCTCGGGGCGCTTGGGCACCATGAGGGTCAGGACGCCGTTCCGGAGTTCAGCCACCACCTTTTCTCCCTCCACATCCTCGGGGAGGGTGAAGGTGCGGCTGAAGCGGCCGTGGCTGCGCTCGGCCAGATGGATGCGCTCACCATCCTTGAGGGTCTCCTCCTCGCGCTTGCCGGCCACGCTGAGGCGGTTGCCTTCGAGGCTGATCTCCAGGTCCGCCTCGAGGATGCCGGGCAGGTCCACCCGGAACTGGTAGGAATCGGGGGTTTCCTTCACGTCAAAGCTGGGCATGAAGGCCGCCATGGGCGCGCCGAGCTCGTAGTCCCGGAGCGGATCCCAGCGCAGGAAGTCGCGCATGAGGCGGAAGGGTTCCAGGCTGGCCGCCGTGGCAGGCAGGGCCTGGGGGGTGCGGGTGCGAAGGATGGTCATGGGGTCCTCCTGGGAAAGGGAATCCTGGCCAACGAGCCATGATTCGGTTTTCGAATAAAATCTTAGTGTTAGTTAGTCATGTGTCAACCCCACTCTTAAAAATTCTTTTAATGCCATGAATGACTCAACTTGACATTGGCTTTGCCATGACTAGAGTTGGTCCAAAGGGAGGTTTCATGCGTCGGAGCGCCCTGATTCTCGGTCTCGCCGCAGCCGTCCTGGCCGGGTGGTGCGGTCATGCCCTCACCCCAGGCGGCCCCGCCCGGCCCCGGGCCGTGGAGCCCCGGGGTACCCTGCCCGAGTGGGAGCAGGTCTCCATCCGCCGCTTCAAGGACGCGGCCCCCAGCGTGGTCTACATCACCACCACCGAGGAACGCAGCCGGGACTTCTTCGGCTTCGACGTGGTGGAGGTGCCCGCGGGCTCGGGCACGGGCTTCATCTGGGACGAGCAGGGCCGCGTGGTGACGAACTTCCACGTCATCCAGGGCGCCGCCCGGGCGACCATCACCTTGGCGGACGGCAGCCGCCACGAGGCCACCCACGTGGGCAGCGCCCCGGACCAGGACCTGGCGGTGCTCCAGATGGCCAAGACCCCGCCCAAGCTGCGGCCTATCCCCCTGGGCAGCAGCGCGGACCTGCAGGTGGGCCAGGCAGTGCTGGCCATCGGCAATCCCTTCGGCCTGGACCAGACCCTCACCACGGGGGTGGTCTCCGCGCTGGGCCGGGAGATCCAGAGCGTGACCCGGCGCCGCATCTCCGGCGTGATCCAGACGGACGCCGCCATCAACCCCGGCAACAGCGGCGGGCCCCTGCTGGACAGCGCCGGGCGCCTCATCGGCGTGAACACGGCCATCCAGAGCCCCAGCGGGGCCAGCGCGGGCATCGGCTTCGCCGTGCCCGTGGACACCGTGAACCGCGTGGTGCCCCAGCTCATCGCCCGGGGCAAGCTGGAGCGCCCGGACCTGGGCTTCGAGCCCCTGGCCCCGCGCCTGGTGGAGCGGGCCTTCGGTCCCCAGCAGGGCGTCATGGTCGGCAAAGTCACCCGGGGCAGCGCAGCTGCCCGGGCCGGCCTCCAGGGCGTCCTGGTGCAGGGCCGCCAGGTGGCGGCCGGGGACCTCATCCAAGCCGTGAATGGCCGCGCTGTGGCGGACTGGGACAGCCTCCTCGACGCCGTCGAGGCCCTGCCCATCGGCAGCAGCGCCACCCTCGACATCAACCGCGAGGGAAAGAAGCTACGCCTGCAGATCCGACTGGAGGCCGGGCGGGACTAATGCCCGAGCTCAGTGGTGCATGCCCCTCGCGTGGTAGTGGGTGTGCAGCAGGTGGTGGGACTTCTCGCTGAGGGGGGCACCCAGGAAGGCGCTGTAGAGGGCCGCCATGGCGGGGTTCTCGTGGGACATGCGCACGGGCTTGCCCTCGTCCTCGGCAAAGATGGCCTTCATGCGCTCGCGCCGAACATCGTTGGTCGTGAAGCGGGGCTGGCCGCCCCCGCCGATGCAGCCTCCGGGACAGGCCATCACCTCGATGAAGTGGTAGCTCTTCTCTCCAGACCGGACCTGCTCCATCAGCCTTTCGGCATTGGCCAGGCCACTGGCCACGGCCACCCGCAGGGTCTGGCCCGCCAGGAAGGACCACTCGGGCACGGCTGTGGGGATGGTGATGGCCATCTCCTTGACCCCCTCCAGCCCTGCGATGGGCCCCACATGCAGCTGCTCAAAGGGGAAGGGCTGGCCCGTCACCAGGCACCATACCGTGCGCAGGGCGGCCTCCATGACCCCGCCGGTGTTGGCGAAGATGTCCGCAGCCCCGGAGCTGGCGCCCATGGGCTGGTCCATGGCCTCGTCGGGCAGGGCCACGAAGTCCAGTCCCGACTGGGTGATCATCCGCCCCAGCTCCCGGGTGGTGAGCACCGCGTCCACATCCTGGAAACCGCTGGCGTTCATCTCCGGCCGCTGGGCCTCGAATTTCTTGGCGGTGCAGGGCATGACGGAGACCACGTAGAGGTCCTCTGGCGGCCAGCCCATGGTCTCGGCGAAGTAGGTCTTGGCCAGGGCGCCGAACATCTGCTGGGGGGACTTGGCGGTCGAGAGGTTCGGCAGCAGCTCCTCGTGGTAGTGCTCCGCGAACTTGACCCAGCCGGGACAACAGCTGGTGTACTGGGGCAGCGCCGCGGGCTTCTGCTCCAACAGGGCGGCCTTGAGCCGCATGAGCAGCTCGCTGCCTTCCTCCAGGATGGTGAGGTCCGCCGTGAAGTTGGTATCGAAGACCCGCTCGAAGCCCAGGCGACGCAGGGCGGCGACCATCTTGCCCGTGACCCGGCTGCCCGGGGGCATGCCGAAGCACTCACCGAGGCCAGCTCGGATGGCTGGCGCCGTCTGCACAATGACGTGCTTGGTGGGGTCCGCCAGGGCGGCCCAGACTCGCTCGATGTGGTCCTTTTCGGTGATGGCCGCCGTGGGGCAGACCGCCACACACTGGCCGCACTGCACACAGGCCACGCGATCCAGGTTCTGGCCGAAGGCCGGGGCCGCCACGCACTCGAAGCCGCGGTCCTGGGCCCAGAGGGCGCCCGTGGCCTGGATGTCGCTGCAGACCGTGATGCAGCGGCGACACATGATGCACTTGGCCGAGTCGCGGTCCAGGGCCGGGGTGCTCTGGTCGATGATCCGGTGGTGCTTGGCCCCCACGAAGTGCAGTTCGCGGATATCGAGATCCCGGGCCTCGGCCAGGAACTCACAGTCGTGGGACCGCGCGCAGGTCTGGCAGTCGCCCTCATGGTCCGAGAGCAGGAGCTCCATGACCGTGCGCCGGGCCGCGCGCACTTTGGGCGTGGCCGTGCGGATCTTCAGGCCTTCGGAGACCGGCATGGAACAGGAGGCCTGCAGCGCCTTGGCGCCCTCCACCTCCACCAGACAGACGCGGCAGCCACCCACCACGTGGACCCCCTCCAGGTAGCAGAGGGACGGGATGCGGATGCCAGCCTGGCGGGCCGCGTTGAGCACCGAGGTGCCTTCGGGCACCACCACCTGGCACTGATCAATGGTGAGCTTGACCATGGTGGTCGCGGGGTCATGGGTCGGGTGGGATGCCGAGGTTGGATGAACGGTAGTGGGTTGCATCAGTCCTCCGATTCCCGGTAGTCACAGCGAAGGCAGCGGCGGGCTTCGCACAGCGCCACCTGGCCTGTCCAGGACTGCTCCACTTCGCTGAAGTTCTCGCGGCGGCGCTGCACGGGCAGCAGCTCCATGTGGGCGCGGGGGTAGCTGACGGGCTCGGCCTCGGGATCGAAGGGCACATCGCAGACCCGTTCCCGCCGCCAGAAGCTGTGCTCGGAGCCCGTGAAGCGGGCGTCCATGGCCACGGCGGCTCGTTCCCCTGCGGCCACGGCCTCGACCACGGAGGCCGGGCCGGAAACAGCATCACCGCCACTGAACAGCCAGTCCAAGCTTGTGCGGCCGGTGTGGGGATCCGCCGCGATGAACCCCTCGCGGGTGAGGGGCACCTTCAGACCTCCGAGCAGCTGCGTGGCGTCCAGTCGCTGCCCGATGGCCGTGATGACCTGGTCGGCCTGGATCACGAAGGGCGGTTCCGGGAGGGCGGTGGGGCGTCGCCGGCCACTGCGGTCAAACTCGCCCAGGGTCATGGCCTGGCAGGAGACACCGGTCACCAGGCCCTCCCAGGCCAGGATCTCCAGGGGGGCCGTGAGCACGCGCAGCTTCACGCCCTCGTTCTCCGCCTCTTCGATCTCCTCGGCGTAGGCAGGCATTTCCTCACGGGTGCGTCGGTAGAGCACGGTCACAGAGTCGGCTCCCAGGCGGATGGCAGTGCGGGCTGTGTCGATGGCCGCATTGCCGCCGCCGATGACCACCACCTGCTGACCCACGGGCACCGAGCCCCGGATGTTGTAGTCGCGCAGGAAGCGGATTGCGTCCTCCACGCCCACGGCTTCTTCACCCGGAACGCCCAGGTGCTGACCCAGGGGCGCCCCCACGCCCAGGAAGATGGCTTCGTAACCCTGGCTGCGGAGTCCTTCCAGAGTGAAGTCCCGGCCCAGGCGGCTATTAGTGGTGATGTGCACCCCCATGCGCTCGATCATGCGCACTTCCAGGGAGAGGATCTCCCGTGGCAGTCGGTAGGCGGGGATGGTCTGCACGGGCATGCCACCGGGCCTGGACTCGGCCTCGAAGACCTCAGGCCGGTAGCCCAGACGGGCCAGGAAGTACGCGCAGGAGAGGCCCGCCGGGCCAGCCCCAATGATGGCCACCTTCCGCTGCGCGTTGACCGCGTTGGTACGGATCTCCGGGTGCTGCATGGTGGCCTCCTCGTCCACCATGTAGCGCTTGATACCCCGGATGGAGAGGGCCTCGTCCACCCCGGCCCGACGGCACTTGTCCTCGCAGGTGTGGAAGCAGACGCGGGCGCAGACGGCCGCGAAGGGATTGCGCTCCCTGTGCAGCATAAGGGCCTCGGCGATGCGGTTCTGGCCCACGAGGGCGATGAAGCCCGGCACGTCCACATTGGCCGGGCAGGCGCTCTGGCAGGGAGCCCGCACGAGGCCAGGGCATACGCCAGCGGCGCAGCGCTTCTCCCGGATGTGGGCCTCATACTCGGCCCGGAAGTGGCGGATGGTGGAAAGCACAGGATTGGGCGCGGTTTGGCCCAAGCCGCAGAGGGAGGTCTCGCGAATGATGCGACCCAGTTCCTCCAGCTTCTCGATGTCGCCCTCTTCACCCTTCCCGGTGCAGATGCGATCCACGATCTCCAGCATGCGCCGGGTGCCGATGCGGCAGGGTGGGCACTTGCCGCAGGACTCGTCCTGCACGAAGTCCAGGAAGAAGCGCGCCATGTCCACCATGCAGGTGTCCTCATCCATGACGATGAGGCCACCGGAGCCCATGATGGCGCCCAGGTCCTGCAGGGCCTCGTAGTCCACGGGCACGCTCAGGTGCTGCGCGGGGATGCATCCGCCCGAGGGGCCACCCAGCTGCGCGGCCTTGAATTTCTTGCCTCCGGGGATGCCGCCCCCCAGTTCGTAGATGATGTCCCCCAAGGGCGTGCCGATGGGGATCTCCACCAGACCCGTGTTGCGGATGGTGCCCGCCAGGGCGAAGACCTTGGTCCCCTTGGACAGCTCGGTGCCATAGCCCGCATACCAGGCCGCGCCCCGCAGGATGATGGCGGGGATGGTGGCGTAGGTCTCCACGTTGTTCAGCATGCTGGGCTTGCCCCAGAGCCCGGCCTGCGCCGGGAAGGGCGGTCGGGGGCGTGGCTCGCCGCGCTTCCCTTCGATGGAGGTCATGAGGGCCGTCTCCTCGCCGCAGACGAAGGCGCCAGAGCCCATGCGGATTTCCAGGTCGAAGGCGAAGCCGCTGCCCAGGATGTCGGTCCCAAGAAAGCCCCGCTGCCGGGCCTGCTCGATGGCGATGCCCAGGCGCTGCACGGCCAGGGGGTACTCGGCCCGGACATAGGCGTAACCCTGGCTGGCCCCGATGGCATAGCCCGCGATGACCATGGCCTCGATGACGCTGTGGGGATCCCCCTCCAGCAGGCTGCGATCCATGAAGGCGCCGGGGTCCCCCTCGTCGCCGTTGCAGAGCACGTATTTGATGTCGCCGGGCGAGCGTCGGCACAGCTCCCACTTGAGGCCCGTGGGGAAGCCCGCGCCGCCCCGCCCACGCAGGCCCGAGGCCTTGATCTCGGCGATGACCTCGTCGCTCGACAGGCTGCCCAGGACCTTGTGCAGGGCCTCGTAGCCCTGATGTTCGATGGCATCGTCGATGCTGAGGGGATCGATGATGCCGCAGTTCCGCAGAGCGATCTTCACCTGGCGGTGGAAGAAGGGGTTGTCCTGCACCCGGGGCATGGCCACGCCGCTCTCGGCCTTGTGGCAGACCAGCCGCTCGATCACCTCACCCCGCTCCACGGTGCGGTCGATGAGCTCGGCCACGTCGCCCAGGGCGAGGCCCTGGTAGAGGATGCCCTCGGGTTCACAGCGCAGCACCGGCCCCCCGGCGCAGGGCCCCAGACAGCCGGTCTCCACAAGCCGCACATCCAGTCCCCGGCGGGCCAGCTCCTCCCGCAGCGCCGCCCCCAGCGGCCCTGAACCCGCGGCCACACAGCCAGCGCCAGAACAAAGGTGAAGGGCCTGGATCTGCGTCATGGCAGCCTCCCCGCTCACTTGTAGGATTGGAGGATCGAAGCGACCTGGGTGGGTTTGATGCTCTGGTGGACCACCTGATCCACCATGCAGGCCGGCGCAATACCACAGGCTCCGAGGCAGCGAGCCACCTCCAGGGTGAACTGGAGGTTGGGTGTGGTCTGGCCCACCTCGATGCCCAGGTTCTGCTTGAGGGCGGCCAGCACGCGGTGGGCGCCCCGCACATAGCAGGCCGTGCCCAGGCAGACGCGGATGGTGTGACGGCCCCGTGGCACTGTGGAGAAGTAGCTGTAGAAGCCCACGACGCCGGCCACCTCACTGTAGGACTTCCCCAACCCCGAACAGATGCGCAGGAGGGCCGGCTCCGGCAGGTGTCCATAGATGCCCTGGGCGATCTGGAGGACGGGGATCAGGCCGCCCGGCACAGTCTGGTAATGGGCGATGGTCTCCTCCAGGCGTTGCATCTGGGCAGCCGCGCTGGGCGCCTCCTCACAGGAACACAAGCTGGAACCGTTCATGCACCCTCCCGCTGAAGGGGCGGGATTGGCCGTACGGCTCGTCCGCGGTCAGTCCCGCATCCAGAACTCGAAAACCCATGCCTTCCATTTGCAAGGTGTATCCGCCCAATCCAGAGATCCGGGACCGGATGCACCCAAACTAGGTCTAAAACAACCCATGAGTCAACAAAACTTCAAGGGACCAGAAGGTGGATGGATTCCCCAGGAACTCAGCCCTGGATCCAGACGGGCTCGAGTCCCAGCAGCTTGGTGACCGCTTCGCGGCCCCGGGGGCCTGGGTCCACGGTGAAGTCATTGACCCAGGCGTTCACGTAGCGACCGATCATGTCGCGGTCCATGCCGCGGCCGAAGGACTGGCTGTAGTCCACGCTCTCCCAGTGGCGGGCCCGGGCCATCTCGACGCTTTTGCGCATGAGGATCGCAAAGCGCTGCTTCATATCGGCGGGCAGGCTCTTGCGGATGGCATTGCCTCCCATGGGCAGAGGCAGGTCGTAGGCCTGCTTCCACCAGGCGCCCAGGTCTGCCACCAGATGCAGCCCTGCCTCCTGGTACATCAGCTGGCTCTCGTGGATGAGCAGGCCCGCCTCGAAGCGCCCCGCCACCACGGCGGGCATGATCTGGTCAAAGGGGAGCAGCTCGACTTTGGGTGCGAACCCAATCTCAGCGCACCACTTCTGCATGGACAGATAGGCACTGGTGCGGCGTCCAGGGATGGCGATGGTGAGGTCCTTCAGGGCGGTGGCAGCCAGGGGCTGGCGGCTCACCACCAGGGGGCCGGTGCCCTCCTGGATGCTGCTGCCCGCCGTGAGGAGGTCGTAGCTCTCCCGCAGTTCGGGATAGGCACCGAAGCTGATGGCCGTCACATCGTAGCGACCCTCGGTGGCCTCGGCGTTGAGCTGCTCGATGTCCTTGCGGATGAACTCGATGTCGAAGCCCTCGGGATCCATCCAGCCCAGGGCCAGGGGAGCCATCATGTAGGCGTCGTCGGAATCGGGGCTGTGGGCGATGGTGAAGGTCATGGCATTCCTCAGCTTCCAGTTCAGCATGGATTGGACTCCCTGGGCGACCGCCTTCGGTCAGGAAACCGGTTCCACCGCGTCGAGGGCGGCCATGTCCACCACCGTAAGGCCATCCGGGTCAGGGGCGCTCATGGGCCTGAAGCGATGGCCCCACAAGACCTCCTCGGCAGTGTACGAAGTCCGGGCGTAGATGGTCTGGGAGAAGGTGTCGTCAAAGGCTTTCATGAGGACGATGAACTCCGCCTTGGCTTGCAGCAGATCGGCCTCTGTGAGCCCCGCCAGTGGGCTGTCCGCGTAGATGGGATGCACCACGGTCCAACTCGAAGGGAAGAGGTGGATGGTGGCCCGCTCCAGGGGCAGCGCTGCGTAACGCCGGGTGTTGGTGGCAGGGTCCAGCAGCGAGACAGTCACGTTCACCGCTGCCTCGATGAGCTGGTTGCTACGCATGTTCACGGTGCGGAACATGAAGCCCAGGCCCTCCCGATAGGGTGCCACCAGGGCCTGGCAGCTGAAACGCAGGCAGGCCTGGGGCCGGGAAAAGCGGCCGTAGAGCAGGCCCGTGGCCAAGGCAAAGCTGAGGAGGCCCAACAGGGACTCCAGCGCGGAAAGGGCGCTGGCTGGGAAGCCGTTGGGGCTGATGTGACCGTAGCCAACCGTGGTGAGGGTCTGGGCGCTGAAGAAGAAGGCATCCATGGCCCGCTCCGCCAGGGCCATGCCGCCGGGCCGGGTGAAGTGCTCCATGCCGATGCCGAGGTAAAGGCTGGCGAAGAGGGCGTTGGTGACCATGAAGCCCAGGAAGAGCAGGGCCAGGAAGCTGGGCCAGCCCATGGTGATGAGGTGGTGGTAGAGCTCGTAGCCACGGAAGCGGGGCAGACCCACGCGCCGCACGTTGAAGCTGCCGTCTTTGTTGAGGCTGCGCCGGGCGCTGGCCTTGATGCCAAGGCCAAGGTCGTCGTTCACCTGCGTGCGGCGGAAGCGGAGGGCCATGGTGTCCCGTGGAAAAAGTGAAGCCACCCGCAGTGGAGCGGGAGGCTGGGTGGGTCCGCTGGACTCAGCGGATGGCTTCGGGATCCTTCGGCAGGAGCTTGCCCTTCAAGCGTTCTACGGCCTTGGCGGCCAGCGCATAGCCCGGGTTCTCGTCCAGAGCCTTGCGGTAGTGCTCCAGGGCCTTCTCCAACTGCCCCTTGGCCTCGAAGACCCGGCCCAGGTTGAAGTGGGGGAAGCAGTAGCTCTCGTACCGCTTGGCCTTGAGGGCCATGCGCAGCCAGGGAATGGCATCGTCGGGCTCATCCTGCTCGACGTAGTAGGCGCCGATGTCGTTGTAGGGATTTCCGAACTCAGGATCCAGGTCGATGGCCCGGTGGCAGTCCTCGATGGCCGCAGCGTAGTCCTTCTCAAAGGAACGGGCCCACCCCCGGAACGTGAAGGCCTCCGCCGTGGGGAAGATCTCCAGGGACTTGGTGTAGAGGGCGATGGCCTTCTCCACCTCACCCTTCATGTGGAGCTGGTAGGCCTTGCCCACCCACTCCATGGCTTCCTGTCGCTTGTCTCGCTTGTCCTGATCGTCGCTCATAGGTAGGTCCCTGCTCGCACCAGGATAAAACCTTCCGTCAATCTTGTATCGCTCTGGTTGCGACCATTCATGATGTCAAGGTTATCTTTTTGTAAATTTTGCGTTTCCGCTACTTGCGCTGCCAGCGATCCGCACCTAGACTTGGACGTTTCCTAAAAAGGGGACGTCGGAACACCCAATTTGTGTGGAGCGGACATGCCAGTGACTACCTTACAAATTCCTGAATTCGTGAAGAATCAGGCCTTCATCTCCTGGCTCGACGAGGTGGTGACCCTCTGTCAGCCCAAGGACATCTATTGGTGTGACGGGTCTGAAGCGGAATACGATCGCCTCTGCAGCCAGATGGTTGAGAAGGGCACCTTCCGCAAGCTGAACCCCGACAAGCGCCCCAACAGCTACCTGGCCTGGAGCAACCCCACGGACGTGGCCCGAGTGGAGGACCGCACCTTCATCTGCTCCAAGCTGAAGGATGACGCCGGCCCCACCAACAACTGGATGGAGCCCGAGGCCATGAAAGCCAAGCTGCGCGGCCTCTTCCAGGGCTGCATGGCGGGCCGCACCCTCTACGTGATCCCCTTCAGCATGGGCCCCCTGGGCAGCCCCATCGCGCACATCGGCGTGGAGCTCTCGGACTCACCCTACGTGGCCGTGAACATGCGGATCATGACCCGCATGGGTCGCGCCGTGTGGGACGTCATGGCCAACGGCCCCTTCGTGCCCGCCCTGCACTCCGTGGGTGCACCCCTGGCCCCGGGCGAGGCAGACGTCGCCTGGCCCTGCAACCCCGAGAAGTACATCGTCCACTTCCCCCACGAGCGGAGCATCTGGAGCTTCGGCAGTGGCTACGGTGGCAATGCCCTGCTCGGGAAGAAGTGCTTCGCCCTCCGCATCGCCAGCGTCATGGCCAAGGAACAGGGCTGGCTGGCAGAACACATGCTCATCCTGGGCGTGCAGGGCCCCGACATGCCCAAGACCTACGTGGCTGCGGCCTTCCCCAGCGCCTGCGGCAAGACCAACTTTGCCATGCTCCAGTCCCCCAAGGATATGAAGGGCTACGAGATCACCACCGTGGGTGACGACATCGCCTGGATCAAGCCCGGTGCGGATGGCCGTTTCTACGCCATCAACCCCGAGGCCGGCTTCTTCGGCGTGGCCCCGGGCACCAGCATGAAGTCCAACCCCAATGCCATGCTCACCATCACCCGCAACACCATCTTCACCAACGTGGCCCTCACCTCGGATGGCGACGTCTGGTGGGAAGGCATGAGCGACGAGGCCCCCGCGGGCCTCACAACCTGGCAGGGCCAGCCCTACGATGCGGCCAGCGGCAAACCCGCCGCTCACCCCAACGCCCGCTTCACGGTCCCCGCCAGCCAGTGCCCCAGCATCGATCCCCTCTGGGAGGATCCCGCTGGTGTGCCCATCAGCGCCATCCTCTTCGGTGGCCGTCGGGCTACCACGGTGCCCCTGGTCACCCAGGCCGTGAACTGGAACTTCGGCGTCTACATGGCCTCCACCATCGGCAGCGAGACCACCGCCGCCGCCGTGGGCGCCACAGGCGAAGTGCGCCGCGATCCCTTTGCCATGCTGCCCTTCTGCGGCTACCACATGGGCGACTACTTCAACCACTGGCTCCAGATGGGCCGGGACATCACCCACGCCCCCCAGATTTTCTGCGTGAACTGGTTCCGCAAGGGCCCCGACGGCAAGTTCATGTGGCCCGGCTATTCCGAGAACATGCGCGTGCTGAAGTGGGCCGTGGATCGGGTCCATGGCCGCGCCCACGCTGTAGAGTCCCCCCTGGGCTGGGTGCCCCTGGAAAAGGATCTGGACACTGAGGCCATCCCGGGTTTCGGCAGCGCCCAGTTCAAGGCCGTCATGGCCGTGGACCGCAACGAGTGGCGCCGGGAATTGCTGCTCCACGAGGAGCTCTTCGAGCGCCTCTACGACCGTCTGCCCTGGGAATTCCCCCCCATGCGCCAGATGCTCCAGGCCACGCTGTGGCGGATGCCGAGAAATTAGGCTCCAGGCTGAGGACCAAAGGCTGTGGGTGGTAATAACGGACTCCGCAGGAGCCCGTTATTACCACCCATTCCGGTAGACTCGTCCCATGGCCACCGACCTCGCCGGATCCTATTGCCAGAACTGCCTCTCCTGGAACCCAGGGGATCGGGAGACCTGCATCAAGTGCGGCACGCGCCTGCTCATCCTCGCTGGAGACCAGACCTGGGAGGACGACGCCGACGAGACGGATGCCGGCGAGGATCTCGAAGAGCACCTCCTGGAGCGCATCACCGGCCTGGAGGAAACCCTGCGCCGGGTGGAGACCTACCTGGAGACCGTCTCGGACCAGCTGGGCAAGCTGGAGCGCAGTGAGGTCATGCTGCGCAACGGCCTGATGGCCCTGGTCCAGGAGATGGAGCAGAACCGCCAGCTGGACGCCCACGCCTTCTCAGAGCGCTGGGAGAGCCTGGTCGAAGAGAACCTGCACCTCATCAGCGCCCGGGAACTGTTCACCCGCTATCGCGCCCGCATCCTGCCCATCGCCCGGCCCAAGTCCATGCCTCAGCTGAAGCGGGCCCTGCTGGAGACCACGGCCCTGCTGGAAGCCGCGGACCTGCCCGGAGCCGCCCAGCGGCTGGGCCAGGCCCTGCCCCTGGACCCCAAGAACTACGAGCTGATCTTCACGGCCGCCTCCCTGCACGAGGCCGCCCAGAACTTCGAGGAGGCCGAGGGCCTGGCCCGCAAGGCCGTGGGCCTCAGCCCCCGCCATTTCGAGGGCTGGATGTTGCTCGCCCGCCTGCTCCAGGAGCTGCCTGACCACGTGGACCAGGCCATCGAGGCCCTGCACCAGGCTGCAGACCTCCGCCCCGAGGATGCCGAGCCCCGCATGCTCCTGGCGGAAGTCTTGCTGGACCAGGAAGACCTGCAGGGGGCCCTGGAGGCCGCCCAGGAGTCCGTGGCCCGGCGTCGGGACGGGGAGACCCTCCTGCTCCTGGCCCAAGTCTTCCTCGCCCGCGGCGAGAGTACCCTGGCCGTGCCCATCCTCAAGGAGGCCAGCACCCACCTGCCCGGGGACCTGCCCGTCCGCGAGGCCTTGGCCGAAGCCTACCTCCAGCAGGGAGAGCGCTCCAAGGCCTTCGCCATTCTCCAGGAACTGCTGCTCCAGAATCCCGGCGATCCGCATCTCCTGCTCATGGTGGACGCTGAGAACCACCAGCAGCTTCGCGAGGCCCGGGACGGCAAGACCGGCACCCAGCTCCTGCTGGACGAGGCCGAATCGCTCCTGGACGAGAACCAACCCGAGGGCGCTGAGGTCCTGCTGCGCCGCGCCCGCCGCAAGGGCCGCAGCCAGCGCTCGGAGTGGCTGGACCTGCGACTGGCCTTCCTCAAAGAGCCCGAGAAGCAGCTCAAGGCCGCCCTGGACTTCGCCTGCTCAGACCGCCACCCACGGCTCTGTTTCCTCGCCCTGCGCCTGGCTCTTGAACACCTCATGGAGCAGAAGCGCGAGCCGGAGATCTCCCGCATCCTCGACGCCTTCCTCACCCGCCATCCCAAGAGCACCGGCGCCTGGGAGGCGGCCCTCATGCGCCAGGCCTACAAGCTCATGAACGGCCAGGTCACGGAGCAGGACCTCGCAGAGGTTCGGCGCCTGCACGCCCACCCCCTGCCGGGCCTGGAACCCCGGGCCCGCACCCTACTGGGGCAGTACCTTCTGGCCCTCAAACACCACCAGGATGTGCTGAACCTGCTGGATCCCCTCATCGAGAAGGAACCCACCCTCATCAACCACTTCCAGCTGGGCGCCGCCCTGGCAGGCCTGGGCGAGCGGGAGCAGGCCCGGGTTCTCCTCCGGGCTGGCCTAGACTCCGACCCCGCGGATCTCAACGATTCCCAGGCCAAAGGCGTCAAACAGCAGATTGCAGGGCTGCTCCAGGAGCTGGAGCAAAAGGATTGAATGATCCACCACGAAGACTCGAAGACACGAAATAAAAACAACAAATAAATAACTTATAGTAATTTTTCTTTTCTTTGTGTCTTCGCGCCTTCGTGTTGGATCAATTGTCTTTTTCCACAAGTGATCCCCACCCCAGGGTATTAAGTTGACAAATTTAGTCGAGATTCCACAATAGGGGGAATCGGGAGACGGCGATGAGCACCACCTTGAACGTGGTCACGAGCCAGGACTACAAGTACGGCTTCGTGACGGATATCGAGGCCGACAGCGTTGCGGCTGGCCTTAACGAGGAAGTGATCCGCTTCATCTCGGCCAAGAAGGGCGAGCCGGACTGGCTTCTGGAATTCCGTCTCAAGGCCTACCGGCACTGGCTGACCCTGGCGGAGCCCGACTGGGCCAACGTCCACTACCCCCGGCCCGACTTCCAGAAGATCGTCTACTACAGCGCCCCCAAGGCCAAGACACCCAAGTACGCCTCCATGGACGAGGTGGACCCAGAGCTGTTGCGCACCTTCGAGAAGCTGGGCGTGCCCATCAACGAGCAGGCAAGCCTGGCCGGCGTGGCCGTGGATGTGGTCTTCGACTCAGTGAGCGTCACCACCACCTACAAGGAAAAGCTGAAAACCTTCGGCATCATCTTCTGCAGCTTCAGCGAGGCCGTGAAAGAGCACCCGGAGCTGATCCGCAAGTACCTGGGCAGCGTCGTGCCCCCCGCGGACAACTTCTACGCCGCCCTTAACAGCGCGGTATTCACAGATGGCAGCTTCGTCTTCATCCCCAAGGGCGTCACCTGCCCCATGGACCTGAGCACCTACTTCCGCATCAACAACAAGGACTCGGGCCAGTTTGAGCGCACCCTCATCGTGGCCGAGGAAGGCGCCAGCGTCAGCTACCTGGAAGGTTGCACCGCCCCCCAGTTCGACACCAACCAGCTGCATGCGGCGGTGGTGGAGCTGGTGGCCCTGGACCAGGCTTCGATCAAATACAGCACCGTGCAGAACTGGTACGCCGGGGACAAGAACGGCGTGGGCGGCATCTTCAACTTCGTAACCAAGCGCGGTCTCTGCAAGGGCAAAGCCTCCCGCATCAGCTGGACCCAGGTGGAGACCGGCAGCGCCATCACCTGGAAGTACCCCAGCTGCATCCTGCTGGGCGACGAGAGCATCGGCGAGTTCTACAGCGTGGCCCTCACCAACCACAAGCAGCAGGCGGACACGGGCACCAAGATGGTGCACATCGGCAAGAACACCAAGAGCACCATCATCAGCAAGGGCATCAGCGCCGGCGACAGCTCCAACAGCTACCGCGGCCTGGTGAAGGTGCAGCCCAGGGCCGAGGGCGCCCGCAATTTCAGCCAGTGCGACTCCATGCTCATCGGCCATACCTGCAGCGCCAGCACCTTCCCCTACATCGAGGTGCAGAACCGCAGCGCCCGGGTGGAGCATGAGGCCACCACCAGCAAGATCGGCGAAGAGCAGCTCTTCTACTTCCAGCAGCGCGGCATCCCCGCCGAGGAAGCCATCAGCATGATCATCAACGGCTTCTGCAAGGACGTCTTCCGCGAGCTCCCCATGGAGTTCGCCGTCGAAGCCACCAAGCTGCTCAGCCTCAAGCTCGAAGGTTCGGTGGGTTAAGAAAAATGACCACCGCCAAGACGCCAAGACGCCAAGAAAACGCCAAGGAAGGCCTGTCCTTCTTGGCGCTCTTGGCGTCTTGGCGGTGAATCTGTTCTCGTTTGGAGTTCCAATGCTCTCGATAAAAAACCTGACCGCCTCGATCAACGGCACGCCGGTGCTGAAGGGCATTGACCTGGAGATCAAGGCCGGGGAGATCCACGCGATCATGGGGCCCAACGGCTCGGGCAAGTCCACGCTGGGCAAGGTCCTGGCGGGCCACCCGGCCTACGAGGTCACGGGGGGCGAGGTCCTCTTCGAGGGTCAGAACCTCTTCGAGATGGAAGCCGATGCCCGCGCCCGGGCCGGGCTCTTCATGGGCTTCCAGCACCCCATCGAGGTACCGGGAGTGAGCAACGCCTCCTTCCTGCGCCTGGCCTACAACAAGAAGGCCGAGGCCGAGGGCCGGGACGAGCTGGACCCCCTGGAGTTCGACGACTTCATCCACGAGAAGATCAAGCTGGTGGCCATGCGGGAGGAGTTCCTGGACCGCAGCCTCAATGAGGGCTTCTCTGGCGGCGAGAAGAAGCGCAATGAGATCCTCCAGATGGCCGTGCTGGAACCCAAGCTGGCCATCCTCGACGAGCTGGACAGCGGCCTGGACATCGACGCCCTGCGGGTCCTGGGCGACGCCGTGAACAAGCTCCAGCGCGCGGACCGGGCCCTGCTCATCATCACCCACTTCCCCCGCATCCTCGAGACCATCCAGCCGGACTACGTCCATGTGCTCTCCGGGGGCCGCATCCTCAAGAGTTCCGGGAAGGAATTGGCCCTGGAGCTGGAAGAGCGCGGCTACGACTGGGTTCTCGAAGAGGCCGCTGCCGGGGGCGCACGATGACCTCTGGCGTTGTCGGTTCCAACCTTCTGGAGGAACTGCTCAGCGGGCCGCGGCCCGCTGAGTGGGCCTCGCTGCGCGAAGCGGCTGAACGGCGGCTGGAGGGGCTCGACCTCCCCACAAGTGCGGATGAGGACTGGAAGTACACGGACCTGAAGGGGCTGAAGGCCCTCAGCTTCGTGCCGGCCCCCGTGGCCACCATCGACATCAGCGGCCACCTGCTTCCCGAGATGGTGGGCACCCGCCAGGTCTTCGTGAACGGCCACTACGCCCCCCACGCCAGCTGTGCGTCGGCCCTGCCCGCCGGGGTCCGCTTCCTGCCTATGACCACGGCCAGCGAGGCCTGCCACGCCCTGGGCAACCTGGGCCTGGAGAAGACCTTCCTGGAGGATCTCAACACCGCTCGCTTCCAGGACGGCGCCGTCCTCCTGGTCCCCAAGAACCTCAAGGTCGCCCTGCCGCTGCACCTGCTGTTCGCCACCAAGGCCGAATCGCCCTGCGTCGTGTTCCCCCGCCTGCTGGTGGTGCTGGAGCGGGGCGCCGAGTTGGAACTGGTGGAAGAACACGTGGGCGAGGGCACCTACCTCAGCGTCCCGGTGGTGGAAATCCATGTGGGCGAGGGCGCCATTCTCCGCCACGAGCGGGTCCAGCGGGAGAGCCCCGAGGCCTTCCACCTGGGCACCCTGCGGGCCGAGGTGGCCAAGGGCGCCCAGTACCACTCGCGCACTCTCAGCTTCGGCGCCCGCCTCTCCCGGCAGCAGCCCTTCCTGCGCCTGGCCGAGGGGGCCGAGGCCTCCCTGGACGGCTTGGCCCTCCTCACGGACCAGCAGGTGGCGGATACCCACAGCTACATGGAACACGCGGAACCCAACGCCAGCAGCCACCAGCTCCACAAGTGCATCGTGGACGGCTCGGCCCGGGCCATCTTCAACGGCCAGGTCCGCGTGGCCCCCGGCGCGCAGGGCACGGACGCCAAGCAGCAGAGCCGCAACCTCCTGCTTTCCGAGGCCGCCCGGGTGGACACCAAGCCGCAGCTGGAGATCTACGCCGACGATGTGAAGTGCAGCCACGGCGCCGCCATTGGTCAGCTGGATCCAGAGGAACTCTTCTACCTCCAGAGCCGTGGCCTGAACGCCGATGACGCCCGGAACCTGCTCACCTACGGCTTCGCCGCCGACGTGCTCACCCACGTCCCCGTGGCCAGCCTCCGCCGGTCCTTGCGCCAGCTGGTGATGGCCCGCACCCAGGCCACCTCCCTGGGGGAACTCCTATGAGCACGCTGCTCCAGCCCCTGGATGTCGTCGCCATCCGACAGGATTTCCCCCTCCTGTCGAGTGTGCTGCACGGCAAGCCCGTGATCTACCTCGACAGCGCCGTCAGCGGCCAGATGCCCCTCCCGGTCATTGAGCGCATGAGCCACTACGAGCGCTTCGAGCACACCAACGTCCACCGGGGCGTGAGCACCCTCAGCCAGGAGGCCACGGACCACTACGAGGCCGCCCGCGAAAAGGTGCGGAAATTCCTGGGCGCCAAGTCCAGCAAGGAGATCGTCTGGACCCGGGGCACCACGGAGGCCATCAACCTGGTGGCCCAGACCTTCGGCCGCATGCATGTCCAGGCCGGTGACGAGATCCTGCTGTCCGCCATGGAGCACCACGCCAACATCGTGCCCTGGCAGATGCTGGCCCAGGAGAAGGGTGCCACCATCAAGGTCATCCCCATGACTGACGACGGCGAGCTGATCCTCGACGCTCTGGATGAGCTGGTCACCAGCCGGACGAAGCTCGTGGGCGTGGTACACGTGAGCAACGTCCTGGGCACCGTGAACCCCGTCAAGGAGATCATCGCCCGGGCCCACGCAAAGGGCATCCCCGTGCTGGTGGACGGGGCCCAGTCCGTGCCCCATTTGGCCGTGGACGTGCAGGATCTGGACGCGGACTTCTTTGTGTTCAGCGGTCACAAGCTCAGCGGTCCCACAGGTATCGGCGTGCTCTACGGCAAGCTGGCCCACCTGGAGGCCATGCCCCCCTGGCACGGCGGCGGCAGCATGATCCGCAATGTGACCTGGGAGAAGACCACGTACATGGGTGCCCCCGCCAAGTTTGAAGCGGGTACGCCCCCCATCGCCGCCGCCATCGGCCTCGGCGTGGCCATCGATTACCTCAATGCCCTGGGCCTGGACCGCATCGCCGCCTACGAGCACGAGTTGCTCGTCTATGCCACGGAGCAGCTCTCCGCCCTGCCCGGCCTGCGCATCCTGGGCACCGCCCGGGAGAAGGCCAGCGTCATCTCCTTCGTGGTGGAGGGCATCCACCCCCATGACCTGGGCAGCCTCCTGGACGGCGAGGGCGTGGTTGTCCGCGCCGGCCACCACTGCGCCCAGCCGGTCATGACCCACTTCAACGTCCCCGCCACCACCCGCGCCTCCTTCGCCTACTTCAACACCCGCGACGAAGTCGACGCGCTCGTCTCAGGCGTTGCGAGGGCCATGGAATTGTTCAAATGAAAACTGATCACCGCCAAGACGCCAAGACGCCAAGAAACGCCAAGGACTCTGTCTTTCTTGGCGGTCTTGGCGACTTGGCGGTAAATCCTTTTGTTTTTTCTATTGGATGCGCCCCATGAGCGACCCCCGCGAGCTGTACCAGCAGGTGATTCTGGAGCACAACAAGAAGCCCCGGAACTTCGGGAAGCTGGAGGCCTGCACGCACCACGCGGAGGGCCACAATCCGCTCTGCGGGGATCAGCTGGAGCTGTCCCTGGTCGTGGCGGATGGTCTGGTGCAGGACATCAAGTTCACGGGCAGCGGCTGCGCCATTGATGTGGCCAGTGCCAGCCTCATGACCGGCGCCGTGAAGGGCAAACCGGTGGCCGAGGCCGAGGCCATGGCCGAGCAGTTCCGCGGCATGGTGCGCGGGGAGCTGGATCCCCTGACCCAGACGCCCCTGCTGGGCAAGCTCACCCTCTTCTCCGGCGTCAAAGACCTGCCCAGTCGCGTGAAGTGCGCCGTCCTCCCCTGGGCCACCCTCCACGCCGCTCTCAAAGGCGAGGAAGAAGCGAGCACGGAGTAACCATGCCCAAGATTGCCGAAATCGAATACACCCCCAATCCCAACGCCGTGAAGTTCGTGCTGAAGGAAGCCGTGGCCGTGGGCTTTCCCAAGTCCTTCCCCAACGCAGAGACGGCGGAGCACGACGAGCTGGCCAAGAGCCTCTTCGCGGTGGGCCACGTGACCTCGGTTTTCATGCAGGACAAGTTCCTCACGGTCACCAAGACCGAGGACAAGGGCTGGCCGGAGATGCTGCCCCTGCTGGCGGCGCCTATCCGCGCTGCTGCCGGAACAGGTGGCACCACGGGTGCCTCCTCAACCACGCCCCGGGTGTTCAGCAAGGTGGAGGACGAGAACGATCCCCTTCTTCGCGACATCCGCATGGTGCTGGAAACCGGCATCCTGCCGGCCCTGGCTGCAGATGGGGGCGGCCTTGAGCTGGTGGGCCGCCATGAGAAGCAGGTGATGATCCGGTATGTCGGCGCCTGCGGCTCCTGCCCCTCCAGCCTCACGGGCACTCTGGTGGCCATCGAGGGCATGCTCCAGAAGGAAGTCGATCCAGAAATTGTGGTGATCAGCGTCTAGCTGGGTCCCCACTTCGCCAGGATCCCCTGCAGGGCGGGCATCTGCACGGGCTTGGGCAGGTAGTCGTCCATGCCTGCGGCCAGGCAGCGCTCCCGATCGCCCACCATGGCGTTGGCGGTGAGGGCCACCACCCGCACCTTGGGATTGAGCACGCCGCTGGCGGGATCCCGCAGGCAGCGGGTGGCTTCGAAACCGTCCATCTCGGGCATCTGGCAGTCCATGAGCACCAGGTCATAGGGCCGGTCCGTGAGGGCCGCCAGGGCTTCCAGGCCATTGCCCGCCATATCCGCCCGGTGCCCGATCTTCTCCAGCATCTTGCTGATCACCCGTTGGTTGATGGCATTGTCCTCCACCACCAGCACCCGCAGGTGCTGGATCGTTCCGCTGTCGGGGGCCTGGGCGGCGGGCGCGGGCAGGTCGAGGGTGCCGATGGGCAGCCTCAGCATGAACCGGAAGCGGGAGCCTTGGCCCTCACGACTGTGGGCTTCCATGCTCCCGCCCATGAGTTCCACCAGACGCTTGGAGATGCTGAGGCCCAGGCCCGTGCCGCCGTAGCGGCGAGCCATGGAGGCATCCGCCTGGCTGAAGGGATTGAAGAGATCCGGCAGCTTGGCGGCGGGAATGCCGATGCCCGTGTCCTCCACCTCGAAGGCCAGCACTGTGGACTCGCTGTCTGGGTTCAGGCGCTGGATCCGCAGGGTCACCCGCCCCTGGGCGGTGAACTTGACCGCATTGCCCCCGAGGTTGATGAGCACCTGACGGAGCCGCCCGGGATCCCCCACCACGGCGCCGGGCAGGGCCGGGTCCGCCTCGACCTGGAGTTCCAGGCCCTTAGCGCGAGCCTGGAAGGCCAGCAGCTCAGCAACCTCACCCACCAGGCCCTTCAGATCGAAGGTGAGGCTCTCCAGGTCCAGGCGGCCTGATTCCACGCGGGAGAAGTCGAGGATGTCGTTGATGATGGTAAGCAGGGCATCCGCGCTGTGCTGGATGGTGGCCGCATAGCCCTTTCGTTCCTCGTCCAGGCCTGAGTCCAGCAGCAAGCCTGCCATGCCGATGACGCCGTTCATGGGGGTGCGGATCTCATGACTCATCGTGGCCAGGAACTCGCTCTTGGCCCGGCTGGCCTCCAGAGCCTGGTCCCGGGTTCGGCGCAGGGTTTCCACCAGCACGGCCTGCTCATGGCCCAGACGGATGGACTGCTCCAGCACCCGGAAGAAATGCCGGGAGCTGCGCAGCATGGCGGGCAGGAAGATGGCACAGGCCATGCCGATGGCCCAACCCATGGCATCCCGGGCCTGGAGCACGGCGCAGATCAGCAGCATGAACACCGGCGGCACGGCGAAGGCCCAGTAGGCCTGCAGCACGGCGCCCAGCACCGGCACGGCACCAGCCACGATGCCGGCCACCAGGAGGGCCGTGAAGACCTGCTGGACCACGGGGGCGGACCAGGTGAAGAGCAGGGTGCCTGCGGCCCAGGCGGACCCGGAGATGAAGGCACCGAGGATGGCGCTGCGGCGCCAGCCCTCCACTTCCTCTGGGCTGGCGGGCCCCGCGTGGAAGCTGCGGGCCATGCGCCAGCGCAGCAGGCCCAGCAGCATCATGCCGGCCAGCCAGACCAGGCTGCCTGCCGGATGCCGCCCATACCCCACAAAACTCAGCAGGGCGGCCACCACCACGGCGGCCACCTGGCCGATGCCCACGTTCTCGTAGAGCAGGGCCGTGGTCTGGAGCCGGATGGCGTCCTTCAGGGAGGCCTCGGCTTCGGCTGAAGGACGGGGCGAGTCCGCGTGGACTCCAGACGTGGGCAGGTTCATACCCTAGGGTTCGGCAGAAGCTGCAGGTCGCCTGAGCCCTGGCGGAAGGTGAATGCAGCCCGCCCCTCGGCGCCCGCAGGACCGAAACCCTGCTCCAGAATCGTCACCTGCTCCCGTCCCAGTCGGACCAGGGTGGAAGCCCGGGTGCCGTAGGTCGGGGTGCGGATGAAGATGGGCGAGAGGGCCCGCTCCCAGTCCAGGGACACGCCAGTGTTGGGCAGGCGGGGCTCCTCGGCGGGCCGGACGTCCGCCAGCAGGGCCAGGAGCGCCTCGTCATCCAGAGGACTGGTCCCCAGGCCCGCCACCAGGGCTTCGACCTTGGGCCAGGGCTCGTCGAAGGCCCCGTTGGACACGGCATGGAGGCCCGGGCTGAAGGATAGGATCCGGTCCTGGCGACTCTCGTAGCCCAGGAGCTCAGCCCCATCATAGAGGAGCAGGTTGAAGGGGTTGTAACGTCCTGCGCTGGACCGGAGGGACTCCAGGCAGCTCCGGGCCGAGCCCTGGCTCTGAAGGAAGCCGACCGTAAGCTGGCCCCGGCTGGGGGCCTCAGGCCGGTTCGCCGCCGGATCCCGGTGGTTGGTGAGGGCCGCGAAGCGCCCGCTGCGACTCAGCCCCAGCCAGGTGCCCCCAGCCTGCAGATCCCGCCCCGCCAGGATCTGGTTCCCGTCCCACCAGGCCAGCGGGGCCGTGGGTCGGGCATAGAACTCGTCCCGGTTGGCCAGGACCAGGAGGGGGGTCGCCGCGTCGGGGTTCCACTGGAAGGCAAGGATGCACATCCGCCCATTGTGCCGCCCCTTCTGCGATATTTCCTGGCTTCCCGGCCCCCCCTGGGATAACCTGTGCGTTCTGCCGGACTTCGTGTGCCGGGATTCCAGCGCACCACCAGAGCGTGGGCGCAACCAAACGAGGTGGACTTACATGTCCAAGTTAGAATCAATCATCAAGGGCCTGGGCTCCAAGCAAATGGGCCGCATCACCGTGCTCGACTCGGCATATGTCGAGGACGAGAGTGCAGAAGGCCAGGAGTTCATGGCCGCCCTGCAAGGTGAGACGCGGGGCCTGCGCGAAGAGGAAGTCGTGCGTGGCGTGGTCGTGGAAATCCGCGGCAAGGACGTCATCGTCGACATCGGCTACAAGGGTTCTGGAACCGTCAACCTTGACGAGTTCAACAACCCCGACGGCACGCAGGGTGTGCAGGTGGGCGAGGTCGTGGAAGTGCTGCTCGAGATGCTCGAGGATGCCCACGGCAACGTGCGCCTCAGCCGCGAGCGCGCCGAGAAGATGAAGATCTGGGACGAGGTCGAGAAGGCCTTCCGTTCCAACATGACCGTGCACGGCACCGTGCTCGAGAAGGTCAAGGGCGGTCTGGCGGTCGACATCGGCATCCGCGCCTTCCTGCCCGGCAGCCAGGTGGACATGAAGCCCGTCCGCAACCTGGATCCCTACCTCGGCAAGTCCTTCGACATGAAGGTCATCAAGGTCAACCGCCGC
>CAIWKE010000026.1 GCA_903913215.1 uncultured Holophagaceae bacterium
CCAGTATTGACTCGGTCTTATTAATGTTGACCGGTCTCTGACCGGTTTATGACCGGTAATGGAAAACCAGAAAACCAACCAAACTACAGGGCATGAATTGCTCGTGAGGCAGTCGAACTGCGGTCGGGCTACGCCCTCCCTGCGTCCGACTGCCTCAAATCTGGGGGGTCAGGAGTTTTGTCGCGAAGAGGGGTCAATAGTTTTGTCGGTTGACAGTGATGGCATCGACCTGCCTGAAGGGCCTTCCTGAGTGCAGATTATTTGGGCCCATGATGGCGGCGGCGAAAATAAATTTTTCGAAGCATGGTTGAAAGATTTGCTTTAGACCCCTCCGAGGAGCCCTCGGCGGGGCATCCAATGGGCCCTGAATCATGATTTTCACCTTTCCTTGAAGGCCGGATTTGACCTGCCTCCGAGGACGCATCCCTCATGGACCACTTCGATAAACCTCCTCATAGCGACCGGTGTCTGGGCTTGACCCAGGATGCGACAACCGGGATGGGGAGGCCTTCGGAGGTCTGAGTTGACTCTAGATAAGTACCAATTTGAACCTGCTGGGGTCTTCATTCTGGATGCCCCTGAAGAACACGCCGAAAAAATATCGGACGTCACTAAGTTCGTAGAGGAAAGGGGAGGAAGCTGGAAGTTCTGGCGCGGATCCCTTTCAGTCCACATAGATGGCCAGAAAGCCAATGTGATCATCTGTAAGCAGATGAAGAAGGAAGCGGAAAATCTTCTACGTACTTTCAACTACATCGTTTCAGTCAAAGATTGGGAAGAGCACACCCCCGAAGAGAAACAGAAAGCCTTGGCCGGTATCCCAGATTGCATCTATGACCTGACCAAGGACTGGTTGGCCTACGCGACCTATGGGGCGGGGAAGCAACGCCGACTGTTAGTACGACAATCTTTAGTGGCCAACACTTGGCGCGTAGTTGAAGACCCGATCGGATTCCTTGGAAGCCTTCGCTATGAGGGTGGTCTGGTTCTCGACTACCTTGATGCCAAACTGGCGGAACTACATCGAGAAGGCGTCACCAGATGGGGCATACATGCCAAGTTGGGGGTGCTGGACTTCACTCGGGCCTTCACCGAGTTTGATCTGCCAACCCGCATCCTAGACGATAGGCGCTACTACAAGGAGCTAATCCCCTTCACCAATGACCCCAATACTCCAGCGGAGGCCTACTTCCCTTGTGATGGTGGAGGAAATATGGCAGGCACATGGGACGCATGGGCTAGGTTTGAGACGCAGATCCCCCCAGCCCTAATCCCAACTTGGAGGGCGGCAATTCGCGGCATCATCGATGCTAGAAACAAAAGCCGCCAGATCATCTATCTTTATGACCAAGGCTACACAGCCAAAAGTCAGGTAGCCTCTGCCATCCATACCGTCATGGAAGGCCTATCGGCCACGCTAGATGAGGATGCATTAAACTCCGCATTCTGGTTCAGCGGAATATATGGTGCCAGATTTATAAATTTGCCGGATGTAAAGGATCAGGAGCTACTAGACAACCCCAAGATAAAGCGAATCACAGGTGGGGATTATTGCCGCCATGAGGGTAAAGGGGACACAGCCTTTGATACTCAACCCAATTGCAGACTTATGGCAGAGGCAAACGCTCCGCAGAAGGTGGATATAACGAAACTCTCAGAGCTTCTTCGTTTCCTATTTTTCCCACTCCAGCGTAACGATGACCCTGAATTCGTAAAGCCTTTCGTGGTGCAAGATAAGGATGGTAACCCCCTCAGATATGAGTCTGGAATCCGCAAAGGCACTTGGAAATACAAGGGCAATCCGCAATACCAGAAAGACCTTATCGTTCAGTTCTGGGACTACATGGTTGTCTGTGAGCCAGATTACAATAGGCTCTGCCCCACTCACGGTGACATAGCTGCACCCGAAGAAATGCTGGACATGATCGCAGAGAAGTGTGCGACCGGTGAGTCAATCGCATTCTTAGAAATGATTGATAATCTGCTTGAATTTGGGAAGGACAAGCGACTCTCAAATTTAGAGCTTCGTGCAATCCTCAAGCATAGTGATATCCCTGAGGATCAATTTACCGACATCCGCAAGAAGCTACTGGATAAGAGAGGCGTCCGTGACGGCGGAGCCGCCAAGGTCAAGGGGCAGAGATGCCTAATCGGTGTTGGCCTTCGCCCTGGCGTGACCGTCAACATGGGCAATGTGACCTTCGCCCACCAAGCAATATCCACCTCTCATGAGGACGCGGGTCTATGAGCCAATTGGGGCCTGTCTCGTTTGATACGGAATTTAATCGGACCAACCAAGAATTCCAGAATGTGGTCTGCGGCGTATGCATCGTAGATGAGGTTGAGTTTCGCTACTGGCTATTGGAGGTAGCGGAAAGAGATCGCTTCCATCGGGACTGGGATCGCTGGATGGCTGAAGGTCGGGCCATCATCTGCTTCAACGCGACAGCGGAAGCCCGAAGCCTTCTAGCACTCGGCTACACCTTCGTGCAGATGTATAGGTGGATTTGGGTTGACACCTATATTTGGTGGAAAATGTTGGTCCTAAGTCACCCATGCCACCGCTGGGGTGCCAAGTTTGTCACTCGTGATGGCAAGCGGGTGGCAATCCTGACGACTCCCCCACCTGATGGTGAGCTAGACGAAGACACTTTCACGGAGGATGGCTCCGGTGGGTTGGTGCTCATGAAAGCCAAGGAGCGCTACAAGGCGCATACAGCCAGTCTAGCGTCAGCCCTGGGGCACTTATTCCAGGTGGATATCAACGAGGAACACAAGGAAGCTATGGTCCATTTGATCCTTGAGGGTGGCAAGGACTTCACTCCAGAGCAACGTGAGCAGATCCTGGCCTATTGTGCTGAAGATGTGAAGTATCTACGGCCCCTGGCACGAACCTTAGTGGATGTCGTGAAGCAGGAGACAGGAGGCGCCATCGGTCTGGACCACCTCAAGTACCTTTCTGTCTATTCAGTGTGCAATGCCCAGATTGAAAACAATGGGATTCCCCTGGATGTCAAGAAAGCCAAGATGCTATCCAGCAACATACCATTCGCAGAAGATGCCCTCATTTCCGAATGTGTTAAGGCATATCCGTTCTATGGCAAAGAGAAACTGACCTCAGAGGACAAACGGAGAGGTAAAGTCGGAACCCATAAGTGGGTTGAGAAAAAGGATAAGTTCATGTCCTATATCGATTCACTCGGTATGCGCGAAGCATGGCCCAAGACCGCCAAAGGTGGTCTTAGGGCGGATGTGGAGACCCTGAAAGATTACAGTGGTGACAAGATACTAGCCACCTACCGCACCTGTAAGAAATCCCGCAACAACTTGCGCTACTTTGGGCCCGATAAGTGGAAAAAGATGGAAGGGAATGTTGGGGATGACTCTCGCATACGCCCTGGTCTTCGTCCCTTCGGGACCGTGACCAGCCGCCACACCCCGCAGCCCAGCAAGGGCTACATTCTCGCCATGTCGACTTGGTTGCGTACTTTGATCGAAAAGAAGGGCAGTGTGATCCTGTCCTGTGATTACTCCTTCGAGGAAATGGTCCTTCAAGCATGGGCCTCAAATTGCCAGAACCTCATGGACGCATGTCAATCTGGTGACCCATATTTGTGGCTGGCTCAATACTGTGGTGCCATCAATCCCCTATACCGCAGGACCCCTGAAGGTTATGTCAATGAGCGGGGTGAGGTTCTAGACAAGGACGGCCAGAAATCAACTCATGCTATACGAGGCACCTACAAGAGTTTGATGTTGGGCCTAGGCTATGGAATGGGCCCCGAGTCTCTCAGCATCAGACTCACGCAGACTCGCATGGCGAACATGCTTACTTCCGATGAGCAGGACGTCATTAGCAAGGCCAGATTTGATTCGGACCCAACGATACAAGCGCAGGCCAGCGTACTACTGGATCGAGTTCAGATTGTCCCAAATGGCGCTGGGATCCCTGCAGAGAAAAAGGCTGTCACCTATCGCGACTACCACCGCGCCACATTTAGCCAGTACTGGGATTGGCGTGAGAACTTCGTGAGAGCTTTCAGGGCGCAGGGATGGGCATCAACACCGGATGGATGGTGCGTATTTTCCTGGGTAACAGATCAAACAGCGAAGAACTTTTACATCCAGGGGACCGGACAGACCATTTTAAGACGGGCTGTGCTTCGCTGCCTTTTGCGCGGGTTGCGCGTGGCCTCCCCATTGCACGATGCCCTGTATGTCGAGTCCACACCCGAAAACCAGCAGGCGGATATGGCGATGCTGGTGGAAGAAATGACCCAGGCGGTAACTGACATCTGCGGCAGCCCAATCATCAGGGTTGACCCGAAGGTCATCCATACCGACTGGGAGAAGGGGGTTTCCGACTGGACGGCCGACAAACAGGAAAAGGAATTTGCTAAGCTTTCCAAGTACATGCTTTTTTGAAACTTGACGAATGGTCGGATATTGGGCGGCGTATGCCGCCCTTGCCATGCACGGGACAGTACATGGCCGTACTGGTCCAATTGACTTATTTATTAGACTTATATAAAAAAGGACACAGTACAGGATTTTGTGGGTTGTGTGGAATGTGTCATCTCATCACATCATCCTACTTTTTTATATCAATCATTTTTTTTGATAAATAATTCAATAAATGGAATGTTATCAACAGAAATGCACATGATGATGATCATCTCCCACGAGACCCATGAATTCTTGTACTGTGTACTTTTGTAGTTAAGTTATTTGTATGCTTATTTAAGACTAGTACAGCCATGTACGATCCCGTCCATTGAAGGGCCGACACATGATGCCCACTGCGTGGGTGGCTACGGTAACTGGCCCCCCAGGGGAGCAGGTCGAATCGGGATTTGGAGACACTCCGCGCTACGGCCCGTAGGCCGCTGCGCCGACCACCGAGAAGGTCACTGAATCTGCGGCAAAGGGCCGATGCGATCAAGCCTAGTTTGGCCCTAGCCCCTGCGGGGCCTGGGCCAGAGAATCCGATCCATGTTGCTTAAGCCCGTAGGATGCGGTCCAGGGCCTCCCCCGAGTCATTATCTGCCCAGATGGTCGACTCCCACTCCCAGGAACGGTTGGTAACTACTGGAGTAGGCTCTGAGGGGCCATTGTCACCAGTCTTGGTGCCATAGGTCATGCCGCCGTTATCCGAGTTCCGCTCCCCGCTGGATGGTGTCTTAGGCGCAGAACTAGGCGAAGACTTTGGCGTGGATGCAGATCCACCAGGGATTGCCGTGGGATTGGTCTTCTTCGTGGGCCCCGCACCGGATCTTCCAGATTGGAATGCCTCGGGTGCCTTCATGAGCAATTTGGATACACGCAGCATATGAGCCTCCTCTATAGCAAAAGGGAAACGCTCCATCTGTTTGCTTCGGGCTTACTCGCAGGGTCCCATCCGATTTCCGAATGGATGCCACTCAGAGGGCGCTTCCGAAAAATCAGGAAGTCCGCCCCCTCTGGAAGTTCCTTGGCTTGAATACGAGTTGACCTCGAAAAGGAGGCTCTTCGCCTCCCCTCGCAGAGATCTGCACAAAAAGTTGTTCAGTGGCCAGTCTGAATACAGGTTGACCCCACCTTCTGATCAGAAGGTGGCCCATGGCTGGGAGGGGGTCAACTCGTATCCGTCAAATCGGGGTATAGACAGGCTTGGCATTTCGATTTCTCTAAGCCTGCTTGATTTCTTTGGCTTTCCTGTGTCAAGCCAGGGTGCAAAATGATTCTCTTGACACTTTCCAATCAGGATCTTATACTTTGATCTGACACATTGAGGGAGATCATCATGGCGCAGGTCGGATACATCCGGGTTAGCTCAAATGGCCAGAACACCGAGCGCCAGCTTGAGGGGGTGCTCCTGGACGAGACCTTCACGGATAAGGTCAGCGGGAAGTCCCTGGACCGCCCCGCCCTTCAGGATTTGCTCAGGTATGTTCGGAAGGGAGATGAAGTAATTGTTCACTCCATGGACAGGTTGGCCAGAAACTTGTCCGACCTGCTAAAGCTGGTCACAAACCTGACCAGCAAGGGGGTCAGGGTGAGCTTCAAGAAGGAATCACTCACCTTCACTGGTGAAGATTCACCGATGGCAACCTTGATGTTGTCAATTATCGGTGCAGTAGCTTCTTTTGAGCGATCCATGATTCATGAACGCCAGTTGGAAGGTATCGCCATCGCCAAGGCAAAAGGCATTTACAAGGGGGGAAAGCCCAAGCTCTCCCCTACCCAGGCCGAGCAGCTACGCTGCAGGGCCCAGGCGGGGGAGCCCAAGGCCAAGCTGGCAAGGGAGTACGGCGTCTCCAGGGAAACCGTCTACAGCTATCTCCGAAGCGCCAGTTGAGCTTTAGGCAATGCAGGCGGGGGCCGACTTGAGCGGAGGGTTAGGCTGTATGACCTATGGAATTCATTGCTCTAGACGACGAAAGACACGCGGTTCACTTCTTTGACTGGTGTCCGTAAGGTTTTCAGCAAGTGGTTGTTCAGTCACTATTAATTCACCATCCTCATTGAGAACAAAAAAAAGGTCTCTATCGGAAGGACCTGGCCCTGTCCGCATCCACCATCGATTAGTGCCCCATGGGATGAAGGATCCATTTTTCCATAGAGTTGTTGTTTTGTTAGGCCGTCCAGCCGTTAGCGAAGTCGAGGCGTACCGAATCTCCATTGGTGTTCCTGGGGGTGTCGGCTCGATGTCCATGTTCCAAGTAGTGCCATGGTTGGGTAGAGACATCCACTTACCAACCAAGGCAGGGGGGGTGAGGTTATGTTTGAAATGAAATTCCAAACGATATGGACCGGGACGAGGGGTAACTCTTCTATAAATACGAGTCCGCTCTGGTCTTTCTACGACACTTTCAAGTGTAAAAACACCCTCAGTGATTTTTAGTGTGGAATCATCCACGAGAATGATCTCACCGACTATCCATGCAGAAAAAAAGCCTAAGGACAGGTAGGACCACTGTCGATCCCCCACTTCATTGAAGTGGATGTCGCGTTCTCCGTACTCTATCGGGAGCGAGTTGCGTTTTGGAGAAAACACATCCAACGACTGGACTTCGTACAATTTGCGATCAGTAAAATACAAAAAATTGGAGTATTGACGCTGATTGGGTTCTGAAACGATCCAGGCACCTTGAAGAATTTCAGGTGGGTAGTGAACCCTGTATGATCCTATTTTTTCAGAATACAGTTCAGCCTTTTGAAGGTGGTCATTGACCTGCGCCTTGCCTGCACTGACTAAAACGAAAAGCAGAATGAAGGTTATGGCAATCTTCATTTTTATTTGCCATTTCGGATGAATAGTGTCCATGGAGTGCCTAACGGAAGAAGTTAACCGGACCAGGCGCTTGCGCCTGGGTCTGGGTTGAACGGAGGGTTAGAGCGCGAAGCGGGCACATGGGTTAATACCTCAACCTTACCGAATCGGCCGACTCGAAGCTGGATGAATCGATTTCTCCGGGAATGCTGGACTGAAAATCCGCGAAGCCTGACTCCAAAGTGAGTCGGCCATTCTCGAAGCCCTTAACGCTGCTCAGATGGGAATACATACCGATGAACTGGTTTGACTGGTCGAAAACGAGGAGTCGATTCGTTGCCCGACATGACCCGCCCCAGACCGTGCTGAAAAGGACAAGGTGAACGGGTTTGGCTGATTGAGTGATGCCGAGGTATTTGAACTCTTGTTCATGGAACTGGCCCTTGGCCCACAGCGGAACTTTAGTGGCTTTGAGGCTCTTCCAGAGCGAATGAATCAATGGCTTTGGGCCTATAAACCTGCGAATTGAAGCGCCGTCGCTGCAATCAGGAACTTGCTGCCCCTGTGCGGGCAGAACCGAACAGCCCAGCAGCCAGAGTGAAGCAACAATTGCGAGAGGGGACATCGAGCGCTCTAACGTAGGAAGCTAACCGGCCCAACCGTGGACCAGGAGCAGCGGTGATGGAGTGCGTTGTTCACGGTTGGGTCCGGGTTGAGCGGAGGGTTAGGGCGATCAGGCGTAGGGGATTAATCATTAGGCGAATGATCCCAGGCATACCCATTTCTCTTTGGGAGTAAAAGCATGCCTTCTGATTCGAAGCCACCAACCAGCAGTCGGTAGGGTTTTGGGCGAGGCGAGCCATAGAAAAGCCCTTGCCCAGCTAGGTCTAGGTATTCAGAAGCAAAGGCGGGCTTGTGAGGTTGATTGCCAGGGAAGGGCCCATTGAAGACGAGTAGTTGAAACCGCTTGGATGCGGTAACAGGGGCGATTACTACGATGGCGAGATCTTTTTGACCATCACCATTGAAGTCGCCAACCATTAAATAGGGTTGGTAATTTGGGACAGCTTTCCAGGCGCCACCAATGCCTCGTCGAAGGGCCTGGATTTGCTCTTTGCAGTCGCCACAGTCGGATTCCGTGGCTAGTCGGAAACCCGTATGACCTTTCAGCCAGGTATCGACAACCTGCTGGTGAGCCGGTTGGAGTTTCTGACCCGTCGGAGTTGCTGCGACGGATAGGACGGCTGAAAGAAAAAGAGTCGGGATCATGTTGAGGGAGCGCCCCTAACTAGGGATTCTGCGACAGGGAGGTTTGCATAATTGTCGTAGAACCCCGGAAGAGAAACATCGGAAATGCTGCCATTCGGATTCTTCCATTCTTGGGTTCTAATTACGCAAGCGTAATGATTATCGGATACAAGGGCATCGAGCGAAATTTTACAGTGCTTTGGTTTGCCATCCATTCTTGCACCACTTAGACGGCTGATGTCAGTAAACCGAGGTGCTTCCATCGCATGAAGGGCCAATCTGCTGCGGCAGGCAAGCCAAGCAGGGGGTTACTGAGAGGTTTTGGACCAAGTGGCGATGGTTGTCCAAACAGCAATCCCCACTAAGGCCCCTTCCTTCCGGCGAGGGGCGAGGGCCAGACCGATTTCGATGACAGCCACCAAAAGGCATTCGCCAAGTTTTTGAACCAGGGACCATCTTGCAGATCTGCGTAGGGAGGCAGGCCTAGGACTGGCAAGCCACCCTTTCTGGGTGGTTTCATTGAAACACTAACCAGGGTGTAAGAAAAAAATGTAGCCAAAATGTAGCATAATAAAAATATAATCAATTAAATATTGAAAATAAAGGTTAACACCCCGGCAAGATCGTCCGCCGGGCCCTCAAGGCCGAGGCCCTCGGGCAGGATCCCGGGGATCTGAGCACGCTGGCGGATTAGGCTGGGGTTTGTACCGCAAGGAAATGGAACTGATCACCACCAGCATTCAGTTCGCCTTGTTTATCGGCGTAGCCGATACCAAGAGGAAACCAAGGCACCAAGAATTGACCTGATGTCGTGCCCCGCATTCCCGAGAGAATGCGGGGCATTTGGTTTTCATGCCTGGTCCGAAAAGCTACGTCCATGAAGCGGTGTCCATCGCGAAATCGCCTGCCAAAGTCTGGGGCTTGGCCGAGGTTTATGCCTTGCCGAGCCTCTAGGTTGGCCCGCTCGGGCTACCATCACTGATGCCCCGCCGCCGCCTTGCCGTCCTCCTCCTCCTGGGTTTCGCCTCGGGGCTGCCGCTCTACCTCACAGGGTCGACGCTGAAGGCCTGGATGACGGATGGGGGTTTGAGCCTGGGCACCATCGGACTCTTCAGCCTCGTGAGCCTGCCCTACAGCCTGAAGGTGTTCTGGGCGCCGGTCCTGGACCGCTACGGCATCGCACTCTTCGGGCGGCGCCGGGCCTGGATGCTTGGCATGCAAGTGCTCATGGCGACGGCTCTGGTGCAGATGGCCTTCAGCCAGCCGCGCCTGGGCCTCACCCGCATCGCGGTCATGGCCTTCTGTCTGGCCCTCACCAGCGCCACCTTTGACATTGCCGTGGATGCCTGGCGCGCTGAGGCGCTGGACCAGAAGCACCTGGGTCTGGGCAACAGCATCCACATCGCGGCCTACCGGGTGGCCATGCTGGTGAGCGGAGGCTTGGCCCTCATCCTTGCCCAGGCTTTCGGCTGGCGCTTCACCTACCTGGCTATGGCGCTGCTCACGGCCCTGGGCATGGTGGGCACCTGGATGGCCACCAACACGGACGACTTGGCGCCAGCGCCCCGCACCTTCATGGAGGCCGTGACCGGGCCCCTTCTGGACCTGCTGAAGCGGCCGGGCATCGGCTACTTGCTGGCCTTCGCCGTGTTCTACAAGCTGGGGGACTGGCTGGCGGATTCCATGACCATCCCTTTCCTGCTGCGGGGCATGGGCTTCACCAAGATGCAGATCGGCACCGTTCAGAAAACCACGGCCATGGTCGCCATCATCATCGGCGGTCTCATCGGGGGCTGGCTGCTCACCCGCATAAGCCTGCGGAAGGCCCTGTGGATCTGCGCTTTCGTGCAGATGGGCAGCATCCTCGGGTTCTGGGCCATCTCTATGCTGGGTCGTCACCTGCCTCTGCTGGTGGCCGCTAACACGCTGGAGAACCTGGCCTTCGGCATGGGGGGCAGCGCCTTCGCGGCCCTGCTCATGGGCAGCTGCAATCGCTCCTATACCGGCACCCAGTACGCCCTCTTCAGCGCCCTCATGGCGCTGCCCCGCTCCATCTTCTCGGGCCTCACGGGCTTCATGGCCGACTGGTACGGCTGGAAGCTCTACTTCCCCATCTGCGCCGCCGCCGCCATCCCGGGCATGCTGCTGCTGTTGATGTACAGCCGCTGGGGGCTGCCGGAAGGGGAAGATCTGGGATTGCCGATCGATCAGTAGGCCCATTTTTGATCCCCGTCCATCCCCGTGAATCCCCGGCCAATATGCCTTTTCTGAGGCACAGCCCGCAGTGTGTGGTTTCAAGAAGGGGGGGCCGTTGATGAGTAGGGTAAACGGTGGCCAGGCAACGGCCCTGCCTGTCACACCTACGCCGTCACTGCGCAAAACACAGTGACCCGGAGCATCAGCGGCCTGACCTACTTCGCCAGGGGTCGGCCTTCGCGGCGCCATGCCTTCAGGCCGCCCTGCATGACGTGAACGTCCTGGAAGCCCCGGCTCAGCAGCAGGTCCAGGGCCAGGTGGGCACCCACGTCGCTTTCATCCACCAGCACCATGGCCCGCCGAGCCTTGGGATCGGGCTGGGTGAAGCGGTCGGACAGCTCCCGGTGGGGCACGTTCAGGGAGCCTCGGATATGGCCCGTGCGGAAGGCCTCCGCCGTCCGCAGGTCCACTACCAGGGCTTCGGAGCCCACGGTGATGCTCTGCACTTGTTCAGGGTCCAGAACAGGTCGGTGCTTCCCCCGGCGTCGGGAGGCGAGGCGGGGCAGCAGGACCAGCCACAGGAGCAGCAGGCAGAGCGCAGCGAAGAGGAGACCCGGGAGGTAGGGATGGGCCTCCAGCAGGGCTTCCAGTTCAGTGGGTTTCGGGATCAGGGCGAGCATGGGGGAACCCGGAATTGAGCTCATCATGGTCGCGGCTCAGAAATCCGGCAATCCTAAGGATGCCGCCAGGGCGCGAAGGGTGTCGGGGATGGGGGCCACGGCCTCGATGCGCTCGCCGGTGATGGGGTGGTCCACCGAGAGCTTCCAGGCATGCAGGGCCGGGTGGGGCAGCAGCAGGGCCAGGCCGTCCACGTCCTTCCAGCGACCGGGGCCGCCGTAGAGGGGATCGCCCATGAGGGGCGCGCGCAGGTGCGCCAGGTGGACGCGGATCTGGTGGGTGCGGCCCGTAAGCAGCTCGCATTCCACCAGGGCCGCGCTGGTGGTGCGGGCCAAGACGCGGACGCGGGTCTGGGCGGAACGGCCACCTGCGGCCACCACCATGCGCAGGCGGTCGTGCTTGTGGCGGGCGATGGGCTCGTCCACCAGCAGGCTGCCCAGGGTGGGCAGGCGCGGCGAGTGGCGCACGATGGCCAGATAGCGCTTCTCCACGGTGCGGGCCTTGAACTGGGCCTGGATGCCCCGCTGGGCCTCGGCGGTCTTGGCGAGGCAGAGGCAGCCCGTGGTGTAGCGGTCCAGACGGTGGACCAGGCCGGGCCAGCCCGTGGCCAGCTCTTCGGCGTCCTCGGACGGTTCATCGGCATCGCTGGGATCCACCAGTACCGGCGCTTTGAGGCGATGCAGCAGGGCATTGACAATGGTGCCACTGGAGTGGCCAGGCCCCGGATGCACGACCATGCCCGCGGGCTTGTCCACGATCCAGAGCTGGCTGTCCTCGAAGAGGGAATCGAGGTGAATGTCCTCGGCCTCCAAGTGGGCTGCCGGGGGAGCCACGGTCGGGGCCTCGGTCTCCACCAGATCCCCGGGCCGCAGGCGCACGCCGCCCTTGGTGACCGGCTCGCCATTCACCTTCACGACGCCGGTGCGGATGTGGGCGTCCCACTTGGCCCGGGGGAATTCGGGGAACTGGTCCGCCAGGTAGCGGTCCAGGCGGGGGGCACCCTCTTCGGCGCGCAGACTGATCATCGACTCTCCTTGTGGCGGTTCCAGAAGAGCCAGAGACCCAGGCCCAGCATCATGAATCCGATTCCTGTGAGGCGGCCCGTACTGAGCCAGGCCCAGCCCAGCCAGCCCGTGCCGCGATCCACATCCCCGCGCCAGGTCTCCGTGACCACCCGCCCCAGCCCTTCCACGAGGAAGTAGAGAGCGAAGATCTGGCCCTGGAAGGTCCGCTTGGGGCGAACCAGGAGCAGGACGGCCATGACGATGAGGTTGGCGAGGGAGTTGTAGAGCTGCACCGGGTGCAGCGCCAGGCCCAGGGGGGTGCCGCTGAAGGCCTGGGCCATCGGGTTGGTGAAGGTCACGGCCCAGGGTGCATGCGTCTCGGTGCCGTAGCAGCAGCCCGCAGAGAAACAGCCCAGGCGGCCGATGGCCTGGCCCAGGGCCACGCCGGGCACCAGGGCGTCCCCCGTGAGGCGCAGGGGCAGGCCCTGGCCTTTGCGGAGCTTCCAGAAGAAGGTGGCCGTGGCGGCGATGATGCCGCCATGGATGGCCCCGCCCGCCCGCAAAGTGGCGAAGGAGAAGACCTCCCGGAAGGGGGCCCCCCCGATGAGGTCCACCAGGATCATGAGCAGCTTGGAGCCCAGGATGGCGGAAATGAGCATGGCGATGGCCAGATCCGTGATGGCCGCCGGCGCCAGGCCGTCCAGGCTCGCCTGTCGCTTGGCCAGGGCCGTGCCAGCGAAAAAGGCGATGGCCAGCAGCAGCCCGTAGGTGCCCAGGGGGAAAGAACCGATTTCAAAAAGGATAGGGTGCATGCGGGACTCGGGTGTTCAGGTGGGCGGGCTGGAAAGTGGAAGCTGAAATGGGACACCGGATTGGGCGATGATGGACCCGGAGGCACCATGGCCCGGACCGAGATGACCCTGACGGCACAGGACCTGGCCGATCGTCTGGGTGGGGTCCTCGACCATTGTCCCCCGGATCGCTGTATTTCCGAAGTGAAGCCGCTGGAAGAAGCTGGTGCGGCCTCCGTGTCCTTCCTTTCCAACCCCCGCTATGCGGCCAAGGCCAAGGAGAGTCCGGCAGGCCTGATCCTCGTGGATGGCGCCGCGGAGCTGGGTGATCGCCCGGTGTTGCGGGTGAAACATCCCTACTGGGCCTTCGCCCAGGCCATCGGCTGGCTGCACCCGGAGACACCCACTGAGTGGAGCGAAACCAACCTGAACCCGTCTGCCCTCGTAGGCCCAGACTGCCACATCGCGCCCTCCGCCACCGTGGGGGCCCGCACGGTGCTGGGTCGGGGTTGCCGGCTCCACCCAGGCGTTCACGTGGGGGATGACTGTGTGCTGGGGGAGGACTGCGAGCTGTTCCCGGGTGTGGTGGTCTACCGGCGCTCCCAGCTGGGGAACCGGGTGGCGGTTCACGCCAACTCCGTGGTGGGCAGCGACGGCTATGGCTATGTGATGGTGGAGGGCCGCCACACCAAGATCGCCCAGGTGGGCTGGGTGGAACTGGGCGACGACGTGGAGATCGGGGCTTGCGTCTGCATCGACCGCGGCGTGCTGGGCCCCACGCGCATCGGCGAGGGCACCAAAGTCGACAATCAAGTGCAGATCGGCCACAACGTGCAGGTGGGGAAGCACTGCCTCCTGGTGAGCCAGTGCGGCATCAGCGGCTCCACCAAGCTGGGCGACTACGTGACCCTGGCCGGTAAGGCAGGCGTGGTGGGACACATCGAGATCGGCAGTCGCAGCGTGGTGGGCGGCAACAGCGTGGTGGCCAAGAGCCTACCCGAGGGCAGCTTCGTCACTGGCTTCCCGGCGCGCCCCCACCGCGAGTGGACCGAAGCCCAGGCCGCCCTGAACCGCCTGCCTCGGCTGATGAAGCAGCTGCGGAAGGGCTGAACCGGAACCGCGAAAGGCGCGAAACCCGCTTCGGGCGCGCGAAAGAAAAAACCGATGGCAGCGCTTTCGTTCCCCGTGCTTTCCGTCCGAAGTAGCTTGTTTCGCGTCTTTCGCGGTTCCCTATTTCGGTTCATTCCCCCAGGCAGACCCTGATTTTCTGGATGAGGTCGCCGGGGCTGTAGGGTTTCTGTAAGAAATTGATGGGCATGTAGCGCTGAAGGTTGGCGGCCACGTCGCTGCTGCTGTAGCCGCTGGAGAGCAGGACGGGCACGGTGGCGCCGGGGGCCTCGCCGCTGCGGAGTTGGGCCAGAACTTCGTCCCCGCTCAGGATCGGCATGGTGAGGTCCAGCACCAGGGCCCGAATCCGGTCCGAATGCCGGTGGTAGAGGGAGAGTCCGTCCCGGCCGTTGCCGGCGGTGTGGACCTTGAAGCCGCAGCGCTCCAGGGTGGCGGTGGCCACGCTGCGCACTGCCTCCTCATCGTCCACCACCAGGATGTCGCCATGGCTCTGGTAGGCCTGGCCCACCTGGCTCTGCCACTGTTCCTCATCCAATACCCGGTTTGAGCGAGGGAAGAGCAGGCGGAAGGAGGTGCCCTCGCCGGGCTGGCTCTGAACCTGAATGGCACCCTGGTGACCACGGACGATGCCCAGGACCGCGGCGAGGCCCAGCCCCCGGCCTGTGAACTTGGTGGTGAAGAAGGGATCGAAGATGCGCTGGAGGGTCTTGGGATCCATGCCCGTGCCCGTGTCCCTGATCTCCAGGAAGACGGATGTCCCGTCCGGCGGCGTACCCGCCAGACAGGGCGTCAGGGGCCCGGTCTCCATGGTCCCTGTGCTGATGGTGATGGTGCCCACCCGCTCGTCCAGGGCGTCCGAAGCATTGGTGATGAGGTTCATGATCACCTGCCGGATCTGGGTGGCGTCCCCCTCGATGGGCGGCAGGTCGTGGGCGAAGCGGTGTTCCAGTACGGCCTTTTTGGAGATCACCGTCTCCAGCAGGTTCTCCATCTCGTCCACCAGCCGGGAGAGGGATAGGGGCTCCACCTGGAACTTGCCCCGGCCCGAGTAGGCCAGAAGTTGATTGGTGAGGTCCGCGGCCCGGGTGGCTGCCAGTTCGATCTGGTGGAGCCGGGCCCGCAGAGGATGGCTTTCAGGCGTGTCCATGAGGGCCAGGCCCGCGTGGCCCATGATGCCCATGAGCAGATTGTTGAAGTCGTGGGCGATGCCGCCCGCCAGCACGCCCAGGCTCTCGAGCTTCTGGGACTGCTGGACCTTCTCTTCCATGTTCAGGCGCTCGATCTCCGCCTGCCGCCGCTCGGTGATGTCGCGGGCATTCACCACGATGCCGTGGACACCGGCCACCTCCAGGGCACTGTGGGTGACCGCCTCCAGGAGGCGGGTGTGGCCGTTCTTGTGGTAGACCCGCAGCTCCAGGACCTGGGAACTGCCGGGCTCTGCAATGAGGCCAGCGAAGGTGGCCTGGAAGATCTCCCGGTCGTCAGGGAAGATCAGGTCCGTGATGGTTTGGCCCAGGCGCTCGCCGGGCTGGTAGCCCAGGATACGGCCCGCGGAGGGGCTGCTGTAGGCCACCCGCCCGAACTGGTCGAGGATGACCACCAGGTCCAGGGCGTGCTCGATGATGGCGCTGAGCCTGGACTCGCTGGCCTTCAGCTCCCGCTCCATGCGGTGGCGGTAGAGGGCCATCTCCACGGTGGAGTGGAGGGTCCGCTCATCGAAGGGCTTCAACAGATAGCCGTAGGGGGCGCTCTCCTTGGCGCGAGCCAGGGTGCGGTCATCGGCGAAGGCCGTGAGGAAGACCACGGGGATGCCCATGGCGTGGATCTGGTGGGCGGCCTCGATGCCGTCCATGCCGACCCCCAGGGAGATGTCCATGAGCACCAGATGGGGCCTCAGGTGAGCGGCAAGGTCCACTGCCTCCTCGCCGGTGGCGGCCTGCCCGGACACAAGGTAGCCCAGCTGCTGGAGCTGCACCTTGAGGTCCATGGCCACGATGGCCTCGTCTTCGACGATCAGGATGTCTGGTTGGGTCATGGGCGCTGGGGGCTGGGAGGAAACGTCAGGAGGAAGGAGGCACCCCTCCGTCTTTCGATTTCCAGGAGGCCTCCCAATTGATCGGTCAAGGCCTTCACCAACTGGAATCCTAGACCGCCGCTGTCCAGATCCTGGTCCGGGGGAAGGCCCTGGCCCGAGTCTGCCACCCGCAGCGTGATCCAGCCCCGGGCATCCTGGTCGATCTCGATGTCGAGGCTGCCGCCCTGGCCCGGTGGGAAGGCGTGCTGGAGCGCGTTGGAGACCAGCTCGTTGAGGATGAGGCCCAGAGGCACCGGCGCGTCGGGCCCGAGATCCACTTCGGCCACCTGCACCCGGAGGTCGATGAGGGCCGGTACGCTGGCATAGGTGCGCACCAGACGCTCTGCCAGGGTGCGCACGTAGTCCGGCAGGTCCACCTCGGAGAAGTTGGGGGCGTGCTTGAGCTTGTGGTGGATGAGGGCGATGGCCTGGACCCGCTCCTGGGCCTCCTGCAGGGCCCGCTGCAGGGCGGGTTCGGCATTGGAGGCCTGGAGGCGCAGCAAGCTGGAGACCACCTGGAGGTTGTTCTTCACGCGATGGTGGATCTCCCTGAGCAGGAGGTCCTTCTCCCGCAGCGAGGCCTTGAGCACGTTCTCTTCGGCCTCTTTCTGACTGTGGATATCGAAGAGGAAGCCCACCACCCGGCCCTTTGCGTGGCCCGGCTCCAGGCCGCCTGCGGCCCGCACCCAGTGGCCGCCGCCGTCGGGCTCGCTAAGGCGGAACTCGATCTGCCGGTCCGCGTCGGGCCGCCCCAGGGCCAAGAGGAATTTCAGGAAGCCCAGGCGGTCATCAGGGTGGATCACTTGGCCCCAGAAGGGCTCCTTGCGCCAGGCCTCCACGGGCCGCTTGAGGACCTCCTCCACGGAATGGCCCAGGTAGCCGCAGCGGCCGGTGTCCAGGTCCATCTCCCAGGGGATGGCCCCGCTACCCTCCAGGAGCTGGCCCAGGTGTCGACTGCGGCGGTCCCGCACCCGCAGGGCCGCCTCCTGGGCGCTGATGGCGGCGGCCAGGAAGAGGGCCGTCCCAAAGAGCAGAAGGAGGAAGGCCTGGATGCCCAGAATGGCGTCGCCATGCACCTGGGCCCGCAGGATCAGGGCCGTGAGGGCCAGGGTGAGGACGGGGAAGCCCAGGCTGGCCGCAGCCAGCCCACCGCGCACGACCAGCCAGGTCATGGGCAGGAAGAGCAGGTACTTCAGGTGCAGGGTGCCGGGCTCACTGAAGCGGACCACCACCCAGGCGGAAAAGACCAGAGCCAGGCACTGGAGGAGGAACTCGCCGAGCCGGAAGCTGGCTTCCAGGCGCAGCAGGGACTTCCAGCCCAGCACGAGCATGGGCCGCACCCAGAGGAGCAGGGCCGGGGCCAGGGTCAGGACCCCCAGGGCATCCGCCAGGAGGATGACCCGCACATCATCTACCAGGTGCAGGCCCTGGAGGGCGCCGGAGTGGCGGAGAATGAGGTAGGCGGGGAAGGAGGCCAGCAGCGGCCCCAGGAAGATGAGCAGCAGGAACCCGGTGACATCCCGAACTCGCCGCAAGCGCGGAGAGAAGCCGAAGCGGCGGAAGGCCCAGACGGCCAGGGCGTGGCCGCAGCCGTAGGCCAGGGACATGCCCACCATCGCCCAGGGCCCCAGGCCCAGGCTGTGGCCCAGAAAGTCCACAGGCAGAGCCGCCACGAAGACGGCGGGCAGCACGCGAGGCCCATAGGTCAGCAACAGGGCCACACTCAGGGCGGCGGGATAGAACCAGAGAAACACTCCGTCCCGGCTGCACAGGAGGCCAGCGCTCAGGTGCAGGAGGATGAAGATCACCCAGTAGGCCACCAGCACGGGCAGGAGACCCGGTCGTGGGAGGCGCCGCTCCTGGGCGGGAAAAAGTCCACTCTGGGCCTGTTGGAGGGGGAAGTCGCCCATGCTCACCCCATGGCCTGCAGCGGGGGGCCCCCGGCCAGAGCGCGCAGATCCGGCAGTCCCTGGGGCAGGGGCAGGAGGCGGACGTCCACGGGGCGGCCCAGGGAAGCCAGTTCGGCCTCCAGTCCCGGCAGGCTGGCCTGGAGTTGGGCGGGATCCTGGGCCCAGAGCCGGACCCGCAGGCCCGTGGACCGCTGCTCGAGGCCCACGCGCACCTCACCCAGCCGCGTGAAGGGGACGCTGAGGAAGACTCGGTGGACCTTTTCAGGGCCTCGGTCTTGGCCCTCTTCCTGGTTCTCGATCCAGATCCGCATGGGCTGGGCGTCCGGGGCCCAGGGCAGGGGAACCTCAAAGAGGGCCGTACCCTCTTTGGCCTGGAGCTGGTGGAAGGGTGCCTCCGTGGGGGACTGAGCTGGATCGGCCAGGGTCTTCATGGCCGCCTTCATCCAGCCGGACCAGGCACTGGGTTCTTCAGGGGCGGTGGGGCCGGCCTGGAGCAGGCCGCGGAGCAGGGTGGCCAAGGCCGAGGTCGGGGCGGAACCCTGGTCCGTCTGTAGCCGGGCCAGCAGCTGGGCCGCCTCACCCTGGACCAGGGGGGCCAGCAGGGCGGGTGTCGGGGGCTGAGTGGCGCCAGTGACCTGGAGGCGCACCCCGGCGCCTTCGGGCAGGGGCAGGGCCTTCAGCTGCAAGGTGCTGCCCAGCGGAAAGGAGAGGTCGCCCTGGGCCTGGAGGGTGCGGCCATCCGGGAGGCGAAGCAGCAGTCCCTCGGGGAGGTTGGCTTCCAAGGTGGCTTCCAGGGTCTGCCCCACCAGGGTGTTGATCCAGGCCACAGAAGCCGGAGCGGCCGTGACCGGGATCTGCAGGGAGCCCAGGATGGCGGGCGTTTGCATTAGATTTTGAAGTGGCGGCGGAGGTGGCCTGAGATCTCACTCAGGGGGGCGACAACATCGACGCAGCCGCGCTCGACGGCGGCCCGGGGCATGCCGTAGACCACGCAGCTCTCCTCGGATTCAGCCAGCGTGTAGGCCCCTTTGCGCTTCAGCTGCTCCATGCCCTTGGCGCCATCGGAGCCCATGCCTGTGAGGATGCCCGCCAGCACCTGACCACGGAACAGCTCCGCCAAGCTCAGGAACAGCACATCCACGCTGGGGCGGTGCAGAGAGGACACGGGCTCAGGGCTCAGTTCGATGCAACCCTTTGGCCCCCGGGCGCTGTAGGTCATGTGGATGCCGCCGGGGGCGATGTAGACCGTGCCGGCCTTGAGGGGCTCACCCTGCTCGGCCTCCTTCACGTGGACTTGGCAGAGGCCATCCAGTCGGTCTGCGAAAGGCTTGGTGAAAGTGCTCGGCATGTGCTGCACCACGAGGCAGGGCACGGGCAGGTCTGAGGGCAGGTTGGGCAGAATGTCCTGGAGGGCCTTGGGGCCACCCGTGGAGCTGCCGATTACCAGCATTTCGGCCATGGGCGAGGCAGCCAGGGTGGCTCCGCTGGGCGGAGCGGAGGCCTTGGGGGCCGACGGAAGCGTCCGGGGTGGCGCCTGAAAGGGCGAGGCCGGGTGCGATGGAGCCGGGTGTGAGGCGCCACCGGGAGCGGGATGGGATGCTTGGCCGGATTTCGGGAAGCGGGGGCTGGTGGCCAGGCGCCGCACTTTCTCCTGCAGATCGTGCTGGATCTGCATGATGCTCAGGCTGGCGAAGCCGCTCTCCTTGGCGATGAAGTCCAGGGCGCCGATGGAGAGGGCGTCCAGGGTGGACTGGGCCCCCTCCTGGGTGAGGCTGGATACCATGAGGACAGGCATGGGGTGTTCGGCCATGATCCGGCGCAGGCAGGTGAGGCCATCCATGCGGGGCATTTCGATATCCAGGGTGACGATGTCGGGCTTGTGCTCCTGGATCTTCTCCAGGGCATCGATGCCGTCCCGGGCCGTAGCCACCACCCGCAGGTCGGGGGCGCTCTCCAGCATCTTCTGCAGGGACTTCCGCATGAAGGGGCTGTCATCCACCACCAGAATCCGGATGGTCATGGGTGCTTCTCCTACTGGAACGCCAGCTCGACGAAGGCGAGGGCATGGTCCACTTCATCGTCGATGGAGAAGGTGAGCCGCTCCACATCCAGTTCTTTGTGCAGGGCCCCGGCCAGCACCGCCTGGAAGGCGGGCATGGACTCCAGGGAGACGAGCAGGTGCTCGTCGGCGGGTCCCATGGGGATGCGGGTGCGGACCAGGAAATCCGCCAGATGGATGAGGTTGGGGAGAAAATCCGTGGCCGGGGGCTCGTGGTGGTCGCGGATCACTTCAATGATGGTCTGGGGGAAGGACCACTCAGCGGCCAGGAGGGCGCCCGCTTCAGCGTGGTCCAAGCCCAGTACCTCCCGCTCCGCGTCCAGGAAGAAGGCACCCTCCTGCACTTTCTGGAGCACCTCGGTGTAGGCCTCCGGGAAGCAGGTGTCCAGGGCGACCTTGCCGATGTCGTGGAGGAGGCCCGTGAGGAAGGCGGTCTCCGCCTGGCCGTGCCGCTTGGCCAGCACGCAGACGCCCTTGGCGGTGAGGCCCACGGCCACGCTGTGCTGCCAGAGCCGCGTGGCGTCCAGATGGGTGCCTCCGCGCAGGGTCTTGATGACGGCGGCGCCGGTGCCCAGGTTGGCCACGGCATCGAAGCCAAGGCGCTGGACCGCTGCGCGCAGATCCATGACCGTGGCGCCGCCCGCATACAGGGCGGAGTTGGCCAGTCGCAACAGGGTCGCGGAAAGCGAGGGATCCTTGGAGAGGATGCCGAGAATGCGGTCCAAGGTGCAGCGCTCGTCCTGGACGGCCTCACCCAGGGCCGCCACCGTGAGGGGCAGGCTCGGCAGTGACTTGGCCTTCAGACGCGAGATGAACTGCTCCTTGGTGACCATCAGAACTCCGCGATCATCGTCTTGTCCTGCTCGATGGCACTTCGAACGCCCTCTTTGATGCCATCCAGGGCTTCGGGGCCCAACTTGAGAATCGCCATGGACTGGTTGGAGGCGTCCTCCAGGTGGTGGGGGTCGCCGATGCCGATCTTCTCCTCCAGGGCCAGGTGGTTGGCCAGGGCCACAATGGCAGCGAGATCCTGGAAGTTCTCGGGGGCGTGGATGGGGTCGTGGTGGAAGCGCACGGCAGCCTGGAGGCTGGGGGCCATGTTCCACTGACTCACCAGCGCCTCACCCACCATGGCGTGATCGAAGCCGAAGGTGTCCAGTTCCAGGTCAAGGCAGTTGGTGTTCTCGTTGTAGACCGTGCGGAGCAGGGCGCTGTAGCGCTCGGGGAACTTCACGCCCATGACAGACTTCCCGATGTCGTGCAGGAGGCCGCCGATGAAGGCCTCCTCGATGCGGGGGAAGCGGAAGCTCTTGGCGAAGGCCCGGCTGGCGATGGCCGAGACCAGGGCATGCTCCCAGATCAGGCGCTCCTGGAGGCCCACCGTGCCGCGATGGTAGAGGTTCTTGGCGGAGCTGGCGATGACCACGCTCTTGATGGTGGAGAAGCCCAGGGTCATGATCGCCTGAGTCAGGGTGGTGACCTCGCGCATCATGCCGAACATGGCGGAGTTGGAGATCTTCAGGATCTGGCTGGTGAGGGCCTGATCCATGGAGATGATCTTGCGGAGATCCTCGGCCGTGGCATCGGGATCTGCGGATACACGCAGTACCTGGGAGGCCACCTGTGGCAGGGGCGGCAGGTCTCCGAGGTTCGCGATGAGTTCTTGGGGGGTGATGGGCATGTGCCGCTCCGGGTTATCGCCTCTAAGTTCGCTTCCGATATCCCATGGCCTTGCTGAAGTGCAGCAGCTCAAAGCCAGTGTTGAAAGCATGAATGCTTTCGCTGTGGCCTACCAGCAGATACGCCTTGGGGTGAAGCTGTCCGTGGAAGCCGTGGAGCACGGCTGATTTCACGGTTTCGTCGAAATAGATCAGAACATTGCGGCAGAAGATCACGTCAAAGCTGCCCAACTGCCGATAGGCGGGGTAGTCCACGAGGTTGAAGTTCTTCAGGGTGGCCAGACGCTGGACTTCGGGCTTCAGCTGGAAGAGGTCCTTCCCCAGGGGCAGGAAGTGGCGGGTGAGTTGCTCGGGCGTCAGGTTCCGCAGGGTATAGCTGTTGTAGACCGCGTCCTGGGCCTGGGCCAGCACCTTCTCGCTGATGTCCGTGGCCAGGATCTCCACAGAGAGACCCCGGAGGACCGTGTCCTTGAGTTCCTGGCAGATCATGGCGAGGGTGTAAGGTTCCTCGCCACTGGAGCAGGCGGCGGACCAGATCCGCAGCCGACTCTGGCCCCGCTCCCGGGCCTGTTTGGCCGCATCGGGCAGGACGATGTTCTGGAAGGCCTCGATCTGGGGGGGGTTCCGCCAGAAGCTGGTCTCGTTCGTGGTGATCTCCACGAAGAGGCGCTTAAGTTCCGCGGGCCCCTGGCTGCCCTGAAGCAAAGAGAGATACTCCGCGTAACTGCGGAGTTTCAGCTCGCCGATTCGTTTGCTGAGCCGGTTCTCCAGGAAGTACTGCTTGGATTCGCTGAAGAAGATGCCCGACTTTGCATAGATGAAGTCCCGGAGGCTCCGGAACTCGGCGAGTGTCATTTGTTGTTTTGCCTGAAGAGGATCCATCGGGCCGTCCTCCTCCTGGGATCGGCAGGAGACACCCGGGCTTGAGTTTCTGACCGCTCAGCGTTCCAGGATGACCACGGCCAAGGCCAGATCCCCATCGTGGCTGAGGCTGCCGTGGAGGGCCTGGATGTCTCTGGCGACCAGCAGGTCAGCCAAGGCCCCCACGGCCCACAGGCGCCCATTCAGGAATCGGAGTTCCTTCCAGGACCAGCCATCCAATCCGATTCCCAGGGCCTTGCCGAAGGCCTCCCGCAAGGCCCAGCGGCCCGCCAGGCGTTCCGGCAGCCGCTCCCGGTTGCCCCTGAGCAGGTACTCCGCCTCCTCCGGGTCGAGGATGCGCCGGGCCATCTTCTCGGCCCCAAAGCGCTCCACCAGATGACGCCAGCGGCTGGGTGGGCAGATGTCCGTTCCGAGGCCGACGATCATGATAGTTCCTTGGCGTACCACCGGTCGCAGCCGCCATGCCCAGTGCGGCCCAGGGGCGCGCAGAGGGGCTGGAAGCCCAGCTTGGCGTAGAGCTTCATGGCCTGGTCCATGCCCGTGAGGGTCTCCAGGTAGCAGCGACGATAGCCAAGGTCCCGGGCCACTTCCAGGCAGTGGCGCAGGAGGGCCTCGCCCAGGCCCAGGCCCCGGGCCGATTTCAGGAAATACATCTTCCGCAGCTCGCAGACACCCGGCTCGCCTCCAGCCAAGGCCGCCACGCCCCCGCCGCCGACCAGACTGCCGGCCTCATCCACCACCACGAAGTAGGCCGCCCCGGGTCCCCCGTAGGCTTCAGCCATGTGGTCCACCTCCGGGTCATGGAGGGCGAAGCCCGGTCCGTCCGCGCCAAATTCCGGCATCACCTGCCGGATGATGGCAGCCAGGGCCGCGTCGTCCTCGGGGCGGATGGGGCGGAAGGTGAGCATTGGGATAGGGTAGCCCAAGGCCACAGCCTATTCCGGCCAATGATGCTTGGGATAGCGCCGCGACAGGGCCGGCCGGAGTTCCTTGTAGACCCGCTGCCAGAAGCCGGCGAGGTCCGTGGTGACCTGGAGGGCGCGCATGTTGGGGGCCAGGAGGTGGAGGACGAGGGGCACGGCGCCGCCGGCCACGGCGGGGGTCTTCTTGAGGCCCCAGAACTCCTGGAGGCGGGCGGCGATCCAGGGGGGATCATCCTCGTAGTGGACCTTGGCGGGGCGGCCCTTGGGCAGTGGGATGGCTTCCGGCGCCCAGGTGTCCAGGAGCCGCAGGACTTCCTGGGGGAAGGCTTGGCTTTGGGCGGCGGGCCAGTCCACGGCTTGCACCTCGCGCAGCGTGCTGCGCCCGGCGCATGCCCCAGCCAGGAGGGGCCCCAGCAGATCTTCGGGCAGGTCCAGATCACTACGGTGCTTGCGAAGGAAGGCCAGGCGGGCCAGGAAGCGGGCCGGAACCTCGTCCAGGGGCCGCTCCCGCAGACCCTCGGCTAGCAGAGGGGCCACCCGGGGATCGGCGGGGTCGGCAGGGCCTCGACTGCTGTCGATGACCAGGTCTTCAAAGCGGATCTCCGTGCGGCGCTCCACCCGACCCGCCGCAGCGTTGAAGGTCAGCTCGTCCACGTCCTCCAGGAGGTCCGGGAAGGCCTCCAGCAGCCAGTCCGCCTCGCAGCGAGAGCCCAGGCGGATTAGGGTGTGGCCGCCGGTGCCCAGCTTGGAGGCCTCGGCCTCCAGAGCCAGGATGAGACCCGGCCGCCGCACTCGGCTGCTGGGATCCAGCTTGGCGCCGCCACCGCCCGCGAAGGCGCAGGTACCGTTGGCGGAGAGTTGGCCCACGCGGTCCGGGTAGGCGGCCAGGAGGGCTTGCAGCAGGCGAGTCTCGGCTTTGGGCGGTTCCACAGGGGAGGGCAGGAAGCGCCCCAGGGACTGAACGGCCCTTCGGGCACGCTGGATGGCCGATACGTCCAGGCCTGCGGCTCGGCAGGCCCCGGTGCCAAAGCCCGCAGCCTCGGCTTCCTCGAACTGATCCATGCGCAGCAGCAGGTCCGAGTCCGCGCCGTGGCCCGTGGCCATGGGACCGGTCTTCGCGGGGCCGCGGTCCAGGCCCTGGCGGGCCGAGAGGCTGCCGGTCTCCAGCAGAGCCGCGGCCCGCAGGGCCAGCTGGGGGATGCCCAGGTCCTGGCCCGCCACCGCCAGCCGGGCCAGGCGGGGATGCAGGGGCAGCTCGGCCATGCGGCGGCCCACGGAGCTTAGCGCACCCTTCTCCAGCGCCCCGAGGCGGGTGAGCAGGGTCTCTGCGGCGTCCAGGGCCAGGGTCGGAGGCGCCTCGAACCAGGCCAGGGCTCCCGGTTCACCGATGCCCATGCCGTGCAGGCTGAGCAGGGGCTCCGCCAGGTCCGCCCGCTGCAGCTCCGGTGTGTCGAAGGAGGCCCGGGCCTGGAAGTCAGCCTCCGTGAAGAGGCGCAGGCAGCGGCCTGGTCCCGTGCGGCCCGCGCGGCCCGTGCGCTGCACACAACGGGCCTGGGCGATGCGCACCGTGCGCAGGCCTGAGAGGCCAGACCAGGGCGAGTGGGAGGCCTCGCGACCCAGGCCCGAGTCCACCACGGCGCCGATGCCGTCCAGGGTGACGGAGCTCTCGGCCACGTTGGTGCTGAAGATCACCTTGGGTGTGTCCGAGGCGGCCAGGGCCTGGGCCTGGGCCTGGGGCGAAAGGTCCCCATGGAGGGGGCGCAGGCTCAGGCCCCGCCGCGCGGCCAGGGCTTCGCAGCCCCGAAGGCAGGCCCGAATCTCCGCGGCGCCGGGCAGGAAGACCAGCGTGTGGTTCTTGAGGCCTTCGGCGTAGAGGCGCTCCAGCGCATCCGCGACTTGCAGCTCGATGGGGCGGTCGTCAGGGCGGGGCAGGAAGGTGGTCTCCACCGGATAGGCGCGGCCTTCGCTGCGCAGCACCGGCGCCTTCAGGTAGGCGGCCACGGGGCCCGGATCCAGGGTGGCGGACATGACCAGGAGCTTCAGATCTGGGCGGGACTGAAGTTGGAGCCTCCGCAGCAGGGTGATGGCCAGATCTGTGTGCAGGTGCCGCTCGTGGAACTCGTCCAGCACGACCGCTGAGATGCCCCGCAGCTGCGGGTCCCCCTGCAGGCGCCGCAGGAGCAGGCCCTCGGTGACATAGCGCAGGCGGGTGGCCTTGGAGACCTTCTGCTCGAAGCGCACGGCGTAGCCCGCCCGCTGGCCCAGGGCCTCGCCCAGTTCCTCCGCCACCCGGGTGGCGGCCAGGCGCGCGGCCAGGCGGCGGGGCTCCAGGATCCAGCACTCGTCGCCACCGAGCAGCCCCGCCTCCAGCAGGGCGGGGGGCACCCGGGTGGTCTTGCCGGCCCCGGGATCTGCCTGGAGCACCAGATTGGGCTGGGTCCGCAGGCTTGCCAGGATCCCCGGCAACTGAGCATCAATGGGCAGGCTCAGACGCATGGGTGGGCCAGGGCCGCGAGAAAGGCAGCGGGATCATCCACGGAGACCGCGAGCCGGGTCGTGGGTCGCCCCAGGCCCAGTAGGCCCAGCACCCGGACCGGCTCGGCGAGTCTCAGTTCCAGCATCGTGTTGCCCTTGGCCACCAGCTTCTCTAGGCCCTTCATGTAGTCATGGCGGGCCCAGTCGTCGTTGAAGTCGGGCAGGGGCGCCGCGGAAAGGACCGTTGCGAGGGGCAGCCTCACGGACTTCAGGAGGCCTTGGTGCAGCTCCAGTTGGCCGTCTCGGATCTGGTGGGGCCGGGCCTTGATGGTGGCGTAGAAGCCCACCAGCCAGAGCACCGCGTAGATCGTGGAGCCATGCAGGAAACAGCGGAGCCAGGGCGCCTGCCCTGAGAAGAGCGCCCGGGTCAGCAGGAAGTCGCCAGGGATCATCAGGGGCAGGGCGGGGAGGATGGCCCGGAGGGCGGCCTCACGATGGTGGCTGAAGCCCGTGGGGGCGGCCGTGCGGAAGCCGCCGCCCAGGAACCCGAAGGCGCTGCCCAGCATGACCAGTTCCAGGGCCAGGAGCCGGGCTGGTTGGGGAGGCACCAGAGCCTCGAAGGCCTCTGCCAGGCGCTCCTCGGGCCAGGTGTCGGGCCGGTGGCTGGCGCTGCGCCAGGCCCGGAAACCCAGCACCAGCAACAGTATTTCCAGGCCCAGGGCCGTGCCCAGGCGCAGCCTCAGGGCCAGGCTGGAGACCTGGGTCAGGTCAAGGCCCAGGCCCTCCACCAGGATCAGGCTGGGCAGGAGCAGGCGGGTGAGGGGCACCTGACCCTGCCACCACTCCCGGACCATGGCCAGCACCCGCAAGCCCACCAGGATCAGGAGGCCCCGCGTGAGCCAGGGCAGGGCCGCACTCTCCGGGTGCCGCAGCCGCAGCCAAAGCACAACCCCACCTAGGGCCACGAAGAGGCCCCAGAGCAGGGCGGAGGGTCGAAAGCGCGAAGCCATCCCTACAGCCTAATGTCTTTGCACTTTCCATATGTGGATCGCGGAGCGATCCGCACGGTTCCACCGGCGACTCGCGTAGAATAATTGATTCAACAGGAGTGGTCATGGCGGGCTTGGAAACGGCAGGCGTGGGCGGCAAGGTGGGCGGGGTCATGGACAGCCTGCGGGATGCCTACGGCGAGACGCTGGTGGAGCTGGGCCAGGAGGGTGCCAACCTGATTGTCTTCGATGCGGATCTGGCGGGTTCCACCCGCACGAGCAAGTTCGCCAAGGCCTTCCCAGAGCGCTTCTTCAACATGGGCGCCGCGGAGCAGGGCATGGTGGCCGCCGCTGCCGGGGCCGCCACCACGGGCGTGGTGCCCTTCGTGAGCACCTTTGCCATGTTCGCCACGGGCCGGGCCTATGAATTCGTGCGCCAGGCCGTGGGCGTGGGCCACCAGAACGTGAAGATCGTGGCCACCCATGCGGGGCTCACCGTGGGCGAGGATGGTGGCACCCACCAGTGCCTGGAGGATCTGGCCCTCATGCGAATGATTCCCGGCATGACCATCATCTGCCCTGCTGATGCCCGGGAGACCAAGCAGGCCGTGCGTTTCGCCTACGCGCACCAGGGCCCCGTCTACATCCGCCTCACCCGCGACAAGTTCCCCCGCATCCACGGCGAGGACTACCAGTTCCAGTTGGGCAAGGCCGTGGTCCTGCGCCCCGGCAAGGACGTGCTGCTGGTGGGCTGTGGCCTGGGCACCAGCATCTGCCTGGACGCCGCCGAGTTGCTGGCCGCCGAGGGCATCGAGGCCACGGTGCTGCACACCCCCACGATCAAGCCCTTCGACCGCGAGACCCTGGTGGCCCTGGCCAAGACCCACAAGGCTGTCGTCACCTGCGAGGAGCACCAGGCCCACGGCGGCCTGGGCGGCATCGTCGCGGAGATTCTCTCCGAAGCCCATCCCATGCCCGTGCGCCGCGTGGGAGTGCAGGACCAGTTCGGCCAGAGCGGCAAGCCCGAGAAGCTGCTGGAGGCCTACGGCGTCACACCTCAGGCCGTGGCCACCGCTGCCAAGGCCGCCCTCTGATGGCCACGGAAAGTTTTTGTGCCAGCCGCTGGACCAAGGGCAACCACCTCTTCGCCACGGTCATCGAGGTGACAGAGGCTGCCGTGGTGCGTCGCAAGCGCGCCTGGTTCACGGTGAACGAGATCAGCATCCACCTCTCCAAAGTCGCCAGCGTCCGCATCGACACGGGCCTCCTCTGGGCCGACATCCTGGTGGAGAGCACTGGCGGCAGTGATCCCCTCACGAGCCACGGCCACTCCAAGGCCGATGCCCGGCGCATCAAGGAACTCATCGAAGCTGCCCAGACGCGCGACCAGCGCTAGCTCAGGCCGGACCATGCCGCCCAGCCAGGCCGATTCCTCCAACTCCGGGAGCCCCAGGTTCCCCGGGGCCGAAAAGTTGGCCCCAGGCACCGAGATCGGCCGCTTCCAGATCCGCCATCTGCTGGGCCAGGGCGGCATGGGGGCCGTGTACCTGGCCTGGGACCCGGTGCTGGAGCGGAAGGTCGCCCTCAAGGCCATCCGCTTGGGGCAAGATGGCCAGGTGGCCAGCCAGGGCCGCTTCCGCCGCGAGGCCATGGCCCTGGCCCAGCTCAACCACCCCAACGTCTGCCAGGTCCACGACTGGGTCGAGGCCCGGGGGAGCGCCTTCATCGCCATGGAGTTCATCGAAGGGGAAACCCTCTCGACCCTGGCGTCCAGCATGGACCTGCACCACAAGCTGAAGGCGCTGCGCGACATCGCCAAGGCCTTGGAGGCCGCCCACGCCAAGAACATCGTCCACCGGGACCTGAAGCCCAGCAATGTCATGATCGACGCCGCAGGGCAGGTGAAGGTGCTGGACTTTGGTCTGGCCAGGCTGGTGGACGCCAGCTACGCCGACAGCCAGGTGAGCACCGACGCGGTGCCCAACCTCTCGCTACTGGCGGCTCAGCAGGAGGCCGGTGTCACCCAGGTCGGGCCCAGCCCCGAGGCCCGGGAGCTGACCCAGCTGGGCTCGCCCACGCCCAGCGCAGGTTCTCCCTCCATTTGGGGCGAACTCACCGAGATGGGGACCTTCATGGGCAGTCCCACCTACGCCTCGCCCGAGCAGATGAAGGGCAAGCGTGTGGGTCCCCCCAGCGACATCTTCTCCCTGGGCGTGCTGGCCTGGGAGTTCCTCCTGGGGGACCACCCTTTCCCGGGCGAAGGACGGGAGCGCATGACCGCCACCGCGGAGGGCGCCCTCAAATCTCTGCGCGGCCGCAAGCTGCCCCGACGCGTGGGTGCCCTGTTGCGAGCCATGCTCCAGAAGGAAGCTGGCCATCGCCCCAGCAGCCAAGAGGTGGCTGCGGTCCTGAGCCGACAGCTTGCCCACACCCCCGCGGCCTGGTGGGTGGCGGGGGGCCTGGCTGCGCTGCTGTTGATCCTGGGGCCCGGCTACTACTTTTTTGGTCGCAGCATCATCGCGGATCTTGGGCGGGAGCAGACGCCCCGCATGGCTGTGATGCCCATCCGTAACCTGACCGGAGACGGCAGTCTGGATGCCATGGTGGGTGTGGGCATGACGGAGCTGCTGGCCAATGCCCTGCATGGTTCGACCCGCCTGGCGGTGGTGGAGCCGGAGGCCGTGAGCCGGGTCATCACAGGCTTTCGCCTGAATCCCGCCGAAGCCCTGGAGCCCACCGGTCAGACCCGCATCGCCCAGGCCCTGGGCGCCCGCCTGGTCCTCCGCGGCACCCTCAGCGAAGGACCAGGCGGCACCTCGCACCTGCTCAATTACGAGCTAGTGGATCTGGGGGGGCGCATCCGTGCTGCGGGCACGGTGACGGCCCCACGCATGGGCGCCTTCGCCCCCTATGCCCTGGTGGACCCCGCCGCCCAGGACCTGCTGCACAAGGTGGATCCGCTGCGCTCCACCACCATCCGGAACCAGCCCATTCCCGCAGAGGTCTTCGCAGCCTACGCCAACGGCAAGGCCCTCTTCCTCAAGGGGGACTTCAAGGCCAGCGAGCCGTTTCTGCGAGAGGCCTCCATGCAGGCCCCGGGGTTTTCCGGCGCCGTCTCTGGCTACGCTGCCTGCCTTCGGCGCCTGGGGCGGGACCAGGCGCCCGCCATCGCCAACTGGGCCCTCATGTCGGCCCGGGCCACGGGCGACCGCTGGGCTGAGGTGCGAGCTCTGGGCCTCAAGGCCTACCTGGCCAAGGACCTGGGACACCTAGACGAGGCCCAGCGGTTGCGCGAGGCCTCCCTGGCCCTGGCTCAAGAGATCGGGGACAAGGACGGCCAGACCATCGCCACCAACCACCTGGGTCTCATCGCTGCCGAGCGGGGCCGCAGCGTGGAGGCCACAGAATTTTATGAACGTTCCCTGCGCCTGAGCCTGGAGACCGGCGACCAGGTCTACCTCTCCCTGGCCCAGAACAACCAGGCCAACCTGGCCCTGAAGCATGGAGACCTGGGCAAGGCCGAGGCCCTCTACCGGAAGAATCTCAAGCTGCAGCAGGATCTGGGCAACCGCTGGGGCGAGGCCCTGGCCCTCAACAACCTGGGGGTGGTCGCCCTCATGGCCCGGGATCTGGGGGGTGCTGAGGGCCTGCTGAGTCGTGCCCTCCAGGCGCGGGAGACGCTCGGTGACAAGGGCGGCCAGATCTCCAGCCTGCGCAACCTTGGCATCCTGGCCCTCATGAAGGGGCAGATCCAGGATTCTGGGGATTTCCACGGCCGGGCCCTGCGGTTGGCCCAGGCCGCGGGCCTCAAGACCGTGGAGGCGGAGTGCCAGTTCTACGGCTCGGAGCTGAACCGGCTGCAAGGACGCTTCAAGGAGGCCCGGGAGGGCTACGAGCATGTCCTGGAACTGTTGCCCGAGGGGGTCACACCTGAGGTCCGGGTCAACGCCAAGGCCGCCCTGGCGGAGTGCCTCCTGCGCCGCCCCAGGCCCGACCTCCAGGCGGGGGCGAAGCAACTCGCTGATTTACCTGCCGGCGATACCGATTCCCCCTACCTGCACCGGGCCAAGGCCTGGTCCGCCTTTCAGGTTGGCCAGCGGGAACTGGCCCTTGCAGAAGTGGCCAGGGCCCTGACCGACGCCCGCAGGCAGGCCCCGGAAATCCGGGGCGAGCTGGAGGCCATGCGGGTGCAGTTTTCAGGTCGGGCGGACTAAAAGAAAAACATACAACTGATCAACACCAAGACTCGAAGGCACCATGAAAAGAAAGGCACAGGAGGAGCCCTGTGCCCAGAATCTGTGCTTCAGCGCCTCCAAGATTGGTATATCAATCTGTGCAATGAGGACTGGGAACACAGGTGCGATGTGTCGGTCGATGCCCTCGGCAATCCTCGCTGGGTCCTCGGGAGTGGTGAACCTAGCTCAGTCGTGCCACAGCCTCATCTTCGTCCGTGCCGGTCAGCTTCTGCACGACGGCCTGCAGGTCATCCGTGGCTCCGAGGTGATGCTGGCGCTTCTTTCCGCCGCAGGCCAGGGCCACGCAGAGCTTTCCGACGGGGCAGTTCTGGAGGCAGTCCTCCCGGAGCACCACCAGTCCTTTCAGGCGCCTCTGCTTCAGGAGCAGGCGGGTGAGGCAGCTTAGGGCCTCGGCCATGGCCTTGCCCTTCCGGGGGCGGCGGAGGGTGTGCTGCTCGCACTTGGCGCAGATGGTCAGTTGGGCTGGCATAGAAATAATTTGCCATGCCTTTGCCTGGTATTTACAAAAATCTACGCCATTGGCTAGCTGAATCGGGGCGCTCGTTTCTCAAGGAAAGCATTCAGGCCCTCCCGGGCGTCAGCCTGGCGCATGGTGGCCTTCATTTGGGCGCCTTCAGCCTGGAGGAGCGCCAGGAGGCTGTCGGAATCGAGGCCCTGGTTGCGCAGGAGGGTGGCCTTGATGCGGGCAAAGGTCTCACTCGGTCCGGCGGCCAGCCGCTGTGCCAGGGCGTGGACGGCCTCCTCCAACTGGTCTGCAGGCACCACCTGGTTCAGAAGGCCCAGGGCCTGGGCCCGGGTGGCGTCGAGGGGGACGCCGGTGAACATCAACTCTGTCGCGATGGCCGGGTTCACCAGTCGGGAGAGCATGACGCTGCCGCCCCAGTCCGGGTGCACGCCGATCTTCACGAAGGCCATGCCCAGTACCGCCTCGGGGGTGGCTAGGCGCAGGTCGGCGCAGAGGGCCAGACTCAGCCCCGCCCCGGCGGCGGGACCGTGCACCACGGCCACCACGGGCTTGGGCAGGGTGGCCAGGCCGTGGGCCACGAAGACACCCAGATCCAGCAGCACCTCCAGGTCGGCCAGGCGCCCCTCAGCCAGCCCCCGGGCCATCCAGCCGATATCACCCCCAGCACTGAAGGCCCGCCCCGCCCCGCGCAGGAAGAGGACCTTCACATCCGGCTCTGCGGCCCGCGCCAGGGCCTCCTCGAAGCCCTCCTTCATCTCGGGGACTAGGGCGTTCAGCTTATCGGGCCGGTTCAGCGTCAGCGTGGCGACGCGGTCATGAATCTCGAAGCGGAGGGGGGCGGGCATGCAGGCTCCAACAGAGAGCGGAACTACTTCAGGGTCTTCCAGAGGAAGGCGTAGGTCAGGGCGTTGAAGTGCGCGGCCTGGCGGTTGTCGGCGCCGGCGCCGTGGCCACCCTCGGTGTTCTCGAAGTAGCGCACATCGCAGCCCAGCTCCTGCATCTTCGCCATCATTTTCCGCGCGTGGCCTGGGTGCACCCGGTCATCGCGCGTGGTGGTCATGAAGATCACCGGAGGGTAGGCGGTGCCCTTCTTCAGGTTGTGGTAGGGCGAGAACGTCTGAATGTAGGCCCACTCCTCGGGCTTGTCCGGGTCGCCATACTCGCCCATCCACGAGGCGCCCGCGAGCATGTGGGAGTAGTTCTTCATGTCCAGCAGGGGCACCTGGCAGACCACTGCGCCAAAGAGCTCCGGGTACTGGGTGATCATGTTGCCCACCAGGAGGCCGCCGTTGCTGCCGCCCACGCAGCCCAGGTGCTTCACAGCGGTGACCTTGCGCTTCACCAGGTCCTGGGCCACCGCGGCGAAGTCCTCGTAGGCCTTGTGGCGGTTCTGCTTCAGGGCAGCCTGGTGCCACTGGGGGCCGTACTCGCCGCCGCCGCGGATGTTGGCAACCACGAAAACGCCGCCCTCGTTGAGCCAGCCGGGGCCGCGGGTGCCGCTATAGGAAGGCACGTTGGAAACCTCGAAGCCGCCGTAGCCCGAGAGCAGGGTGGGGTGGGAGCCGTCCAGCTTGAGATTCTTCCGGGCGACCTGGAAGTAGGGGATCCGGGTGCCATCCTTGGAGTTTGTGAAGTGCTGGGTGACCTGGAGCCCGGTGGCGTCGAAGAAGGCGGGCGAGGCCTTGAGTTTTTCCGGGGCTTGGCCGACGGTGCCGAAGAAGAGCGAGTCTGGCGTGAGGAAGTCCGCGACCTGCATGAAGTATTCGTCGGACTGATCGGCGTCCACGGCCCAGGCCGAGGCCGTGCCGATGGCAGGGGCTCCCAGGAAGGGTTCCCGCTTCCAGGCCCCGGGGCCGGGTGTGAGGACGTAGAGCTTGTTCTTCACGTCATCCAGGAGGTTGAGGATCAGGTGGTGCCGGGTCCAGGTGTAGGACTCCAGGGAGGTGGTGGGCGTGGGTTCGAAAAGCACGGTGAACTGGCGCTCCCCGGCCATGAAGGGCTCGAAGCGCGTGGCGAGGAGGGACCCGGCCGCATAGGTCCGACCGCCCGTGGTCCAGGGCGTGCGGGGCTTCACCAGCAGCCACTCGCGGTGGACGTCGCTTTCGGCGTCATCGGGCACCTGGACCCGCTGAGTCTCGCCACCCTTGCCCAGGAGGTAGAGCTCATGGGTGAAGAAGGTGGGGCTGCGGGTGGCGAAGTTCCGCTCAAAGCCGGGCGTCGCGTCGTGATGGGCCCCGGCGGCGATATCGGTCTCCCGGCCCTCGAAGACGGTCGTGGCTGAGGCCAGGGGTGTCCCACGCTTCCAGGCCTTGGCCACCCTTGGGTAGCCCGAGGTGGTGAGGGAGCCGGGGCCGAAATCGGTGCCCACGAAGAGGGTGTCCTGGTCGATCCAGCTCAGCTGGCTCTTGGCCTGGGGCAGCTCGAAGCCGCCCGGCACGAAGGCCTTGGTCTCCACATCGAACTCCCGCACCACGGAGGCGTCCGAACCGCCCCGGGAGAGGGACAGAAGGCAACGGCGGTAACCGGGCCTGAGGAACTGGGCGCCGTGCCAGACCCAGCTTTCCTTTTCGGCGGCGCCCAGGGCGTCCAGGTCCAGGACGATGTCCCAGGCGGGCTCGGCCTTGCGGAACTCCGCCAGGGAGGTGCGGCGCCAGAGGCCCCGGGGGTGCTTGGCGTCCCGCCAGAAGTTGTAATAATACTTCCCGGCTTTGGAGATGTAGGGGATCTTGGCCTCGGAGTCGAGGATCTTGAGGATCTCGGCCTCCCGGTTTTTGTAGGCGGCCCCGCCCTCCAACTCCGCGGCGGATTCTGCGTTGCGGGCCTTCACCCAGGCCATGGCCTTTTCGCCGGTGACGTCTTCCAGCCAGGCGTGAAGGTCTGCAGTGGGGGCGGGCTTGGCGGGCATGGTGTGGATCTCCGGGAGCGCGGTCTGGCCCAGGAGGGGCAGACCCAGCGCGAACAGCAGGGACAGGGGTTTCATGGATTCCTCGGCAGAGTGGGAGGGGGTCAGGAGGCGGAAAGCCGGGCCGCGAAGGCGCGGAATAGATCCCGGGCGGCGTCGCCGGCGGGGCCCCTGAGGGTCACAAGGTTTTCAGGATGCCACTGCACGCCGAAGACCCAACGGGCCGGATCGGGGGCCTCCAGAGCCTCCACGATGGGGCCGGTCTCGGGGTGCACTGTATCCAGGTGCCAGCCCACGGCCACCAGGTCTGGGGCCACCCGCTTCACGGCCTGGTGGTGGCGGCTGTTCACCAGGAAGACGTCCTCGCCCAGCAGGGCCCGCAGGCGAGATTGGGGGGCCAGCTGCACCCGATGGTGCATGTCGGGATGATCTGGTGTGCCGTGTTGATGTCGGGCGGACTCGCATCCGAAGTACTCGGGCACGTCCTGGATCAGGCTGCCTCCGAGGGCCACGTTGAGGGCCTGCTCGCCCCGGCAGATGGCCAGGATGGGTAGGTTGGCTTGCCAGGCGGCCCGGATGAGGGGCAGCTCGAAGGCGTCGCGTTCGGCATCGACCTCGGCCCTGGGGTGCACGGGTTCGGAACCATCCCAGTGGCTGGGATGGATGTCATAGCCTCCTGTGAGGAGCAGGCCCGTGACCCCGACGAGGCTGGGCTGGGGCTCCCCGGGGCCCACAAGGTCGGTGAGGCCGGTCCAGCCAGCCATTTCCATGGCCGGGAGGTAATGCTTCTCCGCACCGGACTTGTTTTTGCAGCTCACCAGGAGTTTTGAGTTGTCCCTTGACATGACTTTCCCTCGGCGCAAACCTCATCACCCTACCACCCCCTCAGATGGTCTGAGTTGACGGTGAAGCGGAGAGCTCCGCTGACAGGAGGACAACATGTCCGGTTCCTTGAACAAAGTCATGCTCATCGGCAACCTCGGGCGCGATCCCGAGCTGAAGTCCACCCCTTCGGGCCAGACCGTGGCCCGGTTCTCTGTGGCCACCACCGAGAACTGGAAGAACCAGGCCGGCGAGAAGCAGTCCAAGACCGAGTGGCACAACATCGTGGTCTGGGGCAAGCAGGCCGAGATCGCTGAGAAGTACCTGCGCAAGGGCAAGCAGGTGATGATTGAGGGCCGCATCCAGTACCGCGAGTACACGGATCAGGCCGGCGTCAAGAAGACCGCCTGCGAGATCCGCTGCGACAACTTCGTCATGCTCGGCCGGGCGGACGAGGGTGGCGGCGGCCGCGACAGCAGCAGCTACGGGAGCCGCAGTGGCGGTGGCCAGGACTTCGAGGACCATGGCGCCCCCAGCCCCTCCGGGAGTGGCAGTGGTGGCAGCTTCCCCGACGACGACATCCCGTTCTGATTGGGGTTTGTTCCGCCGCTGAGTGTGGCACGGCTTCAAAACGGCGCCCAAAAGGCGCCGTTTTGAAGTCATGGACAGATTTCAAAATAGGCGGCGAAGCCGCCCCTGCAAATCGTGCCCGCAAGGCGCGATTTGCAAGGCAGTCCCTACGAGAACACCCCTCGGAATCCCCCGAAAACTAAGGTAGAATATACGGTTCGGGAGATTCCATGCTTGCTGTACAGAATGTCACCATGCGCTACGGCTCGAAGATCCTGTTCGAGGATGTGACCACGACTTTCAATCCGGGGCGACGCTACGGTCTCACGGGACCCAACGGCTCGGGCAAGTCCACGTTCATGAAGATCCTCTCGGGCGAGCTCGAGCAGCAGATGGGCAATGTGATCCGCCCCCGCAAAATGGGCATCCTGCGCCAGGACCAGTTCGCCTTCGACGAATTCCGGGTCATCGACACGGTGATCATGGGCAATGCAGGCCTCTGGAAGGCCCTGCAGGAGCGGGACGCCATCTACGACAAGGCGGAGATGACCGACGAGGACGGCATGCGGGTGGCCGAACTGGAGGGCGTCGTGGCCGACGAGGATGGCTACACCGCCGAGAGCGATGCGGCCGTGCTGCTGGCCGGCCTGGGTATCCCCGAGGAACTGCATGACCGCAAGATGAGCGAGCTGCAGGGCGGCCAGAAGGTCCGCGTGCTGCTCTCCCAGGCCCTCTTCGGCGACCCCGGCTGCCTGCTGCTGGACGAGCCCACCAACCACCTGGATCTCGACTCCATCCACTGGCTGGAGGAGTTCCTCATCCGGTACAAGGGCACCGTGGTGGTGATCTCCCACGATCGCCACTTCCTGAACAACGTCTGCACTCACATCGCCGACATCGACTACCAGACGATCATCCAGTACACGGGTGGCTACGACGATATGGTCATGGCCAAGATCCAGGTGCGCAGCCGTATCGAGTCCGACAACGCCCAGCGCGAAAAGAAGATCGACCAGCTGAACGAGTTCATCCAGCGCTTCGCCGCGGGCACCCGCAGCAGCCAGGTGAACAGCCGCCGCAAGGAAGTGGAACGCCTCCAGCCCAGCGACCTGGCACGCAGCAACATCCAGCGCCCCTTCATCAAGTTCAACCAGGCCAAGCCGGGGGGCCGCTACGCCCTGGAGTTCGAGGGTGTCAAGAAGGGCTACGACACGGACAAGTCCGGCAAGGGCGGCCGTCAGGAGGTCATCAAGGGCTTCTCGGCCATGGTGCAGCGCGGCGAGAAGATCGCTCTCCTGGGCCGCAACGGCATCGGCAAGACCACGCTCCTCAACGCCCTACTGGCCAATGCGCCCCAGGTCACCGAGCTGAACCTGAAGCTGGACGGGGGCGAGGTGAAGTGGGGCCACGATGCCAACGTGGGCTACTTCTCCCAGGATTTCGCCGAGAGCATCCCCAAGGGCTACGAGCTGGTCACCTGGCTGCATCAGTTCGATCCCGAGGCCACCAAGGAGCAGATCCGCGGCGTCATGGGCCAGATGCTCTTCCGGGGTGAAGAGGGCAACAAGATGACTGAGGTGCTCAGCGGTGGTGAGTCCTGCCGCCTGCTCTTCTGCAAGCTCATGCTGCAGAAGCCCAACATCCTGGTGCTCGACGAGCCCACCAACCACCTGGACCTGGAGGCGGTCATCGCCCTCAACGATGCGCTCCAGCGCTACGAAGGCACCATCCTGCTGGTGACCCATGACGAGGACATCATCGACGAGGTGGCCACCCGCATCTGGCACCTTACGGACGATGGCATCGAGGATTTCAAGGGCAACTACTCGGAATACAACGCGCCGACGGGACGCTGAGACGGACTCCAAGATCGCTTGGCAATTTTGGAGTGGGGAAAAGGTATGAGGGGTGGGGCTTGCCTAGGCTTCGGATCCTATTATATTGAGATGGAGTCTTATTATTCGGGGCTCTGTGGGGAGTCTACGTGGTGCTACGACAGGGCAACCTAGGCCACCCTATGTCGGGCTCAGGTGAGGGGTTTGGTTCGGGTGCCAGACAGAACCCGACCCGCCTGGGCCGGGTGCTGCGGGAGCTGGAGGACTTCAAGCGGGCCCTGGACGAGCACGCCATCGTGGCGGTCACGGACGCCAAAGGGCGCATCACCTATGTGAATGACAAGTTCTGCGCCATCTCCCAGTACAGCCGCGAGGAGCTGCTGGGCCAAGACCATCGGATCATCAATTCGGGCTACCACACCAAGGCCTTCATGGCCGAGCTCTGGAAGACGATCCAGGCCGGGAAGGTGTGGAAGGGGGAACTGTGCAACCGGGCCAAGGACGGCAGCCCCTACTGGGTGGACACCACCATCGTGCCCTTTCTGGGCGAGCGAGGGGAGCCAGTCCAGTTCGTGGCAATTCGTGCAGATATCACCCAGCGGAAAAAGGCGGAGGACGCCCTGCGCCAGTCCCAGAAGCTGGAGAGCCTGGGCGTGCTGTCAGGGGGCATCGCCCACGACTTCAACAACCTGCTCACGGTGATCCTGGGCAACGCCAACCTGGGCGCCGCGCACCTGCCACCGGAAAGTCCCGCCCAGCCCTTCCTGGTGCAGATCGAGCAGGCCAGCCTGCGGGCTGCGGATCTCACCCGTCAGCTGTTGGCCTACGCGGGCAAGGGGCGCCTGCAGCTCATGGAGGTGGACCTGAACCGCCTCGTAGTGGAGATGACCCAGCTCCTCACGGTATCCCTGTCCAAGAAGGCTGCTGTCCGCTTTGACCTGGCCCCGCAGCTGCCCCTCATTTCGGCTGACCCCACCCAGATGCAGCAGCTGGTCATGAACCTGGTGACCAATGCCTCCGAGGCCATTGGCGAGGAGACCGGCGGCCTGGTCACCATCCGCACGGGAGTGCAGAAGATCGACGGCACCTACACCCACGGCCTCCTGGCCTCGCTGCCCCTGGGGCCGGGCACCTACGTGAGTCTGGAAGTGAGCGACACGGGCTGTGGCATGAGCCCTGAAGTGTTGGAGCAGATCTTCGATCCCTTCTTCACCACCAAGTTCACAGGGCGGGGCCTGGGCCTCTCGGCCATGCTCGGAATCCTCCGCAGCCACCAGGGGAGTCTCAAAGTCCAAAGCGAACCGGGGCGGGGGTCGGTGTTCCGCCTCTTCCTGCCCGCGCTGAGCGGGAATCTGGAGGGCCCGGAACTGCCGGCTGCCGTCGGGTGGCGGGGCCACGGCCTGCTTCTGCTGGTGGATGATGAGCCCGGCGCGCGTACTGTGGCCCGCCGCATGGCCGAGGATCTGGGCTTCCATATCCTCGAGGCTGCGGATGGACGGGAGGCCCTCGCACTCTTCGAGCTGCGTCACCGTGACCTCAGCGCCGTACTCATGGACCTCACCATGCCCCACATGGATGGCGGCCAAGCCTTTCTCCGCATGCATGAGGTGAACCCCGCCGTGCCAGTGGTGCTCTCCAGTGGGTACGGCGAACAGGACCTGCTCGTTGAGTTCCAGGGCCAGGGCTTGGCAGGCTTCCTGCCGAAGCCGTACCAGGGGGCTCAGTTCGAGAGGGTGATGCACCAGGCCTTGGTGGGGAAGTAGGGCGCCAATATCGCTTTGCAATTATGGTGTGAGAAGAAGACTTCAGGCGGGTTCGGGAGCCGCCTGAAGGAGCATCCGCAGCACTTCTTCGGCCACCATGAGGCCGACGATGGCGGGCATGTAGGAGATGGTGCCCACAGGGCGTCGGGCACGGCCGGGACCGCGGTGGGGCTCGATGTCCAGGGGGTTGGCCGGGCGCTTGTTGTCGGCGGGCTCCAGGGAATAGACGCAGCGGATGCCCTCGGTGATGCCCACCTTGCGGAGCTCCTTGCGGACGCGGGCCGCCAGGGGGCAGTTGCGGGTCTCGCTGAGGTCGCCCACGAAGAGCTGGCTGCTGTCTGTGCGGCCGCCGGCCCCCATCGCCGTGAGCATGGGCAGGCCGCTTTCATGGGCCGTGCGCATGAGAGCCACCTTGCAGGTCAGAGAGTCGATGGCGTCCACGATGACGTCGGGACGCGGCTCCAGCAGCTCCGGCAGAGTGTCCGTGTGAATGAAGGTGACGCGGGGTTCTACCTCGCAGTCGGGATTGATATCCCGCACCCGGGCCGCAGCCACTTCGGCCTTGGGTTGGCCCAAGGTGGAGCGCAGGGCGAAGAGCTGCCGGTTCAGGTTGCTGGGGCCTACGACATCGTGGTCCACCAGCCGCAGGTGCCCTACACCGGCGCGGGCCAGGGCCTCTACAGCGAAGGAGCCCACCCCGCCCAGGCCGAACACTGTGACCCGGGCTGCGCGGAAGCGCTCCAGGGCCGCCTCGCCGAGCAGCAGCTCACTGCGGGAATACCACCTCATGCCAGCAACTCCTTGAAACACCGCTGGCCATTCTCCCAGGTCTGGGCCGCCAGATCCTCTGCGGTTCCGCCCAGGAGGGCTGCGGCGCCCGCGATCACGGTCGCCAGTTCCCCCCGGCCATCGGTTTCCAGCAACAGATGGTCAGGGTGCACGGCCCGCAGGGCCTCGCCCAGGGCAGCGCGTTCAGGCTTCAGCAGATCCCCGGAAAAAGAGAGGAAGACCCCCAAGGAATGGAGCGAACGGGCCACCTCGGGACTGCCGGAAAAGGCATGGACCAGGGCTCCCGCGGGCGGGACACCCTCCTCCCGGAGCAGGTCCAGCAGGGGCCCCCAGGCCCGGACCACGTGCATGGCCACAGGGCGGTGGAGCCTGTGCGCCAGGCGCAGCTGGTGGCGGAAGGCCGTTATTTGGACTCCGCGGTCGGTGGCCTTGCGGGAGAAGTCCAGGCCGCACTCCCCGAGGCCGGCCGGGTGATCCTGCAGGAGGCTCTCCAGGCGTCCCAGCCAGCCCGGCGCTGCCTCCGCCACGAACCAGGGATGCAGGCCAAGCATGGGCAGGGCCTGGCGCTCAGAAGCTGCGTGGGCCAGCACGGCCTCCCAGTCGCCCTCAGAGGTTCCGCACACCACGCGCAGCAGGTCCGGCGACCGGGGTTGATCCAAGTGGCTGTGGGCATCAAAGCGGAGTGACATGGGCAGGGTGCCTAAGATTTCGTTGCGGCCTGAGCCTGGGAGCATGGGAAGGGAGGCCAGGATGGATGTTTAGCATCCTGCCACCAAAGGGGCGAGGGGCGCCGCAATCTAAAAGGCTTTGCTGCCTATTGGGCACAGAATTTAGACTTATCCGAACCTGCCTTATCGTGTCCCACGGAGCCCCCATGCTGAGAGCCCCCATCACCATGCTGTTGTCCGCGCTGCTGGCCGCCCAGGCGCCGGCCCCCGTGAAGGCACCAGTTCCGGCTGCGGGCAAGCCCAGCCAGCCCAAGCAGGACATGGTTCTGGCCAAGCTGGGAACGAAGATCATCCTGCAATCAGATTTCGACACCTTCCTCCGCCTGGTCTTCGCCGAGCAGCAGCGACAGCAGATGAGCGCTGCGCCTGGAGCCCTGGAGCGGGTACGGGCCGGTTTCCTCGACTCTCTGGTCATGGCCGCCAAGGCCCGGAAGGAGGGCCTGGATAAGACTGCTGACGTCAAAAAACAAATGGAATATGCGGGCATCCGCGTGCTCGCCACGACCCTTGCGGAGGGGCACAAGGAGGAGCTGAAGGCTCAGTCCGAGGTCCAGGATTCAGACTTGAAGGCCTACTACGAGAAGCACCCTGAGCAGTTCCAGGCCAAGTCCTCCTTCAGCGCCCGTCACATCCTCATCTCCACCAAGGGCTCCCAGCCCGGCACCAAAGGGCTCAGCGATGAGGAGGCCCTGGCCAGGGCGGCCCAGGCCATGGCGGAACTGAAAGCGGGGAAATCATGGCTGGAGGTGGCAAAGCAGTATTCCGATGACCCCGGGAGCAAGGACAACGGTGGGCTCTATGAAAACGTCCCCTATGGACGCTTCGTACCGGCCTTCGACGAGGCGGTGCGCAAGCAGGAACTCGGCAAGCCGGGCGAGGCCGTCAAGTCCAGTTTCGGCTATCACATCATTCAGGTGGAGACGCGTGGCGAGGCCGGGGCCCAACCTTTCGACACAGTGAAAGAGCAGGTCCGCCAAAAGGCGGCGGCCCAGAAGCTCGAGGAGGTACGCAAGGCCTTCCTGGAAGCCTGCCGGAAGGAGGTGGGCTTCGAGGAAGTGGTCCACAACGCCGAGCCAGCCATTAAGGCCCAGGCACCCCATTCGGCACACTGACAAGAATCAGTTTTCCGATGCGCCACTCAAACCGTGGGGAAGCCCCGCAGTGAGAACCATGGATCCAGAGGGCGCTGAGGAAGTGCGGCTGTCGAAGGACGCCTTCCTTTCATTGAGGATATTTCGGTCTTCAGGTTGCAGATCACCTCGCGACACGCTGGTTGGTTGCAAAATACAGATGCATTGAGACTGATCGGGAGTAGGAAGGCCTTCTTTTCAGGCCGCTTGGCTCAAAAAAAACCGCTTAGCCAGGCTGTTTTCTCGCCTGCACCGAGCCAAATCCCCTGCGCATGTATGGAAGATCTCCGGAGCCGCGGGCAACAGGCGTCGGTTCGAGCGCTGACTCGGCACGATCCTTGAACTGATCGCCCATCACCTCTGCTCCAGTGCGCCCGTTGTGGGCCATGTTCGCAACCACTGTGCTTGCCTGTGCTTTCTCGGCCTCTTCGCCGAATGGGCTCAACTTTTTATCCCCACCCCACTGGACGCATAGTCCTAAGGAGAACTGCATGGGTTCCATCAAACTTTCGTTCAGCATGATCTGGGGCGGCGCGCTCCTCAGCATGGGTGCCCTCCTCGTCGGCACCACGCTCGTCGCTGGCGAGACCCCTACTCCGGCTCAAAGGCGGACTGTCGTCTCCGGGAGTCCCCAGGTCTTGACCTTGAATGACTTGGTTTCCGTGGGCCACTGTGACTGGGTGGCACAGCATCACTCTAATGCCGCGCTCCAGTCGGCCCACGGTCAGCACCTCGCTGCCGCCCACGATTATCTGAGAGCCATAGCCAGCAAGAATGCCACCTCGATCGATGACGCTCGCCTGGTGCTGAACTCCGCCGCTCGAGCGTGCAGTGCAAGTCCTTCAGGTCCTGCGGAGGGGGGGCCTTCAAAGCCAAGCGCTTCCACCACGTCTTCGACAAGCGCACCAGCTGCTAGTCCTGTACCAACTGCAGCTCCGAAACCAGCTGCAGTCCAGACCCCCACCGCTGAGCAAAAGCCGACTCCTGCGCAAAAACCGACTCCCTCAACGGAGCCCACCCACAAAAAGCCCAAGGCCGAACCCAAGGTGGGGATGACCCACAAACCCGGTGAGGCCAAGCCCGGCAAGCCCTCTGGGCCAGGAACCACGCCGAAGCAATAGCGAAGGAAAACCTTAGCTGGTCCTTCTGGCAGGAAGCGCTGAAACCCAAGTCATAGTTGAGTTTCAGTGCTTCCAGCTGGTGGTCCCGGCGGGAATTGAACCCACGACCTACCGCTTAGGAGGCGGTCGCTCTATCCGCTGAGCTACGGGACCATGCGGCAACAGGTTTCATTCTAGCCTGAGGCGCGGCAATTCTTGAGATGATGGAATCCACTCGAGGTATTCATGGCCCGCGCGCACTTGAAGGACGAAGTCTTCATGAACATGGCCCTGGAGCTGAGCCGCCTGGGGACCTGTTGCCGCCTCCAGGTGGGCGCGGTGCTGCTGCGGGCGGATGGCGGTGTGGCCGCGGCGGGCTTCAACGGCGCCCTGCCGGGCATGGCCCACTGCACGCCGGACACCTGCAAACCCGGCCAGCGATGCCTCCACACCAGCCACGCCGAGGAGAATGCCCTGGGCTTCTGCGACGGACCCGTGGCCACGGCCTACGTCACCCACGAGCCCTGCCTCATCTGTTGCCGCGCCCTGGTGCGCCGTGGCGTGCGCCGGGTGGTGTTCCGGCATCCATACACCAGTATCGCGGAGCAGGAACGCACCGAGCGCCAGCACATCCTCGACCACTTCCAGGTGCGCTGGGAGAAACTGCCCGAGGCTTGATTCCTCTCAGGCAACGCACCGTATGGACTTGCTTCCCGCGGAGCGTGGGGGCCCCGGGGGGACGCAGAGGCCGCTTGGGGCCTGGAGGTCCCCCCGGAGAGTATTAGATCCCGCCGTGCTCCCAGGCGCGGCTGGCCTCGGTCTCAAGGGTCAGCTCGGTGCCGTCGTCGAGCACCAGGGTGGCGGGTTCGCCAGAACGCACATCCACGATGGTGTGACCCAGCAGCCGCTCATGTTGGCCGTGGTGCCAGGAGATTCCTTCGGGGTAGGTGCGGCGGTAAGCGTCCAGAGGACCTTCCATGCGGTGACGGAGCGCGTCCAGGGCTGAGGTCAGGGCTCTTGTGAAGCCCTTGGGGAGCTGGGAATCCAGGCCTGCGGCGGCCAGGAAGGCTTCGGAGGGCAGCCGGTCGGGGCCGGCCCCTTCCACACACCAGCCCTGGTCTTCGCGAGCTGGGCATTGGCCCTCCAGCACCAGGGGATGCTCCCGGTGGATGCCCAACCAGAGAGAGACCCGGCCGCGGGGCCCCGTGCCCTCGAAGTCCAGAGGCGGTTGGGCGTCGTCATGGAAGACCACGGCCCTAAGGGGCAGCCACTCGAAGGTCTCCACCACCTTGGCGCCCACGGGCCCCGGGTGGCCTCGGCGCAGGTCGGCCACGGCCTCGGCGAAGACTTGGCGCAGGCCTGCCAAGCTGAGGACACCTTCGGGCAGGCCCAGGGCATTCCAGGCCAGGGGGGCTTCGTGCCAGTCGGCGGCCAAGGCCGGCAGTACCTGTTGGAAGAGGATGAGGGCTGGATCCCAATCCCAGTGGTGGGCGGGCTGGTAGCCCAGTTCCCGGCAGAGGTCGAACCAGGCCCGGTGCGGGGCGTCGACCCCAGGATGGAAGATGGAGCGACCGTCCAGGAACAGCTCACAGGAGGGACCCAGGGCGGTGTCCCGGCGACAGAGCCCGATTTCGTGGCGGCCCAGGGTGGCCAGGGTGGCCTCGTGGTACGGATGATCCTCCTGCCGCAACACCTTCAGCGGCGCATCGAGGATCCAAGCGTCCAAACCCATCCCAACCCTCCTCTGGGAAGGGAAGCCTGGGTTCCCTGGGGCGGGTCGTCAATGCCCAGACTTGAAATACCGACAAAAAGGTATCAATCGATCTTCTGGAGGATTGTGCCGGGGTAGTAGTGCTGGAGGATCTGCTGGTAGGGGGCACCTTCCAGGGCCATGCCATATGCGCCGGTCTGGCACATGCCCAGCCCATGGCCCCAGCCCCGGCCATAGAAGATCCAACGGCGCTGGACGCCCTGGCCCACGGTCAGCCAGCGGAAGACGTTGTCCTTGAGGCCTAGGAGGCCGCGGATGTGCATGCCACGGACCCGGTGGGCCGTCCCCTTGGTGTCCACAAGGTTCAGGTCCTGCACCCGGCCCTGCTCGTTGTAATCCGCTTTCAGCTCGCGAATGCCGGGCACGGTGATGCGCTTGCGCACTAAGGCCAGCAGCTCAGCCTCGGTGTACTCCACTCGCCAGTGGGCCATGGGGTTGTACCGGTCCCAGGCGGCACCATCCGGGTCCAGGCGGCGCACCAGCACCTGGGCTCCACCCTCGCTGGCGATCCACTTGAGGCGGTCCCCCACCTGGATATCGCTGTGGCTGACCAGACGTAGGCTGCCATCGGGGCTCTCCTCGGCCAGCAGCAGGCCCGGCGCCAGGGCCAGGGGCTCGGGTCCGCCCCGCTTGCGGCGGACCTGACGGTCCAGGAGCAGGGTGCCCTCGTTGAGGTTGAGAGGCTCCAGTTCCAGCCAGAGCCGGCCCAGGGCTTGGAGGGCCTGGCGCAGGCTGAGGGTGGGACTGGCCGTCCAGGCCGAGGCGGGCACGACGCCGCGCCGGGTGAGGAAGGCGGCTAGGAGGCGGTCCTCGGTCAGGGCGCCAGGCAGGAAGTAGTCCGCATCCTGGGAGCGTTCCTGGCCCGCTACCACGTGCTGGAAGCCGAAGGCACGGGCGAGGGCCAGGAGCAGGTTGCCCGGGCTCAGGGGCTGTTGGGCCATGCCCAGGCGCTTCTGCAGGCTCTGCACGGGCCCAGCCAGAGCCTCCGCCGTGGCCGGCCGACCGAGACGCTCGGCGTTGAGCCAGTCTGGGGACAGGGGCCCGGTGGCCAGGCGGAGCAGTTCCCAGGTGAGTCCAGGCTGGGGCGCCTCTCCGTTTAGGGCGAGGTCGGAGCTGAAGGGCAGGGTCAGGGGCTTGGCCGGGTAGCAGGGCACGGCCTGCAGGTAGGGGGCGTTGCCGCCGAAGACCTGGGCCACATCCGTGGTGTGGCCCCCGCAATCGGCCATGAAGAGGGCCTGGATGGGCTTGCCGCCATAGGTGGCGAAGACGCCTGTGGTCTCCTGCACGGCCCGGTCCGTGAGGGACTGTTCGCCGTCGCGGCCACCGTACACCTGGTCGGCGATGGTGTCGCTCATGTCGAAGCCATCGGCGCCGCGCTTGCCGCGGTTGGCCACGGCATAGGTGCGGGCGGCCACGGCCTGGGCCTTGAGGGCCTCCACGTTGGGGAATTCCCAGGCACCCATCTCCTTGGGCACCACCCCCCGGAGGTAGGTCTCCAATTCGACGGTGTTCACCACCGTCAGGCGACCCTGCGCATTGGGGAAGATCTCCACCTTGCCACGGTAGCGGCCCTTGCCCTGGAGGTTCGTGAGCTCTCCAGCGGGCCGCAGCCAGACTCCGGCCAGGGGCAGGGGGCGGCGGTCGTAGCGGTCCGTGATGGCGTAGAGGGCCCGGCCCTTGTGGGGTGGCGCAGGTCGGGGCTCCGTGGCCACCCAGAGCTCATCGAAGCCAAGATCCTGGAGCTTCTGCAGCACGGGCTCTGCCTCGCTGGCCTCCTTGAAGCGGCCTGTGAGGACCCGCCAGGTGTCCGCGTCCGGCACTTTGACCCGCTCGGGCGCCTCCCCCTGTTCCTTCAGCCGGGCCAGCAGGGCCGTAGCCTCTGCGGAATTTTGCGGCTTGCCCACCTGGATGCGGTATTCCGAGGTGGGATCCGAAAGGCCCCGGCTATCCCACCAGATGCGCAGTTTCTCGTCCGGCGCCAGCTTCAGGAGCGGCTTGCCGCTACGGTCGCAGACCTGGCCGCCACCCTCCAGGGAGATGATCCACTCCAGAGCCTGAGTGTCGAGGCCGATGCGCAGGGGAGGCTGGGCCGCAGGACTGGGGGCGCAGGCAAGGATCAGCGCGGGGACCAGGAAGGGGGCGAGGAACGGCTTCATCCTGCGAATTGTCCCACGAATCCCGCGAGGGTCTCCCAGCGGCGGGCTCGGAGGGCCTCGGCGTCCAGCAGTTCCCCGTGGGGCCCGCAGCGATGCAGAAGCAGGGCGATGCAGCAGTCATCTGCGGGCCGATAGAAGAGGGCAGGGCCCGTGTAGCCCAGGTGGAACCACCAGACCGAAGGCGGGCCGGGATCCTCGCTCAGAGCGGGAGCCGGCGCGGGAAGCCGGTCTGTAGGATCCTGCAGCACATGGAGACCGGCGCCAGCTGGCATTTGAGACAGCAACTGTCCAAATCGGCCCGGGCCGGCGAAGGCCACCTGGAGGCCCAGGCCCCAGCGGGTGCCGCCCTCGCCGTCAGCAGCAGTCTGGGCCATGCGTGCAGGCCAGCCGGCTCCGATCCAGCGGGCCAGGACCTGGCGCAGCTGCGAGGCGGTGGCGGCGAAGCCCGCGTGGCCGCGCATGCCCCCCCGGGCATTGGCGTCCTGGGGGAGGAAGGGCGAGCGGGGCGGCAGGGGGATCTCCGTGGCCAGGGCCCAGGCCTCAGCATCGGGACCATCCGGCACCCACCTGGGTGCTGCGGGCCATGGCGCCGGGCTCAGGCCCGAGGCCGCGCCCAGCGACCGGAACGGCAGCCGGGTCTCAGCTTCCAGCAGCTCCGCCAGCAGGCGGTAGTTCAGGTCCGAGTAGGTGGCCAGGCCCGGTGTGGCGGGGCGCAGGAGAGGATGCTGGGGCACCGCCCGGTGGAGATGGGCGGCCAGGGGCTCACCTGTGTAGGGACGCCAGGGCGGCAGACCGGAGCTGTGGGAGAGCAGCTGGCGCACCGTCAGCGTGGTTTCCCGCTCGGCAAGGCCCAAGGCCCAGCGGCGATCCGCGTCCAGGTCCAGGAAGGCCAGGGCCAGAGGCGCGGTCACCAGGGGCTTGGCGAGGGAGGCGAGGTCGTAGAGCACGTGCCCGCCCTAGCCCTGGTTGATCTCCGCCAGGCTCTTGGCCACGGCTTTCTGCACCAGATCCGCCACGTGCATGGCTTCCTGGCCCTCCTCCCAGGTGACGCCATCCGTGCCAGTGCCCAGGCAGGCGGCGTGGAAGGCCTCAATTTCCAGGCGCAGGGGCTCGCCCTCTTCGATGTCGGCGGTCTCGGGATGGACCTGGGGCCCCTCGGGTCCCATGACCAGGCGCAGCAACTCCAGCTTCTGGGTGGCGAAGTCCAGGCTGGCGTATTCCTTGTCGCCGAAGGCGCGGAGGGTGCGCTCCTTTTTGCGGGCCACTCGGCTGGCGGTGACCGTGGCGAAGGCCCCGCCCTCGAACTTGAGGCGGGCATTCACCAGGTCGGCGAAGGGCGTGAGCACGGGCACGCCCACGGCCTCCACATCGATGACGGGGCGGCCCACCAGGGCGCGGAGCAGATCCAGGTCGTGGATCATCACGTCCATGACCACGTCCACCTCCAGGCTGCGGGCGGGGAAGGGCGAGACGCGCACGGCTTCCAGGAAGCGGGGCTTGAAGCCACGCTCCCGCAGGGCGGTGACGGCGGGGTTGAAGCGCTCCAGGTGGCCCACCTGGGCCACAAGGCCGGGCTTGGCCACGCGGGCCTCGGCCAGGCCTGCCAGCAGGGCCTTGCCCTCCTCCAGGGAGGCGGCGAGGGGCTTTTCCATGAGCAGGTGCTTGCCGGCCTTGAGCGCCTGGAGGCCCAGGGCGAGGTGGAAGCCCGTGGGGGCGGCGATCTGCACCGCGTCGACCTGGTCCAGCACCTCGGCCAGGGTGGCGGCCCAGGGGGCGCCCACCTTGGCGGCGATCTCGGGCCCACGCACGGGATCAGGATCTACAACGGCCACCAGGACCGCGTCAGGGGCTGAGCCTGCGATGCGGGCATGGTGCTGGCCCAGATGTCCCACCCCGACCACGGCCACGCGCAGCTTCGACATGATGTCCTCCCGACGGTCCCAGCCTATCAGGGCTGCTACCCTAGAGCCTCTTCACGAGGCAGCCATGAATTCGAAACTTGAAGCAGTGAACCTGGTCCGCTGGATGCACTTCATGGCGATCTCCTTCGGAGGCGGCGCCGCGGTGGTGGTCCTGCTCCTGTCGGGCTTCGAGGAGGGCCGCGAGGATCTCCAGGGCCTGGCCGCCACGGTCTGGGCCAAGGTCGTGGCCTGGTCCTTCCGCCTGGCCCTCATCGCGGGCCTCCTGCTGCTCATGATCATGATCCAGGGCGGTCAGAACCCCCTCAAGGGTGGCGCCTACTTCCACATCAAACTGGCCCTGGTCTTTGTGCTGACGGGCCTTTCGGAGATGACCCCCAAGGCCCTGGCCCGGGGCAAGCGGGGTTCGGCCCTGCTGGTGGTCTTCCTCTTCCTGGCCATCGCCTTCGTGGTGTTCAACAAGGGCCTCTTCCGCAAGAGTGTGGCCCCGCTCGCTCCGGAGCTGACCGCTACCGTCACGGCCCGCTAAGCGATGCGGCGCCTGCTGCTGGGCCTGGCGGCCACGGGCTTGTTCGCAGGTTGGCCCCAGACCACACCTGAGCGCACGGAGCTGCGGCGGACATCCACTGTGGCGGAGGTCCGCGCCTTCATGGCCGCCCTCACGAAACTGAACCCAGCGTTGGTGCCCTACCAGCCCAAGGGTGCCCCCCGAGCCACGGAAACGGGCAAGCCCCTGCTGGCCTGGCGCCTGAAGGGCACGGACCACAATGCCTTGCGGGTCTACGTAAACGCCAACATCCACGCCGGCGAGGTGGAGGGCAAGGAGGCCATGCAGCAAGTCCTCCGGGAGCTGCTCCAGGGCCGGCACCCGGCCCTGCGGCGGGGCCTGGACCTGGTGGTCATGCCCGCTTATAACGCCGATGGCACGGATGCCCTGGACCCGGCCATCAGGCCCTGGCAGCCCAACCCCACGGAGAGCGGCGTGGGGCGCCGCGAGAACGCCCGGGGTCTGGATCTCAACCGGGACCTCATGAAGGCCGCCGCCCCCAACACCCGCTGGCTGCTGGCGATGCTGGGGGACTTCGATCCCGCGGTGGTGCTGGACCTGCACACCACCAACGGCAGCACCCACGGCTTCCACCTGACCCATGGGCCCGCCGTCACCCTGGGCGCCGATGAGGGGCTCCTGGCCTTCAACCGCCGCATGCTGGTGGAGGTGCGGGAGCGCCTGAAGGTGGAGGGCATGCCCACTTACGACTATGGCAATTTCATTCCCTACAAGCCCACCGCCGAGCACCCCCCCACGGCCTGGGAGACCTACGACGCCCATCCCCGCCTGCTCACCAACTACCCGGCCCTGCGCAACCGTCTGGCCGTGCTCTCTGAAAGTTACGTCTACCGCAGCTGGCCTGACCGCATCAGCGACACCCGCCACTTCGTCCTGGCCTGCCTGGGCTGGATGGCTGAGCACAAGGATGAGATTCGCACCCAGATCCGTCAGGCGGACCAGCGCTGGTCCGACAGCTGGACCCACGGACCTGTATCCATGCCCCTGTCAGCGAAGCTGAAAGAAGTCGAACGCGCAGCGTTTGACTGGGTGGACCCCATCCGTGATGAGCAGGGCCACCTGATCGGCGAGAAGGGCCGCACCCACCTGGAGCTGCCCAGCTTCGTGGGATTTCAGGGGCAGGACTTCGTGGCGGCGCCGGCGGGTTACCTCATCGATCCCGCCTACCTGCCCATGGTGCTGCCCCTGCTCCAGGCCCATGGCGTGAAGGTCCAGATGGGCAGTAGCCGGCCCCGGCAGTTGCCCCTGCTCCAGTTTCAGGAAAGTGGCCGCAAGGTCTCGCCCTCGGCCTACCAGGGCATTTTCACCCTGGAGTTGCAGGGCGCCTGGACCACGGAATCCACCCCGAAGAAGCTGCAGCAGCCCGGGAACGCCGCAGACCTGGACCGGGCCATCTATGTCCCCCTGGACCAGCCCCTGGGGCGCCTGGCCTTCTACCTGCTGGATCCCCGCAGCACCGATGGCCTCGTCTTCTGGGGCGCTTTCCATAGCGCCCTCCTCCGCGGCGACGGCATGTGGGGTGAACCCCCCAGGTTCCCCATCCTGGCCCTCGGCCAGCCCGACCCCGCCCCTGTGATCACCCATTCAGCACCTGCGCCAAAGGCGCAGGAATAACTCAGGGCGCCGATAGGCGCCCTGAGGATGAACGGATCTACGTTGGAACCCTAGTCCTCAGGTTCCTCATACTCGCCGTTGTGCCACACATTCTGCACATCATCGTTGTCCTCCAGCAGGTCCACGAGCTTGAGGAAGCTGGTGAGCTTGTTGCCCTCAAGGGCGGTGCTGGTGCTGGGATCCATGATGAGCTTGGCTTCCAGGACCGGGAGCTTGGCGGCGTCCACGGCGTCCTTCACGGCCTGATAGGATTCGGGGCTGGTCTTGATGACCCAGGCCTCACCCTCGTTGATCACGTCGTCGGCGCCGGCTTCCAGGGCCACCTCCATGATCTTGTCCTCGGAGACCTCGGAGTCCACCACGATCTGGCCCATCTTGGTGAACAAGTAGGCCACAGAGCCCATGGCGCCCAGTTCGCCACCGAACTTGGTGAAGTAGCTGCGGACCTCGGGGGTGGTGCGGTTCTTGTTGTCGGTCATGGCCTCGACCAGGATGGCCACGCCACCGGGGCCATAGGCCTCGTAGACCACTTCCTCGTAGGTCACGCCTTCGAGTTCACCCGTGCCCTTCTTGATGGCGCGCTCCCAGTTGTCCTTGGGCATGTTGCTGCCCTTGGCCTGATCCACGGCCAGGCGCAGGCGGGGGTTGGCCGCCACATCGCCGCCGCCCAGGCGGGCTGCCACGGTGATTTCCTTGAGGATCTTCGTGAAGACCTTGCCGCGCTTGGCGTCAGCGGCGCCCTTCTTGTGCTTGATGGTGGACCATTTGCTGTGGCCTGACATGGTGAACTCCAGAGTGGTCGGATGGAACGGATGAATCGAAGGAGGTTCGGGCCCTACCCTCGCATGCCCTTGCGGGAGACCTTGGCGAAGGGCGGAGCTTCCTGGCGGATCATGGGGCGCTCCAGGAGGAACTGGTACCACTGCTCGCCATAGACCTTCATCTTGAGGCTCTTGCCGTTCTGCAGAAGGTTGCGGTTGGTGATGAGGCGCTCGTCGCCCTGGCAGATGCTGAGGCCCTTGTTGAGGACCTCGATGGCCTTGTCCCGCTCGCTCATTTCCATCAGGACGTAGGCGTAGACGGCGTAGAGGAGACTCTCCTTCTTGCCGGCCTTCAGGGCCAGATTGAACGTCTCCTTGGCCTTTTTCTTCTCGCCGCGCTTCCACGGGAGGATGCCCAGCATGGCCTTGGCGATGGAATGCTGCATGGAGGCGGAGACCAGGAGCGGTTCAGCCTCTTCGTTCTTCTTGCGCATGTACTGCACCACGCCGATCTGGCCGTCGATGCTGCTCTTCACCAGAAACTGGCGGGTGGAGAACTTGTACCCCTCGCGCATGGTCTCGATGGCCTTGTCGAACTGCTGCTTCTTCATGAGGTCGCCGGCCCGGGTGAAGATCTTCTCGAGCTCCTGCTGGACCTTACGGCCCTGCCAGATGAAGAGCGCAGCGCCGGCCACGAGGCCCAGGGGGATGCCCACGGCCAGCCAGATGCCCAGCAACTTGGAGAGCACGATCACGGCAAGGGCGGCGCCCAGGCCGAGCAGGAGGTTGATCACGAAGACTCCGGATGGCGCGGCCCGAAGCCGGGCCAAAGGGCCATTTTATCGGCCTTTGGCTCCGTTTGCCACGTGGGGTTTGCGAGTCGGGGGTGTTGTGACCCGCGACCTCAGCCGATGACTCCGCTGCGGGAAGGGGCGGGACGGCGGCGGCGAAGCACCCGCTTGGGGGGCGCCGGGGCCGCTTCTTTACGGGGCCGACCAGGACCACGCTTGGGCGGGGCCTCCTTGGGCTTCACGGCCTTGCGGACCTTGACCTTCTTCTCCTTCTTGACGCGCTCCCGGCGGACCAGGGCCGCGGCGGCCCGACCGGTGACCACGACGCGGGAACCGTCCTTCAATTTCTTGACCTTGGAGCCGGGCTTGCGGCCGCGCTTCAGGCTCATGGCGAGGGGGGCCTCGTCTAGCAACTCCCGTTCGAGTTGGGCCTGCAGGGCCATCATCTCGCCGCGGTCAGTCTCGTGGTCGTGCCCGCAGAGGTGCAGGAAGCCGTGGATGACCAAGGTCTCCACCTCGCGTCGGCGACTCACGGCGAACTTCTTGGCCATTTTGTCCGCCATGGGCAGACTGATCACGATGTCACCCAAGTGGGGGAAGGCCCCCTTCTCGGTGCTGGAAGGAAAGCTTAGGACGTCGGTCGTGATGTTTTTTCCGCGATGCTCCCGATTGAGTTTTCTCATGCCGCGATCGTCGACATAAGTCACGGACATGCCGAGTGCGCTCGGGGCCAATCGATCCCTGAGGTCATGCAGCAGTTTCCCTAGGGAGGTGTCACCAGGGCCCCGCATTTTGCTTCGGCTGGACCAATCAATCGTGAAAGGAGTCTTCGTCTGAGTCATGGTTCGCTCCTTACAAGATCTACCAAAGGGAGCTCCCTGGGATGGATTTTGTATTGTTCAATGCTTCATCAATTCTAGGGACCAATAATTGATCCATGTTTTCAGTTGATAATTAGAACACCAATTCATGGTTACATCATTAATAATGTTCAAAATATTGAAAACAATAATAGATACTACTGAATAAAGGAAAATAAACCATGACCCCGGATCCCTGGCATCCTGGAGCCATGGATCCTCGCCTACCCAAAGAACTGGCCGCCCCGCTGGGTCGGTACCTGGTCCTCCTCGAACGCTGGAATCGAACCCACGCCTTGACGGCTCTTCCTGCCTCGGAGCGGAAAGAGGAGTTGTTGTTGGATGCAGCCGCCCTGCTGCCCTTCCTGGCCGACCTGCCCCCTGGCTCCCGTGTGGTGGATCTGGGCACGGGCATGGGCTCGCCTGCGGTGGTCCTGGCCCTGGCCCGGCCTGACCTGGAGGTGCTGGGGGTGGATTCGGCCGCGAAGAAGCTGGCCTTCCTGCGGCAGGCAGTCATGGAACTGCCGGTTCCCAACCTGAAGGCTGTGCAGGGACGCCTGGAGGACCTGCCCTCTCTGCAGGCTGACTGGGGCACCGCCAAGGCCCTGGGCTCCCTGAGCCAACTCACGGCCTGGTGGAGCCGACACGGTAAGCCTGGGGCACCTTTCTTCGCACTGAAAAGCCGAGACTGGGCCGCGGAAGCCCTCCCTGTTGGCTGGCAGGCCACCCCTCATCCCTACTCCCTGCCCACCCGTGGAGACCGGGTCGTGCTGGAACTCCGCGCAGAATGACCAGGGCCCCTGTCTGGGGGCCTTGGCAGCGGTTTGGGCAGGCTCAGCGGGTGATGGTATCGCCGGTGACGATCTCTTCGCTGGCGCGGAGGATGCGGCAGGTGGCGGTACGGGCATCGGCCCGGACCACGAGCACTTGGCCGATGTAGTGGGCGAAGGTATCCTTGGCGGGCTTCTTGGCTCCGTCAGCCCCGATGGAGAAGGACCTGACGCGGGTGGAGAGCAGGACGTCACCTACCTTGAGGCCATCGTTGGCGCCGCGATCGATGATGATCATGTCGCCGGTGGCCGCATGCACCTTGGAATCCCGGGCGTAGATGACCACTGCCGCCGTGGGGGCGACCTGGATCGGCTCGGTGATATCAGTACGGAGGGTCATGGGGATGCTGGCAGGTTCTGTGAACTTCACGAGGTGGTTGCCCACTTCCACAGTCTCCAGGCAGCGCTCGATGATGGCCACGGAACTCTTGGCCTGGGCCGTGATGACCCGGACCACGCCGGTCTGCTGAAGGACATCACCCATTTTCTGCTTGGGGTTGGTGGGGTGGACCAGCATCTGCTTGACGGACTTCAGAACCAGGAAGCGATCGCCCGCCTTGATGCCCTGGTCCACACCCCCGTTCACGTAGACCGTCTCGCCCTCGGCGAGATACTGGCGATCATCCCGCTTGTTGGCGGTGATGGTGAAGGCGCCGTTGGTCTTGAAATAGGACTCTGCACCCGTGGGCGCCATGAAAGGCAACTGGATGAAGTCCTGGAACGCGAAACCCATTTCGGGCCGACGCATGGCACTGGGGTCAGCCTTGCGGGCCTGGTCGGGGGGCAGGTCGGCGATGGCCTCCGGCAGGGAACCGGCGTTGGCCACGCCCCGGGCCAAGTCGATGACCAGCGGATCCCCGGGATAGATCCAATGGGGATCCTTCACCCACTGGTTCAGTTCCCAGATCTGGGGCCAGGCGTAGGGATTTCCGAGGTACTTCCCAGAAAGATCCCAGAGGGTGTCGCCCTTCTCCACGGTATGGGTTCGGGACCCCTCAGGCAGCTTCAGATCCTTCGGATAGTCCCACTTTGACTTGTGGGCTTCCACCTGGGGAGCAGGCTGGACGGTCTCCTGGGCCCGCAGGACTGGAAGCGCCAATGCCATGGCTGCCAAGAGGCCCGGGGCGGCCACAAGGGCGCGCATCCGGCCGACATGCAGGCGAGTGGGCAGGTGCATCAGGTACCCCCGTATGAATTAATAGTGCCGATTATAGGTCTTCGACGCGGATCATATCTGAAAATAATGACAATCGGTTGCGGACTTCGTCCTGCGAGATTTGCTCCAACCGCTCGGTGGAGAACTCCTCCACCGTAAAGCTGGCCATGACGGATCCCACCAGGGTGGCGTGCTTGAGGGCCGTGACGTCGATGCGCTCCACCCAGGCCAGGTAGCCCAGGAACCCGCCAGCGAAGGTATCGCCGGCCCCGGTTGGGTCGAAGACGTTCTCCAGGGGATAGGCCGGGGCGGCGAAGAATCCCTCCGGAGTGAAGAGGGCCACGCCGTATTCCCCCCGCTTGACCACCAGGATCCGGGGGCCAAGGGCTTGGATCTTGCGATAGGCCTTGATGAGGCTGTGCTCCTGGGTGAGTTCCCGGACCTCTGCGTCGTTCACCAGGAGGATGTCCACTTCCTTGAGGACCGCTTCCAAGGCCGGGCGGGCACCTCGGATCCAGTAGTTCATGGTGTCCAGGGCAATCCACTTGGGACGTACGGTCATCTGGCGCACCACATCCAACTGCAGGACCGGATCAATATTCCCCAGGAACAGATACGGGGATTCCCGGTAGCTCTCGGGCAGGTCCGGGCGGAAATCTGCGAAGACATTCAGGTCCGTCGCCAGGGTCTTGGCCTCGTTCAGGTCGTAGCCGTAGGCCCCCTTCCAGTGGAAGCTGAGCCCCTTCACCCGGGACAGGCCTTTCAGGTCGATGGAGCGCCCGTCGAAGACCTTCATCTGGTCCGGGCCGAAGTCCTCGCCCACCACGGCCACGATGCGCACCGGATGGAAACGGCTGGCGCTCAACGAGAAGTAGGTCGCCGAGCCCCCCAGGGCATGCTCCCGGGCCCCGAAGGGGGTTTCCAGGTCATCGAAGGCCACACTTCCAATGGCGAGCAGGGTCATGTGAATCAGGCTCCAGGCAGGTTCAAGATTGGACGGAAGGCGCCGCGAAGTAGAGCAGCCAGGCCTGGTTCCCGCCCATGGGCACGGGCGCCTGGGCGTACCTAGCCACCATCGGAACCTGACCCGAAGCCATGAGATTCAGCAGACCTTCGTGCAGCAGGGGGTCCTGGCCAAGAGTCACCTGGAGGCTCCGCCAGCCCAACACCTGGCCATCACCCAGGCGGTCCTGGAGCCGGTCCAGGGCGTCGGCCAGGGAGTGCCCCCGGAGATCCAGAGTCCCATCCACCTCGATGGCCATGCCAGCCGCCAGCTGGAACCGGGTGGGCGCAGGGGGGCGGGCAGGGAGGGGCTCCGGTATAGGTTGGGAGATGCGGGGGGCTTCCACCTCCAGGACGGCCGGGGCGGGGGCTGCAGGGGCTGGGGGCTCCGGGAGCGCGGGGGGCGCTGGGGGTGACGGAAGGGGCTGGACCGGCTGGTCCCTGATGCCCTTGGCCATGGGCTTGAAGCCCCGAAGGCCCTGGATGGCCTCCTGGAAGGATTCCGGTGCGGGGAGGGGCTCAGGTTCAACCGGGGAAGGGCGGGGAATCTCCACCTCGATGACTGGAGCCGCAGTTGCTTGGGCCGGGGGTTCCGGGGGCGGCGGCGGGGCTTGGGCCAAGGCTTTGGGCTTGTCCGGCTGGTCCCTGAAGCCCTTGGCCATGGGCTTGAAGCCCCGGAGATCCAGGATGGCCTCCTGGAAAGATTCCGGGATCGGGCGGGGTTCTTCGGGCGGGGTTGCTGCCTGGGATTCGGTGGCTGCGGGGGCAGGGCGTTTCGGGGTCGGCTTATGGCCCATGGCGGAGAGAAACACCGCGTCTTCGTCATCCAGGACCAGAGGCCCCTCGGGTTTCGGGGCCAGTTTGGGTTTGAGCTTCCCGACCGGAGCGCTTTCCTCTGGGGCGAGCTGCTGTTTGAGTTTTGCCAGGTCCTGCTTCCACGCCATGAACTGCCTCGTCCTGTCCAGAGTAGGCCATGCAGGCCCGAGCCCAAAGCCCGCCGTTGCAATCTCGCCACAGGCCGAGGCAATTCGCCGCAGGAAAGTCCCGCTTCAACCGGGGTAAGAATGCGCCCATCTAAGGAATGACGCCCCTTGGCGTAACCTGGTACATCCTTCGCACGTAACCTGATCGATCCACTGGAGGTCCCATGCGCCGCGCCGCCACCCTACTCATCCTTCCCCTGCTCCTGGCCTCCGGCCAGGTCCTACGGGCCCAGAGCCCCCACCTGGGCTTCAGCGTGAACCTGACGATCCCCACCGGGGACTTCGCCAGCAAGACCTACCTGACGACCACGGGGCACGAGAAAGAGACCTACGATTTAGGGCTAGGTGGCAGCTTCACTGCCAGCTTCCCCGTGGATCGGAACCTAGCCTTCCGCCTGGACCTCAGCGGCTCCTCCGAGACGGGTGTCAACCGCGCTGCGGGATACTCGGACCTCAACCTCCGCCACTCCCTCTTCAGCGTGGGTGGCGACCTGCAGATCTTCCCCCAGGGCACGGCCTTCCGGCACCGGGGGCTCTACTTCGTGGCGGGCCTTTCCGCGGACTTCGAGCAGTTCAGCCGGGGCTATGGCAACGATTACTACTATTACAACAACAGCAGCAGCACCAGCAAGAGCCGGCTGGGTGGCAAGGTGGGTATCGGCCACAGCTTTGGCTTCGATGCGGGTCGGAAGTTCACCGTGGAAGCCACCTACCATACGACCCTCACATCCAAGGACGTGAACGCTGGCGATCCCCCCAGCACTGACTTCCTGAAGCTGGGCTTCGGCCTCGTCTTCTAATTGGCTGGTTTCAACAATGAAATGGCCCCGTTCGGGGCCATTTCATTGTTTGGGGTATCTGATTACTGCGCCTTGGGCGCCGACTTCTTTTTAGTCTTCTTTTTGGGCTTCTCGGGTTCCTGCTCCTCGGTCTTGCCCAGGAGCCCGTTGACGAGGCGGGGAATTTCCTTGTTGGCGGGGTCCAGCTTCTGGAGGCGCCGGGCATAGGCAAGCCGGTCCTGCTTGGGACGCGCGTCGTCGGCCTTCACCTGCTCATATTTCTCGGCGACGTACTTGGTCAGGCCGCCGGCTTCAGTGACTTCGGCTTTTTCGGCAGCCAGGAAGGTCTGCCAGTCCGACACCGCCTTCGTGGTGCTTTCCTTGGCTTGGCGCAGGCGCAGCAGGATGGCTTCGATGTCCTTGAGGGCCCGCTCACTGTGGGCGATAGCAGCCTGCTGCTCGTCCATGAAGATCTTCAACTGCTGCTTCAGACGCAGCTGATCCGCGCCGAGGCCGGGGGCCTCTTCCAGCTCCCGCAGGCGGGGCGCCTGCTTGGCCATGGCCTCGCGGAATTCCTTGAGCTTCTGCTCATGCTCGGCCCGGGTTTTGGCGAGCAGGGGTTCCGCCGTGCTGAGGTTCTCCTCGGCAGCGGCCTGGGCCTTCTGGAAGTGGGCCACGGCATCTTCCCAGCTGCCTTCGGACACGCAGGCCCTGGCGGCCAGACCGCGCAGGGCTACCAGGGCATGCATGTCGTTGTAATCCGAAGGGTTCACGGCCAGACCTTCACGACCAAGCAGGGCCTCCACGCCCTTGCGGACGGTGGGGGCATCGCCGCGCTCCAGCTGGAGCTCCCAGGGACCCCGAACCTCCTTGAAGCGGTCGGTGAGGCTTTGGGCCCCCAGGCTCGAGGTCCCGGCGGCCAGAGTCAGGGCGCAGGCGAGGAAGAATCCGAAGCGGGTCATGGTCGCTCCTTTCACGGAGAGGCGGGCGGGAACGACTACTTCTTAGGGGACTTCTTGCCCGACTTGGCTTCCTTGGCAAAGGGTTCCTTGCCGGCCTTCAGGTTGTCCAGGGCCTTGGTGGCCATGGCGTTGCCGGGGTCCAGCACCAGCAGGCGGTTCAAGAAGGCTGCCTGGTCCTCGGTGCTGCCCAGCTTGGTGAAGTTCTCGTGGTTGCGGAGTACCGCATCCACCCAGTTCTTCTTGCCGACGATCTTGACCTTCTGCATCACCTGCTTGGTGTTGAAGGCCGTGATCTCATCGTTCTGCTCGGTGACGACGGTCTTGGCCTTGACCACGGCCTCATCGGCGGCCTTGATCATGCCGTCCATCTCCTTGGTGTTCTCCCCGAGCATCTTCGCGACCTTGGGGGCCGCATCCAGGTTCTGCTTGTGGACCGGGAGCGAGGCGTTGATCTGGGCCAGGTCCTGCTCATCCTGCTGGACCTTGGAGCCGCGGGCGTTGAATTCGTCCAATTCCTTCTTGGTCAGCTTGCGCTTGCCGGACTTGACCTCGGCGGAGACCGTGGCGAACTCGGCCTTGAAGGCCGCGATACCGGCCTCCAACTCCTTCTTCCGGGGCTCATTCTTGGCGATGTAGTCCCGGGATTCCTGGCTGACCTTGGCCCACTGGGCCAGGATGGGCGCCTGGACCTTGTCCTGGTCGGCCTTGATGGCCCGGGCGTCCGCGGCGCGCTTCTCCTGGACCTCAAGGGCCTTCTCCCAGAGCCCCGCCTCGGAGGTCACCTTGGCCTGGAGCTTGTAGAGGGACATCAGGCCCTGGGCGTTATCCAGGCTGGCGGACATGGCGGGGCCAGAGCTGACGTCAAAGCCGGGCCTTTGGGCGGGCATCAGGGCCTGGACCTTGGCCAGGGCCTCCTGGGTCTTGAGTTCCTTGAGCAGCTGGGTGATGCCCGCGAGTTCGGAGTTGAACCGCTGGGCGAGGTTGGGGGTCGCCGGGGCCTGGGCGACCAGGACCACCGCAGGGAGGAGCAGGAAGGGCATTGCACGCATGAACACTCCAGAAAAAGTCCAGGAACCAGGGTAGCGAAAAGGCCGGGTTCAGGGGCCGTCCTTCGGAAAATGTGACGGGTCGGCTAGTTTCCAGAGCGCTTATCTTCCAGTTCCAGCCATTCGTGCTCTAGCAGTTCCAGTTCCGCCAGGTGCGCCTCCCGCGCCTTCAGGGCCTCGTGGCCGGGGCTCTCGGGCCGCAGAAAGGAGGCCGGATCCGCCAGCACGGCGTCCAGGGCCGCGATCTGGGCATGGAGGGCCGCCAGGGCCCGATCCACCTCGTCGAGGCGGCGCTGCTCCTTCTGGCTGAGCCCGGGCTTGCGGACCTTGGCGGTCTCGATGCGGGCCGTGGCGCGGGCGATCTCCACCTTTGCCGGGGCCTGGGCCGCAGCCCGGGCCTCGCGAAGGCTCTTCACGGTGGAAGGTGGGCCCTCGTAGAGCTCCCAGCGGGGGGTGCCCTGCTCGTTCCAGGCCAGGGTGTGGGTGGCCACCTGGTCCAGGAAGAACCGGTCATGGCTCACCAGCAGGAGGGTGCCCGTGAAGCCCTGGAGGGCCTCTTCGAGGTTCTGGAGTGTGGGGATGTCCAGATCGTTGGTGGGCTCATCCAGCACCAGCAAGTCCGCGGGGCTGAGCATGGCCTTGGCCAGCAGGAGCCGGTTCCGCTCGCCGCCGCTGAGGGTGGAGGCGGCCCGGTTCTGCTGGTCCACGGGGAAGCCGAAGCGGGTGAGGTAGACGTGGGCCAGCACCGTGCCATTGCCCGTGTCAACCAGGGCCGCCCGGTCCGCGAGGTTGTCCAGGATACTGCGCCCCCAGTCCAGCTCACCGCGCCCCTGCGAAATGGCCGTGATGGCCAGCTTGGGATGGCGCAGGATCTCGCCCGTGACAGGCTCCAACTCCCCCAGCAGCAGCTTCAGCAGGGTGGACTTGCCACACCCATTGGGACCCAGCAGGGCGATGCGCATGCCTCGCTGGAGGCTGAGTTCCAGACCCCCCAGCAGCTCTGGGCCACCCGGATAGGCGAAGGAGACAACCTCCGCGCGGATGAGGGCATCGCTGCGGTTTGCCCCGGTGGCGAAGGTCAGGCCCTGGCGCAGGTCCAGGCGGGTGCGGTCATCCACATCGTCCTTGAGGTCCAGCACCTCCTGGATGCGGAGCTTGGACTTGCGGGTGCGGGCCTTGGCGCCGCGCCGGAGCCAGGCCATCTCGCGGCGCAGGCGGTTTTGCATGTGCTCTGTGAGTCGCGATTCCCGAAACTCCCGGTCCGATTTCTCCAGCAGGTAGTCGCTGTAGCCGCCCTCGTAGCTGCGCAGGGCACCCTCGTCCAGTTCCAGCATCCGGGTCACCACCGCGTCCAGCAGATGGCGGTCGTGGGTGATCAGCAGCAGAGCGCCTTCATAGGCCTGGAGCCAGAGTTCCAGCTTCTCCACCTGCTCCGGATCCAGGTGGTTGGTGGGCTCGTCCAGGACCAGGATGTCTGGCTCCTTGAGCCAGGCCTGGGCCAGGGCCACGCGCTTGCGCCAGCCGCCAGAGAGGGATTCCACCTCGGCGCCCAGGTCACTCAGCCCCCAGGTGGTGGCGGCGGCCTTCAGGCGTGGCATGAGGTCCCAGCCCCAGTGGTCCAGATGGTGCTCGATGGTTTGCAGTTCGTCAAAAAGGCGAACATTGGCCTCGGTGCCCGCCTCGTGCAGCAGGTCGTGGATCTCCTGGTGACGCGCCAGGAAGGCCGCGTGGTCGGCCAGGGCCGCCTCCAGGGCCTGTTGCACCGTGGCGCCGGGAGTGAAATGAGGCTCCTGGCTGAGGCGGGAGATGCGCAGTCCCTGCGTCACCACGACCTCACCCGTATCGGTCTGCTCGTCGCCGGAAAGCAGTCGGAAGAGGGTGCTCTTGCCCGCGCCGTTCTTGCCGATGAGGCCCACCTTCTCACCCTGGAAGAGACCCAGGCTCAGTCCATCCAGAATGGGTGTCGCGCCATATCGTTTCGTGACATTGATCAAACTCAGCGCGATAGATGACAAGAATGGCTCCTCAGACCTTCCAGAATCCCATGGATGGAGCGATCCTTGGCCCCAAAGTCACATACCGAGGCAACCATGTCCCTTCAAGAAGAACTGCAGATGTCCAAGCTCCCCGCTCCGGGGGTTCAGCTCATGTTGCAATTGATGCTGACCCGCGAGGCCGTGGTGCGGGTCCAGGAGCATCTTTTCGAGGGGCACGGCCTCACCATCCAGCAGTACAACGTGCTCCGCATCGTGCGGGGGGGTCCCACCAAGGGCCACCCGATCTACGAGATCGAGCGCCGCATGATCTACCGCTTTGCCAATGTGACGCGACTGGTGGACCGCCTGGAGGTCCAGGGGCTGCTCAAGCGTGTGGCGGACCCCAAGGATCGGCGGGTGAGCCGGGTGGTGATCACGCCCAAGGGGCGTCGCCTCATGGAGCGCCTGGACGGTCCCGTCCAGCAGCTGGCGACCCGCATCACCGACTGCTGCGATGAGGCCGAGTGCCTGGCCATGGCCGACCGGCTGGAGCGGCTCCGCGAGCACTGCCTGACGGTGGGCGAGGATCAAGACTCGCTCGTCGCCGCCATCAGCTGATCCAGCAGGTCATAGGCCTCCCGGTCGGAGACACCCTCCACTTGGAGCCAGCGTCCCTGGCCCAGGTCCATCCACAAGGTGCGGAGATCCTGGCGCCACCAGCCCGTGCGGAGCGAGTTCGGCCCCGCCAGGCGCTGGGCCCCTGTAAGCTGGGCCTCCCAGGGGCGGGTGGTGGCCTGGAGACGCCAGGGCCCCCCTTCGCCAGAGCGCAGGCGCAGCTCGCCTTTCAGCAGGCTCCAGCGGCCGCCGGGCAGGCGCAGCTGGATGCCGCCGGGGGCTGAGACGGTGTCCCCATGGATCGTGATGGCGTCCTTCCAGGTCCGTCCACCTTCCCGCTCAGGGATCCAGCGAGTCTGGGAGAAATCGTTGGCCACGCCCTCCCACTGCACGCTGCCCAGGTCCGCCAGGTCCGTATCCCCCAGCTTGATGCGCAACGCCGAGGCCGGGGCCTGGTCGAAGGTTGGATCGATAGGCACCCAGCGGTTTTCCAGGCGCACCTCCACCCAGAAGTGGAGGCCCAGCACCTCGCCCAGGCCCACCCAGCCCGTGACTCCGCGGGCCGGGACCCCCAGGCGGCGCAGCAGGGCCACGGCCAGGACCCCATGTTCCGTGCAGTCACCGCGGGGGGTGTGGCAGACCTCCAGGGCCGAGGCAAAGCCCACGGTGTAGTCCTTCTCTGTGATCCACTCGAACACGAAGCTGGTCACGCGGCGCGCCAGTTCCCAGCGGGGCAGGCCTGGAGGCAGGGCCATGCGTCGCACCAGTCCCTCGAATGCCGGATCCTGGAACTGCACCAGGGAGCTGGGCGCCAGGTAGCGGGCATCTTCAGGCGCAGGTCTGCCAGACCCAGGCAGCTGGCTGGCTTCGGCGGCCGTGGGCTGGGCCGCACGCCGAAGTCGCCAGCGGCCCTGGGGCAAGGGCCGCTGCTGGGCATCCTCCGGGAGCTTGGGCAGGGGGCCTTCGGCATGCAGGGTCAAGTCGGGAATCCAGGGCAGGAAGGGATGGGGCGGCAGGGTCAGGAGGGTGCGCTCGAAAAAACCGGCGCCGAGGCTGCCGGTGGCCTGGGGCGGGGGCAGCTCCATCCGCTGGGTGAGCACCTGCATGCCGCCCACCTCGCCCTGGCGCTTCAGCTCGCCGGCTGTGGGAGAGATCCAGACCTCCACCTTGGAGGCCATGCTGCCTTCGCGCTCCTCGCCCTGGAAGCGCACGGCGTCCGGGAAGCCGGGGAGGGGCGCGGGGCCCTTGGGTTCCAGGTGGAGGCTACCCCACTGTTGGAGGGGGAAAGAGAACGAGGTGGCGTCGAGGGTGCGTCGATGCCGGGCTGCTGACCTGAGACGGGTCTCCAACTCCTCGGGCCAGAGCACCGCGCCTACGGGGATCTCCTTCCGGAGGGCCGGGCCCTGGCTGGGCTGAAGCAGCAGCACACCCGGCTCCCGGGGGGACCAAGTGGCCTTGCCCTCGAAGGGTTCCGCCGAAAGGCTCAGGCGCCAGGTGAAGCTGAGCTGACCATCCGGTCGGCGGGTGGCCGTTTCCAGCACCTCCTGCTTGATCTCCTGGCCCATGCGGGAGAGGGCCATCCACTCGCGGGAGCGCACTTCTGCAAGGCCTGCGGCTTCCCGCACCTCGACGCTGGCACCGCCCACCTCCTGGCCGCCGATCCACTGCCTGAATGTAGTGATCCGGGCCGCTTGACCCAGCAGACTGAGACCGCTGAGGGCCAGCACGAAAAGGGGGGATGCACGCATCCCCCCAGTCTATCGATCCCGGCCTAGCTCAGGTCCAGGTTCAGCGGCCCCGGCCCAGGGCTTCCATCCTTCCCAGCAGCCGACCTTCCATGCGACCCCGCAATTCCGCAGCCTTTTCCCGCTGCTCGGGGCTGAGCACAGCCAGCACCTCCTGGTGGGTGGCGCGCTGGGCCATGATGAGGTCGAAGCGGGCGGCAGCGGCCTTGTCAAAGAGGGGACGCAGCTGGGCCGGCGTGGTGGCGCTGTCCTTCATGGCGGTCCGGAGGGCGCTGCGGGCGCTCTGGACTGCGTCCCGGTCCTGCGCCAGCTCAGCCTTGTGCTTGTCCCGGATGGCCTTGATGCTTGCCTTCTGGGCCTCCGAGAGATTCAGGGAGCGGGCCAGCCGCTCGGCCCGGTGACCACGGCCCATGCCTTCGTGTGGACCGGCCTGGGCTGGGGGAGGCGGTGGAACGGGCGCCTGAGCGGCCAGGGACAAGGTGCCGAGCAGGAGCAGGAGGGAAGGGCCGAGCAGGCGTTTCATGGGATCTCCGTGGCGACAGGCGGGAAGGCCTCACACCCATAGACCCGGCTGCGGACCCCGGGTTGAGGCAGACTGGAGGGGTGATCCGGAACTACACGGCCATCGTCCTCAAGGCTGTCCCTTATGCGGAGGGGGGGGCCGTGGTGTCCTTTCTCTCGGAACAGGGCGAGCGCATGTGTGGGGTGGCCAAGGGCGTGAAGAAGCCCACGGCCAAGTGGGTGGCGGCCTTCGAGCCCCTGGGCATGGTGCGGGTGAGCTTTTTTGGCAAGGAGCATGTGGAGCTGAAGCGGGTCACCCGCTGCGAGCTGGCCTTCAGCCCTCTGACCCTGGGCCACCTGGAATCCAGCCTGGTCATGGCCTGCCTGGCGGATCTCTTTGATCGGGTGGCCCGGGAGGGCGTGGAGGATGACCGGCTCTACCGCCTGCTGAGCGCCTGCGGGCGGGCCCTGAAGGCCGACCCGGACAATGCCCTGGGCATCTTGGCCTACGCAGAGCACTGGCTCCTCCACTGCATGGGCCTGCTGCCCCACCCCCGGGTCTGCGGTCGGTGCGGAAACGATCAGGCCCCCCTGGTGCTGCTCAGCCCCGAGGTGGGCTGGTGCTGTGCCGCCTGCACTCCCGTCGACCCCCGGGAAGCCCTGCCCCCAGGGAGCCGGGACTTCCTGCGCCAGCTCAGAACCCAGGGCGCCGAGACCGCCCCCCGGGTGGATCCCGATGACGAGGCGCAGCGGGTCATCACGGCCCTTCTGCGGGCCCGGCTACTCCAGGAGCTGGGCGGTGGGCTTCGGAGCTACGAGGTGCTCTGGAAATCGCTGTAGCGGCCTCTCTGGCGAATTCTTGTCTTTCCCGGGGTGGTGGCCGATGGGTTGCCATGGTCGAGGAACGCAAAAATTCCTTTTGGACGCAGGTCGCTGGATCGGGCATGGCCGTGGATCTGGTCGTCCTGCCTTGCCTTGGCCTGCTGGCTTACGTGCTGTTCCTCTTCCGCAGGCACTTCTCGCCCCTGGAGGGGGCCGTCCTGGTGATGGTCATGGGAGGCCTCCTGCGGGTGGGGCGCCGGTGGTGGGAGTGGCAGCGGAGTCTTTCCGAAGGTGGCGTCCTGCGGGACTGGCAGCAGCGCATCCTCCAGGGCGGGCGGGAGCCTCTGCATCTGCCTGAAGGACTCCCGGAGGACGAACTCCGGGCGGCCACGACCCTCAACCTGGTCCTCGGGGAACTCCGGAACACTCAGGAGGAGTTGGCCTGGGTGCGACAGTCCCTCAATCGTGAGTGGCGGGACCTGGACGAGCTCCTGGGCACCGTGGAGCGGGGTCAGCGGGTGGACCAGGAGGCGCGCCTCCGCGTTGCCGCCCAATTCGCGACCATCAGCCGGGGTCTGCGGGTCGCTGTGGAGGATGATTTCGAGCTGGATCTCATGGAGCTGGATCACCGCCTCCGCGCCGATCAGCACCGTTTCCAGAGCCAGACCTTCCAGGCTTCCCTGGGCCAGGTGAACGGGGGCCTGGAGCAGTTCGAGAACCTTCTCCAGGAACTTCACGACTCGTTTCCCCGCCTGCGCCGCGAAGAGGATGCCCTGGGCCGTCTGGCCGATGCCGGCCTGCGTCAAGGGGCGCGGCTCTCGCTTTCTGTGAAGGGGCTGGTGGCGAACGCCCCCAAGCTGGTGGAGGAGAATCAGGCCCGGCAGGAGTGGCTGCGCCGCTTCCGGCAGTCCACGGACGAGGTCCGGGACCGCACTGAGTCCCTGGCTCGCCGCATCGAGGCCTTCCGGGAGGAATCCCAGCAGCGGAATCGCACCTTCAACACGGCCCAGGGCAGCATGAATGGCCTGGACCTGGTGGCCCAACAGACCGGCCTGCTGGCGGTGAATGCCGCCATCCTGGCCCAGCAGGGCGGGGGCAGTGTGGGCATGGCGGCCATTGGCGGCCGGCTTCGTTCCCTGGCGGATCAGACCGCCGAGGGCGCCTCAGATCTGGAGCGGGCGCTCAAACAGCACCAGCAGGAACTGGAGCGCGAGTCCGCGGGGCTCTGGGATCTGCAGGAAGGCAGCGAAAAACTGCTCTCGGGCATTCATGAGTTGCTCCGTATGGCCGGTCAGCTGGACCAGCACAGCTACGACCTGGAGCAGAGCCTGGAGTCCCATATCGACTTGGTGGATCAGGTGCGGCAGACTGCGGAGCGGGCCGAGCTGTCCCTGCATGAGGTTGGGGAGCGGGCCCGGGCCCTGGAGGCCGCCCATGGCCGCCAGTGGGGGGTGGAGGCCAAGATCGTGCCCGAGCGGGAGCGCCTCTCCAGGGCGGGTCAGCGTCTCGCCGAGGTGGGCGGGGAACTGGGGCGCATCGGCCAGATCAACGTCGACTCAGCCTCGGGAATCCTTCACCGCCACAAGGTGATTCGCAAGAGCGAGGCCTACCACCAGATCACAGCTGGCGGGTTGTCCCAGCTGCTGGCCCCCTCCGGGGAACGGAGCGCCTTGCATCGCCTGGCCTGGGCCCGGGCCCAGCGTCGTTCCCGGCTGGCCAGCCCCATTCCCGATCGCCTGCCCGTGGGCTGGCGAGATCCGAGCGGCCTGGTGCGGGTACGTCTCCTGGGGCAGGATGCCCTGGGCCTCCCCGAGGGCTCGGCACTGGAGAGCTGGACCAGCGACGAGGCCGGCCAGGCCTGGCAGTTCCACCTCCTGCCCGGACTGCGCAGCGAGTGGCATCGCCTGGCCCTCATCGAGGCGCTCAAGGAAAGTCCACTGCGCGGCTGCCTGCCGGGCCTGACGATCCACATCATCGCCGAGGGCGTGGAACTGCGTCTGCCCACGCCCTATCCGGGCTTCCCGGCCTTCCTGGCGGGCCTGGGCATTGAACTCCAGCTGGAGGCTGAGGCCCAGGATCAACCCTTCCGCGAGGTCGGTGCCCGCAGGCCCAGGGTCCAGCAGCTCATCTGGGTGGGCCCGTCCCGCAATGGTGGTCTGGAGAATCCATGCTTCCGTCTGGTCCACCAGTGGATGCGTGACAACCCCGAGCACGACATCTTCCTGCCCTGGCTGCCCTACCAAGGCCACCGGCCGTTCTTCCCGGACCAGCCACTTGCCGACACGGCAGAGGTGGAGACCCCCATGCACGTGCGGACCCTTGGCCTGGGGGCGGACGTCGCCCTGGTCCACCCCCTGCGGGACCGGCTCTACGCCGCCGGAGCCTCCGAAGGTGATGATGGGATCGTGCTCTGCGCCGTAGGGATCGGCCACGATCACCCGGAGGCACTCCTGCTGCGCCTGTTCCAGGAGGATGTGGGACTGGCCGGGGCCTTCCACCCGGACCTCGTCCCCTATCAGGCCCGGATCCGGGAAGAAGTGTTGAATGGCATCACAGGGGATCCCTACAAGGCCGCCTGGTCCATTCTTGAAGACCTCCGACGCGAAGGCTGGATCCTGCCTCTGTCATCCACCCTGACCTGAATCCCAGTCAGCGATGCTAGGCTGGGGTGTGGATCAGGGCGTCGCTGTCTGAAAGGGCAGAGGAAAGTCCGGGCTCCACAGGGTAATGGGCCTGGTAACACCAGGGCGGGGTGACCCGACGGACAGTGCAACAGAGAATAAACCGCCGATGGCCGGATCGTGGCAACACGAGACGGATCAGGTAAGGGTGAAACGGTGGGGTAAGAGCCCACCGCCGGCTTGGTAACAAGGCGGGCATGGTAAACCCCCCAGGGAGCAAGACCAAATAGGCCGGCGCACCGCGCAAGCGGCGAGGGTTGACCCGACCGAGCCGGCGGGTAGGTCGCTAGAGGTGGGTGGTGACATCCATCCCAGAGGAATGACGTCCCGCGACAGAACCCGGCTTACCGATCCACCGTGGCCCCCGCAAGGGGGCCATGTTTGTAATATCCTCCGGGGGTTCCACGCTGCGCGAACACCCCCGGACCCCCGCGCCCACTCGCGGCAAAGCCACTCCTGGGCTTTGCTGTCCGGGGGTTCCCCTCGCGGCGCATGCGCCGCAAGGGTCTCGGGACGTGCTGCGCACACCCCCCCGGGTCCCCGCGCCCACTCGCGGCAAAGCCACTCCTGGGCTTCGTTCTCCGGGGTTCCACGCTGCGCGAAACCCCCCGGGCCCCTGGCCGGCAAAGCCGGGCTTCGGCTTGTGCACGGTCTGGGAGCGCCGTGCCGCCTGGATGCTCCCCGGTAGTCTCCCCGCAGAAATCAGACGCAGCCTGATTTCTGAGTGCCGCACTGGCGTTCAGAGCCGGCCGCCCAGATGCCATGATGGGTTGATGCGCCGCCCCTCCACTCAGACTGCCGTGCTCCTGGTGACGGCCCTCGCCTTCCATGTGGACATGCTCCTGTACTACCTGCTGGTGCCACTGCTGCCGCGCTACGCTCGGGATCTGCACCTCAACCAGATGCAGATCGGCGTCCTCTTCGGCAGCTATGCTGTGGCGCTCCTGCTGGCGACCTTTCCGGTGGCGATCCTCACGGACCGGTATGGGCGCCGGGCACCCATGCTCTGGGGCCTGCTGGGCCTCGGTATAACGACCTTGGTCTTCGCCGTGTCCAAGCATTACTGGCTGCTGGTGCTGGCCCGTTTCTGCCAAGGGGCCGCAGGGGCTGCCACCTGGCTGCCGGGCATGGCCCTGCTGGCGGACCACTTCCCCTCCGAATCCCGGGGCCGGGCCATGAGCACAGCCTTCGCTGCGGCAAACCTCGGTGTCTTCCTCGGTCCACCCTTGTCTGGCTTCCTGGATCAGCACGCTGGTCCCGCCGCGCCATTCCTCTTGGGGACTGCCCTGGTGGCTCTCGATGCGGCGGGCCGGGCCTTCCTGCTGCCCAAGGAAGAAGGCGAGCGGGGACCGCGCATCTCCTTCCGCCTGCTGCTGTCCAATCCTGTGGTGCGCCTGTTCGCGGGGGCCATGGCCCTGGGCTCGGGGCTCTGGGCGTTGCTGGAGTCCACCTTGCCCTTGGACATGGACGCCCGCCTGGGGCTCAACTCCTACCGGATTGGCCTCTGTTTTGCGGCCTTGGCGCTGGCCCACATCTTCACCTCTCCACTCATGGGCCGCCTCTCGGATCGCATCGGCCGGGTCAAGGTGCTGCGGATGGGGCTGGTGCTGATCCTGATCCTGCTGCCCCTACCGGCCCTGGCCTCGAAGCCCTGGATGCTGGTGCTGGCCATGATGGGCCTGGGCAGCACGGCCAGCTTCATCATGAGCCCCTGCAGTCCGGCGGTGGCAGACCAGGTGGAACGCCTGGGCAGCCAGAGCTTCGCCTCGGCCTTTTCCATCCTCAACCTGGCCTATTCCGTGGGGCTCATGATCGGCCCCATCGTGGGTGGCGCCCTGGTGCAGGGGCTGGGCCTGCCCCTGGCCCTGGGGCTTTGTGGCTGCGGGTTCGGGGCCTATCTGGTGGCGACCCGGGGCATCAGCGCTTGATGGCCCGGTAGATCCGGCGTTCCGCGGACTGGGTCCAGGGCTGGCCATCCAGTCCACCATAGACCTGCTCCAGTTCCAGCCCGCAGGTCTCGAAGGCGCCGCGAACCTCGGCCTCCGTGGGAATCCAGATGTCATGGCAAAAGCGGGCACCCTGGCAGATGCGCTCGGTGATGATGCGGCGGTCGTCCGAGGACCAGGTCACGCGCTCCTGGTAGCCCTCTTCGGGGAAGTCCAGCCAGACGTCATCCACATCGGCCGTGACCTCCTGCAGGTAGCCCCGGCCCGCAAGGTCCAGCAGCAGCACGCCACCGGGTCGCAGCACTCGGGTGAATTCCTCGAGTTGCCTGAGGTTCTCGGCCTCGGTGGCGAAGTAGCCCCAGCTCGTATAGGCGCAGAAGACCCCGTCAGCGCAGGCGGTGCGGAAGGGCAGGGCCCTGAAGTCCAGGCGCACGAGAGGGGCTGGTTGTTCGGCCTGATGCCGAACCAGATTCAAGGGACTGAGGTCGCCCCCGATGGCTTCAAGCCCGGCCGCCCGGAGGTGGGGATGCAGGCGCCCCCAGCCGCAGGGCAGGTCCAGAACCAGGCTGCCCGGGGGCAGGTCCAGCAGGGCCGTGAGCCCCGGACCCTCCACCTGGGCCTCCTGGACCTTGTCGGCATAGATGGTGAAATAGGCGGGATGGTTGAAGTCCCAGGCGAACCAGTCCATTTGGGGATTGTGGCAGATACGCAGGGCCGTTCCAGGCGCAGAAAGCCCGGCAAGTCAGGCTTTCTGCGGTAGGGACTGAAGGGGTAAACGACTACTCGTCGTCGGTCTCGGCCTTCACCAGCTTTGCGGTGGGGGTGGAGACGGGGGCTGGGGCGCCCTTCCAGACATAGCGGGTGCCTCGCTTCTGGCCGCTCTTGGCGATGAGTTGGGTGTCTTCCAGTTCGGTGAAGAGGCGGCGGAGGGTGGCGGGGGCCCAGTCGCAGTCCTTGAGGTTGAGCTCCACTTGGGCGTCGAAGCTGCTGAGCGAACCCTTAGCCTGAAGGGCCAGCATGAGCTGTTCCTTCAAGACCTGAAGTTCAGGCTTGGAGCGGCGGGCCTTGGTCTTGTAGGCCGGGGCCGCCTCCTGAGCCGCTTCCGGGGAGGCGATGCGGGGGGCTGGAACGACGACTGCTGTGGCGGATGCCTGGGACTGGATGAGCAGGCCGTCGAGGTAGATGTCGCCACGCTCGGGCTGGAAGAGCACCACCACAGAACCGGGGGTGATGCCTTCGTGCTGCAGAGCTGTAATAATCCGCTCTCCGACCCGAGATTTCTGCTCGGCGGAAAGGGTGGGGGTTTCAATGATGACAATGGCCATGTGGACTCCAGTATGTATACTCAATGATAATATTAGCCGTTAATATAGATTTGTAAAATATTGATTTTCTAATTCATCGTGTAGACTTCCCGCCGAGGGCCCCATGCGAAAGCCGAAAAACGAAAGGCCTGAGGAACAGCAGCGCTTCGAAGCGTTTCTGCGCTCCCGTCAACTCAAATTGACGGGTGAACGCCTGGAATTGGTGGAAGAGGTCTTCGGCCAGGCCCATCACTTTGATGCCGACCAGCTGCACATGGCACTCAAGCAGAAGGGGAAGGCCATCAGCCGGGCCACGGTCTACCGCACCCTGGACCTGCTGGTGCAGTGCGGCCTCGTTCGCAAGAGCAGCTTCGGAGACCAGCACGCCCATTACGAGGCGGTTCGCAGCAATGAGCACCATGACCACCTCATCTGCCTGAACTGCGATGCCATCATCGAGTTCTTCCGCCCGACTCTGGAGGCGCTGCAGGAGCAGATCTGCAAGGAGTTCAGCTTCCGCCCCATGCACCACAGCCACCAGATCTTCGGCCTCTGCAAGGACTGCCAGGCTCGCACCATGGATGATTCGGCCTTGGCCCACCGGTTGAGCCAACTAAATACCTGATGTTGTCCGGGGGTTCCTCGCTGCGCGAACACCCCCGGGCCCCCGCGCCTTGGCTCGGCGGAGCCGCGCCGAGGCTTTGCCATCGTTTTTCCTCCCGCAGAATCGCGCAGCGATTCTGCGCAAGCCCCGACTTATCGTTTGGGTTAGGCTGTCGCATGGCTAAATTAACCCTTCAGGATCTCCAGCGCCTTCCCAAGACCGACCTGCACGTCCACTTGGACGGCAGCCTGCGGATCTCCACCATCCTCGAGCTGGCGGAAGCCCAGAAGGTGAAGCTGCCCGCGGATTCCGTGGAGGGCCTGCGGCCCTTCGTGGAGGTGGGCGATGACTGCAAATCCCTGGTGGACTACCTGAAGGCTTTTGACGTCACCCTCTCGGTGATGCAGACCTATGAAAGCCTGGTGCGCACGGCTTTCGAGCTGGCCGAGGATGCGGCCGAGGAGAACGTGCGCTACCTGGAAGTCCGCTACAGTCCCATCCTCCACCAGCAGAAGGGACTGACCCTGCACGCCATCGTGCAGGCGGTGCTGGAGGGCCTGGCTCAGGCTGAGCGCAAATACAACATCAAGACCGGCGTCATTCTCTGCGGCATGCGCCACATCTCGCCGGACATCTCCCTGCGCCTGGCGGACCTCACGGTGGCCTTCAAGAACAAGGGCGTGGTGGGCTACGACCTGGCCGGTGCCGAGGAGAACTTCCCCGCCAAGCGGCACAAGGACGCCTTTGGCCGCGTGCTCCAGAACAACATCAACTGCACGCTGCATGCGGGCGAGGCCTACGGGCCCGAGAGCATCCACCAGGCCATCCACCTCTGCGGCGCCCACCGCATCGGCCACGGCGTGCGCCTCATCGAGGATGGTGACCTGCTGAACTATGTGAACGACCACCGCATTCCGCTTGAGTGCTGCCCCTCGAGCAACGTCCAGACCAAGGCCGTGAAGAAGATGGCCGACCATCCCATCCGGCTCTTCTACGACCTGGGCCTGCGGGTGACCGTGAACACTGACAACCGCATGGTCACGGGCACCAGCGTGAGTCGTGAGCTGCTGGTCATTCACGAGGAGCTGAACTTCACGCTGGAGGAGATCAAGGATGTGGTCATCATGGGCTTCAAGAGCGCCTTCCTGCCCTATGCCCTCAAGCGGGCTCTGCTGGCCGAGGTGGTCCACGAGCTGAAGGCCTTCAAGCCCGGCAGCCTGGAGAGTAAAAAGGAGCATCTGTGATTCTGCTATCCTGACTTCCGAGGTCAGGATTCATGCTGGATCGTCTTGCCGCCTTTCTCGATAGCCACTCGCGGATACTGCTCACCACCCATGAGAATCCTGATGGGGATGGCGTTGGTGCATCCGTGGCCCTGGCCGCCCACCTGAAGGCCGAGGGTAAATCGGTGCGCATCGTGGTGACGCCCCATTTACCGGAGTATCTGAGCTTCCTGGATCCCGAGGGCTGGGTTGAAGGCTTTGATCCCGCTGGCGCCCACGCGGACTTGGCCCAGTGGCCCGAGGCCTGGCTCCTCATTGACGCCTCAGAGCCCCACCGCATGGGGCCCCTCTTTCCGGTCTTCCAGGGCACCCCCGCGGTCCGCGCCTGCCTGGACCACCACCTCAAAGACGTCCCCCAGGGCTTCGATCTGGAATTCACGGACCCCACCGCCAGCGCCAGCACCGAGCTGGTCTATGACTTGGTGCGGCCGCGCGTGGGCGGAGACCTGCCCCCGGTCATGGCCCAGGCCCTCTACGCGGGGCTGGTGAGCGACACGGGCAACTTCCGGCACTCCAACAGTACGCCCAAGGTGCACCACGCGGCGGCGGACCTCATCGCCCAGGGCGTCCAGCCAGCGCGGGTATTCAATGCCCTCTACCAGACCGCCACCCCCGCCAAGCTCAAGCTCTTCGGCCGGGCCATGGGTGGCCTGCAGCTTCGGGATGAGGGGCGCTTCGCCTACGTGGCCGTGAGCCAGGCCGATCTGTTGGCCTGCGGGGCCAAGGCGGATGATCTGGATGACCTGGTAGAGGAGCCCCGCAAGTTGCTGGGCGTGGAAGTGGCGGCCCTCTTTTCTGAAACCCCGGACGGTCGTGCCAAGGTGAGCCTGCGCTCCCGGGAGCGGGTGGATGTCAACGCCGTGTGCCGCCGCTTTGGCGGGGGTGGCCACCGCCTGGCCTCTGGCGCCAAGGTCGCCATGCCCCTGGCCACTTTCCTCGCTGAGGTCGAAGCGGCAGTCCTGTCCCAGATGGCCCAGGACCTCGTCTAGACTTTTCCTTCCGGGTCCTCCCGGGTTTCACGCTGCATTCTTCCCCCCAGCGGCATCCAAGCCTACAGCCGCCGCCCCCTCGGATCCCCATGTCACCCAAAGATCCCAGCACCGCCCCGAAGCTCGAACTGTTCTGCAAGCTGCAGGCGGACAAGGTGCCCTTCATCGCCAAGGCCAACGTCCCTTCTTTGTTCGGGAAGTTCACGGTCTACGGCTTTCTGGAGCACGCCACGGGCAAGGAACACCTGGCAATTGTCAGCGGTGAGATCGATGCCCGCCGCCGCGTCCCCGTGCGCATCCACTCCGAGTGCTGGACCGGCGATGTGTTGGGCAGTCTCAAGTGCGACTGCCGTCAGCAGTTGGAAGAGGGCCTCCGCCACGTCTCCGAGCATGGGGGCATGGTGCTCTACCTGCGCCAGGAGGGCCGCGGCATTGGCCTCCTGAACAAGCTGAAGGCCTACGCCCTCCAGGAGCAGGGCCTGGACACCGTGGAGGCCAACCACTCCCTGGGCTTCCCGGATGACCTTCGCACTTACGACTGTGCTGTGGAGATGCTCAACTTCTTTGGCATCACCAAGGTGAAGCTCCTTACCAACAATCCGCGGAAGATCGGGGCCCTGGAGTCTGCGGGCATCGAGGTGGAGCGCGAGCGGCACCAGCTGGCCTCCAATCCCCACAACCTCCGCTACCTCAAGACCAAGGCCCGCAAGAGCGGACACATGCTGGACTTCGAGGAAGAAATACTTCCCTAGGGACATTCTGCTGACAAGTGGGCCCTGGACCTGATAGCAATAGGGGTATGCCCGTACCCCTCGCGCCCGTCTCGGACCAGACCATCCACGACATCTCTCACGTCATCCAGCTGTCGGTGGCGCCGGTATTCCTGCTCACTTCCATCGGGACCATCCTGGGTGTGATGTCCGCGCGGCTGGCCCGCATCGTGGACCGGGCCCGGACGCTGCTGGATCGCCTGGAGACGGTGGCAGAGGACAAGGCCCCGGCCATCCATGCGGAGATGCACACTCTGGATCGACGTCGCCGCCTGGTGAACTTCGCCATCACCTGCGGCACCCTGGCGGCCCTGCTCGTCTGCGTGAGCATCGCCACGGTGTTCCTGGGTGCCGTCATGAAGGCCAACGTCGCCCGCATCGTGGCCTCGCTGTTCATCCTCGCCATGGGCGCCTTCGTGGCCGCCTTGGTGTTCTTCCTGCGCGAGATCCTGCTGGCGGTCCGGAGCCTGGTGCTTTCATAGAGGCACCAGGCTCCGGACTCCAGACTAGAGGCTCTTGATCGCCGCGATCTCCTGGGGGCTCAGGTAGCGCCAGGCGCCGGGCTTGATGAAGGGATCCGCCAGGGGGCCGAACTGCACCCGGCGCAGCTTGCTGACGGGGTGGCCCACGGCGGCAAACATGCGGCGGATCTGCTGGTTCTTGCCTTCGGTGAGGGTGACCTTCAACCAGGGGTTGTCACCCTTCTCGGCCACCTCGATGTGGCAGGGTTTGAGGCGCTGGCCGCTGAGGAGGAAGCCCTCCTGGAATTCCTTGAGCAGTTCCTGGCTGGGATTCCGGTGGACCTTCACCAGATAGACCTTGGGGATCTCGTGCTCGGGGCCCATGAGCACCTGCGCCAAGGCGCCGTCATTGGTCATGAGGAGCAGGCCCTCAGAGTTGAAGTCCAGGCGGCCCACGGGGTAGAGGCGGCCAGGGACGCCCTTCAGGAGGGCCATTACCGTGGGCCTGCCCTGGTCATCCTTCACGGTCGTGACGTAGCCCTTGGGCTTGTTCATGAGGATGTAGACAGGATCCTCGCGCTGGATCTCCACCAGGTCCACGGTGATGACGTCCCGCTTGGGATTGGCGCAGGCGCCCAGTTCCGTGATCGTGCGGCCGTTCACCTGCACCCGGCCTTCGGTGATGATGGCTTCGCAGGCGCGACGACTGGCGATGCCGGCGGCGGCCAGGATCTTCTGCAGGCGCTCCTGGCCGGGACCGCCAGGACGGGGCCCGGTCTTGCGGGGTGCGGCGGGCACCGCCGGCGCGGCCTTGACGGCGGGGCGGGCGGCTGGACGGGCACCCGCGCGGGGGGCTGGTCGGGCCCCGGGACGGGCCGCCGTGCCGGGGCTGCTGCGGCGACCATCGGTCGTGACGCTGGGACGGCGATGGGGCCGCTCCTCGGAGGAACCCACGGTACGGCGGGCCGGACGCTCTTCCGTGTTGCCCAGAACGCGGCGGGCCGGACGCTCTTCCGTATTACCCAGGACACGGCGGGTGGGGCGGGCTTCGGTGTTGCCAAGCACACGACGGGCGGGGCGCTCCTCGGTGTTGCCAAGCACACGCCGGGCGGGGCGTTCCTCGCTGCGAGCGGGGCGCTCAGGGCTGCGGCGCACCGGACGCTCCTCACCAGAGGCGGCCGGGCGGCGGGCTGGGCGCGCTTCTGCGCGACTGGCGCTGCGCTCCTTGGCGTTGGTCGCAGGGCGGCGCACGGACGGATCCTCGGTGGCACCGGCCTCGCGTCGTGCGGGCCGCGCCTCTGAGCGAACGCCAGGGCGCTCCACCGAACGACGGGCGGGGCGCTCCGAACCGGTACGATCGGGGCTGGACTTCCTGGTGGTGGACGCTGTTCGAGACCCCGGCGGGGTGAACTTTCTCATGGCTGCTCCTTCGGCGTCTCCCGACGCGGACTGATCAGCCTAGCAGAAAAACGGCCAAATATTACCAGGGCTCAGGTCGTGGCGCTCCGGTGGGTGGCTCGCAGAAAGTAGTGGATGCCTGAGGCCAGGGCCAGGGCGGCCACCACCCAGTACATTTCCGGCAGGAAGGGATCCATCCAGGAGTGGTAGCCCAGGGCATTGAAGAATAGGCCCAGGGAGACGGCGATGAGCTGCATGGCGGTGCTGGTCTTGCCCAGCAGGCTGGGCTGGAACTTGCTGTCGTTGAGGCGATCGGCGGAAGCGAAGGCGTAGAAGGAGATGAGGCCGTCCCGGGTGATGGCCAGGATGGCCACCCAGACGGGAATGGGTGCCGTCATGCCCTGGGTGCGCATGGCCAGGAGGATGAAGGCCGTGGTCATCAGGAGCTTGTCTGCGGCCGGGTCCAGCACGGCCCCCAGCTCCGACCGCTGGTTGAACCTGCGGGCGATGTAGCCATCCAGCAGGTCCGTGAACCCGGCGGAGGCGAAGATGATGAAGGCCTGCCAGTGGTGCCCATACCAGACAGCGATGGCAAAAAAGGGGATCGCAAGGATCCGCAGCAAGGTCAACGCGTTGGGCAGAGTCAGGGAACTGGTTGGGTTCATTGACATCAGTTTAGACTGAGATCACATCCCGCGATGGGCACCTTGTCGCACCATGGGACTGAGCTACACTGGAAGTCGGAGTTGAGACTATGACTCAAAATCTTTCGATCCCCTTAAGCCTTCTCCAGCCTGGAGATCAGTGTGAGGTTGTCGAAGTCCAGGCCCAGGGCCAGGTGCGCCAGCGGCTGCTGGAGATGGGCTTCATCCGGGGCGCCCGGCTGAAGGTGGAGAAATTGGCGCCCCTGGGCGACCCCATGGAACTGGTGATCAAGGGCTACCACCTATCCCTGCGGCGGGACGAGAGCTCCTGCATCCTCGTGCAGCGGATGGCCTGATGACGCTGACCATCGCCCTGGCGGGCAATCCCAACTGTGGCAAAACCACCCTCTTCAATGCCCTCACCGGGGCTCGGCACCACGTGGGCAACTGGCCCGGCGTGACCGTGGAGCGGCGCAGCGGGACCTTCGAGCATGAGGGCTCCACCATGGAGGTGGTGGACCTGCCCGGCACCTACTCGCTGTCCGCTCGCAGCGAAGACGAGCGGGTGGCCTCCCAGTTCCTGGCCTCTCCTGAGGTGGACCTGGTCCTCAACGTGCTGGATGCCTCAAACCTGGAGCGGAACCTCTACCTCAGCACCCAGCTGCTGGAGCTGGGCAAGCCCGTGGCCTTCGTGCTGAACATGGTGGACGATGCCGAGAACCGCGGCATCCACATCGACGTGCCGGCCCTGGAGGCCCTGCTGGGTGGCCCGGTGCTGCCCACCGTGGGCAATCGCGAGCAGGGCATCACTGAGTTGAAGAGCCTGTTGGCGGCCATGGCCCGGGGTGAGTCCAACCGTTGCCGCCGCATCACCGTGGACTACGGCCACGATATTGAGGGCGAGCTGCACAAGTTGGAGGCGGAGATCTGCCGGGACGAGCAGCTGGAGGCCTCCATGCCGCCCCGCTGGCTGGCCCTGCAGCTGCTGGAGAACAACGCCGATGCCAAGCGCTGCGTGGACGAGAGCCACGCCAAAGAGGCCATCCGCCACCAGCTCACCAAGAGCTTCGGTTTCCTGGAGCCCCATCTCGGCGCGGACGGTGCCACCCTCGTGGCCGAGCGCCGCTACGGTTTCGCCCATGGCCTCGTGAAGGAGGTGGCCACGGCCGCCGACGACCGCGTTTCCCCCACCTCACGGCTGGACGCGGTGCTCACGCATCGAGCCTTCGGCATCCCCATCTTCGTGGTGATCCTGGCGCTGATCTATTCGCTGTCTTTCGTGCTGGGCAAGATCCCCCAGGACTGGATCGCCGACGGATTCAAGGCCCTCTCTGCCTTCGCCGCCGCACGCCTGCCCGCAGGCGAGCTGACCAGCCTCCTGGTGGATGGCGTCATCCCCGGCGTCAGCGCGGTCATCGTGTTCGTGCCCGTGATCATGATCCTCATGGGCTGCATCGCCTTCCTGGAGGACACGGGCTACATGGCCCGGGCGGCCTTCATCATGGATCGCCTCATGCATGTCATGGGCCTGCACGGGAAGAGCTTCATTCCCCTCATCATGGGCAGCGGCTGCAACGTGCCCGCCATCCAGGCGGCCCGCACCATCGAAAGCCGCCAGGACCGCCTCATCACCATCCTGGTGACGCCCCTGGTGAGCTGCTCCGCCCGGCTCCAGGTCTTCATCGTCATCGCGGGCACCTTCTTCACGCCCATCAAGGCGGCCCTGGTCATCATCGCCATGCACTTCCTGGGCCTGGCACTGGCCGTACTCATGGGCCGCCTGCTGCGCAGCGCCCTCTTCGCGGGACCCAGTTCGCCCTTCGTGATGGAGCTGCCGCCCTACCGCCTGCCGGTGCTCAAGGCCACCCTCATCCACATGTGGGAGAAGGGCTCCATCTTCCTCACCCGGGCTGGCACCACCATCTTCGCAGGGGCCACCCTCATCTGGTTCCTGTCCCGCTATCCGGGCATCGCCAATCGGGAGTGGACTGCCGAATATCAACAGAAACGCCAGGCCGTGGTGGCCTTGAACCTGCCTGCTGCCGAAGCCGAGGAGCACCTGCGCACCATTCAGCTGGCCCACGAGAGCCGCATCGTGAATACCAGCCTGGCGGCGCGCATGGGCCAGAAGGTGGAGCCCCTGCTGCGCCCCATCCTGGACCCGGACCACAAGCGCCCCGAGGCCTGGAAGGATGTCATCGCCCTCACAGCGGGCTTCGTGGCCAAGGAGATCGTGGTTTCCACCATGGCCGTCATCCATCAGGCCAGCGAGGAGCCCAAGCCCGGTGAGCTGCTCAGCCCCCTGCAGGTGGCCCTGCGGGATGGCTCGGGCCTGAGCCCCCTCACGGCCCTGGCCTTCATGGTGTTCACCCTGATCTACACGCCCTGTCTGGGCACCATCGCCATGATCCGCCGGGAGTCTGGCAGCTGGGGTTGGGCGAGCTTCACGGTGGGCTACGGTCTGGTTCTGGGTTGGGGTCTGGCCTGGGTCACCGTGGTGGTGGGCCGCTGGATGGGCTACGCATGAGCCTCCAACTGCTTACCGCCACGGCCCTCGCTGCCGCAGCAGCCCTCTGGTTCCTGCGGGGCATCCTGCGGGACTTCCGCCCCAAAGCCGACTGCGCCAGTGGCTGCGGTGGATGTGCTTCCGCCTGCCCCTTCCAGGCCCCGGCGCGGTATCCTGGGACTCGCTAGGGACTGTTGATCGGCTTCTGGACTATTTGGCCTGCAGGCTCTCGATGTGGCGGACCAAGTTGTGGACGCGGACCTTGGTGGCGCCTTCGCTGCGGCCGTCCATGTTTCGGAAGGCCGGGCCCCAGACCGGCATGTCGGCGGAGCCGTGGGCCTGGGTACTGGTCTCGCCCTTGATGCTCTCGGCCACCCGGCTGCTGGGGAATTGGCCCTGGTTGCGGCGGGTCAAGGTGGTGAGATCCGGGGTGGGGATCTTCAAGGAGGCGGCCACGGGGCCGTCACCCAGGCCCTTGAGGCCGTGGCAGCTGGCGCAGTAGGCCACGTAGGCCTTGGCGCCATCCGTGGGCAGTGTGTAGGGGGGCGGTACCTTTTTCACGGCGGGTTGCTGGGCGAGGGCGGCGCCACAGACGAGGGCGGCGCTGAGCAGGAGCAGGGAGGGACGGGGCATGGCGGACTCCTAGAGGCAGAACGGAGGCGGGGCGATGGGCGAAAAGCGATGATGAGAAGACTCTGGGTCGGATGAGTCCTCGGGCCCAATATAGGCGATTCGCAGATCATCTATGTGTGATCTTGGTCAGAAAGATCTGGGCTCTCAGAGCCCCCGGAGCCACTCGGGGCGCAGGGTGCGCTGCCCCGCGAGCGCCTCGTCGATGGCGGCAAGGATGCTGTCCCGATCCCGCGGCAGACGGCCACCGATGGGCAGGTAGTTCGAGGCGTGGTTGGCGCGGAAGATAGCGGCGCTGGGCCGGGCCTCCTCGATGAACCAGCGCAGCTCCCGCAGCAAGCCCACCACCGGGGGCAGTACGAAGCGCCCCTGGGCCTCCAGGGTGGCGATGGGCGTACCCGGCACCACGGTGAGGGTGAGCGTGGACAGGAAGCGGGGATCCATGGCTGAGGCCAGGCGCCCCGAGGCCCGGGCGTGGGTCTCACTGTGCTCCAGGCCCCCGGCCCCCAGCAGGAAGATCAGGGACTGCTCCATGCCCGCGGCCCGGGCCTTGGCGGCCGCCTCCACGTGGTCAGCCGCTGAGGCGCCTTTCGCCAGGCGGTGCAGGGTATCGTCATCGCCGGACTCGGGGCCGATGTAGAGCAGGCCCAGGCCCAATTCCCGGAGGCGGAGCAGGTCGGCGGCGGATTTCTCCAGCAGGTTGCGGGCCGTGGCGTAGGTGCTCACCCGGCGCAGGCGCGGAAATGCGGCCCCCAGCGCGAGCAGGATGGGCTCCCAGTGCTCCATGGCCATGTCCAGAGGATCCCCATCCGCCACAAAGACATGGCGCACCTCGTCGGCAAGGCGGGCACCGGTGGCAATGTCCCTGAGAATCTCTTCCAAGGGGCGGACGCGGTAGGCCTTGGTGCGATACATGGCGCAGTAGGTGCAGGCATTCCAGGAGCAGCCCAGGGTGGCCTGGAGGATGAAGGACTCGGCCTCGCTGGGTGGGCGGAAGAGGGGTTCGTCGTAGCGCATCTAGGAGACCAGATAGAACAGTGCGGGCACCGTGAGCAGGCTGAAGAGCGTCGAGAGGAACACACCCTGGGCCGCCAGCTGTGTATCGCCACCGTAGCGCTCGGCCATCACACTGCAGACGAGGGCCACAGGCATGGCGGCTACCAGCACCACGACCATGCGGGTCACCTGGGGCAACTGGAAGCCAAGCCTCGCGAGCAGGAGGCCGCAGCCGACGGTGACCAGGGGGGCGGCCAACAGGCGGCCCAGGACCACGGCCCAGAGCGAGGTGGGAAGCTGACGCACCGATAGGGGGATGGCGCCCAGCTGAGTGCCGATGGCAAGAAGCGAAAGCGGGATCGTGAGGCTGCCGAGCATGCCAAGGGCGTCGAGCATCGTGGTGGCGGCCATGCCGCCCACCGAGGTGGGGATCGCGTGGAGGTTACCCAGCTGCCGGAGCCCCGGGAAGGCCAGCGCCAGGGCGATGCCACCGGCCGTGGCCCAGAGGCCGATGTTCGATGCGAGCCCACGCAGGGCCTGGCTGATCTTCCCGTGGAGGATCCAGACCCCCAGGGACCACAGGGCCAGCTGGGCGCCCACGTTGCAGAGCAGCACGATGCGCACGCCCTCAGGGCCGTAGAGAGCCTCTGCGATGGGCAGGGGCAGGAAGACCCAGTTGGGACTGGTGATGAGAAAGAGCACGGTGTTCCGGGTGGACTTGGCGCCAAAGAGGGGCGTCACTCCAAGGCCGACCAGGTAGGCGATGAGCACCAGGGGCAGGGGCAGCAGGGGGAGCAGCCAGTCCTGGCGCAACACCGAGGCGTCCACCGAGCGCAGCAGCTGCGTGAAGACCAGGGCGGGAAAGGCGGCATCCACCACAATGCGACTGAGGGTGGCGCTGGCTTCCTCCTTGAGATAACCACGGCGCCGGGCCACCCAGCCCCCCAGGATGAGGAGGAACATGCCGGCAATCTTGATCAGGACCACGCGAGCTTCAGCCATGGGCTGAACTTTAACGGAATCGAGGCGCCGCACTGGCCTCGGGGGGAGTAAATCTGTTCAAAAGTCGCGGAATTTGACCAGAAGATCTGATTTAATTGTTCTGAGCACGTCCACTAGGTCTGGGGCTCCAGGAGTAATCCATTTGGCGGGTCCCAAACACGCGAGGATGAGCGCGAACCGGTTCATGGCCCTGGTGGTGCTGGGGGCCCTGGGTTTCAACCTGGTGCTGGTGGCCCTGGCGGGCTATTCGCTGGCCCGGAGCCGGCGCCAGTATGCGGACCAGGCCGCGGTCACGGCGCAGAACCTGGCCCAGGTGCTGGAGCAGAACATCAGCGGCACCATCCGGAAGGTGGACGTGGGCATCTTCGCCCTGTCCCGGGATGCGGAACGCCAGCTCGCCGGGCGGGGCTTCGATCCGAAAGCCCTGGGGGCCTACGCCGATCTGGCCCGGATCGCGCTGCCGGAGCTGGATGGTTTCCGCGTTGCTGACGAGCGGGGCAACCTGGTCTTCGGGGCCAAGTCCGGCGCCGAGGGGACGGTCAATATCTCGGACCGGCCCTATTTCAGCCAGCTGCGGGACCACCCCGGTGACCGCCTGGTGGTCTCCCGTCCCTTGAAAGGTCGCATCGGGGATCGGTGGGTAATCATCCTGGCCCGCCGCATCAACCATCCCGATGGCAGGTTTGGCGGCGTGGCCTTCGGTGCCCTGGCCCTGGAGCAGATCGACCGGCTTTTCTCCTCCATCCACGTGGGTCAGCATGGCGCCTTCGCGCTGAGGGATGGCTCTGACCTGGCCCTGGTGGCACGCTACCCGGAGCCCGAGGGGCTTGGCAGCGCCGTGGGGCACAAAAAGATGTCCCCAGAATTCCTGGATCTGGTGGCCCGCGGCCAGGGCGGCGGCACCTACGATGCCCCCTCGGGTCTGGATCAGCGCATACGTACTTGGGGTTACCGGAAATTCGATAGCGGGCTTTATTACATCTTCGTGGGCCTAGCCAAGGATGAGTACCTTGCGGACTGGCACCACTCGGCCCTGAACATGGGCGGCGCCCTGGCGGGACTCCTCCTGGTCTCCGCCCTGGTTGGAATCCAGTTGATTCGTGCCTGGCGGCGGAACCGGGTCGCAGAGGCGTCCCTGAAGGCCAACGATGAGCGCATGCGGCTCTTCTTTGAGCGCCAGATCGTGGGCATGGCCATCTCGAACCCGGACCGGCACTGGGTTGAGGTGAACGACAAATGGTGCGAGATCACTGGCTACACGCGCGAAGACCTGGCGGGCATCAGCTGGGTGGACCTCACCCATCCCAACGACCGATCCGAGAGCCAGGCACAGTACGAACAGCTGGCCTCAGGGCGCATCAATGAATTCACCATCACGCAAGGCCTCATCCGCAAGGATGGTGCCCAGATCCAGGTGGAGCAGTCCGTGGGTTGCGTCCGCAACCCGGACGGCACCCTCAACTACCTGCTGGTGCTCATGGAGGACGTGACGGAACACAAGCGCTCCGAGGAGGAACGGCTGCGCCTGGAGCACCAGCTGCAGAACGCCCAGAAGCTGGAGAGCCTGGGCAGCCTCGCCGGCGGCGTGGCCCACGACATGAACAATGTGCTGGCGGCCATCCTCGGCCTGGCCACGGCAAACCTGCCCCAGGCCACGGAGGGCAGTCAGGCCCACCAGGCTTTCGAGACCATCGCCAAGGCGGCCCAGCGGGGCGGCCACATGGTCAAGAGTCTGCTGAGCCTGGCCCGCCAGACTCCCACGGAGGAGGCGGTGCTGGACCTGAACATCCTGCTGCGCGAGGAGGTCCAGCTCCTGGCCCGCACCACGCTCTCACGCATCCAACTGCGCCTGGAGTTGGCCGAGGACCTCTGGCCCATCCGAGGCGATGCGAGCGCCCTCACCAGCGCCTTCATGAACCTGTGCGTCAATGCCGTGGACGCCATGCCCGAGGGTGGCACCCTGGCAATCAGCTCCCGGAATCTGGAGCCCGGTCAGGTGGAAGTCACGGTGGAGGACAGCGGCTCCGGCATGCCCAAGGAGGTGCTGGCCAAGGCCCTGGATCCCTTCTTCACCACCAAGGATTTGGGCAAGGGCACGGGCCTGGGGCTCTCCCTCGTCTACAGTACCGTGAAGGCCCACAAGGGCGAGCTGGACCTCCACAGTGTGCCGAGCCAGGGCACCCGCGTCACGCTGCGGTTCCCCCGCTGCCAGGCTGAGGCAGTGGCCCCGGAGGCCAAGGGCAACCTGCTGCTCGAGCACCTGCCCGGCGTGCTTCAGGTGCTCCTCGTGGATGACGACGAGCTGGTTCAGAGTTCCACCCAGGCCATGCTTGAGCTGCTCGGGCACGGGGTGAGCCCCGTCCTTAGTGGCGAGGAGGCCTTGACCATGGTGGAGGCTGGATTCAAGCCAGACCTGATCGTGCTGGACATGAACATGCCAGGCCTAAGCGGGGCCGAGACCCTGGTGCGACTGCGCCGGGTCTTGCCTGCGACTCCGGTCCTCCTGGCCACGGGCCGGGTGGATCAGGTGGCCCTGGACCTCGTGGAAGCCGTTCCGAAGGTGCGGCTCCTGGCCAAGCCATACGGGCTCAAGGATCTGCGTCAGGGGTTGGCGGAAGCCATCCGGGCTTGACCCTAGGGTTTCGGGGGGGCGGGCACAGGGGGCAGCGTGTCCTTGGTGAAGAAGGGCAGGCGCTCCAGGCGGTTGGCCAGGTGCCAGGCCACGGAAGCCAGCACGGCGGCGCTGCGCTTGGCATCCTCGGGCGGGACCCGCTCCAGGGTGTCCAGGGTGGTGTGCCAGGTGTATTCGAAGTACTCCAGTCCGTCCTGGACCACGCTGATGGCGGGCAGGCCCGCGCCGCTGAAGGAGGCCTGGTCCGAGGAGGGTCCCGAGCGGAGCTTGCTGGGGCGGTTGCCATTGGCCGCAGCGCCGCGCACCGCGAGGTCCTGGAAGGGCACCAGCAGCTCGCGCAGCACCTGGGCGCCGGCAGAGGGACCGAACATTGACAAGCCTCGGATCTGGCCCGCCCCGGAGTCGCAGTTGAAGTAGGCCACCAGTTCGCCGAAGGCGGGCTTGGGGTTTTCCGCACTGCCATAGTGGGCCTCCACGTAGGCCGCAGAGCCCAGGAGGCCGTGTTCCTCGCCGTCCCAGAGGGCAATACGGATGGTGCGCCGGGGGTGGCCGAGTTTCTGGAGGATGCGGCCCACCTCCATCATCACGGCGCAGTTGACGCCGTTGTCCGTGGCGCCCGTGGCTGTGTGCCAGGCATCCAGGTGGGCGCCCAGCAGCACCACCTCCGCGGCCTTGTCCGTGCCGGGAATCTCAGCCACCACGTTGTAGCCCTGAGTGTTGGATGGGTAGAAGCGGTTGGTGACCTCCAGGGCCAGCTTCACCTCGGTGCCATCCGCCAGCACCCGGACGATGCGGCCGTAGTCCTCATGACGCAGCACGAGGGTGGGCAGCACTTTGGTGGGGTCATAGCTGCGGTTGCTGAAGGCGCGGACCTGGCCATTGCGCAGGGCGCTGTCGTTGAGGCGGGCCAGGGCCTTGTGCTCCAACAGGAAGGCGTCCACCTGCTGGTTGATGACCCGGGCCTCCAAGGCCCCAGCGCGGCGCGGCGTGGCCGGGCGGCCCAGAGCGGTGGGATTGGCCGGATCGAAGCGGCGGGCCAGCACCTCGTCCGAAAGTCTGGGCGCAGGAGGGTTCGGATTGAGGGCGGGCAGTTCCTTCAGGGAGCCCGCCAGCACGATGCGGCCGATCACCTTGTCGGCGGCAGTGGCGAAGAGGGCAGTGAGCTCTTCCTGGGTGGGTTCCTCGGGGATCTGCAGGTGGTAGGCGGCGCCGCGGGCCGTACCCTGGGTGGAGGGCGTCCAGGCCAGCACTTCCACGGGCAGGTGGCCCTGCCAGGGGGCCTCCACGTGAGCCGAGCAACGCTCATTGGCCCAACCCGGGTGGCCCCAGTTCCAGGTCTCCAGTTGGGCCTTCAGGCCCCAGGCGGCAAGGCGGTCGCGGGACCATTCCGCCGCCGCCTTGTAGGTGGGCGAGCCCGTGAGCCGGGGGCTATAGACATCCGTGAGCGGATGCAGGGTGGCCATGATCTGCGAGTGCTGCAGGGCCTCCTCCCGGATGCGGGCGTTCATGGCCGCATCGATGGGCTCTTGGGCCGAAGCTGACACCACGGCCAGGCTCAGAAGGGTGAGGAGAGAAGCGGAGCGGATGAGCATCACAAGATGATGCAACCCTTCAAGAGCGACTCCCATCACTATCTTGAAAAGGGTCGTTTTTTTAATTCAACCCCGCCATGCTTCCGGTCGAAACCATGGCATCCAAGGGGCGGAGCTCAGCATGACCAACCAAGACCCCATTCTGACCTCAACGGAATATGCGGTCCTGGTGGAGCAGGCCCCAATCATGATCTGGAGGGCCGGCACGGACGGACTCTGCGACTACTTCAACCAGCGCTGGACGGAATTCACAGGTCGCAGCCTGGAGCAGGAGGTGGGTAACGGCTGGGCGGAAGGGGTGCACGCTGAGGATCTCCAGGGCTGCCTGGATTACTACCTGGAGCATTTCGAGCGCCGGGAGGTCTTCGAGATGGAATACCGGCTGCGCCGCCACGATGGTGCCTGGCGGTGGATCCTCGACCGGGGCGTGCCCACCCAGGATGCGCAGGGTGCCTTCACTGGCTATGTCGGCAGTTGCACGGACATCACCGAGCGGGTGGAGGCCCGCATGGCCCTGGCCGAGGCCCACGCCTCGCAGATCCGCATCCTCCACGGCCTGCTGCCCATCTGCATGCTCTGCAAGAAGATCAAGAACGACGGCGGCTACTGGGAGGCCATCGAACATTACATCAGCGAGCACTCCGTGGCCAGCTTCAGCCATGGCCTCTGCCCCGACTGCTACCCCGCCTACCTTGCCCGAACGCATGCCGAGATCGAGGCATTCCGCCAGAAGGGCGGCCTGGACTGAAGGGCCCTCAGCAGCCCCGCTGCCTTGCCTCAGACACCAGGAAGAGGCCGAGGTCGACGGGATCCAGCCCCAGCATGGGCAGGCCCGCCACGAAGCCTGGGCGGTTGACGCGGTCGTCCAGGGGGGCCTGGGGGCAGAGGGACTGGAACTTCGCCACCAGGAGTCCCAGGTTGGCCAGGGTGGCGTGGCCCATGGCCGTGCCCAGGCACTGGTAGCTCATGCGGTGCTCGTAGATCATCAAATCCGGCAGGCCGTCGCTCCGTTGGACCAGGAGGAAAGGCTCCTTGGCGTGGGTGGTGCGTTCTGTGGTGGTGGTGACCTTCTTCGTGATCATCATGCCCCCACTCAGCAGGGCCCGGCCCAGGTCCACCTTGCGGCTGGTGGAGGTCTCCAGCACGGTGGCCGCGTGGGTGCGCGTGCCCCGCTGGAGGAGCCGCACGGCGGCGAAGGGGCAGGCCTGGCTGTGACCCTGGCCATCCTGGGCCAGAAAGCCATCCTCGGTCCAGCTGAGATCTCGCAAGACCATCCGCTGAGCATCGCTCTGGGCTTGGGCGGGATCCGAGGCCCAGGCGAGGTAGCCCTCAGCCTGGAAGGCTGCGAGCAGGGCCTCGGGTTCGGCCGCGTTGCGCAGGAGGATGCGGGGAAAGGTGCCTGTCAGGAGGCGCATGACATCGGCCGTGGCTAGACCCGCCAACTGGGCGGCGCGGGGAATGGCGTCGGGACGGGCCGGGAGGGGCCCCAGGCTCAGGAACATGGCTGGACCTCCGCCGGCTGGACAAAGCTGAAGCACCAGGCCAGGGCCACCACGGCCACGCAGCCGATGACGTTGTACCAGAGGAAGGAGATGGCCGTGAACTTGAAACAGGCCACCACGCCGACCTCTGCCACCAGAGCCGCGTAGAAGGCGGTGCCGCCCTTCACGCGCTTGACGTAGAAGGCCGTGATGAAGATGCCGAGGATGGTGCCGTAGAACAGCGAACCCAGGATGTTCACGGCTTCGATGAGCGAGCCAAGGCGGGCGGCGTACTCAGCGAAGGCCATGGCGAAGCCACCCCAGACGAAGGTGGCGATGCGGCCCACCCACACCTCGCGCTGGCCCTGGCTGCCCCCGATCAGGCGGCGCCACAGGTCCACCACGGTAGTGGCGCCCAGGGCGCTGATCTCGCCGGACATGGAGGACATGGAGCCTGAGAACACGGCAGCGATGACCAGGCCCACGAGACCCACCGGGAGGCTGCTCAGCACATAGGCCAGGAAGATGTAGTTCGTATCGCTGGGATTCGTGCCGGGGTTGGCCTTCTCGATGAGAGCGACGCCCTGCTTCCGCACGATCTCACTGGCCGCATGGGCCTGCTGGAGCTGGCCTTTGGCAGTGGCGATGGTGGCCGGGTCACCGCTGTGCCGAGCGGTGACGTAGGCCTCGGCCACTTGGCTCTGGTGCTCCCGGGCCCGGGCGAAGTCACCCTCCAGGGCGCGGTAGGCTCCGGCGTCCGGCCCCGCCATGACCTGCTTCACGGGGCCCGGGTTGAAGAAGAGGGGCGGCGTGTGGAACTGGTAGAAGACAAAGACCAGGGCACCGAGCAGCAGGATGAGGAACTGCAGGGGCACCTTGATCATGCCGTTCAGCAGCAGGCCCAGGCGGCTCTGGGTCACCGAGCTGCCCGCCAGGTAGCGCTGCACCTGGGACTGGTCTGTGCCGAAGTAGGACAGCATCAGGAAGGTGCCGCCGATGAAGCCGGACCAGAGGTTGTAGCGGCTGTGCAGGTCGAAGTGGGTGTCGATCACGTTGAGGCGTCCCAGCCCTCCGGCCACATGGAGGGCATCGCTCAGGCTCACGTGGGCGGGCAGGCGGTGGGCGGTCATGATCCCGGCCAGCAGCATGCCGCAGGCGATGATGAGCATCTGGGAGCTGTGGGCCCAGGCCACGGCCTTGGTGCCCCCGGTCACGGTGTAGAGCATCACCAGGGTGCCCACCAGGAGGATGTTGGCGTGCAGGCTCCAGCCCAGCAGCACCGACAGCACCAGGGCCGGGGCGAAGATGGTGATGCCCACGGCCAGGCCGCGCTGGATGAGGAAGAGGCTGGCGGCCAGGAGCCGGGTCTTGAGGTCGAAGCGGGCCTCCAGGATCTCGTAGGCCGTGGAAACCTTCAGGCGGTGGTAGAGGGGGATGACCGTGATGGAGAGCAGCACCGCGGCCAGGGGCAGGCCGAAGTAGAACTGCACGAAGCGCATGCCATCCACATAGGCCTGGCCCGGTGTGGACAGGAACGTGATGGCGCTGGTCTGTGTGGCCACGATGGAGAGGCCGATGAGCCACCAGCGGTGGTCACGGCCCCCGCCGATGTAGCCTTCGCCCGTGGCGGCGCCCCGGCCCTTGTAGAGGCCCCAGAGCACCACGAAGAGGAGGGCGGCGATGAGGACGGCCCAGTCCAGGCGGCTCACGAGAAAGCCCAGGTGAAGATCAGGAACAGCAGTAACAGGAGCAGCAGTTCCCCCACCACCACGGCGTAGAGGCGGTTCCAAGAGCCCAACAGCGGCGGTGGGGGTTCAGCCTTGGGGGGGACTGGTTCAATCATGGGCATGGCCCAGGGCCAGCAGGTTGGCGAAGAGGCGCGTGGCGCCGGGCACGCCGTCCGGCAGCTGGCGGAAGAAGGCCAGCCCCGTGTAGGCGTAGACGCCCTTGCCGTGCTTCGCCACCAGGAGGGCGCCGCCGTCCTCCGTCTCACCGGGATCCGCCATGCCCAGCAGGGGCTGGTAGCGGGCATCCCAGCCCTCAGCGTGGTAGAGGCTGCGCTCCTGCACCCAGCCGTCGAAATCCTTCGCGCTGAGCTCGTTGGGCCAGTGGAAGAGCGGGTGCTCGGGCCGCAGGAAGTGCACGGGCACCGTCTCATCCGTCACCCGCTTGCGCCCCACCTTGAAGGGGAAGGGGCCGATGCTTTCGGTGACCATGGCGGCGTTGATGCCCGGGAAGCCGGTGTTCACGGTATAGAGCACCACCTCCGTCCCACCTGCGGCCACGTAGGCGTGGAGGCGCTCCTTGAGGGTGTGCAGGGCGGGGCGGGTGTTGAAGGCGCGGATGCCCAGCACGATGGCGTCGAAGCGGCCCAGCTCCTCCCGGGCCAGGGCTTCATCCGACAGCAGCTCCACCTCGTAGCCGATGCGGCGCAGGCCCTGGGGAATGTCGTCCCCGGCGCCCATGACATAGCCGATGCGGTGGCCGTTGTGCTTCAGCTCGAAGCGTTCCAGGCGGCTCTTGGCCAGGGACAGCAGGGTCTGGAGCGGGATGTGCGGGTAGTCCATCTCGACCAGGCCGCGGGCCGGCTGGAAGCCCGCGCCGGTGTCCACCTCGGCCACCAGCTCACCGGATGCGGTCTGGGGCGGCGGGGTCAGGCGGAAAGAGAGTTCCCGCTCCTCGCCAGCCTTGAGGAGGGCGAAGCTCTGCTCGGCAGGTTCCACTTTCCAGGCGCTGGGCACGCCCAGGCGCAGGCGGCCACTGGCACTGCTGGCCCCGGCCAGCACCTTGAGGTGCACCTCCTGGGGCTTGGCTTCCGCGAAGATCTGAACCTTCTCGGCGAGGGTCACAAGGGCGGTCGGCACGACGGCCAGAGGTTGGTAGCGCTCGCCCAGCACCGGATCGCGAAAGCGGAACTGCACGGGCACCACGACCTCAAAGCTGCCGCCGGTCAGGCTAAGCTTGGCCCGTAGGCGGAAGGGGGCTGGGGATTCGGGCCGTCCCACCCAGGACTCGGAGCCGGGGCCGCCCAGCCAGTGGGGCTGGCCCAGGGGCGTGCCGGTGGGCACCGTGAAACTGAAGCTGCCCTTGCGGGGCTGGTTGTCTGCCAGGGACAGGTGTTCGCGGTGGGATTCCAGGAGGCGGCTGCCTTCGGGGCTGACGGCTTCCAGGTCCAGGGTCTCCAGCGTGACGGCGCTGCCCCGGGCCAGTACGGAGGTGTTCACCGTGAGGTGGTCCAGCACAGCCACGCGCTGCCGATCGGCGATGGCCTCCACCCAGAGGCCCGCAGCGGCACGGAGGGTCTCTTCCAGTTCGGCGGCCTTGGTGCGCAGCAGGGGCTCAGCCTGCAGTTCCGGCGGCAGGGCGCGCAGGGCCGAGCGGGCCCGCAGCAGCAGGGGCAGGCTGGCGGCGGGTTGCTCGGGCCGGAAGCTTTGCCGCACCTCGCGCAGCAGAGCGGCCAGGGCCTGTGTTCCAGGCAGGCGGGACCAGCCGAGGTCGAGGCCCTCAAAAAGGTCGGCCTTGGCGGGCTGGCCCGCCAGCAGCTCGAAGGTCTCCTCTCGCTGGCCGCGCTGGGCCAGGACACCGAAACCCTGGCTGCGGTGCTGGCTGCGGCTTTCGGCGGCCAGCTCACCGTAGGAGCGGCCCAAGAGTGGATCAAAGGCGCCCACATCCAGGCTGAGGCTGCCGGGCGGGGGTTTGGGAACCTCGTCCGTGAACCGATAATTGTTCCAGAGGAGACGGGTGGCCTGCCAGGGGCGGAGGCCCTCCTTCAGCTGCTCGGGAAATCGGGTGGGGTCCGCGGCGGCCTTGAAGGCCTCGATGGCCAGCATCGCCGAAGCTGTGTGGTGGCCGTGGCCCGCGCGCACGTCCGGGGGAAAGCGGGTGAGGATGACGTCGGGCTGGAGTGTGCGGATGGTGCGGATCACTTCGCCCAGCACGGCGTCATGGTTCCAGAAACGCAGTGACTCCTCAGCGGATTTGGAGAAGCCGAAGTCCACGGCGGATGTGAAATACTGCTCGGCGCCATCGATGCGCCGGGCGGCCAGGAGTTCCTGGGTGCGGATGGCGGCGAGGCCATCCCCCAGTTCGTGGCCGATGAGGTTCTGCCCCCCGCCGCCCCGTGTGATGGCGAGGTAGGCCGTGCGGAGGTTGCGCCCCTTGGAAAGGGTGGCCAGCACCGCGGTGTTCTCATCATCGGGGTGGGCCGCGATGTAGAGCACGGTGCCCAGGGTCTGGAGCCGGTCCAGCTGCTTCTGCAGATCGGCGGCATCCCGCACAGGCACCTGGGCCCCGATGGGCTGCAGGGCCAGGGCGCCAAGGATGAGGGCGGCGAGGGGGCGGGCCAGGTGCATGCTTCAGGGCTTGCGGCTGGCGGGGGGGATGATGCCGTTCATGCGGAGGTACACCGCCATCTGTCCGTAGTGATCAAAGCCGTGGGCCACGGTGAGGGTGGCGAGGGCGAGTCGCGTGGTCGTGCCCTGGCCCCAGGGGGTGGGGATCGAAGCAGTGGCATTGGCTTCGGTCAGGGCCGCGAAGCCCTTGTGGGCGTAGGTGAAGGAGGCCTTCAGATACGTGATGATCTCGGCCTTGGTCTTGAGGGCTTCGGGGCCATTCTCGCCGCCCAGATCGGCGGGGGCCTTTTCCCCGGCGATCCCCGCCGCAAACATGTAGTTGGCGGAGGCTATGTGCCTGACCTGCTCGGCGAAGGTCTTCACACCCTTGAACTCCCCGTTGGTGGGGGCAAAGTTGAACTTTTCTTCGGGCATGGCCTCGGCGGCGGGGACAAACTCCCGCTCCAGGTTGCTCAGCTGGCGGTCCAGCACCTGGGAGGTCGTGGGAGCCGGCGCTGCGGCGGGCTTGGGGGTGGTCGGAGCCTGGGCGGAGGCCAAGCCACTGGCCAGAGCCAGAGCGAATGCGATGCGGGAGATGGCCATAGGGAACTCCACAAGATGGACGGCTAGCATAGCGCCGTGCGGGGAGTCCTATGGAGTATTCGTGGTCATTCGCGGGTTCACTTAGGTGGCGCAGAGGCCAGCAGATCTGAGAGGAAGGGGGATTTGGCGGGTACCAGGGTGATGGCTGCGCCACTGGCCAGGATGCGTTGGGTCTCAAGCACCTCGAACAGAGTCTCCAGCACGGCGGGGTCCTCGGAGATCTCCTTCAGCCCCGTGCCGACGATCTCAGGCCGGATCGCACCGGCCTTGGCGAATTCCACGGCGGCCTGGCGGTCGGCGGTGCTGGTGATGATGTTCACCTGGTTGGTGCCGTCCTGCTTGATGGTGGAGGTCACCTGGCGCAGGCGGTTCACGACCTTGGCCTGGATCTGGTTGATCATCCCCGTGTCCCGAAAGTGGACTTTGCGGATGTAGACGGAGCCCAGCCGATAGCCCCAGTCATGGGACAGGGGCGAGACCTCATCCCGAACGGTCTTGGACATGGGGTGGCGGTCCACGAGCATCTTCTCCAGCGGCAGGTTGCTCAGGCACCGGACCGTGGAGTTGCTGACGTTGGCGGCCAAGGAACCCCGGGGATCGGCGTTCTTGAAGAGGAAGGCCACTGGGTCGCTGATGTACATCTCGTACCAGACGCCGATGCCCATGGGCGCGCCCTCTTCGGAGTTGACGGGCTGGCTGCGCAGGTAGTCCTGGTCCAGGGACAGGTCCAGCTCATTGCACTTGCCCAGGACATTGATGATGAGGGCTTTCGGGCCCAGCTTGGCCCACAGGAAATGGAGGCCGGGTTCATCCAGGGTGGCCACGACCTTGCCGAACAGGGTGTACACGAGGCAGCGGCGTTCCCGGACGATGGCGTACATGCCGAACAGTTTGGCGATGCCGATGCTGAGGCCCACGACCAGGAACAGGCCGATGAAGGTGATGACGGCGGAAATCAGGATGCCGATCATTTGACCTCCAGCACGGTGCGGCCGGCCTTGGCGAAGAGGCCCAGCCGGACATTGCGCACATAGGCTTCCAGGGCCTTGGCGCCTCCCTTCTGCTTGAGCGCGGAGAGCTCCCCGGCCAGCAGGCGCAGGGGCTCGACCTCGGCTTGGGCATTGAGGGTCTCGATCTCGACGGCACGTTTGGACTGGGTAATCTTCTGATCTGCGGCCGCCTGGGCCCGGGAGATGTCCGAAGACACCTCGTTGTGGGCCGTGTTGATGGCCGCAAGGGCGGATTCCACTTCCATGGGCGGGTCGATGGCCGTGATGAGCGAAGCATCCAGGGAGATCCCATACCTGGCCTCGGAGCAGCGGCACTCCTCGACCATCCGATCATTGAGGCTGCTGAGGTTCTTTCGCAGGTCGTTGATGGAGATGCCGGCCACGGTGCTGGTGTCGCTGGCCTCCAGGAGCTTCTCGCCGGAAGGTGCCTCGAAATTGGCGATCCGTTCGCGCAGCAGGCTGACGAAGTACCCCATCACATGGGCGATCGGAAATTTGATCCCGAACAAGAAGGCGTAGAGGTTCCGCTCGCTCACATGGAAGCGGATCTGGCCAGTCAGTCCGGTGTTCAGCTGATCCTTGGTGACGGCCTCGAGGAGGGTGCCCCCCTGATTGGCCCTGGGATCCGCCGGATCATAGGCCATGTTCAGCGTCTCCGTGGCCACGGATACCTTGTAGACCTTCTCCCAGGGCCACTTGAAGTAGGGACCGCCGGGTGGGATCACCCGCACCTGGGGATAGGTGTAGCGATCCCGCTCCTCCACCGTCAGGTGCTGGGCGATGGGATCATCCAGGGTGGTCGCGCTGCCCACCCGCTCAGCCCGGCCGAAGGAGGTCTTCACAGCCCTTTCATTCTGGGCGACGGTGAAGAATCCCGAAACCACGCAGGTCAGGGCGAGGAAGGCAAGCAGACCGAGGATGACCCCTACGGTGATGTCGGTGGACGAGATTACGTTGAAGAGGGATGGTTCCATGGGGACTCCTGCACGACGATTAGAGGGAACAGGGTGGAAGGTAGCCCGAAGCTGGGTTTCGGTCCATCGGCAATCGCATGCCCATGTGACCGGGAATTGAACTGGGTTCGCTGCGCGTCCCACGGTCTTGCTGGGGCACCCGATCCGGGCTGCTCTCCGGCCTGCTTGGTGGCCCTTGTGAGCGAGATTCGAACTGGGTCCGCTTTGCGTCCCCCGGTCTCGCTACTGCGCCACATCAAGTGGCGCCTTCGCGATCCTCCGCCTGATGCAGGCTCCCCCGGAGCCTGCTCCCACTCGCGCAAGGCGCTCGTGGAGTCGGAGCCTCCTCGTAGGTTCAAATCCTACTGGGCTGATGCCGGGCGTACGCGAAAACCGGAGTTCTCGGGCTCCGGTCAGCGTTCGTTTGGTAGCGGGGGTAGGATTTGAACCTACGACCTTTGGGTTATGAGTGGCACAATGGCTTCGTAACTACATACATCATGGTAGTTGTGGTGGTCTATTACATCGTAAGGTAATTTCAGAATCGAGTGTTTTGCTTAGATGTTCTGCACGAGTGCGAGGGCATTCATCGCATCTGCGTGTGATTCCGCGACAGCCACATACTTCATGGTGGTCTGGATGTCCTTGTGGCCAAGCATCTCCTTGGCCTGAGGAAGGCTGACACCGGCCTCCAGGACGAGGGCCGTGGCGAAGGAGGCCCGCAGCCGGTGCGGTGTCAGGCCAGGGAGGCCGATAGCGCAGCCAGCCTTAACCACGATCTTCTTGGTGAACCCAGGCTGGTGGGGGAAGACGACCTTCTTTCCCTTCACCAGCTTGGTTGCCCCAGGCAGGATGAGGCCCTCAGAAGGCTTTCCATCGGCCTCCCAGCGGGTGTTCATCCGCTCCAGGAGCCAAGGCGGCAGTGGCAACCGCCGCGCTTCACCACCCTTCGTGTAGAACTCCCCATGCTCAAGCCTGCCGATCACAAGATGTCCACGGACCTGGTCCCAGAACTCCCAGCGGGCTCCCAGGGCCTCGCTCTCCCGAAGGCCAAGGCCGAGCATCAGTGCCACAGCCAGTTGAAGATCCATGGAGGTTGTGCCGACTTCCACCGCCGCAAGGAAGTCCTTGGCCTTGTCTGCCCGCACAACGGGCCGGGGCTTCTCCTGGCGCTTGAAACGCCGGACCTGGTGGGGTTTCTTGGTGATGAGTCCGCAACGGACTGCCCATCCGAGCAAGGTGTTGAGCCGCAGCAGAAGGGCGTTCGCACCGCCAGTTGTGTGCTTCTGACGCCCCGGACCATCACCTGCTCCCCGCATGTAGCTGAGGAGAACGGCCTGGACTTTGTCAGTGGTGAGGCGGTCGATCCGAACATCAAGCAGAGAGAAAAAGTGGTTGAGGATCGCAGATCGCATGGAATCGACTTGGCCCTTCTGATTGGTTAGGGGGGCGGACTCCGACCACCCTTCCAATGCCTGCCGGAGGGTTGGCACCTCGCGGATGCCAATGCCCTCAAGCGCAATCTTGGCCCGCAATCGCTCAAGCCACCGCACGGCGTCCGCATGAGAAGAGCACTTGGTCGATCCGCGCAGGAGTTCTCCCTGGACGCTGATCCGGTAGTGCCAGAAGTTGCCAATTTTTATGAGGCCGTTGTTGTAACCCATCTTGATGACTCTCGTGACTGCTGAAGTGTGGTTGTGGCTGAGGCCCTCACCGGCCTCGTTTCGTGGCTAATGAAGGGGACTTACAAGGGCTGCTTCCTCGGGCGTCCGACCCGCCGTTGGGTCGCAACATTCGAGGGGCGTGTCACCTGGATGGGCATCGGGCTGTGGGAAAGGGGCAGACCGGCTCGCGCTTCAAGCCACGCCTCCACGGCGTCGGTGCTAACGAAGGGGGCACCGCCAATAAGGCCGATAGGCAGCCCTTGGTCCACCATGCCCCGCCAAGTCCTGGGGGTGATGGGGCCAGAACGCTGAAGGAGTTCACCAAGCCACTTCCGGGCTGCTTTGATGTTCAAAATTGCCATGTCGTGGCTCCCTAATACATCTTAATGTTACGCAATGGACACTGCTTGACAAGTAGAAATTTCAGCCACACCCTGAATTTGTAATATTCGGGGGCATCACGTGACCTCAACCAAGATGGCGACAGTCCAAGACCGGCTTCAGTTACTCGCCAGCCAGGTCGGTGGCCCCTCATCCCTCGCCGGGTTGTTGGGGATCCACAGGGGGACGCTCTACGACTTCTTGAAGGGGGTTCGCGACGTCCCCAAGGCTCGGCTTGAGAAGATCGCGGCGATGTATCCCTGCGACCTTGAGTGGCTCGCTGATGGGGTCGGGGAGGCTCCTAATCCGAATGCGAGCCGCACACTGGAAGCCAAGGCCGCAGCCGCTGCCCAGAAAAACTCAGGGCAGGGCATCGGCGGTAACGCCACGAGTGGGGGTTCCCATCCTCTCCGTCGCACTGTCCTACCTGCTCTCACTTCGTCAGTGGGGAGAGGGCGGCAAGTTCGGCTGGAGGCCGCCCGCGAGCGCGTCCTGGCCTTGCTGGCGATGCACGAGGGCGGGAAGGTCGAGGAGGTTCTTGGTTCCGCCCTCTACCAGGAGGTCAAGGCCGGTAGAGCCTGCCCATCCTTGGAAGTCCTCGCCGAGC